>NZ_JBFRCC010000002.1:0-1395877 GCF_040965455.1 Trinickia sp. EG282A | reverse complement strand
ACTTATCGGCTGTGAATTGTTAAAGATCGTTCGCTCAACCGCCTCGGCGCCGCTACCACCACTACCCTTCGGCACCGCCGTCTTGCGTTGCTGCATCAGCAGCAGAGAAGCGAGATTATGCAGCGTCACCAGCCAGTCGTCAACGAGTTTTTTGATTGCGTCGCACGCTGCTCAGCGCCACATCACTGACCCGCCAACCGCTGGCCGCGCGCCTCGTATTTACAGCACGATGCGCGCCGCTCGCCGTTCCACTTCCCTCTCTCGCGCCGCCGTCGCCGACCGCGCGAAAGGGCGTGATTCTAGGCCGCTTCGCGAAGCGTGGCAAGTGAAGAATAGCCTCCTCGTGTTTGCGCAGTCGGGGCTCACGGTGCCGGAAACGACTAGAATGGAAGGTTCATCGAATGAACATCCTATTCACTCACTATGCGCTCGCGAATCGCCAAACGCCTTCCCCCCGATGCCGACAAGCTCGTCGGCTTGTCGCTCGCGCTTTTCGCCTCCGGCAGCCGTATCGAGGACCGCTTCTGGGAAGCGAAGCTCGACACGTTGCTTGCGAAGATCGTCCGCAATGGCAATCAGACCACGCTCGACGCCGCGCTCGATCACCTTCAGCAGAATCACCCGGACGCCTACGGCGCGCTCGCGGACATGGCGGAAACGCACAGTGAATCGTTCGTCATCGAGCACGAAGGCGCTTCCTACGAAGCATTGTTGATCGCGGCGCCCATATTGGCGTGGACGCGCTACATCATCCCTTCGGGTTCGCTCAAGACCGAATCGGTCGATGCCCTGCGGGCCCATCTTCAAGCGCACGTACTGGCCGACGGTACACGCGTCGCGCTCGCGCCTTTCCTCTACAGCATCGACCAGCTGCCCCGCCACCATGTGGAGACGTACCGCGTGGCGCAGCAACTGATTCAAGCCGCCGTGAACGGCACGCCTGCCAAGATGAACTTCGGTGAGCTGCCGGAGACTTCGCCTATCCTCGCCGATCCGCGCTTTTTGCTCGCCGTGGTGGCGGCGCCCGTCGGTGCGCCACTCTTTCGCTGGCAAGAGGAAGAAAACGGCGCGCGCATCGAGCGCGGGCAATGCCTGGAGCAGTGGACGTCGCAAGGCGGCGCCAACCTCGCGGTCGTCCTGCCCGGCTGCGAATTCGAATGCCTGCTGCCCGACGCCTACTACTCCGCCTGCCGCGACGCGGACGAGCGCGTGCGCCCGCACACGGTGCGCACCGCCATCCGCTACCTCTATGACACGATCGGCGCGACGGCGCAGGATTTGCGCGCGGTCGTCGCCGGCTTCGGCGAGCGGCGCATCGACGAGTACCGGATCGGCTTCACGCGCCGCGGCAGCAACGACGTGATCTATGGCGTCGTCTGGCCGCTCTACGGCCGCGAGAACGGCGAGCTCTCGATCGACGAGGAGACCGAGGAAGTGGAAGGCCCGCTCGAGGAAATCATCGCGCTGCTCAAGGAGGCGGGTCTCACCGACATCCGCCGGCACGCTGGCCGTTTCGAGCCCGAATATTGTGACGATTGCGGCGTTCCGCTCTACGCGGATCCGCTCGGTGAAATTGTCCACGCCGAGATGCCCGAAGACGCCGAGCCCGCTCAGCCGCATTTCCACTGAGTCGTCCACTCGCTCCCGCCCCGTTAGCGTGCCCCCCCAGGTTTCTTCAAAGGGGACTTTGCCGGGGCACCGTCCCGCCGATCCCGCCGCAAGGGAGCCCGTCGCTCCCTTGGCGAGCCATACTTCGCCAACCGCCAACCGCCAACCGCCAGCTGCACGCCGAGCGTGCCGGCGCGCGTCCTATGCCGTCCGGCTAGCCGTCCGCTCGTAAGGAATTTGTCATCATTGCGTCGGCGGCACGAGAGGAGCGCGGCCGGCCCGCTGTCGGGCCGCCGCGGCGGCGCCGCATTGGACTACCAGGAGGCAAAGTATGCGGTTCGCAGTTCTCGGTTCTGAAGCAGAGCGGCGCGACGGTCTCAAGGCACTGTTGCGGCAGATCAATCGGCACGCACGATTTTGCGAAGCAAGGGATTGGACGCAGGCGTGCCGGGCGTTGCGGCGAGCACCGGTCGATTTGCTCGTCGTCGACTGGCACGACGCGATGCGCGTCTCGGAAGTGCGCGCGCTGATCGCCGAGCAGCCCGGCCTGCGCGTGGCGGTGTTCGTCGACGATGCGTCCGCGTCCCGCGTCCGGCTGCTGATGGACGAGGGCGTGCAAGGCGTCATCCCGCGCGGCACGAATCCCAAACTGATTTTGCGCCTCGTCGAGCTGGTGCTGGCAGGTGGGCACTACGCGCCGCACGGCGCTTTCATGCACGAGGAAGGCACTGCGCCCGACGTCTCGGCGCCGCCGCCCGCGCTCGTCTGCGAGCTGACGCCGCCGTCCGCGCGGCGCGCCCGCTTTGCGCCGGCCCTTTCCCCGCGGCAGGAGCAGATCATGCGCTGTGTTCATATGGGCAGCACCAACAAGATGATCGCCCGTACGCTCGGTATCAGCGAGGGCACGGTCAAGATTCACCTCGCGAGCATCTTCCAGCAACTCGGCGCGCCGAATCGCGCCGCGGCCGTCGCCATCTACAACGGATGGCTCACGCCGCAGCTCGAAGTGTTGCGCGGCGAGCACGAACACGCGCCGAAACCCGCGATAGGCCAGCCAGGCCCGGTACCGTTGCGCCGCCGCACCACATTCAAGTATCCATTGCCGCGGCAAGAGGAAACGAATAGCCTGCCAATGGCTGCCGAACCTGCAACGCCGTTCCGCAAGACGGTAACGAATACCGGCTCGCGATAAGCACGGAAAGCACTGCTCGGCGCACCGGCGTCGGGCCAGCAACGGCTCCCGGTTTCGGATTCCAACGAGTAATATGGCGACATGGGGTTCTTTTATACGCCGCTTCCGCTGTGGGTTTCCATCGGTGCCTGGGTCGCCGCGGCAGGGCTTCTCGCGCTCGCGGTGCTGCGCAGGCCGTTCAAGCGCTTGCAGGACGCGACGCTGCAGCACGTGTGGCTCGCCATCATCGTCGCTATCTCGGTGTTATGGGCAAGCAATGCATGGCTCGAAGACGGCCCAGTCATGCACTTGCTCGGCGCCACCCTTTTCGTGACCTTGTTCGACTGGGCGCTCGCGCTCGTCGCGATGGCTGCCGTGTCGGGGATCGCGGCCGTCGTCTTCGACGCGGCCTGGCAAGGCATCGCGCTCACGTTCCTCGTCTACGGCGCAATGCCGGTGGGCATCTCGTCGCTGTTGCAGCGCGCCTCACTCGCCTGGCTGCCCCGCAATCTCTTCGTATTCATCGCCATCCAAGGCTTCGTCTCGCCCGCCGTGGCCGTCGCCCTCGCTTCGGCCGTCGCGATCGGGTTTCATGTCGGGCTGGCGGGTGGCTCGCCGAAGATCATCATCCCCGCCGGCTATGCATTGAGCGTGCTCCTGCTCGCGCTCGGGGAAGCATGGTTCACGGGCATGTCGACGGCGCTCATCGCCGTCTACAAGCCGACATGGGTCACCACCAACGACGTTCGCCGCTATCGCCTCGGGGGGCCGCGCACGTAATCGTCAGTCGTTGCATCGACGTTCACCCCCAATTGCGACTCACGCGGCCCGTGTCGCCCGAGCTTCGCCTTTCGCGCCGCGCTCGAGCCGGGCATTGCCGCGGCACAAATGTTCACGGATCGGTTGAACTCTATCGGCGACTGCGGCATCTTAGCGAAGTGCGCCCGCCACACTGACGTCCCGCCATTTCCGCCGTTAGGCTGCCCAAGGGCAGTGTCGGAGGGGCGTCTGGCCAAGTGACATCTCGATAATATCAACTGGATGGATAGCTCCAACACATCACGCCGCCTGCGTCGGCTTGTCCGATCGCTGACGGTTGCGCTCGCCGCATTGCCTCTCGCCTTCGTCACCCCCGCCCGCGCCGATCTGATCGATCAGCGCAACGAATTGATCGCCAAGTTTGTCGGCGACATGCACGCCGATCCGCTCGTCGCCGATTGCGCCGCGCACGGCAGCTTCGTCGCCAGCACGTCGAACGTCATCGATCATGTCGAATTCGCGCCCGAATCGTTCGACAGCCAGCATGCCACGATTACGCCGTGGAACGATTCGTTCGACGAAGGCAAGCAGCGGATCAAGGTCGACAATGTCGTCACCGTCGAAGGGCAAGGCATCGCGCGCGACAAAGATCACGCTCCCTACGATCTGAAGTTTCGCTGCGGCTATGTCGGCCAGCAAATGCTGGCATTCAGCTGGAATGACCCGGTGCCGCCGGCCAAGCCGCGCGCTGAGCGCTCGACG
The DNA here is from genome assembly GCF_040965455.1 of Trinickia sp. EG282A. Taxonomy (NCBI): domain Bacteria; kingdom Pseudomonadati; phylum Pseudomonadota; class Betaproteobacteria; order Burkholderiales; family Burkholderiaceae; genus Trinickia; species Trinickia sp. EG282A. Next base: position 1,391,577 of record NZ_JBFRCC010000002.1, on the reverse strand, counting down.
AAGAAGGGCAAAGGCAAGCACGGGTCGAAGCACACGACGAAAAGAACGACGCAGCGAGCCCAGGCTCAGAGGAAAAAGCGCGGCGGCGGCACCTAGTGTCGGGCACTAGCCGCGGGAAGCCGCGGGGCGGCGCTTTACGCGAACGTTTCGAGATGGCGCAGCACGGCGCCGAGCATGGCGGCGCCGAGCGCCGCGCTACGCTCGCCGTTCCATCCGACTCGCTCATCGGGCAGATTCGCATTGTCCTTGAACGGCATCTCGAGCGTCAGCGACAGGCAGCCGAATGTATGGCCGATGTACTTCGAAGCGAGCTTCAGTGCGTCTTCCTGGTATTTGCCCGACTCGTAGCCGTGCTTGTCCTGAAAATCAGGGCTCGCTTGCTTGAACGCTTCGATGAAGGCCGCTTGCTCGGCCGCCTGGTGCGCCGTGAAGCCGGGTAGCATCTCGCAGCCGGCGACGAACACATAAGGCAACGTCTCGTCGCCGTGAATATCGAAGAACAGATCGCATCCGATCGAGTGAATCGCATCGCGTACCGCGAGCACCTCGGGGCTGCGTTCCGGATCCGGATCCATCCATTCGCGGTTGAGATTCGCGCCTGCCGCATTCGTGCGCAGATTGCCGTGTACGCTGCCGTCGGGGTTCATGTTCGGCACGATGTAGAACACGGCGCGCTCGAAAAGCTTGCGCGCGACCGGATCGCCCGACCAGTCGCCCCACCCCGCCAGTCGCTTCGCGAGCCCTTCGACGAACCATTCGGCCATCGTTTCCCCGGGGTGCTGGCGGGCGACGATCCAGACTTTCTTCTTTGCCGCGGCGCCCTCGTGCCTCGCTGCGTCGGCGGCTTCGTGCGCGCCGAGCGCCAGCAGCGAGACAGGACGCCCCTCGACCGTTTGGCCGAGCTCGACGAGTGTCGCATGGGGCATCTGCTGCAGCGCGCCGAGAAACTCCGCGTGCCGCTCCTCGCTGTAGGGCTCAAAGTAAGCGTAGTAAATGCGATCGAATTCGGGCGTGTGGTCGATCGTCAGCACCCGGCCGTCATACGACGTGGGAACGCGAAACCAGTTGACCCGGTCGTAGCTCGCCATTGCGCGGTAGCCGTGCCATCCTTGCGCGAACGCGCAATCGGCCGCGTTCTCGAACGTCATCACGCAGCGCTCGCCGCGTGCGCCCGAGAGCCGAAAGTAGAACCACTGCGCGAACTCGGCATGGCTGTCGGGGCGAATGCGCAAGCGGATATCGCCGGCCGTCTCGCAAGACAGAACCTGGACCGCGCCGCCATCGAAATTGCTGGTGATCGAAAGTGTCATGGGAGTCTCAATCGCCGACGCGGCGGCGAAAAACATAGGTGGCATCGTTCGACGCCGCTTCGTCGAACGAATAACCCTCGGCCGCGAAGGCTTTCAATTCTTCGGGCGCGCCGAGGCGGTGTTCGACAGCGAAGCGTGCCATCAGTCCTCGCGCGCGCTTGGCGTGAAAGCTGATGACCTTGTAGCGGCCACCCTTCCAGTCCTCGAATACCGGCGTAACCACGGGCGCTTCGAGCCGCTTGGGCTTGACCGATTTGAAATACTCCTCCGAGGCGCAATTGACCAGTACGCGAGCGCCGCGCTTTTTCTGGCGCAGCTGCGCGTTGAGCGCATCCGTAATGCGCTCGCCCCAGAACGCGTAGAGGTCCTTGCCGCGCGCGTTCGAAAAACGCGTTCCCATCTCGAGACGGTACGGCTGCAGCAAATCGAGCGGACGGAGCAGACCGTAAAGACCCGAGAGCACGCGCACGTGCTGCTGCGCGTAATCGAGATCGGCCGCCGACAGCGATTTCGCGTCGAATCCCTCATAGACGTCGCCGTTGAACGCGAGCACAGCCTGTTTCGCGTTGTGCAAGCCGAACTCGGGCGACCAGTCGGCATAGCGCTGGAAATTGAGCTGCGCGAGTGAGTCGGAAACGCCCATCAGCGTCGCGATCTGTTGCGGCGACAAACGCCTCAAGCCCTCCACGAGCTGCGCGGCGTCCTCGACGAAGTCGGGAATCGTGTGACGTCGAACGTGCGGCGGGGTCTCGTAGTCGAGCGACTTCGCCGGAGACAAAACAATTATCATGGAGGCTGGCCGGCACGATGTGCCGGGTGGAGAACGCGAAAAGCCCGATTGTAGCGAATGCCTAGTCTTTCTGGTCCCGATGCCTCGCGCGCCGCGCCTAGGGTCGTCCTCGATTCGAATGTCTGGATCGACATCCTCGTGTTCGACGACGCGGCCACGCGCCCGATCCATGCCGCCTTGCGCAGCGGTGCGCTCGACGCCGTCATCGATGCGCGCTGCCTCGCCGAGCTCTCGCGCGTGCTCGACTATCCGCAGTTCACGCGCCGCGCCGTCGACAAGCAGGAGGCGCTCGCGTCGGTCGCGCGGCTCTCGGTCATGACACTGCCGGCCGAGCCGCCCGCCGGCGCGGCCACGCTGCCGCGCTGCAAGGATCGCGACGATCAGAAATTTCTCGAGCTCGCCCATTCGGCCGGTGCGGACTGGCTCGTCTCGAAGGACCGCGCGTTGCTCAAGCTCGCGCGGCGCACCGCGCGCGATTTCGGCTTTCGCATCGCCCAGCCGGCGCCGTTCGCGGCCGCCTGCATGCTGCATGAACCTATCGTCACTTCGAGCGCCCCATGAACGCACCGCACGAGCCAACGCAACGCGCGCACGACGTAGCGCCTCCCGAGTTTCCCTCGCGTCTGCCGAATGTCGGCACGACGATCTTCACCGTCATGAGCGCGCTCGCGACGGAGCATGAAGCCGTCAACCTCGGCCAGGGATTTCCCGATTTCGGCTGCGACGCCCGCATCGTCGACGCGGTCGCGAAGGCCATGCGCGATGGTCACAACCAGTACCCGCCGATGGCCGGCATCGCTGCGCTGCGCGATGCGATCGCGAGCAAGATCGAGGCGATTCACGGACGGCGATATGATCCGCTGACCGAAGTCACGGTCACGGCGGGAGCAACGCAGGCGCTCTTGACCGCGATCCTTGCGACGGTGCATCGGGGCGACGAGGTCGTCGTGCTCGAGCCCACCTACGACAGCTATCTGCCGTCGATCGAGCTCGCCGGCGGCACGCCCGTCTTCGTGACGCTCGAAGCGCCCGACTATCGGGTGCCGTTCGACAAGCTGGCGGCCGCCATCACGCCGCGCACGAGGCTCATTCTCATCAACACGCCGCACAACCCGACGGGTACTGTCTGGCACGCCGAGGACATGCGCAAGCTCGAAGACATCGTGCGCGGCACGAACGTGCTCATCGTCTCGGACGAGGTCTACGAGCACATGGTCTACGACGGCGCGCCACATCAGAGCGTCGCGCGCTATCCCGAGCTCGCGGCGCGCAGCTTCGTCGTCTCGAGTTTCGGCAAGACCTTTCACGTGACGGGCTGGAAGGTCGGTTACGTGGCGGCGCCGGCGCCGCTTACGGCCGAGTTCCGCAAGGTGCATCAGTTCAATGTGTTCACGGTGAACACGCCGATGCAGGTCGGCATCGCCGACTATCTGGGCGATCCCGCGCCCTATCTCGAACTGCCCGCCTTCTATCAGCGCAAGCGCGACTTTTTCCGCGACGGCCTGGGCGGTACGCGTTTCAAGCTGCTGCCTTGCGAGGGCACCTACTTCCAGTGCGTCGATTACTCGGCGATCAGCGATATGTCCGAAGAGGATTTCTCGAAGTGGCTCACGCGCGAGATCGGCGTGGCCGCCATTCCGGTGTCGGCGTTCTATCATGAGCGGCACGAGTCGGGCGTCGTGCGCTTTTGCTTCGCGAAGCGCGAGGAAACCCTCGCGACGGCGCTCGAGCGGCTTTCGCGCCTTTGACGATCATGAGCGCGGAACTTCTGGCGGCGCGGCCACCCGAGAGCGAATCGACGCTCGTCCTGACGCTCTCGAACCCCGGCGCGCGCAACGCGCTGCATCCGGACATGTACGCGGCCGGCATCGTCGCGCTCGAGACGGCCGAGCGTGACGCCTCGATTCGCGCCGTCGTGCTGACGGGCGCGGACGATTTCTTCTGCGCCGGCGGCAATTTGAACCGGCTGCTCGAGAACCGCGCGAAAGACCCCTCCGTCCAGGCGCAAAGCATCGACCTGCTCGGTCAATGGATTCTGGCGCTGCGCACGTCGACGAAACCCGTCATCGCCGCGGTGGCCGGCGCGGCGGCCGGGGCCGGGTTTTCGCTTGCCCTCGCCTGCGATCTGATCGTCGCGGCAGAAGATGCGAAGTTCGTCATGTCGTATGCGCGCGTCGGGCTGACACCTGACGGCGGCGGCTCGTGGTTCCTCGGGCAGTCGCTGCCGCGCCAGCTCGCGACGGAAGTGCTGCTCGACGCCAAACCGATCTCCGCGGCGCGTCTTCATGCGCTCGGCCTCGTCAACCGCCTCGTGAAGCCCGGGCCGGGGCACGTCCGCGATGCGGCGATCGCGTGGGCCGACGAGCTCGGCCGCGGCTCGCCCAATGCGACGAGCCGCATCAAGACGCTCGTGGCCGCCGCCGGCGAGCAGTCGTTGCCCGATCAGCTGAACTTGGAGCGCGACCACTTCGTCGCCTCGCTGCATCACCGCGAGGGGCTGGAAGGCATCACTGCCTTTCTGGAAAAGCGGCCTGCGCGCTATCGATAACGGACCACCGCGATGCCCGAGTTCAAGATCCCGAAGCGGCGGCGCATCTTCCTGATGCGGCATGGCGACGTGACCTACTTCGACGACTCGGGCCGGGCGATCGATCCCGATACGGTGCCGCTCAACGAACGAGGCCAAGCGCAAGCGCGAGCGGCAGGCCAGGCATTTGCCTCGGCCAATGTGCAATTCGATCGCGTCATCGCAAGCGGCCTGCCGCGCACGATCGAAACCGCGCAGTGCGTGATTGCTCAGATGCGTCAGGCCATGGGCGCGAGCCAGGGCGATGAGCGCGGCAACCCAAACAGTAATGCGAAACGGCGCGACGATGACGATCCGCTCGGCAAGCAAGTCGAGATCGAAAGCTGGCCCGAGTGGCGCGAGATTCGATCGGGACGATTGCCCGATTTGCCGCCGGCCGAAATCGAGCGTGCGTTCCTGACGATCTTCGACGGCATCGTGCCCGAGGAAACGCGCTTTCTCGGCGGCGAAACGATCGGCGAATTGCTTGACCGGGTCCTTCCCGCGCTCGCCCGGCTGCGCGCCGATCCATCGTGGGATACCGTATTGCTCGTGCTGCATGGTGGCGTCAACCGCGCGCTGCTCTCGCATGCGATCACGGCGGGCGGCAGAGCATTCTTCGGCCATCTTGCCCAAGCGGCGGGGTGTATCAATGCACTCGACGCCGGTAGCCAGCCACGCGATTGGGTGGTGCGGATGCTCAATTACGCGCCGCCCGGCCCGCTCTTTCGCGATGTGCGGCACACGACGATGGAGATGCTTTACGCCCAATATCTGCGATATCGAGGGGACTAGGACCACGACTAGGACATCGGAGGAGCCGGACATGACGGCGCACAGCCCACAGGCAGGCGACGCGGATCAGCGGCAGGACTATTCCGCGTTCACCGGCACGCGCTCGGTATCGGCGCAACAGCGTTTCGACGAAGCAGCGCTTTCGGCCTGGCTGCGCGAGCATGTCGACGGATTCGCGGGCCCGCTCGCCGTCGAGCAGTTCGCGGGTGGCCAGTCGAACCCGACATTCAAGCTCGTCACTCCCACGCGAAGTTACGTGATGCGCGCGAAGCCCGGGCCTGCCGCGAAGCTTCTTCCGTCCGCGCACGCGATTGAGCGCGAGTACCGCGTGATGGATGCGCTGGCCGGCAGCGATGTGCCCGTCGCCCGCATGCTCGCGCTTTGCGACGACGAATCGGTGATGGGTCGCGCGTTTTATGTAATGGAGCACGTCGACGGACGCGTGCTCTGGGACCCGACACTGCCCGGCATGTCGCGCGACGAGCGCACGGCGATCTACGACGAAATGAACCGCGTGATCGCGGCGCTCCATACGGTCGATGCCGAGCGCGTCGGCCTCGCGGACTACGGCAAGCCAGGCAACTATCTGGCGCGCCAGATCGCACGCTGGAGCAAGCAGTACGAAGCCTCGGAGACCGAGCCGATCGAAGCGATGCATCGACTCATCGAGTGGCTGCCCGCCCATGTTCCCGTCGAATCGTCCGACGGCGAAACGCGTGTCGCAATCGTACATGGCGACTATCGGCTCGACAATCTGATCTTCCATCCGAGCGAGCCGCGCATCTTGGCGGTGCTCGATTGGGAGCTGTCGACGCTCGGCGATCCGATCGTCGATTTCGCCTATCACGTGATGACATGGCACGTCGATCCGCGGCAATTCCGCGGGATCGGCGGCCTCGATTGGGCGACGCTCGGCATCCCCGACGAAGCCAGCTACGTCGCCCGCTACTGCGAGCGTACGGGGCTCGCGATCACGGGCGACTGGAATTTCTACCTCGCCTTCAACATGTTTCGCATCGCCGCGATCCTGCAGGGCATCATGAAGCGCGTGACCGTCGGTACCGCCGCGAGCGCGCAAGCGGCCGACGCTGGCCGGCGCGCGAGGCCGATGGCGGAGCTCGCGTGGTCGTACGCACAGAAGGTGCGCTGACTCGAGATTGAAAGGGAGCTGACGATGAATTTCGACTACACCCCCAAAGTCGAGGCGCTGCGTTCGCGGCTCCTCGCTTTCTTCGACGAGCACATCTACCCGAACGAGCGCGCGTTCATCGAAGAAGTCGGGCGCAATCGCCAAAACGGCAACGCGTGGGTGCCGACACAGCTGATCGAGACGCTCAAAGCTCGCGCACGCGAGGCTGGCCTCTGGAATCTCTTTCTGCCCGACTCGTCGTGCGGTGCCGGCCTCACGAATCTCGAATATGCGCCGCTCGCGGAGATCATGGGACGCGTACCTTGGGCGCCCGAAGTCTTCAATTGCAATGCACCCGATACGGGGAACATGGAGACCATCGAGCGCTATGGTACGGACGAACAAAAACGCCGTTGGCTCGAACCGCTGCTCGCAGGCGTTATCCGCTCGGCGTTCCTGATGACGGAGCCCGACGTCGCCTCGTCCGACGCGACGAATATCCGCACGCGCATTGAACGCGACGGTGACAGCTATGTGATCAACGGCCGCAAGTGGTGGTCCTCGGGGGCTGGCGATCCGCGCTGCAAAGTCTACATCGTCATGGGCAAGACCGACCCCGCCGCGCCGAAGCATGCGCAGCAATCGATGATTCTCGTGCCGGCCGATACGCCGGGCATCACCGTGCATCGCCCGCTCAACGTTTTCGGCTACGACGACGCACCGCACGGCCATATGGAAATTTCGCTCGACGACGTGCGCGTGCCCGCCGCGAACGTGCTGCTCGGCGAGGGTCGCGGCTTCGAGATCGCGCAAGGTCGCCTCGGCCCTGGCCGCATCCATCACTGCATGCGGCTGGTGGGGCTCGCCGAGCGAGCCCTCGAACTGATGTGTCGACGGACGTCCGAGCGTGTCGCATTCGGCAAGCCGATCGCCGCGCAAACGGTCACGCAGGAGCGCATCGCCGAAGCGCGATGCGCGATCGAGCAGGCACGCCTCCTGACGCTGAAGGCGGCCTATATGATGGATACGGTCGGCAACAAGGCCGCGCGCGCCGAGATCGCGATGATCAAGGTGGTCGCGCCGAATATGGCGTGCCAGGTGATCGACTGGGCGATCCAAGCGCACGGCGGCGGTGGCGTCAGCGACGATTTTCCGCTCGCTTACGCGTACGCGCTAGCACGCACGCTGCGCTTTGCAGACGGTCCCGACGAAGTGCACCGAAACGCCATTGCGAAGCTGGAACTGGCGCGCTATACCCCGCGAAGCGCGACCTGACGAGAGTCTAACGCGCGGGGGGCGACGGCGCGCACGCGTACCGAAACCGCACCGCTAAAAGGGGTTTGCGGCGCTGTCTGCGGCTCTCATCGTTCTATGCTAATTTGCGGCTCGATCGGCGTTGCTTGTCGCGACGCCACCGTCCTCCAAGGAGCCGCGATGATCGATGTCTATAGCTGGGCGACGCCGAATGGGCACAAGGTCCATATCATGCTCGAGGAAACGGGCCTCGAATATCGCGTCCATGCGATCGATATCGGTGCCGGCGATCAATTCAAGGCCGAGTTTCTCGCCATCAGCCCGAACAACAAGATCCCGGCGATCGTCGATGCCGACGGTCCCGGCGGCAAGCCGATCTCGCTCTTCGAATCAGGAGCGATCCTCCTCTATCTCGCCGAGAAGACGGGCAAATTCCTGCCGGCTGACCCGGTGGCGCGCTACTCGACACTGCAATGGCTCATGTTCCAGATGGGCGGCATCGGGCCGATGCTCGGGCAGACGCATCACTTCCGCGTCTATGCCCCGGAAAAGATCGAATACGCGATTAACCGCTACACGAACGAGGCCAAGCGCCTCTATGGTGTCATGGACACGCAGCTGAGCAAAACTCGGTACCTTGCCGGCGACGACTACACGATTGCGGATATCGCAGCCTTTCCGTGGACGCGCTCATGGCAAAACCAGGGTATCGAGCTCAGCGAGTTCCCGAACGTGAAGCGCTGGCATGAAGCCATTGCGGCGCGGCCGGCCGTCGTGCGTGGCGTCGATGTGCTTGCTTCTGCCCGCAGGCCCCTGGTGGACGACAAGGCAAGGGAAATGTTGTTCGGCGCCACGCAGTACGCGAAGCATTAAGCGCCGCGCAAACCGAAGATCACCTTCGATCGCACGGTCACCGCGGTCTCGCCCGCCTGATTGATACCCTCCCAAAGCAATGAGACGATGCCACGATCAGGCCGGCTCCCCGAAATTCGCTTCTCGAGGACCGAAATGAAAAGGTGAATGGTATCGCCGGGACGCACGGGCTTGATCCAGCGAATCTCGTCGATACCGGGCGAGCCCATCGAGGTCGAGCCGCTCAGCATGTTGCGCCCGCAAAGGCCCATGAGCACCGAGCACGTATGCCAGCCGCTCGCGATCAACCCGCCGAACGGGGACGCTTTTGCGGCCGACTCATCGAGATGAAACGGTTGCGGATCGAAGCGCTCGGCGAACTCGAGGATCTCATCGACGCTGAATGTATGTGCGCCCGCGTCCCGCCGGGAGCCGACTTCGAGGTCCTCGAAGCTCAAACCCATCGCGCTGTCTCCTTGTTGGGCTTACTGCAGCGACTCTTTCGACGCCCAGGCGCCAGGCACCGCCATGACGTCGATCCCTTCTTCGGCGAGCGAGCGCGCGTCATCGGGCGTGGCTACGCCGCGGATATTGCGGGCAGGCGCCTCGTTGTAGTGGATGCGGCGCGCCTCTTCGGCAAACCGGTCGCCGACGTTTTCCGTGTTCTGGACCAGCTCACGCAAAGCACGCATGGCGCGCGCCTCGATTTCGCGCATGCGCTCCCTCTGCGCGGCGGGCGCACCCGCTTGCACCTCGTCGCCGGTGGACGCACGCCTTCCCACCCCGCTCTCGCCGGGGCTCGTGGCGCCCGACAAATTCAGGCGCGGTGCGGACGGGACACGGCTCACCGCGGTCGCGGCGCAAACGGGACATTCGACCAATTTGCGCGACAACTGCGATTCAAACTCATCGACGGAGGCGAACCAGCCTTCGAACCGATGGCCGTGCGGACATTGCAAATCAAGGACCTTCATGCTCGATCGGACAAAAACTGCGGCTAAGTGTAGCGCGAAAACGATTCCGGTGAACGACCGTTCACCGAACGAAACGGCTCATTCTAGCGCGCTTGCGCGAACCGCGCGGACCACGCCCTATTTGCCGGACACTCGTGCCGCCGCGGCGTCGCCTGGCGTCCAGACGCCGGCGAGCACCTTCTCGAGCCAAAGGGTGCCGATGATCGTCTTCACATCGGTGATCGCACCGGTGCGGATCCATTCGGTGACCTGCGGCAGCTCGGTCACGAAGGTCTCGAGAAATTCGCCGTCGTCGAGCTTGCGCTCGCCCGAGGTCAGTCCGCGCGCGAGAAAGATGTCGATGAACTCGGTCGAATACGAAATGATCGGATGGATGCGCGTAAGGAAGTGCCATTCACGCGCCGTATAGCCCGTTTCCTCTTGCAGCTCGCGTTGCGCGCAGGCGAGCTCGTCTTCGTCGTCGTCGAGCTTGCCGGCCGGATACTCGACCATCACACGGCCGATGGGATAGCGATATTGACGCTCGAGCAACACGCGCCCGTCGTCGAACAGCGGGATCACCATTACGGCGCCAGGGTGCTGGACATATTCGCGCGTAGCCTGCTTACCGTCGGGCAGCCTCACGACATCGCGCTTGACGTGCAAAAACGAGCCCTTGTGGACGGTCTCGCCGGAAAGGCGCGTCTCGGTCAGCGACGCATCGTGGTCATTGTCGGGCAAGTCGGCCATGCGCTTTTCTCCGATAGGGAAGGAACGTCTCCTCCACTCCCCATTTGACGCTCCGTCAGCGGCGCCTGACGAGATATTGAAAGGTAAACCCCGGAAACGCGAAAACGAGGAAGAGGCAGAACGTGATCGCGTAAAACTGCCAGCCCTGCTCGAAGCGGTTGCCGGCGCGCGCTTCGAGCATAAAGCCGAGCGCACCGACCGCGAAATACAACGCAATCAGCTCGGCGATCCTGATCCAGGCGCTCTTTTTCACCGCGCCGAGCGGCAGGACCGCGAAAAGCCGCTGATTGGCGAATGGCACGTTGGCGGCGAGCACCGCCAACAGGACGACGAACCAGCCTGCGGCCGACATCTCAGCGCCCCGTCGCCAAGGGGATTACCTGCGGGGCAGCGAACGATAGTGAGCGCGGGGGCATCACAGTGCTACGGGCAGCGTGTGGGCGATGGCGTTCAGGCAGAGCGTCATCAACGGACCCGGCACGATGCCCAGCACGAGCACGGCAACGCCGTTGATCGTCAGCACCCAACGATTGGCGATCGGGCTTGCGAGCGGCGCGTTGTCCTGCGGAGCGTCAAAATACATCAGCTTGACGATGCGCAGGTAATAGAAGGCGCCAAAGAGCGAGGTAATGACGGCGAGAACGACGAGCCAGACGAGCCCGGCGTTGAGGGCCGCCTGCAACACGGCCAGCTTCGCGTAAAAACCGACGGTCGGCGGGATGCCGGCGAGTGAAAACATCATCGCCATCATCACGAACGCATAAACCGGGCTGCGCTTGTTGAGGCCCTTGAAGTCGTCGAGCGTCTCCGCTTCGAAATCGCGGCGCGCCAGCAGCATGACGATGCCGAACGAACCGAGCGTCGTCAGGAAGTAAATGATGCTGTAGAACATCGCCGAGCTGTAGGCGCTCGCCATGCCGTCGGCCTTACCGTCGACGACGCCCGCCAGCAGGCCCAGCAGCACAAAGCCCATGTTCGAAATCGCCGAGTAGGCGAGCATTCGCTTGACATTGCGCTGCGCGATACCGGTGATGTTGCCGACGATGAGCGAGAGCGCGGCCAGGATGATCAGCATGTCCTGCCAATCGGCGGCGAGCGGCAGAAGACCCATCACGAGGAAGCGTAGGCCCCATGCAAACGCGGCTACCTTCGGGCCGCCGCCGACGAGCAGCGTCATCGCCGTCGGCGCGCCGTGGTAGACATCCGGCACCCACATATGGAACGGCACGGCGCCCATCTTGAATGCGACGCCGGCCACGATGAAGATGACGCCGAAGAGCAGCACCGCGTCGTTGATCCGGCCCGATGCGATTGCCTTCAGCACCTCGCTGAGATCGAGCGAGCCCGTCGCGCCGTAGATCATCGAGATGCCGTAGAGCAGGAAACCCGAGGCAAGCGCGCCGAGCACGTAGTACTTCATCGCCGCTTCGTTCGACTGCGACGCGTCGCGGCGCATCGCGATGGCCGCGTAGAGCGACAGCGACATCAGCTCGAGGCCGAGATAGAGCGTGAGGAAGTTGCTGCCCGAGATCATCACCAGCTGGCCGAGCAGCGCGAACATGCCGAGCAGCACGTAGTCGCCGCGGAAGAGGTCGCGGTCTTCCAGGTACTTGCGCGAGTAGATCATCGTGATCGCGTAGCCGATCGACACGACCGCCTTCATCGCACTCGCAAAGCCGTCGACGACGTACATGTGCGAGAAGAAGTACTGCTGCGGGGTGACGATCAGCGTCGCGAACCAGATGCCGGCGACGAGCGACGACAGCACGCCGATCAGATAGGTGACGCGGCGGCCGGAATCGCCGACGAACGTTTCGTTGAGCCAGGCCACGACGGCGGCCACCATGATGAGCGCGTCGGGCAACAGGACAGTCATAGAGGCGTTTTGCATGATCTTTTCGTTCCTCCGCTCGGCGTTACTGGGGCAGCGGCGGCAGTTTCGACTGCGCGACGTGGGAGAGGAGGTCCTGCACGGACACGTGCATTACATCGGTAAAGGGCTTCGGATAGAGGCCCATGAACAGCGTCAGCGCCGCCAGCACGCCGAGCACGAGGAACTCGCGGCCGTTGATATCGGCAAGCGACTTCACGTGATCGTTCGTGACGGCGCCGAAGTAGACGCGCTTATACATCCAGAGCGTATAGGCCGCGCCGAGAATCAGCGTGAACGCCGCGCCGAAAGCGATCCAGAAATTGTGCTGAACGGCTGCGAGGATGACCATGAACTCGCCGACGAACCCGGAGGTGCCCGGCAAGCCGCAGTTGGCCATCGAGAACAGCATGACGAGCGCCGCGAACTTCGGCATCACATTGACGACGCCGCCGTAATCGGCGATCTGGCGCGAATGCATACGGTCGTAGAGCACCCCGATGCAAAGGAACATCGCGCCGGAGACGAAGCCGTGCGAGATCATCTGCACGATCGCCCCTTCCGTGCCGAGCTGGTTGAAGATGAAGAAGCCGAGAGTGACGAACCCCATGTGCGCGATCGACGAATAGGCGACGAGCTTCTTCATGTCGGCCTGCACCATCGCGACGAAGCCGATGTAGATGACGGCGATGAGCGACAGCGTGATGACGGCGGGCGCGAGCGCGTGACTCGCATCGGGCGCGATCGGCAGCGAGAAACGCAGGAAGCCGTACGCGCCGAGCTTCAGCATGATCGCGGCCAGGACGACGGAGCCCCCCGTCGGCGCTTCGACGTGCGCATCAGGCAGCCAGGTATGGACGGGCCACATCGGCACCTTCACCGCGAACGCGAGGAAGAACGCGATAAAGAGCAGCACCTGCGGCGTCATCGCGAGCGGCGCCTTCTGCCAGGCGGCGAGATCGAAGGTACCCGTTTGCACGTACAGGTAAATCAGCGCGACCAGCATCAGCAGCGAGCCGGCGAGCGTATAGAGGAAGAACTTGAACGCGGCATAAATCCGGTTCGGGCCGCCCCAGATACCGATGATCAGGTACATCGGGATCAGCGTCGCCTCGAAGAACACGTAGAAGAGCAGTCCGTCGACGGCCGAGAACACGCCGACCATGATCCCGGAGAGGATCAGGAACGCCGCCATGTATTGCGCGACGTTCTCGGTGATCACCTCCCAGCCCGCGATGACGACGATGACCGTGATCAGCGCCGTCAGCACGACGAACCACATCGAGATGCCGTCGACGCCGAGGTGATACGTGATATGGAAGCGATCGATCCAGTCCGACTGCTCGACGAACTGCAACGCGGCGCTCGACGAATCGAAGCCGCTGATCAACGGCAGCGTGACGATGAGCCCGAGGACCGAGCCGACGAGTGCAATCCAGCGCGCGGGCGCAGGGTTTTTGTCGGACCCGACGGCAAGGACGATCAGCCCGAAAACGATCGGCAGCCAGATCGCGACACTGAGAATCGGAAACGAGTGCATTGAGTTTTCTCTCCCCGCCTTTATTTCCCGCCGAGCGTGACAAACAGGGTAAGGAGCCCCAGCATGCCGATGATCATGGCGAACGCGTAGTGATAGATGTAGCCGGATTGCAGGAAGCGGATCACGCTCGCGAACCAGCCGATGAAGCGCGCGCTTCCGTTGACGATACCGTCGATGCAAACGACGTCGCCTTCCTTCCAGAGGCCGCGGCCGATGACCACCGCGCCCCGTGCGAAGACGACTTCGTTGATCTTGTCCATGTAGTACTTGTTGTCGAGCAGCGTGTAGATCGGCCCAAACGCGCGGCGGATCGTCGCCGGCAGGTCAGGTCGCTTGAGGTACAGGAACCACGCCGTCACCACGCCCGCGAGTGCGAGCCACACGGGCAGGCCCGACACCGAATGCAGGCCCATCGCGAGCCAGCCGTGAAATTCTTCGGCCATCTCGTGCAGCGCCGGGTGGTTATCGGCAATGTAGATGACCTTGTCGAACGCGACGCCGTGCTGATAGAAGTCCCCGTAGAGCATCGGACCGACGGCGATCGCACCGATGACGATCGACGGGATCGCGAGCAGCACGAGCGGCACCCACACGACCCACGGCGTTTCATGAGGCTCGTGCGAGTGATGCGCGTGCTCATCGTGGCCATGCTCGCCGTGCGCCGACGATTCGGCGCCGTGAGCGTTGCCGAAATCCTGCGGATGACGGAAGCGCTCCTCGCCGTGGAACACCATGAAGTACATCCGGAACGAGTAGAGCGCCGTCACGAAAACGCTCGCCACGACGGCGAAGTAGGCGAAGCTCGACCCCGGCAGATTCGAATGGGCCACGGCGTCGATGATCGAATCCTTCGAGTAGAAGCCCGAGAAGAACGGCGTGCCGATCAGCGCGAGCGAGCCGACCAGCGACGTGATCCACGTGATCGGCATGTACTTGTAGAGGCCGCCCATGTTGCGCATGTCCTGGTCGTGGTGCATGCCGATGATGACGGAGCCCGCGCCGAGGAACAGCAGCGCCTTGAAGAAGGCGTGCGTCATGAGGTGGAAGACAGCGACCGAGTAGGCCGAGGCGCCGAGCGCGACGGTCATGTAGCCGAGCTGGGACAGCGTCGAATAGGCGACGACGCGTTTGATGTCGTTCTGCACGACCCCGAGAAAGCCCATGAAGAGCGCCGTGATTGCGCCGATCACCATGATGAACGAGAGCGCGGTGTCGGAGAGCTCGAACAGCGGCGACATGCGCGTGACCATGAAGATGCCGGCCGTCACCATCGTCGCCGCGTGAATCAGCGCGGAGATCGGCGTCGGGCCTTCCATCGAATCGGGCAGCCAGACGTGCAGCGGGAACTGCGCGGACTTACCCATCGCGCCGATGAAGAGGCAGATGCAAGCTACCGTGATGAGCCCCCAGTCCGTGCCGGGGAACGTCATCGCGGCGAGCTCGTTGCGCTTCGCGAACACTTCGCCGTAATTCATCGAGCCGGCATAGGCGAGGATCAGGCCGATGCCGAGCAAAAAGCCGAAGTCGCCGACACGGTTCACGAGGAACGCCTTCAGGTTCGCGTAGATCGCGCTTTCACGCGTGAAGTAGAACCCGATCAGCAGGTACGACACGAGACCGACCGCTTCCCAGCCGAAGAAGAGCTGCAGGAAGTTGTTGCTCATCACGAGCATCAGCATCGAGAACGTGAAGAGCGAAATATACGAGAAAAAGCGCTCGTAGCCGTCGTCGTCGGCCATGTAGCCGATCGTGTAGATGTGCACCATCAGCGAGACGAAGGTCACGACGCACATCATCATCGCGGTCAGGGAATCGACGAGGAAACCGACCTCGAGCTTGAGCGATCCGACGCGCATCCATTCATAGATGGTCGCGTTGAAGCTCGCGCCGTTCATCACGTCGGCGTAGACGATCGCCGAGAGCACGAACGAGATGAACACGCCGAGGATCGTGATCCGGTGGCTCCCTTTGCGTCCCACCACCTTGCCCGCTAGCCCCGCGATCAGCGAGCCGGCGAGTGGTGCGAGCGGGATGCCCAGCAGCAGATTTTCATTGAGTGTCGTCATGGCCGCAGTGCCTGAATTAGCCTTTGAGCTGATCGAGATCCTCGACGTTGATCGTGTCGAGGGTCCGGAAGAGAGTCACCAGAATCGCGAGGCCGATCGCCGCCTCGGCCGCCGCCACGGTCAGCACGAAGAACACGAAGATCTGCCCGTGCACGTCGCCGAGGTAATGCGAGAACGCGATGAAGTTCGTGTTCACCGCGAGCAGCATCAGTTCGATCGCCATCAGGATGATGATGACGTTGCGACGGTTCAGGAAAATGCCGACGATGCTGATCGCAAAGAGGATCGCACCGAGCACGAGGTAGTGAGCCAGGGTTAACATGTTTATCTCCTCGATGCTCAACCGTTGTTGCCGACGGCGCCCGCGCCGACGTTCGCGCCCGTCTCGCCCGGCGCGTCCGGGCCCTTGCCCGTCTCGAGCACCGCCGTTTCCGCCGGCATCTTCACGATCCGCACGCGATCTTTCGCGCGCACCTTGACCTGCTCCGAGACGCGCTGGCGCTTGCTGTCCTTGCCCTTGCGCGCCGTCAACGCGATTGCCGCGATGATCGCCACGAGCAACACGAGGCCCGCGACTTCGAACGCGAAGACGTAGTCGGTGTAGATCGCCTTGCCGATCAGGAACGTGTTCGGGAGCGCGGCGGCCGCCCCACCGCCCGTCGTCGCGTCGTGCACGGGCGTCGTCGTCGCGCCGTAGCCGTGCCAGAGAATCAGCGCCGTCTCGACGACGATGATCGCGCCGACGATGCTCGCCATCGGCACGAAGCGCCTGAAGTCGCGCCGCAGCACGTCGAGATTGATGTCGAGCATCATCACGACGAACAGGAACAGCACCATCACCGCGCCGACATAGAGCAGCACGAGCAGGATCGCGAGAAACTCGGCCTCGAGCAGCATCCAGATGGCGGCCGCGTTGAAGAACGCGAGCACGAGAAAGAGCGCGGACCCGACAGGGTTGCGCGACGTGATCACCTTCAGCCCCGACACCGTCAGGAGCAGCGCGAAGATGTAGAACAGTACGGTCGTGAATTCCATGGTCACCGTTTCATCGTTAGCCCATCTTGAGGCTCAAGCGGTCGCCGGCACACAAGCCAGCCCTGCCGCGACGGCCTTACGCCGCCGCGCCAACCGCTCACTACTGACTACGTTGGTCAATCCTTGTCACCGATACGGGGCGTCGGCGGCTTTCGACGCGGCGATCTCGGCTTCATAGCGATCGCCGACCGCGAGCAGCATGTCCTTCGTGAAGTAAAGGTCGCCGCGCTTCTCGCCGTGGTACTCGAGGATGTGCGTCTCGACGATCGAATCGACGGGGCAGCTCTCCTCGCAGAAACCGCAGAAGATGCACTTGGTCAGATCGATGTCGTAACGCGTCGTGCGGCGCGTGTTGTCGGCGCGCGTTTCCGACTCGATCGTGATCGCGAGCGCCGGACAGATCGCTTCGCAGAGCTTGCAGGCGATGCACCGCTCTTCGCCGTTTTCGTAGCGGCGCAGCGCATGCAACCCGCGAAAGCGCGGCGAGATCGGCGTCTTTTCCTCGGGGAACTGCACCGTGAACTTGCGCTTGAATGCGTAACGGCCCGTCAGCGCCAGCCCCTTGATGAGCTCGGTCAGGAAAAACGTCTTGAAGAAGTTTTGAATTGCGGTCATTTCGTTCCGCCCTTTATTTCCAGATGTTCAGCGGCGACATGATCCAGAACCCGATCACCACGACCCAGAGGATCGTCACGGGCAGGAACACCTTCCAGCCGAGACGCATGATCTGGTCATAGCGATAGCGCGGGAACGTCGCACGCGCCCAGATGAACACCGACAGCAGCGCGAACACCTTCAGGACGAGCCAGAAGATGCCCGGGATGAACGAGAGGAAGCCGAACGGCGCGCTCCAGCCCCCGAGGAACAACGTTGCCGCGAGCGCCGAGATCACGATCATGTTGATGTACTCGGCAAGGAAGAAGAGCGCGAACGCCATCCCCGAGTAATCGATCATGTGACCGGCGACGATCTCCGACTCCCCTTCCACAACGTCGAACGGGTGGCGGTTCGTTTCGGCGATGCCCGAAATGAAATAGACGACGAAAACGGGCAGAAGCGGCAGCCAGTTCCACGAAAGGAACGTGATACCGTGGCTCGCAAAAAAGCCGTGCTCCTGCGAGCCGACGATGTCGGACAGGTTGAGGCTCCCCGAGGTCATCAGCACGACGACGAGCGCGAAACCCATCGAGACTTCGTACGAGACCATCTGCGCGGCGGCGCGCATCGCGCCGAGGAACGCGTACTTCGAGTTCGACGCCCAGCCCGCGAGGATCACGCCGTAGACGCCGACCGACGAAATCGCGATGACATAGAGCAGACCCGCGTTGATGTTGCCGAGCACCGCGCCGGCCTGGAACGGAATGACCGCCCAGACGGCGAACGCCGGCACGACGACCATGATCGGCGCGATCAGATAGAGCCAGCGCGCCGCCGCCGTCGGCTGAATGACTTCCTTTAAGAGCAGCTTCAGCACGTCGGCGATCGGCTGCAGCAGACCCGCGGGGCCGACACGGTTCGGCCCGAGACGCACGTGCATCCAGCCGATCAGCTTGCGCTCCCAGAGAATCAGGTAGGCCACGCAAAGCAGGATGACGACGGATACCACGACGATGCGAACGAGCGCCCAGATCGTGGGCCACGCCGCGCCGAGCGCCTGGCTGCCGCCCGCATTGATCGTATCGAACAAGCTCATTTAAGCCTTCTCCACCAGCAGTTCACCGAACAGGCCGCCGAGCGCCGCCGCCGCGGGCGTGGCCGCGGGCACCCGCACGACCGTCTCAGCCAGATCCGCATCGCGGACCGCGCTCGCCACGACCGCACGGTCGCCCTGGCGCACGCGCACCGGGTCGCCCTCTTTCAAGCCGAGCTTGTCGAACAGTCCCGCCGGCAAGCCGATCGTATGCGCCGCGCGCGCCGCGGCCGTCAGATGCAGCGACGGGGCCCGACGCACGAGCGGATCGGCGTGATAGATCGGCACATCGGCGACGCGCTCGAAGCCGGCCGGCTTCGCGAGCGTGCCGTTCGCCGCCGGCGCGGCGGCTGCGCGGTTCGACAGCTTGGCGCGGATCGCGCCGTCGCCGTCGGCGATAGCCGCACGGCGGACTTCCTCGACGGTGTCGTACTCGAAGCCGGCAAGGCCGAGCACATTGCCGAGCACACGCAGCACCTTCCAAGCAGGGCGCGTTTCGCCGAGCGGCCGCACGACGCCGCTGAATCCCTGCAACGTGCCCTCCGCATTGACGAACGAGCCGGCCGTTTCGGAGAACGGCGCGATCGGCAGCAGCACGTCGGCATATTCGGTGCCGGTCTTGAAGGCCGTCAGCATGACGACCGACTCGGCCTGACCGAGCGCCGCGAGCGCCTGCGCCGGGTTGGCCGTGTCGAACTCGGGCTCGACGTTGAGGAGCACGTAGCCCTTGCGCGGCTTTTCGAACGCCTCGCGTGCATTGAGGCCGCCGGCGTCGGGCAATGCGCCGACGACATGCGCGCCGACCGTATTGGCCGCTTCGGTCAGGAAGCCGAGCGTGGCGCCCGTGTTGTCGGCGATCCATTGCGCAAGCGCATGGATACGCGAGAAATCGGGATGCTGGACAACGCTGTTGCCGAGCAGGACGACGCGGCGCTCGCCCGTCGTCAGCGCGGCCGCCACGTCTTGCGCCGCGGCCGACGCCTCGACGCCGCCGAACCCTTCGGGCAGCGCCACGCCGCGCGCCTGCGAGACGGCGCCGGCCACCCCGGCGAGCGCGGCCAGCCACTGCGACGGCGCGGCGACGATCGTCTTCGCGCTCGGAATCAGCGAGTGGTCGCCGGTCGCATGCAGCAAATGCAGCTTGGCGCCCGTCTTCGCTGCCTGCCGCAGACGGGCGGCCGGCAGCGGATGATCGCGGCGCAGGAAGGAGCCGACGACGAACGCGGCGTCGAGCGTCGAAAGCTCGGCGAGCGGCACGCCGAGCCAGGGTGCGCCCGTGGGCACGGCGGAGAAATCGGATTGGCGCAGGCGGAAGTCGACGTTCGGCGTGCCGATCGCCTTGGCGAGCGCCTTCAGGAGGAACAGTTCTTCGACGCTGCTGTGCGGGCTGCCCAGCATCGCGAGCGCATTCGCGCCGTGCTCGTCCTTGATACCCTTGAGCGACTTCGCCGCGTACTCGAGCGCCGTCTGCCAGTTGGTTTCGAGCCACTGGCCGCCTTGCTTGATCATCGGCTGCGTCAGGCGCTCTTCGCTATTGAGCCCCTCGTACGAGAACCGGTCCTTGTCCGAGATCCAGCATTCGTTGATGGCCTCGTTCTCGAGCGGCAGCACGCGCATGACGCGGTTGTTCTTGACCTGGACGACGAGGTTGGCGCCGACGGAATCGTGCGGGCTCACCGACTTGCGCCGCGACAGCTCCCACGTGCGTGCGCTGTAGCGGAAAGGCTTGCTCGTCAGCGCGCCGACGGGGCACAGATCGATCATGTTGCCGGACAGCTCCGAGTCGACGGTCTTGCCGACGAACGTCGTGATTTCGGAGTTCTCGCCACGGCCCAGCATGCCGAGCTCCATGACGCCTGCGACTTCCTGTCCGAAGCGCACGCAGCGCGTGCAGTGGATGCAGCGTGTCATCTCTTCCATCGAGATGAGCGGGCCGACGTTCTTGTGAAAAACGACGCGCTTCTCCTCGCTGTAGCGCGAGGCGGACTTGCCGTAGCCGACGGCGAGGTCCTGCAGCTGGCATTCGCCGCCCTGGTCGCAGATCGGGCAATCGAGCGGGTGATTGATGAGCAGGAATTCCATCACCGACTGCTGCGCCTTGACCGCCTTCTCGGACGTCGTGCGCACGACCATGCCGGCCGAGACGGGCGTCGCGCAGGCCGGCACGGCCTTCGGCATCTTCTCGACTTCGACGAGACACATCCGGCAGTTGGCCGCGATCGAAAGCTTCTTGTGGTAGCAGAAGTGAGGGATGTACGTGTCGACCTTATGGGCAGCCTGGATCACCATGCTCCCTTCGGGCACCTCGACCTTCTTCCCGTCTATTTCAAGTTCAACCATGATGGTGGATGGTCCTTAACCTATTTACCGCTCGTTCGCTCGTTCGCTCGCGTCGCGCGCGCCGCGCGAAGTCGGCGAGCGCGAGCCGATGCGATGAATTGCTTGCCGCCGGCACCGCGCAGCCCGGGGCTTTCGCCTTTTGCCCCGAGGTCGCCGTTACGCGACCACCGCCTCGACCGTCTGCGGCGTCCCCGCATGCCCGCCGACGAGGCAACGCTTGTGCTCGACGTGATAGGCGAACTCGTCCCAGTAGTGCTTGAGCATGCCGCGCACGGGCATCGCCGCCGCATCGCCGAGCGCGCAAATCGTGCGACCCATGATGTTGTCGGCCACCGAGTTCAGCAGGTCGAGGTCTTCCTTGCGGCCCTGACCGTGCTCGATCCGATTGACGACACGCCAGAGCCAGCCCGTGCCTTCGCGGCAAGGCGTGCACTGGCCGCACGACTCTTCGAAATAAAAGTACGACAGGCGCAGGAGCGAGCGCACCATGCAGCGCGTCTCGTCCATGACGATGACGGCACCCGAACCGAGCATCGACCCGACCTTGGCGATCGAATCGTAGTCCATGTCGGTTTGCATCATGATGTCACCGGGCACGACCGGCGCCGACGAGCCGCCCGGAATGACGGCCTTCAGCTTCTTTCCGCCCCGCACGCCGCCCGCCAGCTCCATCAGCGTCGAGAACGGGGTGCCGAGCGGCACTTCATAGTTGCCCGGCCGCTCGACGTCGCCCGAGACCGAGAAGATCTTCGTGCCGCCGTTGTTCGGCTTGCCGAGCTCGAGATACTTCTGGGGTCCGATGTCGAGAAGGAACGGCACCGCGGCGAACGTCTCGGTATTGTTGATCGTCGTCGGCTTGCCGTAGACGCCGAAGCTCGCCGGAAACGGCGGCTTGAAGCGCGGCTGTCCCTTCTTGCCTTCGAGCGATTCGAGCAGCGCCGTCTCCTCGCCGCAGATATAGGCGCCGTAGCCGTGATGGGCATGGAGCTGGAACGAAAAGCCCGAACCGAGGATGTTCTCGCCGAGGAACCCGGCGCGGCGCGCCTCTTCGAGCGCCTCCTCGAAGCGCTTGTAGACTTCCCAGATCTCGCCGTGAATGTAGTTGTAACCGACCGTGATCCCCATCGCATAGGCGCCGATCGCCATGCCCTCGATCAGCGAGTGCGGGTTCCAGCGCAGGATGTCGCGATCCTTGAACGTGCCCGGCTCGCCTTCGTCCGAATTGCAGACGAGATACTTCTGCCCCGGAAACTGGCGCGGCATGAAGCTCCACTTGAGACCGGTCGGGAAGCCCGCGCCGCCTCGTCCGCGCAAGCCCGACGCCTTGACGTCGGCAATCACCTGCTCGGGGGGAATCTTCTCTTCGAGAATGCGGCGCAGTTGCTTGTAGCCGCCGCGCGCGACGTAATCCTCGAGATGCCAGTTCTCGCCGGTGAGGCCCGCGAGAATCAGCGGTTTGATGTGACGATCGTGCAAAGACGTCATTTCGAAAGCTCCTCGAGCAGCTGGTCGATCTTGTCTCGACTCATGAAGCTGCACATGCGCGTGTTGTTCACGAGCAGCACCGGCGCGTCGCCGCACGAGCCGAAGCATTCGCCTTCCTTCAGCGTGAACTTGCCGTCGGGCGTCGTCTCGCCGAAGTCGATGCCGAGCCTCTGCTTCAGATATTCGGCCGCGCTTTCGGCGCCGCCATGGGGGCCGAGCTGGCACGGAAGATTCGTGCAGAGCGTGATCTTGAACTTGCCGACGGGCTCCGTCTCGTACATCGTGTAGAACGTCGCAACCTCTTGCACGGCGACAGCCGGCATGCCGAGGTAGTCGGCGACGTACTGCATGAGCTCGGGCGAGAGCCAGCCGTGCTCTTCCTGAGCGACGGCCAACGCCGACATGACGGCGGACTGCTTCTGATCCGCGGGGTACTTCGCGACCGCGCGATCGATTTCTTTCAGGCCTTCAGCTGAGATCATTTTCTGAACACGACTCTTTCAAAACCTACCGAACGAAAACCTGCCGCCGATTGCGCGGCAGACCCAGCGCTCTTGCATTCCTCGCCCTTCGCGCGGCGCCTGCGTTTCAACGATCGATCTCGCCGAACACGATGTCCTGCGTGCCGATGATCGTCACCGCGTCCGCAATCATGTGGCCGCGCGCCATTTCGTCGAGCGCCGCCAGGTGTGCGTAGCCGGGCGCACGAATCTTGAGGCGATAGGGCTTGTTCGCGCCGTCCGAGATCAGGTAGATGCCGAACTCGCCCTTCGGATGCTCGACCGCCGCGTACGCTTCGCCTTCCGGCACGTGGAAGCCTTCGGTAAAGAGCTTGAAGTGGTGAATCAGCTCTTCCATGTTCGACTTCATGGACACGCGCGAAGGCGGTGCAACTTTGTGATTGTCCGTCATCACGGGACCGGGATTCTTCCGCAGCCACTCAATGCATTGTTTCGCGATCCGCGTCGATTGACGCATTTCCTCGACGCGCACGAGATAACGATCGTAGCAATCCCCGTTCACGCCGACCGGAATGTCGAAATCGAGCTGGTCGTAGACTTCGTAGGGCTGCTTCTTGCGCAGATCCCATTCGATGCCCGAGCCGCGCAGCATCGCTCCCGTCAAGCCGAGCTGCAGCGCGCGCTCGGGGCTCACGACGCCGATGCCGACCAGGCGCTGCTTCCAGATCCGGTTGTCGGTCAGGAGCGTTTCGTACTCGTCGACGCAGCCCGGGAAGCGTGTGAAGAAATCGTCGATGAAATCGAGGAGCGACCCTTGGCGCGCCTCGTTCAGTCTCTCGAGCGCCTTGGCATTGCGGATTTTCGACGGCTTGTATTGTGGCATCGCGTCGGGCAGATCGCGATAGACGCCGCCGGGGCGATAGTAGGCCGCATGCATGCGCGCGCCCGATACCGCCTCATAGACGTCCATCAGGTCTTCCCGCTCGCGGAACGCGTAAAGGAACACGGCCATCGCGCCGACGTCGAGCGCGTGCGCGCCGATCCACATCAGATGGTTGAGGACGCGCGTGATCTCGTCGAAGAGCACACGGATGTACTTCGCGCGGATCGGCACGTCGATCCCGAGCAGCTTCTCGATCGCGAGCACGTAGCCGTGCTCGTTCGCCATCATCGACACGTAATCGAGCCGGTCCATGTACGGCACCGACTGGATGAACGTCTTGTTCTCGGCGAGCTTTTCGGTCGCGCGATGCAAAAGGCCGATATGCGGATCGGCGCGCTGGATCACTTCCCCGTCGAGCTCGAGCACGAGGCGCAGCACGCCGTGCGCGGCCGGGTGTTGCGGACCGAAGTTGAGCGTGTAGTTCTTGATCTCTGCCATGGCGCCCTCTTAGTGTTTCAGACCGCCGTAGCGATCCTCGCGGATCACGCGAGGCGTGATTTCGCGCGGCTCGATCGTCACCGGCTGGTAGACGACGCGCTTCTCTTCCGGGTCGTAACGCATTTCCACATAGCCCGAGATCGGGAAATCCTTGCGGAACGGGTGGCCGATGAAGCCGTAGTCGGTCAGGATGCGGCGCAGGTCCGGATGCCCCTCGAAGACGATGCCGTAGAGATCGAACGCCTCTCGCTCGTACCAGTTCGCCGAGTTCCAGATTTCGACGACCGACGGGACGATCGGCAGATCGTCGTCGGGTGCGAACACGCGCACGCGCAACCGCCAGTTGTTCGAAATCGAGAGCAGATGGAGGACCGCGGCGAAGCGAGGACCGTCATAAGCGCCGTCGCCGTACGTTTGATAGTCGACGCCGCACAAGTCGATCAACTGCTCGAAGCCGAGCGAGCGATCGTCGCGCAGGCGCTTCGCCACGTCGAGGAAATCGCCCGCCTTCACGACGATCGTGAGCTCCCCGACCGATTCGGTGATGCTCGAGAGACGGCCGCCGAAGGCCGCCTCGAGGTTCGCTTTGAGAGTCTCGAGTTTGCTTGCCATGTTGTGGGGAAGCTGGATCTGTTCTGGGGCTATTGCCGGGCGATCGTGTTCGTGCGGCGGATCTTCGCTTGCAGCTGGATCACGCCGTAGACGAGCGCCTCCGCGGTGGGCGGACAACCGGGCACGTAGACATCGACGGGCACGATCCGGTCGCAACCGCGCACGACCGAGTACGAGTAGTGGTAGTAGCCGCCACCGTTCGCGCACGAACCCATCGAAATAACCCAGCGCGGCTCGGCCATCTGGTCGTAGACCTTGCGCAACGCCGGCGCCATTTTGTTGCAAAGCGTGCCGGCGACGATCATCACATCCGACTGACGCGGACTCGGGCGGAACACCACGCCGAATCGGTCGAGATCGTAGCGGGCCGCGCCCGCATGCATCATCTCGACCGCACAGCAGGCAAGCCCGAACGTCATGGGCCAAAGCGACCCTGTGCGCGTCCAGTTGATCAGCTTGTCAGCCGTCGTGGTGACAAACCCTTCCTTCAAGACCCCTTCGATACTCATTTGCTTTGCACTCCAAACGGAGCGGCGCGCGCTTAGCCGCCCGCGAGAAATCGGCAATTAACGATCCATCATTCCCACTCGAGCCCGCCCTTGCGCCAGATATAGGCGAATCCGAGCAGCAGTTCGACGAGGAAGATCATCATCGACAGGAAGCCGAACCAGCCGATGTCGCGCAGGGCAACGCCCCACGGGAACAGGAACGCGGTCTCGATATCGAAGATGATGAAAAGGATGGCGACGAGGTAATAGCGTACGTCGAACTTCATACGCGCGTCTTCGAACGCCTCGAAGCCGCATTCATAGGGGGCGTTTTTGTCGCTATCTGGCTTGCTGGGACCGAGGATCTTGCCGATGCTGACAAGCGCAATGCCCAAACCCAGGCCCACGAGGAGGAAGAGAAAAACGGGGAAGTAGGCTGCGAGGTTCAAGACTATCCTCTAACGGTTGGTTCTAAGTGCCACGGAGACCGACTGCTATGCCATCCCCGATCGAAAAATCACTTCACACTGCCCACACATCCCGCGCAACGTGCCCCTGCACCGCAAGGATGCCGCAAGCTTAACCCCAGAAGTGGAAATGCCAGCCGAAGCGAAGCAAGCGGCTGGCATTGGATAACGTTGGTGCCGACGGCGAGACTCGAACTCGCACAGCTTTCGCCACTACCCCCTCAAGATAGCGTGTCTACCAATTTCACCACGTCGGCACTGACTGCAACCCGGGACACAACTCTTCGAGACCCGCGAATCGCTTCAAGACTTAAATTCTAACCTGTCCGCTGGATTTGTTCAACGCACAAATACGACGTTCAGCGAAAAAGATCATTTCGGAACGGCCGGCGCCGGCGCGCTCTGCCCCGATGCGGGAGCCGGCGCAAGCGCGGCCGACGCGGCCGACGCGGCGGGCGCGGAAGCGGGACCGGCGGCCGAAGCAGTGACGGGCGCCGTCGGGACCACACCGAGCACACCGGCCGAAGGCTTCGATTTATACGAGCCGATGTAGGTCAGCGCGAGCGTTGCGGCAAAGAACACCGCTGCCAGGATTGCCGTGGTGCGCGAAAGGAAGTTCGCTGACCCCGTCGCGCCGAAGAGACTCCCCGATGCGCCGCTGCCAAACGCCGCGCCCATGTCCGCGCCCTTGCCGTGCTGAAGCAGCACGAGGCCGATGATACCGAGCGCCGACAGCAGCTGTACGACGATGACCAACGTTTTGAAAAACAGCATCACATTCACCTGAATTGAGGTTTAGGCGCAAAGCGCCTTTCGCTTGCGCACCCGGAAGCAAAGCCGGCACGGTTCGCCGCGCGCCTTCAGCGCGCCGCGCCCGCCGCCTGCGCCGCCGCGCAGATTGCAAGAAAATCCTGACTCTTCAACGACGCGCCGCCGATGAGGCCGCCGTCGATGTCCGCCTGCGAGAAAAGCGCCGCGGCGTTCTCCGGCTTGACGCTGCCGCCGTAAAGCAGCGGTACGCTTGCGAGCACCGCATGCTTGCCGAGGAGACGCGCACGCAAGAACGCGTGCACCTCCTGCGCCTGGTCGGTCGTCGCCGTCCTGCCGGTGCCGATCGCCCAGACCGGCTCATAGGCGATGACGACGCGCGCCGTTTCCTCCACGGACAGCTTCCCGAGCAGTGCGTCGATCTGGGCGCCGACGACCGCCTGCGTTGCACCGCTTTCGCGCTCTTCGAGCGTCTCGCCGACGCAGACGATCGGCGTCAGACCGGCCTGCAACGCACGCTGGGATTTCGCGGCCACGAGCTCCGAATGCTCGCCATGATAGGCGCGCCGCTCGGAGTGACCGACGATGGCAAGCGTTGCACCGAACTCGAGCGCCATCTCGGCGGCCACTTCGCCCGTATAAGCGCCATGTGTATGGGCCGAAACGTCCTGCACGCCCCAGGCGAACGGAGTACCGCTCAGCGCCGCCTCCACCTGCGCGAGATAAGGGGTCGGCACGCAAACGCCCGCCCGGATATCCGAGCAGGCGCCCGCACCGCTCGCCAGAGCCCGCAAAAGCGCCTCGTTATCGGCAAGCCGCCCGTGCATCTTCCAGTTGCCGACCACCCATTTCGCTCGTTGCTCAGGTTGTCTCGCCATCGTCCCCGAACTCCCCTCTGTCCCTCTGCCGCGATCGACTACATAACACGCACGCAAAACGCGCAATTTTACTGTGCGCGAGCACGGCGGGTCAAACTTGCGTCCAATCGAGCACGATCTTGCCGACGTGCTCGCCGCTTTCCATGAGCGCGTGCGCATCCGCCGCCTGCGGCGCAGGCAGCACGCGATAGACGATCGGCTTCACGCGTCCGTCCTCGACGAGCGGCCAGACATGCTCCTTCAGCTGCCTCGCGACCGCCGCCTTGAAGTCGACGGAGCGTGCGCGCAGCGTCGAGCCTGTGACGGTCAGTCTCCTGCGCAGAATCTCGTTGAGATTCACCTCGGCCTTCGCGCCGCCGAGCAGCGCGATGATCACGAGCCGCCCGCCGTCGGCAAGCGCCGACAGCTCGCGCGGCACGTAACCGCCCGCCACCATGTCGAGAATCACATCGACACCGCGATCGTTCGTCAGCGACTTCACCACCTCGACGAAATCTTCCGACTTGTAGTTGACCGCGCGCTCGGCGCCGAGCGCTTCGCAAGCCTGGCATTTGTCGGCCGTGCCCGCCGTCGCGAAGACTCGGAAGCCCCGCGCGTGCGCGATTTGGATCGCCGCCACGCCGATGCCGCTCGTACCGCCCTGCACGAGCAGCGTTTCGTTGGCCCCTCCCTCACCGGCGCCCAGCTGTCCGCGCTCGAACACATTGCTCCAGACGGTGAAGAACGTCTCGGGCAGTGACGCGGCCTCGACATCGGAGAGGCCGGCCGGCACCGGCAAGCATTGCGCGAGCGGCACGGCCGCGTATTCGGCGTAGCCGCCGCCCGCCAGCAACGCGCAAACGCGATCGCCGATCCTGAGGCCGAACGGATTGTGCTTGTCGTCGAGCGCGCCGCCGACGATCTCGCCGGCGATTTCGAGGCCCGGCAGGTCGGAGGCGCCCGGAGGGGGGGCATAAGCCCCTTTGCGCTGGAACACATCGGGGCGGTTGACGCCCGATGCGGCGACCTTCACCAGCACCTCGCCGGGCGCGGGCTCGGGCTTTGGCCGCTCGGCCAGCGCGAGCACCTCGGGGCCGCCGAATTCGGTAATTTCGATTGCTCTCATCTACCTCACCTCTCTCGCTGACGGGTTCGCGCAGCAACTTCACGCGGCACTATTCTGATAAAAAAACGGCCGGCTCGCTCGCAAGCGCACCGGCCGCTCATCATCGTCGTCGCAGCGTTACTGCTGCGGCGCCGACTCACTCTCCACGGCACCCGACCCACCCGAGGCGGCCTCGTTGAGCAGCGCCTTGGCCGACAGGCGAACGCGACCCTTCTCGTCCGTCTGGATGACCTTGACTTTGACCTGCTGGCCTTCGCTCAGGTAGTCCTTGATGTCCTTGATGCGCTCGTTGGCGATCTCGGAGATGTGCAGCAGGCCGTCCTTGCCCGGCAGGATGTTCACGATCGCGCCGAATTCGAGCAGCTTGAGGACGGTGCCTTCGTACACCTGGCCGACTTCGACCTCCGCCGTGATCTGTTCGATGCGGCGCTTCGCTTCGGCCATGCCTTCGCTGCTCGTGCTCGCGATCGTGACGACGCCGTCGTCGGAGATGTCGATCGTCGTGCCCGTTTCCTCGGTCAGCGCGCGGATGACGGAGCCGCCCTTGCCGATCACGTCGCGGATCTTCTCCGGATTGATCTTGATCGTGATCATGCGCGGCGCGAATTCGGAGAGCTCGGTGCTCGCCCCGGCCACGGCGTCCGTCATCTTGCCGAGGATGTGCATGCGCCCTTCCTTCGCCTGCGCGAGCGCGACCTGCATGATCTCCTTCGTGATCCCCTGGATCTTGATGTCCATCTGCAGCGCCGTGACGCCTTCGGCCGTGCCGGCCACCTTGAAGTCCATGTCGCCGAGGTGATCCTCGTCGCCGAGGATGTCGGAGAGCACCGCGAACTTGTTGCCTTCGAGGATGAGGCCCATCGCGATGCCGGCCACGTGAGCCTTCATCGGAACGCCCGCATCCATCAATGCCAGACAGCCGCCGCACACCGAGGCCATCGACGACGATCCGTTCGACTCGGTGATCTCCGAGACGACGCGAATCGAATAGCCGAACTCGTCGGGGCCGGGCAGGCACGGCGAGAGAGCGCGCTTCGCGAGCCGGCCATGACCGATCTCGCGCCGCTTCGGCGAACCGACACGGCCCGTCTCGCCCGTCGCGAACGGCGGCATGTTGTAGTGGAGCATGAAGCGCTCGCGGTACTCGCCTTCGAGCGCATCGATGATCTGCTCGTCGCCCTTGGTGCCGAGCGTCGCCACGACGAGCGCCTGCGTCTCGCCACGCGTGAAGAGCGCCGAGCCGTGCGTGCGCGGCAGCACGCCGGTGCGAATCTCGATGGGGCGCACGGTACGCGTGTCGCGGCCGTCAATCCGCGGCTCGCCCGAGAGAATCTGGCTGCGGACGATCTTCGCCTCGAGATCGAACAGGATGTTGCCGACCGTCGCCTTGTCGACAGGCAGCTTGCCCGCCGCGAGCGCCTCTTCGTCGAGCTTCACGCCCGTTGCCGCGTAGGTTTCCTTGAGCTTGTTCGAGCGCTCCTGCTTGTTGCGGATCTGATAGGCGC
The DNA here is from genome assembly GCF_040965455.1 of Trinickia sp. EG282A. Classification (NCBI taxonomy): domain Bacteria; kingdom Pseudomonadati; phylum Pseudomonadota; class Betaproteobacteria; order Burkholderiales; family Burkholderiaceae; genus Trinickia; species Trinickia sp. EG282A. The sequence continues at coordinate 1,361,487 of NZ_JBFRCC010000002.1, read as the reverse complement.
CGTCGAGCTGTGCCTGCGCGAGCTCGGTCACGCGCGCAATCAATGCCTCGTCCTTCGCTGCCGGCTGCCAATCCCATTCGGGCTTGCCGCCTTCACGGACGAGCTCGTGGATCGCATCGATGGCGGTCTGCATCTGCTCGTGGCCGAACACGACGGCGCCGAGCATCACGTCTTCGGGCAGTTGATCCGCTTCCGATTCCACCATCAGCACGGCACGCTCAGTGCCGGCGACGACGAGGTCGAGGCGCGAATCCTTCATCTGCGTGCGTGTCGGGTTCAGCACGTACTCGTTGTTGACGTAGGCCACGCGCGCGGCGCCGACCGGGCCGTTGAACGGAATGCCCGACACGGCGAGCGCGGCCGATGCGCCGATCAACGCGGGAATATCGGCCGGCACTTCCGGGTTCACCGACAGCACGTGCACGACAACCTGCACTTCGTTGTAGAAGCCTTCAGGAAAGAGCGGGCGCAACGGCCTGTCGATGAGACGCGACGTCAGCGTCTCGTGTTCCGACGGACGCCCTTCACGGCGGAAGAAGCCGCCCGGGATCTTGCCGGCCGAGTACGTCTTTTCGAGGTAATCGACGGTCAGAGGGAAGAAATCCTGGCCGGGCTTGGCCGCCTTCGCGCCGACGACGGTCGCGAGCACGACGGTGTCTTCGATATCGACAATGACGGCACCGGTGGCCTGGCGAGCAACCTCGCCCGTCTCGAGGCGAACGTTGTGCTGCCCCCATTTGAATTCTTTGACGACTTTATTGAACATTGACATGGTCACTCCTTGCTTTCTCTCACTTTCTCTTTGCTCGTCTTCGTTGTCGATTGTCGCCGCGCGGCATGACGAGACATGCCGGCAACGACGCCGCGGGCCCTCGCGACACGGGAAGAGGAGTGTTATGCCATTCCAGCGCGCCGCTCGCCGGCGCTCCGGCTCTTATTGCGTGCACCGCACTGGAATGACACAAAGCTCTGCCCGTCTCTCAGCGACCCTCTGCGGCCTCATGCGGCCTTGCGCGGTCGAAAAAAACAAAATGCCTGCATCAGCATGCTGACACAGGCATCTTGCATGAAGCGACGACCGCCGCGCCGATTACTTGCGCAGACCCAGCTTTTCGATCAGCGAACGGTAACGGTCGGCATCTTTGCCCTTCAGGTAGTCGAGCAGCTTGCGGCGACGGCTCACCATGCGCAGCAGGCCGCGGCGGCTGTGGTGATCCTTCACGTGCGACTTGAAGTGGGCGGTCAATTCGTTGATGCGGGAGGTCAGCAGCGCAACCTGAACCTCGGGCGAACCCGTATCGTTCGCGGCGCGCGCGTATTGCGCGACGATGTCGGACTTCTTGATATCAGCTACAGACATGTGATTTCCTTTGAATCTGACAGGCGGTCACGGAAGAACGGCCGTGCCGTGGGTTACGACGAAGCGAGCATTGTAGCACAGGCGCGCCGGCCGGCCACCCATTCATGGCCGCTTCATCCGGCAGGCGAACGGCTCGGCCGGCGCTTCCGGCGACAGCGCGAGGACCGTGCGAAAGCCGTAGCCGGAGCCCTCGTTGTCGAACCGGACAGCCGGGGCTCCGGCCCGCTCCATCTCGATCACGTAAAGGGGCTGGATCAGCTGGTGATCGTCGGCCCGCATCTCGACCCGCTCGAATCCGTTGTCGTAGCGCATCCCTTCGAGCGCTTTGGCGACGGCCGCCGCTTCCGTCGTATGGGCGCGGGTGATCGCGTCGGCGAGCATTTCCACCAGAATCTCCATGCGCAGCACCGGATAGTCGTCGCGCGCGGCCGGAAAGCGCGCGCGAAACGCGGCGTAATAGGCGTTCGAGGCAGCGGCCGCCGCCTCCGCATCGGGCTGCCGGGCGCCGCCGGCCTCCCCCGGCATCGGCGCGACGCCCGCGTTCGGGTGCCAGTCCGCCACGGCAAGCACGCGGCCGACGCCCGCGTCGCCGAGCGCGGCAGGCGCACCGAGACTGTTGCCATAGAACGTATAGAACTTGCCGTTGAAGCCCTGCTCGCGCGCCGCCTTGACGAGCAAGGTCAAGTCGTTTCCCCAGTTGCCGGTCACGACCGCATCGGCGCCGCTCGCCCGGATTTTGGCGATATAGGGCGCGAAGTCCTTCACGCGCCCGATCGGGTGGAACTCGTCCCCGACGATGGCGATGTCGGGGCGGCGGGCCGCAAGCGCCTCGCGCGCAAGCGCGCTCACGTCGCGTCCGAAGCTATAGTCCTGATTGAGCAGATAGACTTTCTTCACCGACCGATCGCGCTCGATCACGGCCGCGAGCGCGCTCATTCGCATGCCGGCATGCGCGTCGAAGCGGAAATGCCAGAAGCTGCACCCCGAGCCCGTCAATGCCGGGTCGTCGGCCGAGTAGTTGAGGAAGAGCTGGCGATCGCCGGGCTCGCGCGCATTGTGCTTGTCGATGGCCGCCATCAGGGCCGCGGCGACGGCCGAGCTGTTCCCTTGCAGAACGAACGGAATACGGCGGTCGGCTGCCGCGCGCTGCTGCACGAGCGCCTCGTCGACGCTGCCATGACTGTCGAGAACGACGAGCTCGAGCGGATGACGTCCATCGGCAAGCTCAACTCCGCCGCGCGCGTTGACCCGCTCGACGCCGAAGCGCAGGTTGCGCTCGACGGCCGCGCCGGCATCCGCGAACGGTCCCGACATGCCTTCGATCAATGCCAGGCGCACCGGCTCGGCCCGTTGGTCCGCCGCGGCCGCCCGCGCCAGGCAGAACGCCGTCGAGACGGCGGCGACGGCGATCCAAGCCCATCTTCCGGCAATCATGTTGATGTCCTTCCTCACCCGCGATGCAATCGATCGAAAGCGCGGATCATAGGCCGTCGAAGCGGTCTGCCGCAAGCGGCGGGTGGCTCGCGGGGGACGCCCTCGATCTTTTGAGGGCGTTGCCTGTCAAAATAATGGGGCTCGTGATAAAACGCCGGGGACGAACGGAGGAGTTTTCTTATGTCGATGGGCAAGCGTCTTTCAGCAGTGGCGGCAGCGGCAGCCGTGCTCGTGACGGCCGGCTGCGCGCAGCCTTGGCAGCAATTTACGCCGGGAGAAGCGGAATCGACGCTCGTCGCGCGCCTCGGCCCGCCGCGTGAAGTCTATGACCTGCCGACGGGCGGCAAGCGTCTCATGTGGCCGACGCAACCGATGGGCGAAGTGACGACGGCCGCGGACATCGATGCTTCAGGCAAAGTCCTGACGGTGCGTCAGGTGCTGTCGGCCAACGAGTTCTATAAAGCGCAGATCGGCACGTGGACGAAGAAGGACGTGCTCATCAACTTCGGCCGCCCCGTCGAAACGTCGTATTTTCCGCTGATGAAGCGCGAGGTCTGGTCCTACCGGTACCAGGAAGACAACGTCTGGTACCTGCTCTACAACTTTTATTTCGACCAGCAGGGCGTGCTGCGGCTCACGCAAAAGACGCCCGATCCGTTGCACGAGCCCGAGCGCGACCACTTCGGAATGATGTAGGGTGCGCCACGGCTGCCTCGCCCCCCGCGCTACGCGCGTGCTGCGCGGGGAGGCAGGCGCCGGCCGGCCGGGGACCGGGCGCCGTTGCGTTCAACGTCAGATCTGCGGATTCAGCTTCTCGCCACCGGCGTAAAGCTTGTTGAGGGCGGCGATATAGGCCTTCGCCGATGCCGCGACGATGTCGAGATCCGTGCCGACGCCGTTGACGATGCGCCCGTTCTTCGAGAGACGCACCGTCACTTCCCCTTGCGCCTGCGTGCCCGTCGTGATGGCGTTGACCGAGTAGAGGAGCATCTCGGAGCCGCTCTTCGCGTGCGCCTCGATGGCATTGAGCGTCGCATCGACAGGTCCGTTGCCATCGGACTCGGTCGTGACCTCCTGCCCCTCGGACGACATCACGATGCGCGCGTGCGGCCGCTCGCCCGTCTCGGAACGCTGCGAAAGCGAAACAAACTTGAAATGCTCGCGCTCGGCCGCCTCGGCCGATTCTTCGCCGACGATCGCCATGATGTCCTCGTCGTAGATCTCGGCCTTGCGATCGGCGAGTTCCTTGAAGCGCGCGAATGCCGTGTTGAGCTCTGCTTCGCTCTCGAGCCTGACGTTGAGCTCCTGCAAGCGCTGCTTGAAGGCGTTGCGCCCCGAGAGCTTGCCGAGCACGATCTTGTTCGCCGACCAGCCCACGTCTTCGGCGCGCATGATCTCGTACGTATCGCGCGCCTTCAGCACGCCGTCCTGATGGATGCCCGAAGCGTGAGCGAACGCGTTGGCACCGACGACCGCCTTGTTCGGCTGCACGACGAAACCGGTGATCTGCGAGACGAGCTTGGACGCCGGCACGATCTGCGTCGTATCGATGCCGAGCTCGAGACCGAAATAGTCCTTGCGCGTCTTCACGGCCATGACGATTTCCTCGAGCGCCGTATTGCCCGCGCGCTCGCCGAGGCCGTTGATCGTGCACTCGACCTGACGCGCACCGCCGAGCTGGACGCCCGCGAGCGAGTTCGCGACGGCCATCCCGAGATCGTTATGGCAATGCACGGAGAAGACGGCCTTGTCCGCATTCGGAATCCGCTCGCGCAATGTCTTCACGAGGTTGCCGTAAAGCTCGGGCACGCCGTAGCCGACCGTATCGGCGATGTTGATCGTCGTCGCGCCTTCGTCGATCACGGCCTCGAGCACTCGGCAGAGGAAGTCCATGTCCGAGCGGCTGCCGTCCTCGGGCGAGAACTCGACGTCGTCCGTGAACTTGCGCGCGAAGCGCACGGCGAGCCGCGCCTGCTCGTAGACCTGATCGGGCGTCATGCGCAGCTTCTTTTCCATATGCAGCGGCGACGTCGCGATAAAGGTATGGATGCGGAAGCGCTCGGCCGGCTTCAGCGCGTCGGCGGCCCGCTGGATGTCCTTGTCGTTCGCGCGCGCGAGCGAGCAGACGGTGCTCTCTTTAACGAGCGACGCGATGGCGTTGATGGCGTCGAAATCGCCGTTCGAGCTCGCCGCGAAGCCTGCCTCGATGACGTCGACCTTCATCCGCTCGAGCTGCCGCGCGATGCGGATCTTCTCTTCTTTCGTCATCGAAGCACCCGGCGACTGCTCGCCGTCACGCAACGTCGTGTCGAAAATTATCAGCTTGTCTGCCATCTGGGTCTCCTGGACGATTTGCAATCGGAAGTCGGAAAGTCACAACGGAATTCGGGTGTTCGCGCCACCGCTGGCGACGCCGAACAACGAACGAAGGCAGACGGGGGGCGAGAACGGTCAGCGCGCGAGACGCGCCGACGCTAGTGCTAGACCGCGTAGTAGCGGCGCACCGGCGAGAAGGGATAGGAGGGGGAACGCAAATTTCGACATGTCGCCGACTATAGCGGCATTCGCGAAAACGTGCAATCGATCGGCTGGGTGCCCCTGGTCGGGGGCGCCTGGCTCGGCGCCCCCCTCAAATCAGCGGTCGTGCGGCACCGAGCGAGCCGGGTTGTCGCGCCGGCGCAGCGCCAGATACCCCCAGAACGCATAGCCCGACAGGCCGTAAAGCACGAAGAGGCCGAACAGCATCAACGGCGGATCGGAGGACACGAGCACGAACGCGACGACGACGAGCAATATCGCCGCGAACGGCACGCGATGCCTGACGTCGAGCGCCTTGCCGCTGTAAAACGGCGCGTTCGATACCATCGTGACGCCCGCGTAGACGGTCAGGGCGAACGCCACCCAGGGCAGCCAGACGAGCTTGAGCGGCACGCGGTTGTCGGTGGCGAGCCAGACGAAGCCCGCGATCAGCGCGGCCGCGGCCGGGCTCGGCAGCCCCTGGAAGAAGCGCTTGTCGACGACGCCGATGTTGGTGTTGAAGCGGGCGAGCCGCAGCGCCGCCCCCGAACAGTAGACGAAGGCCGCGAGCCAGCCCCAGCGCCCGAGGTCCTTCAGCACCCATTCGTACATGACGAGCGCCGGCGCGACGCCGAACGAGACCATGTCGGAAAGGCTGTCGAACTGTTCGCCGAACGCGCTTTGCGTATGCGTCATGCGCGCGACGCGGCCGTCCATGCCGTCGAGCACCATTGCCACGAAGATCGCGATGGCCGCGATCTCGAAGCGCACGTTCATCGCCTGCACGACGGCGAAGAAGCCGCAAAAGAGCGCAGCCGTGGTGAATGCGTTCGGCAGCAGGTAAATGCCGCGCCTGCGCAGGAACTGCTGACGCGCGAAGCGCCGGTTTTCGGCCGGCGCGCTCACTGACGACTGCGACGCCGCGTCGGCGAATATCTTGTTGCGCCTGAACGCTCGCGGCAGCGGCGATTTGCCGATACGCGGGCGGCGCGGTTTCAATGCGGCCATCGAACTCCTCCTCGCGCCGCGTCAGAGCTCGGCGAGAATCGTCGACGAGGCGAACACCTTCTCGCCGATCGAGACCTTGGCGCGACTGCCGACAGGCAAATAGACGTCGACGCGCGAACCGAAGCGAATGAAGCCGTAGCGCTGACCGCGCGTGAGCGGCTCCCCTTCCCTCACGTAGCAGAGAATGCGCCGCGCGATGAGCCCGGCGATTTGCACCGATGTCACCGTATGTCCGCTCCCCGTCTGGATGACGATCGCGTTGCGCTCGTTTTCGAGCGACGCCTTGTCGATCGACGCATTGAGGTACGCGCCCGGAAAATACTCGATTTTGGTCACGGCGCCGTCGACGGGCGAACGCTGCGAATGGACGTTGAAGACATTCATGAACACGCTGATTTTGAGCGCCTCGCGGCCGACGTAAGGATCGAGCGTCGTCTCCACCGCAACGATACGGCCGTCGGCGGGGCACAGCACCGCGCCCGGCTCAGTCGGAATCGGACGCGCCGGATCGCGGAAAAATTGCACGACGAAAATGAGCAGCAGCCAGAAAATCCAGGCTACGCCGAACCCCGCGACCGCATGGATCAACAGCGCGACGACGGCGGCAATCGCAATGAAGGGCCACCCTTCGCGCGCGATGATCGGATGAGGGTAATTCATAAAACAGTTTGGGTCTTTTTGTAAAACCGTAGGATAGCAAAAGCCGTCCGGCGCTCGACGCGCGGGACGGCTTTCTCGAACATGCCGATGAATCGGGCGCGCTTAGTTCTTCGACTGGTCGACGAGCTTGTTCTTCGCGATCCACGGCATCATCGCGCGCAGCTTCGCGCCGACCGTTTCGATCGGGTGCTCGGCCGTGATGCGGCGGCGCGATTGCAGCACCGGCGCGCCGGCGCGGTTCTCGATGATGAAGCTCTTCGCGTATTCGCCGGTCTGGATGTCCTTCAGGACTTCCTTCATGACCTTCTTCGTCTCTTCATTGACGATGCGCGGCCCCGTCACGTACTCGCCGTACTCGGCGTTGTTCGAGATCGAGTAGTTCATGTTCGCGATGCCGCCTTCGTAGATGAGGTCGACGATGAGCTTGAGCTCGTGCAGGCATTCGAAATACGCCATCTCGGGAGCATAGCCGGCTTCGACGAGCGTCTCGAAGCCAGCCTTGATGAGCTCGACCGTGCCGCCGCAAAGGACCGCCTGCTCGCCGAAGAGGTCCGTCTCGGTCTCTTCGCGGAAGTTCGTCTCGATCACGCCGGCGCGGCCGCCGCCGTTCGCCGCCGCGTACGAGAGCGCGATGTCGCGCGCCGCGCCCGACTTGTCCTGCGCAACGGCGATGAGGTGCGGCACGCCGCCGCCGTTCTGGTACGTGTTGCGCACGGTGTGACCCGGCGCCTTCGGCGCGATCATGATCACGTCGAGATCGGCGCGAGGAATGACCTGGCCGTAGTGGACGTTGAAGCCGTGCGCGAACGCGAGCGCCGCGCCTTCCTTGATGTTCGCGTGCACTTCGCTCTTGTAGACCTCGGCGATCTGCTCGTCGGGCAGCAGCATCATGACGACATCGGCGCCCTTCACGGCTTCCGCGACTTCCTTGACCGCGAGCCCGGCCTGCTCGGCCTTCTTCCACGATGCCCCGCCACGGCGCAGACCGACCGTCACGCGCACGCCGCTCTCCTTGAGGTTCAGCGCGTGGGCATGGCCTTGCGAGCCGTAGCCGATGATCGTGACGTCCTTGCCCTTGATGAGGGAGAGGTCCGCGTCTTTATCGTAGAAAACTTTCATGTTGATTCCTTCGCTTGATCGATTCAGTGAAATTCGGATAACGCGCCACACCCGTACCCGACGAGCGAGGCGCCAAAAAGCATTGACGCGGCGTCAGACCTTCAGGATGCGCTCGCCACGGCCGATGCCCGAACTGCCCGTGCGGACCGTCTCGAGAATCACCGTGCTGTCGAGCCCTTCGATGAAGGCGTCGAGCTTGTCGCTCGCCCCCGTCAGCTCGATCGTGTAGGTCTTCTCGGTTACGTCGATGATGCGGCCGCGGAAGATGTCCGCCATCCGCTTCATCTCTTCGCGTTCCTTGCCGACCGCTCTTACCTTGATCAACATCAGCTCGCGCTCGATGTGGGCGCCTTCGGTCAAGTCGACCACTTTGACCACCTCGATCAGGCGGTTCAAGTGCTTCGTGATCTGTTCGATCACGTCGTCCGAGCCAATGGAGACGATGGTCAGGCGCGAAAGCGATTGGTCTTCGGTCGGCGCCACCGTCAACGTTTCGATGTTGTAGCCGCGTGCAGAAAAAAGGCCGACCACGCGCGAAAGCGCACCCGGTTCGTTTTCCAGCAGGACGGAGATGATATGTCGCATGTAGTGTTCCCCGTCAGAGATCTTCCGCACCGAGCAGCATCTCGGTGATGCCCTTGCCGGCTTGAACCATCGGCCAGACGTTTTCGGTCGGATCGGTCTGGAAATCGAGAAACACGGTGCGATCCTTGAGTCGCAGCGCCTCCTTCAACGCGGGCTCGACATCCGCCGTCTTTTCGACACGGATGCCGATATGGCCGTACGCCTCGGCCAGCTTCACGAAATCCGGCAGCGCATCCATATACGAATGCGAATAGCGCTTGCTGTACTCGATCTGCTGCCACTGGCGAACCATGCCGAGATAGCGGTTGTTGAGCGAGATGATCTTGATCGGCGTGTCGTACTGCTTGCACGTCGACAGCTCCTGGATGCACATCTGGATCGAGCCTTCGCCCGTGATGCAGGCCACGTCGGACTCGGGATGCGCCATCTTCACGCCCATCGCCGCGGGCAGCCCGAAGCCCATCGTGCCGAGCCCGCCCGAGTTGATCCAGCGGCGCGGCTTGTCGAAGCGGTAGAACTGCGCCGCCCACATCTGGTGCTGACCGACGTCGGAGCAGACGTAGGCGCTGCCGTCCGTGAGCTCCCAGAGCTTCTCGACGACATACTGCGGCTTGATGATCGGGCTCGTCCGGTCGTACTTGAGGCAGTCCTTCGCGCGCCAGCTCTCGATCTCTTTCCACCATTCGGCGAGCGCCGCGGCGTCGGGCCCGTGCTCGGCGTGCTGCAGCTGCTCGATGAGCTCCTTGAGCACCTCTTTCACGTCGCCGACGATCGGAATGTCGACCTTCACTCGCTTGCTGATCGACGACGGATCGATATCGATATGGATGATCTTGCGCGGACGCGACGAGAAATGCTGCGGATCGCCGATCACGCGGTCGTCGAAGCGGGCGCCGATCGCGATCAGCACATCGCAGTGCTGCATCGCCATGTTGGCTTCATACGTGCCGTGCATGCCGAGCATGCCGAGGAACTTCTTGTCGCTCGCGCGGTAGCCGCCCAGGCCCATCAGCGTGTTCGTGACGGGATAGCCGAGCAGATCGGCGAACTGATTGAGCTCGCGCGCGGCGTCGGCGAGAACGATGCCGCCGCCCGTGTAGATGTAGGGGCGCTTCGCGCCGAGCAGCAGCGAGACGGCCTTGCGGATCTGGCCCGAGTGCCCTTTCGTCACCGGGTTATACGAGCGCAGCGACACGCTCTTCACGGGCTCGTACTCGCACGGCGTCTTCGACACGTCCTTCGGAATGTCGATGAGCACCGGTCCCGGGCGGCCCGTACGCGCGATGTAGAAGGCCTTCTTGACGGTCGCCGCGAGGTCGCGCACGTCCTTCACGAGGAAGTTGTGCTTGACGCACGGGCGCGTGATCCCGACCGTATCGCACTCCTGGAACGCATCCTGGCCGATCGCGGCCGTCGGCACCTGGCCGCTGATGATGACGAGCGGAATCGAATCCATGTAGGCAGTGGCAATACCCGTCACCGCGTTCGTCACGCCGGGGCCCGACGTGACGAGGCACACGCCCACCTTGCCCGTCGAGCGCGCGTAGCCGTCGGCCGCGTGCACCGCCGCCTGCTCGTGGCGCACGAGCACGTGCTGCACTTTGTCCTGCTTGTAGAGTTCGTCGTAGATGTAGAGCACTGCGCCGCCGGGATAGCCCCAGAGCACCTCGACGCCTTCGTCGGCCAGCGCGCGCATGAGCACGGTCGCGCCGATCGAGGGAGCTTCATGAGGGGGGGTGGTATCCGACGTGGAGAATTCCGCGCTGGGCATATTCATCATTCACCTTTCGAATTTTCGGCAAAAAATTGATCGGGTGCTCTCTGCCGGGCTTGTGGCTCGGGTTCAAGCGGCGCGTCCAGTTTGACAGGCGGGCCTCTTGGGCACGCCTCAAAGAAGACAATCACTTATGTTGCGAACCGGAAACGTTAACGGGTACGGCCCTGCCGGTCAAGCAAAATTTGCTGCAGCGCCGGAAGAGCGTGCGCCGCCGATAGCCGACACCGCGCAGGCGTGCCGGTGGCGTTTGCACCACAAGGATTCGAAAAAACGCCGCCCGAAGCCGCCGCGGCCCCCTGTTCGCACCCCGTCATCTCGAAAAGTTTGCTAGCATCCGCCAGTTTTACGGATATTTTTCAATCGATTACGGCGCGCGCCCCAAAAAGAGGCGCGGCCTCCCTCGGATGGCATCAGACAAGGAACTCGCCGATTTCCTGACGAGCGTCGAAAGGCGTGCGTTCAAGCAGACCGTCTACGCCGTGCGCGACGACGATGCCGCCCTCGACATCGTGCAGGACGCGATGATCCGGCTCGCCGAACGGTATGGCGACCGGCCGCTCGCCGAGCTTCCGCTCCTCTTTCAGCGTATTCTCCAGAATGCGACGCACGACTTTTTTCGTCGGCAGAAGGTGCGCAACACCTGGGTGAGCCTCTTTTCGTCGTTCGGCAGCGGCGAAGACGAGGAATTCGACCTGCTCGAAACGATCGAAGGACAGGAAGCCTCGGGCGGATCGGAAAGCTCCGAGCAAACGCTCGAGCGCCATCAAGTGCTTGCACTCATCGACGAAGAGATCCAAAAATTACCGGCGCGTCAACGGGAGGCGTTTCTCATGCGTTACTGGGAAGATATGGATGTCGCCGAGACTGCCGCCGCGATGGGCTGCTCCGAAGGCAGTGTCAAGACGCACTGCTCGAGAGCCACGCATACGCTGGCGGTTGCGCTCAAGGCCAAAGGAATCACGCTATGAGCCCCGCTCCCGAAATCAAAGAACGCGAGTTCGCGCACAACGTCTGTCGCGCGCTCGACGAAAACGCGGCCAGCTTGCCCGCCTCGACGGTCGAGAAACTCGCGGCCGCGCGGCGCGTCGCGCTCGCGCGCAAGAAGCCCGAAGCGCTCGCCGCGCGTGCGTTCGTGCCAGTGCTCGCGCATGCCGGGGGGGAGCCGAGCATGAGTCCGCGGTCCGCGCCGCGCGAACGGCGCGTGTCGCCGTTCGTCCGCATGCTGCGCGCGTGGCCCGTCATTGCGCTCGTCGTCGGTGTCGCCGCGATCGCCTACTGGGAAAACCTGCAACGCTCGGCAGAGCTTGCCGACATCGACGCAGCCATGCTCAACGACGAGCTCCCGCTCAACGCGTATCTCGATCACGGGTTCAACGCGTATCTCTCGCGTGCGCGCTGAACGCATGCGGAGGAGTCCTGCGTGAGCTACAAGCGCGGCCTGGCCGTCGTGTTCGCGTGCGCGATCGCCTCGGCGGTCGCATTCGCCGCCACCTACCACCGGTTTTTCGCCCCGCCGCCGGCCGCCGCCCATGCGGCCGCGGGCGCCAGCGCGCCCGCCGTCGCGTCGGCGTCGACGTCGACGTCCGGCGCCCCGCTCGCGCTCGACTTTCCGCCGCTCGTCACGGACCACAATCCGCTTTCGTGGGCCCGTCTGACGCCCGCGCAACACGCGGCGCTCGCGCCTTTCGCGGCGGTATGGGACAAGTTCAGCGACGAACGCAAGCGAAAATGGATCAAGATCGCGTCCGGTTTCGCGAAGATGTCGCCCGAACGGCAAAAAAGGCTGCATGAACAGATGGCGGAGTGGGTGCGCATGACGCCCGAGCAGCGGCGCGTCGCGCGCGAAAACTACCAGCTCTCGAAAGCGCTGCCGCCGCAGGCGCGCCAAAAGGCGTGGACGGCCTATCAGCAACTCTCGCCCGAGCAAAAGGCGCGCTTGGCCGCAAGCGAGCGCAAACGGCGGCCGACCGTCGTCAGCGCGCCCCCGTCGGGCGCGAAAAGCGAGATTCGCGGGCTCAATCGGCTCGTCGAGCCTCGGCCGGGCGCGGGCAGTAACGTCGCGTCCGCGACGAGCGCGTCGGCGCCCGTCGCCGCGCCGCCGCCGTCGGTCCCGACGGCCCCGGCCAGCCCGGCGCCGGCCAACAGTGCGCCGCTCTCGCCGTCCGAGGACCAATCGGGCATTTTCAAAGGCGCCTGAGGGCTCGCGCGATGTCGGCATTGGACGAATCGGACACGAGCGCGCTCGGCAACGCCGGCGCGGCAAAGAGTGCGCCGCCGTTGCCGCCCCCGAGCGTGCGCCGGCGTCTCGCCGCGCTCGTCTACGAGGCGGTGATTCTCTTCGGCATTGTTTTTTTCGCCGGCTATCTCTTCGGCACGCTCACCCAGCAGCGCAACGGGCTCGTCCATCGCGACCTGCTCGCGGCATGGATCGCGCTCGTCGTCGGTGCCTACTTCGTCTGGTGCTGGACGCACGGCGGCCAGACGCTGCCGATGAAAACCTGGCGCTTGCGCCTCGTCGGCCGCCACGGCTCCCCGGTGCGGCCTGCCCGCGCCGTCGTTCGCTATCTGCTGGCCTGGCTCTGGTTTCTGCCGCCGCTTGCGCTGCACCCGCTCCTCGACCTTTCTCTGCCTTACACCCTCGGCGCCGCAGCCGTCTGGTTCGTGCTCTGGGCCGCCTCCGCGCGGCTCGACGGCGCACGACAGTTTCCCCACGATCGCCTCGCCGGCACGCGCATCGTGATGGCCGAAGCGCGTCGGCAGGCCACGGCCGGCACGTCGCCATCCTGACGCGCGCGCCGCGACCCGCTCGCGGGCCGCCCGCCGAATCCCCGCTGCGTAATAAGAACTTCTCGTGACTGTCATGTGGCAGTCACGGGCGCGTGGCGCAATGCACACATGTACAACTCGACGCGAGAAGCCATGGACCGTGCGACGTCCGCGACTTCCCTCCTACGGCAGATCGGCGCTTCGGTTGACGCCGTTCCGTTCCACCCCGCCACGCCCGGCGGCGCGTCGACGATCGAGGATGCAGGGGGTCGGCAGCCGGCTTCGAGCAGCAGCCACCACGACGACAGCGTGCCCGATCCACACCGTTACCGCACGATCTGGCTCTCCGACATCCACCTCGGTTCGAGCGGCTGCCAGGCCAATTACCTGCTCGATTTCCTGCGCCACAACGAGTCCGAGTATCTCTATCTCGTCGGCGATATCATCGACGGCTGGCAGCTCAAAAAGGGCTGGTACTGGCCGCAGGCGCACAACGACGTCGTGCAGAAAATCCTGCGCAAGGCGCGCAAAGGCACGCAGGTCGTCTACATTCCCGGCAATCACGACGAAGCGGCACGGCAGTTCTGCGATCTTGCGTTCGGCGACATTCATGTGCGCGGCGAAGCGTTCCATACGACGTTGGCGGGCAAGCGCCTCTGGATCGTTCACGGCGATCTCTTCGACGGCGTAATTCAGCACGCCAAGTGGCTCGCCTATCTCGGCGACACCGCCTACACGGCGATCCTTGTGCTCAACCGCTGGTTCAACCGTATTCGCAGCCGCTTCGGCTTTCAGTACTGGTCGCTCTCGCAATATCTGAAACACCAGGTCAAGAACGCGGTGAACTTCATCTCGTCGTTCGAGCAGGTCATGATCGACGAGGCGCGCCGCCGCGGCTGCGACGGCGTCGTCTGCGGCCACATCCACAAGGCCGAGATCCGCGAGGTCGACGGCCTTACCTATTGCAACGACGGCGATTGGGTCGAAAGCCTCTCCGCGCTCGTCGAAACGCTCGAGGGCGAGCTGCAGGTGGTCTATTGGACCGTGATGCGCTCGCCGGAAGTCAATTCGCGCAAGGCCAAGGCAACCGCCTAAAATGACAGGGCGCTCACGGTCGCGACGTCCGCCGCCCCGCTCCTCACGCTCCCCCTTCACCGCATAGGGCTTCGCATGAAGATCATGATCGTCACCGACGCGTGGGAACCTCAAGTCAACGGCGTCGTCCGCACGCTCAAGAACACCACGCGTGAACTCACGGCGCTCGGGCATCGCGTCGAGCTGCTCACCCCGCTCGAGTTTCGCACCGTGCCGTGTCCGACCTACCCCGAGATCCGCCTGTCGCTCTTTCCGCGCATGCGGCTGAACCGGCGGATCGACGAGTTCGCGCCCGACGCGCTCCATATCGCGACGGAGGGGCCGCTCGGGCTCGCCGCACGCCGCTACGCGATCCGGCACGGATTGCCGTTCACGACGGCCTATCACACGCGCTTTCCCGAGTACATCGAGGCCCGCTTCGCGCTGCCCGCCGCGGTCTCCTATCGGTTCCTGCGCTGGTTCCACCGGCCGTCGCTCGCCGTCATGGCGCCGACGCCCGTCGTGAAAGCCGATCTCGAGCAGTACGGCTTCACGAATGTCGTGCTCTGGTCGCGCGGAGTCGACCTCGATATCTTCCATCCGATGGAATCGAAGGTGCTCAACACGGCGCGGCCGATCTTCCTTTATGTCGGCCGTGTCGCGATCGAGAAGAACGTCGAGGCTTTCCTCAAGCTCGATCTGCCCGGTTCCAAATGGGTGGCCGGCGAAGGCCCGGCGCTCGCGGAGCTCAAGTCCCGCTACCCCGAGGCCAACTACCTCGGCGTGCTGACGCAGGCCGAGCTCGCGAAAGTCTATGCGGCCGCCGACGTGTTCGTCTTTCCGAGCCGCACCGACACCTTCGGGCTCGTGCTGCTAGAGGCGCTCGCCTGCGGCACGCCCGTCGCGGCCTACCCCGTGACGGGCCCGATCGACGTGCTCGGCGACGGTGGAGCCGGCGCGATGAACGAGGACTTGCGCGAAGCTTGCCTCGACGCGCTCAAAATCGAGCGCGCACACGCGCGTGCCTGGGCCGAGCGGTTCTCCTGGCGCGCCGCGTCCGAGCAGTTCGCCGCGCATTTGAAACCCCTTTCGCGCGCCCCGTGGCGCGAAGAGAACGAGAACGCCGCGGCATGAGGCGCGATGAATCGCTCGCCCGCGACGAACGGGTCGAGTCGCCCCCGCCCCCTGAACCGCCCGCGGCTCGCGAGCGCCACGTCGATCTCGCGCCCGACGAGCCGCAGGGGAGCGATGACCACGTGGAGCGGCCGGAGCCGCTCTCCCCCGACGATCCGCTCGCCCCGCCGCCCTTCAACCCTTACAAAGGCAATCGCGGGTTCACGCGCGCCTGGCATGCGCTCAAAAACTCGGTCAATGGCTTCCGAGTGGCCATCCGCGAGGAGAGCGCGTTTCGCCAGGAACTCACGCTCGCCGCGATACTCGTGCCGGGCGGCGCGCTCGTCCCGGTCGACGCCGTCTCGCACGTGCTCCTGATCGGCTCCGTGCTGCTCGTGCTGATCGTCGAGCTGCTCAATTCGAGCGTCGAAGCGGCCATCGACCGCATTTCGCTCGAGCGCCACGAGCTTTCCCGGCGCGCGAAGGATCTCGGCAGCGCGGCCGTGACGGTCGCGCTCGGCGCATGCCTGCTCACGTGGGTGCTCATCGCCGGCCCGCTCCTCGTTGCATGGATCGGGCGGCTTGTCGCTTCTCCATGAAAACCCTAGGCCGGTCGAAGAAGAGAACGACCGGTTTATAATCGGCCCACAACTCCGAGACAGACCAACCACGCCGGGCTGACACGACGCAGCGTCGCGAAAGTGCCGCGCGTTCCGTCGTATTTGGCCCAGCGCGAACACACTTCAGGGCCGGACGACATGGAAGCAAAAACTCCCCGCCGCACCCGTGAACGGATCCTCGAACTGTCGTTGAAGCTCTTCAACGAGATCGGCGAGCCGAACGTCACGACCACGACCATCGCCGAGGAAATGGAGATCAGCCCCGGCAATCTTTATTACCATTTCCGTAATAAAGACGACATCATCAACAGCATATTTGCTCAGTTCGAGCAGGCGATCGAAAAGCGGCTGCGGTTCCCGGAAGATCATCGTCCGACCATCGACGAAACCTGGTCATATCTGCAGTACATGGCCGATTTCATGTGGCAGTACCGCTTTCTCTATCGCGACCTCAACGATCTGCTCGCGCGCAACCGCACCCTCGAGACGCATTTCAAGCAGATCATCAGTCACAAGGTGCGCTTTGCGCGCGAAATGTGCGAATTGCTCGTCGCCGACGACGAGATGGTCGCGACACCCGACGAGATTCAGGTCATCTCGACGAACATGGGCGTCATCGCCACCTACTGGCTCTCGTATCAGTTCGTCATGCATCCGCGCAAGTACAACGAGCAGGAGGCGATCCGCGCCGAGCTGCATCAGGTGAGCGTCCACGTCATCTCGGTCATGGCGCCCTATCTGCGCGGCCGCTCGCGGCAGCTCTTCGACGATCTCGTCTCCGGCCGGCGCCCCTTGCGGGAATTCCACGACTATCTGCCGCCACGCGACTCCGCCGTGAAGACGGTCGTCAAGGGCGCGCAGCCATGAAGTCGATCTGCGTCTACTGTGGTTCTTCGCTCGGCGCCAAACCCGCCTATGCGGAAGCGGCGCGCGGCTTCGGCCGTGCGCTCGTCGAGGCGGGCTGCACGCTCGTCTACGGCGGCGGGCGCGTCGGATTGATGGGCGTCGTCGCCGACGAAGTGCTCGCGGCGGGGGGCCGTGCGATCGGCGTCATTCCGAAGCTCCTCGTCGACAAGGAGGTGGGGCATCGCGGGCTCACCGAATTGCACGTCGTGCCCGACATGCACCAGCGCAAGAAAATGATGGCCGACCTCGCCGACGCGTTCGTTGCCCTGCCGGGCGGCGCCGGCACGTTGGAAGAGCTGTTCGAGGTCTACACGTGGGCCCAGCTCGGGTATCACGCGAAACCGATCGGCCTCTTCGATGCCGACGGCTACTACGCGCCGCTCGTCGGGCTGCTGCGGCATACGGTCCGAGAAGGCTTCATGCAGCCGCGCTACGTGGACATCCTGCAAATCGATTCGCAACCCGCGGCGCTCGTCGACAAGCTGCGCCGCTATCGCCCGCCCGGTCCCGATAAATGGGCCACCGAGCGCGAGGCTGTTTAAGCGAGCCGCCTAATGAACGCCCCCCACGCTCACTTCGTTCGCTGCCCCCCGCGGGGGCGGTCAGTGCGCTTGGGGCGGCCCCGGCGCCCGGAGGAAGTCCCCTTGGGGGACGCGCACTGACATGAACACGGACATGCGTGTCGTACTCATCACCGGCGCAAGCCGCGGCATCGGGCGCGCGACCGCGCGGTCGCTGGGTGCGCAGGGCTGGGCCGTCGGCGTCAACTATGCGCGAGATCGGCAAGCGGCCGAGCAAACTGCACGCGAAGTCGAGCAGGCGGGCGGCAAGGCCCTCGTCGTGCAGGGCGACGTCGCCGACGAACCGGCCGTCAGCGCGATGTTCGATGCCGTCGCGCAAGCGTTCGACCGGCTCGATGCGCTTGTCAACAACGCGGGCATCGTCGCGCCCTCGATGCCGCTCGCGGACATGGATCTCGCGCGTCTTAAGCGAATGTTCGACGTCAACGTCTTGGGCGCCTATCTGTGCGCCCGCGAAGCAGCGCGGCGCATGTCGACGGACCGTGGCGGAGCGGGCGGCGCGATCGTCAATGTTTCATCCGCGGCGTCGCGGCTCGGGTCGCCGAACGAGTACGTCGATTATGCGGGCTCTAAGGGCGCCGTCGACACGATGACGATCGGACTCGCAAAGGAGCTCGGCCCGCGCGGCGTACGCGTCAATGCCGTGCGCCCCGGCCTCATCGATACCGAGATTCACGCGAGCGGCGGCAAGCCCGATCGCGCCGCGCAGCTCGGCGCGCAAACGCCCGCCGGACGGCCCGGCCGCGCCGACGAAGTGGCGGCGGCGATCGTCTGGCTGCTCTCCGATGCGGCGTCGTATGTGAACGGCGCTCTCCTCGACGTTGCGGGCGGGCGCTGAGGCCACCCGGCTTCGATGTTCGCTAGGGCAACTGATCCGCTTAACGGAACGAGGAGCCCGGCTCCGACAGGAAATCACGCTCGGCAGCCGTCGAGCGCCGGCCAAGCATGGCATTGCGGTGCGGAAAGCGCCCGAAGCGCTCGATGATTTCCGCGTGACGCCGCGCGTAGCGGAGGTACCCGCTCAATCCCGTTTCTCGCTCGAGCGCCTCGAAAAGGCGCACGGCAAGCTCCTGGCTCTCGCGGGACTCATCATGTTCGAACGGCATGTAGACGAACGCGCGATGCTGCGCCGATGGAAGGCGGCGGTCGCCGCCGGAATCGACCATGCGGCGCGCCGCCGCGAGCGCCCTCGCGTCGCCGGCGAAAGCCTCGGCGCTGCCCCGATGAATGTTCCTCGAGAATTGGTCGAGCACGACGATGAGCGCGAGCGTACCTAACGGCGAGCGTTCCCAATCGTCGAAGTCCCCGCGCCGCGCGGCTTCCAGCGTCTCGCCGAAGCGCGCGCCCAGCGCCGCATCGAAGCCTTCGTCGCCGTCGAACCACCGATCCCATTCTTTGCCAAAGCGCGCCGAGCCCGGCTCGCCGAACCAGAAGTCGAGCACGTCGCGCGCGGCCGGCGCGAGCGTGGCGTAGTCGCCAGCCCCCACGATCACGACGCGAGTTCCAGCACGAGGCGCCGCGTGCGCGCGCTTTTCTTCTCGAGCTTGGCCACGCGCAACGCGCCGATCTCCGCCGTATTGCGCACATGCGTGCCGCCGCACGGCTGCAGATCGACACCCTCGATGCGCAACAGCCGCACGCGCCCGAGCCCCATCGGCGGCTTCACGCTCATCGTGCGCACGAGCTCGGGTCTCGCCGCCATCTCATCGTCGGTGATCCATTCCGTGCCGACGCGGTGTCCGCCATCGACGAGCGACGCAAGCCGCGTCTCGACGAATTCGCGCTCGATCGGCTCGACGGTCGCGAAGTCGAGGCGCGCATAGTCGACCGTGATGCTGCAGCCATCGACGGGATACGGCAGCACCGCACACATGAGGTGACTCGCCGTGTGCAGGCGCATGTGCCGGTACCGGCGCGCCCAGTCGATCTCCGCCAGCACGGATTCGCCCGCGGCAAGCCTCGCCAGCACCGCCTCCTGGCCCGGCGCGGGCACGTGCAGCGCGTCGTCGGGCGTCGCACCCTCGAACTTCGCCTTGCGCGTGTCCGCAATGTCGATGCGCGTGCCGTCGGAAAGGACGAGCGCGCCGGCGTCGCCCGCCTGGCCGCCGCCGAGCGGATAGAAAACGGTTCGGTCGAGCAGGATCCCCTCATCGCCGATCGCCGCGATCGTCGCCTCGCATCGCGTCAGATAGGCGTCTTCTCGAAAAAGGGCTTGTGTCATCATGGGCCGATTCCTTGTCGATCTCGTTGTCGATTATCGCGTTCGTCGCGACGCGTCGACAGCACGCTTCGAGAGCCGCCCCGTCGCGACTGTACCGGGCGTTCAGCCGGGCCGGTTGCGCATCCAGTCCGCCGTATCGAAAAACGCGCGCAACAGACGCTCGCGCAGCCATTCCGGCAGGCCCGCGTCCTCCATCGCCCACGCCATACAGCGCAGCCACTGATCGCGCTCGGACGAGGCGATCGTGAACGGCAGGTGGCGCGCACGCAGCATCGGATGGCCGAAACGATCGGTGTAGTGACTGGGGCCGCCGAGCCAGCCGCAAAGGAACCAGAACAATTTGTCGCGCGAGCCCTCGAGCGTCGGCGGATGAAGCGCCCGAATGCCGGCGAACTCCGGCTCGAGGTCCATCAGGTCATAAAAACGGTCGACGAGCTCGCGCACGCGCGCCTCGCCTCCAATGAGCTCGAATGCGCTCGGTTGCGATGGCGCATCGTCGTCGATGGAATCGGTCATAAGCGAAAGGGTCAAAGATCAAGCGTCGCGCAACGACTGTCCGGCGGGCCGCTCGAGCACATGCCGCAAGCTGAGCCACCCGCCAACGCCGGCACATGCAATACCCGCGGCGATGCCGGCCGGCAGCAGCCATGGATCGAAGTCGAGATAGAAGAGAAACACATGCGTGGCAAGTACCGAGCCGAGCACCTGTGCGCCGATGGCCGCCATGAGCCCCGCCAGCGCGCCCACGACGGCGAACTCGGCCGCCTGCACCGAGCGCACCTGCCGGTGCGACGCCCCGAGCGCCCGCAAGAGCGCCGATTCTTTCATGCGCTCGTCGCGTGTGCCGGCCAGCGCCGCATAAAGCACCAGGACGCCGGCTCCGAGCGTGAACGCAAACAGGAACTGCACCGCGCCGATCACCTGCTCGAGCACGTGCTGGATCTGCGCGAGAATCGGCCCGACGTCGATCGCCGTCACGTTCGGATGGGCCGCGATCAGACTGTCAAGGACGGCACGCCGCTCGGGCGGCAGACGAAAGCTTGTGATGTAGGTCGCCGGAAAGCCCTTCAGCGACGAAGGCGGCATGAGCACGAAGAAGTTCACCTTGAACGTGCCCCAGTCGAGCTTGCGCACGCTCGTGACCGGCGCGTCGATCGTCAGGCCCGTCACGTCGAAGCGCAGCACGTCGCCGAGCTTGATCCCGACGAGCTTGGCGAGTCCTTCTTCGATGGAAATCTCGGGCCGCGTCGTGTCGCCGTACCATCGGCCCGCGACGATCCGGTTATCGTCGGGCAGGCTCGAGCGATACGAGAGATTGAACTCGCGATCGACCAGACGGCGTGCCTGTTCGTCCTTGTACGACGCGGGATCGACAGGCTTGCCGTCGATCGCGAGGAGCCGCCCGCGGACCATCGGCTCGAGCACGACGGCCGGGAAGCCGTGCGCGGCCAGATAATCCGTCACGACCTGCCGCTCGTCGGGCTGAATGTCGATGAGGAACTCGTTGGGCGCATCGGGCGGCGTCGACTTGCGCCAACCGGCGATGAGGTCGTTACGCGTGATCGCGATCATGAGCAGGCACATGAGCCCGATCGCGAGCGCCGTGATCTGCAGTGCGCTCGAGGCGCCGCGCCGCTCGAGCGAAGCGAGGGCGTAACGCCAGCCGACGCCGGCCGCGATGCGCTGAACACCGCGCTCGCTGCGCGCGACCTTCGAGGTGATCCAAAGCGCCGCCCGCGCGATCCCGCCGAATACGACGAGCCCCGCCGCGAATCCCCCCGCGACGATGCCGCCGAGCTTCACCTCGCCCGCCGCGAGCACCAGCAGCGCGCCGAAGAGCGCGATCCCGATCGCATAGGCGTACCAGGCGATGCGCGCCTCGCCGCCCCACTCGCGCCGCAGCACGCGCACGGGCGGCACGCGCGTCAACGGCAAGAGCGGCGGCAGCGCGAAGCCGAACAGCAACACGAGCCCCGCCGCGATCCCCTCGAGCGCCGGCACGGCGCTCGGCTGGGGGAGCTCGACGCCGATCAGCTCGCCAAGCCACGCGAGCAGCGCGAAATGCCCTGCATAGCCGAGCGCGACACCCGCCACTCCGGCGACGAGGCCGACGATAAAAAACTCGAGCGTGACCAGCGTGCGCAACGCGCCTTGCGCGAGCCCGAGGCACCGCATGACGGCGCAACTGTCGAGATGGCGCCGCGTATAGCGATGAGCGGCCATCGCAATGGCAACGGCGGCCAGCAGCGCTGTCAGCAACGACACGAGCCGCAGGAAATGGCCCGCGCGATCGAGCGTCTCGCGCACCTGCGGCTGACCGTCTTCGAGCGATTCGAGAGCGACGCCGCGCAGTCGGCCGCCGTCGACGCGCTCATGCGCGAAACCCGCGAAACGAGCGACCGTCGCATCGGGGCCGGCCACCAGCAGCCGATACGTGACGCGGCTGCCGTAGCCGAGCAGCCCCGTCGATGCGACGTCGGCGACATTGAGCATCACGCGGGGCGAGAAGTTGACGAAGGAGAAGCCGCGATCGAGCTCGCGCGTGATGACAGCGGCGATCGTAAAGGTGCGCTGGCCCAGCACGACGCGATCGCCGACGTGCGCATGAAGCGCACCGAGCAGTTGCGCATCGACCCAGACGGTGCCGGGCGCCGGAATGCCGTTCGCGGGACGATCGGGCGCGTCGGGCGCCGCTGCGATCCGCAGTGCGCCGCGCAGCGGGTACCCGGGCGAAACCGCCTTGACAGCCGCGAGCCTCACCGCGGGCGGCGGCGGGTCGGACTCGTTGGCGTGTGCGTCGACGCCGGCCGTCGCTTGCGCGCCATGGGCCGGCGCCAGGCCGACCATACTCGGAAAGATCGTCGTGGTCGCGGTCTTGAGCCCGAGCGAGTGCGCTTCATCGACGAACGGCCGATCGACGGGATGATCGGCGCGCACGACGAAATCGGCCGCGATCATGCGGCGCGCGTCGCGCTCGAGGCCCTGCTGCAGGCGATCGGCGAGAAAGGCGACGCTCGAGAGCGCCGCCACGGCGAGGACCAGCGCGATCGCAAGCATCGAAAGCTCGCCGGCGCGCCAGTCACGCGCGGTCATGCGCGCCGCCTGCCGCATGAGATCCGACACCGCCGGGCGGCGGCCCGGCGCGCTTGCAGTCCGTCCCCTCAATCGCGCTTGCTCCCGAACGAAGTCAAGCGCGAGCCGCCGAATCGGGCACCCATATGCGCCGCCATGGCGCGAAAGCCGCCTTGCACGCCGCGCCAGAGCCGCGGGAGCGCCCAGCCCGCGAAGACGACGAATGCGATCATCAGCGCGAGGAAGACGAGCGGCGCGAAGACCGCGAGCGCGAGCCCGATGCAGACGAGCAGATCTTCGGTGGACGACGCGATCCAGTTCGACAACGGCTCGGGAGACAAATTGATCAGCGCGCGCGTGCCGGCCTTGGTCAGGTGCGCCGAGCCCGCGAGCGTGCCGCCCGCGAGCGCGGCGATCGTCATCAGCGTCGGGTCGGCATGGCCGAGCGCCCCGGCCGCGAGCAACGCGCCGGCCGGTATGCGGATGAACGTGTGAATGGCATCCCAGAGCGAATCGAATGCGGGAATCCGGTCAGCAAAGAACTCGACGACGGCGAGGATGGCCGCGGCGCCGATGACCCAGGGCGAGGCGAGCGCCGAGAGCGAACCCGGCAAGTGGATGATGTCGAGGCGCGCGAAGACGCCGACGAGCAGCACCGTCAGATAAAGCCGCAGACCGCTCGCCCACGAGAGGCCGGCGCCAAGCGAAAGTGCGTCGAGCATCGCCCCTCCGTGTCAGCCCTTGCCGCGCATGCCGCGACACCCCCTGGTTCGCGCCGCGCGGCTTTGTCTTGATTATAGACGCGCTGCCGCAAACGCCGCTCGGGGCGTTGCCGGCGAGCCGTCGACGTCGCTGCGCGGCAGCGCGACTGGCTCGATTCGAAAGCGTCGCCCGCAGTCGGCCTATCGCGCGTGGCCTGGTGCGCGCCGCCCTATCGGCCGATACGGGCTCAGTCGGCTAAGTCAATCGGCGCCGACCAGTCGGTAGCCGACGCCCGTCTCCGTGAGGATATGCTCCGGCTGCGCCGGATCGCGCTCGAGCTTTTGCCGCAGATGCGCCATGTAGATGCGCAGGTAGTGGCTGCTTTCAACATGCGACGGCCCCCAAACGTCGACGAGCAGTTGCCGGTGCGTGAGGACGCGTCCCGCATGGCGCACGAGCGTGGCGAGCAGCCGGTATTCGATCGGCGTGAGATGAACGGGTACGCCGCCGCGCGCGACGCGCCGCCCGGCGAGATCGACCTCGACCTCGCCGAAGCGCACGAGCGGCGATTCGCCCGCGCCGCCGTGATTGCGCCGCCTCAGATGCGCGCGAATGCGCGCAAGCAGCTCCGACACGCCGAAAGGCTTGGTCAGATAGTCGTCGGCGCCCGCATCGAGCGCGGCCACCTTCTCGTCCTCACGCGTGCGCGCCGATAGCACGATGACCGGCAATTCGGTCCATCCGCGCAGCTCGCGGATGACGTCGAGCCCATCCGTATCGGGCAATCCCAGATCGACGATGACGAGATCGGGCTTGCGCGTCGCCGCCTCGACGAGCCCCTGCTTGCCCGTGTCGGCGTCGTGCACGACCATTCCCGCGCCTTCGAGCGACGTGCGGACGAACCGGCGAATTTGCTTTTCGTCTTCGATCAGGACGACGGTCACGGTCGGCTCGGTCATCGGGCACCGATCGGTCAGGGCACGAGAATCGTCGAGCCCGTCGTCTTGCGCGATTCGAGATCGCGATGGGCGTCCGCCACGTCTTTCAACGCGTAGCGCTGGTTGATACTCGTCTTCACCTTGCCCGAGGCAATGACGTCGAAAAGCTCGGCCGCCATCGCGTCGAGCCATTCGCGCTTCGACGTATAGGTGAAGAGCGTCGGCCGCGTGAAGAACAGCGATCCGCGGTTCGCGAACTCCGACGCATCGATCGGCGGCAGCGCTCCCGAGGCGCTGCCGAAGCTGACGAGGTAGCCAAGCGGCGCCAGGCAGTCCAGGGAGCCCTTGTAGGTATCCTTGCCGATCGAATCGTAGACAACCGGCACGCCCGCACCGCCCGTGATCTCCTTCACCCGCTCGGTGAAATTCTCGCGCGTATAGACGATCGGATGATCGCAGCCGTGCGCTTTCGCGAGCTCCGCCTTCTCGTCGGAGCCCACGGTGCCGATCACCGTCGCGCCAAGTGCTTTTGCCCATTGGCAGACGATGAGCCCCACTCCGCCGGCCGCCGCATGAATCAGGATCGTCTGCCCCGGCTCGACGCGAAACGTTCGGCGCAACAAGTACTGAGCCGTCAATCCTTTCAGCATCGCCGAGGCGGCATCGTCGAACGAAACCGCATCGGGCAGCTTCACGAGCGGATCGGCCGGCAGCACGCGCTCTTCGGCATAGGCGCCCGGAGGACGCGCGACATACGCGACACGGTCGCCCACCTTGAGCCCGGACACGCCCGGGCCCGCGGCCGTGACGACACCGGCCGCCTCCATGCCGAGCCCCGCGGGCAGCTGCAAGGGATAGTGGCCCGTCCGGAAATAGACGTCGATGAAGTTCAGGCCGATCGCATGATGCTTCACGCGGACCTGCCCCGGGCCGGGCTCGCCGACTTCGACATCGACCCACTGCAGCACCTCGGGGCCGCCGACCCGCTCGAATCGAATTGCCTTGACCATCGTGCTCTCCTTGATGTGTTGCCTCACGCCCGGCATCCGCTGGAACCGCCCAATCTCGCTCAGGCTCCGCCGCGCATGTGCCGGGCGAGCGCGTCGAGAATCATCCGCGCCGTCGCGATGTTCGTCGCGCACGGCACGTTATGAACGTCGCAGGCGCGCACGAGCGCGTTGATGTCGGGCTCGTGCGGCTGCGGCGTCATCGGATCACGCAAGAATACGACGACATCGATCGCCCCTTCAGCGAGCCGCGCGCCGATCTGCAGGTCTCCCCCGTTCGGCCCCGAGAGCATGCGCTCGACGGTGAGACCGTGGGCACCCGCGATGCGTCCTCCGGTGGTACCTGTCGCGACGAGCTGGCAGCCGCGCAGCAACTCGACGTACTCGCCCGCGAGGGCGACGATGTCGTCCTTCTTGTGATCGTGCGCAATCAGTGCGACGCGTGGGGTCATGAATCAACTCCGATTGTTGTCTTAGAAAGTGCCCGGATAGGCGCCGCCGTCGATCAGCAGGTTCTGCCCGGTGATGTAGCCCGCATGTGTGCTGCAAAGGAACGCGCAGGCCTTGCCGAATTCGGCCGGTTGACCGAAGCGGCCGGCGGGGATCGTCTTCATGCGCTCGCGGCGCGCTTCGTCGATGCTGATCCCTTTCGCTTTTGCCTGCGCGCTGAAGGTCGCGCCGATCCGGTCGGTATCGAAGAGGCCCGGCAGCAGATTGTTGATCGTGACGTTGTGCGTGGCGACCTTGCGCGCGACGCCGGCGACGAAACCCGTCAATCCGGAGCGCGCGCCGTTCGAGAGGCCCAGCACGTCGATGGGCGCCTTCACGGCGGAGCTCGTGATGTTGACGATGCGGCCGAAGCCGCGCGCGATCATCCCGTCGATCGTCGCCTGAATCAGTGCGATCGGCGTCAGCATATTCGCCTCGAGCGCGCGGATCCAGTCGTCGTGCGTGAACTGACGGAAGTCGCCCGGCGGCGGGCCGCCCGCATTGTTGACGAGGATGTCGGGGTCGGGACATGCGGCGAGCGCTGCCTCACGCCCTTCGGGCGTCGTGATGTCGCATGCCACGGTGCGCACCTTCGCGCCCGTCTTCGCGCGTATGTCGGCCGCCGTGGCCTCGAGGGTTTCAGCCGTGCGGGCGAGAATGACGAGCTCGACGCCTTCGGCGGCAAGCGCCTCGGCGCAGCCGCGCCCGAGCCCCTTGCTCGCGGCGCATACGAGCGCGGTCTTGCCTGCGATGCCCATGTCCATGTTGCACTCCTCGCTTTGCCAAGCAATCGAAATGGGGAATGCTCGCGATTGTAGAGGTAAACTGTCGTCCATCGCCTCGGCCGTTTCGCCCCGAGTTCCGAGCCGTTCACCTCGTCGAGCCCCTTGAGCCGCCGCTACGCGCGGCGCCCCGCCCATGAAACAAGACAGCCGTTTTCCGAACCTTTTCATCCTCGATCACCCGCTGATCCAGCACAAGCTCACGCATATGCGCGACAAGGACACGTCGACGCGGACCTTTCGCGAGCTGCTGCGCGAGCTGACGCTATTGATGGGCTACGAAATCACGCGCGATCTGCCGATCACGACCAAGCGCGTCGCGACGCCGCTCGTCGAGATCGACGCGCCCGTCATCGCCGGCAAAAAGCTCGCGATCGTGCCCGTGCTGCGGGCCGGCGTCGGCATGTCGGACGGGCTGCTCGAATTGATTCCGTCCGCGCGCGTCGGGCACATCGGAGTCTATCGCGACGAGGCGCACCGGCCGGTCGAATACCTGGTGCGGCTGCCCGACCTCGAGGACCGTACCTTCATCCTCTGCGATCCGATGGTCGCGACGGGCAACTCCGCCGTCCATGCCATCGATGTTCTCAAGCGCCGCAACGTGCCCGGCGAGCGGATCCTTTTCCTCGCGCTCGTCGCCGCCCCCGAGGGGGTGGAAGTGTTCCAGCGCGCGCACCCGGACGTGAAGTTCTTCGTCGCCTCGCTCGATTCGCACCTGAACGAGCACGCCTATATCGTGCCGGGGCTCGGCGATGCCGGCGATCGGCTCTTCGGGACAAAGAACTAGCGAGCCGCAGCCGCAGCCGCGGCCGGCGCAGGGCATCAGCAAGCGACTGCCCGCGAGCGTGCGAGCGCGATTTCGCGCCGGAACGCATCCGCCCGCCAACCGGCCGCGCCCGATAGCCGCGGGAGCCGGGCGCGCCCGGGCCGCGTGCTAAAATTCTCTTCTGCTTCCGAGCGGCGTCTTCCGCATTTTCTGCGCCATTGGCGCACCCCGCGCTGCTCGACCACTCGATATCGCGGCCGATCGATTCACGGATTCGCCGATTCGATCCGCAGATCCGCACTAAAGAACGCATCATGCGAGCGCGCAAGACGCGCGCGCAACGGAGAAAGGGTATGGCTGGTCACTCGAAATGGGCCAACATCAAGCATAAGAAGGCAGCAGCAGACGCGAAGCGCGGCAAGGTCTGGACGCGTCTCATCAAGGAAATCCAGGTCGCGGCGCGCCTCGGCGGCGGCGACATCGACTCGAATCCGCGCCTGCGGCTCGCCGTCGACAAGGCGACCGACGCCAACATGCCGAAAGACAACATCAACCGTGCGATCCAGCGCGGCGTGGGCGGCGTGGACGGCGCAAACTACGAGGAAATCCGTTACGAAGGCTATGGCATCAACGGCGCGGCGATCATCGTCGATACGATGACGGACAACCGCACGCGCACCGTAGCCGAAGTCCGTCATGCGTTCTCTAAATTCGGCGGCAACATGGGGACGGACGGCTCCGTGTCGTTCCTCTTCGATCACGTCGGGCAGTTCCTGTTCGCGCCCGATACGCCCGAGGACAAGCTGATGGAAGCGGCGCTCGAAGCGGGCGCGAACGACGTCGTCACGAACGACGACGGCAGCGTCGAAGTGCTTTGCTCGCCACCCGATTTTCCGAAGGTCAAGGCGGCGCTCGAGGCGGCCGGCTTCAAGGCCGAGCTCGCCGAAGTGACGATGAAGCCGCAAACGGAAGTGGAGTTCACCGGCGAAGAAGCGGTAAAGATGCAAAAGCTGCTCGACGCGCTCGAAAACCTCGACGACGTGCAAGAGGTCTACACGAACGCGACGATCATCGAGGAATGACACGCGTGCGCCGGCTCGCGCGCGCATGGTGCGAAACTACATGCGAGGCGCAGGGCGGCCCCTTCGAATTAGTCGGCAAGAGTTGGCGTCGTGGCGCTCGCTCTAGCCCATGCAAGGCTGAGAGACCGCGGCCGGCGTCATGCGCCGGCCGCCCTGTTTAAGCCATCAGGATTTTTGCTATGAAATTACTCGTCGTCGGTTCAGGCGGTCGCGAACATGCGCTCGCATGGAAGCTCGCCCAGTCGCCGCGCGTCCAGGTCGTCTACGTCGCGCCCGGCAACGGCGGAACGGCGCAGGACGAGCGACTGCGCAACGTCGCCATCACCGATCTCGAGGCGCTTGCCGATTTCGCCGAGAAGGAGCAGATCGCGTTGACCGTCGTCGGCCCCGAAGCGCCGCTCGCGGCCGGCATCGTGAATCTGTTCCGCCAGCGTGGCCTCAAAATCTTCGGCCCGACGAAGGAAGCCGCGCAACTCGAGAGCTCGAAGGATTTCGCGAAAGCGTTCATGAAGCGCCACGGAATCCCGACAGCCGAATACGAAACCTTCTCCGACGCCGCTTCGGCGCACGCCTATCTTGAAGCGAAAGGCGCACCGATCGTGATCAAGGCCGATGGGCTCGCCGCGGGCAAGGGCGTCGTCGTGGCCGCGACGCTCGAAGACGCGCACGCCGCCGTCGACATGATGCTCGCGGACAACAAGCTCGGCGATGCGGGCGCGCGCGTCGTGATCGAGGAATTTCTCGAGGGCGAGGAAGCGAGCTTCATCGTGATGGTCGACGGCAAGCATGTGCTCGCGCTCGCGTCGAGCCAGGACCACAAGCGGCTCCTGGACGGCGACGCCGGTCCGAACACGGGCGGCATGGGCGCTTATTCGCCGGCGCCGATCGTGACGCCCCAGCTGCATGCGCGCGTGATGCGCGAGATCATTTTGCCGACCGTGCGTGGCATGGAAAAGGAAGGCATTCGCTACACGGGCTTTCTCTATGCCGGGCTCATGATCGACGCCGAAGGCAATCCGAAGACCCTCGAGTTCAATTGCCGCATGGGCGACCCCGAAACGCAGCCGATCATGGCGCGCCTGAAAGGCGATTTCTCGAAGGTGCTCGAGCAGGCGATCGCCGGCATGCTGGATACGGTCGAGCTCACGTGGGATCGTCGCACCGCGCTCGGCGTCGTGCTCGCCGCGCACGGCTATCCCGATGCCCCTCGCAAGGGCGACCGCATCAACGACATCCCGGCCGAAACCGAGCATGCGGTGACGTTCCATGCGGGGACTGCGCTCGTCGATGGCAAGCTCATCACCTCGGGCGGGCGCGTGCTCTGCGTCGTCGGACTGCACGACTCCGTGCGCGGCGCGCAGTCGGCCGCGTACGAAGCCATCAACCAGATCTCGTTCGACGGCATGCAGTATCGCCGCGACATCGGCTATCGCGCGCTCAATCGGAAGCATTGAGCTCCTCAAGGGAAAGCGCTCAGCGCCCATCGAACGATGACTGAATCCACCTTCGACGCCACGCCTGTCCGCGCCTATCTGCAGGGCCTGCAAACGCGCATCGCCGAAGCCATCGGCGCGCTCGACGGCAAGCCTTTCGTGGCCGACGCCTGGCAGCGCCCGGGCGGCGAACGGTTGCGCGGCGGCGGGGTCACGGCGATTCTCGAAGACGGCGAGCTGATCGAGCGCGGCGGTATCGGCTTCTCCGATGTGGCGGGCGATGCGCTGCCGCCTACGGCCAGCGCGGTGCGCCCGCAGCTTGCCGGACGCGGCTTCGAGGCGATGGGCGTCTCGCTCGTCATGCACCCGCGCAACCCGCATTGCCCGACGGTGCACATGAACGTGCGTTTCCTCACCGCGACGAAGTCATGCGAAGCCCCCGTCTTCTGGTTCGGCGGCGGCATGGACCTCACGCCCACCTATGGCTATGAGGAAGACGCGCGTCACTTTCATCGGGTTTGCCGCGACGCGCTCAGCCCCTTCGGCGCCGATCTCTACCCACGCTTCAAGCGCTGGTGCGACGAGTATTTCTTCCTCAAGCACCGCGGCGAAACGCGCGGCATCGGCGGCATTTTCTTCGACGATTTCGAAGAGCTCGGCTTCGCGCGCTCGTTCGAGATGATGAAAAGCGTCGGCGATGCATTCCTGCACGCCTATCTGCCGATCCTCGAAAAACGGCGGGGAACGCCGTACGGCGAGCGCGAACGCGCATTCCAGGGCTATCGGCGCGGGCGCTATGTCGAATTCAACCTCGTCTATGATCGCGGCACGCTGTTCGGACTTCAAAGCGGCGGACGAACCGAGTCGATCCTGCTCTCGATGCCGCCTGTCGCCAACTGGCGCTACAACTGGCAACCCGAGCAGGACACGCCCGAAGCGCAACTCGCCAGCGATTTCTTGAAACCACGCGAGTGGCTCGAATAAAGGATGCTGCCCTGAATTCGCCGACCCGCTCCCAACCCCACGCGCCAGCCAGTCGGTCAAACCAAGCGGGCGCACCCGCCGGCGCCTCCCCCTCCCGCGCGCAGGACGAGGCGCCGCCCGCCTTGCCGCGCCGCGTGGGGCTGCTCGGCGGCACCTTCGATCCGATCCACAAGGGACATCTGGCGCTTGCGCGGCGCTTCGCCGAACTGCTGCAACTGACGGAGGTCGTTCTGCTGCCGGCGGGGCAGCCATGGCAAAAAGCCGACGTCAGTGATGCCCGCCACCGACTCGCGATGACGCGGGCCGCAGCCGCTTCGTTTGCCCTGCCCGGGACGACCGTCACCGTCGCCACGGACGAAATCGAGCATGCGGGCCCCACCTACACAGTGGACACGCTCGAGCGCTGGCGCGCGCGCGAGGGCACGGACGCGTCCCTATCGCTCTTGATAGGCGCGGATCAACTTCTGCGGCTCGATACTTGGCATGACTGGCGGCGCCTTTTCGACTTCGCGCATATCTGCGCCGCCACTCGGCCCGGCTTCGACTTGAACTCGGCGCCGCCCACGCTCGTCCGCGAGCTGTCCGCGCGGGAGGCGAGCGCCGAAGTGCTGCGCGCGACGCCGAGCGGCCACCTGCTGATCGATGCGACGCTCGCGCTCGACGTCTCGGCCACCGATATCCGTGCCGAGTTGCGCGAGCGGCTCGCTGGGGGTGCGCACGCGGGCGCCGACGCCCCGCCGGCCCACGAGGCCATCCCTGAGGCCGTCTGGCGCTATATTCTTCAACATCACGTTTACCACCGGTAACCATGGACATTCGCAAACTGCAACGCGCGATCGTCGACGGCCTTGAAGACGTCAAGGCGACGGACATCAGAGTCTTCAACACGAGCCATCTGACGGAGCTCTTCGATCGCGTGATCGTCGCCAGCGGCAACTCCAACCGGCAAACGAAGGCGCTCGCTTCGAGCGTGCGCGAGAAAGTGAAGGAAGCGGGCGGCGAGATCGTCAGCACCGAGGGCGAAGATATCGGCGAATGGGTGCTCGTCGATTGCGGCGACGCCGTCGTCCATATCCTCCAGCCGGCCCTCAGGCAGTACTACAACCTCGAAGAAATCTGGGGTGACAAGCCCGTCAGGGTCAAGCTGACGAGTACGAGCCCGTTCGGGGGCGCGCGCCCGAGCGAGCCGCTCGCCGATGATGGCGAGGACGAGGACGACGGCGGCCACGACGATGGCCCGGTAACGAGCGGATCAAAGCCGGCTCGCAAAACGCCTGCCAAGCGGCGCGGCAAGAACAGCTAAACCTGAAAAGACCCCCGTGGCCACGCCACTCTCCACATGAAGCTGCATATCCTCGCCGTCGGTCACAAGATGCCTGATTGGATCGCGGCCGGCTTCGACGAATACGCGAAGCGGATGCCGCCCGAATTGCGTATCGAGTTGCGCGAGATCAAGCCGGAGCCGCGAACGGGCGGACGGACCGCGTCAAGCGTCATGGCCGCGGAACGGCAGCGGATCGAGGCAGCGCTGCCAAAGGGAGCACGGCTTATCGCGCTCGACGAGCGCGGCCGCGATTGGACCACGATGCAGCTCGCCGAGGCGCTCCCCGCCTGGCAGCAGGACGCGCGCGACGTGGCGTTCATCATCGGCGGAGCGGATGGGCTCGATGCGGAACTGAAAGCCCGTGCCGAACTGCTGCTTCGCGTCTCGAGCCTCACGCTGCCGCACGGCATGGTGCGCGTGCTGCTGGCTGAACAGCTTTACCGCGCGTGGAGCATCACGCAGAATCACCCTTATCATCGCGTCTGATGCGCCGTCGAATCCCGTCGGCCGCATTGGCCGCCGGACCACAACGACAGACCGATGCCTCTATCGACGCCCTCTTCCTCGCCTCACCCGTTCGTCTACCTTGCCTCGCAAAGCCCGCGCCGTCAGGAACTGCTCGGTCAGCTCGGCGTGCGCTTCGAGCTCTTGCTGCCGCGTCCCGACGAGGACGCCGAAGCACTCGAAGCCGAGCGACCCGGCGAGTCGGCCGATGCGTACGTCCGGCGAGTCACCGTCGCCAAGGCCGAAGCAGCGCGTGCCCGGCTCCTCGCGGGCGACCACGCGCCCGCGCCGATTCTCGTTGCCGATACCA
This sequence comes from Trinickia sp. EG282A, assembly GCF_040965455.1. Classification (NCBI taxonomy): domain Bacteria; kingdom Pseudomonadati; phylum Pseudomonadota; class Betaproteobacteria; order Burkholderiales; family Burkholderiaceae; genus Trinickia; species Trinickia sp. EG282A. The sequence continues at coordinate 1,328,353 of NZ_JBFRCC010000002.1, read as the reverse complement.
CGGTCACGATCGACGGCGCGATTCTCGGCAAGCCGGACGACATAGACCATGCGCTCTCCATGCTCGAACGGCTCGCCGGCCGCGAGCATGACGTGTTGACCGCGCTTGCCGTGGTAGATGGCGAAGGCCGTCTGCTGCCGCCGGCGCTCTCGCGCTCGACCGTCCGCTTCGCGGCAGCCTCGCGCGAAGCGCTCAGGCGCTATGCGATGACCGGGGAGCCGCTCGGAAAGGCGGGTGCTTATGGGATCCAGGGCCGGGCCGCCGAGTTGATCGAGCGTATCGAGGGGTCCTATTCGGGTATCATGGGTCTGCCCCTTTTTGAGACGGCCGCGTTGTTGCGTGCAGCGCGGGTCGAGTTCTAGGCCTTTCGCTCTGCTCCGTTCGAAGGCGTTCGAAAAATACAGCGATGAACGAAGAAATCCTCATCAATGTGACCCCGCAGGAAACGCGCGTTGCGCTGATCCAGCAAGGCGCCGTGCAGGAACTCCATATCGAGCGGACTGCGTCGCGCGGCCGCGTTGGCAACGTGTACCTCGGCAAGGTAGTGCGCGTGTTGCCGGGCATGCAATCGGCCTTCATCGACATCGGCCTCGAGCGTGCCGCGTTTTTGCATGTGGCCGACATCTGGCATCCGCGCATCGCGGGCGAGCATGCGCCGCCGCCGCAGCCGATCGAGAAGACGGTGTTCGAAGGGCAGACGCTGACCGTGCAGGTCATCAAGGATCCGATCGGCACGAAGGGCGCGCGGCTCTCGACGCAAGTCAGCATCGCCGGGCGCACGCTCGTCTATCTGCCGCAAGAACCGCATATCGGCATCTCGCAGAAGATCGAGGATGAAGCCGAGCGCGAGGCGATTCGCGCTCGGCTCACGGCGGTACTGCCGTCCGATGAAAAAGGCGGCTACATCGTGCGCACGATTGCTGAGGATGCGACGAGCGAAGAGCTTGCTGCTGACGTGGCTTACTTGCGCAAGACCTGGGCAACCGTCGTCGGGCAGGCGCAGCGCCTGCCGCCTACCAGCCTGCTTTATCAGGACCTCAACCTCGCACAACGCGTGCTGCGCGATTTCGTGACCGACGAGACGACACGGATTCAGGTCGATTCGCGGGAGACGTACCAGATGCTCGTCGAGTTCGCGGCGGAATTCACGCCGGCTGTCAGCTCGAAACTGCATCACTACACGGGCGAGCGGCCGCTCTTCGATCTCTACAACATCGAGCAGGAGATTCAGCGCGCCCTGTCGCGCCGTGTCGATCTGAAGTCGGGCGGTTACTTGATGATCGACCAGACCGAGGCGATGACGACGATCGACGTCAATACGGGCGGGTACGTCGGCGCGCGCAATTTCGACGATACGATCTTCAAGACGAATCTCGAAGCGGCGCATACGATTGCGCGCCAGTTGCGGCTGCGCAACCTCGGCGGGATCATCATCATCGACTTCATCGACATGGAGAACGCCGAGCATCGCGATGCCGTGCTCTCGGAGCTGAAAAAGGCGCTTGCACGGGACCGGACGCGCTCGACGGTTAATGGGTTCTCGCAGCTGGGTCTGGTCGAGATGACGCGCAAGCGCACGCGCGAATCGCTCGCGCATGTGCTTTGCGAGCCCTGCCCGGTCTGTCAGGGCAAGGGACAGGTGAAGACGGCGCGCACCGTGTGCTACGACGTGCTTCGCGAAATCCTGCGCGAGTCGCGGCAGTTCAATCCGCGCGAGTTTCGCGTGGTGGCTTCGCAGGAAGTCATCGATCTCTTTCTCGATGAAGAGTCGCAGCATCTCGCGATGCTGATCGATTTCATCGGTAAGCCTGTCTCGTTGCAGGTCGAGTCGAACTTGAGCCAGGAACAGTACGACATCGTGCTGATGTGACGTGGCAGCGCATTGACAACAACATCGCGGCCCGACGGATGCGCAACCGCCGATCAGTTCGCGGAGCCTTTCTTCGTGAGCCGGGTATTTCACGCTCGATGAGTCACACTCAATGAGTCACGCCATCGTCCGTCTTATCGTCCTTGGGCTTGCTACGATGCGCGGACCCGGTCAGAAACCCCGTTATCACCGTGCCCAGCGGGCCCGCGGCTACAGCGATGGCCACGCTGTCATGGCCCGTCATCGAAAGCTCATAAACGAGCCCGAATCCAACCAGGACCAGCCCACCGGCAATCCACTGCGCACGCGTGTCAATGGACGTGGTGCTTCTCAAACCAGCCATTTCCACTTCACGCGAGTGGCGGCCGTTGGCCTGGAATTCCTCGACAATAATGCGCGCGGCGCCCGGCAGAATTTCCTCGTATTGGCGGAGGTGCTCCGGCTTCGGCACCGGTCCTCGATACGATTCCGACTGCAGCGCCAACAGAACGGAATGTTCGACAAGTTCCTGCAGTTCCGGCTTCTCGACCTTCAGACCGACCAGGTCAGCTTCGGCTGGCTCAACGACTCCAATCTCGCTGCCCGCCGGGTCATCGCGCTCGCTCACGCCAACCAAAGCCGGTGATTGCGCCATCGAGGTCGCGCGCAGTCCGCTCCCACGCCTCGCTCATCCGCTCGCTAGCCGATTTGCGAGGGTAGTACTTTCGGTAGTCCGTTCGCGGAAAGATTTTGAAACTCGAAACTAGCGCGTCCGCCACGCGCCGCACCTCGCGACGTAGTCTCATGCAGTTCTCCAGGGCTTTTCCCTCGTGTCGAAACAGGGCCCAGCATACCTATCTCAAAACGAAGATGGCAATCGTCGCCCTTAATGGGTACGACAGTCACCTGTGCCCCCATCCGTGACCGCCGCCCCAGCCGCCGCCGTGCCCGCCATGCCATCCGTGATCGCCGTGCCAGCCGCGATCGTGATCCCAGTGGTGATGGCCGCCGCCCCCGCCCCAGTAACCGAATCCAAGGGCGACCGACGGTCCGCCGTAATCGTAATACCCCGGCGCATAGCCATAGCCATAGGGGTAGTCGTAGTCGTTTCCGTACCCGTAACCGTAATACGGCGACGCCGCGGGATCGACCACGCAGCCCGCGAGCACGCCGATAAGGGCCAGAGCAATCAATGATCTGAACATCGCTTCATCTCCCCTTGATCCTCAAGAATTAGAGAAGCAAGCGCGGGCCCGCGTTCGAAACTAAGTTGTCACCGCCAGTAACAGCGGTAAACATCGGCGCGCCGCTCGGCGCAAGCACCCGGCCGCCGTGCGGCACCGTCGCGCAAATCTCCTAGAATTGGCGTTATGCAGGTGTTCCGTAAGGAGGTCTCATGGCCGAATCGATGGAAAGCATCGTGACGGGCGTGATCGTGCTGGCCGTCGCGGCGATCCTCGTGACATCGCACTACCGGCGTCAACACCGCCGCGACAAGTGGCTGGGCCGGCTCGAGAGCCATCGCGTCTGGGACCGGCTGCGGCATCGGCATTGATCGGAACGAATGGAAGCGTTTGGGAGGCGACCATGCCGGAAGTCTTGTCTCACGAAGACGCCCGTTGGCGAACGACCGCGTATGAAGGATTCGAAATCCATGTCGTGGCGCTCGTGAAGGGCCACGAGGACGAACGGGGACAGCACCGGGAGCTCGCGCCGAGCGACCGCTTCACCTATGTCGGGTATGTCTGCCATCCCGGAGCGGATCCGAAACTGCCCGGGCATACGGTCCCGTTTCACGCCGACGGCGAAGAGACGTTTCCGAGCGCGGAAGCAGCCTGGGACGAAGGACTCCATGTCGGACGCACGATCGTCGACGGCACGCATCCCGACTTGACCGTCTTATCGCTCGTGACGAGCGGTTTCTGACGTCAGGCCGGCGGCGCCTCTCGAGCGTGCGCGAGCGCGCTCACGCAGCCTGCTGCTGATACTGAATCCGGTGCAGATGGGCATAGAGCCCGCCTTGCCGCAGCAGTTCGTCGTGGTTGCCCTGCTCGACGATGTGCCCGCTCTCCATGACGAGAATGCGGTCGGCGCGCTCGATGGTCGAGAGGCGGTGCGCGATGACGAGCGTCGTGCGCCCTTGCATGAGCGTCTCGAGCGCCGCCTGCACATGGCGCTCCGATTCCGAATCGAGCGCCGACGTCGCTTCGTCGAGAATCAGAATCGGCGCGTTTTTGTAGATGGCGCGCGCAATCGCGAGACGCTGGCGCTGCCCGCCCGAGAGCCGCATCCCGTTGCCGCCGATCGGCGTGTCGATGCCTTCCGGCAACGTCGCGATCATGTCCGAAAGGTTTGCCGCGTGCAATGCCGCCTCGACGCGCGCACGGTCCGCCGCCTCTCCATACGCGACGTTGGCGGCGATGGTGTCATTGAAGAGCACGACGTCTTGGCTAACCATCGCGATCTGACCGCGCAGCTCGTGAATGTCGTACTCGTCGATCGGCACGCCATCGACCAAAATCGTCCCGCCTTTCGGATCGAAAAAGCGCGGCAGCAAGTTCACGAGCGTCGTCTTGCCGCTGCCCGAGGGGCCGGCTAGCGCGATCATTTCGCCCGGCGCCGCCTTGAAGGAGACCCGGTCGAGTATCGGACGCTCGCTCGCCGCATAGGCAAAGGACACATTGCGAAACTCGATGTCGCCGCGCGCGGCAGGCAGCTTGCGCGTGCCGCCGGTGGGCTCCAAGGGCTCGTCGATGAGCCCGAAGATCAGCTCGGCCGCCGTCATTCCGCGCTGCAGCGGCTGGTTGACGTCCATCAGATGCTTGAGCGGCGAGATCACGAGCAGCATCGATGTCACGAATGCGACGAAGCCGCCGACGGTCGTCTGGTCATGGGCAGACTGCACGACGGCAATCGTGATGACGATCGCAAGCGCGATCGATGCGAGAAACTGCGTGATCGGCTGAGCGAGCCCGCCGGACACGGTCATCCGCATCGCGTATCCTCTCAGGCGCTTGCTCATCGCCGTAAAGCGGTTCATCTCGTAGGACTCGCCGTTGTGCACCTTGACGACCTTATAGCCGCCGACGGTTTCCTCGACGATGTACGAGAGCTCGTTCGTGAGCGTCTGTTGCTCGCGGCCGAGGCGACGCAGCCGGCGGTTGATCTTGCTCACGATCCAGCCGATGCCGGGGAGGATCACGGCGACGATGAGCGTCAGCCGCCAGTTCAGATAGAACAGATAGCCGAGCAGGAACAGCACGGTCAGCGAATCGCGCACGAGCGTGATCATGACGCTCGTCAGCACGGAAAGTATCTGATTGACCTCGAACACGATCGCGTTGATGACGGTGCTTGCCGTTTCACGCTGAAAGAACGAGGCGCTCGTATGGATCATCCGCTCGAACATCCGGAGCCGCAGATCCAGCAGGATCCGATTAGAGACGTACGAGAGCAGATAGCCCGACGCGTACTGCGCGACGCCACGCACCAGGGCAAGGCCGATCACCGCAAGCGGCACGAGCCACTGCGCGCTCACGTTGGCCTTCGCGCCAAAGCCGTGATCGAGCAGCGGCTTCAGGAGCGCGGGGATGCCGGCGTCGGTCGCCGCGCTCGCGCCCATCGAAACGATGGCCAGCACGATGACCCACAAATTGGGTTTCACGTACGGCCAAAGCCGCTTCATCACGGACGCGGCCGACGTGCCCGTCGCGCCGATCGTCTTGCGCAAGGTATTTCTGGTGTCCAACGGATTCCCTTTGCAGCGGCTCGAGGCGGCGAAGCGAGGCGTTCGCGTTCGCCTGAATTGACCGCGCCTCGCTGCGCTTGCCAGGGCGCGCCATAGCGCGCCCGAAACGGAGGGGCTGGTTTCGCCCTCACCCGGAAAAATCGATGCATTATAGCCGGCCGCCATTCGAAGCGCGGCTCGCCCGGGCCGATGCCGTCCAAAGGCGGAAAACTCCCGACAGACGCACGCCCCGCTCGGCGTATTCGACCGCGCGCCGGCCCGACCGGTATACTCCGACTCCGCTCACCCGTCACCGCAGAACCGAACCGTGACCGTCCCGTCGTCCAACCGCCCGCGCCCTACTCTCGGCGTCGCCATCATCGCGCTCAACAGCGAGGCGCGGCTGGCGCAATGCCTCGAAGCCGTCTCGTTCGCGGACGAGATCGTCGTCGTCGACGGCGGCAGCAGCGACGCCACGGTACGGATTGCCGAGGCGCATGGGGCTCGCGTCGTCGTCGAGCGCGAATGGCCCGGCTTCGGTCCGCAGAAGAACCGCGCCGTAGCCGCGCTCGCCACCGACTGGATCCTCTCGATCGACACGGACGAGGTCGTGACACCCGAGCTTGCCGCTTCCATCCGCGAGGCCATCGCCGTCGCGCAGGCCGAAGTCTTCGAGCTCGACCGTCTCTCCAACTTCTGCGGCCATTGGATGCGGCACAGCGGCTGGTCTCCTGACTGGGTGCCGCGGCTCTTTCGGCGCGGCGCGGCCCGCTTCTCGGACGATCTCGTCCACGAGCGGCTCGTTTTCGAAGGTCCGCCCGGCCGACTGAGCGGGAAGCTGCTTCATTACTCCTTCGACGACTTCGAAACCGTGCTGCGCAAGATCGATGCTTACTCGAGCGCCGGCGCGCGGCAGCGATTGGCTGTCAACGGCAAACGCGGCGGAGTGCGCCAGGCGATCACGCATGGCTTGTGGGCGTTCGTCAAAACCTACCTCATAAAGGGCGGATTCCTCGACGGAAGGATGGGGTTTATACTCGCCGTCTCCAATGCAGAGGGCGCTTACTACCGATACCTCAAGCTGATGCTGGCGCTCGAACGGCAGCACGCGTCGGACGACGACCGCCATGTCTCATGACAAACTGATCACTGTAATCGTCACCACCTACAATCGCCCGGACGCGCTCGAGCTCGTCATCGGCGCCTGCCTCGATCAGACCGATCGCCAATTCGAGATCGTGATCGCCGACGACGGCTCGGGAGCCGCGACGCGAACGCTCATCGAGAACATCGCACGCACGTCGCCCATTTCGATCAACCATGTCTGGCAGCCCGACGAGGGCTTTCGCGCAGCGGCGAGCCGCAACAAGGCACTGCGGAGCGCGCGCGGCGACTACGTGATTTTCCTCGACGGCGATTGCGTGCCGCAGCGCGACTTCGTGGCACGCCACCGCGCATTGGCGCACGAGCGCACCGTCGTCACGGGCAGTCGCATCTTGTTGGCGCCTCGCCTCACCAACGAAGTGCTCGCGCAACGCCTGCCGCTGCAGCGGGAAGCGCTGACTTTCTGGCTGCGCCAGCGTGCCGCCGCCCAAGTCAACAAGGTTCTGCCGATCGCCATCCGTCTGCCGGATCTCCCATTGCGGCGCGTCGACGGTTTCGTCTGGCGCGGCATCAAAACCTGCAACCTCGCCGCGTGGCTCAGCGACCTCGAAGCGGTCAACGGGTTCGACGAAACCTTCGTCGGATGGGGCCACGAAGACGCCGATCTCGTCGCCAGGCTGCACAACGCGGGCGTCGTTCGAAAAAATGGCTTCTGGTCGACGGAAGTGCTGCACCTGTGGCACGCGGAAGCGCCTCGCGACCGCGAGGGGCCGAACTACGCGCGCGTCCTCGCGCGGCTCGCCGATCGCACCACTCGTGCCGAACGCGGCCTCCAGGAGTCCGCGCATTGGAATTGACGCGTTGACGGCACGAATTCGCCAACGCCTCCCCGCCCCTCGCGTTGCGTTCGCCGCACAACGGCAAGCCAAGCCCGCTACGTCGCGAGCCCGAGCATCCGCGCCGCGGCCGCGATGACGCGACTCGCTGGAAGGCCCGTGAGACAAGCGCTCGCGCTGCCGATGTGGCGATCACACCCTTCCTCTCGACAGGGTACGCACGCACCTTCCCCCTGCAGCAGGTAGACGTTGCCCTTGCGGTCGGAGCCGCGCAGCGGCCACGGATCGCGGTCGGCAGGCCAACCCCGGGGCCAAGGGCCCCAGCGCACGGGGTCGGAAGGCCCGAAGATGGCCAGCGTCGGCGTGCCCGTCGCCGCCGCAACGTGCGTCGCGCCGGTGTCCGGCCCGATATAGAGCCGCGCGCGGCGGTAAAGCTCGGCGCTTTCACCAAAGGACAGCCGACCGACCAGGTTCAGAACGGGCTCGCCTGTCGCAGCCGCGACGCGTTCGGCGTAATCCCGCTCGGCCTGCGCCGGACCGCCCGAAAGCACGATGGCGAATCCGCGCGCACGCAGCCAGCGAATGACGTCGATCCAGCCTTCGAAAGACCAGCGCTTGTACTCGAACATCGGCAGCAGATGAAGCACGACGAACGGCTCGCCGGGCACGATGGCCGGCGGTTCATCGAAGCGTGCGTCGAAGCGCGCGCGGCTTGCCGGATCGTCGCCGATGCCGGGCGGTACGACTTCGGCATGAAGCGGAATACCGATCGCCGCCGCCAGCGCCAGGCTGCTCCTCACGGTGTGAACCGATCGATGCTCGTTGAGCGCGATCCTATGGAGCATGAAACGGTTGAGCAGCGTCAACCGATCGGGATCGACGAGACCGATGCGCTTCTTGCCGGCAAAAAACGCATAGAAACGCGGACGGTCGGAGCTAATCGCCGCACAGGCGAGATCGTAACGGCGCCACATCCGCACGGCATCGGCAAGCCGCTCGCGAAAGCGCGCGCGCTGCGCGACGGTGATGACCCGGCGTATGTCGGGGTTGTGCTCGACGACGCCCTCCGTGCCGCGGAAGACGAGCATGTCGATCGGCGTGTCGGGCCATTGGGCCTTCAGCGACCGTACGAATGGTGTCGTCAGCAGAACGTCGCCGATCCGGCGTGTACACACGACGAGGATGCTGCGCGGCGGCTTCGGAAGAAAGCCGCGCGCATTCTCGCCGGATCGCGTTCCGGCAGCCCGCGTTTCGCCAGCGGCCAGCTCGACGTTCGTCTCCATGCGCCTCCCCGTGCCGGCGCTGTCGTCACGCATGGCCATGGCTATTCGGTACCGACAGGTTGATCGGCCGCGCTGTCCATGACGATCTGCCGCGGCAAATCAGGCTCCCAAGCCTCGAGATCGCCCGTGGGGTAGCGACCGAACGCATAGACCGCCCGCTTCAGCCGCCGCTTGAGGCCCGGCCGCGGAACGTTCGGCAGCGACGCGGCATCGACGGACGCCGTCCTTCTAACATAGTCGCGCATGAAGTCCTGTTGCGAGATGCCCCACTTGAGGATGAACGTGCGCCCGCCTTTATTGCGGCGGACCCGGCGCGTGGTCGCGCAAGCGAAATGATAGACATGGCTCGACCCGACGATGCGAAAAACGCGGCAGCCGGCGAGCCAGATCTTCATGAGGAAATCGTCGTCGCTGCTCATGCCGGGGCCGAACTCGATACTGTAGCCGCCCACCATATGCCAGAGGCGCCGCTGAGTCAGCATCGGCTGCGACGCCACGCCGTTGCGATCCGCGAAACCGAGGCCCTTGGCGTAGCTCAACAATCCCGCCTCGTCGAAATTGTCGGGGCCCGTCCCAAAGTTGGCGACGCCGACGAGCTCATTGCCCGTATCGACGGGCTCGACGAGTCGCGCGGCGAGATAGACGGGGGTGTCGCCGAACGGACGTGCCGCCGCCTCCAGAGCAAGATCCCATCCGGGCAGACAATACATGTCGTCGTTCATGAACAGGATCCAATCGCGCGTGGCGAGCCGCGCGGCGTCGTTCATCGCGATGCAGACGCCGACGTTGCCGCGGCTCCATGTATGCCGCAGCCCTTGTGCGCGAACCCACTCGAGCGTTCCGTCCGTCCCCTCGTTGACGTGCACGATGATTTCGTGATCGAAGGCGGAGTGTCGTCTGATGCTCTCGATGCAGAGCTTCAGGTACGGCAGATTGTTCCACGTAGGGATCAGGATGCTGAACATGAGGATTGCGTGCCGCTGATGGACGGATTGGCGCCGCGCTCCGCTGCTGGCGCGAGCGCCGGCGAGGTCGCGATGCCCCCGAGGATGCCGATGACGGCAGCATAAAACGACGCCACCATCTTCAAATCGAAGGTCTCGACGCTGAGCCCGAATATCCAGAACGAGACGACGAACGTGAGACCCATGAGCGCTGCGCCGCGCACTTGACTGGTAGACGCTCTCAAGTACTTCCCGAACATCAGGCACGGAACGAGATGGAGCGCGATACCGGCGAGTCCGCCGATAAGACCGTAGTTGGCCGCGTAGAAGAGCATCTGGTTGTGCGTCTCGCCGCGGCCGAAAGCGGCCGCGAGCGGTGTCAGCCTGCCTGCGCTCGCGAGCGCATGCATACTGTCGGCAAAACCATTCGGACCGACGCCAAATACGAGATGCTCTCGCATCAGCATCAACGCGGCCTCGTAGAGTTGGAGCCGGACACCCGTCGACGTATCCTTGTAACCATGGGTGTATTGAACGAGGTCCGACCAGACGAGCAAGACGCGATCGCGCACGGCGGCGGAACTCGCGCCAACCACGACGATCGCCGCGAAGACGGCGAGCGGAATCAGCACGCGCCTTCCGGCGGACTTCTTCTTGCGCAGATAAACGATCAGCGCGATGGCCGGTATGGCAAGCCAGCCGCCTCGCGTTCCGGTGAGCGCGGACGCATAGAGCCCGGCGAGCAACCCGACGATCTTGACCAACCGCACGGGAACGGCGTCCTTTCTCCACCAATTCAGCGACAAAGCCGAGAGCGCGCCCAACACTAGCGCGATGTCACCGAAATGGATGGCGTCGAGAAACGGGCCGGCCAGCCGATCGTCTTCCGCGCGCTGCGTAATGAGCAGCACCAGGCATCCTGCGATAGCACCTATCGCGAACGAAAGATCGCTCCAACGTAGTATCTTGGCCGGCACGCGCCGCATGGCAAGCAGGATCGGCACGGCGGCCACGAAGCGCGAAGGCGCGTCGAGCAGGCTGAAAACGAGATTGCCGTACCAGAGCTCGCTGATCAACGTCGCGGCCAGCGGACTCGCCAGCGCCACGCATGTGGCAATCGTTATCCGATCGACACCCGGCGTTTGCGAGTCGTCCGGTAGCGCGAGCGCAATGAGCGAGACGAAAGTCGCCGCGAGCTGAAGCGCGCTCGCGCCGCCATGAACAACGAGCGTCACCGTCGGATAAGAAAGCAGAAACAAGGCTGCGGCAGCGTTGCTCGGGCGCGCAATCCATGCAGGGCTGATGGTCGAACGGTTCATGTCGAAGGACTTCGGCGCGCGCCGCGCGGACGCACGCAAAATCTGATTGGGAGATGCACCAGGCAGCAAAGCTCGCGCGAAGCGACGCGCGACAGCGAACTGGAGCAGACCGTGCGCATCGCGTCAGGTCCGTGCCCTGCCTGTCAGTGAAGACCCGCTAGTATACATGGCGGCTACTGTGCGGTGATCTCTCTGGTCAGACGGATCACCGCGCCTGCACTGCATCGGCGGATAGGCTCGCCGTCACTCCCAACTGCCGCAGGACGGCATCCCCGATGGCATCCGGCGGCACTTCGCTCGCACCCCCCGGGCTTTGAAGGCCGACTGAGTGGCAGCGCCGGGTAAGGAAGAAACGCATCGGCTCACGATGCGAAAAGATCGTGACGCTTGGCGTCTCGGTGGAATGCGCGACATGCATCAGACCGCCGTCGCAGCCGACGAACAAGCGGCAGCCTGCGATGATCTCGCGTGCCTCGAGCAACGAAAGGCGTGCGACGTGCGATACCACCTCGAGGCGACGAAACGTCTTCCGCATGATTTCGTCGGCCATCTGCAGGCCGTTGTCCGATCCCAGCAGCACGATCTGCCGCGGAACGCGATCGTCGTCCATCGCGTCGAGCATGGCAAGCAAGGATGGCCAGTGGCGATAGGACCGATTCTGATCGATCCCGCCGACGGAAAGCGCCATGGCCGTACGTTCGGGCCGCTTGCCGCTGACGGCACGCCGCGTCGCGTCGTTGCATTGAAGATAAGGCTTGGCGATCTGGATGAGCGCCTCGTCGCGGAGCCCGATACCGAATACATCGTTGACGGCCGCGAAACTGAACAATGTCTGGTTGCGCGACGGCCCATGGAAGTACTGAAACAGGCACGCAAACGGCGTCTTCCTGAAGTGCCGCTTTTTGAGTTCGATCGACGGATAGTTGAACTCGTTCAATACGACGGCGTCGTATCGCCGGCCTTCCAGCGCATCGACGTGCGAGTAAACGTTCTCGAAGATGTCGTCCTCGCAAAACAACGGATGCAGCTTCGGAAGCGTGAGAAGGTCGACGCTGAAATCCGCGCCCGGCAGCAATGCGCGGCCGGACATTTCCATGATCGCGTCGCCGAAGTTGGCCTTACCCGTGTAGAGCCAAAGCACGCGCATTCCTTTCGCGATTTGCCGGATTTCGCGCTTCGACTGGCCACCCAGTCGCAGCGCCAGGTCGCGATGGAGGTACTTCTTCATGAGCTTCAACCGAGACTGTGTCCTCAGGAAGCTCTCGGGGTCGTGCGGAACAAGCGGGTACGGGATTTTCGTCAGTTTTTCGACGCAGTTGTCGATATAGCCGGTCATCATTTCTTGTGGTCTTGTAGGGACTGGACGGTCCTTCAATAAACGATTTCAGCGGCGCTGCCCGCGAAGGTGTTGCGCAGCTCGGCGAGCAGTTCGTCGCTCGGCCGCACACGCCATGCGTCCCCGAGGCGCAACTCGCCTTGCGCCCGCTCGTTGCTGTAGACGATCTGTACCGTGAGTCCGTTCCGAACCGGCGCGTGCGCACGCTGACGCCCATTCTCGGCACCGCGCCCATTGGTGCGCGCCGCTCCGTTCACGGACGCAGCGCTCGCCGCCTCCGGCTCCTGCGCGGGCGCGCAGTAGAGCTCGAGGACACGCCTGAGCGCCGCGGCATCGGCATTGCCGTTCATGCTGATCTTGACGCCTTGCGCATAGCGGTTACGCGCGCGCTCGAGATCCATCACCGAATCGGCCGTGAAGCGAATGCCGCCCGTGAATGCGTCGTTGCGCGCCTGTCCTTGCACGACGATGAGCTCGTCTTCCCTGAAGAGCGTTCGATTGGCTTCGTACTGCTCGTTGAATACGGTGACCTCGCATTGGCTCGTCGCGTCGTCGATGAGCGCGATCAGCATCTTTCCACGCTGCGTCATCTGCGTGCGCAACGAAACGATGATGCCGGCCACGAGCTTGTCGCGCCCCTCTTTCAGGTCGGCAAGCTTGAGGCGGACGAAGCGTCGCACCTCGTCCTTGTAAGCGTCGAAAAGATGGCCCGAAAGATAGAAGCCGAGCGCGGTCTTTTCCTCTTGCAGCTTGCGCTTTTCGGGCCACGCCGGCTCGTCGACGAGTTCGTGCACGTCCTCGGCCGCGTCTCCCATGTCGAAGAGACCCGCCTGCATCGCGTTGGCGCTCGCCTGATCCGCCGCCTCCATCGCGAGCGGCACCGAGGCGATCAGCTGCGCGCGATTCGGATGGAGCTCGTCGAAGGCGCCCGCGCGAATGAGCGCCTCGACGGTGCGGCGATTGACGACGCGCCGGTCGATGCGTGCGCAAAAATCGAAGAGGTTCGTGAACGGGCCCGCCTCGCGCGCGCGCAGGATTTCTTCGATCGCGTTCTGCCCGCTGCCCTTCACGGCGCCGAGGCCGTAGCGGATCGTGCGCGAACGCTTGCCGTCCGCCTCGGCCACAGGCTCGAAGCGATACGCGGACCGGTTGATGTCGGGCGGCAGCACGGCCATGCCGTTGGTCTTGCAGTCCTCGTAAAGGATCTTGACCTTATCCGTGTCGTCCATCGCCAAGCTCATGTTGGCAGCCATGAACTCGGCCGGGTGGTGCGCTTTCAGCCACGCCGTGTAGTAAGCAAGCAGCGCGTACGCCGCCGCGTGCGACTTGTTGAAGCCGTAGCCCGCGAACTTCTCCATCAAGTCGAAGATTTCGTCGGCCTTCTCGGCCGTGAGGCCGTTCTTCGCCGCGCCTTCGCGGAAGAGCTCGCGGTGCTTGGCCATCTCCTCGGGCTTCTTCTTGCCCATCGCCCGGCGCAAGAGATCCGCGCCGCCGAGCGAGTAGCCGCCGATGATCTGAGCCATCTGCATCACCTGCTCCTGATAGACCATGATGCCGTAGGTCTCTTTCAGGACAGGCTCGACGCGCGGATCCGGGTACTCGACGCTCTCGCGCCCGTGCTTACGCGCGCAGAAGCTCGGGATCAGGTCCATCGGTCCCGGGCGGTAAAGCGCGACGAGCGCGATGATGTCCTCGAAGCGGTCGGGCTGCGCGTCCTTCAACATTCCCTGCATGCCGCGGCTTTCCAGCTGGAAGACGGCGACCGTGTTGGCCTTCTTCAGGATCGAGAACGCGGCGGGATCGTCGAGCGGCACCTGCGCGAGCGACCAGTCGGCCTTCGAAGCATCGAGGCCGCGAATGTAGCGCTCGGCCCAATCGAGAATCGTGAGCGTCGTCAGCCCGAGAAAGTCGAACTTCACGAGGCCGACCGCTTCGACGTCGTCCTTGTCGTACTGGCTCACGACGCCGCCATCGTCGCCTTGCGTGTAGAGCGGGCAGAAGTCGGTCAGCTTGCCGGGCGCGATCAGCACGCCGCCCGCGTGCATGCCGACGTTGCGCGTCAAGCCCTCGACTCGCTGCGCGAGATCGAGCAACTGCCGCACTTCGTCTTCGTTCTCGTAGCGCTCCTTGAGAAGCGGCTCCTCCTCCATCGCGTCGGCGATCGTCACGTGCTTGCCGGGCTTGAACGGGATCAGCTTCGCGACACCGTCGGTAAAGTTGTAGCCGAGATCGAGCACACGCCCGATATCGCGCACAGCCGCCTTGGCCGCCATCGTGCCGAACGTCGCGATCTGCGAGACAGCGTCCGCGCCGTACTTGCCCTTCACGTACTGGATCACGCGATCGCGACCTTCCTGGCAGAAGTCGATGTCGAAGTCGGGCATCGACACGCGCTCCGGGTTCAGGAAGCGCTCGAACAGCAGGTTGTAGCGCAACGGATCGAGATCCGTGATGCCGAGCGCGTACGCGACCAGGGAGCCGGCGCCCGAGCCGCGGCCCGGCCCCACGGGCACGCCGTTGTTCTTCGCCCAGTTGATGAAGTCGGCCACGATCAGGAAGTAGCCGGGAAAGCCCATCTTGATGATCGTGCCGCACTCGAATTCGAGACGCTTGTAGTACTTTTCGCGCTCGGCATCGCGCTCGGCCTCGTCCGGATAGAGCTCGACGAGACGCCGCTCGAGACCTTCCTTCGAAAGATGCACGAGGTAGTCGTCGAGCGACAGGCCGTCGGGCGTCGGAAAAAGCGGCAGCTTCGGCTTGCCGAGCTCGAGCGTCAGGTTGCAGCGTTTCGCGATTTCGACCGTGTTCGCGACGGCGGACGGTATGTCGGCAAAAAGCGCAGCCATCTCGTCTTGCGTGGCGAAACGCTGCTCGGTCGAAAAGCGCTTCTGCCGACGCGGATTCGCGAGGATGTCCCCCTCGGAGATGCAGACGCGCGCCTCGTGCGCGGTGAAGTCGTCGGCCGTCATGAACTGGACCGGATGCGTCGCGACGACGGGCAACTCGAGCGCCGCCGCGAGCGCGACGGCCTCCTGCACGTACGCTTCGCCACCCGGCTGCCCGCAGCGTTGCAGCTCGATGTAAAACGCGTTCGGAAAACGCTCGGCCCAGCGTATCGCGTGACGCTTGGCGCTTTCCTTGTTACCCGCAGCGAGCGCGAGGCCGATGTCGCCTTGCTGGGCCCCCGAGAGCGCGATGAGCCCCTCCGCGAGCGGCCCGTCGAGCCATTG
This sequence comes from Trinickia sp. EG282A, assembly GCF_040965455.1. Lineage (NCBI taxonomy): Bacteria > Pseudomonadati > Pseudomonadota > Betaproteobacteria > Burkholderiales > Burkholderiaceae > Trinickia > Trinickia sp. EG282A. Next base: position 1,312,725 of record NZ_JBFRCC010000002.1, on the reverse strand, counting down.
CGCGTCGATCTCGGCGCGGCCGCGATATTGATTCGTGAGCCAGGCCTTCGTCAGCAGCTCACAGAGATTGAGGTAGCCGCGACGGTCCTTGACGAGCAGCAAAAGACGCGACGGCTTGTCGCGATCGTCGGGGTTCGCCAGCCAGACGTCGCATCCGGCAATCGGCTTCACGCCTTTGCCGCGGGCCTCTTTGTAAAAGCGCACGAGGCCGAACGCATTCGCGAGGTCGGTCAACGCGAGCGCGCCCTGGCCGTCCTCGGCCGCGGCCTTGACGACGTCGTCGAGGCGCACCATGCCGTCGGCGATCGAGAATTCGGAGTGGATGCGGAGATGGACGAAGCGGGGATCTGACATGGGCGGTATTGTACATCCCGGGTCAGCAGCATCTGCCGGGCTGCCCGGGCCATTTGCGGGATAATACGGGTTTCGTCCGCACCATCGACATGAGCATCGTCAATCTCGCCGCCTACCGGTTCGTCACGCTTGACGCGATCCGCGCATGGCGCCCCCTCGTCGCCGAGCGCTGCGCCGCGCTCGCGTTGCGCGGCACGATCCTGCTCGCGCCCGAAGGCATCAACCTCTTCGTCGCCGGCAGCCGCGAGGCCGCCGACGCATTCATCGACTACCTCCGCCACGATCCGCTCTTCGAAGGCAAATTCGCGGCGCTGCAGTTCAAGGAAAGCCTGTCGCCGACGCAGCCGTTTCGGCGAATGCTCGTCAAGCTGAAGCGCGAAATCATCACGATGAAAAAGCCGGCGATCCGGCCTGAGCTCGGCCGCGCGCCGTCCGTCGACGCCCCCACGCTGAAGCGCTGGCTCGACAGCGGCCGCGACGATGCGGGGCGCCCCGTCGTCATGCTCGATACGCGCAATGCGTTCGAAGTCGATGTCGGCACGTTCCAGAACGCCGTCGACTATCGGATTACGAAATTCAGCGAGTTTCCGCAGGCGATCGAGGCGCACCGCGCCGAGCTCGCCGGTAAGACCATCGTGTCGTTCTGCACGGGCGGGATCCGCTGCGAAAAGGCCGCGATCCACATGAAAGAGGTCGGCCTCGACCATGTCTATCAGCTCGAGGGCGGCATCCTGAAGTACTTCGAAGAAGTCGGCGGCGCCCACTATCAGGGCGAATGCTTCGTCTTCGACTACCGCACGGCGCTCAACCCGCGACTCGAGCCGACCGAGACGCTGCAGTGCTTCGGCTGCCGCGCCGTGGTCACGCCCGACGCGCAGCGCTCGCCGCTCTATATGCCAGGCAAGACATGTCCCGCGTGTCACCCGGACCGGGAGCGCGCGCAGGCCGCGTAAGCATGGCCGCGACACACGCCAACGCTCGCAAAGCAGCGCTTCCATGCGCTGACAAGAGGCCGTTAGTGCACGCATTTGCCGCCCCCGCGGAACCCGGTCCATGAGCGCCCCCTACCGCGGCCGCTTCGCCCCTTCGCCGACGGGCCCTTTGCACTTTGGCTCGCTCGTCGGCGCGTTGGCAAGCTACCTGGATGCGCGCGCACATGGCGGTACTTGGCTCGTTCGGATCGAAGATATCGACGGACCGCGCACGGTGCCCGGCGCCGACGAACGGATCCTCACCACGCTCGAGCGCTTCGGCATGCACCCCGACGAGCCCCCCGTCTGGCAAAGCGGGCGCACCGCGCTATACCAAGACGCGTTCGAGCGCCTCGAGGCGGCCGGTGTCGTCTATCCGTGCGGCTGCACGCGCAAGGAAATCGCCGACTCGCTCGCCAATGCGCACGCGCGCCATACGACGCTCGCCTACCCCGGCACGTGCCGCCAAGGCCTCAGCGGCAAGCCCGCGCGTGCGTGGCGCCTGCGCGTGCCCGACGGCGCCGATGCGATCGTCACGTTCAGCGACAGATGGCAGGGCCCGCGCACGCAAAACCTTGCCACCGAGGTCGGCGACTTCGTCCTGAAGCGCGCCGACGGCCAATGGGCCTATCAGCTCGCGGTGGTCGTCGACGATGCCGACCAAGGCATCACGGATGTCGTACGCGGCGCCGATCTCATCGATTCGACAGCGCGTCAAATCTACCTGCAGCGCTGTCTCGGCCTGCCGACGCCCGCTTATTTGCACGTGCCCGTCGTCGTGGACGCGCACGGCGACAAGCTCAGCAAGCAGACGGGCGCGGCCGAGCTCGACCCGAGCCGGCCGCTGCCAGCGCTGCAAGCGGCCGCGCGCCATCTCGGGCTCGCGACGACGGCCGTGGCATCGAGCGTGACACTCGAGACCTTCTACGCCGAAGCCACCGCCGCCTGGGCGGCGCGTTTCAGCCGTTGCGGAAGATGAAGCTGTAAGCGGAAAGCGCCGGCGCGCCGCCGAGATGAGCGTAGAGCACGTTCGAGCCGGCCGGGAATTCGCCGAGACGGACCTTGTCAATCATGCCGTGCATCGACTTCCCTTCGTAGACGGGATCGGTCAGCATGCCCTCGAGCCGCGCGGTGAGCCGGATCGCCTCGAGCGTCCCGTCGTTCGGCAGCCCATATTCGGGGCCGCCATAGCGCGTGTCGAGCACGACGTCGTCATCGACGATCGGGCGCCCCAGATCGACGAGCTCGGCCGTATGCGTCGCGATGCGCAGAATCTGCGCGCGCGTGGCGTCGGGCTTTGCCGATGCGTCGATACCGATGACCCGGTCCGCGCGTCCGTCCGCCGCAAAGCCGACGATCATCCCCGCCTGCGTGCTGCCCGTCACCGAGCAGACGACGATGTAATCGAACTTGACGCCAAGCTCGGCCTCCTGCTGTCGCACTTCCTCGGCGAAGCCGACGAAGCCGAGACCGCCGAGCCGGTGCTCGGAGCAGCCGGCCGGAATCGCATAGGGTTTGCCGCCGGCCTCACGCACGCTCGCGAGTGCGTCCTCCCAGCTTTTGCGAATGCCGATATCGAACCCGTCCGGCACGAGACGCACGTCGGCGCCCATGATGCGCGAGAGCTCGATATTGCCGACACGGTCATAGACGGCATCGGAATAGTTGACCCAATTTTCCTGGACGAGCACGCACTTCATGCCCAGATGCGCGGCGACTGCCGCCACCTGACGCGTCTGATTCGACTGGATGCCGCCGATCGAGACGAGCGTGTCGCAACCTTGCTCGAGCGCATCGGGCACGAGGTATTCGAGCTTGCGCGTCTTGTTGCCGCCGAACGCGAGGCCGCTGTTGCAGTCCTCGCGCTTGGCCCAGAGATTGACCTTGCCGCCGAGGTGCGCCGAGAGGCGCTTGAGCGGCTGAATCGGCGTCGGGCCGAACGTCAGGGGATAGCGGGAAAACCGTTGCAGATTCATGGCGAGGCTCCAATCGTCGATGTGAGAAAGCGGCGCGACGGCGGCCGCTCGATCGAAGCGGATCCCGTGTCGTGCGACGAGAAAATGATAGGGAACCTTTGAAGAAATGAGGTTGCGAAATAAACGACCGTGGCGTACGTTTGCTGACTACGCGAGCCTCGTCGCATAACGAAGTTTTCCCTTGTCGTCCATGTGCGCAACAAAATTACGTCATCGTCCCGCCACGGCCCAACAGTCGGCGCCGCTGTCGCCGATGCCGCCCGTTCAACTGGATCGCATCGATCGCGCGATCCTCAAGCATTTGCAGCACGACGCCTCGATCTCCAACGTCGCCCTGGCCGCGAAGGTGAAGTTGAGCCCCCCCGCGTGCCTGCGGCGCGTTGAGCGATTGAAGGAGTCAGGTCTGATACGCGGAGTCGTCGCGCTGCTGGAGCCGAAAGCGATCGGCGCGGGCATGCTCGTCGTGATCGGCATTGTGCTCGATCGGTCGACACCGGAAACTTTCGCGGAATTCGAGAAGGCCGCCCGCAACATCTCCGGCTGCATGGAGTGCCATGTGGTGACGGGCGAGTTCGACTACTTCATGCTCGTGCGCACGCGCGACAGCGACAGCTTCAATCGGCTGCACGCCGAGCAGTTGCTCTATCTGCCCGGCGTGCGGCAGATACGGAGCTTCATGGTGCTGAAAGAGATCTTGTCGACGACGGAATTTCCGCTCTGACGCGGCCGAGGAGTGCCGCTCGGCTCAAGACGACGTATTGCGGCGGGACATGCCGAAGCCGCCGAGCAGTGCGGCGAGCGGCTGTTTCTGTGCCGACTTGGCCACCGGCTCGGGCTTCTCCGGCTCCTCGCCCTTGCTCGCCGACGGCGACGGCTCGTAGGGCTTGTAGAAGAAGTCGTCGACAGGCGCGTGCCGGTGCACCGTGCGCTCATAGGCGGGCGCACCGCGGCGGCGCCCGGAACGCTCGTCGCGTTCGCGGCGGCCATGCTCGTCGCGGTGATGCCGGACGGGCGAGTCTACCTGCAGCGGCCGGATCTCGAGCGGGCGCTTGATCAGCTTTTCGATATCGGCCAGTTGTTTGCGCTCGTTCGGGCTGCAAAGCGAAAGCGCGTCGCCCGATGCGCCGGCACGGCCCGTGCGGCCGATCCGGTGCACATAGTCTTCGGCGTTGAACGGCAAGTCGAAGTTGATGACGGCCGGCAACTCGACGATGTCGAGGCCGCGTGCGGCGACGTCGGTGGCGACGAGCGCCTCGATTTCGCCGCGCTTGAACGCGTCGAGCGCCTGCATCCGCTCGAGTTGCGACTTATCGCCATGAATCGCCGACGCCACGACTCCGTCACGCTCGAGTTGGCGCGCAAGGCGCCCTGCGCCAATCTTGCTGTTGCAAAAGACGATGACCTGCTTCAGGCCGCGCTCGCGAATCAACTGGACGACGGCGCCCTGCTTGTCGCCCTCGGCAACCTCAAAGACGATTTGCGTGACGTTGGCCGCCGTCGAGTTGCTGCGCGCCACCTCGATCGTCTGCGGGTTGCGCAGATAAGTCGCGGCGAGCTTCTTGATCTCGGGCGAGAAAGTCGCCGAAAAGAGCAGCGTTTGGCGCTCCTTCGGCAGCAGGTTGAGGATGCGCTGCAAGTCCGGAAGGAAGCCCATGTCGAGCATGCGATCCGCCTCGTCGAGCACGAGCATCTGAACCTGACCGAGATTCGTCGTCTTCTGCTGGACATGATCGAGCAGGCGTCCAGGCGTCGCGATCAGAATTTCGACGCCACGCCGCAGCTCCGCTTCTTGCGGTCCCATGTCGACGCCGCCGAAAACCACGGCGCTGCGCAGCGCCGTGTGCTTCGCGTACGCCTCGACGTTCGCGGCCACCTGGTCGGCCAGCTCGCGCGTCGGCGTGAGGATCAGCGCGCGCACGGGATGGCGCGCGGGCGAAGCGCTCGTGCTCGCGAGCGGCAAGAGCCGCTGAATGATCGGCAGCGAAAAGCTGGCCGTCTTGCCGGTGCCGGTCTGCGCGGCGCCCATGACGTCGCGGCCCGAAAGCACGACCGGGATCGCCTGCGCCTGGATTGGCGTCGGCGTCGTATAGCCTTGCTCGGCAATGGCCTTCAGGATGTCAGGGCCGAGGCCGAATTGGTCGAAATTGGCGATGATCGTAGGGGCTGACTGGGGCTTCGCAGCGGGATCGGACATAGTGGCGTTCGCTAAAAATGCGCCGTCGACGGCGCCGCGTCGTTCGCGCGCGGCCTTAAGCCGACGGAGGCGGCCAGCCTTGCGCGGCAGGGCAAGCTCGCGGTTGTCGCCAGCGAGGACCGCCCCTGACGCCGTGCGCTTGCGCACGCGCGCATCGCCGCACCGCAAAGCGTCATGTGACGCCGAGTGCGAGCGGCCGGCTCGGGCCAGTGGCGGAAGTCGACGAAACGCGCCACCGGAAAGGCCGGTATTGTAGCACCGCGCTGTTGCACGGACTGTGACAGTTCCTGGCTCCCCGATCCTGGCGCGACGACGCGCTATCGAGACACGTCGGCGCTTCGGGCAGCCGACACCGGCCGCACCACCGCCGCGGCCGCCTTCGCTCGCCGCCTTGCTTCGTCGATGTCGGCCCCCGTTGCGACCGCCACGCCCATGCGGCGCTTCTTGAAACTCTCGGGCTTGCCGAAGAGCCGCACGTCGGCGCCGGGCACGGCGAGCGCCTCGCGCACGCCCTCGAACGCGATGCCGGACTCCTCCAACCCGCCGTAGATCACGGCGGAAGCACCGGGCGCGGCGAGCGACGGATCGACGGGCAAGCCGAGAATGGCACGCGCGTGCAGCTCGAACTCCGAGAGGCGCTGCGAGCGGAGCGTCACGAGCCCCGTGTCGTGCGGACGCGGGCTCACTTCCGAGAACCAGACCTCGTCGCCGCGCACGAACAGCTCGACGCCGAACACGCCGCGGCCGCCCAACGCCTCCGTGACTTTGCGCGCGATGTCGCGCGAGCGCGCGAGCGCGACGGCCGACATCGGCTGCGGCTGCCACGACTCGACGTAATCGCCGGCCACCTGCAAGTGGCCGATCGGCTCGCAAAAGTACGTTTCGATGCTACCGGTCGTCGGCTCGACCGCGCGCACCGTCAGCTGCGTGATCTCGTAATCGAATTGGACGAAGCCTTCGACAATGACTCGGCCCACGTTGACGCGCGCCCCGGCCGTGGCGTACTGCCACGCCGGATCGATATCGGCCGCGCTCTTCAACACCGATTGGCCCTTGCCCGACGACGACATCACGGGCTTGACGACGCACGGGTAGCCGATCCGATCGATGGCCGCCTTCAGCTCGTCGAGCGAATCCGCGAACGCGTAGGGCGACGTCGGCAAACCGAGCGTTTCCGCCGCGAGGCGCCGGATGCCCTCGCGATTCATCGTCAGTTGCGTCGCGCGCGCGGTCGGGATGACTTCGGCGAGCCCAGCCGCTTCGATTTCGGCGAGCGCGTCGGTCGCGATCGCTTCGATCTCGGGCACGATGAGGTGCGGCTTCTCCGCGCGTACGAGCTCGGCGAGGGCGGCCGCGTCCGTCATGTCGATCACATGCGAGCGATGCGCGACCTGATGGCCCGGCGCATTCGGATAACGATCGACGGCAATCGTTTCAACGCCGAGCCGCTGCAGCGCGATGATGACTTCCTTGCCGAGCTCGCCCGCGCCAAGCAGCATGACGCGCGTGGCGGAGGCGGAAAGCGGCGTACCGATTCGTTGACCGATCTGCATGACGGATATCCGTTCGAGAAGAGGAGCTCGATGAAGCCGCGATGCTAGCATGCGGCGCCGCGCGTTTCATCGCGTTGCCTGGGATGCCGTTTACGCCGCGCGCAAGCTGCTGCCCGCGCTCGCTTACGCCTCGCGGGCCGAGTACGCTACCGTTACGCCTTTCGAGCGATAGAAGAAAGGAACGAACCCATGTCGAAACCGTCCATCGCGCGGCGGCGCGCAGCTTCGCGCGTCCGTCCGTCGCCGCGCCGCGCCGGCGCGCTGGCTGCCGCGCCGCTCGTCGCGGTGTGCGCGATGCTCGCGGCCTGCGCGTTGCCGACGCATCCCGAGTCGGCCGCGCCGCCGAGCGACCCGTTCAATCCCGCGGCCACGCAGCTGCTCGACGACACCTCGTGGACGCTCGCGAGCTGGCAGACGGCCGGCGGTGCGACGCGCCAGATCGCCGGCGCCGGCGCCGAGGGCACGAAGGACGCGACGGGCGGCGACCGGGAAGCCGCGCCCACCCTCGTGTTGTCGACGGCGACCGGCGAGCGCCGTGCAAGCGGCTTCGCAGGCTGCAACCGCTTCAGCGGGCCCTATGCACTCAAGAGCGGTAAGCTCGCGTTGGGGCCGCTTGCCACGACGCGGATGGCCTGCTCCGGATCGCGCGGCGAACTCGAACATGCCTACCTCGACGCGCTCGCCCATATCGCGAAAACAGGCGTGCAATGGCGCACGCCGCATCGGCTCGAACTCGTCACGGAAGACGGCGCCACGCTCAGTTTCGACGCCGCGACCCGGTAGGCGCCATGCGATGCGCGCAACATCGAAGCCGCACGGCGCCCCAAAAGGTTAAACTCGCCGCGTTGCGCGAAGCGCAGCTTTCTGCCTTTCTTTCCCATTAGCATGCATACGGTTGTTTCCGGCTGGTTCGGCGTCTCCGCCGTCTGGTTCGTTCCTCTCGCGTGGCGCCTCGCGAAGGCGCTCCTGCCTGGCGGCAGCGGCCTCGGCGGTCCTGGGACGATCCGCCTTTGGTTCGGCTTTGCCTGCGTGCTCGCGGCGAGCAGCACGCTCGAGGCCGCGCTCGCGCCTGCCTCCGGCAGCGCGCTTGGCCACGCATTCGTCGCCGCCGCGGACCACGCGTTCGGCGCGGCCGGCCGCCTCGTCGCTCCGGTCGGCGCGCTCCCGCTCTTGATCGCCGGCCTGCCGTGGCTAATTGGATTCAGCTGGCGTCATGCACTCGGCGCCGCCGACCGCGCGTTCGGGCTCGGACTCGGTTTGGCCTCGTCGCGCGATCAGGCCGCAAATGTCGCGACGCGATCGAACAGCCGGCAGGAGCGAGTCGCCGCGCGCGGAGGGGACGCGCACCCGAGCAGCACCGGAACGGCGCGCGTCTCGACGGTCAGCATGTCGGCCGTCAATACGGTGAACACGATGGCGCCGAAATCGGGGGGACGCTACGCTCGCCCCACCGTCTGGCAACCGCCGTCGGTATCGCGCGGGGCCTCGGGCGCCGCGACGATGAAAACTCAGAGCGGTCCACGCGCGGACAGTACGATCATCGGTACGCGCCGCCAGGCGGAACCTCGCCGGCCCGCGTCGCCGCAGCAGTCTGCCGCGCGCTCGAGCGCCGCGCGGCCTGCTCCGCCTGCCGCAGCGCCTGAAACGACGCGTGCAACTGGCGCGCCGCACCGGCGCCCAACGCAGCATCCCCATACCGCCCTGTCGTTCGCGGAAACCACTGCGGCACCGCCCCCGCGACCGTACGCGACGACGCGCCGGCCAACCGTTTCGCCGGCCGCGGAGAGCGAGCGCCCCCAGCCGGAACCGGATCGACCAGGCAGCGCTCTTCCGGCGCAAAGCGTCGAAGAAACATTGCGTGCGATCGAAGCAAACACAGCTCAGTGGACCGCGCTTGCGGGAATCGGCCTTGCGCGCCGCGGCGCGTCGGCGCCGTCGATTGGGAGCAGCAACAGCACGGCTGACGAGCAGCCGACCGTGAGCGCTGAGGTGGAAACGGTTTTCTCGCTCTCGACGCACCGACACTCGCCGTCGTCGTTGCCCTCCCAACCAACCGCTTCTTGGCCTGCGCAAGGACAATCCCCGGAGCCAATCGATTCGCCTGTGGAAGCGCGATCCCCGGAGCCAATCGATTCGCCTGTGGAAGCGCGATCCTCAGAGCCAATCGATTCCACCGTGGAAGCGCGATCCCCAGAGCCGATTCCGTCCCCAGTGGCGCCGCAACCGTCCGAGCCGGCCGCGCTGCCCCCGCCTGTCGAACCGCCAGCGGAGCAACCGATCGGGCGCCAACCGTCCACTGTCCTGGCCGTGGCCCCATGGGACGAACCGCCGCCTGACGAGCCGACCGCATTCCTCCCGACACAGCCCCCAACCGGAGCAAACGACGCGGATGAGCCGGGCGCCGCCGCGCCGGGCGCCGCCGCGCCGGGCGTCGCCGCATCCCCCCAATCGCCCCCCGCGTCGATCCGCGGCCATGCCGCGACGGAGTTCGCGTTTCATGCGCCGGCGGCCGCTGCCGTCGAGCTGCCGTCGATCGACCTGCTCGTGCAGGCGTCGTCCGATGCCGAACCGATCCCGGCCGAGCAACTGGCGCAAACGAGCCAGCTGATCGAGCAGCGCCTGCAGGAATTCAAGGTGCCCGTGACGGTGGTCGGCGCGTCGGCCGGCCCCGTCATCACCCGCTTCGAGGTCGAGCCCGCGCTCGGCGTTCGAGGCAGCCAGATCGTCGGCCTGATGAAGGACCTTTCGCGTGGCCTCGGCCTCACGTCGATCCGCGTTGTGGAAACGATTCCGGGCAAGACGTGCATGGGGCTCGAGTTGCCGAACGCGAAACGTCAGACGATCCGGCTCTCGGAGATCCTCGCGGCGGACGCCTACCGCCATTCCGCATCGAACCTTACGATCGCGATGGGCAAGGACATCACGGGGCATCCCGTGGTGACCGATCTCGCCAAAGCGCCGCACATGCTCGTGGCGGGCACGACAGGCTCCGGCAAGTCCGTGGCCATCAACGCGATGATTCTGTCGCTGCTCTTCAAAGCGACACCCGAGGACGTGCGCCTCATCATGATCGATCCGAAGATGCTCGAGCTCTCCGTCTACGAGGGCATCCCGCATCTGCTCGCGCCCGTCGTCACCGACATGAAGCTCGCCGCCAACGCGCTGAACTGGTGCGTGGGCGAGATGGAGAAGCGCTATCGGCTGATGTCGGCTGTCGGCGTCCGCAATCTTGCCGGATTCAACCAGAAAATCCGCGACGCCGAGGCCGCGGAAAAGAAGCTGACGAACCCGTTTTCACTGACGCCCGACGCACCGGAACCGCTTTCGACGCTGCCGCTCATCGTCGTCGTCATCGACGAGCTGGCGGACCTGATGATGGTCGCCGGCAAGAAGATCGAAGAGCTCATCGCGCGGCTCGCGCAAAAAGCGCGCGCTGCCGGCATCCATCTGATCCTCGCGACGCAGCGCCCGTCCGTCGATGTGATCACGGGGCTCATCAAGGCCAACATTCCGACACGCGTCGCGTTCCAGGTTTCATCGAAGATCGATTCGCGCACGATTCTCGATCAGATGGGCGCCGAATCGCTGCTCGGGCAGGGCGACATGCTGTTCCTGCCCCCCGGCACCGGCTACCCGCAGCGCGTGCACGGTGCGTTCGTCGCCGACGAGGAAGTGCATCGGATCGTCGAGCACTTGAAGCAGTTCGGCGAGCCGCAGTACGAGGAAGGGATTCTCGACGGCCCCGCCGCCGAGGGCGCGGCACAGGATCTCTTCGGCGACGCACCCGATGCCGAGGCCGATCCGCTTTACGACGAAGCGGTGGCGTTCGTCGTGCGCACGCGCCGCGCCTCGATCTCGGCCGTCCAGCGGCAGCTGCGCATCGGTTATAACCGCGCCGCGCGACTCGTCGAGCAAATGGAAGCGGCGGGACTCGTTTCGTCGATGAGCGTCAACGGCAGCCGTGAAGTCCTCGCCCCGCCCGGCCCCGATCAATAGCCATAGCATAGTCAAGGTAAAACGTGCTCGGCGATTGCAAGAAGTAGCGAGTCCTTTCGTGCGCCGCACCGGCGAATCGGCGCCTTACTCGGGCGAGCAAGCACTGGAGGAGCGGCGCCAGCACGCCCCGGCATAGCCATTGCTTCGTTGGGGATACATTGTCCGAACCGCTGTCATCCCCTGCCGCCCCGCCCCCCGTGAGGCGGTAGATTCGAGCCCACGTGCTTGCTCTGACGCGTGGGCTCTCTTTGTATCCGCGCCCGCGTCTTTGCCGCCCCGCGCCGCCCCGGCGTCAGGACGCGGGCACAAACTTGAAGTCGACAGGCGAACCGATATCGAGCCGGATCGGATTGGGGCCGAGACGCCCTGTCTCGGGATCGCGGCTGAAAACGTAAGCCGTATCGCTATCCTGATTACCCACGATGAGCCACCGTCCGGTCGGATCGATCGAGAACTCGCGCGGCGTGCGGCCGAGCGTCGATTGGCGCCCGACGAGCCGCAAAAGACCATCGTCGGGATCGACCGCGAAGATGACGATCTCGTTGGCGTCGCCGCGATTGGTCGCATAAAGAAACCGGCCGTCGGGCGACAAATGAATCGCGCCGGCTCCGACTTTTCCGGCGAAGCCGGGCTCCGCAAGCTTCAGCACCTGCAGCGAGCGCAACGTGCCGTTCGAGTACTGCAAAGCCGTCACTGTGCCGGCGAGCTCGCTCGTCAGATAGGCGTATTGCCCTTTCGCGTCGAAAACGAGATGGCGCGGTCCGGACCCGTACGGCATCTGCACATAGCGCTGCTCGGTCGGGCTCACGATCGCGCCCTGTCCCGCATTCGGCGCATAGCGATAGACGAACAGCTTGTCGAGGCCCAGGTCCTGAGCGAACAGATAGTGGCCATCGGGCGAGAAGACCGTCGAATGGACGTGCGCGCCGTCCTGCCTGCCCTTGACGGGCCCGCTCCCCTCGTGATGAACGACGAGTGCCGCGGTGCCGACACGTCCGGCGGCTTCGAGCGGAAAGACGGCGAAGCTGCCGCCGGGATCGGCCGCGACCGAGTAGTTCGCCGCCAAGAGATATTTGCCATCGGGCGAGATGCTTAGATAGCAGGGATCGTTGCCCTCGGACGAAACGTGATTGAGCAGCGTCAGACGGCCGCTTGCCGCATCGAAAGCCATGGCCGTGATGCCGCCGCGAACGCTGGCCGGGCCGTTGTCGCCGGGCAATTCGTTGACGGCATAGACATAGCGGTTGTCGCGGCTCGGCACCAGATACGACGGATTGACGGTTCGCAGCACCGACAGCGGGCTTGCACGGCCCGAGCGAGTGTCGAAGCGATAGACATAGATGCCCTCGCTCTTGCCCGGCGCGGTGTACGTGCCGATCAGCAGATCGTAGTCACCGCCGGCCGTTCCAGTCGTTTGAGCCATGGCTGTGCCCGATGTCAATGAAGCGCTCAGCAAAACCAAAGCGGCCAACAAAGCAGCCATCGCCGCGCAGTTTGTGCGCCTGGGCGCCGGTGCCAGCGACGTGGCACGCAAATCGCTGTGCCGCGGCAAAATGGTCATATCCACGAAAAGCCCTCTCGATTCGCCAGGAGCGAGGAACCGCCATGAACATTTCCATCAGCCTCGGACCGCTTGCCGCGCTGATCGCCGGCATCCTGATTCTGGCCGTGCCGCGCCTGCTGAATTACATCGTCGCGTTGTACCTCATCATCGTCGGCATTCTGGGTCTCGTCGGTCCCGGCGCGGAGCACCTGCGGCTCTGACGGGCGCCATGCGCTCAACCGTGCCTCAGCTGCTCGAGGCGAAGCTTGCCCTGCAGCGAGAGTCCGCCGACCTCATAATGTCCACCACCGTCGCGGTGCTGCTTGAAGCACGCGCGCTCGATGAGAAACGCGGCAGCAGTATCCATACCGTTGCGCGTCAGGCCGAGCAGTCTGGAATCGAGGGCGAGCAAGGCGTTGTCGTCGAGCTTGCTTGCGGCGGAAAGAATGGTGATGCAATCGACTTTGGACGGGTGCTGCATGGCGTCAATCCTCTCGATGAATGAACGTCACATAAGCGTTGAGGGCCAAAGATGCGTCGCATGCGAGATTCGTTCGCGCAGCGGAAAGTTCTCGGTTCTTATAGTCGTAGCGCAGTGGGTGCTCGACTTCGTGCAACGCGCGGCCCGGATCCCCGAGGCACGATTGTAGCCAGTGACATCGAATCATGACAACGTCGAATCGTTCTGAAATCGTTCACATGCCTGCTCGAATAGAAGACTATGCCCTCGTCGGGGACGGCCACACGGCCGCGCTGATTTCCCGCGAGGGGTCCGTCGATTGGCTGTGCTGGCCCCGCTTCGATTCAGGGGCCTGCTTCGCCGCACTGCTCGGCACAGACGAGAACGGCTGCTGGCGCCTCGCGCCGGCAGCCGCCGCGTCGAAAATCACGCGTCGCTACCGCGATGGCACGCTGATGCTCGAGACCGATTACGAGCTGCCGGAAGGCGCGGTGACAGTCATCGATTTCATGCCGCCCGGCAACGGCTGGTCCGAGCTCGTGCGCATGGTTGTCGGACGGCGCGGCACGGTGCCGATGCACATGGCGCTGACGCTGCGCTTCGACTACGGCTTCTCGGTGCCGTGGGTCACGCGGCTTTCGCACGGCAAGGGGATCAAGGCGACCGTCGGGCCGGATACTGTCGTGCTACGCACGGACGTCGAACTGCGCGGCGCCAACATGCACACGGAAGCGGACTTCGTCGTCTCGGAAGGTGAGCGAGTGCCGTTCACGCTCGCCTACTCGTCTTCGCATCAGCACGTGCCGCCCGCCGACGATCCGTTCTCGGCGCTCGCACGCACGGAGACGCATTGGCGCGAATGGTCCGCGCGCTGCAAAGTCACGGGCCGCTATGCGGCACCGATCCTGCGCTCTCTGATCACGCTCAGAGCGCTCGCCTACACCCCGACGGGCGGCATCGTCGCGGCGCCGACGACGTCGCTGCCCGAGCTCATCGGCGGCAAGCGAAACTGGGACTATCGCTATTGCTGGCTGCGCGATGCGACGATCACGCTGCTCGCGCTGATGCGCTGCGGGTACTACGACGAAGCAAGGGCGTGGCGCGGATGGCTCGGGCGCGTACTAGCCGGCTCTCCCGCACAGGTGCAGATCATGTACGGGCTCGCCGGCGAGCGGCGCCTCCACGAGATGGATATCGACTGGTTGCCGGGCTATGAGGGGTCGAGGCCCGTGCGCATCGGCAACAACGCCGTCGGCCAGCTTCAGATCGACGTCTACGGCGAAGTCATGAACGCGCTGCATCTCGCGCGCGTCGGCGGCCTGCATACGGAAGAAACCGTCTGGGCCGTGCAATGCGCGATGCTCGATCACCTCGAGAAAATCTGGCGCGATCCGGACGAAGGTCTCTGGGAGGTGCGCAGCGGACGCCGGCAGTTCACGTTTTCGAAGGTGATGGCCTGGGTGGCATTCGACCGCGCGATCCGCTCCGCCGAATCGTTCAAGCTGCATGGACCCGTGGAGCGCTGGCGCGAATTGCGCGCACAAATACACGCCGACGTCTGCCGCTCGGGATGGAACGCCAAAGTAGGCGCTTTCACGCAGTCATACGGCAGCGACGACCTCGATGCGAGCCTGCTGCTCGTGCCCCTCATGGGGTTTTTACCGCCGGACGATCCGCGCGTCGCCTCGACCGTGCATGCGATCGAGCGTGAGTTGATGCGCGACGGTTTCGTGCTGCGTTATCACACGGCCGACGTCGACGACGGCCTGCCTCCCGGCGAAGGCACGTTCCTCGCCTGCAGCTTCTGGATGGTCGACAACCTCGCGCTGCAGGGTCGGCTCGACGAAGCGCACGCGATGTACGAGCGGCTGGTCGGCCTCGCCAACGACGTCGGGCTGCTCTCGGAGGAATACGATCCGCGCGACAAACGCTTCACGGGCAATTTTCCGCAAGCGTTTTCGCATGTTGCGCTCATTCATACGGGACTCAATCTGATGCGCCACGAACAGGAAATGACGCATGTAACCGGGCACCCGACAAACTGAGCGGAACCGCCACACATGCCGCGCGAGAACTATTATGGGCCGGCGGGTGCGGCCGCTTTGCACTGTAAGTGTGCAGCCGTTGCGCCATTCCGGGCGTGGCCGCAGCCTTTCGTTTCGCTTGCGCTCATACTGACGGATTATTGACACCCGCCGGCACGTTTCTGGCTGCTATAAATGCGGGAAACATTTCCTGCACAGTGCAAGTTGCTGCGTTGCAACCGGTCATGTTTGTCCTTTATCATCGAATAAGTTAGTTTCATCCGCGCGAATCGATTTCGGCATAGCATGCCGCGACGCCGGCGCCTCAAGTGCTTCGCCCCAGATGTGGGAGCCCTCCATCATGCTTTACCAGCTTTACGAGTTTCAGCGCGCGCTCTTGAATCCCCTTACGGCGTGGGCGCAAGCCGCATCGAGGTCGTTCGCCAATCCCGCGAGTCCATTCGCTTACGTGCCCGGTGCGTCGCGCTACTCGGCTGCGTACGAGTTGCTGTACCGCCTCGGCAAGGATTACGAAAAACCCGAATTCGACCTTCATCAAATCGTCAAAGACGGCCGTAACATTCCGATCGTCGAGCAAACGATCATTGAAAAACCGTTCTGCCGGTTGTTGCGGTTCAAGCGCTATGCGGATGACAGCGAGGCCGTCGCGCAACTGAAGGACGAGCCCGTCGTGCTCGTCGTCGCGCCGCTGTCAGGCCATCACGCGACGCTATTGCGCGACACGGTGCGCACGCTGCTGCAGGACCACAAGGTCTACATCACGGACTGGATCGATGCGCGGATGGTGCCCGTCGAAAACGGCCCCTTCCATCTCGACGATTACGTCGCCTACATTCAGGAGTTCATCCGCCACATCGGCGCCAAGGATCTGCACGTGCTCGGCGTCTGTCAGCCGACGGTGCCCGTGCTCGCGGCGATCTCGCTGATGGCGAGCCGCGGCGAAGACACGCCGCGCACGATGACGATGATGGGCGGCCCGGTCGATGCGCGCTGCAGTCCCACGTCGGTCAACAACCTCGCCATGCAACGCTCGTACTCGTGGTTCGAGAACAACGTGATCTACACCGTTCCGCCGAACTATCCTGGCATCGGCCGTCACGTCTATCCGGGCTTCCTGCAGCACGCCGGCTTCGTCGCGATGAACCCGGAACGGCACGCGGCGTCGCACTGGGACTTCTACCAGAGTCTGCTGCGCGGCGACGAGGAAGACGCCGAAGCGCATCGCCGCTTCTATGACGAATACAACGCGGTGCTCGACATGGCCGCCGAGTACTACCTCGACACCATTCGCATCGTGTTCCAGGAGTTCAGGCTCGCCGAGGGCACCTGGGAGATCGAAGGCGAGCTCGTGCGCCCGGCCGACATCAAAAAGACGGCGCTCTTTACGATCGAGGGCGAGCTCGACGATATCTCGGGCACCGGCCAGACGCGCGCCGCGCATCGGCTCTGTACGGGCCTTCCGGAAGAGAAGAAGCGCCATTTCACGGCCGAGAAATGCGGCCATTACGGGATTTTCTCGGGACGCCGCTGGCGCACGATCATTTACCCGCAACTGCGCGACTTCATCCTCGAGAACAACCAGGAAACGACGGTCGCTGCCGAGCCTGTCGAGGCTTGAGACGTCTGAACACGCATTCTCGCGTCGGCCGTTGCTGGCGGTCGGCGCGAGCATGCAAGCCGCGCGGGCCAGCGTGGTGTGGGTCAGCGCCGCATCAGATAGGCGAGCAGCAGCTCCGTGTTCATGCGGATCATTTCCGCGCGCTCGGCGGGCGTGCTGAAGTCGCGCCCAAGCGTGGCTTGTAACGTGAAGCGGTTCGAAACGATGTAATAGCCGAGCCCCGAAAGCGCCACATAAAAACGCAACGGATCCACGTTCGTGCGGAAGAGGCCAGCCCGTTGGCCACGCTCGAGAATCGACGAAAGCGTGGCGACGATCGGTGAGATCATCTCGCGGATATGCGTCGATTTCTGCATGTAGCGCGCTTCGTGCAAGTTCTCGTTGTTCACGAGCCGCAGCAGATCGGGATGGTCGCGATAGTAGTCCCAGACGAAATGGGCGAGCCGCGTGATCGCCTCCACAGGCGCGAGCCCCGACAGATCGAGCGCCCGTTCCGCCTCCGTGAGCGCGCCGAACGCATGCTCAAGCACCGCCGTGAAGAGCTGCTCCTTGCTGCCGAAATAGTAGTAGAGCATCCGCTCGTTCGTTTCGGCGCGACGCGCGATCTGATCGACGCGGGCCCCGAACAAGCCACCATTCGCGAATTCTTCGGCCGCCGCGAGCAGAATGCGCCGCCGGGTGCCTTCGGGATCTCTTTTGATTTTCAGCTGATTCATGGTGGCCTTTTGCATATTGAGGGCCCCCAGACGTGGCGCTGAACGCCAAGTCCCCCGAAGGGTCTTCCCCCAAAGGGGACTTCCGTGCGGGACGGAATACTGGGGCGGCCCGGCGTTTTCTCGATAGCCGTGTCGTCCGCATCACGCCGCCGGCCCCTCCTTGGACCCGTACGCCGGTGCGTGCGCTGGACGCGCCATTTACCATTACTCGTCGGAGATACCCCCGTGCCTTTTAAGCGGTCATGCGAAAAGCGCTTCGATTATGGCACATGGCTTGCCGATGGCAACCCGGGAAATCGGCGATAATGCGCACTTTGCCCGCATGTCGCCCACCTTCCGCCCGCTTGGACGGACAAGTGAGCCAAGGCGGCTCGCCGCCAAGCGGGGCCGACCGCCCCGAGCTTCGCCGCTGCTTGGCTGGCGGCAAGCGCCACGGGCTGCGTCATGACGTTTCCGAACGTGACCGATAGAAAGACCCTCGCGGATCGCATCGAAGATCTGCTACCTCAGACCCAGTGCACGAAGTGCGGCTACGACGGTTGCCGTCCCTACGCCGAAGCCGTCGCGAACGGTGCCGCCGGATACAATCAGTGCCCGCCCGGCGGCGCGGAAGGCATTGCGCGGCTCGCCGCGCTGCTCGGCAAGCCCGTGATTGCGCTCAATCCCGCCAACGGGGCGGAGCGTCCGCGCCCGCTCGCCTTCATCGACGAATCGCTTTGCATCGGCTGCACGCTCTGCATGCAGGCGTGCCCAGTCGATGCCATCGTCGGCGCGCCGAAGCTCATGCATACCGTCGTCGCCGAGCTTTGCACGGGCTGCGACCTCTGCGTCGCCCCCTGCCCCGTCGATTGCATCGCGATGATCCCGGTAACGGGCGAGGCAACGGGATGGCAGGCGTGGAGCGACGCTCAGGCGGCGGCCGCGCGCGTCCGGCATGACCGGCGACTTGCTCGTCTCGCTCGCGAGCGCGAAGCGGCCGAAGAGCGCGCGGCGGCGCGCCGGGCAGCGTCGGCACCCGCTCCCGCGGCGCGGGAAGCGGACACGCCGACCACTGTCGACGATGCCGAGGCGAAAAAGCGCGCCATCATCGAAGCCGCGCTCGAGCGCGCACGCCAGAAGAAGGCCGAGCTGGCCGCTCAAGGTATGGCGCCGAAGAACGTCACGGGTGTTTCGCCGGCGGTGCAGGCCCAGATCGACGCCGCCGAGGCCCGTCGGCGCCGGCTCGGCCTTGGCGGCGAGCCTGCGGCTACGGACGGCGACGACGCAGCTGAGAACAACACGCGATCCGACACCCGTGGTCCGACAACGAACGACAAACCCCGTTAGCCGCGAATGAACGCCACTAAACGCCGTGCCATCTACGAGGCGCTGCAAAGCCTCAATCCGCATCCGACAACCGAGCTCGAATACACGACCCCGTTCGAGTTGCTGATCGCGGTGATGCTCTCGGCACAGGCAACCGACGTTTCAGTCAATAAGGCGACGCGCAAGATGTACGCTGTCGCAAACACGCCGCAAAAGATGCTGGCGCTCGGCGAGGAAGGGGTCGCCGAGTACATCAAGACGATCGGCCTTTACCGCACGAAGGCGAAGAACGTCATCGCGACGTGCCGGATTCTGCTCGAGCAGCACGGCGGCGAAGTGCCCGCCGAGCGCCAAGCGCTCGAGGGTCTGCCCGGCGTCGGCCGGAAGACGGCGAACGTCGTGCTCAATACGGCGTTCGGCCAGCCGACGATCGCCGTCGACACGCATATCTTTCGCGTCGCGAATCGAACCGGCCTTGCTCCGGGCAAGGACGTGCGTGCCGTGGAGGCCGCACTCGAGAAATTCACGCCGCCCGAGTTCCGGCACGACGCCCACCACTGGCTGATCCTGCACGGGCGCTATGTCTGCAAGGCACGGCGGCCCGAATGCTGGCACTGCGTGATCGAGCCGCTTTGCGAATACAAGCCGAAGACGCCGCCGCCCGAGTTTTGAGCGTCGGGCCGCGCAAGCCGCGGCTTGCGCTACTGATTCGCCTCGAGCGAAACCGCCTCGTCGCGCGCCCCGCCTCCCGAGCGGACCAGCCAGAGCACGGCGCCGAGAACCGAAGCGCCCCCCATCCACTGCAGCCACCCCAGCGTCTCACCGAGCAGCAGCGAAGCGAGCGTCACCGTGACGACGGGCTCGAGCGTCGACAGCATCGATGTGCGCGCCGCGCCCAAGCGGGCAAGGCCACCGAAGAAGGCGAGCATCGCCGCCACGGTCGAGAGGAGCGCGATGCCGATGACGGCGGCCCATGCGGCGGACGTGCCGGGCCAGTGCGGCGGCATGCCGGCGGCCGCGCGCGCGATCGCGAGCATGCCGAACATCGCCGCGGCCGCGAGGCAGACGACGGCCGTGGTGGCGAGCGGATCGACGCCGCGCGTGACGCGCGCGCCGATGACGATGTAGAGCGAATAGACGATGGCCGCCGCGAACCCGGAGCGGCATGAATGATCCAGGACATCCGAAGGGGTCTACCCGGTGCGACTCTGCAGGGGCGTAAAATACAGGATTCACCGAAAACGCCCGCGGCGCGCAGAGGACCTGGCGAAGCGATCGCCGTTGCCGAGCGCCGCACAGCCGCGCACAATTGAAACGAAACCCCCTCAGAGATGTTCAATCCGAGCCGAGAAGAAGTCAGACGGTTTTTTACCGAGACCTGGCGCAAGCAACGCGCGGGCGAGATTCTCACGCCGCTCGAGGCCATAGCGGCGGACTGGATCGTCGAGCACCCCGAGTACCATGGCGAATTGTCCGATGAGGCAGTGGCGTCAGCGGCGGAGTACGCGCCGGAAGCGGGAAGGACGAATCCGTTCCTGCACTTGTCGATGCATCTCGCGATCAGCGAGCAGCTTTCGATCGATCAGCCGCCCGGCATCCGGGCGGCGCACGAGCGGCTCGTCGCCCGTCTAGGGTCCACACACGAGGCGCAGCACGCCATCATGGAATGCCTCGGCGAGACGATCTGGGAAGCGCAGCGCAGCAACATGCCGCCGGACACCGACGCCTATCTGGCCCGCATCGAGCGACGGGCGTCGCGGGATTGATAGAGAGCGGCAGTCAGGCCGATTCATCGCCAAAAGATCGCCCGTGCAAAGCAAACGCCCCGCGCGAGCGGGGCGTTTATCAGATCGAGTGCGTCGTGCGCGCCGCAACGCGCGTGCCGCTTACTTTTTCTGCACCAGATCCCCTGACAGCGAATCCACATACGCCGCGATGTCCTTCATGTCGCTTTGCGAGAGCGACTGCACTTGCGCCTGCATGATCGGATTGTTGCGGCCGAAATTCGGGTTGCCGTTGCCCATCTGGTACTGACGCAGCGCCCAATAGACGTACGAGGCATGCTGCCCGGCGAGCTTCGGGTATTCGGGGCTCACGGGCTTATTGAGGCCCGCGCCGTGGCAGGCCGCGCAGTTGTGGCTCTCGACGAGCGTCTTGCCGTTCGACGCGTCGGCGGCGAGGGCCAGATTCGAAGCCACGAGAGCGCCGATGGCGATGGCTGCCCCCGCAGCCTTGATAACCGTCCGAAGGGCCTGGTCAGGCTTGTTCATGAATTCTCCTATCCCGCGAAGTTGGAAGGCTGAAAGCGTCCCGCACAGGGGTCACTTTTCGGGATTGTTCGGCGACGAAGGCGTCTGTGCCGCGTAGTAAGCCGCGATGTCGGCGATGTCCTGGTCCGTCAGCGACGACGCGATCGCGTGCATCGTCTGGAAGTGGCGGTCGCCCTTCTTGTAGCCCTGCAACGCGTTCTCGAGGTACTTCTCGTTCTGCCCGCCGAGCTTCGGCACGTCGTAGACCTCGGGGTAGGCCGTGCGGTAGTCGGAAATGCCGTGACACCCAATGCACATCGCGACCTTGTCGCGCCCTGCCTTCGCGTTGCCGACGACATCGGCAGCGTGGGCACTCAGCGCAAACCCCGCAAGCACCGCGAGCGTCGCGGTCACGACATGTTTGCCGACGATAGAAGTCATATTCTGTTCAACCTGGCTGAGGGGAAACGAGCGCCCGCTTGACCGCGGCGGGCCACGGCGCGGATCATCGCCACGCCGCCATTCATTGTCGAAATTGCCCCAATAGAGGCCAAAAAAGCGCGGCAATTGTACCGCGACGCTCAGCCGCACGTCCACAAGGCCCGCGCGGCCCCGCGGGCCCGGCCGACGCCCCCCGCAAGGCGGGCCGGCGGACGGCCTGCGACATCATGCCGCAGATTGAACCGGCTTCTGCCCTATACTGACCGGAATTTCCCGAGAGAGCGTACCTATGCGTTTCGAAGGCTCGTCGCACTACGTCGCCACCGACGATCTCAAGCTCGCCGTCAATGCCGCCATGACGCTCAAGCGTCCACTGCTGATCAAGGGCGAGCCCGGCACCGGCAAAACGATGCTCGCCGAGGAGGTGGCCGCCTCGCTCGGCATGCCGCTCTTTCAGTGGCACATCAAGTCGACGACAAAAGCGCAACAAGGCCTTTACGAATACGACGCCGTTTCGCGCCTGCGCGATTCACAGCTCGGCGACGAGCGCGTGAAGAACATCGCCAACTACATCGTGAAAGGCGTGCTCTGGCAGGCGTTCGAATCGGACTCGCCGGCCGTCCTACTCATCGACGAAGTCGACAAGGCCGACATCGAGTTTCCGAACGATCTGCTGCGCGAGCTCGACCGCATGGAGTTTCACGTCTATGAAACGCGCGAGATCGTGCGCGCGAAACATCGTCCGCTCGTCGTCATCACGTCGAATAACGAAAAGGAACTGCCCGACGCATTCCTGCGCCGGTGCTTCTTCCACTACATCAAGTTTCCCGATCCCGCGACGATGCAGCAAATCGTCGATGTGCACTACCCCGCCATCCGGGCGGACCTGCTGCGCGCGGCGCTCGAAAGCTTCTTCGAGCTGCGCAACGTATCGGGCCTGAAAAAGAAGCCCTCGACGTCGGAATTGCTCGACTGGCTCAAGCTTCTGCTTGCCGAAGAGATCCCGCCCGAAGCGCTGCGCTCGCCGGATCACAAGCAGATCGTTCCGCCGCTCGCGGGCGCGTTGCTGAAAAACGAGCAGGACATGAGTCTCTTCGAGCGCCTTGTCTTCATGAATCGTCACAACCGGTAGCACGCAGTTACGGAGGCGCTCGACGAGGAGCGCTCGAGGTCACGGGCACCGACTTGCAAAAGGCACCAGCGCAATTGGCACGTCGAGTGCGGGGGACAAAGGAGGAGGACGGGCGGCATGCTGATCGACTTTTTCTATACGCTTCGAGAAGCACGGCTGCCTGTTTCCGTGAAAGAGTACCTGACGCTGATCGAGGCGCTTCGCGAGCGCGTGATCGCGCCGTCGCTCGACGAGTTCTACTACCTGGCTCGCCTGACGCTCGTGAAGGACGAACGTTACTTCGACAAGTTCGATCAGGCGTTCGCCGCTTACTTTCATGGCGTCGCGGCGCTGACGGAGACCGCCTTCGACATACCGCCCGAGTGGCTCAAGAAGCGCCTCGAACGCGAGTTCACGGCCGATGAGAAAGCGCAAGTCGAGGCGATGGGCGGCCTCGACAAGCTGATGGAGCGCCTGAAGCAGCTCTTCGATGAACAGAAGGCACGCCATGAGGGGGGCAACAAATGGATCGGCACCGGTGGCACCTCGCCATTCGGTCATGGCGGCTACAACCCTGAAGGCGTGCGCATCGGCGGCGAATCGGCCGGCAACCGCACCGCGGTCAAAGTATGGGAAGCACGCGGTTATCGCGACTACGACGATCAGGTCGAGATCGGCACGCGCAACATCAAGGTCGCGCTGAGACGCCTGCGCCGCTTCGCGCGAGAAGGAGCGGCCGAAGAACTGGACCTGCCCGACACGATTCGCAGCACAGCGGCCAACGCAGGCTGGCTCGACCTCAAGATGGTGCCTGAACGCCACAACACGGTGAAGGTGCTGATGCTGCTCGACGTGGGCGGGTCGATGGACGACCACATCAAGCGAACCGAGGAGCTGTTCTCCGCGGCAAAAGCCGAATTCAAACACCTCGAGTTCTACTACTTCCATAACTGCGTCTACGATCACCTGTGGAAGAACAACCGCCGCCGCCATGTCGAACGGATCGCCACGTCGGACGTCCTGCACCGGTTTACGTCTGATTACAAGCTGATCTATGTCGGCGACGCCACGATGAGCCCGTACGAAGTGCTGCAGCCGGGCGGATCCGTCGAGTACAACAACCCCGAAGCGGGCGCCGTTTGGCTGCGCCGCCTCGCCGACCAGTTCCCGCATCACGTATGGCTCAATCCCGAGCCGCAGGGGCTCTGGGAGTACCGGCAATCTATCGCGATCATTCGCCAGCTGCTCGGCGATCGCATGTATCCGCTCACGCTCGCCGGACTCGAAGCAGCGATGCGCACGCTAAGCAAATAAAACGGGGCCGCAATCCTCTTTCGCAGGCGAATTCGAGTGCGCGGACGGCGGCTCATTGCAGAACGCAAAGCGCCTCGCGCCCGCCGGGGAATAAAATAGGGGATGTTGGCTGCCGTACGCGGCCGGAATCGCTGCACGGCTGTTGCTCCAAGGCTATCGCTCCGAATTCGAGCGTCCCGTCAACCCGTTACGTTTTTTCGTCAGGGCGCCAGCGCCCGATATCTGCCATGACCAATGCTCTTGACCAACTGAAGCAATTCACGATCGTCGTCGCGGACACAGGCGACTTCCAGCAGCTTGCCCAGTACAAGCCGCGCGACGCCACGACGAACCCCTCGCTGATCCTGAAGGCGGTGCAAAAGGATGCCTACAAGCCGCTGCTGGAGAAAACCGTGCGCGACCATGCCGACAAGCCGGCCCGCGCGATCATCGACGAGTTGCTCGTTGCGTTCGGCTGCGAGATTCTGAAGATCATTCCGGGACGCGTCTCGACGGAAGTGGACGCGCGCTTGTCGTTCGACGCGAAAGGCTCCATCGACAAGGCCCATGAGCTCATCAAGCTCTACGAGGCCGCCGGCATCGATCGCGAGCGCGTGCTGATCAAGCTCGCATCGACGTGGGAGGGCGTCCGCGCCGCCGAAGTCCTGCAAAAAGAAGGCGTCAATTGCAACATGACTCTGCTGTTCTCGCCGGTGCAGGCAGCCGCTTGCGCGGAAGCGGGCGCGAAGCTGATCTCCCCGTTCGTCGGCCGCATCTACGACTGGTACAAGAAGCAGGCCGGCAGCGAGTGGGACGAAGCGAAAATGGGCGGTGTGAACGATCCTGGTGTGCAGTCGGTGCGGCGCATCTACGCCTATTACAAGAAGTTCGGCTATAAGACCGAAGTGATGGGCGCAAGCTTTCGCACAACGAATCAGATCGTCGAGCTCGCCGGCTGCGATCTGTTGACGATCAGCCCCGATCTTCTGCAAAAACTGTATGAGAGCGACCAGCCGGTCGAACGCAAGCTCTCGGCCGAGGCGCTCGCGAACGAGACCGTCGAACGGATCGCCATCGACGAGCCCGCATTCCGCTATCAGCTGAACGACGATGCGATGGCAACTGAAAAGCTCGCCGAGGGCATTCGCACATTCGCGGCCGATGCGGTCAAGCTTGAAAAACTCATCGAAGCACTGCGTTGATGCGGCGCGCTGGTGAGCGCCGCCCGCCAGCAAAGAAAAGTCGAGTGCCGTGCGCGGCTGTCAATGCAGCCGCGCGAGCGCGGAGCGTCGCTCGATGTTCCACCGCGTTTCGCTTTCCGCGAGCAAGGCGCGCAGGCGATCGACCTGCTCGGCGAAACGCTGGGCAATCCACTCCTGGCCTTTGAGGTCTTCCGTGTTGCCAAGAACGATGGCCGTGGCACCGGGAGGCCAACTGCCCGTCGCTTGCAACCTCGCTTGCGACTCGGAGCCGAAGCGCAGCGCACGAGCCATCGCGAGCAGCGTGGCGCGCACCGCGTAGACCTGCGGGTCGCGCTTGCCTGAGCCGATCGCCGATGCTGCGCGCTCCGGCTCGGCAAGCGCTGCTGTCGAAAGCATCTCGAGCGCGCTCAGCATCGATCGGTGGAGCCGCTGCACGGCCTCGAGCTGCTTGATCGGCGTATCGATCTCTTTCGCTACCGAGGGCATCAGCGAGCGCAGCTTGACGAGCCGCTCGCCGAGCCCCGCGAACGCAGTCAGCTGTTCGCCCGAGTCGATCGCCGCGCCGGTTACGATGCGGGAATAGATCCGCGCGCATTCGCGGAGATTGCGCGCGAGGAGGTAGCGCCACGAGTAGGTCGCATAAAGCGGCAGGGCAAACGAAAAAACGAGTGCAACCGCGATGCCGACAAGTACATTCAGCACGCGCCATAGGCCCGTGGCGATCGAATTGTCGCCATGTCCCGCGACGATGAGCATGGTAATCGCCGTCAACAACGCGATATAGCCGGGCCGCCCGATCGCGAAATAGCCGCAAATGCCGGCGGCTATCGACATCAGCACATAGGTGAGCGTCGCGGATCCGACGAGATCCAGCTGGATCAGCATGGCGAGACCGACGGCCGCCCCGAGCGCCGTCCCCAGTGCACGCTCGGCGGCCCGCTTGCGGATATTGCCTTGATGCTGGAGCCCACCGATGACGACGAGGACCGTCACGGACGCCCAGATGCCGTTCGGCACGTCGATGCCTGTCGTCAACAGGATCGACACGAGCATCGCCAAGCCGACGCGCACCGCGTGCAACACTTTCGCGTACCGATAGCGGTAGTACGGCGAATTGATCGCACGCGCCGCACGGGCGACGAGGATTTGGGGACTGAGAAGAGCGGCCATGGCCGCTCATTGTCGACGAAAGCCGGTCCGTCGTCGAGCGACGGGGGCAGTCCTCGGAGCACGCCGCCACATCGCTGCTGCGGCGGCGCGCAGGGACGCGATGTTTCAGCTCTCGAGTACGTCGAGATAGTCTTCGGGCCGCGTGCGATCCTCGCTGGCCGCCATGCCGGCAACCCGCACGACGACGCTCACGACCACCGCCACGATGAGGTTCAGGATCAGGGACCAGAGTGCCGCGTAGCCCGGAATCGCGACACTGCCCAGATGGATCGTATAGATCGAGCTCGTCAGCTTGAGCGTGGCCGCCATCCATGTGCCCGAGACGATGCCGACGGCCCAACCGGCGAGGAGCCCCCGGTAGTCGAGCTTGCGCGTATAGAGTCCCAGCACGATCGCGGGCAGCGTCTGAATGATCCAGATGCCGCCGAGCAGCTGGAGCTGAATCGCGAACTTGAGCGGCAGGCCGATGATGAAGACGAGCGCCCCCACTTTCACGACGAGCGAGACGAGCTTCGCGACATGCGTCTCCTGCTCATGCGACATATTGCGATTGACGAACTCGCGATGGATGTTGCGCGTGTAGAGATTGGCCGCGGCGATCGACATGATCGCGGCCGGCACGAGCGCGCCGATGCCGATCGCCGCGAATGCCAAGCCGACGAACCACGACGGGAAGAAGTGAAGGAACAGCGCGGGCACGGCGAAGTTCGGGCCGAACGCCTTGAAGTACGGCTGGAATTCCGGCATGTTCTGCACGCCCGAGGCCAGCGCCATGAAGCCCAACAGCGCGAGCAGGCCCAGCACGAGCGAGTACGCGGGCAGCATCGCCATGTTGCGGCGCAATGCGTTGCCGGAGGACGACGACAGGACCGCCGTGACCGAGTGGGGATAGAGGAAGAGCGCGAAGGCCGAACCCACCGCCAGCGTGGCGTAAGCGGAGAACCCGTTCATGCTCGCCGCGTCGGGCGCCTTCAGCAGGACCTTGGCCGGCGGCACGGAGGCGAAGATATGGCTGAAGCCGCCCAGTTGCACCGGTACGACGATGATGGCCGCAATGATCGTGATGTAGATGAGCAGATCCTTCACGATGGCGATCATGGCCGGCGCACGCAGCCCCGACGTATAGGTGTAGGCGGCGAGAATCGCGAACGCGATGATGAGCGGAAGGTCGCCGGCAAAGCCCGACGTATCGAATCCGAGCGCGCCGATGACAACCTCGATGCCGACGAGCTGCAGTGCGATGTAGGGCATCGTCGCGATGATGCCCGTGACCGCGATGGCCAACGCAAGCATGCGGCTGCCGTGGCG
This sequence comes from Trinickia sp. EG282A, assembly GCF_040965455.1. NCBI lineage: Bacteria > Pseudomonadati > Pseudomonadota > Betaproteobacteria > Burkholderiales > Burkholderiaceae > Trinickia > Trinickia sp. EG282A. Next base: position 1,285,220 of record NZ_JBFRCC010000002.1, on the reverse strand, counting down.
CGCACTGACGAAGTCGGCGGCCGTCACGTAGCCATGGCGCTTCGCCACGCTCCAGAGCTTCGGCAGCACGAGGAACCCGAACGGATAGATCAGAATCGTATAGGGCACGGCGAAAAAGCCCATTGCGCCGGCGCCGAAGACGAGCGCCGGCACGGCAACGAACGTATAGGCCGTATAAAGATCGCCGCCAACGAGGAACCAGGTAACGATCGTGCCGAAGCGCCGGCCGCCGAGCCCCCACTCTTCGAGATGGGCGAGGTCGCCGCGCCGCCAGTGCGCGGCGACGAAGCCGAGAACCGTGATCGCAAGGAAAAAGAAGACGAAGACGCCAGTAGCGGTTGCGTTCATTGCGCGCCTCCTTTTCCTTGGGAGGCCGGCCCGCTGGAACGCGGCTTGGTCCTGAAGTACACCAGGCCGGTGATGACCGCGCTCACGAGCACCCACAACAGCTGGTACCAGTAGAAGAACGGAAATCCCCACAGCTGCGGGTCCATGCTGTTGTAGGACGGTACCCAGATCATCGCGATCCAGGGAAGAACCAGCAGCCAGAGCCAGCGTTTGGCGGCTCGTTGAGCGTCGGCGTTATGAGCCATGACGTCTCCTCTTTTACTCGTTATCGAACCTGCTACCCGTATCGACCGATGTCGGGCCGGCCCTGCTTACAGCAGCCTTCCGGCCTCTCAAAAGTCTGGCAAGAGTATAGGAGTGCCACACCGACGGTCAAGCAGGGCGGACCCGGGGCGTCCGGCCCGGCTTGGGGCAGCCGCAAGGGTGTCGGCATGCGGCGCTTCCGGTCTGCGCCGGATTTAGATCTCGAAAAAGTCCGGTTTTTCGCCGAGCGAGGCGACGAGTCCCTTGACCCACTTGCGCGCCGGCAGGCCGAGCTTCTCTTCGATCAGCTTCGCGCGAGCCCCGAGCGCGGCGAACGGTACGCAAAGCGCCGGTCCCGAGAACGCGAGCGCGATGCGGTTGCCCTCGTGGACCTCGGGCAGCGCGATCACGCGGCCTTCGAAGGCGGTCTTCAAATGCTTCATGTTGCGCACGAAGCTCGGGTGATCGCCAAAGAGGTTGACCGTCGCGACGCCCGCTTCGGTCAGACATGCGCGCGCGGCGCGATAGAAAGCGACGCTATCGAGCACCGGTCCGCGGGCCGTGGCGTCGTAGAGGTCGATTTGCAGTGCGCCGATGGTGCCGTGATTGGCGCGATCGTTGACGAAATCCCAGGCATCGGCTTCGTGGACGCTCAACCGGGCATCGTCGGGCGGCAACGCGAACATGGTCCGCGCCGCGACCACTACGGCTGGGTTGAGCTCGACCGCGTCCACGCGGGCGCGCGGCAGGAAGCGATGGGCGAACTTCGTCAGCGCCGCCGCTCCGAGGCCCAGTTGCACGATGCGCTTCGGCGTTTCGAGAAAGAGCAGCCATGCCATCATCTGCTGCGCATACTCGAGCTCGATATGGTCGGGCTTCCTGAGCCGCATCGCCCCTTGCACCCATTCGGTACCGAAATGCAGATAGCGAACGCCGCCCTCTTCCGAGAACGTCACGGGAGCGAAGCGCGGCTTGCGCGGCATCTCGATACGAGGACCGGCATCGAGATCGAGCGCCGGTTTGCCGTTCGCACGTTTCAGCTTTCGCGTCGGGGCGGTGTCGTCGTGAATCCGGGTCTTGCCGCTGCGGCGGAACGCGCGTGCTTCAGCCGAAGCACGCTTGATGAGGTTTGTCATGGGATCGTAGTGGCACTGCGTTGCGCCTGGTTGGAACGGACGAGAGAATAGCAGCCTCGCTCAGGCGCCGCCGCTCGTCGCCGCCAGCGCTTGCCGCAACAACTCGTCGAGCAAGCCCGTCATACCCTCCGGGTGAGTGGCGGCACGTTCCTTGAGCTCGCGCACCAACTCGCCATCGAGCTTGCAGGCAAATGGCACGAGCCCTTTTTCCTGGTCCAGCTTCCGCTGCTCACGCCGGCCAAGCGGCGCATCGGTCGCGCCTTTTCCGAAACGTTCGGATCGAGTCTGCTTCATCGAGTGGGTCAGTTTGAGCGCCTTGTTTTTTTCAAGGTCGGTTTTTTTCATTGCCATCCGGTAGTGCTCCGTCGTTCTAATCGGGAAATCTGCGTCGAATCAGTCAAATCATTCACGATCCGCTTGGCCGCCGGAACTCGTTTTCCACCCAGCTCGCGGCGCTCGCCTTGCTGAGCTTGAAGTTCGCCGCCACCTGCACCTGAGCGAGCTGCTCGCCAAGGGCGTCCAGGGCAGTCAGCAGCGCAAAAGGCTCGTTCTCGTCGGGCACGATGTCCAGCGTGATTTCCAATTCGCCATCGCCTGTTGCCGCCGGCACCGTCAGGCTCTTATGCAACTGCGCGCGAAGCTGCTGCTCATGTCGGCGCAATACCTCCGACGCCGTCTTCACGAGCGTATTGAACGCTGAAGCATCGAGCGGCTTCGGATCCTTCTTGTTGCGCCCCATCGTCCATGGACCGACAAGCGCGGGCTCAGGCTCACCGTCCTTGATCATTTCGACGGCCCACCCATCGTCGTCCTCGTTCTTGATGACGCGCGCGGTCCAGCCGCCGTCGCGCCACAGACCGTCCTCGTGCAGCGTTTCCGGGGTTTCCGAGACATGGCTTTCAGCGGCGGAATCGGCGGGGAGATCGGTGGCGGGATCGGATGATGGAACGGACTTATCGGTCATTGCAGGTCAGTGATTCGTGGAAGGAATTCGGCACAACGCACGCCATTTTAGCCGTCAGGCAGGCAGCATATGCGCGACTATGACGAACAGACGATGCAAGCCCGTCCCCTGATGCACGCTCGGCGCGCCGGCTAGCGCAGAGCATGTCACGATCGTTCAAGACACTCGCCGGTAGTCGGCATAAGATCCGTTACTGGTATTGCCCGAACGGAGCCATTGTGCACACCGATTTGCAGTCGACGCCCGCTCAACGCGGCCAACTAAAGACCATCGATCTGCTCGATAAGATCAGTCAGATCGACGCCCACTGGCAGCCACGCGTCGTTGCCGAAATGAACGACTATCAATTCAAGGTCGTGAAGATACTCGGCGACTTCGTCTGGCACACGCATGCCGACACCGATGAGACGTTCATCGTCCTCGAGGGCCGGTTGAGAATCGACTTCCGAGATCGCTCGATCGAACTGCGTGCCGGCGAAATGGCGGTTGTCCCGAAGGGCGTCGAACATAAGCCGTATGCCGAATCCGAGGTGAAGATGCTGCTGATCGAACCGCGGGGCGTCGTCAATACCGGCGATACAGTCAACGAAAGAACGGCCGAAAACGACGTCTGGCTATGAGGATCGTAGTCTGACGACGGAGTTGGTTCGCCTCACTGCCGAACCGATAGATGCAGTATCTGGTCTCGAACATCTGCTGCCGCCAGCCTAACGCCGGTTCGCGGGGAGCGCGCCGCCGTAGGTCGGCGCAATCAGGCAAGCAGATATTCGCGCGCCAGCGTGCGTGCGCGATGCAGGCGGCTTTTCGTCGCCGGGACCGACAAGCCGAGACGCGCGGCGATCTCGCCGATCGTGAGTTCCTCGAAGTCGCGCAGCAAAAGGACGTCGCGGTAGTCGGGCGGTAGCGACTCCAATGCGTCAATCAGTTCGCGGCGCAGCGAATCCGTGTCGTGCCGCGCCAGCCATCGATCGACCTCCTCCTCGTCGTAGGGATCGAAGTTCAACGCCTTCCGACCGAGCCGCCTGCACTCGTGGCGCACGACGCTGAAGAGCCAGCCGGAGAATGCGGCAACGGCGCGGACCGACTCGAATTTGCGTGCCACGATGAGCAGGACTTCCTGGACCGCATCGTCCACGTCCGAAATGAAGCAATTGCGCTGCGCATAGCGACGTATGTCCGGCTGAAAGAGGCGCAGCAGGCGCTCGAGCGCAAGGGGATCGCCCGAACGTGCTGCGTCGATGACCGCTTGTCTTTGCTCGTCGAGGGGCATGTCACCGCTTCTGTTGTTTCGCGAGGCGCCGGCCGACCATCGCGCAGGCGGGGCAAAACCCGACAAGGCCGGAAATGGTCACGCCCGCGGCGGCCAGCGCGCCGACGATTCCGACAACACCCTTCAGAAACAAGATTGAAAGTGCCGCGCCCACGGCACCGAGAATAATACGGACAACGCGTTCCCAGCCGGGAACGTTCTTGACGTAAAACATGGCTTTGCTTCCTTTATCAAGGTCAAGGTGAGAGACGACCTCTCAGGAAGCTAAGAGGCGGCGCCGATGCGATTTGGTTCGCGCCCCATTTATTTTTCAACCGTCGAGCCGGCACCGGAACCCGCCGCACAGTGCCACCGAGCCAGAACCTAGCTCGATCGTGCTGGAAATCAGTTCAATCCAGCTAAGGCGCCAGACCGCCAGCCACTTGCAACGCAGCCGGCAGATTGACCCACGCAGAGTCGAGTGGCGCAGGGTGGCATTCGGTCTTAGAAACAGGCGGATGCGCCGCGAAGAGGCCCCCCCTCGTTAGCATCTAGCGATTCGCAGACCTCCACTTGTCCTATGCCGCGCTATGCAGGCGGACGACGGCCGGCAGCGGTGCCGCACCGGCGTCTGAACAAGCGGTCCGGGAGCGAGGTGATTGATGAAGTTATGATCCGGTGATAACATCCATGCAAACGAACCTGCGCGATCCCAGCCTTGATACGCTGCTTTACCTCGATGGAGAAAGATTTGTCGTGGATTCCGGCGGCAAGTGCTGGGTTAAGTTCGAGGTGAGGCAGTGCGCCGTGTCAGCGGAACGCCCTCAGGGGCTTCGGTATTCGCTCACGCTTCATGATGAGGCGGGCTGTCGTCTGTTGGGCTTCGATAACGCGCATCCCATCCGCGAGGGTTCAGGACCGGGAGCGCGTACGCGCGTCGAATATGATCACACGCATCGTGGCCCCAAGGTTCGTTTCTATCCCTACAAGGACGCCGCGAAGTTGCTGGCGGATTTCTGGGTCGAAGTTGAAGCGATTCTCGCGAGAAGGAGCACTCAGCATGACTACAGCCAACGTCTTGAAGGTCGGGATTGCATCATTGGAGCAATACAAAGCGCGGACGATGGCAATCGCCCGAGGTGACTACGTGCCCAGCCCGGATGAGCCTAAAGTCTGGTTTCAGTCGCTGGAAACGCTCGCGCAGGTGCTTTCCGACAGAAACCGCTCGCTGCTTGCGTTGATCGCCGAGACGAAGCCCGCGTCACTGAGCGAACTAGCGGAGCGCTCCGGCCGTGCGAAGTCCAATTTATCACGGACACTTCGGACAATGGAGCGATACGGGCTCGTTCATTTCGAAGAAGGCGAGGGTCGAGAAGTCGCGCCGCGCGTCAACTACTCGGGCGTCGAGCTCGAAATGTCATTTGCGTGATGTCGACGGCAACTGCATGAACGTCGAGATGATCAACCGAGTTCCAGAAGCTTCCGAAACATCTCGTTTCCCTTTGACGTAACACTGACAATGCGAGACTTCGGCGAGCGCACAATCCAGCTTTGATCGACGTAGAGTCGGAGCATGTGCGTTCCCAAGGCGCCGCCCAGATGCGGCTGCCGTTGCGTAAGATCGGCACAAGGCCGTGCAAACACGCGACGCTCTCCCTGCGCCGACGGCAAATCAACGCCAATGGCGCGCAACTGCTCTTCGCCGAGCCGGGTGGCAACCAGCTCGGCGCCCTTGCGTCGCAACCAATGCGCCTTCGTCATCGAGGCGAGTACGCCCACGGCGATTTCCCCTGCCAGGTGGTCATAGCAGGTTCGGGCATACATGAATGCCTCGGTCGGCGAGCGCACCGATCCAAGGCACCGCGGCAGGCCCAACTCCGTTCCCGATGCCAGTGCGGCCATGCTCTCGATCATGCAGGCCACTTCGGTATTGGCAATTCGAAAATAGCGGTGACGCCCTTTTGCTTCGACGCCCAGCAGGCCGCCCGCAACCAGCTTCGTCAAATGCGCACTGGCCGATTGCGCCGATATGCCTGCGTGATAAGCCAGCTCGCCTGCCGGGCGAGCGGATCCGTCAATCAATGTCCACACGATCCTCGTGCGTGCCGCGTCAGCGAGGAGTCTGGCGACCCGTGCAATATTAGGCGTATCGTCCATAGTTCACCGTCCGATGAAACGTTCGAGGACTTGTTTCGCCGATACTAGCACTGTGATCCCGTGCGGAATTGCTCTGCGACCAGGTTGAGCCGTCTGCAGAGGGGCATTGCTGCACGCGATGCAATACATCGCAAATTTCACTCATGCAGGAGGACGCGCAACATGGAAATCAACAGCATTCAGCACGCTTTACAAATCTACTTCGACGTGATGTACGAATGCGACCTGAAAAAATTCGATCAGGTATTTCATCCATCCAGTTCACTATTCACCATGAGAAATGGTGAGTTCAACCTGCGTCCGTTCGCGCAGTATCGTGAAGAGATTGCCGCCCGAACGCCGCCGAAGAGCGTGCAACAACCGCGCATGGACGACATTCTGCAGATCCAGGTGCTGTCATCCGAGATTGCCTTCGCGCAGGTTCGCGTTCGCATCTTTGAGAAGGTCTACGTCGATAACCTCAATCTACTGAAATTCGACCGGAATTGGATGATTGTCGCAAAGATCTTTCACCACGCGGAAACGATCAATCGCTAGCCACGGGCAACACGGCGAGTTGTAGATCGGTTACCACTCAACGACGCGCTACACCTCACAGCCCAGCGTCAACGATGCGACGCTTGGGACTGAGGTGGGCCAGAACCCGCGCCCAGGCAAGCTAAGCCCGCAGCCACTTACGCAACGCTTCCCGCGCCCTCAACTTCTCGGCATAAGGCACAGAGGCATACGCCGGGCTGCTCGACGGCAGCTTGAGAGGTCCACCGACATTCGGCCTCCCGCGGCCAGCCTGCTGCGTCATTCCGCGCGATTCAAGATTCGCGGTTTCGCGCCGATATTCCCAAAAGGGGCCAAATTCGACCCGCCACCGAGACTGCACGCGACCGACACCCATCGGCCGATATTGCTTCCTAGGTCGCTGCGTATGTCGACTCTAACAACACGAGGTAAACCAAACATGCCCAACTTTGTCCGTGCAATCGGCCTGATCGCACCGATTGCGCTGTTATCCGCCTGTTCTTTGGTCGCTCCGCCGTACTCCCCCGCTGTCGACAACATTCAGTCGCTCAAGAACGTCACTACCGCTCACGCGAAAATCGGAGAATTCGAATCTCGCAAAGGCGCCCAAAACCCGTACCCGGTTCCCTTGCGCGCAAATTTGTTGAGGTCCCCGGTTGGAGGGTCATTCGGCGCATACCTTGCCGATGCGATGACGAAGGAATTGATGATGGCCGGCAAGCTCTCGCCGCAAAGCGATGTCGAGATCTCCGCGACCTTATTGCAAAACGACATCGATGTCGGTATCGCAACCGGCGCCGCGAGACTGTCGGCACGGTTCATCGTGACGAGAAGCGGAAGGGTGCGTTATGACCAAGTTAAATCCGCTCGCACACAATGGGATTCCGCGTTCGCCGCAATGATTGCAGTACCGAAAGCGCGCGAAGAATATCCGCTCGCCGTGCAGAAGTTGCTCGGCGAGCTATACGCCGACCCCGCCTTCCTTGAGGCGATTCAATAACAGCACTACTACACGACGAGGAACCCAACACAATGACACTGATTCGAACGATCGCGGCAGCAAGCATAATTGCAGCACTATCGGGCTGTGCGCACGAGATTTCGCTGACCGGCGACGCAAGCAAAATTCCGGCGCTCTCGACATCCCCGCTCAACAAGACAGTGGGTCTCGTCATCACAGACGAACAGATGTCAAAGGAGGTAATTACTCCCGGGGGCGGCGGTGACAAGGTGAGCTATCACCCGTACCACGACCTCGAACTACCCATCTACGTCGGCCTCGGTCATGTTTTCAAGAATGTGACTAAGCTCAAGAGCGCACCGGATGCAGCAACGATTCAGGCCAAGCATCTTGATTACGTCATCACGCCGACAATCACGACCACGTCGTCGTCCCCCAGCCTTGTCACGTGGCCGCCGACGGATTTCTCGGTCACGCTCGCCTGCACCGTGGCGGACCCGAGCGGTCAGACCGTGGTCACCGAGGATGTGACGGGTACCGGTCACGCCGAGTTTAGCCAATTCAAGCACAACCTGGGTCTTGCAGGGCAGCTCGCAACGGCCGATGCGGTGTCCAAACTGCAGTCGGCACTGGCAAACGCCGCCGAGTTGCAAAAATAGCGCATGCAGGCGCGGTTAAAAGAGCGTTGGCAACCGCGCCTCGCATTCCATGCTCGGCAGCGAAGCTAAGCCGACAGCCACTTACGCAACGCCTCCCAAGCCCTCAACTTCTCGGCATAAGGCACAGACGCACTGCGTAGTTTGCCTCAGTTATCAACGCCTATTCCTTTCGTCGCTTCGTCAGGGATCGGCCAAATGCGATTCCTTCCCAGTCGCATAGCGAACGTCTGCTGATGAGCGACCGGGCGCCATTTGGCGGAAGCGATGGCGGCCGACGGTTCGTCGGGCAGGCCAGCTTGATTTTCAAGCGCTGTGTGTGGCGGCGCAGACAGAATTCTGGCCGACGACTCCTGCAATCCGTCCGCTTGCACCACCTGAAGTTGCCTATAAGAAAGACAGAACAGGTGGGAAACATGCTGCAACCGGCCCTCGAACGGCCTATTGGCTATCCACAAAGCACCGTCCGCCTCTCGGGCACAAGTCCCGAGGTGACTTTTTGTCAGTTCAACCCGCCTGCCACGCCACTTCAATCAGTCGGGAGGCACGACATGAAGATGATTGGTTTGCTGACACTACTGGCGAGTGCCGCTGCGCAGGCTCAGGTCACCCTGCCGTTGCCAGCGGCATACCCAACGCTCCTCGGGGTCTCGTGCGGCGGTGTACATGTGGCCAGCTATGTCACGGGATTCGACGCTAACGGGTATATCCACGGCGAGGTCTACGCGTGGACCAGCTGCGGCGGATCGGGGCGCGGCGGCGGCTACCAATTCCATACCTATCAGGCCTGGCACACCATCGTATGGGACCTGCGCCAGAACTACGAGCTGCTGCCTTACGACAACGTGATGCCCGACCCGGCATTCACGGCCACCGATGCATACGGCAATATCATCCTAAACGGCTGTTCCGCTACAACCAATGGACAGCCGGCCTGCGTCGCCAGTGCCTATATCTACTATGTTCCGCCCACGATGCCGCCGATTTCGGGCGCCGTCCCCGTCAACCAGGCGAGTGGGCAATCGCCGCCGCCGGGTCGATCGGCTGTTATGGAGCGTGGCAGTGACGATCGCGGAGACTAACTGAGGGCGGGAACGGGTCGATTGCAGCCGCTCGACCGCTTGAGCGCCGAGTGCTTTAGGCGAAGCTACACCGGTAGCCACTTACGCAACGCTTCCCACGCCCTCAACTTCTCGGAGTAAGGCACAGCCGCATATGCCGGGCTGCTCGATGGCAGTCTGATGAGATCGAGCGATAGGCGGCTTTCCGCCAGCGCTTGCATCCCAATCTTCGCCGCCGTGCCGCCGTTGAACGCGACCGCGACGAGATTCGGCAACGCCGCCACGAGCGCCGCGAGATCGTTCGTCGCGTGATCGCGAATCCGACTGTCGAGGCTTCCTTCCCGCCGCGCCTGCGCGATCACATCCCATAACCCCACGCGATGATCGAGCAGCAACTGCAACCGCGCCTCGTACTCCATGCTCGGCAGCGGCTCTCCGATTACATCGCCAATCAAATGCCAAAACCGGTTCTGCCGATGCGCGTAGTACTGCCCCTGCGCAAGCGAGGCTTCGCCCGGCAGGCTGCCGAGCACGAGCACGCGAGTGTGCTCGTCGACGACCGGTGCAAACGAACGCTTCAGCATCACGATGAATGACGGCGAACCGAATGCGGATGCCGCGCATGCAACGGCCGCGCGAGCCGTCCGCGTCTGTCGTGAGCGGTCGCCGCTGTTTCTCCGGCCAACCGCCGCACGGCAGGTGACGCCCCCCTCTCGCGCGACTTCCGCGCTTCAAGATGCGCCCATAGCGCCGGCAGCATGCACTCCGTCACCATCAGCGGCTTTCCGCGCCGCAGAAACACCGAGCGGCGCGCAAGGAGCCCCTGCGGCGGCTGACCGGCGATCTCGCGACGCGCCAGGTCGAACAGCGGATGCCGCGACGTCAACCGCACGCTGACGAGCGCGGAGCGCGACACGCTGCCATCGTCATAGAGCAGCTCGGCGAGCGGCCTGGAAGAAAGCCGGCGCATCGACTGCCAGACGCCGCGGCTCGCCGCGAGCGGTGCGATGCTGTGCGCCGCGACGAACGGCACCCCCTGCACGAGCAGGACGACCTCGCGCACCCACACCCGTTCGCGCCGCGCGACCCCGAGCGCCGCCCGTTCATCGGCCCATGCGCAGGCAACCGCCTCGCGCGTCACGCGCAACGTGACGCTGCCGAGCGTACGCAAATGCGCCGTCAACGAGCCACCGCGCGTAAGCCAGTCCTTCTGGTCGAACGTGAACGACGGACGCGGCGTGGCACGCCACGCTCCGCGCGCGGCCGCAAGACGCAGCCGTCCTGCACGGATCATCGGGCGAGCAGCAGCGCGTTCGTGCGCTTCACGAAGCTCGCCGGATCCTCGAGCGCACCGCCTTCGGCCAGCATCGCCTGATCGAACAGCAAGTGGCACCAGTCGCCGAAATCGGCGCGCTCCGGCGAGATCGCCTTGACGAGCGCATGGTCGGGGTTCACCTCGAGGATGGGCTTGAACTCGGGCGTGTTTTGCCCCGCCGCCTTCAGCATCCGCTGCAGATAGCCGCTCATCTCGCCCTCATCGGCGACGAGACACGACGGAGAATCGGTCAGGCGAAACGTGAGGCGGACATCCTTCGCCTTGTCCTTGAGCACCTCTTTCATCTTCTCGACGAGCGGCTTCATCGTCTCGTTCATCGCTTCGTGCGCCTTCTTCTCCTCATCGTCGAAGGCGGCGAGATCGAGGTCGCCGCGAGCAACGCTCGCCAGCGGCTTGCCGTCGAACTCGGTGAAGTACGCCAGCGCCCATTCGTCGACGCGATCCGACAGCAGCAACACCTCGATGCCCTTCTTGCGGAACACTTCGAGATGGGGGCTGTTCTTCGCCGCTTGCCAGCTGTCCGCGCTCACGTAGTAGATCTTCGTCTGCTCGGGCTTCATCCGCGCGACGTAGTCGGCGAGCGAAACGGTCTGCTCAGGCGTGTCCGTGTGCGTCGTCGCAAAGCGCGCGAGCTTTGCGATCCGCTCGCGGTTCGCGAAATCCTCGCCGAGCCCTTCCTTCAGCACCTGGCCGAACTCCTTCCAGAACGCGGCATACTTCGCCTTGTCCTCATCGCTCTCGGCGTTCGCGAGTTCCTCGAGCATCGACAGCACGCGCTTCGTCACGCCATCGCGAATCGCTTTCACGTCGCGGCTTTCCTGCAAAATTTCGCGCGAAACGTTGAGCGGAAGGTCGCTCGAATCGACGACCCCCTTGATGAAGCGCAGATACGACGGCAGCAGCTGCTCGGCGTCGTCCATGATGAAGACGCGCTTCACATAGAGCTTGAGCCCGCCGTGGCGCTCGCGGCTCCAGAGATCGAACGGCGCGCGCTTCGGCACATACAGCAACTGGATGTACTCGCTGCGGCCCTCGACGCGATTGTGCGTCCACGAGAGCGGATCCTCGTGATCGTGCGAGATGTGCTGATAGAACTGTTTGTACTGCTCCTCGGTGATCTCACTTTTCGGACGAGTCCATAGCGCGCTCGCCTGGTTGACGGTCTCGTCCTCCTCCTTCTCGACGAGCTCGCCCTTTTCGCTGTCCCACTCCTCTTTCTTCATGAGGATCGGCAGCGCGACGTGATCGGAATATTTGCGGATGATCGAGCGCAACCGGTACCCGGAGAGCAGCTCATCCTCACCTTCGCGCAGATGCAGCGTGATGGTCGTGCCGCGCGCTTTGCGCTCGATGGCCTCAACGGTGAAGTCGCCCTCTCCCGCGCTGACCCAGCGCACGCCTTCGGCGGCCGGCAGTCCGGCGCGGCGCGTCTCGACGGTGATCTTGTCCGCGACGATGAACCCCGAGTAGAAACCGACGCCGAACTGGCCGATCAGCGCCGCGTCCTTTTGCTGATCGCCGGAGAGCTGCGCGAAGAACTCTTTCGTCCCCGAGCGCGCGATCGTCCCGAGGTGCGCGATCGTCTCATCCCGGCTCATGCCAATCCCGTTGTCGTCGACCGTCACGGTCCGCGCGGCCTTATCGAACGAAACCCGAATGCGCAAATTCGGATCGTCCTCGAACAGCTCGCTCTTCGCGATCGCCTCGAATCGCAGCTTGTCCGCCGCGTCCGACGCGTTCGAAATCAGCTCGCGCAGGAAAATCTCCTTGTTGCTGTAGAGCGAATGGATCATCAGTTGCAGAAGCTGCTTCACTTCCGCCTGAAAGCTGAGGGTTTCTTGTGCCATGCTCTCGGTTCCCAATTTTTTCGTGAAAGAGGATTGACCGGCGCTCAACTGGGGACGGCCACCGCCGTTTTCAAGGGCTTCGCGCCGCGCCGGCCATCGAGATAGCCGGCGAGGAATCCAGGCAGCGCCGGATCGCCACAGTTGGCGACGTTAAAGCGCATCCAGCTCGTCGGCGACTGGTGCGGCGAAAAGAGGCTTCCCGGCGCAAGCACGAATCCGGCCTCCTGCCCGGCCGCCGCGAGCGTGTCGGCGTCGACGCCCGTATCGGCCCAGAGGAACATGCCGGCCGCGGGCATCGTGAAGAGCTTCATGCCGGCCGTCTCGAGCATCCGCGCCGCCTTGTCGCGCACGCCGTCGAGCCGCGCGCGCAACCGCTCGACGTGGCGCCGGTAGTGCCCCTCGGTCAGCACCTTGTAGAGCAGCCGCTCGTTGAGCTCGGGTGTCGTCATGCCGACGAGCAGCTTCTGATCGGCAAGCACCCGCGCCATCTCGTGCGAGCATGCCGCGAAGCCGACACGCAAATTGCCGGTCAGGGTCTTCGAAAAGCTCCCGAGGTAGATGACGCGCTTCAATTGGTCGAGGCTTGCAAGGCGCGTAGCGGGGTAGCCCGGCGGCACGAGATCGCCATAGGCGTCGTCTTCCACGATGACGAAGTCGTACTCCTCGGCGAGCCGCAGAATGCGAAATGCCTGCGCGGGCGACACCGATGTTCCCGTCGGGTTGTGCAGCACCGAATTGATCAGAAGCATTTTCGGCCGCCAGGTCGCGACCAGCGCCTCGAGCGCATCGACGTCGGGCCCGGCCGCAGTATAGGGCATGCCGATGAGCCGCGCGCCCTGCGAGGCGAAGCGGCCGAACATCTGGAACCAGGCCGGATCGCCGACGATCACCGTATCGCCCGCCTGCACATAGAGCCGCGCGATCAGATCGATCGCTTGAGTAATGCCGGAGACGAGCACGATCTGCTCGGGCGTTGCCCCGATCTCGAGCTCCGCGAGGCGCGTCTGCAATTGCTGACGCAGCGGCAAAAAGCCCTGCGCCGTACCCATGCCGAGCCACTGCGTGGCGCTTTGGCGGCCGAGCGTGCGCAGCGCGCTCGCCACGAGCTCGCCGTCGAGCCAGCGCGCCGGCAGGTAACCGAGCCCCGGCCCCTTCTCCGGGCTGCTCGTTTGCAGCGTATTGCGCACGAGCCAGGCCACGTCGATCGCGCTGCGGGCCGGCTCGGCGCGCGTCTCCTGCCGGCGCCGCGGATCGGGCGCGCCGATGGCCGAGCGCTCGCGCACGTAAAAGCCCGAGCCTCGCCGCGATTCGATATAGCCCTGCGCGACAAGCCGTTCGTAAGCCTCGACGACGGTAAACCGCGATACGCCCTTGTCCTGCGCGAGCTTGCGGATCGACGGCATGCGCATACCGGGCCTGAAAACGCGCTCGTCGATGCGGCGGCGGGCCCACTGCACGAGCTGATCGACGAGCGTGAGCGACGCGGCGCCGTGCGGAGCGGGAATCAGATCGAGGGGAACGGACATGGCGGCACCATGAACTGTACAGAAAAGTATCGCTGCAATTGTACCGTTACTGTGCTGGCGCGGGCGATTAAAGTGGACGCTGCTTCTTCCTTTCCAACCTCTTTCCAACAGCAACGGTCCGGACTTTCATGAGGATGAATTCGCGCGAATCGCAAGGCATGCTGCTCGGTCTCGTCGGCGTGATCGTCTTCAGCCTGACGCTGCCGATGACGCGCATCGTGGTGCAGGAGTTCCATCCATTGCTCAACGGTCTTGGCCGGGCGCTCGCCGCGTCACTGCCGGCGGGCGCGCTGCTCGCCTGGCGACGCGAGCCATGGCCGACGCGCGCGCAATTGAAGGGCCTTTTCGTCGTCGCGCTGGGTTGCATCGTTGCGTTTCCCGTCTTTTCGGCTTGGGCGATGAAGACCGTCCCGTCGTCACACGGTGCGCTCGTGGTCGGACTGCAGCCGATCTTCGTCGCCCTTTACGCGGCCTGGCTCTCGCACGAGCGGCCATCGCCGGCTTTCTGGGCGAGCGCGGTGGTGGGCAGCGCACTCGTCGTCGCCTACGCGCTTCACGCCGGCGGCGGCGCGCTCGCCCCGGGTGATGCGCTGATGCTCGCGGCGGTGGCGGTCGGCGCACTCGGTTATGCCGAGGGCGCGCGCCTCGCGCGTCAACTGGGCGGATGGCAGGTGATCTGCTGGGCGCTCGTCGTCGCCGCGCCGTTTCTCGTCGTGCCGGTCGGCTGGCTCGGCTGGGAGCAGCATGTTCATCACCCCGGTCCGGTCGCGCTCAAGACTTGGCTCGCGTTCGGCTACGTCGCCCTTTTCTCGCAGTTCATCGGCTTTTTCGCCTGGTATGCGGGCCTCGCGATGGGCGGCACGGCGCGCGTCGGCCAAGTGCAGCTGTTGCAGATCTTTTTCACGATCGCCTTCGCAACGCTCTTTTTCGGCGAGTCGGTCGCGCCGTCCACGTGGCTTTTCGCCGCCGCGGTGATCGCGACCGTACTCATCGGCCGAAAGGCGGCCGTCCGCACGGCAAGCCCTGCTCGCCCGGGCCTGCGACTGGAGCGATAATCGCGGCTTTCGCCAAGCAACGCAGCGGGCCGCTCGCCGATGCGCTTGCCGCCGCTTCCCCAACCGCTATAAGGAGACTTTCATGGATCAAAGCGACTTGCCACAACGCAACTGGCAGCTTTCCGAGCGCGCCCGCAAGCTGACGAGCTCGGCCATCCGCGAGATCCTGAAAGTTACCGAACGGCCCGAGGTCATTTCGTTCGCGGGCGGCTTGCCCGCGCCGTCCACTTTCCCCGCTGAGCGAATCCGCGCGGCCACCGATCGCGTGCTGCGCGAAGCGCCGGCCGCCGCGTTGCAGTACAGCGCCACGGAAGGCTATGCGCCGCTGCGCGAATGGATCGCCGCACGATGCTCGACGGCAGGCGCGACGATCCGCCCATCGCAGGTGCTGATCACGACGGGCTCTCAGCAGGCGCTCGATTTGATCGGCAAGGCGCTCATCGATCCGGCAAGCCCCGTGCTCGTCGAGACGCCGACCTATCTCGGCGCGCTTCAGGCGTTTTCGCTCTGCGAGCCGCGCTACGTGCAGGTGCCGACCGATGACGACGGGCTCATTCCCGAGGCGCTGACTTCAGAGCTCGTGAAAGGTGCGCGGTTGCTTTACGCGCAGCCGAACTTCCAGAATCCAACTGGCCGCCGGCTCACACTCGAGCGGCGTCTGGCGCTCGCCGAATTCGCGAAGAGGAGCGCCTTTCCCGTCGTCGAGGACGACCCGTACGGCGCGCTCGACTACGCAGGCAAGCCGCTTCCGACGTTGCTCTCGATGGCGCCCGACCATATCGTCCATTGCGGCACTTTCTCGAAGATTTTGGCTCCAGGGCTCCGGCTCGGCTACATCGTCGCGCCCGAGGAGCTCCACTACAAACTCGTGCAGGCCAAACAGGCGACCGATCTGCATACGCCGAGCCTCACGCAGCGCATCGTCCACGAAGTGATCAAGGACGGCTTCCTCGACGAGCAAGTGCCCGCCATTCGCGCGCTCTATGTGAGCCAGTGCGAGGCCATGCTCGACGCGCTGGCGCGCCATATGCCCCAGGGGGTGAGCTGGAATCGGCCCGAGGGCGGCATGTTTCTCTGGGTCACCTTGCCGGCAGCCATGGACACGATGCAGTTGCTCGAAGCCGCCATCGCGCATAATGTGGCCTTCGTGCCCGGCGCACCGTTCTTCGCGAATGAAGCCGCATCGAATACGTTGCGACTCTCGTTCGTGACGGTTCCGCCCGCACGCATCGACGAAGGCATCGCTCGCCTTGCCGCGTTGATTCGCGAACGCCTCTGATCGGCGGCGCAACGGCGGCTTTCGCGCTCAGGGCTCCGGTCCGCGCGAAGGCCGCCGAATCGCTTTGCCGGTTATTCAATTCAATGACTTTTCAAGGACATCTCATGGCTCAGCAAAACGTGTACGACAAGCTCAAGTCGCTCGGCATCGAGCTGCCCACGGCACTTACGCCGGCCGCCGCCTATGTCATGTGCGCGCAAACTGGCAACACCGTGTACGTGTCCGGCCACATCGCCAGGAAGGACGGCAAGCCGTGGGTGGGCAAGCTCGGTTCGACGACGACGACGGAAGAGGGCCAAAAGGCCGCCCGCGCGATCGCGATCGATTTGCTTGCCACGCTCCACGCATTCACGGGCGATCTCAATCGCGTGAAGCGGATCGTCAAGGTCATGAGCCTCGTCAATTCGACGCTCGAGTTCACCGAGCAGCACATCGTGACGAACGGCGCGTCGGAATTCTTCGTCGACGTCTTCGGCGAAGCCGGCAAGCACGCACGTTCGGCTTTCGGCGTCGCGCAAATCCCGACCGGCGCGTGCGTCGAAATCGAGCTCATCGCCGAAGTGGCATAAGGGAGAGGCTGGATGCCTTCACGCCAGGTTCGCTTCAAGGAGGTCGACGTGTTTTCAGCGGCGCCCTTCAAGGGCAATCCGCTGGCGGTCGTTTTCGATGCCGACGGGCTCGACACCGATCAGATGCGGGCGATCGCACGATGGACGAATCTCTCGGAGACCACGTTCATCTGCAAGCCGACCGACCCGTCGGCCGATTACCTCGTGCGTATCTTCACGCCGGTCCATGAACTGCCGTTCGCGGGGCATCCGACCCTCGGCACGGCGCACGCGCTCGTTGATAGTGGCTACCGCCCCAAAACGGCGGGCCGTCTCGTGCAGCAGTGCGGCGTCGGTCTCGTGGAAATCGAGGAGCGCGCAGCGGGCGTGCGAGCGTTCAGCGCTCCGCCGGCCCGGCTCACGCCTTTGGCCGAAGCCGATTGGGCCGCATTGAGGGAAGCGCTGGGTACGGAGACGATCGATTTCCACCACATTGCACCGACGTCCGTCGACAATGGCGTGCACTGGCTCATGGTCGGCATCGATTCGCCGGAAACGTGCGTCGCGCTCGCTCCCGATGCCGGCGCGCTCGCCCGCATTGCCGAGCGCACCGGCACCAGCGGGGTCGCCCTGTACGCCTCCCACGGCGAGGGCGGACCCGCGACGCTCGAGGTGCGCTGTATCGTCGTCGAAGGCAACCTCTCCATCTATGAAGACCCTGTGACGGGAAGCGCCAACGCGGGGCTCGCGAGCCTTTTCGCCGCTCATGGGCGCCGCCACGGGGAGCGCTATACGGTGCGGCAGGGCACCGCGCTCGGACGCGACGGTCGCGTCTTCGTCGAATACGACGACACACGCGGCAAAATCTGGATCGGCGGGGCCGCAGCGACGATCGTCGACGGTACGATCCAGCTGCCCTGAATCGGGCGTCTCCTCTACTCGGCCCGTACCGCCGGCTCCGCTCCAATGCGGCCCCCGCCGCGCCCCCGGCGGTCCTTCTTCACAATCACGAGTTGCCACGGCGCCGAGGAATTGCTCTTCAGCGCCGGTGCGCCGCTGCCCAACGTTGAGGCAGTGCCGCCCCAGAAGCAGGCGCTGCCGGGCATGAGCCGGACAAAAAGCGCGTTCCATGAGCAAAAACGCCTCCGGCGCCGGAAACGTGCCCGCCATTGCACACGTTTACCCGATTAAGTCAGGCTATCTAAATTGCTGACCATTCAGTAATATCCTTCTGAAGACTGCCCGCTCCAAACGGGGACTTTCTCCGGGAACCCCCGAGAGGACTTCTTTGAAAAGCCCCGATAGGATGCTCGCGTCGGGGAGCCCCCGCGAGGACTTCATCAGGGAGCCTACGAAAAGGTGCTCCGTCCGGGGCTCGCGGGGTGAGCCGGCGACTGTGGATGTCTTTCACACGGCGCCGCGATCAGCCACGCAGATGCTCGCCATGCAGCCAATGAATGAATCTGCCATGCTAGTAGGACACCCGCTCTCGCTCTCGCCGCTTGCCAGGCCCCGGCCCCGATGAACTTTTCCCGGTCCCATTCCGCCCGTGACGCGCGCACAAGGCACGACCCGGTCGGCTCGCGACGCCGTGCGCTCGTAGCCATCCCGGTGCTCGGCCTGCTCGTGCTCGTGCTGCTATGGACCGTCATCTCGGCGCGCCTTTCAGTGGAGCGCGAGTCGACCTACCGGGAAGCGGCCGCTTCAGCTGCCATTCTTTCCGCCGCGCTGGAGCAGCACACGATCAAGGCGATCCATCAGGTCGACCAGATCACGCGGTTCGTCAAATTCGAGTTCGAGAAAAATCCCGAGCACTTCGACCTGCGCAGCACGGTCGAAAAAGGAGTCGTCCAGAGCGATACGCTCGTCCAAGTCTCGATCATCAATGAGCACGGCACGCTCGTTGCGTCGACGGCCGAGGTGAATCCGGCGCCGATCGACCTCTCCGATCGCGAGCATTTCAAGGTGCACGAGCACGAAAACGACGACCAGCTCTATATCAGCACGCCCGTTCTCGGCCGCGTCTCCCATCAATGGACGCTGCAGATGACGCGCCGCCTGAACCACCTGGACGGCTCGTTCGCCGGGGTCGTCGTCGTATCGGAAAATCCGGGGTATTTCACGAGCGACTTCTACAACAACGCGGCAATCGGCAAGGACGGCGTGATCGCCGTCGTGGCCGACAGCGGAGCCGTGCTCGCGCGCCGCACCGGCGCCGCGCGATCGGCCACCGCGTTTTCGGCAACGGGCGTCTATCCGATCTCCGAGCACGTCTCGGGCACCCAGGTCGACCCGATCGACCGCATCAAGCGCATCGTGTCGTATCGACATATCGACGGCTATCCGATGGGCGTGCTCGTCGGGCTCTCCGAAGCGGAAGAGTTCGCCGACTACCATCACACGCGCAACGTCTATCTGCTGATGGCCGGTTTCATCTCACTCGCGATGCTGGGGTTCTTCGCCGTCGCGACAGGGCTCATCGGCAAGCTGCTCGGCCGCGAGCGGGAGATGACGCATCTCGTCGAATACGATCTGCTGACAGGCCTGCGCAACCGCTACGCCACGCTGCAGAGTCTGCGCCACGACGTAGGCGATCCCGCCAACGTCGGCCGGCTCGCGATCCTCTTCATCGATCTCGACAACTTCAAAACGGTCAACGACACGCTCGGCCACAACGCGGGCGACATCGTGTTGCAGATGACGGCCTCGCGCCTCGCCGATACGGTCGGGAACGCGGGCGTGCTGTCGCGCATCGGCGGCGACGAGTTCGTCGTCGTGCTGAAGGGCGGCGATGTCGAGCGGCAAGCCGTTCAGCTCGCCGAAAGCATGCGCGACGTGTTCGAACAACCGTTCGATGTCCGCGGCACTTCGTTCGTGCTACATGCGAGCATCGGCATCGCACTTTATTCGGTCGCGAGCGAAAGCGAGATCGATCTGCTCAAAAAAGCCGATCTCGCGATGTACAGCGCCAAGGACGCAGGCAAGAACTGCTATCAGTTCTACTCGCCGCATTTGTCGCACCGGGCCGATCACTTGATGCAGTGGGAGCAGCAGCTTCGCGTCGCGCTCACGGAACGCCAGCTCTTCCTCGTCTATCAGCCGAAGATCGATCTTGCGCGACGGTGCATCACGGGCTTCGAAGCGCTCGCGCGCTGGAATCATCCGCAGCAAGGCGTGATCTCGGCGAGCGAGTTCATTCCCGTGGCCGAATCGACCGGCCTTATCGTGCCGATTGGCGATTTCGTCATCGCCGAGGCCTGCAGGCAGCTGGCAGCGTGGCAAAGTCAGGGGCACGAGACGCTAACGCTCGCCGTCAACATTTCCGCGGTGCAGTTTTGGCGCGGCGATCTCTACGAGACGATCGCGCGTGCAATCGAAGAAACAGGGATCGCCGCACACCGGCTCGAGCTCGAGATCACCGAGACCGCCATGATGGAGTACCCCGATCTCGTATCCGAGAAAATCGCGGCGCTCAAGAAACGGCTCGGCGTCAGCATTGCGCTCGACGATTTCGGCACCGGCTACTCGTCGCTTTCCTACCTGAACCGCTTTTCGGTCGATACGCTCAAGGTCGATCGATCGTTCGTGCAGGCCATTCCTGCCGATCGCAGCGTTTGCGTGATGGTGTCGGCCATCGTCAACCTTGCGCGCTCGCTCGGGCTCACGGTTGTCGTAGAAGGGACCGAAACCGAAGAGCAAATCGCGTGGCTGTCCGCGCTCGGTAACATCCAGGCGCAAGGCTTTCTCTTCTCACGCCCAGTCCCGGCCGACGGTATCTCCACGTTGCTCGACCGATTCGGCGTATGTGGAATGCGTGAGCCGCTTGCTGTCTATGGCAGCGGCAGCAGTCAAAAGAGCACGAGCGGACAGTCCGCTTGAAAACATGATCGCGGGGCGCCCGCGACAAAATGTTCGCCGCGCGCCGCGCGAGGATCGAGCCGATGTCCGAGGAAGCAACAACCGAGACCGAACAGGGCAGCGCCGAACGTCGCGCCGCGGCCGCTCCCGAGCAAACGACGCCGAGCGCGGCCGTGCAGCCGCGGCGCGAGCCCCGCTGGGCGCTCTTTCGTTCCATCTTCGCGCTCTCGGCGCTTTCCTGGGGCGGGATCGCGCTGATCGCGCAGCTCGAGCTCCAATATGTCGAGCGGGCGCGCCGCCTGACACGCAGCGAATTCTCCGATCTCGTCGCGCTCGCCTGGATGTCGCCCGGTGCTGTGGGCTGCAATGTCGCCGTGCTCGTCGGTCACGCGCTGGCCGGCGGCGCCGGAGCGTGGATCGCCGGCGCGGCGTCTGTGCTGCCCTTCTTCTGCGCGATGACCGCGTTTGCCGCCTTCTATCACTCGCCGGTCGTTCGCGCATTCGCGACGCCTGCGCTGATCAATCATTTCGCCGTCGTACTGGGCACGCTGATCGCCCTGACCTGGTACCGTCAGGTGCGCACGCTCATGCATTCCCGAATCGAATGGATCGCCGCTGTGCTCGCCTCGGCGGTGCTTCTATTCGCGCAGATAGGCAGCGTGTTCGTGCTGCTGCTCGCCTGCGCCTTCTTTGCCGGCTGGGCGGCGAGCCCTGAGCGCACGGGACGACGGCTGGCGTTCTCGCTCACGCGTCGAGACAAGTTGCTGCTCGCGGCGCTGACAACATTAATCGCGATATTCGCGCTGCCCCTCCCGGCGCACTATCAGTCGCTCCTGGTGCTGCCACGGCTCGCGGGGGCGGCGCTGACGCTCTTCGGCGGCGGGTTTTCCGCGTTGCCGGTGCTGAAGATGCTCTTCGTCGCGCCAGGCGTCGGCGTGACGTTGCGCGACTTCACGCTCGCGTTTGCGCTCTCGCCTGTTTCGCCGGGGCCGCTTCTCAACGTCGTGCCGTTTCTCGGTTACTTGATTCACGGCATGGCGGGGGCCGCCGCCGCCACGCTGGCGTACTTCGTCCCTTCAGGCGCACTGGTGGTATTCGCACGGCGACACTTGCAGCGGCTGGAGACGAATATTCGCTTTGAGCACGGGATGCGCGTGCTGCGGGCCGCGACGACGGCATTTCTCGTCGCCGCCGTCGCGCACGTCTATAGACACGTGCCGTTCACGGGCCCCGCTCTCGGCACCGCGTTGTTCTCGCTGATCGCGCTTGCCCGGTTCAAGATGCCCGTCTATGCGGTCTATTTGATCGTGGCGATCATCTACACCGCGTCGACAGCGCTCTCGCCCCGATGAAGCGCGCGCAGACAGAGCTCCCGCAAAGTGAGATGAGCCGACGGATGCCTCGCGATCAAAAGCCGCGCGAATAGACGGCCGCGCCGATGGTGACGACGGCAAGGACGAGATTGATCGACACGAGCCTCCGCATCGTGTCGACGGCCCGGGCCCCGTCGGGCCACTTCTGCGCCTGCACCGCACGCCGGATGCGTGGAAAGACCGCGAAGCGCAGGTGCCCAAAGTTCAGCATCATCAGGACGCCGAGCACCGCCATCAGCGTCAACGGCCAGGGTGCATGACTGCCGCCGAAGCGCGCCATCATGAAGCCACCCGAGAGCAGAATCGCGATCACGGCGACGCCGACCCAGGTCAGGAATCGCCCGAACACCGCTTCGATCAGCGGCAGCCGCAACTGCGGCGATACGTCCGCGAGCGACGGGCGCAGACAAAACTGCGCGAAGATCATCCCGCCGACCCAAACCGCGACGGCGGCGAGATGTAGAAACAACGCAACGTTCATGGCGATCGACATCAGGCGTCTCTCCGAAATTTAGGTGTCCGAACGAACGATACCGCTGCCGGGATGCGGCGAGCCGTATCAGCCGAGCGCCGGCCGCAATGCGCTCACTTTGAGCCGCGTATCGGGTGCGCGGCCGCGACGCGCGCGCTTGCCGACGTGCGGCTCGAGCGCGGCACCCGCGAACGTCTCCTCCTGCGGCTTGCCGCCGCGCCCCGTGCCGAGCAGCATCAGTCCGGCCGCACCGAACGCGAGCGCCTGCACGAGCGTCTCCTTTTCGTCGAGCATCATGAGCGTGATGCCGCGCCCGCCGCCTGTCAGCGTCTTCATCTCGTCGATTCCGAACACGAGCAGACGTCCCGAGCTGGACAGGCAGGCCACCTGGACGGCATCGGGTACCACGGGCATCGGCGCGAGCGGCGCGGCGCCCGCGTCGATCGTCATGAACGACTTGCCCGCCTTCACGCGGCTTACCATGTCGCTCACTCTGGCGATGAACCCGAAGCCGTTGCTCGATGCCAGCAAAAGCGGCTGCTCGGCATTCGCCGCATAGTAGTGGAGCAAGTGCGTGCCCGCTTCGAGCTCGATGAGCGAAGTCACGGGCACGCCGTCGCCGCGCCCACCCGGCAGCATCGCGACGGCAACCGAGTAGACGCGTCCCGAGCTGCCCCAGGCGATCAGCGTATCGGGCGTGCGGCACTGGAACGCCGCATAGAGGCTGTCGCCGTCCTTGAACGAAAAGCCCGCCGGATCGAGCCCATGTCCCTTGAGCGCGCGCACCCAGCCGCGCTGCGAAACGACGACGGTCACCGGCTCGTCGACGACGCGCGCTTCGAACGTCGCGCGCTTTTCCTGCTGAATCAGCGTGCGGCGCTCGTCGCCATACTGCTTCGCATCGGCTTCGATTTCCTTGATGATCTGTCGCTTCATCACCGTATCGCTCGCCAACAGTTCCTCGAGCTTCGCCTTCTCGTCGCGCAGCGACTGCAGTTCCTTCTCGATCTTGATCTTCTCGAGCCGCGCGAGTTGGCGCAGCCGGATCTCGAGAATGTCTTCGGCCTGACGGTCGGAGAGACCGAACGCCGCGATGAGCGCCTGCTTCGGCTCCTCGGATTCGCGAATGATGCGGATGACCTCGTCGAGATTGAGGAAGACGATCATCCGCCCTTCGAGGATATGGATGCGATCGTCGACCTTCGTCAGGCGATGACGCGTGCGCCGCGTGACGGTCGCGAAACGGAACCCCACCCATTCCCGCAGGATTTCGGTCAAGCCCTTTTGCTTCGGCCGCCCGTCCCCACCGATCATGACTAGGTTCAGCGGCGCGTTCGATTCGAGGCTCGTATGCGCGAGCAGCGAGTTCGCGAACTCGGTCTGATCGATGCGACTCGTCTTGGGCTCGAAGACGAGCCGCACCGGCGCATCCTTGCCCGATTCGTCGCGCACCGTGTCGACGAGCGCGAGCACCGTTTGCTTGAGCGTCAACTGCTCCGGTGTCAGCGTCTTCTTGCCGAGCTTCACTTTCGGGTTCGTCAGTTCCTCGATTTCCTCGAGCACCTTCTGTCCCGACGTATTCGGCGGCAACTCGGTGACGACGAGTTGCCACTGGCCGCGCGCGAGTTCTTCGATCTTCCAGCGCGCCCGTACCTTGAGGCTCCCGCGTCCTGTCTCGTAGGCCGCCGCGATCTCGGCGGGACTCGAGATGATTTGACCGCCGCCCGGAAAATCAGGGCCCGGCAGGTGCTCCATCAATTCGGCGTGCGAAATGTTCGGATGCCGAATCATCGCGACGGCCGCTGCGGCGACTTCGCGCAGGTTGTGCGAGGGAATCTCCGTGGCGAGGCCGACCGCGATGCCCGACGCGCCGTTCAGCAGCAGGAAAGGCAAGCGCGCCGGCAAAAGCTTCGGCTCCTGAAAGGAGCCGTCGTAGTTCGGCATGAAGTCGACCGTGCCTTCGTCGATTTCATCGAGCAAAAGCCGCGCGATCGGAGTGAGCCGTGCCTCGGTGTAACGCATCGCCGCCGCGCCATCGCCATCGCGCGAGCCGAAATTGCCTTGGCCGTCGATGAGCGGATAGCGCATCGAAAAATCCTGCGCAAGGCGCACGAGCGCGTCGTAGGCCGATTGGTCGCCGTGCGGATGGTACTTGCCGAGCACATCGCCGACGACGCGCGCCGACTTCACCGGCTTGGCATCGGCGGCGAGGCCCATTTCGTTCATCGCATAGAGGATGCGCCGCTGTACGGGCTTCTGGCCGTCGCTCACGTCGGGCAGCGCGCGGCCTTTCACGACGCTCACCGCGTAGTCGAGATAGGCCCGCTCGGCATAGTGACCGAGCGTCAGGGATTCGCCGTCGGGCACAACGGCCGGGGCGAACAAATCGTCTTGTTGAGCCATCGAAAATGGTGTCCGTATTCAGGAGGAGCGTGTTCGGCCGTGGCCATTCGCTTCAAATGTCGGCTTCGACCTCGTTGCCCTTCTCTTCGAGCCAGCTGCGGCGCGCGGCCGCTTCGCCCTTGCCCATCAGCATTGTCATGCGCGAGACCGTCGAATCGTAATCGAGCTCGCCGAGCGCGACGGGCATGAGGCGCCGCGTGTCGGGATTCATCGTCGTATCCCAGAGCTGCTCGGCGCTCATTTCGCCGAGCCCCTTGAAGCGGCTGATCGACCACTGGGATTCGCGCACGCCGTCTTTCCTCAGCTTGTCGAGGATGGCCTCCAGCTCGCCTTCGTCGAGCGCATAGAGCTTTTGCGCGGGTTTCTTCCCGCGCGCCGGCGCGTCGACGCGAAAGAGCGGCGGCCGCGCCACGTAGACGTTGCCGCGCTCGATGAGCTGCGGGAAATGCTTGAAGAACAGCGTGAGCAGCAGCACCTGGATGTGGGCGCCGTCGACGTCCGCGTCCGACAGGATGCAGATCTTGCCGTATCGCAAGTTCGAGAGATCGACCTCGTCGTCAGGGTTGTGCGGATCGACGCCGATCGCCACCGAGATGTCGTGCACCTCATTGTTGGCAAAGAGCCGGTCGCGCTCCGTCTCCCATGTATTGAGCACCTTGCCGCGCAACGGCAAGATCGCCTGGTACTCCTTGTCGCGACCCATTTTCGCCGAGCCGCCGGCCGAATCGCCTTCGACGAGAAAGAGCTCATTGCGCGAAATGTCGGTCGACTCGCAATCGGTCAGCTTGCCCGGCAGGACGGCCACGCCCGAGCTCTTGCGCTTTTCGATCTTCTGACCCGCGCGCGTGCGCGCCTGGGCCTGCTTGATGACGAGCTCGGCCAGCTTCCTGCCGTGCTCGACATGATGATTGAGCCAGAGCTCGAGAGCGGGTTTGACATACGAAGAGATGAGCTTGACGGCGTCGCGGCTGTTGAGCCTTTCCTTGATCTGCCCTTGGAATTGCGGATCGAGCACCTTGGCCGACAGCACGAACGACACCCGCGCGAACACGTCTTCGGCGAGCAGCTTCACGCCCTTCGGCTGCAGGTTGTGCAGTTCGACGAAGCTCTTGACGGCCTGAAAGAGCCCGTCGCGCAGGCCCGCTTCGTGCGTCCCGCCTGCCGGCGTCGGAATCAGGTTGACGTAAGACTCGCGCGTGAGCGGGCCTTCCTCGCTCCAGGCGACGACCCATGCCGCGCCTTCACCTTCGGCGAACGCGTCTTCGGTCGTGCGCGCGCTTTCCGCATATCGCTCGCCCTCGAAGAGCGGGATCAAGAGATCGCTGCCGGCCATGCCTTCGAGCAGATAGCCGCGCAAGCCGTCCTCATACTTCCAGCTCTGACGCTCGCCCGTCTTCTCGATCACGAGCGTCACTTCCACGCCAGGCAAAAGCACCGCCTTCGAACGCAAGAGGCGTTGCAACTCGCCGAGCGGCACGTTCGACGAATCGAAATACTTCGGGTCGGGCAGCGCCGTGACGCGCGTGCCCGAGCGCTTTTCGCCCTTTTCGGCCGCGCGGACTTCGAGAGGACCCACGACATCGCCATGCGCAAAGCCGATCCGGGCGACCTTGCCGTCGCGCCAGACTGTCACGTCGAGCCTCGACGAAAGCGCGTTCGTCACCGAAACGCCGACGCCGTGCAGGCCGCCGGAGAATGTGTAAGCGCCGCCCGCCGCCTTGTCGAACTTGCCGCCCGCATGCAGGCGTGTGTACACGATTTCGATGACGGGCACGCCCTCGTCGGGGTGCAGGCCGAACGGAATGCCACGGCCGTCGTCCTCTACCGAGACCGAGTGATCGGCGTGCAGCGTCACCGTGATCTGTCGACCGTAGCCGCCGAGCGCCTCGTCGGACGAGTTGTCGATGACTTCCTGAATGATGTGCAGCGGATTCTCGGTGCGCGTATACATGCCGGGCCGCTGCTTGACCGGCTCCAGGCCTTTCAACACCTTGATCGACGCCTCGCTGTACGCGGCGCTTGGCTTTTTCGTGGGCATCGTGTCGTTAAGTCATCGTTGTCCACAGCGGCTGTGGATATCCGCGTGGACAATACGTTGAAAGATCAAAAAAAACGAATCGGAACAAAGGGTGCGACGGGCGTGCCTGCGCAACGGGCGAATCAGGCGAAGCCAAGCCGAGCCGCGCCCTGGCGTCGCGGGAAACGCGGCGTATTTTACTTTGTTCGACGTGCGGAGCAATTCGGCTCAACGGTCAGGTGGCCCGGCCCCGAATGTCGTCGAGCCGCTCGTTTCGCGCTCATTTGCGCTTCGCCTCCAGCTCCTCCCATCGCTCGAGGACAGCCATGAGCTCGTCATCGATGGCGGCATAGCGTTCGGTCAGGCGGGCGCCCTCGCGCGCGTCCTTCGCAAAGATGGAGCCGTCCTCGAGCTGCGCGCCGATCGCCTTTTGCTCGGCCTCGAGCGCCGCGATCTTCTCGGGCAGCGCTTCCAGCTCGCGCTGTTCCTTGTAAGAAAGCTTCGCGGCGCGTTGAGCGGCGCGGCCCGCCGCGGCCTCTTGCGCTTGCGCCGCGCGCGGCGGCGCGGATGGCGCGCGCGCCGCGGCCGCTTCCTCGGCGAGCCGGGTCGCGCGCTCGTGCTGCGTCTGCCAGTCCGTGAAGCCGCCGACGTATTCGCGCCATCGCCCACCGCCTTCCGAGGCGATGACCGAAGTGACGACGTTGTCGAGGAACGCCCGATCATGGCTGACGAGCAGCACCGTCCCGTCGTAATCGCCGAGCAATTCCTCGAGCAGCTCCAGCGTCGGGATGTCGAGATCGTTCGTCGGCTCGTCGAGCACGAGCACGTTCGCGGGACGCGCGAAGAGCCGCGCGAGCAGCAGTCGATTGCGCTCGCCGCCCGAAAGCGACTTCACGGGCGAACGCGCGCGCTCCGGCGCGAACAGGAAATCGCCGAGATAGCTCATGACGTGCTTGCGCGCGCCGTTGATCTCGATCCAGTCGCTGCCGGGGCTGATCGTGTCGGCGAGACTCTTTTCCTGATCGAGTTGCGCGCGCATCTGATCGAAGTAGGCCACTTGCAGATTCGTTCCGACGCGCACCGTGCCCTCATCGGGCGCGATTTCGCCGAGGATCAGCTTCAGCAGCGTCGTCTTGCCGGCGCCGTTGGGACCGACGAAGCCGATCTTGTCGCCGCGCATCACCGTCGTCGAAAAGCGATCGACGATCGTGCGCTCGCCGTAGCGCTTCGTCACGTCGACGAGCTCCGCGACGATCTTGCCCGAGCGCTCGCCCTGCCCCACGTCGAGCTTCACGTTGCCTTGCACGTTGCGCCGCTCGGCGCGCTCCCGGCGCATCTGGACGAGCCGCGCGATGCGCCCGACGCTGCGCGTGCGGCGTGCCTCGACGCCCTTTCGGATCCACACCTCCTCTTGCGCGAGCAGCTTGTCGAACTTCTCGTTCTCGACTCGCTCCACTTCTAGCTGCTGCGCCTTGCGTGTCTGATAGGCCGAGAAGTTTCCCGGATACGACAGGAGATTGCCGCGATCGAGCTCGACGATGCGCGTCGCGACGCGATCGAGAAACGCGCGATCGTGCGTGATGAAAAAGAGTCCAGCGCGCGCCCCGACGAGCAGATCCTCGAGCCAGCGAATGCCGTCGAAGTCGAGATGGTTGGTCGGCTCGTCGAGCAGCAGCACGTCAGGATCGACGACGAGCGCACGAGCGAGTGCGACGCGCTTTTGCATGCCGCCCGACAACGCGCCGACGCGCGCGTCGCCATCGAGGCTCAACTGCGCGAGCGTCGTTGCCACGCGCGTGCGCCAGTTCCAGGCGTTCGTGACATCGAGCCTCGACTGCAATGCATTCATGCGCGCGAGCAGGGTGTCGTGCGCGGCGCCCTCGGGAGTGGCCGCGAGCTCGTGGGCAACCGCATCGTATTCGTCGAGCGCCGCGCGCGCTTCATCGAGCCCGGCCGCCACTGCGTCGAAGACAGTCATGTCGGGGGCGAACTCCGGCTCCTGCGGCACATAGACGGTCGACAGGTTCTGCTGGCGTGAGACGAGCCCATCGTCGGGCTGCATGAGGCCCGCGACGATCTTCAGAAGCGACGATTTGCCGGCGCCGTTGCGGCCGATGAGCCCGACGCGTTCCCCCGCCTCGAGCGAGAAATCGGCGTGGTCGAGCAGCGCGACGTGCCCGAAGGCGAGCTGGGCATCGGCGATGGAATAAAGCGACATGGAAAAGCGCTGCCTGAAAAAATCCGAAAGCCCGATTGTACGGCCATACGGAATGGCGCTTCGGCACCGACGCTCGGGTAAAATGGCGCGCCGCGTGCGCCGCGCGATCAATCGCCACGCATGTTGGGCATCAGCCGGGGGGGTTCCCGGCCGGCATGAAAGCGCTCGACGCAGTCGAGGATGCGACGATTGGACCGATCGAGGATGCGGCTCGAAGCCGCTATCGTATCGATTTTCGAGATAGAGAAAGGTGGTTTGCGGTGAGTGAAGTAGTCGAGTACAAGAGTTGGGTTTGCCTGATCTGCGGCTGGATTTACAACGAAGAGGAAGGGCTTCCCGACGAAGGCATCGCGGCGGGCACGCGTTTCGCCGACATCCCCGACGACTGGCGCTGCCCACTTTGTGACGTGAGCAAGAGCGAATTCAGCGTCGTGGAGTTTTGAGCGCGTCCGGCGAGCGGTGGGTGCGCGAGCAACAGTAGCCGTCGTCGAACGTCGCGCCGATGCGCGGGTAAGCGTCCGTGGCATGTTTGCTATACTCTGGCCGCATCGGCACGTTCAAGCGGCGCCACGCGCCCTATCCGGTCCTCTCCCCGTAGTTCAATGGATAGAACAAGCGCCTCCTAAGCGCTAGATACAGGTTCGATTCCTGTCGGGGGGACCAAAGAAAGTCTCAGCCGCCGGCCAAAAGGCAAAACGCCCCCGTGCTCGCCAGGGTGCCCGCGGTTCGTCACTTTTGGCGCTTTCCATCGTCGCCTGCCTTCCGTCTCATATTCGGGTCAATGCCGTTCTCCCGAAGAATCTTTCGAAGGCGCGCGACTTCGAACCATAGCGCTGCAACCATGACCGTATTAACGATCGAGTAAAAGCGGTCGCTCCCGAGCCAATGCGTGAAAAACCATGCAGAAGTGACAAAGACCAGGCCGGTTAGCAACAGCAATCCGCGGTCAATCAACCATTTCATCATTTCGCCCCAGATGGTGCGGTCGCATGAACACGATACACGGCCCGCCACGGCAACGGCTTGAATACTTCTGGGTGGTGGGCAAGCAAGAGTGTGATTGACGCAGGCAGCGGCAAGCCGACACTCATGAGCTTCTGATGTAAGCGCGCCGATGCGGCCGCACCCGACTTGCACGCGTAGGCCTCGTCTGTTGCGACGAGCAAGCTGCCAAGTACGGCGCCGAGGTAGTAGGAGACGTAGTACGCTCCTGCGACAGAAAGGATTTCGGTTAGCTTCCCAGCACCGATCAGTTCACGAATCGTCACCTTCATTCCGAACGATTTCACAAAGCCGGTTAGCACAGTGATCGTCCCGAGCGCTTTCTCCTGGGTCGCGAACAGACCGGTCGGCACTTGCAGGCCGAGCGCTTCCATATTGGCTTTGAATGCGGGATAAAACCCCGCCACACAGTTTTGGCCCATATGCTCTCTCTCATGTTTTTTATCTGACTGCCGCCGACGTTCTTTACTGCAGGCGGGCGATAGGATACCACTGGACTGACGAGCGAAATTAGCGCATCGAAAAGCCAGCAAAAATCCAAGCGCTCATTGGTTCGACGGCAGCGTTTGCTGGCCGTGCTGAAACGCTGAAATCACCGTTTGCATCAGCGCGAGGTTGGACGACTGGTTTGCGTGGTAGGCGGCCATGACCATCCCCGCTACCGAAACGATGATCGTCAATGTCGCCGCCCACAAGTTCGCCTTCAATGTCGAGGCGCTCTGAGCCGCCGAGGTCGCTTGCTCGGCGAGGTATTCGATTCGCTTGTCGCGCTCCGCGAGCCGCTTGTCCCGCTCCTCGAACATGAAGGTCAGCCGATCCTGGTGCTCGGCCAGCCGTAGGTCACGCTCATTGGCTCGAGCGATAAAAGCGGCGACCTGGCCCTCGATAATAGCGACCCTGGCATCCATCCGCGCCTCGATCGTCTCGAGGCGCGCATCAAGTTCTTCTCGTGAAAGCACGCTCATCAACCCGTATATCCGATATGACCAGCGGGGGTTCCTGCGAGCGACCCTCGGTCGCACAGCGACACACTCTACGATAGTCGCAATCGCATAGGTACGACCCGGGACATCGCTAGGACGAACGGAAGTTCGCTGCACCGGTGATAGCGGTCCCGCTGCGCCCGGCCAATGCCGATAGGCGCAGCCCCGCTTTCGCCCTTAGGCATCGCCAGGCCGCGGATGCCCTGGATCGACCCAGTACACAGCCTCGGGCGGCTCGACGGCTTTAATGTCGAGATTGACGACTACAGGTTCTTTGTCGCTGCGCACAATCACGCATTCGAGCGGCTCGCTCGGATCGGCATTGATCTCCTGATGCGGCACATAGGGCGGCACGTAGATGAAGTCGCCCGGCCCCGCCTCGGCGACGAATTCCAATTGCTCGCCCCAGCGCATGCGCGCTTTGCCGCGCACGACGTAGATGACGCTTTCGACATGCCCGTGGTGATGGGCACCGGTCTTCGCGCTCGGTTCGATCGTAACGGTCCCCGCCCAGATCTTCTCGGCGCCGACGCGCGCGTAATTGATCGCCGCGGCCCGGTTCATGCCGGGCGTCTGCGGAACGTTGGTATCCAGTTGATTGCCCGAGATGACGCGAACGCCATGTTCGCGCCAATCGTGCGAGGAAAGCGGTTGAGACATTGACAGCCTCCCGGTTTGGCAATTTGCAAGCGCAACCTCAAACCACCAGGATAGCCGCTGCCCGTGGCCAAATCGAGCCCGGATACGGTCACCCGCGGTTACGACTCCGCTGCCGCAACCGCGCCGCTCGCCCTCGCCCGGTATGCGAACGTCAGCGAGAGCAGCACCGCGGCGAGCAGGAACCCGGACAGGGCGAAAAACGAGCCGCCGTACCCGTGCGTCTCCTCCTTGAGCCAACCGACGATGTACGGTCCGAAGAAGCCGGACGAGTTGCCGATCGACAGGATCAGCCCGAACCCGCCGGCGGCCGCGCGCCCCGTCAGGAACGTCGACGGTACCGCCCAAAAGGTGGCGAGGAACCCGAACCCGCCGATCAGCGCGACGGTCAGGCCGACCATCACCCACTTCGGATCGGTGAGAACGCTGCTGGCAGCAAGCGCGGCCGCCCCGACGAGGCACGTGGCGACCACGTGCCCGACCCGCTTGCCGGTGCGATCCGAGCTGCGCGCCCAAAGCACCATACCCACCGCGCTGACGAAATTCGGTATCGCGCTGACGAAGCCCACAGCGACGGTATCGAGACCGAACGACTTCAGGATCTGCGGCATCCAGTAATAGACGCCATTGAGGCCGATCAACCCGGTGAGATAAGTGAGCGACAGCACGAC
This sequence comes from Trinickia sp. EG282A, assembly GCF_040965455.1. Taxonomy (NCBI): domain Bacteria; kingdom Pseudomonadati; phylum Pseudomonadota; class Betaproteobacteria; order Burkholderiales; family Burkholderiaceae; genus Trinickia; species Trinickia sp. EG282A. Next base: position 1,252,684 of record NZ_JBFRCC010000002.1, on the reverse strand, counting down.
GACACGAAAATCGGTCAGCGACTGCCCGAGCGTCATATGCCCGGCTCGTTCGATCTCCCCGCGCTCGATGCGCAGCTCGGACTCGATCCAGGCCTTCTCGCCGGCATCGAGCCAGCCCGCCTTCGAAGGCGAATCGATCAGCGTGCGCAAGCAAAGCGCGCCGAGACCCAGCGCCGGGATTCCTTCGAGCACGAATAGCCACTGCCAATGTTTCAAGCCCCCTACCCCGGCGAGCGACAAAATCGCGCCGGAGAGCGGCCCGCCGATCACGGCGGCGAGCGGAACGCCGAGCAGGAACGTCGCGATCGCCTTGGCGCGCCATCGGGACGGAAACCAATGGGCAAGGTAGATGAAGACCGCCGGCGAGAAGCCGCCCTCCGCAACCCCGAGAAGAAAGCGCGCGGCCATCAGCTCCGCGGGCGTGCGAGCGAACGCGCACACCATCGTCATGAATCCCCAGGCGATCATGATGCAGGCAAGCCATACTCGCGCGCCGAATCGCTGCAGCGCAAGGTTGCTGGGAATCTCCGAGATGCAGTAGCCGAAGAAGAACGCACCGACGATCCAGCCGAATCCCGTCGGCGTCACGCCAAGATCGCGGTTCATGGTGAGCGCGGCAAAGCTCACGTTGGTTCGGTCGATGTAATTGACGAGAAAGCAGAAACAAAGGAAGGGCAGGATGCGCCACGCGACCTTCGCCATCGTGCGCTGTTGGAACGCGTGGTCCGCGACGGTCTGCTCCGATATCGCGCTCATGAATCGTCTCCTCGCTTGTCGTATGTTGTCTGTCTTGCCGAGGCCGGCCGCGTCAGGCCGGGCCCGGTTCGCCCGAAACGAAAGGAATGGCGTCTTCCACCGTTTCCCAGATGAAGCGTCCCGAAGGAGATTGCCGCTCTTCGACCACGTGCGATACGAGGCCGGCCGCGCGCGAAATGACGGCGAATCCGCGCATGACCTCGGTGGCTACGCCGATTTCGCCGAGTAGTGCGGCAACGGCACCCGTCGCGTTGATCGTGATGGGCCGCCCAAAGGTGGCGTCGATCTCGCGCGAAAGCAGCATCAGCGTCTCGATATGCGTTCCCGCGAGTTCGGGCTCCGCACGAGCAAGATCGAGCAGCTTGTAGGCGCGCGGATCGACAGGCTTGTGCAAGTGATGGCCGAATCCCGGAATGGCCTTGCGAGCTTGCACATACTCGCGCGCGATCGCCGACGCTTCGGCTCGCGCGTCATCCGAATCGCGGATCCGGTCGATGAGGCGCGAACAGTTCTCCATCGTCCCGACGAACTGGCTGCCGACCGCCAGCAACCCTGCCGCCACGGCACCCTGGAGATTCTCCGGGGCGCTCATGTAGACGAGGCGTGTCGAGATGGAGCTCGGCGTAAGTCCATGCTCCATCAGCACGACGAGCGCCATGTCGGCGATCCGCACATCCACGGGACGGATGGGGCGGCCGAGAATTTGTCGCAACAGGACCTCGGTGAAAGTCTGCTTCCCGATCAACTCTTCAACGAGATCGGCTTCGCCGTACTTGAGCGAAGTCAGCGTATGCGTGCAAAGCCGCGTCACGGGCCCTTTACGTTCGGTCTTGAGTTCAGGCTTCATAGGTTTTGTGAGACCTCACATATCTTCAAGCTTTCTCATTGACGGGGTGGCCGCCGGACAGCACTTGGTCCCGCACCGCGTTCTTCGCCACCTTGCCCACGGAGGACCGCGGCAAATCGTCGAAAAAGTGAATGCGCTTCGGTGTATGAACGGCACCGAGCTTTTCTCGCACGAACGAAGTCAGCTCGGCTTCGGTGGCGGACCGGCCGGGCCGCAACTGGACGGCGGCCTGGACGGCTTCGCCCCAGACGTCGTCCGGCACGCCGAACACCGTGCACTCGAACACGCTCGGATGCTGACCTAGCGCGTTTTCGACGTCGATCGGATAAACGTTGAAACCGCCTGTGATGATCACGTCGCGAATTCTATCTTTCAGATATAGGAAACCCGCTTCGTCGAGATACCCGCGATCGCCCGTGTGCAGCCAGCCGTCGATCAACGTTTCAGCGGTCTTCTCGGGCAGTCTCCAATATCCGGTCATCAGCAAGTCGCCGCGCGCGACGACCTCGCCGATTTCGCCCGGCGGCAAGCGCTTGCCGTCGGCCGACATGATCGCCACCTCGGAGAACCAGGTCGCCGCGCCGACGGACGACCAGCGCGCCGGATCGGCGAAATCTTCGGGACGCATCGCCGTGAGTATCTGAGGCGCTTCGGTCTGGCCATAATGCGTCGCGAGGACGGGGCCGAAAAACGCGCGCGCCTCGCGGATCTTTTCCGCGGGCATCGGCGCGCCGCCGTAGATCAGCAATCGCAGATGAGGAAAGTCGTGGCGTGAAACGCCCGATAAGCCCATCAGCTTGTAGATCAACGTCGGCGGCATGAAAGAAACCGTGCCGCCGCCATCGCGGAACGCCTCGCGAACGCCGGGCGCACCCGCTTCTGACGGAATGATGAGACACCCGCCCTGCGCGAGAATCGGGAGAACGTACGTCGACGTGCCATGCGTAATCGGCGCCGCAACGACGTAACGATCATGCTCGGTCAGGCGCCACGTCTGGATCTGGTTGGCCACATTGGCCATCCAGGCACGATACGGCTGCATCACGCCCTTGGGAATGCCGGTCGTGCCGCCCGTGAACTTGATGGCCTGCGTCGCACTGTCGCGCAATAGATCGAAGGTGCGCGGCGCCGCTCCGTCATGCGCCGCGATGAGCCTGCTCAACGATACGCGCGGCCCGAGCGGCGACGCGCCTGCCCCCGCGTCTTCGCCGGGCTCTTGCTGCCGCTCGTCGCAGTAGATCCGATATCCGGCTGCGCCCGCGACCAGATGCTCGGATGCCGCATCCGTCACGACGATGGTCGGCTCCGTGATATCGAGGATTCGGCGAATCTCCGGTTGCGTGCTGCGCGGATTGAGCGGCACCCACACCTTGCCGCTCGCAAGCGTCGCAAGCAGCGCGACGAGGTGCGCCTTGCCGTTGCCTGCGCAGATCCCGACGCGGCTTTGCGGTGCCGGATCGATGGTCTGATAGGCCACGGCGAGCGCGGCGACAGCGTGACCGAGATCGCGGTAGCGAACGGCGCCGTCAGGTGCGTCAATCGCGGTCCGGTCCGGCCAGCGGCGCACGGCGCGCCAGAAAAAATCAATCGGATACATGCACGAAATCCCAGAGATGCACGCGGTGAACGTGCACATAGCCCCTGCCATCGACGGCGTTCCTCCGGTCGGCCGTCCCGCCTTCGACAGCGGCAATTCTCCGGGCGCGCTTCGGTGACGGGAAATCGAATCGTCCGTCAAGCGGACGTTTTGGGGGCATGACATCCGATTCGCCGACTAGTGTTTTCCCTGCTTGTGACTCCATTCGGCATCTGCAAAGGTGGGCCGCCATTTCACGACGACTTCTCTCATGCAATCGAGCGCTGCCGATTCAACCGTTCGCCTGACGGGCGTTTTCGACGACAACAAAAGCGGGGGGTTGCGCGCGCTCCGTCGCGGCCTCGACGTACTCGCCGCCATCATCGAAGCCGGTAGCGCGGGGCTGCGCGTGGCCGAGATAGGGCGCCGCTGCCAATTGGAGCGGGCAACGGTTTATCGGATCCTGGAGACGCTCGTCGAGGCGGACTACGTCGAAATCAGCGGACGCTATCGATATGTGGCGGGAGAAGCCGTGCGCCGGTGGCGCGCCGACAATGTCCTCACGCAATCGATCATTGCAAAACGGCTCGAGCCCGTGCTCGAGCACGTCAGCGTCGAGAGCGGAGACGCCGCATTCGCCGTGGTGCGCGAAGGACGGATGTCGTCATGCATCGCGCGCCGGATCGGGAGCTACCCGGTGCAAATCCTCGCCGTGGACGTCGGGACACGCCAGCCGCTCGGCGTCGGCGCCGCGGGCCTTGCGTTGCTCGCCGCATTGCCCGATGACGAGGCGCAAGCGGTCATCATCCAGCATGGCGACGCCCTGTCGAGCTACGGCGGGCTCAACAGCGAGACGTTGCGTCTGCTCGTCAAGGCAGCGCGTGAGCGCGGCTGGTCCGTGATAGGCAATCATGCGGCCAAGGGCGCGCTCGGCGTGGGCGTCGCGGTGTGCGACCGTCGGGACTATCCGATCGCAGCGATCAGCGTTGCGGCGCCTACCGAGCGAATGTCGCGCCAAAGGCAGGCATTCATCGTCGATGCCATTCGATCCGCGCTTCGGTCATCGGCCATCGAAAAGCAAGACTGAACCGAAACGCCACCGACGCCAGCTTCCTCGCTGCCCGCACTCGCAGGCGAGCTTCTATCGTCGCCGAACGGCGCAATCAGTGTTTCTCCGCCTGCGCGGCCACCCAGTCCATCAAGGCGAAAAGAAGCCCAGACACCACGAACGTCACATGCAAGATCACGAGCCAGCGGATGCGCGCTTCGTCCAACACGGCACCGGGCTCCGTCAGTTTCATGAACGCGCGCAGCAGCGAGATCGCCGAAATCGCGACGATCGAGCCGATCAGCTTCATCTTGAGGCCCGAGAAATCGAGCGTGCCCATCCAATCGGGGCGATCCTCGCTCGTTCCCGTATCGATCTTGGAGACGAAGTTCTCGTAGCCGGAGAACATCACGATCACGACGAGGTTGCCCGCCAATGAAAGGTCGATGAGCGTCAAGACCGCGAGAATGATTTCTTCCGGGCTCGCCGAAAGAAGATTCGGCAGGACGTGGGCGAGATCGCCGACGAACGCCACGAGCAGCATCACGAGCGACAGCACGAGGCCGACATAAAACGGCGCCAGCAGCCAGCGCGATTTGAACAGAATGCGTTCCAGCACGATTTCGAGGGCTTTTCTTTGATGCATGTTATGCGGCTCATTCCGGTTGCGTTGGCGAGAGTTTATCCGCTTCAACCGGGTCCGTCGTACAGCTTCTGAGGGTGCCGCGCCTCCGCAAAGAAAAACCACCGTTCCGCCACGAGCCCACATATGGGACGATGAACGCCGCGACGAGCGCACTGGCCGCCGCGTGCGCGGCCAGTTCCGCCCAGATTTGAATTATTCGAGAGCCCGACGATCGAAAGCGCGGTTGCCGCGCGGCGACGGCCTTCCCCATTCGCCATGCTCATTGCGCGCGAGCTCGGCCGGCGCGCGTGCGGCCGCGTCGCGCCACTGCACTTTGATCCCTCGTTCGGCGGAGCGGCGCGCGAATTCGCCGATGTACTCGCGAATGTCGGCGTCGAGCGTGTCGGCACGCGAAGCGTCGACCACGAGCGTCGAGCCGTCCGGGAGCGCGCCGAGCCTGTCCTTCAGGCCCGCCTTGATGAAGCACGAAGGGTCCTTGCGAAACTGCAGGACGAACTCGCCCGCTCGTGTATCAATAAGGAATGCCTGCTTGAGCGTGGACCGAAACGCAAGGAAGGCACTGCAGGCCACCCCGATGGCGACACCGATCAGCAAGTCGGTGGCCATCACGCCGGCAATGGTGGCGATGAACGGCACGAATCGATCCACGCCGCTCTTGGCCGTCTCGACCCAGACCGAAGGCTTGGCCAGCTTGGCGCCCGTCGCGATCAGGATGGCGGCGAGACATGCGAGCGGAATCAAGTTCAGAACCGAAGTCAATGCGAACAGGCTGGCGAGAATCAGCACGCCGTGAACGAATGCCGACGCCCGGGTTTGAGCGCCCGCATGCAGATTGGCCGTGCTGCGGACGATGACCGCCGTGATCGGCAGTGCGCCGAGCATGCCCGCCAACATGTTGCCGACGCCTTGCGCCCGCAGCTCGCGGTCCTGCGACGCCGAGCGCCGCATGGGATCCATCTGCTCGATGGCCTGGAGGCTCAGCAACGTCTCCACGCTCGCCACGATCGCGAGCGTGCCCGCGAGTCGCCATACCTCGACACTCGTCAACGCCGAGAAATCCGGCAATGTGACCCATTGCGCCAATGCCGCCAAGGAATCGATCGGCGCGAGATTCACGCGCTGGTCGGCGGGCAGCGCGAGTTGCGGCAACCACGCATCGATTGCCACCGTGGCGAAGATGCCGAGCACAACGACGACGAGCGGCGCCGGGACTGAGCGGAGCAACGCGCTGCGGCGGACCCACTTCGTGTCCCATGCCCAGAGAACGGCGAACGAGAGAAGCGCCAGTGCGCAGGCGACGAGCGACACGGAGCCGAATGGGGTATCCAGCCGTGCATCGGTGCCGCCGCCCATGGGATTTGCATCGGCGTCGAACCAGCCGAACGCAACGGGGAACTGCTTGACGATCAGCAACAGGCCGATGGCTGCGAGCATACCCTTGATCACCGTCGACGGGATGCAAGACGCGAAACGGCCTAATCCCAACGCGCCGAAACAGAATTGCGCCACGCCGGCCACGAAAACAGCGCTCAAGAAGGCGGAAAAACCGCCGACATTGGCCAGGCCCTCGACCACGATCGCGATCAATCCGGCGGCCGGCCCGCTGACACTCAGGCGGGATCCGCTCAGAAGCGCGACAACGAGGCCGCCGATCACGCCTGCGAGAAGACCGGCGATGGCGTTGACGCCCGATGCCTGTGCAATACCGAGGCAAAGAGGCAGCGCAACGAGAAATACCGCGACGCCCGCGCAGCAATCGCGCGGCAGCGTCGCCATGAACTTGGCATTCGTCATCGTAGGAACCCGTGGAAGCGATCAGATCGTCCACACGGACGTCGTCTCGCGATGATCATTGGCAGCCGGCCTTTGGGCATTGATCCCGAGCGACGAATCGCCGGACGATGCGAGCCTGCGGATGAGCCCGCTCCGGATATCGAAGATCCAGGCGTGCACGCGGGGCCGCGATACCGCGTCGCGCACGAGCGGCATCTGGTTGAGCGTCCTCGCCTGTTCGACGGCATTCAGCTCGGCCAACCAGTTCGCCCGCTCCTCGATGCTTGGAATCGCCGCGAGCACCTCTCGCTCGCGCCGAACGAGCTCACGCAGCGCGACGATCCGCCGCTCGACGTGCGGCATCCCACCGGTCGTACCTTCGAGCGCGGCTCGAATACCGCCGCAGCCACAATGCCCGCAAACGACGATATCGCTGACCTCGAGGACGCGGACGGCGTACTCGAGCACGCTCATCGAATTGTCGTCGTGAGGCAAAAAAAGATTCGCCACGTTGCGATGCACGAAAAGGTCGCCCGGCGCCGCGCCCGTCACGATCTCCGCGGGCACCCGGCTGTCGGAGCAGCCGATCCAGAGAATCGCGGGCCGCTGCCCTTGCCGCATGCGGCCGAAGAGTGCGGGGTCGCGACGGGCCGTCTCGTGCGCCCATGTCTTGTTCCGCGAGAGCATTTGTTCAGCAAAGTCCATATTTATCCCTTACCGAAGAGGCTTACGTTTGCGATGAAATGCGAGCGGCAGGCCCCCTGACGGGGCTGCCAAGCGCGCTGCTATGAACCGAAAAACGGTTCGCAGAAAAAGGCGGGACCCTGGCAGGCTGGCGCCGCATGCACGGCCCGCGCAGGTGCACCCGACGCCTCGGCACCCGCTGCCGGCGACGGCCCCTTCGCATCGGCGACGAGCGCCTCGTCGGCCCGTTTGGCCGCTTGGGGAGCGTAGATCCGCGATACGTCCGGGTACGACGTGTTCGTGATATATCGCAGGCCGTTGCGTTGGGCTTCGATGAGCTCCTCGTAGACCTGAGCGCGCGTTTTCCCCGTCATGTTCTCGGCGTACGCGGGTGCAGCCACAGCCGCCGCGAGAAGCGCTGCAACGAGTAGTCGGGTTTTCATATTCACTCCTTTATCAGGGACATCGCGATTGCGACGTCGATGGGAGCAATTGTCTCGATTCGGTGGATCGTCGACATGACGAGAAGATGACGTTTCTCGCATGAAATTCTCGTCATCTTTCACAATTTGAGATGCACGTCTTCTCGCGACGCTCAACGCGAATTTTCTGAATTGTCCGCGGCAGGCCCGTCGGGCGCCTCGATCCTGCGTCACATGGCAATCTTCTGCAACATTCGCCCGGAACTATTGAGATAAATCGATGTCCCTGATTTCTTCTATTTCAGTTATCGTTATATCGAGCAACTGTCCCCAATAAAGATATTGAAGGAATTGAGGGAAAATCGAAATGAAAATCCTGATAGTCGAGGATGAAGGGAAGACAAGAACGTATCTGGGACAGGGCTTGACCGAGGCAGGATTCGTATGCGATTGCGTGGCTGACGGCGTCACCGGGCTCCATCAGCTGCAAACCGAGGAGTACGACCTCGCGATTCTCGACATCATGTTGCCGGGCAAGGACGGCTGGAGCATCGTGCAGGAGTTGCGCAAGACGCATCGTACGCCCGTGCTGTTCCTATCGGCACGCGATGACGTCGACGATCGCGTGAAAGGCTTCGACGTGGGCGGCGACGACTATCTGGCCAAACCGTTCGATTTCATCGAGTTGCTCGCTCGAGTGCGTTCGCTTTTGCGCCGCGGCCAAGGGCGCGAAGAGTCCGTGCTCAGCGTGGGCGACCTTGAGCTCGACCTCGTTCGGCGCAAGGCGAGGCGCCAGGGCAATACGATTCTGCTCACCGCCAAGGAGTTCTCCCTGCTCTGGCTCTTGATGCGGCGCGAGGGCGAGATTCTGTCCCGTTCGCTGATCGCCTCCCAGGTATGGGACATCAATTTCAGCAGCGACACGAACATCGTCGACGCCGCCATTCGCCGAGTCCGCGCGAAGGTGGACGATCCCTTCGTGCCGAAGCTGATTCACACCGTACGCGGCATGGGCTATGTCCTCGAGAAGCGCGAGCGCGCGCCGTCGCAATGAGATGGCGGTGGCCGAATACGATGCGGGCGCGGCTCGCCGTGCTGTTCGCGCTGTCCACCTCGATCATCCTCGCGGTAAGCGGGACCTTGCTTTATAGAGCGCTCGTCACTTCCACGGCCCACTCGCTGGCGCATGAGATGCAGGCAAGCGTTCGCAGCACGACCGCGCACGTCACCGCGGCCCGTGATTGGGACGAGTTGCGCAGCGGCGGCGTGACCGCGCATGCCGCGCCCGATGACCACGAGAATCTCGATTTCGCGATACTCGACGGTAAGGGTAATGTCGTCGTCAAAAGCGACGGCTTCAGCGGCGCCGACGAAATCGGTCGAGTACGCGCCGGCGCGACGCCCACCTGGATCGACGATCCGCGTCGGGCGGTGCGGTACCTCGTCGCCACCGCGCATCTCGACGACGACGTTTCAAGCGACGCACGCATCGTCGTGCAAGGCAGCTATCGCAGCACGCGCGCGTTCTTGCGCCTTTGCGCCATTTGCATCGCCTTGGCGACGTTCTGCGGCGCCCTCGTCGCGGCAGTGGTGGCGCACAGGATCGCGGCGTTCGCGCTGCAGCCGCTCGCCGAGCTTGCGGCATGCGCCGACGAGATTTCGACGAGCCGGCTCGCGCATCCTCTGCCGGATCGATTCATGACCGGAGAGCTGCGCGAACTGAGCCTGGCGTTCAACCGAATGCTCGCTCGCCTCGGCGAATCGTTCACACGTCTCACGCAGTTTTCCGCCGACCTTGCCCACGATATCCGCACGCCGCTCACGAATCTGCTCGCGCAAGCGCAGGTTGCGCTCGTGCAGCCTCGATCGAACGAGCAATATCGCGCGATCATCGAATCGAGCATCGAAGAATTGCAGCGCCTCTCGCGCATGGTCGACGACATGCTGTTCCTGGCTCGCATCGACGCCCGTCAACGGACGGCGCGGCTGCGGCGCGTCGATGGCGCGGGCGAAGCGTTGCGCGTCGCGCGTTATTACGAATCGATCGCCGAAGATCGGGATATCGCGATCAGCGTCGAAGGGCAGTGCATTTTCGATGGAGAGCCGCTGCTCGTGCAGCGCGCGATCGGCAATCTCCTCTCGAATGCGTGCGTGCATGCGCCGGCCGGCTCGACCGTGACGATCGAATGCGCCAACCGCGGCGACTTTGCCGTCATCCGCGTAGTCGATACGGGGCCCGGCATCGCCGCCGAGCATTTGACACGCATCTTCGATCGCTTCTACCGCCCCGATCCGGCGCGCCAGAATTCCGCCTCGGGCACGGGCCTGGGACTTGCGATCGTCAAGTCGATCATGGACGAGCACGGCGGGGAATGCGAGGTGACGAGCGTACCGGGCGTGCGAACGGCGTTCTCTCTGCGCTTTCCCCGCAACGGCCGGGTGGTGCCGGACGATCGGCTGCCGGCGCGGGAAGCGCCGCGGTGATACACTCGCCTCGCCCGCCGCCTCGCGGCCGCGCTCAAGATCGAATCGTTTCCCTCAGGAGGCTTCCGATGGCTGATTTCAGAATCTGGTCCGACGACTTCCCGAATAACGGCTTCATGCCGAAAGCGCAGGAATTTGCCGACAAGCTGTTCGGCGTGGATGGCAGCGGCGGCAACGCATCGCCCGCGCTGCAATGGGAAGCGCCCCCCGAGGACGCGCAGAGCCTCGCGCTCACGGTCTACGATCCCGACGCGCCGACAGGCAGCGGCTTCTGGCATTGGGTCGTCGTCAACCTTTCCCCGCAATTGCGCTCGCTGCCGCAAGGCGCCGGCAAGGCCGACGGCTCCCTCCTGCCAGCCGGCGCGATACAGGTCCGCAACGACTACGGCACGCCCGGCTTCGGCGGCGCCGCGCCGCCACGCGGCGACAAGCCGCACCGCTATATCTTCCGTGTGCACGCGCTGAAGGCGGAACATCTGCCGATCACGCCCGACACGACGAACGCGGTCGCGCGCTTCATGATCCACCTCAACGAAATCGACTCGGCGACCTACACCGGCCTATACGAGCTGAAGTGACACGCATTGCGCAAGCGTCATCGGCCCCACCGACGATGGAACCGGAAGAGGGCCTCCCCCTTCCCCAACGCTACTGGGCCATCGTCGTCATCGCGCTCGGCATCACCCTCGCCGTGCTCGATAGCGCCATCGCCAACGTTGCGCTGCCGACCATCGCGCGCGAACTGCGCGCGAGCGCTTCCGCATCCGTCTGGGTCGTCAACGCTTACCAACTGTCGATCACGATCTCGCTGTTGCCGCTGGCGTCGCTCGGGGATCGCATCGGCTACCGACGCGTCTACACGGCGGGCGTGATTGTCTTTACGATCGCCTCGCTGGGCTGCTCGCTGTCGACGTCGCTCGCCGCGCTCGCCGCGACACGCGTCGTGCAAGGCTTCGGTGCGGCCGGCATCATGAGCGTCAATACAGCGCTCGTACGCGCGATCTACCCGCGCAATATGCTCGGGCGCGGGGTCGCGATCAACGCCATGGTCGTCGCCGTGTCCTCCGCGGTCGGGCCGACCGTCGCTTCGGCCGTCCTCTCGGTCGCTTCGTGGCCATGGCTTTTCGCCATCAACGTCCCGATCGGCATCGTCGCCGCCGCGGTCTCCGTAAAGGCGCTACCGCGCAACATCGGCCACGACAGACCGTACGACTACATCAGCGCGGTCATGAACGCATTCGTGTTCGGCCTGCTCATCGTGACGATCGACGGTCTCGGCCACGGCGAAGCGCATCGCTGGACGGCCGCGCAGTTCATCGCGATCGTCGTCGTGGGATATTTCTTCGTGCGTCGCCAATTGAGCCAAAAGGCGCCGCTGCTGCCTGTCGATCTGCTGAAGATTCCGGTTTTCGGGCTCTCGGTCGCGACCTCGGTCTGCTCGTTCACCGCGCAAATGCTGGCGTTCGTCTCGCTGCCGTTCCTGTTTCAGAACACGCTCGGGCTCAGCCAGGTCGAGACCGGTCTGCTGATCACGCCGTGGCCGTGCGCGATCGTCTTCGCCGCGCCTATCGCCGGCACCCTTTCCGATCGCTTCTCTGCCGGGATACTGGGCGGCATTGGGCTCGTCGTTCTCACGATCGGCCTCGTGCTGCTCGCGACGCTCGGCCCTCATCCGAGCGCCTTCGACATCGCGTGGCGCATGGCGGTATGCGGCGTTGGGTTCGGCACGTTCCAGTCGCCCAACAATCGGCAAATGCTGTCTTCGGCGCCGCGCGAACGCAGCGGCGGCGCGAGCGGCATGCTCGGCACCGCCCGTCTGACCGGCCAAACACTCGGCGCGGCGCTCGTCGCGCTCATCTTCGGCATTGCGCCGACCGGCGGTCCGACGATCTCGCTCGAACTCGCCGCCGCGTTCTCAGCATTGGCATCAGGCGTCAGCCTCATGCGCTTGAGGCAGCCGCGGCGTGCGGCGGCCTGAGCGACGATCGCCCCCCGCGCGCACTCAATCGCGGCAACGCCCCGAGGCGAGCGCTGGCCCGCCAAATCGATTACCGCCGCTGGCTTATTCGCTGGATCCCGCTTCGATGACTTTCAGGCGGTTATGGACCGATTGAACGCCGGAGATGCCTCGCACGATCTCCTGCGCGCGTTGCTTGTCGGCCGCGCGCGGCACCGATCCCGTCAGCCAGACGACGCCATGGCGCGTCTTCACGTGGACGCGCGAAGCGTGGACATCCTTCGCGCCGATGAGTTCGGCCTTGGCCTTGGCCGTAATCGCGCCGTCACTGATGTGCTGGCCGAGCGACTCCGACGAGGCCGACGTTCCATTCGAGGCTGAATCCGTCCGTTGGGACGATGCGCCGCTCGTCGTCTGCGCGCTCGCGCCGACGGCAAAGAGGACGGAGGCGACGATGGACGCGATTTTCAATGACTGAAGCGCTTTCACAGTGACTCCTGCTCAATGATTGAAAGGACTGTCGGGCCCGCCGATCCACGCGCGAACTTGGCGCGCGCCGTCGTACCCTCCTTTTCTTCCGCAAGCCTCGTGCCGAAAATGGCCGCCACGGTGATGAGAGTGGAGCGCGTTTTCAATGCAACTGGGGGATTCCATAGCGAACGCGGCGCGTTTTTTGCACGGCGGATGTAAAAGCTGCTGAGCAAATGCCTCATTGCCAACGCCCGTGGCGCAGTGAGCGTATGAAGCGCTGCATGGTATGTCCGTTGCTTGAGTGGGAGCACCCATTCGCGAGGACATCGATATGCCGCCTACTCTTGAACTGCGCAGCAAACAACACGTCGCGTTGACCCCGCGCCTGCAACAATCGGTACGGCTGCTGCAGTTGTCGTCTCTGGAGTTTCAGCGCGAACTGCGTCAGGCACTCGACAGCAATCCGTTCCTCGAATACGACGAGCCGCAAAGCGAAGATACGGAGCCGCCAACGAACGGCGTGCTTCCCGGTCACGGCGCCGATGAAACGCACGTCGTCAGCGATACGCCCGCGCCGACCGAGGCAGTCGACGGCTTCGATGGGCTCGCGGGCGCCGAGACGGCGGCCGCCGCGCCGGTCGATGAGGCGGCCGGCGAATTCGCGCAGGACTGGTCGATGCGCGCGGCCTCGCGCCATAACAGCGATGCCGACGACGTGGATCCCGGTGCATGGGCGCGCGCTCAGCCGACGATGCACGAGCATCTGCACAACTTACTTCACCTCTACCCGCTCAACGAGCGCGACCGTGCCGCGGCGCAAGTCGTCATCGAAGCATTGGACGACGACGGCTATCTGCGCGATTCGCTCGCGGATCTGGCCGAGGCCTTCGAAGCCGACCCGCCGTTGACCGAAGAGGAGCTGCGCGTCGCACTGCGCCTCGTGCAAACGCTCGACAGACCCGGTGTCGGAGCACGTTCGTTGTCCGAGTGTCTGAGCCTCGAGCTCGACGCGCTGCCGGAAGATACGCCGGGCCGCGCCGTCGCCCGCGAAATCGTGCAGCATCACCTCGAAAAGCTCGCACGGCGCGAACACGCCGAGTTGCAAAAGCAGATCGGCTGCTCGGCCGAAGCGTTGCGCACCGCCTGCGCCCTCGTGCGACGACTCGACCCGAAGCCGGGCGAATACTACGGACGCACCGACGACAACTACGTTATTCCCGACGTCATCGTGCGCAAGGTGAAGAACCGTTGGGTCGCGACGATCAATCCCGCAGTGCTCCCGCGCGCGCGCATTCACCGCGTCTATGCGGAGCTTTTCGCCCAATCGGGCGGCAACGGCACGCCGCTCGCGCAACAGCTGCAGGAAGCACGCTGGCTGTTGCGCAATGCCGAGCAGCGCTTTACGACGATCCAGCGCGTGGCGCAATGCATCGTCTCGTACCAGAAAGCGTTTTTCGAGTACGGCGAAATCGCGCTGAAGCCGCTCGTGCTCAGCAAACTGGCCGAAGAGCTCGGGCTTCACGAGTCGACGGTCTCACGGGCCTCGAGCAACAAGTACATGGCCACGCCGCGCGGCATCTTCGAGTTCCGCCATTTCTTCCCGCGCGAGCTCGCAACCGAGACGGGCGGCCGGTGCTCGGCCGCCGCGGTCCGCGCGCTGATCAAGGAGATGATCGAGCAGGAGGATCCGCGCAATCCGCTGTCCGACGTCACGCTCGCTCGTCTGCTCACGCAGGAGGGCATGATCGTCGCGCGCCGCACGGTGGCGAAGTACCGCAATCTGTTGAAGCTTCCGCCCGCTCAACTGCGCAAGCAGGGATAGCGTCTCGCCTTGGTATGCGCCCCCCGAAAAGGGGCGCTGCCCAAGGAGACTTCTCCTTCTTCTTCGGAAGCCGTCGGAAAGCCGGCCGCGAGCCGGCAACGTTGCAACGATGTCAGGCCGCGAAATCGGCCAGCTTCACCGCCTTGCGTGTCACCGATGCGGCAGTGGCCACATGCCGCAAGTCATCGAGGAAGGCATCGCGCCACGTCGACAGATCGCTCGCCCGCAAGCGCGCCATCATGTCCGAATGGCGCGCCTTGCGTTCGCTGAGCGGCATCGACAATGCACTGGCCAGCGCGTCCGCCATTTGCGAGAGGTCGAACGGATTGACGACGAGCGCGCCCGGCATCTGCTCCGCGGCACCCGCGAACTGAGACAACACGAGCACGCCTGGGTCTTCCGCATTCTGCGCCGCGACGTATTCCTTCGCGACGAGATTCATGCCGTCGCGCAATGGCGTCACGTAGCCGACTTGCGAAAGCCTGAAGAGCGCCATCAGCACATTGCGCTCGTACTTGCGGTTCAGATACTGGATCGGCGTCCAATCGAGCTGAGCGAAACGCCCGTTGATGCGCCCCGCCTCGCCTTCGAGCGCCTGCCGGATACGCTGATACGTCTGCACGTCGGAGCGGGTCGGCGGCGCGATCTGAACGAGCGATACTTTTCCCTGCCACTCGGGCGCATCGGTCAACAGTTGCTCGAACGCCTGGAATCGCTCGACGAGCCCCTTCGAATAATCGAGCCTGTCGACGCTCATGATGATGCGCCGGCCTCGCATCGCGTCGCGCAATTCGGCGACGGCCTTGCGATCGGAAAGCTGCTCGGCCGCTTTCGCGATGGCATCGGGATAGATCCCGATCGGATAGGTGCCGACTTTCAGCACGCGGCCGAACGCCTGCATCACCCCCTCTTCGGTCGAAACGCCAAAATGGCCGCGCTCGATGTAATCGACGAACGATTGCCGGTCCGAGTGAGTTTGAAACCCGACGACGTCATAGCTGCACATCGCCTTGACGAGCTCTTCGTGCGGCGGCACCGTGCGCAGCACTTCGCCGACCGGAAACGGCGTGTGGAGGAAAAACCCGATCGGGTTCGTCACGTTGAGATCGCGCAGCGCTCGAGCAAAAGGCAGCAGATGATAGTCGTGCACCCAGATTACGTCGTCAGGCTTGATGAGCGTGGAGAGCTGCTTGGCCAGCATGGCATTGACGCGCACGTAGCCCGCGTACTCCCGTCTGTCGTAGCGCGAGAGATCCGTGCGGTAGTGGAACGTGGGCCAGAGCGTCGCGTTCGAGAATCCTCGGTAGTACTGATCGTAGTCGCGCCTCGTCAGGCCGACGGTGGCGTAGGTGACGGTACCCTGCTGGTCGATCGACGGCGCACCACCATGCCCCACGATTTCGCCGCTCCATCCGAACCAAAGCCCCCCGGTCTCCTTCAATGCGTCCAGTACACCAATGGCAAGCCCGCCGGCGGCGGGCGATCCTTCTTGCGTCGGCGCGACGCGGTTGGAGACGACGATAAGTCTACTCATTGCGGCTTCACCTCTCGGGTTGCTGACTCGCATGGCGACGACGATCGCCGCTCGGTTGGTCGTGTGCAAGCAGCATGCCCCGATGCGCAACCGCAACGCGGCGGCGCCCCCGCTCTCCGACCGGCGAGCGGAAAGAAGCCAACGCGCGCCGACGGGCGAGCGCCGGGCGAACGTGCAACAAGCTTCCGGCGCGCTCAGGCGTCCTGCTCGGCGCCTAAATCGCGCTGATAATCGAGCCCTTCAGGGCGTGCGCCGCCTTGGTTGTAGGTCCCGTCGGGCGGCGCATTGGGCGCGACGCGATTTTGCGCGGAAGGATCGTGTGGCGGCTGCGAAGGCGACGCGGCCGTCGTGTCCGCGTGCTTTGCTGCACGCTTGGATGCGTGGCGCGGAGAGCGCCGCAACGCTGGATGTCTCATCGAATGCCTCCTTTGGGAAGGCGGGCCCGAATTGGGTGCATCAAATTAGAAGTCTAGAACGCGGAAATCGGTTTCGCGCGGTAACAAGTGCGTCAGATTTGTAACTCATACAGAGGCCCATCCCCGAATTTGCCGCCTTCACTGCGGAATGTCTGGAGAATTGGGCGGCGGATCGCCGATCGGCGGATGCGGCGGCCCCGGGGGCTCACGCTCGGGCTCGGGATGCGGCCCCGGCGGTTCCTTCGTCGGTGGAGGCCCGGGTGGGTCGGGCTCGGGCGTATGCGCGCGCAACGGCTCGCTCCTGGATGCTGACATCGTGAACATTCCCCTTGGCGTGTCGCGCGTCGCGCGGCCAACGCTCACCGTCGGCGCACTCGTCGCGCGCGGCGGCAACTCCGCCGTTCGTTACGTTGACGATGCGAGCAATCGGTTTGCCTAGTGCTGGGGTACTCAGCAGACGGTACGGCAGCGCCGCGAGCGTGCGAGCCGTTCATTTGCCGGCCGCCGGCTCGCCGGCTTCCCCGGGCTCGCCGGCCGCATCGCCTTCGCCGGCCTGTGGCTTGCCAGCCTCGTCGCTGTATTCGACGAGCCGGTTGTAGAGCGTCTTCAAGCTGATGCCGAGGATTTCGGCGGCGCGCGTTTTGACGCCGCCGCATTGCTCTAGCGTCGCGAGGATCAATTGCCGGTCCGCGGCGGCGAGCGAGGTGCCGAACGGAATCGTCACCGCAGTCCCGGTCGACGGCTTGGATAGCGAGATCTGCAGCGGTACGGCAGCCGTGGTGTTAGAGTCGGCGCCCGCCATGATGTACGCGCGCTGCACGTAGTTCTTGAGCTCGCGCACGTTGCCGGGCCATGGGTACGACAGCAGCATTTCCTTCGTCGCGGGCGGAAATTGCTTGCTCGTGCCGTGACGCTCGTTGAGCTCGGCGAGAAACGCCTCGGCGAGCAACCAGACGTCGTTGCCGCGCTCGCGCAGCGGTGGCAGGCTGATGGGAAAGACGTTGAGCCGATGGTAGAGGTCGAGCCTGAGCTTGCCCTCGAGCACGGCCTGTTCGGGATCGCGGTTCGTTGCGGCGATGACACGCACGTCGGTCTCGATTTCCTTCGTCGTGCCGACGCGCATGAACATGCCCGTCTCGAGCACGCGCAGGAACTTGACCTGCAATTCGGCCGGCATCTCGGTGATTTCGTCGAGAAAGATCGTCCCGCCGTTCGCGCGCTCGAAATAGCCCTTGTGCTGACGGTCCGCGCCCGTGAAGGAGCCGCGCTCGTGTCCGAACATCTCCGATTCGATCAGATTCGGCGAGATGGCGCCGCAGTTGACGGCGAGAAACGCGTGCTTGCGGCGCAGGCTCAACTCGTGAATCGTCTGCGCGGCGACCTCCTTGCCCGTCCCGGACTCTCCGACGAGCAGCACCGACGCCGCGGTCGGCGCGACGCGGCTCACTTGATCGTAAACCGACTGCATCGCCGGCGAGCTGCCGAGCATGAGCCCGAAGCGGCCCATGCGCCGCAGCTCGCCGCGCAGCGTGCCGATTTGCGCCTTCAAATCGCCCGCGCGCGGCAAACGATCGAGCACGGCCCGCACGCGCTGCATGTTGATCGGCTTGACGAGGTAGTCGGACGCACCCATCTTGAGCGCGGAGACGGCCGATTCGACCGTCGCGTGGCCGGTGATGACGACGATCTCGACGCCCGAGCGCGGATCGAGGTCTTCGAACAAGTCGACCCCGCTGCCGTCCGGCAACTGCAAATCGGTGAAGACGACGTCCGGCGTTTGCCGCACGAGTTGAATGCGGGCCTCGCGCAAGTCGCCGGCGGTGGCCGTGGTGAGGCCGTCCTCCGCGATGATCGACACGAGCGCTTCGCGCGTGTCCGGGTCGTCGTCGACAATCAGCACATGTGGCATCGGGTTGGATCGCGTATAAAAAGGTCAAGGAGATCGACACGCCGGCGACATACGCCGGCGCTCGAAGCAGATCGATATTTTGCCTCCGCTCGCCGCCCTGGAGGAGCCAGAGCATCGACGAGCGACGCCGATTGCTTAGCTTCAGCTGTGCGGGAAAACCCAGGCGTCACGCGTTCCGCCCACCTGGGCGGCCCCGTCCGGCATCGGGCTGCCCGTTGGCGCCGCCGCCGATGCGGGTGTTGACGGTGCCGCTTGCGTCACGGACGCCACAGCGCCGCCCTCGCCTTCCCAACGGTTCAATTCGCTGGCGAGCCGCGCTTGCGACGCACGATGCTTCTGTGACCAGCGCCACGCGATCACGCCCCCCACCGCGACGAGCGCGCCGAAGATGCCGATTTTGGGACGAGCCATCTGACCCCCTTCGTAATTGCCCGAAGTGTATGAAAGATACGGCCAAGCAGCCAGCACCGGCGTCCGGCTGCCGACTCTCATTCCGATCGATTCCGCGTCCGCGAGTTCCGTGCGGAACCGGAACGTGCCGCACGATTCATGCCATATCCGCCATGACGACTGGCGGGCGTCGGACCGGTCATGCGTGGTTAAATAGGGGTTTGCAACCACCCTTTTCGGAGCGGCGACAACGGCTCAACCGCCGTGGCCGCCTCTCGCGGAAGATTGCGATACATGGCGTCGTCAAGCGATTTGGACACACCCGCGGCAGCCGACATGAGCGATGCCGCGCGGCGACTCGATAAAGCTCTCGCGCGCGATTCGGCCGGGCTCGAATCGTACGGGATGCTTTACGGCTCGTCGCCCGCGATGCTCGAACTGTACGAGCAGGTCGAGCGCGTCGCCGCGACCGATGCAACCGTGCTGATCGTCGGCGAATCGGGCACGGGCAAGGAGCTGATCGCCCGCACGATCCACGATCGGGGCGCGCGGCGCGACGGCCCCTTCATCGCCGTCAATTGCGGCGCGATTCCCGACAACCTCATCGAGGCTGAGCTCTTCGGCCACGAGCGCGGCAGTTTCACCGGCGCCGTGCAGGGCCGCGCCGGCTATTTCGAAAATGCCAACGGCGGCACGCTCTTTCTCGACGAAATCACCGAAATGATGCCCGTGCGGCAAGTGAAGCTGCTGCGTGCGCTGGAAACCGGCACGTTCTATCGCGTGGGCGGCACCGAGCTCCTGCACAGCGACGTCCGCGTGATCGCCGCGACCAACCGGGATCCGATGGTCGCGGTCAAGGAGAACGGGCTGCGCGAGGATCTGATGTACCGGCTCGCCGTCTTTCCGCTGCGCGTGCCGCCGCTGCGCGAGCGCGAGGGCGACCGCGAGCTGCTCGCCCAGCACTTTCTTGCCGAGCTCAACGCGCAGGAAAACACGAACAAGTCGTTCAGCAAGCGTGCGCGCGAGACGCTGCGCACGTACTCGTGGCCCGGCAATGTTCGCGAGCTGAAGAACAGCGTCTATCGGGCGTTCATCCTTGCCGAGAAGACGGTCGAGATCGAGCATCCGCGTCTGGCCGCCCGCTCGAAGAAGGCCGTCACGCAAGGCGATGCGATGAGCATCTGGGTCGGCACGCCGCTCGCCGAGGCTCAGCGGCAGATCATCCTCGGCACGCTCAAGTACTGCGGCGGCGACAAGCGGCGCGCGGCGAAGGCGCTCGGAGTCAGCCTGAAAACGCTCTATAACCGGCTCGGCGCCTACGAGGACGAGGACGACAACCCGCCCGCGGGCGAGGGCTGAGCCCGCTCAGGCACCGAGCACCGAGCACCGCCCTCCGCGTTACGACTCGACGTCCTCGAGACTGAAGATCTCGGTCTGGTCGTTATACGAGAAGATTTCGCCGTAGCGGCCCCAGTTGATGACGGCGTCGAGCGTTTCCTCGGCCGCGCTGTCGGATAGGAAGTCCTCGAGCTCCTGCTCGAAGCGCACGCGCGGCGCGCGATGGCCGGGGCGCTCGTTCAGCACTTTCTTGATCCGCGCGGCAAGGGGAACGTGCCGCAGCAAATGCTCGGCGAACATCATCTTGCGCTCCTGAGTGCCGAACTCGGCGAACACGCGCGCCGGCGGCGTCAGGAAAATGTCGCCCTCGCGCACGTCGGTGAACCCGAGATGCTGCAGCACTTCGGCGATCGGAAAGAGGTCGTCGACCTCGAGATGCAGCGAGCGGGCGATTTCCGGCATGTCGGCGCGGCCATGATAGGGCGGCGCGGCCAGCGTCTCGATGAGACCGGCCATAAGGTTCGTCGACACGCTCGGCAGCCAGCTGCCGAGCTCGAGCCCCTTTTTCGTCGCCTCGTCGGTGCGCCGCGCCGTCATTTTCGCGTAGATGTCGTCGACGAGACGCTTGAAGGCCGGGTCGAGCCGGTTGCGCGGATGCGCGAACGGCACCTTGATCTCCGCGATCACGCGCCCGGGGTTCGATGAAAGCACGAGAATCCGGTCGCACATGAACACCGCTTCCTCGATGTTGTGCGTGACGATCAGCACCGACTTGATCGGCATGCGTCGCTGCGTCCAGAGATCGAGCAAGTCGGTCCGCAGCGTTTCGGCGGTGAGCACGTCGAGCGCAGAGAACGGCTCGTCCATCAGCAGCAGCGTCGGATCGACGACGAGCGCGCGCGCAAAGCCGACGCGCTGGCGCATGCCGCCCGACATTTCGCGCGGATAGGCGTTCTCGAAGCCGTCGAGGCCGATCAGGTCGATCGCGGCCAGCGCGCGTTCGCGCCGCTCGCGCGCCCCGACGCCTTGCGCCTCGAGTCCCGCCTCGACGTTTTGCAGCACCGTCAGCCAGGGAAAGAGCGCGAACGTCTGGAACACCATCGCGACGCCTTCGGCCGGACCCGAAAGCGGCTTGCCGAGGTAGTCGACCTGGCCGTCCGTCGGCTTGATCAGCCCGGCGATGATTCGCAAAAGCGTGGACTTGCCGGAGCCCGAGCGCCCGAGCAAGCCGACGATCTCTCCTTCGCGCAGCGAGAGGTTGACGTCGTCGAGCACGAGCAGCTCGCCTTGCGCTTTCGAAAAGCCGCGGCGCACACCGCGCACGTTGAGCACTTCCTCGCCGAGACGAGGCGCGGCACCGGCGCCGACCGATGCGGGAGAGGCGGACGACGCCGGGCTCAGTTCAGCTTTGGGATTTTGCATTGCGCTTCACTCTCGAATGGACCTATCGGGTGTTTTTCGCATCAGTCGAGCCGGAGCTTCGATTCCGCGTAAGCATAAAGCGGCCGCCACACGCTTCGGTTGAACAATGTGACGAACAGCGACATCACGGCGATGCCGAGAATGATCTTCGGAAAGTCTCCCGCAGCGGTGGTTTCGGCGATATAGGCGCCAAGCCCGTGCGCGGTGACGTGCGTGTCGCCCCACTGGACCGCCTCCGAGACGATGCTCGCGTTCCAGGCGCCGCCCGAAGCCGTCAGCGCGCCGGTCACATAGTAGGGAAAGATGCCCGGAAGCATGCATTGGCGCCACCATTGCCAGCCGCGAATGCGAAAGTTCGTGGCGGCCTCGCGATAGTCGTTCGGATAGGCCGTCGCCCCCGCGACCACGTTGAAGAGGATATACCACTGCGTTCCGAGCACGATGAGCGGCGAGAGCCAGATGTCCGGATTCAGATGAAAGCGAACGATCACGATCACAAAAACCGGAAACAGCAGATTGGCGGGGAACGCGGCGAGGAACTGCGCGAGCGGCTGAACCTTTTCGGCGACGGCGGGCCGCAGTCCGATCAGCACGCCGAGCGGAACCCAAATCAACGACGAAATCGCAATCAGCACGGCCACGCGCAGCAGCGTGAAGACGCCGAGCAGAAAGACATGCCCGACTTCCGAGCCCGTCACGCCCGTGCTGACGTAGGCCACGACGCGCCAGACCACGTAAATCGTTCCCGCGATCAGGATCAGCGCCCAAACGACATCGCCCGCCAGCGACGACGCGCGCTTCGCCACGGCGGGCTGCCCGAGCCGCAGGCCTTGCGGAAGCGAGACGCGCAGCGGCACGCGCGCGAGCTTCGAGAAGATCCACCCGGCCGGCACGAGCAGCTGATGAATGAGCCGCGTCCGGCGCACGAGGTCGAGCAGCCACGATTCCGGCGCATCGCCCGAGCTCGTCGTTTCCATCCGGAACTTGTCGGCCCACGCGACGAGCGGCCGGAACATGAGCTGATCGTAGGCCAGAATCACGACCGACATCGCGACGATGACCCAGCCGATGGCGCCCAGGTTGCGCTCCGTGATCGCCTGCGAAAGGTATGCGCCGATGCCGGGCAGCGTAATGGTGTTGTTGCCGACCGTGATGGCCTCCGATGCGACGACGAAGAACCAGCCGCCCGACATCGACATCATCATGTTCCAGATGAGGCCCGGCATCGAGAACGGGACTTCGAGCTTCCAGAAGCGCTGCCAGGCGGTCAGGTGAAAGCCGCGCGAGACCTCGTCGAGATCGCGCGGCACCGTGCGCAGCGACTGGTAGAAGCTGAACGTCATGTTCCAGGCCTGGCTCGTGAAGATCGCGAAGACGGCCGCGAGCTCGGCGCCGAGCACCTGCTTCGGAAAAAGCGCGAGGAAAAACGTCACGGTGAACGAGATGTATCCGAGCACCGGCACCGATTGAAGAATGTCGAGGATCGGGATCAGCACCATGCCCGCGCGCCGGCTCTTCGCGGCGAGCGTGCCGTACACGAGCGTGAAGACGAGCGAGGCCACCATCGCGGCAAGCATGCGCAGCGTCGTGCGCAGCGCGTACTCGGGCAGATTGGCCGGGTCGAGCGAGATCACCTGCGTCTTGAGCGTCGAGATCGGCGCCATCGTCTGGTGAAAGCCGATGGCCGTCATCGCGATCAGGCAGATGATCAGGGGAAACGCGACGAAGTCCCAGCGGTTCGGCAACAGCCGCCAGGCCGACGCATTCGCCGTGCGGTTCGGATCGAAACTGAAGTCCATCAGCGTGCCTCCCGTCCACAATGGAACGTCCTTCGGGTCACCGGGGCCGCCCCGGCTGCGGCCACGTGATGGCTTGCGGGCAAACAGCGTGCGAGGTGCGCGGCACGCGAAAAGTCTGGGCGGACCGAAGTGCGGAGTAAGAGCATGACGGAGTAAATAGTGATTCGTTGGGTGCGGATCGATGACTGCCCAGCGGTTCGATCTCTTTTTTGACGGCACGACACTACTACAACCTTTGTGACAGGCACAACCGCAAGACGGCGCACGCGCCAGCCGACGACGGCCGGCCGGGCTGGCGGAAAATGCCGTTGCGCCGATACAACGGCGAATTATGCCGGGAACGAGGCTTTGGGAAAACCCACGCCGCCGCCGCAACGCGCAGCGCGCCGGAAAGAGCGGGTATCATCGGCGTTTTGATGGCGACGAGCCGCCGACTACCTGGAGGTGCGCATGAAGGGCAATTTGGTCATCGTTTGTCGCGACCAGGACGCGGAAGCGTTCGATCAGTTGATGGCCGAGTACGGCGCGTATCAGGTCAAGCTCTCTTCCACGGCGTGGTACCTGAAACTCGACACCGCGCCCGAGAACGTGCAGGAAGACATTCTGGCAAGGCTCGGCAAGTACACGACGCACTACATCTTCGGCGCCGACAGCGTGACCTATAACACCGTCGACAACGAAGCGGCCTCCTCGCTCGACGCCCTCTTTTCCTAGCGATTCCGGCGCGAGCCGAAGCCGACGTCTACCAGGCCGCCTCCGATTGGGCCGTGACGCTCGCCAGCGTGTCGCGCGGGAAAGTCATGACGATGCGCAGACCGCCGTTTTCGGCGTTGCCGATCTCCCAGCCGCCGCCGAGCCGGCGCACGAGCCGCTCGACGATGGCGAGCCCGAGCCCGCTGTGCCCGTTGCCGCCGCGGGCCGGATCGAGCCGCACGAAGGGGCGGCTTGCCTGAATCAAATCCTGCGGCGCGATGCCCTGGCCATGGTCGCTGACCGAGAGGAGCCAGCCATCGGACGTGCGCGCCGTCCTGACGACGACGGGCGGGGCGCCGTACGCGTGCGCATTGTCGAGCAGATTCGAGAGGATGCGATCGAGCGTCGCGGTAGGCAGGCGAAAGCCGGCGCCGGCCGCGAGATCCGTCCGCACGGTCGGCGTGCCGGGCGCAACCGCGCGATAGCTGCGCGCGATGCGCTCACAGTGATCGTCGACTTCGACCATTTCGCTGCTATCCACGCCATCGTGCGCAAAGACGAGGAACTGGTCGACGATGTGCGTCATCGAGTCGACGTCGCGCACGACGCCGTCGCGCAGCTTCGCGTCCTCCATCATTTCCGCCCTCAACCGCATGCGGGCGAGCGGCGTGCGCAAGTCGTGCGCGATGCCGGCGAGCATGACCGCGCGATCCTTCTCGGTGCGGGACACTTCGCGGACCATCTGATTGAAGCCGTGCGTGAGATCGCGGACCTCGCGCGGGCCTCGCTCGGGGAGCGGCGGCACAGGCTGGCCGCGGCCGAAACGCGCGACGCCTTGGGCGAGGTCCGTCAACGGCCGCTGCAGCCGCCACGCGACGAAAAGCGCGCAGATGACGGCGATCGTCAGGATCGAGGTCAGCCAGACGAAGAGCCGATCGAGCGAGCGCGGCGGGTGCATCGGAATCATCGGCACCACGATCCAATGCGAGTCGGCCGCCTCGTGAACCCAGAGCATCGGCGGATGTCCCGGTGCGACGCGCACTTGCGAGCCGGGCGGCATCCGCTCGCTCAGGTCGCTGATGAACCGCGTGAGCGACTCAGAGAGATCGTTCTGCGCCGGCGGGAGATCGGAGGCCGAGAGGCCGACGACGCGCACGCGAGGCGGCAATGGCGTGCTGCCGGCGCGGGCAACGTGCTCGCGGACGGCCTCGACGAGAAATACGGCCTCTTCGACGGCATAGCGCGATTGCGAGTGGTTCTTGTCCCACCGGAACATCAGGTAGCCGGCGACATGCGACGCAAGCAGCACCGCGACGACGAGCAGCGCGAGCCGCCCGAACAGCGAATCAATTGGCCGGCGCATTGGGCTCGCCGTTCGGCACGAAGACGTACCCGCGGCCGCGCACCGTCTGCACGAACCGCGGCGTCGACGGATCGGATTCGAGAATGCGACGCAAGCGCCAGACTTGCACGTCGATGCCGCGATCGGTCCCGTCGTACTCGGGGCCGTGCAGCAATTCGAGCAGTCGTTCGCGCGTGAGCGTGCGCATCGGGTGGTTGACGAAGATCTTGAGCAGCGCGAACTCGCTGCCCGAGAGCGTCAGCGGACGGCCGTCCATATTCAGCGTGCGCGTCTCGAAGTCGAGCACGAAGCGCCCGAACGAGAACGGCTCGCGCTGCTCCGGCGCGGCCGAAGGCACGGTGCGACGGCGCCGCAGCACGGCCTGCACGCGCGCGAGCAGCTCGCGCGGGTTGAACGGCTTGCCGAGGTAATCGTCCGCGCCGAGCTCGAGGCCGACGATGCGATCGACGTCGTCGGCGCGCGCCGTCAACATGATCACGGGGATGTCGTCGCCCGCCGCGCGCAGCTTGCGCAGCGCCGTCAGCCCGTCGACGCCCGGCATCATCAGATCGAGCACGATGAGATCGGGACGCTCGCGCTCGAGCCGGCGCTCCAGGTTCGCGGCGTCGTGCAGCACCGACACTTCGATGCTCTGCCTGACGAGATAGTCGCGCAGCAGGTCGCGCAGTTCGGCGTCGTCGTCGACGATAAGGATTTGCGTGGTCATGCGCTGAAGTTTAGCGCGAGCCGCCTGCCGCACGGGAAGCCGCCACCTGACGAAAGGGTTACGGAACGTTACCGTCAAACCAGGGCGTAATGGCGCGTAATCGCCTCGACGGGTGGCGTAACACGACGTCGGCGGCCGATGACTAGCCTTATCGACAACGAAGGCCGCGCCGCTTGCGCGCCTTCGCGTAAGCGACCTTTCTCATTCATAGATAGACAGGAGTTGTCGATGAACCCGATCTTCCGTACGACGGCACGCTACCTCGCCGTTGCATCCGCGGCGCTCGCCGTCACATTCGGCGCCGCGTACGCGGCCGGCGACGGCATGCCGGCGGACGGTGCCGGCATGCATGGCTGGCAGCGCGGCGGGATGATGCATCAGCTAGACGCGCT
Organism: Trinickia sp. EG282A; assembly: GCF_040965455.1. Lineage (NCBI taxonomy): Bacteria > Pseudomonadati > Pseudomonadota > Betaproteobacteria > Burkholderiales > Burkholderiaceae > Trinickia > Trinickia sp. EG282A. The sequence continues at coordinate 1,226,236 of NZ_JBFRCC010000002.1, read as the reverse complement.
GCACGCCCAGTTGCACCTCACCCCCGAGCAGGAGCAGAAGTGGCAGAGCGCCCTTGCGACGATGAAGCAGAATCATGAAGCGATGCACGCGAGCCGCGAAAAAATGCGGCAGCAGTTCAAGGCCGCCGAGCAGCAGCCGATTCTCGACCTCGACGCGCTCCACGCAGCCCATCAGCAGGGCGAACAGCAGAACGCGCAGCTGCGCGAACAGACGGCGACGGCCTGGCTGGCCTTTTACGATAGCCTCAACGACCAGCAGAAGACGACGGTCAGCACCGAGCTCAAGCGCCACTTCGCGCGTATGGAGGCCCGCCACGAGAAAATGCGCGAGCGCTGGGAGAAGCACCACGACGGCGCCGCGGCGAGCAGTCCCTCGACGAGTCAGTAAGCCGTCCGGCCCGGCCTCGCGCGCTCGTCCGCCGCGCACGGCACTCGCGTCCGTGCAACGCGAAGCCCGGGACGGGCCGCCTCGATTCTCCGCCGGCAACGCCGCGCGCCTTCGGGCCGCGGCGTTTTTCATTCGGCGCTTTACATTCGGCGTTTCTCATTCAGGGTCGTCCGCCGCGCTTCCATTTGGCCGCGTGCCTGGCTGGCCCGCGGGTGGCTGAAAGTTCGCCGCGGTGGCGCGCCAGTCGGCTTCGGGTAAAATACCGCGCTTTTCGGATGTCGAAACCACCGCGAGGCCCCGACTCCGGGCCGGACGCGCTAGATATCCGGCTGTAACCGTAGGCCGCGCTCGCGGCGAGCCATTTTTGGCCGGCTAGAATTTTCGCGGCGCGCGCTACCCTCGCGCGCCGCCCAAGGACTACCACTCCAGACCATGTTTCTTGAAGGCTACGGCCCGCAGATCCTCGCCGGCACCTGGCAGACCGTCAAGCTCGCGATCCTTTCCCTCGCGCTCGCGTTCGTGCTGGGCCTCATCGGCGCGGCGGCGAAGCTTGCGAAGAATCGCCTTGCACACGGCCTCGGCACGGCCTATACGACGCTGGTGCGCGGCGTGCCCGACCTCGTGCTGATGCTGCTGCTTTTCTACAGCATCCAGATCTGGCTCAATAACCTGACCGATCTTCTCGGCTGGGATCAGATCGACATCGATCCGTTCGTGGCCGGCGTCATCGTGCTCGGCTTCATCTACGGTGCCTATTTCACCGAAACCTTCCGGGGCGCCTTTCTGTCGGTGCCGCGCGGGCAGCTCGAAGCGGGCGCCGCCTTCGGCATGTCGGGCTGGCAGACGTTCGCCCGCATCATGTTCCCGCAGATGATGCGCTTCGCGTTGCCCGGCATCGGCAACAACTGGCAGGTCATGGTGAAGGCGACGGCGCTCGTCTCGATCATCGGCCTCGCCGACGTCGTCAAGGCATCGCAGGACGCCGGCAAGGGCACGCTGCGCTTTTTCTTCTTCACGCTGATCGCCGGCGCGGTCTATCTGGCGATTACGACGATTTCGAACCTCGTGCTGCTTTGGCTCGAAAAGCGCTATTCGATCGGCGTCCGCAAAGCCGAGCTATAGACCCGCTCCCTACCCATGATCGAGCTCATCCACGACTACTGGCGCAACTACCTTTTCACGGACGGCTACCGCGCAACAGGCCTCGTCGTCACGCTCTGGCTTCTCGTCGTCTCCATCGGCATTGGCTTTTGCCTGTCGGTGCCGCTCGCGGTCGCGCGCGTATCGAAAAACCGCGTGCTCGCCGGCGCCGTCTGGCTCTATACCTACATTTTTCGCGGCACGCCGCTCTACGTGCAGCTGCTGCTTTGCTACTCGGGCATCTATAGCCTCGAAGTGGTGCGCTCGCACGCGGTGCTCAACGACTTCTTTCGCGACGGCATGCATTGCACGCTGCTCGCCTTCACGCTGAACACCGGCGCCTACACGACCGAGATCTTCGCGGGCGCAATCAAAGCGACCGCCTATGGCGAAATAGAAGCGGCGCGCGCCTACGGCATGTCGCGCTTCACCGTCTACCGGCGCGTGATCCTGCCGTCGGCGCTGCGCCGCGCGCTGCCGCTCTACAGCAACGAAGTGATCCTCATGCTGCATGCCACGACGGTCGCGTTCACGGCGACGGTGCCCGACATTCTCAAGATCGCGCGCGACGCCAACTCCGCCACCTATATGTCGTTCCAGGCATTCGGCATCGCTGCGCTGCTCTATCTGGCGATCTCATTCGCCCTCGTCGGGCTCTTCCGCCGCGCGGAGCGACGCTGGCTCGCTTTTCTGCGGCCGCAAGGCAGGTAATCAGGCAAGTAATCCGGACTCTCCCCGATGCAAAAGCTCTTCATCGACGAACTCCATAAGCACTACGGCGACCACGAGGTCCTCAAAGGCGTCTCGCTCAAGGCGAACGCGGGCGACGTGATCAGCGTCATCGGTTCGTCGGGCTCCGGCAAGAGCACGATGCTTCGCTGCATCAACTTTCTCGAGCAGCCGAGCGCGGGCCGCATTTTCCTCGACGGAGAAGAAGTCCGCACGAGCAAGGACAAGGCGGGCGCGCTGCGCGTCGTCGACCAGAAGCAGCTTCAGCGCATGCGCACGAAGCTCGCGATGGTCTTCCAGCACTTCAACCTGTGGGCGCACATGACCGTGCTCGAAAACGTGATCGAGGCGCCCATACATGTACTCGGGCTCTCGCGCCGCGAGGCGGAGGAACGCGCGCGAACGTACCTCGAAAAAGTGGGCCTGGCGCCGCGGCTCGAGCAGCAATACCCGTCGCATCTGTCGGGCGGCCAGCAGCAGCGCGTGGCAATCGCGCGCGCCCTCGCGATGCATCCCGACGTCATGCTCTTCGACGAGCCGACCTCGGCGCTCGATCCCGAGCTCGTCGGCGAAGTGCTGAAGGTGATGCAGAAGCTTGCCGAGGAAGGCCGCACGATGATCGTCGTGACGCACGAGATGGGCTTCGCGCGCAATGTTTCCAATCACGTCGTGTTTTTGCACCAAGGGCGAATCGAGGAGCAAGGCATTCCCGCCGAGGTATTCGGCAATACGCGCAGCGAACGGCTCAGGCAGTTTCTTTCGGGCAGTCTCAAATAGGCGCTTCACCGGCATTGCCGTCGGCAATCCCGCTCCACAGCAACGACATCAAGGGCGCCTCCGGCGCCCTTTGTCATTCCGTTTTCCGCTTTTCGTTCTTATGGTTTTCGCGATTCCCGCGCCTTTGCGGTGCCGGCGCGCGCTTATAACGCCGTCTCACCGGCCAGTCAATACCGGGATTCCTTGACTCAACGCCGAAAGCCCCCTAATCCCCTTATTCCACAAGGCTTGGCGCCCTCTTTTGGGACGTGCTGCAGTGCAGCGGAGCACAATAGTATTGCAATTTAGAGACAGGGCGCTAGCCGGACTACGATTTCTTTCGCCACGCAAGTGTATTTTTGCTAAATTAGTAACCAAAGTAGCAAAACGCAGTGCTGCAAATGTAGTTTTACTCCAAGCAAGGAGACGCCGCGCTGCCATAACAGCGAACCGGAACGCTGATAAGCGGAGAAGCCCCCGCGCGTTCCGCAGCGATCTCCCTGAGTACGGATTCCCGCCTAGGCGCCTTGCAACGCCTGGGCGCTATTCGCAGTAGTGGCTTCACTTTTTGACAGGGTAACGGAGGAGAAGATGAAGAAAGCATTGCTCGCCGCGGCGCTGATGTCTGCTGGCGTGATCGCACATGCGCAAAGTAGCGTAACGCTGTACGGGCGCCTCGATGCCGGCATCGAGTACATGAGCGGCATCCCCAACAGCTCGGGCACCGGCTCGAATTCCCGGTGGCGTGCCGAGAGCGGCGACTGGGGCACGAGCCTGTGGGGCTTGAAGGGCGCTGAAGACCTGGGCGGCGGCACGAAGGCCGTATTCCAGTTGGAAGGCGCGTTCAACACGATGAACGGCAACCTCGGCTCGGCCGGCTCGATCTGGAATCGCTGGGCGACCGTCGGTTTCTCGAACCCCCAATACGGTACCTTCCTGTTGGGCCGCGAGCTCTTCATCTCGAACGGTGTGTGGGACTTCGATCCGTTCGGCCAGTCGAACTGGTCGTCGGCTTCGCTCGTGCGCGGCCGCAACTGGCCTCAGTCGAGCAACAACATTTCGTACCAGTCGCCGAAGTGGAATGGCTTCGACCTGTACGGCCAATACGCGTTGTCGAACGCGACGAGCTGGAACGGCAACAACACGACGACGCAAGGTCGTGAAGCGGGCCTGCAGCTCACCTACACGAACCCGCTCTTCCAGGTACGTGCCCTCTATGACGAAATCCGCAACCCGGTCAACGGTTTGCTGAACGGCCAGGCGGTGACGGGTGCGACGGGCGCGAACCCGATTCCGAGCGGCGCGTATCAGTACTCGCGTGAATACGTGGCGGGCGTCAACGTGTTCCTCGGCCCGTTCAAGATTCAAGGCGTGTACGATGCGATCCGCACGTCGGGTGCGAACGGCGTCGCCTTTGGCTTGCCGACTTCGCTCGATCATGAATGGGGCGGCGTCACCTGGAACATCACGCCGGCCGCGGCCGCCATTGCCGCTGTTTATCACGTGAACGGCAACAACGGTGCGGGCAACGCGACGATCTACACGGTCGGTGGCACGTACAACCTGTCGAAGCGCACGCTGCTCGACCTCCAGATCGCAACGGTTCGCAACAGCAAGAACGCGAACTTCAGCCTGGAAGCGAACGGCCCGGTCAATGCGGATAACCCGCTGCCTGGCCACAGCCAATCGGGTGCCTACGTCGGCATCCAGCACGTGTTCTAATCGAACGACGTAGCGAACCTAACTGCTTCACAGATCCAAGTTTTAACGCTGCTGCGAGAGGCGCGTATCGGTGCGGTGTCCGTCAGGGCGTCGCACCGTTTTTTTATGGCGCGCATTGAGCCGAATGAGGCATGCCGGCGCGGCGTGCGTCCCGCAGGAGAAGACCGCGGGCATACCGTCAGTAGTGTGAATCCCTCCCCCCGGGGGGCAGGGACGCTGTCAAATCGCCGCTTCGTTCTCTTCGCCGGTGCGAATGCGAATGGCGCGCTCGACGTCGGTGACGAAGATCTTGCCGTCGCCGATCTTGCCCGTGCGCGCGGCGCCGACGATGGCATCGATGACCTGATCGCACTGCCCGTCCGGCACCACGACCTCGATCTTCACTTTCGGCAGAAAATCGACGACGTACTCGGCGCCCCGATAGAGCTCCGTGTGTCCCTTCTGCCGGCCGAACCCCTTCACTTCCGTGACGGTAAGCCCGGTCATGCCGACCTCGGCCAGCGCCTCGCGGACTTCGTCGAGCTTGAACGGTTTGATGATCGCTGTGACGCGTTTCATGGCTTCCTCATTTTCTCTGGAACGAATAAATCGATTCTACGCCACGGTCGCCCGCCATCGCCGAGTTACTGAATCGGTTCCGTGTAGCGCGACGTGATCGGGTAGCGCCAATCTCGACCGAACGCACGGTGCGTCACACGAATGCCGATCGGCGCCTGACGGCGCTTGTATTCGTTCAGCTTCAGCAGGCGCGTGACGCGCGTCACGTCTTCGCGCGCGAAGCCCGCCGCGACGATCTCGGCGAGCGATTTGTCCTCCTCCATGTACATTTGCATAATCGCGTCGAGCACGTCGTAGGGCGGCAGGCTGTCCTGATCGGTTTGGTTTTCGCGCAATTCCGCCGACGGCGCGCGCGTGAGGATCCGTTCCGGAATGACGTCGCGTTGCGCGAAGAGCACCGCCTCGTTGCGATAGCGGCAGAGCCGATAGACGAGCGTCTTCGCGATGTCCTTGATGACGGCGAAGCCGCCCGCCATGTCTCCGTAAAGCGTGCAGTAGCCGACGGCCATCTCGCTCTTGTTGCCCGTCGTCAGCACGAGCGAGCCGAACTTGTTCGAAAGCGCCATCAGCAGCGTGCCGCGAATGCGCGCCTGAATGTTTTCTTCCGTCGCATCTTCGGGCAACCCTTCGAATTCGCGCGCGAGCGAGCTGCGGAATGCGTAGACCATCGGCGCGATCGGAATCTCGTCGTAGCGCACGCCGAGGCGCCGGGCCATGTCGGCCGCATCGAGCATCGAAATATCGGCCGTGTAGCGCGACGGCATCATCACGGCGCGCACGCGCTCAGGCCCCAGCGCATCGCAGGCAATGGCCAGCACGAGCGCCGAGTCGACGCCGCCCGAGAGACCCACGATCGCGCCCGGGAATCCGTTCTTGCCGATGTAGTCGCGCACGCCGAGCACGAGCGCCGCATAGACCTGCGCTTCGAGCGACTCGCTCGCGGCGATCCGACCTTTTTGCGGATGCGCGCCGTCGAATTCGACGACCATATGGCCTTCGATGAACTGCGGCATTTTCGCGACGACTTCGCCTTTCGCGTCGAGCACGAACGAGCCGCCGTCGAAAACGAGCTCGTCCTGCGCCCCAACGAGATTCACGTAGACCATCGGCAGCCCGGTCTCGGCGATGCGCGCGCGCAAAATGTCGATGCGGGTCGCGTCCTTGTTGAGATGGTACGGCGAGCCGTTCGGGATCAGCAGGACTTCGGCGCCCGCGGCCTTCGCCAATTGCGCGGCCGAGGCATGCCAGGCGTCTTCGCAGATCACGATGCCATACTTCACGCCGTCGAGCTCGAACACGAACGGCGCCGCGTCGGAAGCGAAGTAGCGCTTCTCGTCGAACACTTCGGTGTTCGGCAAGTCCTGCTTGCGATAGGTGCCCGCGATGCGCCCGTCGACGACGAGCGAAGCGGCGTTGTAGGTATCGACGGGAGGAAGCCCGCGCTCGATGGGCCGGTTTGCATTACCATGACCGCTCGCGGCGTTCGCGATGCCGTCGGCCTCGGCCCCATCCCGGTGGGGATGACCGACGACGACGGCGAGGCCCGTGAACGGCTTCAACTGCGCGGCCAGCTCGGCGAGCGCGGCGGCGCAGGCGGCATAGAACGCGGGGCGCAACAGCAGATCCTCGGGCGGATAGCCCGAGAGCGCGAGCTCCGGCGTCACGAGCAGCCTGGCGCCGTCGCGATGCGCCGCGCGCGCGGCCTCGACGATCTTCGCGATGTTGCCGGCGAAGTCGCCAACGGTGGTATTGATTTGGGCGAGAGCGATTCGGGTCTTCATGGTCAATTGGGCGGCGATCGATCGACACGATGTGCCGCCCGCTTCGCTGACACGGTCACACAGTTGAAACAGGAACGCATCGATTATCGCATGGGTCTTCTCGCCTCCGTTCAGGAGGTCGACGCGGCGCAATGGAACGCCTTGCTCGCTCGGCAGGATCAGCCCACGCCGTTCTTGCGCCATGAATTCCTGAGCGCGCTGGCGACCACCCAATGCGCCACCGAGCGCACAGGCTGGGCACCACGCTTCGTCACGCTCGTCGACGCGCGCACCGACGCGCTCGCGGCCGTGGCGCCCGTGTATCTGAAGAGCCACTCCTATGGCGAGTACGTCTTCGACTGGGCCTGGGCCGACGCCTACCAGCGCAACGGGCTCGAGTACTACCCGAAGCTCCTTTGCGCGATACCGTTCACGCCCGTGCAGGGCACGCGGCTCATCGCCGTCGACGATACCGCGCGCCGGCGGCTCGCGGCCTCGCTCATCGCGCTCGCGGAGCAATCGGACGTCTCGTCGCTGCACGTCCTCTTTCCCACCCCGGCCGAAAGCGACACGCTCGCCGAGCTCGGCATGATGCGACGGGAAGGGATTCAATTTCACTGGCTCAACGCGGGATACCGCGACTTCGACGATTTCCTCTTCACGCTCGAGCAGAAAAAGCGGAAGAACATCCGGGCCGAGCGGCGCAAGGTGCGCGAAGCCGGGATCACGTTCAGACGCGTGCGCGGCGAGGACGCCACCGACGACGACTGGCGCTTTTTCACGCGCTGCTATCGGCAGACCTATCGCGAGCACTTCTCGCAACCGTATTTGAACCTCGACTTCTTTCGCACGATCGGCACGACGATGCCCGAGAATCTGCTGCTCGTCGTGGCCGAGCGCCGGGGCAAGCCGATTGCGAGCGCACTCGTCGTCTACGAGCGCAACGGGCAAACGGGCGGCGCGCTCTACGGGCGCTATTGGGGCGCACTCGAGCACGTCCCCTGCCTTCACTTCGAGACGGCCTACTATCAGCCGCTCGAGTTCTGCATCGAGGAAAAGCTCGCCGTTTTCGAAGGCGGCGCCCAAGGCGAGCACAAGATGGCGCGCGGCTTCATGCCGACCGTCACACGTTCCGCGCATTGGCTCGCGCATCCCGCGTTCTCCGATGCGGTCGCGCATTTTCTCGCCAACGAGGCCAATATGATCCACGCGCATGTCGATGAACTGCGCGAGCACAATCCGTTCAAGTGCTGACGATGACTTGGTTCCTCTACCTCGTCGAATGCGCGGACGGCAGCGTCTATACGGGGATCGCAACCGATGTCGCCGCGCGCTTCGCGAAACATGCGAACGGAGTCGGCGCACGGTATACACGCGCGAAAAAGGCCGTGGCCCTGCTCGCATCGTTCGAAGTCGGCGACCGCTCGAGCGCATTGCGTGCCGAGCTTCGCGTGAAGCGCCTCACCGCGGCGAAAAAGCGTGCGCTTGCCGCCGGCGAGTGCTCGCTTGCCTCGGTGTTGTCAGCGTAACGGCCGCAGCGCAGAACGTCGGGCTTTATAGATGCGCTAAACTGCGCCAAGTACGGGGACGTTACTTTTTTGCATTTGGCGCCGCGGCTCTGGCAACATACGGCGCGTGGTTGACTTCACTATAAATCCGAGCACCTCATGGTTTCGACCGCCGAAAGCGCCCGTCAGGCGCCGAATTTAGGGGGAAAGATCCGCGCCTTGCGGCAGCGCCTCAAGCGCACCCTCGACGAGACCGCTACCGCCGCAGGCATTTCCAAGCCGTTTCTATCCCAAGTCGAGCGCGGGCTCGCCACGCCGTCGCTGACTTCGCTGGCGGGCATCGCCCATGCGCTCGGCGTTCAGCTGCAGTATTTCGTCGATACGCCGAGCGAAGAGCGCACGGTGCGGCGCGCCGAGCAGCTGCGGTTCTTCAGCTTCGCCGGCTCGGCCAATTTGTTCGCACGCCTAACTAGTTCATCGGTCGGAAGCCAGCTCGAGAGCCTGCTCGTAAAGCTGCCCGCCGGGCAGAAGAAGGCGTCGGAAGTCACGACGCACGCTGGCGAGGAGTTCGTCTACTTGATCGAGGGCGAGTTGCAGTTGACGCTCGAAGGCAAGACGTTCAGCCTGCGCACCGGCGACAGCGCCCATTACGAATCCACGGTCCCGCACAGCTGGGCGAACACGGGCAGCGTCGAGACGACGCTGTTGTGGGTTGGCTCTCCGCGGCTTTTCTGACGCCGGCGCGACGGCGTGACGCCGCGCGGCGCGCATTCCGCTAGCGTTTGCTAGCGTTCGCTCGCGTTCCTCACTCGCTCGCGGCCGCAAGCGCCACCGCGCTCGACGATGCGGCGAGACGGTGCCGATTCGAAAGGGCTCGCATCAGCGGCAACATCGCGATGGTCAGGAGGGCGCCCGCGGTGGCGAGCCAGCCCAACTCGGCGAAGAGCCGCGTATAGATGCGCAGCGATTGCGCCGCTTCTATTCCTTGGGACGGCAACTGCGCGAAATTCGCCACGACGCTGCCGAGATACTGCGACACGCCAGTGGCGATGAAGTAGGCCCCCATCATGAAGCCGCTCATTCGCACGGGCGTGTAGCGCGCGATCATGGCCGTGCCGAGGCCGCTCACGAGCAGCTCGCCGAGCGAGTAGAGCCCGTATCCCCAGACCATGAACCACGATGAGACGCGCCCGTCCACCGCATAGCGGCCGCTCAGCGCGTAGGTGAAAAAGCCGGCCGCGACCGCCACGAACCCCACCGCGAACTTGGCCGCAATGGAGAGATCGCGGCCACGCCGGCCAAGGCGTGTATACGCGAAGGCGAGCAAGGGGCTCAACAGCATGATCCAGATCGGGTTGAGCGCCTGGAATTGTGCCGCGCTCCAGGTGAAAAGCCGAACGCCGGCGAGCGTGAAGTCGGGGTCCACGTTGCGCAGTGCGAAGAGCGTGAGCGACGTCGACATCTGCTGATAGAAGATAAAAAACAGTATCGATTGCAAAACGAGGATCAACGCGGCGATAAGGCCGGCGCGCTCGGCCGGCTCGCACTTGACGATGAGATAGCCGAAAACGACGAGTACCGTGGCGGCGGCCGCATCGACGCAAGCGAGCGCGAGGGCTTCGTGTGCGAGCACGTAGGTCGACGCGAGCCAGAGCAGAATGCCCCCGGCGGCGACGAGCCCGACGCGCCGCCAGTCGATCGGCGCGTCATCGGGCGCGGAGCCGGCATGGACCAGCGAGCGGTAGCGCGTCAGGAAGTTGACCACCCCGACGACCATCCCCGCGCAACAGACGGCAAAAGCCGCGTGCCATCCCCACCGATCCTTGATCCACGGCGTCGCAAGAATCGATACCGTCGAGCCGATGTTGACCGCCATGTAGTAGATCGTGAATGCGCTGTCGAGGCTTGCGTCGTCGCCTTCATAGATGCGGCGCACGAGATTCGACGAATTCGCCTTGAACAGACCGTTGCCGACCACGATCACACCGAGCGAGACGTACATGAACGCAATGCGGTCGTCTGGCAGCGCGAGCATCAGATAGCCGATGGCGAGCACGAAGGCGCCCATCAGCATCGTGCGGCGCGCGCCGAGCAGCTTGTCGCCGATCCAACCGCCTATCGCGGGCGCCGCATAGACGAGTGCCGTAAACGACCCCCAGACGAGATTGGCCTCGCCGTCGCTGAAGCCGGCGCGCTCGACCATGAAGAGGACGAGCAGCGCCGCCATGCCGTAAAAGCCGAAGCGCTCCCAGATTTCCACGAGGAAGACCGTGGCGAATGCGCGTGACTGCGAAGCCGAAGAGGTCATCGAATGTTCCCTTCTATTGAAGCGACGCGGCGACGAGCGCTCGCGTATACCGACGTGACGGCGCGCTCAGGAGCGCGAGCGTCTCGCCCGATTCGACGATGCGTCCTGATTTCATGACGACGACGCGATGCGCCATCGCCCGTATGACGGCAAGGTCGTGCGTGATCAGCAAATAACTGAGCCCGTAGCGCTTTTGCAATCGCGCGAGCAAGCCGAGCACTTGCTTTTGCACCGATACGTCGAGGGCGCTCGTCGGCTCGTCGAGCACGACGAGCTCCGGTTCCACCGCGAGCGCGCGCGCAATGGCGATGCGCTGACGCTGGCCGCCCGAGAACTCATGCGGATATCGCGGCAACGCATCGTCGGGCAGGCCCACCTCCGCGATCAGCTCGGCCACGCGTCGTGAACGCGCTTTCTCGCCGAGCTCGGGGCGATGCACACGCAGCCCTTCGCCGACGATCTGTTCGATCGTCATGCGCGGCGACAGGGAACCGAACGGATCCTGAAACACGACCTGCATGCGTCCGCAGAGCTTGCGACGTTCGTCGTTGGACGTCCGATAGGTCGCCAGCGACCGGCCGCCGATCTTGACGTCGCCCTGCGCGATTCGCTGCAACCCGAGCACCGTCGCCGCGAGCGTCGATTTGCCCGAGCCCGATTCGCCGACGATGCCGAGCGTTTCGCCTTGCCTCACGAAGAGTCCGACCTCGTGCAGCGCCCGAAACCTCGCGCTGCCCAATATGCCGGCGAACCCCTTCGCGCGCGTGCGGTAATCGACGGCAAGGCCGGCCACGTCCAATATCCGAGGCGCGTGCTCGGCAACCGGCTCGACGACACGCGCGGGCTCGCTATCGAGCAGCCGCTTCGTGTAAGGATGGCGCGGATTCTCGAAGAGCTCGTCCGTCGTGTTCGTCTCGACGAGCACGCCCTTTTCCATCACGGCCACCCGTTGCGCAAAGCGTTGCACGAGGTGAAGATCGTGCGTGATGAGCAGCACGGCCATCCCGCGCTCTTGCGCTTCCTGTTGCTGCAGGTCGATCAGCAAGTCGACGATCTGCTCGCGCACGGTCACGTCGAGCGCCGTCGTGGGCTCGTCGGCGATCAGCAAGCGCGGCCGGCAAGCGAGCGCCATGGCGATCATCGCGCGCTGGCGCTGGCCGCCCGAGAGCTGATGCGGATAACTATCGATGCGCCGCTCGGGCTCCGGAATGCCCGTGCGCGCGAGGAGCTCGATGCCCCGTGCGCGCGCGGCATTGGCGCGCAAGCCTTCGTGCAATCGCAGGCTCTCGCCGATTTGCTGACCGACGGTATAGAGCGGATTGAGCGCCGTCATCGGCTCCTGAAAGACCATCGCGATGTCGGCGCCGCGAATGCCGCGCATCTGCAGCTCCGATTTGCCGAGCAGGTCTTCGCCGTCGAACACGATGCGCCCGCTCAATGCGGCATGCTCGACGAGCCGCAGAATCGAGAGCGCCGTCACGCTCTTGCCCGAGCCCGATTCGCCGACGAGCGCCACGCGCTCGCCGCGTGCGATCGAGAGGCTCAGATTGCGCACGGCGAGCTTCTGCCCGAAGCAAACCGAGAGATGGTGGATATCAAGCAGCGAGCCGGCGTTCGTGCTCGGATCCGGCTTCGCTTTCTCGTTGGCGTTCGCGATTGCGTTAGGTTTCATTGCCCCACCCCGCCGAAAGCCGAACCGCGATTGCGCGTATCGAGTGCCGTACGCAGCGCATCGCCCATGAACGTCAGCAGCAGTAGGGTCACGACGAGCGCGGCGAATGCCGAGATCGAGATCCACCATGCGTCGAGGTTGTTCTTCCCCTCCTGCAGCAACTCGCCGAGGCTCGGCGTCGGCGGCGGCACGCCGAGGCCGAGGAAGTCGAGACTCGTCAGCGACAAAATCGCGGCGCTCATTCGGAACGGCAGGAACGTGATGACGGGCGTGAGGCTGTTAGGCAGCACGTGGCGCCAGATGATCTGCCCGTTGGAGAGTCCCATCGTGCGCGCCGCCTTGACATAGTCGAGCGAGCGATTGCGCAGGAATTCGGCTCGCACGTAATCCGAGAGCACAAGCCAGCCGAAGAGCGACAGCAGGCCAAAAAGCAGCCACAGCGTCGGCTCGAAGATCGACGCGAAGATGATGAGCAGATAGAGATCGGGCATCGAGCCCCAGATCTCGATCAAGCGCTGCCCGATCAGATCGACGCGGCCGCCATAGAAGCCTTGCAGCGCACCTGTCAGGACTCCGAAGAAAACGCCCGATACGGTCAGCGCCAGTGCCATCACCACGGATACGCGAAAGCCATACAGCAGCCGCGCAAGAACGTCGCGCCCGAACTGATCGGTGCCGAGCCAGTTCTCCGGCGACGGCGGCGCCGGAAACGGTCGCGAGGCGAAATAGTCGATCGTGTCGTAGTAGTGGCGATCGATCGGGTAAACGGCAAAGTTGCCGTTCGACGTGATCCGCGAATGGATATAGGGATCGAGGTAGTTCGCCTTCGCGGGAAAGTCGCCGCCGAACCGCGTCTCGGGATACGTCTTGAAGATCGGGAAGTAATAGTGCCCGTCGTACCGAACGAGGAGAGGCTTGTCGTTGACGAGCATTTCTCCGAGCAGGCTGACGACGAAGAGCGTCACGAAGACGACGAGACTCCAATAGCCGAGCCGCTGCGATTTGAAGCGCAACCAGGTGAGCCGCCACGGCGACACCGGCGCGACTGGCCGCATCGGATCAACGATCGACGCTGTCGAATTGAATGCGGGGGTCGACGAGGACATAGCAGACGTCAGCAATGAGTTTTGTGACCAGGGCGATCAGCGTGAACAGAAACAGCGAGCCGAGCACCACCGGATAGTCGCGGCGAATCGCCGCATCGTAAGAGAGCTGGCCCATGCCGTTCAACGAGAACAGTGTCTCGATGAGCAGGTTGCCGTTGAGAAAGGCGCCGACGAACGCGGCCGGCAAGCCCGTCAGCAGCGGAATCGCCGCGTTGCGCAGCACGTGCTTCCAGAGCACGTCGCGCTCCGGGGCACCCTTGGCGCGGGCCGTCAGCACATACTGCCGGCCGATTTCCTCGAGAAACGTGTTCTTGGTGAGAATCGTCACGATCGCGAAGTTGCCGACCACCGAGGCGCAGACCGGCAACACCATATGCCAGACGTAGTCGAGCACCTTGCCCGTCGCGCTCAAGGTGTCGAAGTCGTCCGAGGTGAGGCCGCGCATCGGAAAGAGCTCGAAGAACGTGCCGCCGCCGAACAACATCAACAGCAAGACGCCGAGCACGAAGCCGGGAATCGCATAGCCGACGAGGACGAGCACGCTCGTCGCCGTATCGAAGCGGGAGCCGTTGCGCACGGCTTTCGCGATGCCGAGCGGCACGGCAACGAGGTACGTGAGCACGATCGTCCAGAAACCCAGCGAGACCGATACGGGCAGGCGCGCACGAATCACGTTCCAGACGCTGTCGTGCTGAAAGTACGACTGTCCGAGATCGAACGTCGCGTAATGCTCGAGCATGAGGATGTAGCGCGTAAGCGGCGGCTTGTCGAAGCCGAACTGCTTCTTGATCTGCTCGATCTGCTGGGCGTCGACGCCCTGGCTGCCGTGATAGCCGCCGCCTCCGCCGCCATCGCCCCGATGCGCGCCATGACGCAGTTGCGTCACCATCTGCTCGACCGGGCCGCCCGGCACGAACTGGGTGACGACGAAGGTCAGCGTCACGACGCCGAGCAACGTCGGCACCATCAGCAGCAGGCGTCTGAGAAGGTAGGCAAGCATGATGCGCCTCAGTGGACCGCGGTGGCGGAAGACGCAGACGAAGCGGTCTGCGTACGCCGCGGCGGCTTACGGTACCAGTAGTCGATGACCCAGTCCTCGTACCGGTAGCTCACGGGCACCACGTTCGGGTGGCCGAGCGTGGTCTTGTAGCCGATCCGCGCATGCGGCATGTAGTACTGCGGTACGAGGTAGTACTCGTTGATCAGCACGCGGTCGAGCGCATGCGTGGCCGCTTCCAGATCGTCGAGCGTGGTCGCGCCGACGGCCGCATGAACGAGCGCGTCGACGGCTTTCGAGCGAATACCCGGATAGTTCTCGGACCCGACCTGCGCGGCGGCCTCGCTCGTGAAGCGGCGTATGAGCTCGATGCCGGGGATCGTTACCTCGGGGTAGATGAACGTCGTCATGTCGTACTGGAAGTTATCGAGGCGCTTCTGATAAAGCGCGCTGTCGAGCTCGCGCATATGCGCGTCGATACCGAGCGTCTGCAGCGCCTGCGTATAGGGAACGATAAGACGGTCCATGCCCGGTTGATCGTCGATGATCTCAATCCGCATCGGCGTGCCACTCTCGTCGCGCAACGCACCGTCGCGGAAATGCCAGCCCGCCTCGGCCAGCAGTTCGCGCGCGTGGCGCAGGTTGCCCCGCAGAGAATTGGGCGGCAGTGTGCTCGGCTGGCGCACCATCGGCCCGAACACCTCGGGCGGCAGCGTCGCGCGGAACGGCTCGAGCAGCTTCAGCTCCTTCTCGCTCGGCACGCCCGTCGCACCGAACGGACTGTCCTCCCAATAGCTGTTCAGACGTCGATACTGGCCGTAGAACATCATCCGGTTCATCCAGTCGTAGTCGAAGGCCAGCGCGAGCGCGTGCCGCACGCGCACGTCTTGGAACTGCGGCTCGCGCGTATTGATGAGGAAGCCTTGCATCTGCGCCGGACCTTCGCGGAACATGCCTTTCGCGAGCATGCCGTTGTCGAAGTTCTTGCCGACGTACTTGCGCGCCCATTGCGTTGCGCTGTATTCGACGTCGACGTCGTCATCGCCCGCCTTGAACGCCTCGAGCTTCGTGTACTGGTCGAGGTACAGCTTGAAAGTGATGCGGCGAAAGCGATACATGCCGCGACGCGCAGGCAAGTCCGCCGCCCAGTATTTTGGATTGCGGTAATAGATGATCGTCTTGTCGTTCTTGCGAGACTCGATCAGATACGGACCGCTTGCAATCGGCAAATCAGTGGCGATCTGATCGAACGGCAAGCGCCTGCCGTCCGGCTGCACGCCCCACTTCGGCGAAAAGACGGGCAAATCGCCCGCGATCAGCGGATTCGCGCGCGACGCATCGCCGAAGTCGAAGCGCACCGTGAGCCGGTCGAGAACGACGGCGTCCTTGATGACGGCGAATTGCGACGCGAAGAGCGGCGACGCGTGCGGGCTCTTCAGCGTATCGAGCGAATATTTGACGTCCGCGGCCGTGATCGCATCGCCGTTCGAAAACCGCGCGGCCGGATTGATATGCAACGTAGCGGAGCGCCCGTCGGCCGCCACTTCGACATCATCCGCGATCAGCGGATACTCGGATGCGAGCTCGTCCCAGCTGCGCTGCATCAGCGTATCGAACATCAGATTCTGAATGTCCGGCGCGGCGAGCCCGCGCACGATGAACGGGTTCAGCGAATCGTAGCTCTGCGGCTGGTCGTAGTTCTGGAAAACGAGCTCGCCGTCCGCCGGCGCATCGGGATCCGCGTAGTCGAAGTGCGTGAAGTTCGGCGGATATTTCGGCGTGCCGAATTGCGCAATGCCGGGCGCCGCATACGCGGGCAGCGCGAGCGACGCCGCAAGCACCGCGATCGTGGCGCGAGCCCATCGGCCTGCGCCGGCACCGGCGCGGGCGCCCGCACTGATCGAACCGCGGCGTGCGCGGCTGAACGCCATAGGGTGGACAATCCGCATAAGGGAATCGAAGCGCTTCACTTCGACGCAACGAGCAGCCACAGCCGCGCGAGATCGGCCGATCCGTCGTTACCCTTCACCGCGCGGAACGCCTGCACGGCGCGCGCCTTTTGTCCGGCAACGTAATAGGCGACGCCGAGATGCAGCTGCGCTTGATCGGGATGATCGAGGCCGCCCTTCCCAATCGCCGATTGGATCGCCGCGATCCCCTCGCCGGCCTTGCCGGCAAAGACGAGGTTGAGCCCCTCGTCGATCGGCGCGACCGGATGGGCGCCATCGTCGGGCGCCGCGCCCTGGGCGCGCTTCGCCGCGAGGGCTTGCAGCCGCTTTTCGCGCTCGGCCTGGGCATCGTGCCCGAGCACGCCGGAAGCAAAACCTTGGTCGATGACCTGCTTCGCCTCGGCCGTGCTGCCGGCCACGATCGCGAGCTGCGTCATTTCCATGTAATCGTCGGCCGTATTCAACGAACCCGTCGCGCGTCGCAGCCGATACATGTCGATGTCGAGCCGCGACGAGTAACCGGGTTTGCTCCGTATGGCCGCGAAGAGATCTTCCCAATACGAGGGCTTCGGATGGTAGGCGACGAGCGCTTCGAGCGCGCCGCGGTACGCCGCATCGTCCTTGGCATGTTGAGCACAAGTGCCGAGCAATTGCAGCTCGGACTCGTCGGGCGCGCGGCCGGCATGCAGTTGCGCATCGATCGACGCTTTGAGCAGCTTCGTCGCATCGACATAGTTGCCTGATTCGTAATAGGCCTCGACCAGCAGCGTGCGCATCTGCGGGTCGGCACCTCCCGCCTTCAGGTAGCGTTGCGCCGTCGCGATCGCCTTCGGCCAGGCGTGTTGCTGAAAATAGATGCCGGCGAGCGCGGCGGTGACCCGTTGCTCGTCGTCGCCCTTCAATTGGCCCGAGGCGAGCAACGTTTCATAAGCCTGCGTGGCAGTGCCCGTATCGCCTGCGGCCATAGCGGCCGCGCCCCGCATCTCTTCGATCATCGTCGTTTCATACGGCGTTTTGTTCGGCACGGCCGCCGCAACGGCGATCTTCGCGAGCGCATCCTTGTATTTGTGCGCGCGATAGAGATCCTGCGCGGCGTTGAGCGGCTTCGCGACGTCGGCGCGCAGCGCGTCGGCGGCGCCCGCGGTGGATACGCCGGAGAGCACCACGCATGCGCTCATCGCGGCGGCCGCGGCCGCGTGCCGGAACCGTTGGGGAATCCTCTGCATTGCCAGATCCTTATCGCAGGTATTGCTTATTGCATGTATTGCTCATTGCCGACGAGCCCGATCTTCGTCGCGCCCTCGCGCTGCGCGGCGGCCATCACCTCGGCGACCGTCTTGTACGGCGCGAGCTTGTTCGGCAACAAATGAATCTCGGGCTGGACGGGCTGGGCCGCGACCTGCGCGAACTTGGCTTCGAGCGTCGCGCGATCGGGCACGACGACACCATTCCACGTCGTCGTGCCGTCGAAGTCGATATCGATCTGCACGACCTGCGGCGGCGTGGCCGGAGGCGGCGGATTGCCGACGGGCAGATCCATCTTGACCGCATGCATCTGGATCGGAATCGTGATGATCAGCATGATCAGCAGCACGAGCATCACGTCGATGAGCGGCGTCGTATTGATGTCGGCCATCACTTCCGGTTCGCCGCCGCGCCCGCCTGAAGAAACGTTCATTCCCATCGTTCGTATCTCCTACTCGCCGCGCGCGGGCGGCTGCGTAATGAATGAGACCTTCGCGATGCCCGCGCGCTCGCATGCGGTGATGACGCGACCGATGAACTCGTAGCGCGTCTCCTGATCGCCGCGCACGTGCACCTCCGGCTGCGGCGTCGAGACCGAGGCCGCCTTCAGGCGAGCGAGCAGCGTCGGCGCGTCGACGCGCGCTTCGTTCCAGAAGACGTCTCCGTCGCGATTGACGGCAATCTCGATGCTCTTCGGCTGCGTCTGCAGCGGGTGGACCCGTTCCTTCGGCAACTGCAGCGGTACCGTGTGCGTGACGACGGGAATCGTGATCAGGAAGATGATCAGCAACACCAGCATGACGTCGACGAGCGGCGTCGTGTTGATGTCGGACATGACTTCGTCGTCGCTCTCTCCAACGCTCATTGCCATGACTGACCTCGCTTACTCGACGGCCGCGGGCGATTTTTGCGCGGCACGCGCCGGACGTTTGCCGCCCGCGAGCAGCACCGTATGGAGCTGGGCGCCGAACGCGCGCACGCGCTCCATGACGGATTTGTTCCGACGCACGAGGAAGTTGTAGCCGAGCACGGCCGGGACCGCTACGGCAAGGCCGATCGCGGTCATGATGAGCGCCTCGCCGACCGGGCCCGCGACCTTGTCGATCGATGCCTGCCCCGCGATGCCGATCGCGGTGAGCGCGTGATAGATGCCCCAGACGGTACCGAAGAGCCCGACGAACGGGGAAGTGGAGCCGACCGTCGCGAGGAACGCGAGGCCGTCTTGAAGGCGATTCGAGACGCTCGTGATCGCACGCTCGATCGAGACGTCGATCCACGTGTTGCGGTCGACGGCTTCGAGCAGCGCCTCGTCGTGATGGGCGCCGGCCTCGATGGCCGTCTCGGCGATGAAGCGGAACGGCGAAGACTCGTCGAGCTGCTTGACGCCTTCGGCAAGCGATGGCGCGCTCCAGAGTTGCTCGTCGGCATGCTTCGCGCGGCGGTTCGCGCGCAGTTGCTCGAAGAACTTCGTGATCATGATGTACCAGCTGCCCATCGACATGATGACGAGCAGCCCGAGCACGAAGCGCGCGACAAAATCGCCGTTCTTCCAAAGCGCCCCGAGCCCGTAGGGGTTCGTGACGGTCTCGCCCGCGGGCGCAGCCGTGTTGTCGGCGGACGGGGCGGCGCTTTGCGGCGCCGGCGCGGACGCGGCGGCCGTGGCGGCATTCGAGGCGGACGCCGCGGCGCTCGCGTCGCTGGCCTGCGCATGGGCTGCGGTCGGCACGACGATACCTTCGGCAGCGGCGAAACCGATGACGAGGCTGGCAGCCAGTGCGGTAAGGGAACGCTTTTTCATCTTCTGCTCCAATCCGGCTCGCTCGATGAGCCGGTCTAAGATCGGTTGATCAATGCGCCGCCGTTGCCGGCTGTCGATAGCACGACGCAACGGCGGCCGCGAATGCTGGGTAGGCGTTGCGCGCGACCGTAGCCGTTCGATGCTCAATTGAGATTGAACGAGAACGGCACCTGGACGCGAACGGCCTGACCTTGCGCAATGCAGTTGAATCGCTTGACCGCCCGGAACGCAGCCGTATCGAGACTGTCGTGATCGGACGATTGCGCCACGTGCTCGTTCGTGATGTGTCCTTGCGGATCGACGGTGAACTCGATCACGACGTTGCCCGTATCGCCGTTTTCCTGCGCGTCTTTCGGGTAGATGATCGAATTGCGGACCTCGTCCGAATTCGGACATACGACGCCGACGGAGGTCTGCAGCGGTGCGGGCTTGGGCGCGGGCGGCGCCGGCGGCGCGGGCGGCACCGCTTTCGGCGTCTCGACCGGCGTAGCCTGATGCACGATCGTCTGCTGCGGCGGCGCCTGGACCGGTACCTCAGGCGGCGGCACGAACGGCGGGGGCGGCGGCGCGAACTTCGGCGGCGGCAACTGCACGGGCGGCAGCGGCGGAGGCGGCGGCGGTTTGACCGGCTCGATGATCTTCGTCTCGATCGGCTTTTCGATCACGCGCACGACCTTGTTGGCAAGGCCGTTGACGAGCGCATAGACGATGACGATATGCAGCGCGATGACAGCCGCGAGGCCGCCGAAGCGGCGCGCGGGGTTCTGCTGTCTGCGTCCAAATTCGCGCGGGCGGGCGGCAAGCTCTTTCATAAGCGGCTCGGGACCTAGAACTTGTAGGTCGCGCCGATCTGCGCAAATCGCCCGATGTACGAGTAGAGCGATGTGTCGTAGCCAGTCTGGTCCAACGTGCCGTTCGCGAAGATCGGGTCATACGGCGGCGTGCGATTGAAAATGTTGTCGATGCCGCCGTAAATCGTCCAATGCTTGAAGCCCGTGTACGTCACCATCAGGTTGAACTGGCTGTACGAACCCACTTTGGTCGGAGCCGGCGCGGCGAAGAGGTTCTGCGCGTAAGGGCCCGTGAATTGCCACGTCAGAGCGGCGTCCCAGCGGTGGTAGTTCCAATCCAGCGTGGTATTGCCGCGCCAACGTGGGAAACTGCCGCCGAACGGCTGCGTGAGCGTGAAGTTGTTGCCCGCGCCGTCGACCGGAGCCTGACCGGGAATGCCGAGGCGGTAATTCTTGACATAGGCCCAGTCGCCCGACAGCGTGAAAGTACCCAGCGTTTTGACCGGCACCGACTGACGGAACGTGGCTTCGAACCCGTTCGTGTCGAGGTATCCGAGGTTCTGGTACGGAATCACCTTGTACAGAAGTTGCCCTGTCGTCGGATCGATGGCGATTTGAGAAGGCGCACCTTGGCCGATGACGTTGTCGATGCGGATCTTGTACCAGTCGAGACCGAAATCGGTGTAACGGCTCGGCGAGAGCTGGAAGCCGATATTCAGATTGCGCGTGCGCTCGGGTGCCAGGTTCGGGTTGCCGACGGTGATCGACGTATAGTTCTGACCGGTGGCGGGGTCGACCTGGATGCCGAGCGTCTGGGACTTGCTGTCTTCGACGAACGTCGGCGCGCGGAAGCCCCGGTTATACGACGTGTACATCGTCAATGCCTGCACCGGCTGATACCGGAGCGCGAAGCGCGGCGAGAACGCGCCGCCCACGTCGGTGTAATGGTCGTAGCGGCCCGACTGGCTGAACGTCAGGTTGCGCACGATCGGAATGTCGACCTGGTAATAGACGGCCGCGACATTGCGCGAACCGTTCACCGTCTGCAAGTTCGGACTGATGACGGCACCCGACAGATACTCCGCGCCCGGCGTCAACGCTTCGCTCTGGTGCGTGAACTGCGCACCGAAGCCGATACCGACATCGCCGGTCGGCAGGTGGAACAGGTTCGGCGTCGAGATCGTCGCGTCGATCGTGTCAAGCTTCGAGATGCCCAGCGTGTTCGCGTCCTGGTACAAGCCGTTGAGCGCGTTCGGCGTGGCCGCCGGATTCGCGAAGTTCAGCGTGCCGTTCTGATAGATATTGTTGAGCGCTGCAACGTTGAGCTGGTTCGTAAAGACGTTCGAGACCGTGTTTTGCGAGTGGCTGACCGACGTTGCCCAGTCCCAGTCGCCGTACGGCAGCGAGAACGTTCCCTTCACGCCGGTGGCGGCGCGCCAATAGTTCGAGTACGTCTTTTCCGCCACGGCGCCCGGGAACGCATAGGTCAACGGCGTGGCCGCGCCTGTGGTGTTATACGGGTTCGTGACCGGCACGACCGTGTTGAACGGCGAGAGCAGCTGCGTCTGCGGGTTCCAGACCAGCGCCGGGTTCTGCGGATTCCCGATGACGTTGTTCCATAGACCGTCGTTGGTCGTCGTCCTGTTGTTGCTCTCGAGGAAGTCAGCAAACGCCGTCGTGGTGTCGTTGATCTTGAAGTCCGCGTGAAGCTTTGCGTTGAGGCGCTCCGTCATCGGCGCGATCGACATGCTTTCCGCCGTGTTGTACGAGCAGAGCGTGCCCGGCAAGCCCGCCGTCAGCGAATTGCTCGCCGCCGGGTGCACCGAGCCGCCGAACGGGCACCCGCTCAGGGCCTGTGCACTGCCATCGGGCATGTTCCAGTACGACGGCGCAAGCAGCGAGAAGCCGCCCCGCTTGTTCGTGAAATCCTGATTGCGCGTCGAATCGCGATCGGCGAGCGTGAAGCCGTTCGACTTGTAGTAGCTCGCGGCCACCGTGACGTTGAAGCGATCCGCGTTCAAATCGCCAAAGCCGCCGAGAATGCCGAACTTCGTCGTGCCGGCGCCGTTGCCGCCGTTGATGGCGCTGCCGTAGCTGCCATCGAGCTGCAGACCGTGGAAGTTGTGCTTGGTGATGATGTTGACCACGCCGGCGATCGCATCGGAGCCGTATTGAGAGACGGCGCCCGTCTTGACGATCTCGATGCGCTCGATATCGTTGAGCGGCAGTGTGTTCAGGTCGAAAAACGAGTCGACGCTGTTCGAGAAGAATGCGAACGGCGCGACGCGCTGGCCGTCGACCAGGACGAGCGTGTACTTCTCCGACAGACCGCGCAGCGCGATGCCGGCCGCGCCGGCCGCGAAGTTGCCCGCCTGGCCTTCGCTCCAGCTATTGGCCGAATTGGCCGAGACATTGCGCAGAAAGTCGGCGACAGTCGTCGCGCCGCTTTGCTGTATGTCTTTCGGGGTGATCGTTTGAACCTGGTTGAAGCCGACTTTGTCGGAGCTGCGGATCAGCGATCCGGTCACCTGGATGCCTTGGATCTTGTGAACCGCACCCGTTGCCGCGGCCCCCGACGCCGCATCCGGGGCAGCGGCCGCTGCCCCGGATGCGGGCGCCGGAGCCTCGGCCTGCGCCGCATTCGAATTCGCCGTTGCGGCGGGCTCAGTCTGCGCAAAAGCCGCATTCGCACCCAATGCCGCCGTCAGCGCCATTTCCGCCCATACGATTTTCCGTATCGCCGATCCCAAAATCGTTAGTTTCATTTCGCCCCTTCTATGCCGTTGTCGCGCAGGGAACGTATCGGCGAGCAAAGGCCGTCGGCATGCCGTTGCATGCCTAGCCATTTACGTCGATCGTTCCTTACAAATTAATTAGGAGTCCTATTCAATACGCCGACATCCCCTCGTCTTCTCCATCGCGATCGAGCTTACAAATTAATTAGGACTACTATTCAAATAGCCAACGCCAACGTTTCCGCTCGTTTCGCTGGCTCAACTCGAATTGCCCGGCCGCGAGATGGACGCGAACATATCAAGACACAAACAAGGCGTCAAAATTTGTTTGATGGAATAAAAATCTTTTTAGGTGCAGTGCGCGCTTTTTGTGCACGCTTTTAGTGCAAAAAAATGGACGGACCGGTCCCTGGCGCGTGCAGAGGCGCATGCAGCGGCGCAGTCGTCGCGCGGACGAGCGACCGAAACGCACCAATTTGGAGCGCACCGGTAATTTCTAGTAACAGATTTAGAGGAAATGCTCTGGAACTCGCAACGCCGAAGTCACGAACGCCGGGTAACGACCTGCTTGCGGAGAGGGGGATTGGGGCGAGAACCGGGCCGGAAGAAGACGCGCGGCAGGGCGATGTTGCGGTAGATCGGCGAGCCCCTCGGCGCGAGGCTCGCCTCCGGTGAAGTTTCGGCGATTACTTCTTGAAGTTCGCGACGCCTTCAGTGATTTCCTTGTGTGCTGCATCCAGATCGGCCCAGCCCTCGACCTTCACCCATTTGCCCTTCTCGAGTGCTTTGTATTGCTCGAAGAAATGCTTGATCTGGTCCTTCAAGTACGCGGGCACATCGTCGATCGACTTCATGTGCGCGGTCATCGGGCAGAGCTTGTCGTGCGGCACGGCGACGAGCTTCGCATCGACGCCCGACTCGTCGGTCATCTGCAGCATGCCGAGCGCGCGCGAGCGCACGACGCAACCGGGAATCAGCGGAAACGGCGTGATGACGAGAACATCGACGGGATCGCCGTCGCCCGACAGCGTCTGCGGAATGTAGCCGTAGTTGACGGGATAGCGCATGCCGGTGCCGATGAAGCGATCGACGACGAGCAGGCCGAGTTCTTTGTCGGCCTCATATTTCACCGGATCGCTCTGCGCGGGGATTTCGATGATGACGTTGAAGTCGTGCGGCAAATCCTTGCCTGCGGGGACGTTGTTGAAGCTCATGACGTTTTCTCGACGGACGGTGGAAACAAAACGTTGATGAAGCGTGGTGACGACGGGCGGAGAAGAACGCAAAAACGGTGCGGCGGCCCGACGAAGGCGATGCGCGCCATTATAGCCGAGCGCATGTGACGCCCCTCCGCCCCATTGTCCGCCGCAAACGCCCGGCTTCCATGCCCGCCACTGCGCGCTCGCGTGCCCGCTTTCGCGCATGCGTCTTTCAGTGTCCTGCGGGCATTCCCGTAGCTCACGCCACATCGGCGCCGATCGGCGCGATAATTGCCGCTCGGTTCTACCTTTCGATGAGGAGGAGCCTGCATGGAGGAAGCGAAGCATTTCATCGGCGGACAGTGGGCGGCTCCGTCGAATCACGAGACCATCGATGTGATCGATCCAGCCGACGGCTTGCCGTTCGCACGGATTGCGCGCGGCAGCGCCGCCGATATCGATGCGGCCGTCGCCGCGGCACGCACGGCGTTCGAAGGCGACTGGGGCGCCTTGAGCGCCGCCGAGCGCGGGCGTCTGCTCTACCGTCTTTCGATGCTCGTCGCCGCCTGCCGCGACGAAATCGCCGAACTCGAAGCGCGCGACACAGGAAAGCCGCTGCGCGAGGCGCGTGCCGATGCGGCCGCGCTCGTGCGCTACTTCGAGTTCTATGCGGGCGCCGCCGACAAACTGCACGGCGAGACCATCCCCTATCAAACCGGCTACACCGTCCTCACCGTGCGCGAGCCGCACGGCGTCACGGGCCATATCGTGCCGTGGAACTACCCGATGCAGATTTTCGGACGCAGTGTCGGCGCGGCACTCGCGGCCGGCAATGCCTGCGTCGTCAAGCCGGCCGAGGACGCCTGCCTCTCGCTGCTGCGGGTCGCCGCGCTTGCGGCCGAAGCCGGGCTGCCGGCGGGCGCGCTCAACATCGTGACGGGCTACGGCACCGAAGCGGGCGCGGCGCTGGCGCAGCACGCGGGCATCGACCACATTTCGTTCACGGGTTCACCCCAGGTGGGCGCGCTCGTCGCGCGAATGGCCGCCGAGCATCATGCGCCCGTAACGCTCGAGCTCGGCGGTAAGTCGCCCCAGATCGTCTTCGCCGATGCCGACCTCGATGCGGCGATGCCGGCGCTCATGTCGGCCATTCTCCAAAACGCAGGCCAGACGTGCTCGGCGGGCAGCCGATTGCTGATCGAGCGAGCGATCTACGAGCCGCTCGTCGAGCGGCTCTCGTCGGCATTTTCCGGGTTGCGCGCGGGGCCGGCACGACTCGATCCCGATTGCGGGCCACTCATCAACGCGAAGCAGCGGCAACGCGTCGCGCAGTTCATCGACGAGGCGAAGCGCGACGGTATCCGCATCGCCGCACAAGGCACGGTCAGTGAGGAAGCGCCGACAGGCGGGTTCTACCAGCCGCCGACGCTTCTTGCCGACGTCCCGCGCACGCATCGCATTGCGCGCGAGGAGATTTTCGGGCCCGTGCTCGCTGCCTTGCCATTTGAAGGCGAAGCCGATGCGATCGCGCTGGCGAACGGCACGGCTTACGGGCTCGTGGCCGGTGTCTGGACGCGCGACGGCGCGCGCCAACTGCGGCTCGCGCGGCGCCTGCGCGCCGGCCAGGTCTTCGTCAACAACTATGGCGCCGGCGGCGGCGTCGAACTGCCGTTCGGCGGCACCGGGCAATCGGGCTACGGCCGAGAGAAGGGCTTCGAGGCGCTTTACGGATTCACGGTCCTCAAAACGATCGCGATTCGCCACGGATAGCGACGGTTGGGGACACACGAGACGCGCAGTACCCCCAAATCAACAAGCCAGGCGCAAGAAAGACAACCAGGAGACACCCGATGAGACTGCAAGGCAAGACGGCCATCGTCACGGGCGGCGGCTCAGGCTTCGGCGAAGGCATCGCCAAGACGTTCGCGCGTGAGGGCGCGAACGTCGTCGTCAACGATCTGAACGGCGCCGCGGCCGAACGCGTGGCGAGCGAAATCGCGCTCGGCGGCGCGCGCGCGATCGCCGTTGCAGGCGACGTCACGCAGCGCGCCGATTGGGAGGCATTGCGCCAAGCGGCGCTCGAGGACTTCGGCAGCGTGCAGATAGTCGTCAACAACGCGGGCACCACGCATCGCAACAAGCCCGTGCTGGAAGTCGCGGAAGCCGAGTTCGATCGCGTCTTTGCCGTCAACGTGAAAGGCATCTACTGGAGCGTGCAGGCGTTCGTCCCCTACTTCCGTCAGCAAGGGGGCGGCGTCTTCGTCAACATCGCATCGACGGCGGGCGTGCGGCCTCGCCCCGGTCTCGTCTGGTACAACGGCAGCAAGGGCGCCGTCATCGTCGCGAGCAAGGCGCTCGCCGCCGAGCTCGGACCGGACCGCATCCGTGTGAACTGCGTCAACCCGGTCATGGGCGAAACGGCCCTCCTCACCGAGTTCATGGGCGTGGACGATACGCCCGAGAATCGCCGGCGCTTTCTCGCCGGGATTCCGCTCGGCCGGTTCTCGACGCCGCAGGATGTCGCCAACGCATCGCTCTTTCTCGCTTCGGACGAGGCCGAATTCGTGACGGGCGTCTGCCTGGAAGTCGACGGCGGCCGCTGCGTCTGAGCCCCCGGCCGCGGCTTCAATGCGGCCGCGCGCTCGGGAGGAGACATCTCAGACGACGTTCATCGCGAGCGCGCTCGCACGGTAATGCTCGTTCGCGCGCGTCGTGTCGCCCAGCTCCTCGAAAAGCCGCGCGAGCGCGCGATGCGTGCGGATCGTCAATGCTTCATTGTCGTTCGAGAGCCGCAGCGCGCCTTCGAGGAACGATTGGGCCTTGCCCCAGAGCTGCTGTTTCAGGCACAGACGGCCGAGCGTGAACAGAAGGTCCGCATCGTCGGGCCGCGTCTTGTGCCACGCCTCGGCCTTCTGGATCAGCGGCACGGCATCCCCCGCCACGGCGTCCGGGTAGCGGCGCAAAAGCCGCGCGTCCCAGTTGTGCTGCAGCGCGTCCTCGATGATCTTGCGCCCCTCCTCGTGCCGGTTCAGCGCGATCAGCAACTCGGCCGCGAGATCAGCGAGCCGCGGCGACTGCCGCTCGGCCGCCGATAGGGACTGCCAAAGCGCGAGCAAGGCTTCGGGATCGTGACGCCGGTCGCGCAGCAGGTTCTCGGCGGCCTGCTGGCGCAGCCGGACCGCGACGGCCGGATGGATCGCCTCGCGCTTTTCGAGCGTCTTCACGAGCTTGAGCACTTCGCCCCAGTTCTTCGCCTGCTGGTGCGCACGCAGCGCGATCTGCTGCGCGTGAATGCGGCGCGCGCCCTGCGACTGCATTTCGGTCAGCGCGGCGAGAGCGCCATCGGCATCGCGGCCGTCGGCGCGCATGTCGGCGCTCGCCATCAATCGCGCGTCCTGCCAGTCAGGCGCGTCGATGGCCGCGAGCCATTCGTCGCGCCGCGTGTACTCGCGCATCCGATGCGCGGCGCCTGCAGCGATAAGGTTAGCCGCGCCCTTGTTAGCGTCGTTCGAGAGGGCTTCGCGCGCGGCCTTCTCAGCGCGCGAGAACCGGCCCGCATAAAGATTGCCGATCGCTTCGCGCAACGCCGCATGCGCCTTCGCTGTGCGCGAGCGCGCCCGGTAGGCCGCCACGCGTTGCGGCATCATCCAGACGTTGCGGACGATCCGCGTGAGCGCATAGAGCGCGACGAAGATCGCCACGATCGCGACGACGAAGAAATTCAGCGAAACGTCGACGCGATACGGCGGATAGACGATCAGCACCTGGCCCGTATCGAACCGCCCCACCGTCGCGAGCAGTGCCGCCACCACGAACAGGAGTGCGAGCCACAACAGTCCCCTCACCGCCATCGTCACCTCCCGGCCTTCGCGTTGTGCACCGCTTGCAGGCTCGCGTTGATGTCGGGCGCCTGCACCGATGCCGCGCCGTCGCCGACTTGCTTCAAAAGTTCGCGCACGGTGCCCGTGCTTTTCGCCGAACCGTCGAAATAGCGCGTGAGCGCCGCATCGGCCGCCTGCAGGTCGGACTTCAGCGTCGTCTGGTCGCGCGAGAGCAGCGCGATGCGCGCCGACAAGAGCCGCAGCTTCACGTTGTCGCGCACGAACCGGCCCTGATCGGGCGAGGCCAGCATCGCGTCGGCATTGTCGATTCGCCGCACCGCCACGACGCTTCTCAATTCGGCGCCGACGGCAGCCGAAACGGTTCGCCACCAGGCCTTCCAGCGCGGTTCGCCCGCCACGGCCGAACTCGCCGCCGCGGGGGCCGCCGTATTCGGCGCCGCGTGAACGACCGGGGCTTCGCCGGCGAGCGGCAGCGAGTCGATCCGCGCGATCGCATCGTCGAGCTTGATCGCAAGGCCCGCGAGGTCGACGGACGGCACGCTCTTCAGCTTGTCGATGTCTTGTGCAATCGCGCGGCGCACGACGAGCGCCTGCGGGCTCGCCAGCGCCGCGAGCCGCGCATCGGCGCTTTGCAGCGCCGCCAGCGCGAGCTGAGTATTGCCCGTGAGCTGCAACTGCTCGCTCGCCGCCGACAGCATCTGCTCGACTTCCGCGAAGGTCCAGTCGTCGCGATTGCGCGCGAGATCGTCATATTGCTTCTGCAAGGCCTGCTGCGCCGTCTGCGCATCGGCGAGCTTGCCCTCGAGCTGCGAGAACTGCCCGCTCATCTGATGCACGGACGCAAGCGCTTCGTCCATCTTCAAGCGCAGCTCCGCAGCTTGCGTGTCGAGCGCCTGCTGGCGCGCGGCCATACGGGCGTCGAGCCGGTCCATCTTGCGGTTGAGCGCGTAGGCGCCGATGCCCGTGGCGATCGCGACGAGCACCACCACGAGCCATAGCAGTACGCCACCGCCGCGGCGCCGCGGTTCGTCATAAGGGAACGGGACATTGGGCGGCAGCGGCGGCACGGCCGACGGCGGCGGTGGAACGGTCCTGGGTGAATCGTGGTTCGAATCAGTCATGCGCGAATGAGCCGAGGGTGAGGCGTGAGCCGGTTGATCGAGGGATGCGCGAGACGATGCCGACAAGCCGCGCAACGCCGTAGCGATACGCTCGTCGCCGGGGCCGGATGGCGTAATCCTATCAAAACCCAACTCCCGCGCCGTCTCGGCGATGCGCGGGTGCGGAACGACGAAAGGGGCGCGCGCAAGCGCCGCCCGCTCCGTTTCGGTCAGATGCGCACGGGCGAGCACCGCGAGATTGCGCACGCCCTCTGAGCTCGTCAGCAGCCATGCGTGCGGCGTGCCTGCGAGCAGCGCGCGGATGCGCGACCACGCTTCGGACGACGGTTGCGGGACCACGCGGCGATAGGCGGCGACATAGTCGACTTCGGCACCCGCCTCGCGCAAGCGATCGGCGAGCCATTCGCGCCCGCCGTCGCCGCGCACGATCAGCACGCGGCGGCCATCGAAGCCGTGTTCGCCGAATCGGGCCATGAGCGAGGCCCAGAGCGCTTCCGAATCGAAGCGCGTGCCTTCCTCCGCGCCCGCCGACCCATTGGCCTGCCCGGCGCTCGCCGCCGTGTCGTCGCCGGGGAGCGCGCCGAAGTCATGTTCGCCTCCGCTCGAGCCGGCGTCGCCGCGATCGGCTCCCCTCGGACAGAGGACTTCATACACCGGCGTCGCGATGCCGTGCCGCGCGAGCGCGGCGATGCTGCCAGGGCCGACCGCGCCGACGGGGATGCCGCGCGGCCACGCACCGTCCAACCGCGCGAGCGCATGATCGATCGCATTGGGCGAAACGAAGACGACGAGCCCGTACTGTTCGAGCGCCGCGAGCGCGGCGCGAAGCGGCGCATCGTCCTCGACCGCGGAGATCGCGATGAGCGGAAACTCGAGGACGGCCATGCCGTCGCGGGCCAGCCGCGCCGCGAGTCCGGCCGACTGACCGGCGGGACGCGTGAGGACGGCCGTGAACATGGCGCCCGTCAAACAGCCGACTCGCCCGGCCGCTGCGCCGCGAGCACGGCGACGATCTCGCGCGCCCCTTGCGCCTCGAGCGCGCCTGCCACTTCACGGCCGAGCGCCTGCGCCTCCCCGGCGTCGGCAACGCGCGATTCGGCTTCGGCCGCGGCGATGCGCGAGCCATCGGGCATCGAGACACGACCCGCCAGGCGTAAAACGCCGCCGTCCCAGCGCGCATAAGCCGCAAGCGGCACGTCGCAACTACCGCCGAGCGCGCGCGACACGGCCCGCTCAGCCGTGACCGCAAGGGCCGTCGCCTCGTCGTTCAGCGGTGCCAGCCACGCCGCGAGCTCGGGTCTGCCTGAGCGAATTTCGATGCCGAGCGCCCCTTGCCCCGCCGCCGGCAAGCTTTCGGCCGCATCGAGGTAGCCGCGAATGCGCGCACCGAGCCCGAGCCGCTTGAGGCCCGCGGCGGCGAGAATGATGGCGGCGTAGTCGCCGCGATCGAGCTTCGCGAGCCGCGTATCGAGATTGCCGCGCAGCGGCTCGACGGCGAGATGCGGATAGCGGGCGCGCAGCATCGCCTCGCGACGCAGGCTGGACGTGCCGACGACGCTGCCGGGCGGCAGGGCATCGAGCGCCGCATAGGCGTTCGAGACGAACGCATCGCGCGGATCCTCGCGCTCCATGATCGCGGCGAGCGAGAAGCCGTCGGGCAACTCCATCGGCACGTCTTTGAGCGAATGGACGGCGAGATCGGCGCGACCGTCGGCGATCGCATTCTCGAGCTCCTTCACGAAGAGCCCCTTGCCGCCCACCTTCGAGAGCGTGCGATCGAGAATGCGATCACCGCGTGTCGTCATCCCTAGAATTCGCACGTCGCAAGATGGATATAATTTGTGCAGCGTGTCGCGCACGTGCTCGGCCTGCCACATCGCGAGACGGCTCTCGCGCGAGGCGATGACGAGCGTGGCGGGTGGCGCGCAATGATGCGTCTCGGAATTCATCGACAGATACTTCGAATGACGGGATCGAACATCGAAGAATGGTAGCACGCACGCCTTGCCCCCTTTTTCGCGACGGCCGCGATGCCGCCGCGCTTCACTGAGGAAACCCATCGTGACGTCCCCCGGATCGGCGCGCGCTGCCCGCCGCACTAACGATGCATTGCCCGTTTCAGCGACGGTGCCCCCTGCTTCCGCAGGCGCGCTCGTGCAACCGAAGCCCGCCGGCCGCGGCCGCGAAGACAAGGATCAGCCGCTCTTTCAGGACATCCGCTACCTCGGCCGCCTGCTCGGAGACGTCGTCCGCGAGCAGGAGGGCGACGCTGTCTTCGAGGTCGTCGAAACCATTCGCCAGAATGCCGTGAAGTTTCGTCGCGAGGACGACAGCAGCGCCGCACTCGCCCTCGAGAAGCAATTGCGCGCGCTCACTCCGGCAGAGACCGTGAGCGTCGTGCGCGCATTCAGCTACTTCTCGCATCTCGCCAACATCGCCGAGGATCGTCATCACAACCGGCGCCGCCGCATTCACGCGCTGGCGGGGTCGGCGCCGCAGGCGGGCACGATCGCCTACGCGCTCGAGCGGTTCGCGCTCGCGGGCACCATCGACGGCGAAGCGCTGAAGCGTTTTTTCGACGACGCGTTGATCGTACCTGTGCTGACGGCGCATCCGACCGAAGTTCAACGCAAGAGCATCCTCGACGCCCAGCACCAGATCGCGTGGCTGCTGGCGGAGCGAGACCAGCCGTTGACCGCACGCGAGCGCGCTCGCAACGAGGCGCTGTTGCGCGCACGCGTGTCGACGCTCTGGCAAACCCGTATGCTGCGCGACTCGCGGCTGACCGTCGCCGACGAAATCGAAAACGCGCTTTCGTATTACCGCGCGACGTTCCTGCGCGAAATTCCGGCCCTTTATGCCGACATCGAAGAGGCGCTAGCCGAACGACATCAGCTCGAAGCGCGCCTGCCGCCTTTCTTTCAGATGGGCAGCTGGATCGGCGGCGATCGCGACGGCAACCCGAACGTGACCTCGGAGACGCTCGAGCATGCGCTGAGGCGGCAGGCCGCCGTCATCTTCGAGCATTACCTCGAGGAAGTGCATGCGCTCGGCGCCGAGCTTTCCGTCTCGAACCTGCTCTCGGGCTGCAGCGACGAGTTGAAGGCGCTCGCGCAGGCGTCGCCCGATCAATCGCCGCATCGCGTCGACGAGCCCTACCGGCGCGCCCTGATCGGCATCTATACGCGGCTCGCGGCAAGCGTACGCGTGCGGCTCGGAGAAGGCACGGTGCCGTTGCGAGGCGTGAGCCCCGGCGTGCAACCTGTGCGCGCGACACCGTATGCGGATGCTTCCGAATTCGCGCGTGATCTGAATGTCCTGATCGATTCGTTGAACGCGCATCACGGCGAATCGCTCGTCGGCACGCGGCTCGCCCCCCTCGCGCGCTCGGCCGAGGTTTTCGGCTTTCACCTTGCGAGCATCGACTTGCGGCAAAGCTCGGACGTGCACGAGGCCGTCATCGCCGAACTGTTCAAGCGCGCGGACGTCCACGACGACTATGCATCGCTGCCCGAAGCCGACAAGCTGCGTCTGCTGCTGGCGGAGCTCGAGCAGCCGCGCCTCTTGCGCTCGCCTTATCTCGAGTACTCGCCGCTCGTTCGCAGCGAGCTCGGCGTGCTCGAGATGGCGCGCGTCGTGCGCGAGCGCTTCGGCGCGCGCGCCGTGCGCAACTACATCATTTCGCACACCGAAACAGTCAGCGATTTGGTCGAGGTCCTGCTGCTGCAAAAGGAAACCGGTCTGCTCGAAGGCACGCTCGACGGCAAGCACGCCGGCGCACGCAGCGCGCTCATGGTGATTCCGCTGTTCGAAACGATTCCCGATTTGCGCAACGCGCCAGTCATCATGCGCGAGTACTTCGAGCTGCCCGGCGTCAAGCCGCTGATCGCGCACCAGGGGAGCGAGCAGGAAGTCATGCTCGGCTACTCGGACAGCAACAAGGACGGCGGCTTTCTTACGTCGAACTGGGAGCTGTACCGCGCCGAGCTCGCGCTCGTCACGCTCTTCAAAGAGCACGGCATCAAGCTGCGCCTCTTTCATGGCCGCGGCGGCACGGTCGGGCGCGGCGGCGGCCCGACCTATCAGGCGATCCTCTCCCAGCCGCCGGGCACGGTCGAAGGTCATATTCGCCTCACCGAGCAAGGCGAAGTGATCGGGAGCAAGTTCAGCAACCCCGAGATCGGCCGGCGCAACCTCGAGACGGTCGTCGCGGCGACGCTCGAGGCATCCCTGCTGCCGCACGGCAACGCGCCCGCAACCAATCTGCCCGTCTTCGAAGAGACGATGCAGGCGCTTTCCGACGCGGCGATGAGCGCCTATCGGGCGCTCGTCTATGAGACGCCGGGCTTCACCGAATACTTCTTCTCGTCTACGCCGATCGCCGAGATCGCCGAGCTCAACATCGGCAGCCGCCCGGCCTCGCGCAAGCTGCAGGATCCGAAGAATCGCCGCATCGAAGACCTGCGGGCCATTCCCTGGGGCTTCTCGTGGGGCCAATGCCGGTTGTTGCTGACGGGCTGGTACGGATTTGGCAGCGCGGTCGCCGCGCATCTCGGGGGCGCCTCCAGCGAAACCGAGCGGACGCGGCGGCTGTCGACGCTCAAGAAGATGTACAAGACGTGGCCGTTGTTCTCGACGCTGCTTTCGAACATGGACATGGTGCTCGCCAAGACCGACCTCGCCGTGGCCTCGCGCTACGCGCACCTCGTCGAGGACAAGAAGCTGCGCAAGCACGTGTTCGAGCGCATCGTCGCCGAGTGGGAACGCACGACGCAGGCACTCGAACAGATCACAGGCAAGGAGGAACGGCTCGCCGACAATCCGCTGCTCGCGCGCTCGATCAAGAACCGCTTCCCCTATCTCGATCCGCTCAACCACTTGCAGGTCGAGTTGCTCAAGCGCCACCGCGCCGGGGATACGAACGCACGGTTGCGCCGCGGGATCCATCTGACGATCAACGGGATCGCGGCGGGGTTGCGCAATACGGGGTGAGGGTGCCGTAAAAGCGTCCGATTTTCGTTACGTGGAATGTCGCGGCCGACTCCGGTCTTACACATAATGCCGCCACGACTCATCCTAGTGAGGCCATTCGGTTGGTCTTCGCTCAGGACGGAAAAGCCGCCCAAAATGGGCGGCTTTTTCATTCCGGTTGAGCATGCGGGAACGAGGAAGATCGCCTAGCTTGCCTCGATCATCGCGACATCGATCATGAACGATCCGTCGGGTTGTACGCCGAAATACTCGCGCACTTCATCGGGGGCGTTGGCCCAAAGCGACCGGATCGCCGCCGCCCGGACCTCGGGAGTGCGCATGCGCGCGACCCACTGGTCGAACTCCATCCGCAAGCGCCAGTTCTCGCGAATCCGCGCGGTCAACCCGGCGCCCGCAAAAAACGCGATCCACTCATCCGCGCCGTAGTTGCGCACGTGCGAACCGTCTCGCAATACTTCCGCCGCCTGCAAGTGCGTATCGAAGAGCGGATGCGCCGCGCTCACGACATCGACGAAAATCACCCGCCCGCGCGGCTTGAGCACCCGCCGCACTTCTGCCAGCGCACGCGGCACATCGTGCCAGTGGTGCGCCGAGAAGCGGCTCACCACCCAGTCGAACGAGGCATCGGCAAACGGCAATGCCTCGGCCGGGCCCTCTTCCGTCGCGACATTGGCAAGCCCGCGCTCGCGCGCCGCAAGAACGACGGTCGCGAGCATTTGCGGCGCGATGTCGTAGGCAATCACCGATTGGGCATGCGGCGCGACGGCAAAGCTGACGTGGCCCGCCCCGCAACCGAGGTCGAGCACCTTCGCATCGGGCGTCGACGCAATCTCGGCGGCAAGCGTCGCCAGATCCGCACCGCTCGCATGCGTAGGGCTCGCCAAATAGGCAGCGGCCGTCGAGCCGAAGGCATCGGCGACTTGATCGTGTTGTTTCATAGGGTTCCTCCGGAAAGGTCGATGACGCAAGCCACGCGAGCAGCGACAGTTGTATTGGGCAACGCTCGTCATAGGCGCGGACACGTGCTATCGACCGAGTCCGCATAACCGTCATCCAAGCGATGCGCCTGTCGCTACAATAGAGTCGTCACAGTACCGGTACAAGACAACCAGTTATCCTAGTATCAAAGCCACCCGACTATCGTCAGGCAAATAGCCGTGGCTTGCGCTTCAATCCGTTTGGCTTTTGGTTTCCGAATTGGCATTCGCAACGAGAAAAACGATGGCTAGCCCACCCACCACCCGCAACCGAGCGGCGCCTCCCGCTACGGCCAACGTCACCATCGCCGGGCGCTCAGCAAAGGCGCGCGCCTCGAAAGCCACCCCGATCACCGATACTCCGGCACGCGCGCTAGGCGAGTTCATCCGTGCTCATCGCGAGCGTCTGTCCCCGCTCGCCGTCGGCCTGCCTCCCGGACCACGGCGGCGCACGCCGGGGCTGCGTCGCGAAGAAGTCGCGCAGCTTTGCGGCGTCAGTGCGACCTGGTACACCTGGATCGAGCAAGGCCGGCCGGTGTCGGCCTCGGCCGAGGCGCTGGCGCGCATCGCAGTAGCGCTGCAGCTCTCGCGTGCCGAGCGCGCTTATCTTTTCGAGCTCGCGGGCGAACGCGATCCGGCGGAGCCCGCGCTGGCCGCCGCCGACGCGCCGGCTACGCTCATCGCGACCGTCGATCACCTCGACACGCCCGCCTACGTGCTCGATCGCCAGTGGAACGCGCTGGCTTGGAACAGGCAGGCGGCCGAGCTCTTCGTCGGCTGGCTCGACGAGCCAACCGGGCCCAACGAGGGTTCCGGCAAGGCCCAAGCGCCGGCCCACGACCGCAATTTGCTCTATTTCGCGTTTCTGGAGCCCGCCGGGCGCAGGCTGATCGTCGATTGGGAAACGCGTGCGCGACGGTTGGTCGCCGAGTTTCGCGCCGATTCGATTCGTCACCTCAACGACGCGCCGACACGCGCCTTGATCGACACCCTGGCAGCCGAAAGCGAAGCGTTCGCGCACTTCTGGGCGTCGCAGGACGTGGGGGTTCGCGAAGGTGGCGCGCGCGAGTTCGATCATCCCCGCGACGGGCGCATCGTTTACGACCAGATCACGTTCAAGCCCGCGCATCGCGAAGACTTGCTGCTGGTCGTGCTGATTCGACGCTGATCGCGGCGCGGGCGAAGGTTGTCAAGCGCGGTTAAGATAGCGGCCGACAGTGGAGATCAGCCCCTTTAATGCCGACGACCGCAACGAGGGGCTTTCTGGCGATCATGACTCCGACGAAACTGCGCGCCATGCCGCCCTTTCACCCTTCCCGATGACGACGCGTCTGCCCACCGAACCCACCCCGATAGAGCTCGCGGCGCTGCTTGCGCGTGTGGCGCTGAAGGACGCCGGTGCGTTGCGCACCCTGTATGAGTTCACCGCCGCGAAACTGTTCGGCGTCGCGCTTCGTATATTGAGCAGGCGCGAATGGGCGGAGGAAGCATTGCAGGACGGATTCATCAATATCTGGCGTTACGCCGGCGACTATCGGGAAGACCTCGCCGCGCCGTTGACCTGGATGACGGCGATCGTCCGCAATCGCGCCCTCGATTTCCTGCGCCGGCAGAAAACCGGACGGGCCGAAGCCGTCGAGCGGGAAAATGCGGATGGGATGAACTCGGCTGGCGGCGGATCGACGATCGCACTCGAGGACTGGAGCGAATCGTTCGAGGAATTGCTGCCCGGTGACGAGCGGGATCCCGCCGAGTCGGCGCTCTTGAGCGAAGCGGCGCGGCAACTCGAGATTTGCATGAAGAGGCTCGATGCGAACCAGAGGCAGGCCGTGGCGCTTGCCTACCTGCGCGATCAAAGCCACGGCGAGATCGCCCAGACGCTCGACGTGCCGCTCGGCACCGTCAAGTCCTGGGTGCGCAGAGGCCTCGAGAAACTGAAAATTTGCATGGGAGGCCAGTGAGATGGATCTGCACCGGTATCCCGATCTGATCGACCGGTTAGCCGGCGAATACGCGCTCGGCGTGCTGCGCGGCGGCGCGCGCCGCCGTTTGGAGCGGCTCGCGCAAAGCGATCCGGCCGTGCGCGCCGCCATCGACACGTGGACCGCGCGAATCGGAGCGCTCGCCGAGCTCGCGCCGGCAGTCGAGCCGCCTGCGAACGCATGGCGATCGCTCGAGCGCCGGCTCGGCCTCTCTCCGGCAAACGCGACGGTAGAAGGCCAGCAGGCCCGTGGCGGTACGTCTACGTCGATTCTTGGTCAGCGCCGAAACCCGCGTTGGTTCGAGAACCTTTCGTTCTGGCGCGGCTGGTCGATTGGCGCGACAGGCTTCGCACTCGTCGCCGCGGTCGCGCTCGCCTGGACGCTGCGTGCGTTTGCTCCGGCCACGGCGCCGACCGTTTCGCCT
This sequence comes from Trinickia sp. EG282A, assembly GCF_040965455.1. Taxonomy (NCBI): domain Bacteria; kingdom Pseudomonadati; phylum Pseudomonadota; class Betaproteobacteria; order Burkholderiales; family Burkholderiaceae; genus Trinickia; species Trinickia sp. EG282A. The sequence goes on along the minus strand of NZ_JBFRCC010000002.1, from coordinate 1,188,537 downwards.
CAAGCGGCCAACGACGAAGTCACGACCGCCGCGGGCCGCCCCATCATCGAGCGCGTCTCCTATGTTGCCGCACTCGCCGACGTGAAGACGAACAAGACGATGGTGTTCGTCATGTGGGACGACGAAAGCGCGATGATGAGCGCGCACCGGATGAGCGGTGGCGACGCTCCGCCTCCAGGCAAATCGGAGCAGCTTTGGGGGATCCCCGAGCACGGACAGCCTGTGTCGCTCGGCATGCTGCCGCCGGGTAAGATCGTTCATATGAAAGTGCGCGGAATGAGCGCATTCGTGAAGCTTGCCGTGTCGATCGAGCCGCCGGGCGGCTCGACGAGTGCCAACGGTCCGAGCGGCCCCGTCGTTTGCACGGGTAAGCTGATGTCGACGGCTTGAGCGCGTCTTCGTCTTGACGAATCGCGCCGCCTGGCAACCCCGCGTTGCGCGGTGGCGCCTCGGCGCAATGATAAAATCGAGCGTTTCCCTGCGGGCATAGTACTGAGTACTGGCCACTGAGGCCACCGCATCAGCGAACATCGCCTCGATCCACCCAACGGTCCCACCACCATGACGTCCCAACTGCACAAAAAGAGCGAAGCCTGGTCGGCACGCTTCTCCGAACCGATGTCGGAGCTCGTCAAGCGCTACACGTCGTCGGTCTTCTTCGACAAGCGGATGGCGCTCGTCGACATCGAAGGCTCGCTTGCGCACGCGAAGATGCTGGCGGCGCAGAAGATCATCAGCGCCGACGATCTTGCCGCCATCGAGCGCGGCATGGCGCAGATCAAGGGGGAAATCGAGCGCGGCGAGTTCGTCTGGCAGCTCGATCTCGAAGACGTCCACCTCAATATCGAGGCGCGGCTCACGGCGTTGGTCGGCGATGCGGGCAAGCGTCTGCATACGGGCCGTTCGCGCAACGATCAGGTCGCGACGGACATCCGGCTCTGGCTGCGCGGCGAAATCGACCGCATCCGCGGTTTGCTCGGCGATCTGCGTCTGGCGCTCGTCGAGCTTGCCGAACAGCACGCGGGGACGATCATGCCGGGCTTCACGCATCTGCAGGTCGCGCAGCCCGTCACGTTCGGCCATCACCTGCTCGCCTACGTCGAAATGTTTGGCCGCGACGCGGAGCGCATGCGCGATTGCCGCGCGCGTGTGAACCGCCTGCCGCTCGGCGCGGCGGCGCTCGCAGGCACGAGCTATCCCATCGACAGACACGCGGTGGCGCGTACGCTCGGCTTTGACGGCATTTGCGCGAACTCGCTCGACGCGGTCTCGGACCGCGACTTCGCGATCGAATTCGCCGCCGCGGCCGCGCTCGTCATGACGCACGTATCGCGTTTCTCGGAGGAGCTCGTGCTCTGGATGAGCCCGCGCGTCGGCTTCATCGATCTCGCCGATCGCTTCTGCACGGGATCGTCGATCATGCCGCAGAAGAAGAATCCGGACGTGCCCGAGCTCGCGCGCGGCAAAACCGGGCGCGTCAACGGCCATCTGATGGCATTGCTGACGTTGATGAAGGGGCAACCGCTCGCCTACAACAAAGACAACCAGGAAGACAAAGAGCCGCTTTTCGATACCGTCGACACGGTCGCGGACACGCTGCGGATCTTTGCCGAGATGGTGGCGGGCATTACGGTGAAGCCCGAAGCGATGCGCGCGGCGGCTCTGCAGGGGTTTTCGACGGCGACCGACCTCGCCGACTACCTCGTCAAGCGCGGGCTGCCGTTTCGAGATGCGCATGAAGCCGTCGCACACGCCGTGCGCGTCTGCGTGGACCGGCAGTGCGACTTGGCCGACCTTACGCTGGATGAAATGCGTCGCGAGTTGCCGAACGTCGCGCATCTGATCGGGGAGGATGTCTTCGACTATCTGACGCTCGAAGGTTCTGTGGCAAGCCGCAATCACCCCGGCGGCACGGCGCCGGAACAGGTGCGGGCGGCCGCCAGCGCGGTTCGGAAGGCGATAGCGGCGGAGCGGCAATAATAGGGTCGGCTAGCGGCCACGCTGCGGCGACAGTATCGTTTCTCGCGGATTCGTAGCTAAACGTGCTACATTTGTAGCCGATCATGCTACAGACACCCTCGGACGTTCTTTTTAGCCACTACCGCCGCCGCGTGCTGAGCCTCCTGTTGCTGCATCCTGAGAAGGCATATCACGTTCGCGAGATTGCTCGTTTGACGGGGACCGTCGCTGGAACGCTTCACAAGGAGCTGAGCAAGCTCGGCGACGCGGGCATTCTCAGCCGCGAACGAAGAGGCAATCAAATTCTCTACTGCGCCAACCGAAGCTCGCCGATTTTCGAGGAGTTGGCGAGCATCATGCGCAAGACAGCCGGGCTTGCAGACGTATTGGCCGAAGCGCTAGCCCCACTGTCGAAGGGGATCGAAGCTGCATTCATCTATGGATCAGTCGCGCGTGCCCGAGAAAGCGCGGCCAGCGATGTCGATGTCATGATCATCGGCTCGATCAGCTTCGCCGATGCCGTGCGTGCACTGTACGAGGCGCAAACCACCATCGGTCGCGAGATCAACCCAAAGGTGCTGACTCCGTCCGAATGGACCGACGCTATACGTAATCTGGAGCCGTTTCTGATAGATGTCATGGGCAAACCAAAAATCTTTCTGATTGGTAATGACCATGACATTGGAGAACTTGCTCGGCGTTAGCCTCGACGCCGTTCAGCCCGACCGCGGACACGTTGCCAGACTTCTCGCCGCAGCCGAACGGAATCTGGCCGACGCGAGGCTAGCTGGCCTCAGCAGCGAAAATCGATTCGATGCTGCATATAAAGCTGTCATGCAATTGGCGATGTTGGCACTGCACGCGCACGGCTACCGTACTTTGACGAGCCGCTCCGGACATCATCAGACGGCGATTCAAACGCTGTCAAAGACGGTCGGTCTTTCCGCGGAGCGGGTCATCGTGCTTGATGCTCTGCGCAAACAGCGCAACCTGTCGGACTACTCGGGCGATCTCGTCTCTGATTCGGCGGTGAGAGCCTGCATCGAGAGCGCGACCGAACTGCTTTCCGACGTCAAGCAATGGCTCGAACGCAATAAGCCGGAACTGATCTGACCATTCCGCCGGCGTGACGCGCGGCTCGATGTCCCCAGGCGTTGCACCCGGGGGCCTTAGCCGCCTCGCTCAATCGCCCCCACCGTATCCGACAACCGCTTGAAAGTGGCCACGCGCCCGCCGATTAGATCCACGCGATCGGTTTCCGAGCCGAGCCCCGCGGTCGCATCGAAATAGCTGCGCCAGGCGGGTTGCGCGCGTGTCAGCACGGTGCGCGACTGCGCCGGCAGCTTCACGCCCAGCCGATGCACGGAGCGATTCCGGTCATAGCGCATGTTCGCAGGCCGTATCGGCCGTGCAAGACCGCATACGCGAAGACTTCTGTTCCGACTTGGGTAAGAGCCAGTAGCCAGATTTGCAGCCAACTAGGACGAGTGTTTGAGAGATGGCTACTGGCAAACCTTCTCCTCAATCCCCCCCCACCGTATCCGACAGCCGCTTGAACGTCGCGACGCGCCCGCCGATCAGATCGACGCGATCGGTTTCCGACCCGAGCCCCGCGGTCGCATCGAAATAGCTGCGCCAAGCGCGTTGCGCGCGCGTCAGTACGGTGCGCGACTGCGCCGGCAACTTAACGCGCAGCCGATGCACGTAGCGATTCAAATCGAATAGCGCATGCTCGCACGCAGCATCGGCCGTGCAAGACCTCATACGCGAAGACTTTTTCTCCGACTTAGGATCGGACGCGCTTGCCGCCACGCCCGTCGCCTGCGCCTGAAACTGCGCCGCCGCGCGCCGCAGTTGCAACGCACGATCGCGCACGGGCTGCAATAGCACGTTCGCTTCGGCGATCAGGTACGACGAGCCGTCTGTCGTGGCAAATACGGCATGCACGAGCGATGCCTCCTGCTCGCGCCAAGTCAGCCACCGCTTCTGGCTCTCCTGCCAGCCGCGCCGTGCCTTGTCCGGCGCATTGGCGATAATCGACCGGTAAGCGGAATCGATCGCCGCCTCCCACGAAGCGCGCGCCGCGTCCATGCACTGCGCTTGGCCCGCGGGCGTCGAACGATCGGCCCGTGCGAGGCAAGCGCGCATCGCCGTATCGATCGGGTCCGCGGGGGCGGCTTCCGCGCGCCCGAGGGTGGGTATGGCAGCGCCGTAAAGAACGGCGACGGCCGCGGCAACTGTCAACAGCGCGCGGCCGAAGCTTCGGTCGGCAACACTCATCGTCAGGTCCGCACGCAATCGACGAAATACTCGAAGCGCCCGTTGACCGGTTCGGCAACGAGCCCGTGAATATCGGTCGAAAACCCGGGGAAGCGCTCGTTGAAATCGCGCGCGAACTTCAGGTAGCTGACGATCGTCTTGTTGAACCGCTCGCCCGGAATCAAAAGCGGAATGCCGGGCGGATAAGGCGTCAGCAACACGCTGGTGACGCGCCCTTCGAGCTCGTCGATCGGCACGCGGTCGATCTCGCGATGCGCGAGCTTCGCGAACGCATCGGACGGCTTCATCGCGGGCTCCATGTTCGAGAGATACATCTCGGTCGTGAGCCGCGCGATGTCGTTTGCGCGGTAGACGCTATGAATCGCCTGACACAGATCGCGCAGCCCCATGCGCTCGTAAGCGGGATGCTGCGCGACGAATTCGGGCAGCACGCGCCAGAGCGGCTGGTTGCCGTCGTAGTCGTCCTTGAACTGCTGCAGCTCCGTCACCATCGAGTTCCAGCGGCCCTTCGTGATGCCGATCGTGAACATGATGAAGAACGAGTAAAGGCCCGTCTTCTCGACGATGATGCCGTGCTCGGCCAGATACCTCGTCACGATCGCGGCCGGAATGCCCGTCTCGCCGAAATCGCCCGCCAGATCGAGGCCCGGTGTCACGATCGTCGCCTTGATCGGATCGAGCATGTTGAAGCCCTCGGCGAGCGGCCCGAAACCATGCCACGGATCATTCGCGCGCAGCACCCAGTCCTCGCGCGAGCCGATCCCCTCCTCGGCGAGCGCCTCCGGCCCCCAGACCTGGAAGAACCAATCGTCGCCGTACTCGGCGTCGACCTTGCGCATCGCGCGCCGGAAGTCTAGCGCCTCGGCGATCGACTCCTCGACGAGCGCCGTGCCGCCCGGCGGCTCCATCATCGCGGCGGCCACGTCGCACGAGGCGATGATCGCGTATTGCGGGCTCGTCGACGTATGCATCAGATACGCCTCGTTGAAGCGGTGCCGATCGAAGGCACCGTCGGCCGAATCCTGCACGACGATTTGCGAAGCCTGCGAGATGCCGGCGAGCAGCTTGTGCGTCGAGTGCGTCGCGAAGACGAGCGCGCCCGTGCGTGGGCGTCCCGCGCCTATCGCGTGCATGTCCTTGTAGAACGGATGGAATTCGGCATGCGGCAGCCAGGCCTCGTCGAAATGCAGTGTATCGAGGAAGTCGCCGAGCAGATCCTTGATCATCTCGACGTTGTAGACGACGCCGTCGTAAGTGCTTTGCGTGATCGTGAGGATCCTCGGCTTCAGGCGCGGGTTCTTCTCGAGCGCCTCGCGCGCGAACGGATTCGCCTGGATCTTCTTGCGGATGTTCTCGGGCCTGAACTCGTCGAGCGGAATCGGCCCGATGATGCCGAAGTTGTTGCGCGTAGGCGTGAGGAACACGGGAATCGCGCCCGTCATCGTGATCGCATGGAGGATCGACTTGTGACAGTTGCGATCGACGACGACGATGTCGCCCGGCGCCACCGTCGCATGCCAGACGATCTTGTTCGACGTCGACGTGCCGTTCGTTACGAAAAACAGATGGTCCGCGCTGAAGATCCGCGCGGCGTTGCGCTCGGACGCCGCCACGGGGCCGATATGATCGAGCAGCTGCCCCAGCTCGTCGACGGCGTTGCAGACATCGGCGCGCAGCATGTTCTCGCCGAAGAACTGGTGGAACATCTGGCCGAGCGGGCTCTTCAGGAACGCGACACCGCCGGAGTGGCCCGGGCAGTGCCACGAGTACGAGCCTTCGTCCGCGTATTTGACGAGCTCCTTGAAGAACGGCGGCGCAAGCGAATCGAGGTAGACCTTCGCTTCGCGCACGATATGGCGCGCGACGAACTCGGGCGTGTCCTCGAACATGTGAATGAAGCCGTGCAGCTCGCGCAGGATGTCGTTCGGCAGATGGCGCGAGGTGCGCGTCTCGCCGTAAAGAAAGATCGGGATGTCCGCGTTGCGGCGCCGCACTTCGGTCACGAACGCGCGCAGCTCGATGATCGCCGTCGCGAGCTCGGGCAGCTCGCCGTCAGGTCCGGTCTCGCCGAGCATGAGCTCGTCGTCGTCGAGCGACAGGATGAAGCACGACGCGCGGCTCGACTGCTGCGCGAACGAGGTGAGGTCACCATAGCTCGTCAGCCCCAGCACCTCGACACCCTCGCCCTGGATCGCCTCGGCGAGCGCCCGGATGCCGGAACCCGAGATGTTCTCGGAGCGAAAGTCTTCGTCGATGATGACGACGGGGAAACGAAACTTCATGAAGCATCTCCAAAAACAAGGACCGCCGGCCCGGTTTCAGCTCCGTGCCGAGCGGTCGCTCGAACAACCTGACAGCTTCTCGCCGCTATGCGTCAACAGTATGACGGACGACGCGTTACGTCTTCGGCAGCGTGACGCCGTGCTGCCCCTGGTACTTGCCGCCGCGGTCCGCGTACGAGACCTCGCACACCTCGTCGCTCTCGAAGAAGAGCACCTGTGCGACACCCTCGTTCGCGTAGATCTTCGCCGGCAGCGGCGTCGTGTTCGAGAACTCGAGCGTCACATAGCCTTCCCACTCGGGCTCGAACGGCGTCACGTTGACGATGATTCCGCAACGCGCATACGTGGATTTGCCGAGACACACCGTCAACACATTGCGCGGAATCCGGAAGTACTCCACCGTGCGCGCGAGCGCGAACGAGTTCGGCGGAATGATGCAGACGTCGCCCTTGAAATCGACGAACGATTTTTCGTCGAAGTTCTTCGGGTCGACGATCGTCGTATTGATGTTCGTGAAGATCTTGAATTCGTCCGCGCAGCGAATGTCGTACCCGTAGCTCGACGTGCCGTAGCTCACGATCTTGCGGCCGTCCTCGGCCGTGCGCACCTGATCGGCCGTGAACGGCTCGATCATCTTGTGCTCTTCGGCCATGCGCCGAATCCACTTGTCGGATTTGATTGTCATAAAGGTGTGGTTAGCCTCGGAGACTGCCTTTCACTGCTCGCTGGTTTCAATCGCCTCGCGGCGTCCGCCGCCCGTCGTTCACTGCCGCGCCCGCTACCGGATGGTGCCGCAGGCAAGCGCCGGACCGACACTGTGATCGGGGAACGCCGGATCGTCCGGTTCACGGTGGATCAGCACGGAACGGCCGATCACCGAGCGCACGCCATCGAGCGCCAGATCCGGGGCGACGATGAACCCCGTCGCCACGCCCGTGGCATCCGCATGGATGTTGCCGAGATCGCCCTCCACGCGCACGCCCGCCCGGAGCCTCGATGCCGCCGGCGCGAACACGGCGCCCGCGCTCGAGCCGTCCGCCGCGTTGCAATCGCCGCGCTCGTGCACTTGCAGCGCATGATCGCTGTTGGCCGGCAGGCCGGTCAGGTTATAGGTGACCTGGACGCCATCCGAGCGTTCGATGAACGTGACGGAGCCGCGCGCCGTGTTGCCGACGGTCGGGAGCAGTTGCGCGTTCGCGCGCTTTTCGTGGGGTCCGAAAAAAGCGGTGCAGCCAGCGAGCGTCGCGCCCATCAGGCCCAGCAGGCCGATGCAGGCGAGGACGCTTAGCGCATGCGCGCACCGCCCGTCGGTTCGTTCTCTCATGCGATCCTCACGCCGGCCGCGTACCCTACACGTCTCACGCGGGCACCGCCATGCCGGACTCAAGCGAAGGCGACATGATACCGCGACGCGCGGCGCACGCGCGCGGCATGTCCGAACGGCCGGGGCGCAACCGCGCTCAGGTGTTCTGCACGACGATGCTCGGGAACTTCGACGTCATGTCGCGCGCGCGCTCGGCGATATGGATCGCGACCTTGCGGGCGATCTCGCGATAGGTCTCGGCAACGCGCCCGTCGGGCTCCGCAACGACGGTCGGGCGCCCGCTGTCCGCCTGCTCGCGGATCGCGATATCGAGCGGCAGGCTGCCGAGCAGCTCGACGCCGTAGTCGCCCGCCATCCGCTCGGCACCGCCCGCGCCGAAGATGTGCTCGGCATGACCGCAATTCGAGCAGATATGGATGCTCATGTTCTCGACGATGCCGAGAATCGGCACGCCGACCTTCTCGAACATCTTCAAGCCCTTCTTCGCATCGATGAGCGCGATGTCTTGCGGGGTGGTCACGATGACGGCTCCGGTCACGGGCACGCGCTGCGCGAGCGTGAGCTGGATATCGCCGGTGCCGGGCGGCATGTCGACGATCAGATAGTCGAGCTCGCGCCAGTTCGTCTGCCTGAGGAGCTGCTCGAGCGCCGAGGTCACCATCGGACCGCGCCAGACCATCGGGTTGTCCTGCTCGACGAGAAAGCCGATCGAGTTCGCCTGCACCCCGTAGCCTTCGAGCGGGTTCATCGACTGGCCGTCCGGCGAGTCGGGCCGGTCATGAATGCCGAGCATCGTCGGGATCGACGGCCCGTAGATGTCGGCGTCGAGCACGCCCACCGACGCGCCTTCGCTCGCGAGCGCGAGCGCCAGGTTGACGGCCGTCGTGCTCTTGCCGACGCCGCCCTTGCCCGAGGCCACGGCGACGATGTTCTTGACGTTCGGCAGCAGCTTGACGCCGCGCTGCACGGCATGGGCGACGATGGACTGCGAGATCGCGACCTCGGCCCGCTCCACGCCGGGCACTTTGCGCAACTCGCCCTCGACGAGCGCACGCAGCGCCTCGTGCCGCGTTTTGGCGGGGTAGCCGAGGACGACTTCGGCACGCACCGTCGTGCCGTCTATCGTGACGTTCCTGACGCCTTTCGCTGCCGAGAACGGGCGGCCCGTGTTGGGGTCCGTGACGGCCGCGAGGGCAGCGTCGACCAAGGCCCGATCAATGCTCATTGAGACGACTCCGGAAAGGAAACGGCTTGCGGCGAACGGGCGGATCGGCAGCGCTCGCATTGCGGCGACCGGCGCCCCGCTCGCCGTTAAGCGGAAAATTGAAAAAAAATGTTGCGTGCCATTGCCAAAACGAGGCCCGAGGGGCACCTTCGCGTCGGCACACCGTGGGGCCGCATCCGGCCGCATAAACGCTATTGTAGTGGTTCGCGCCGCGGGCGTCGGCTGACGCTCGCGCGCGGCACGGTTACGCCGTTCCGACACGTTTTTATGAGAGGACCTGAAAAATGCAAGCGAAAACAGTGACCCGCCTGGCAGTGTTGACCGTGGTCGGCGCACTCGTCGCAGGCTGCGCGTCGCAAGACCAGACGAACGCCGCCTACGGCACGGGCGCCGGCGCCGGCGTGGGCGCCGTGATCGGCGCGCTCGCGGGCGGCGGCAAGGGGGCGGCGATCGGCGCCGGCGCCGGTGCGCTGCTCGGCGGCATCACGGGCTACAAGTGGGATGCGATCCGCAACCGACTCTCGGGGGCGTCGAGGGGAACGGGCACGCAGGTCAGCGAGCAGCCGGACGGCTCGCTCAAGCTGAACATTCCGAGCAACGTGACGTTCGCGACGAACAGCTACCAGATCAACCCGGCGCTCTACCCGACGCTGAACGAGCTGTCGACGCAGATGCAGCAGCATCCCGAGCTCGTCGCCGAGGTTCGCGGATATACCGACAGCACGGGCAGCCCCCAGTACAACCAGACGCTTTCGGTGAATCGCGCCCAGAGCGTGGCCACTTATCTGACCCAGCACGGCATTTCGCCCAACCGCCTGGCCGCGCAGGGCTACGGCGAGAACAATCCGGTCGCCGACAACAATACCGACGCGGGTCGTGCCCAAAATCGCCGTGTCGAGATCTATTTGCGTGCGACGGCTCAGCCCGGTCAACAACCTCGTTATCAGTAAGGATTAAAGAGGGGACACCGCGGGGCTCTGCCGACATCGGCTGGGAGCCCCGTCGGACGGGCGCGGAAGCCGCCCGGAATCTGCCGGTAAACGAATCGAAAAAAATTTCGAACTCGCCGAGCGATTCGCTGTCACTAGAATTGGTACGTGGTTGGCGCGAGCCAGCCGCGTCACCATTCTCCTCTTGTCGTTGTTGCTCCGGGGCGATTGCCCCGGTTTTTTTTGCCTCGGCCTTTTGCCCCGTGCCGCGCGAATCGCCCGCCGTGGGCCGCCGGCACGATGAAGCGTGCCCCGCCTGTTAAAATCGCTGCTTCCCCTTGCACCGGCAGTCCGTCCCGAAACGCAGATGACATCGCACGCCCCATTCGCCGCCAGCACCGACGCACCGCGCCGCCGGATTCTCGTCACGTCCGCCTTGCCTTATGCGAACGGACAGATCCACCTCGGCCACATGGTCGAGCACGTCCAGACCGATATCTGGGTCCGCGCGCTGCGAATGCACGGGCACGAGGTCTACTACGTCTGCGCCGACGATGCCCATGGCACGCCGATCATGCTGTCGGCCGAAAAAGAGGGCATCACGCCCGCCGCGCTGATCGAGCGCGTGGCGCGCGAGCATCAGCGTGACTTCGCGAGCTTTCACATCTCGTACGACAACTACTACTCGACCGAGTCGGAAGAAAACCGCGAGTTGTCCGAGTCGATCTACCTCGCCCTGAGGGACGCGGGGTTCATCGATGCGCGCGAAATCGAGCAGGCGTACGACCCCGTCAAGGAGATGTTCCTGCCGGACCGCTTCATCAAAGGCGAGTGCCCGAAGTGCGGCGCCAAGGACCAATACGGCGACAGTTGCGAAGTCTGCGGCTCCACCTATCAGCCGACGGACCTCATCAACCCGTACTCGGTCGTCTCGGGCGCCACGCCGGTGCGCAGGACGTCGACGCATTACTTCTTCCGACTTTCCGATCCGCGCTGCGAAGCGTTCCTGCGCGGATGGGTCAGCGGCCTCGCGCAGCCCGAGGCCACGAACAAGATGAGGGAGTGGCTCGGCGAGGCGGGCGAGGCCAAGCTCGCCGACTGGGACATCTCGCGAGATGCGCCCTATTTCGGCTTCGAGATCCCCGGGGCGACGGGCAAGTACTTCTACGTCTGGCTGGACGCGCCCGTCGGCTATTACGCGAGCTTCAAGAACCTCGCCGCGCGCAAGGGGCTCGACTTCGAGAGCTGGATCCGCAAAGGCTCCGACGCCGAGCAGTATCACTTCATCGGCAAGGACATCCTTTATTTTCATACGCTCTTTTGGCCCGCGATGCTCGAGTTCTCGGGCCACCGCACGCCGACGAACGTCTTCGCGCACGGTTTCCTGACCGTCGACGGCGCGAAGATGTCGAAGTCGCGCGGCACCTTCATCACCGCGTCGAGCTACGTGGAAACGGGCCTCAACCCCGAATGGCTGCGCTACTACCTTGCCGCCAAGCTCAACTCGACGATGGAAGACATCGACCTCAACCTCGAGGACTTCCAGGCGCGCGTCAATAGCGACATCGTCGGCAAGTACGTCAACATCGCGAGCCGCGCGGCCGGTTTTCTGACGAAGCGGTTCGACGGACGCGTGCAGGACAGCGCGATGCGCCATCCGCTGCTCGACACGTTGCGCGCGGCACTGCCGCAGATCGCCGCGCATTACGAAGCGCGCGAGTACAGCCGCGCCATCCGCCAGACGATGGAGCTGGCGGACGCCGTCAACACCTATGTCGACACAGCGAAGCCTTGGGATCAGGCGAAAGACCCGGCCAACGCCGTTGCCTTGCACGAGACGGTGAGCGTCAGCATCGAAGCGTTCCGCCTGCTCTCGATCGCACTGAAACCGGTGCTGCCGGTGCTCGCCGAGAACGTCGAAGCGTTCCTCGGCGTGGCGCCGCTCGTCTGGGCGGACGCCGCTCGGCCGCTCTCGTCCGAACGGCCGATCAATGCCTACAAGCATCTGATGACGCGCGTCGACGCGAAGCAGATCGAAGCGCTCGTCGCGGCCAATCGCCAAAGCCTGCTGCCCGCGAACGGCGCGCCCGCCGAGCAAAGCGCTCAGCCCGCCGAGGCCGGCAAGGCTCAGCAGGCCAACGGAAAGGGCGCGAAAGGCGCCAAGGCCGAGGCGGCCGTCGCGAGCGCGAACGCGGACGGCGTCATCGGCATCGACGATTTCGCCAAGATCGATCTGCGCGTGGCGCTCATCGTCGATTGCAAGGCCGTGGAAGGCTCCGACAAGCTGCTCCAGCTCACGCTCGACGTAGGCGAGGCGAAGACGCGCAACGTCTTCTCGGGCATCAAGTCGGCCTATCGCCCCGAAGATCTCGTCGGCAAGCTGACGGTGATGGTCGCGAACCTCGCCCCGCGCAAGATGAAGTTCGGCGTCTCCGAAGGGATGGTGCTCGCGGCCTCGGCTGCCGACGAAAAAGCCGAGCCCGGCCTTTACATCCTCGAGCCGCACAGCGGCGCGCGGCCGGGCATGCGCGTGCGTTAGGGCCTGGTGGGCCTGATTACCGGCGCTCGCGCGACCAGAAGCCGTCGAAACGGCGGCTGAAGCTGACGTCGACGCCCTCGAACGTGCCGCCGTAAGCGGAAATGGACCAGAAGCGGGACAGATTCACGGTGGCCTTGAAGGCATTGCTCGCCGATTGCAGGCCCTGCTCGTAGCCGAGCACGAGCCGCTCGGTGATCGCCTTCGAGAGCATCACGACCTGCGGGTCGGTCAGGCCCACCTCGCTGCGTCCCACCGAGACCTCGTCGAGACCGACCGTTTGCGCGACGCGCTTGCCCGTCGCGCTGCCGAGCAATGCGAGCGCCGTCGTCATCGTGCTTTGCTGGCCGAGGTTGTTGCCCTGATCGGTCCCATGGCCGAACAGCAGCCACGAGAGCTTGTCGTCGTCGGGCACGTTCGGCTCGGAGACGAGCTTGACGACTGGCGCGCCGACCGTACCCGTGACCTGTACCCCCGCTTCCACGTCCTGGTTGCGCCGCATCGCCAGGATGTTGATGCCGGGATTCGCCACGGGGCCGTTGAACGTGAAGAACCCATTCTCGATCGCGAGCTTGCGGCCGAACGTCGTGTAAGTCGAGCCTTCGGTCACGCGCACGTTGCCGATAGCCCGCAGCGGCTTCAACGGCGCCGACATCAGCGTCACCATGCCGCGCAGGCCGAGATCGGCGCCCTGGCCGCGGAAGCGGAAATCGGAGCCCAGATCGATATCGATGTTGGCGCGCGGCGCGAAACGGCCGACGGGCTTGTTCATCGATTGCGTCGTGTCGGACGACGCGCGCGTTGCATTGCCGCCGCTCGGCCGGCCCCCGTTGTCGCGTACGATCACGACGTCGTCCGACAGCTTCGGCGCCGGCCGCTCGGGCATATCGAAGTGCGCACGGTCCACCTTGAATTTGCCGTTGATGTCCATCCCGCCTTCGGGGCCGCCATTGGCGACCGTCGCGCTGCCCGAGAGCGAGAGCTGTCGATCGGGCGCGGCGAAGAGCTCGAGCTTGTCCGCGACGATTTGCGCTGTCAGATCGGGCTCGGCACGATCGAGCCCGATGCGCCCCGTCGCGCGCAGGGTGCCCTTGCCGCCGTGGAACTCGACCTGCCGAAATTCGACGAGATTGTTCGAAAGCGCCACGCGCACCACGCCATCCTTCAGTTGTACCCCCTGGTCCACCCATGTCGCCGAAAGGCCGTCGCCTGTCAGCGAGCCCGAAACGGCCGGTTTCGCCGCCGTGCCGGCGAGCGTCAATTTCAGCGCAAGATGGCCGTCGAGCAGGTAGCTCGGGCCGATGAGTCCGCCCGTCGTTGTCAGCGACGGGACGTCGGCCGTCACCGCGCCGGCAAGCGGCGCATCGGCGCTGACACTGAGCAAGCCGCCGCGCGCCGCGTCGGGCGCGAGCGGCACGCTCGCATTGGCATCGGCCTTGCCGACCCGGCTTGCCGCGGCGTGCAGCGTCGCCGTGATCCGTGTGCCGCCGCTCGCTTCCACGCGGGCGCTGAGCGCCGTGATCCCGAGCGGCACCAGCCCCCCGCGCCCCGTATCGACCGATAGGTCGCCGCCGACGCGATCGATATGCGCATATCCGCGCGCCGTGCGGCCGACCGAGAAGTCCCAATCGCCCGCGAGCACGAGATCGCTTCTCGCGCGCGACGGCGTGCCGGTCAATTCCTCGCGTACCGCGAGCAGACGGCCAATCGACAGGTTCGTGGCGGATCCGGCCGAGCTCAGCGCCCCGCGATCGTACGCGAACGATTTAAGGTCGAAGCGCGCTCCTTCGAGCGCGAGCCGCGTCGCGCCGAGCGTGATCAGGTCGCGCGACGCCGTTATCGCCAGCGGCGATTGCAGCTCGAGCGACGGCATGCCGCGGTTCGCCAAACGCGTCACCGTGCCGTCCCAGCGCGGGCCGCCGGGGGTCTCCTGCAAGCCGCCCGAGGCGGCCAGCGTCAGGTCGACGGGCCGGCCGCGCACCGTGCCTTTGCCCGCCACATCGAATGTATGCTTTGCGCGCGTGCCGCTCGCATGGGCCGACAGGCTCGTGAAGTCGCCCGCATTCGTATGGACGTCGCGCGCATCCGTCGAGAATTCGAGTGCCCCGTTCGCGCCGTCGCGAATCAACGCGCGGCCCGTGGCCGCCCCGACACGGTTCTCTCCGAACGCGACGTCTTTGGCGTCGTACGTCAACGTCGCATCCGGATGGGCCAATGTGCCCGTCAGATCACCATCGGCGACGATCGTGCCGGCCAGGCCGAATCCGAGCCGATCGAGGCTCGGCGCCGCGACGTGAAAGCGCAACCGGTCGCCGCGGCCGCCGAAACTGCCGTGCAGCTCGACGTCGTTGCCCGCGATCGAAAGCGCCGCGTCGCTCGGCAGCAGCCGCTTGCCGACGAGTTGCACCGTGCCCGCGCCCGTGAGCGGGAAACCGTCGTAGACGCTCTCGCCGAGCTCGAAGCGCAGCTTCGTCGCGAACGCCGGCGCGAGCGCGCCCGTCGCCGCCAGCGTCCCCGTCACACGGGCCTCCGGCAACTTCGGTAGCTTCTTGGGTGGTCTGGATGTGGCGCCTCGGGTCGCCGTTGCGGGCACCTTCGCACCGCCCGCTGGCGGGTGCGCCTTCGCCGTGTGCGCAGAAGCCATCAGCAAACGCGGATCGAAATCGCTGAGCTTCGCGCGCAACTCGTAGGTCTCGCGTGTATCGCGAGCGAGCGTGCCGTCGAGCTCGACACGGCCGGCCCCTGCGCTCACGCGCACGCCCTGCAACGCGATCCGCGTTCGGTCGAGCGTCACCTTGGCGCGCGCGCCGAGCCGCGCGTGACCGTCGGCCAGATCGAAATCGACCGCCTGCGTCCCGCCGTCGAGCGAGATGCCGATCGGACCGTCGAACGCGGTGGGCCGCACGTATGGCGTGAACGTATTGACGTCGAGCCCCGTCGCATGCAGGTTCAAACGACCCTTCCCACGGTGCAGCACGCCGCCGCCCGTGAGCGTCGCGCCGGGCACGAGCCTCACGCGCAGGTTGTCGATGCGCTCGGTGTTTGCGTCGAACCGGATGTCGGCATGGGCGTCGATCAGCGGCAACAACCTGGCGTCGATCGCCCCCGGCTTGGCGTTGACGATGGAAAGCGGTCCCGCGACGACGAGCGAGGCGCCGCTCGAGCCGCCGACAGGCGTGAGCCGCGCCTCGATCGACAAGTCGGCGAACGGCGCGCCCGCGCTGAAAACCTGCGGATTCACATGGGCGAACGAGAGCGCGACGCGCTTGAGCGGAACCGCAGCGAACGGCTCCGCTTCGACGTGCGCTTGGCCCGAGAGCTTGAAGCCGCTCGCGGCGACATCGGCGGCGAGCGCTTCGAGCGTGCCCGATAAATGCGCGCTTGCCCGCACCGCCTCTTTGTCGACATTGCCGGCATAGCCGACGTCGCCGGCGAGCGCGAAGGGCCGAACGCCATCGAGCGACAGTTCCGCGGTGACCGCGCCGTAGGGCGTGTCGATCCCGTCGAGCGACAGCGCATGATGGCGCCCGTCGCTGCGCCCATGCAGCCTCAATCGATCGTACTCCTCCGTGCTGGTTCCGTTCCGAAGGCGCAGCCTGTCGACGGCAACCGATCGGATATCGAGCTCCAGCGGCAGCCTGAGGTTCGTCGGCAGCCTCAGCGGCGCATGGCGGCCGGACGGCGCGAGCTGCGTGTCGATCGTGCCGGCGCTCAGTTCTTCGACGGTGAAGCGCCACGGCGAGTGCGTGAGCGCCCAGCGCCCCGTCAGGCGATCGATGCGGATATCGGTGGCGCCTGCCGCCGGCCCGGACGCACTCGTTGCACTCGACGCCGCTGCTGCTGGCGCCTCGGCTGACGTCGTCGCGCCGCTGCGCCAACGGACGTCGGCAAGCCGCACGCCCGTCTCGAGGGTGCCGCCGATCAGCGTGCCCGACAAGCGGCCGCCCGCGACCGCGACTGCCGCTCGCCAGGCGAGCCGGGTTCCTCGCTCGGTCGTCAGCGCGCCGTAGAGCGCAAGCGCGGCGAGCGCAACGAGAACCACGAGCACGCCGGCCGTCCAAAACGCCGCGCGCAAGGCGCGATGCCGACGCCGCCGCGGCGGTTCGGGC
Source organism: Trinickia sp. EG282A (assembly GCF_040965455.1). NCBI lineage: Bacteria > Pseudomonadati > Pseudomonadota > Betaproteobacteria > Burkholderiales > Burkholderiaceae > Trinickia > Trinickia sp. EG282A. The sequence continues at coordinate 1,171,893 of NZ_JBFRCC010000002.1, read as the reverse complement.
CGCCCTGGCGGCCCAGGTGGCGCGGCGCCGCCGGGTGGCGAAGGCGGAGCGTGCGGCTTCGTGGCGGCGGATGGCGAGGGCGGCAATTCGTTTGTCATGCTCCGGGGAACTCAAAAAGCGATGCCAAGCGTCAGGTACGGCCGCACGCTCCGGTTGCGGATGCCGTAGGCGAGATCGACGTTGATCGGCCCGACCGGGCTGCGCCAGCGCGCGCCGACGCCGACGCCCGGATAGAACGTCTTGTCGTGCCACGTGTCGGTCGCGGTGCCGATGTCGTAAAACACGGCTGCGCCCCAGTCGTGCGAGAACCAATGCTGATACTCGGCCGTCCCCGTCATCAGATATTTCGCCGGCAAGACCGAGCCGTCGACAGTCGTGCCGATGCTCTGAAATCCGTAGCCGCGGATCGAGTTCGAGCCGCCCGCGCGAAAGAGCAGCGAAGCGGGGATGCCGCGCGAGCCGCCCGTCGTGAATACGCCGCCGAACTCGGCTCGGAACACCATCAGATCGCGCTTGCCGATCGGCAGATACTGCTCGCCGCGAGCGTAGGCGCGCGTGAACGTCTGATCCGAGAGCAGCCCCTTGATCGCGAACCCGGCTTCCGCATGAAGCAGGTTACCCGAGCGGGGAAAGAGCGGGTCGTCGACGTGTCGGCGCGTCCACGACCATTGCGGCATGAGCGCATGGCTCGTGGTTGGGCCCGCCGTATTCTGATCGAGCCGGTCCGAGTAGTACTCGATCGAATAGGCATAGTCGATGAACTGCGACGTGCGCGTGCGCTGCAGGCCCGCGCGCGCGCTGTAGATGCGCGTGCCCGAGACGTTCGTCGTCGTGTACGAGGCGAGCGCGCTGTTGACCCATCCGCGCTTGCCCGGCGGCATCGAGAGCTGAATCTGACCGTATTGCTGGATCTGGTCGAGCCGGCCTTGCACGGAAAACGGCCAGGCGGCGCCGAACGTGTTCAAGTACGAGTAGGCTCCCTGGATGTGCGCACCCGTATCGGTCGCATAGCCTACGCCGCTGCGCACGCTGTTATACGGAAACTCGCTCACTTTCACATGGACCGGCGTATCGTGCGGCTTGTCGGCGTCGTTGTCGATGTCGATCGCCACGCTCGCGTAGTACGGCGTATTTTGCAGCTGGCGCTGGAGCTCGGCGATGCGATCGCTGTTGTAGGTCTCGCCGACCGACAGTGGATTGACGTTGGACACGATCCACCCCGGATAGCGGCGCACGCCGGAAACGTCGAGCGGACCGAGCGTGAAGGTCGGCCCGCTCGCGAACGTCACGGAAAGCGCCGCGGACTTTCGCAGCGGGTCGATGCGCGCCTCCGAACGGGCGATCTTGGCGCCGAGATAGCGTCGCGCCTGCAGCGCTTTCAACGCCGCGTCCTTCGCCTCGCTCCAACCCGATTGCGTGAACGGATCCCCGACGTGCAACGAAAAGGCGAAACGCGCCGCGTTCTCGCGCGCGGGCGCCTCCGTCGAAACGGGCCCCTCGAACGCGAGCTCGACGGAAGTAACGGTCGTGCGCGGGCCCGGATCGACGTGCACGGTAACGTTTCGCTTGCCATCCGCGGTTCGGACGTCGGTGCGCACGACGGGCGAGAAGTAACCGTCGGTCGCGACGAGATCGCGTACCTGTTGCGGCGTGGCGGTAATGAGGAACTCGAATTGATCGTCGCTGACGTCGTCCCGCTTGGCGAAGCGCGCCAGATCGAGATGCTGCTCGAGCAGCTTGCGGACCGAGCGCGGCGCATCGATGTCGATGCGGTATCGGGCGGCGGCCGGCGCCGATAGCGCGAGGAGCAATCCGCCCAGCGCGGCGAGAAGCCAGCCGCGCACGCAGCCCGTGAGCGTCACGGGCTGCACGGGCCTCGGGGGCCGCGGGGGGCTCAGGGGCCGCACGACGAGCGCGAGCGCCGCGGCCGGCGCGGCGCGCTTGCGTACGCGGCGCGAGCCACGCGGCGAATCGGTTACGGCGTCCCGCAAACGGGCCCTCCCTTCTTTGTCGGCGCGCCGGGCGCGCGCCGGGATTGGACGGCGCTCGCCGCGCGTTGTTCCGGCTGGCCGCGCATGCGCTAAAATCTCGATTCATCGAGAGGGTACGCCCGATCTCGACTCTTCCCCATTTTCCGCGATCGTCGAGCCATGTATCAATCGGATATCACCAAGTTTCTCAATGAACTGAAACAGCAGCGGCCCACGCTCGAAGAGGAACAGCGGCGCGGCCGTGCGCTGCTTTGGGACAAGCAGCCTGTCGATCTCGAAGAGCGCGCCAATCAGCAAGCTTCCCGCGTAAAGCAGACGCCGTACGTCTACTACCAGAACTTCTGAGCGTGAGCGCCGCGGACGAGGTCGAGCGCTCGCGTGAGCCGCAAGCGGCGCTGACCGCGCCAGCCACCGATACGACGCCCGACACGGTCGACGGCGTCGCTTTCGCGCGCCTTTACGGCGAGCCGCTCTTCAAGCTGCCGCAGGACCTCTACATTCCGCCGGACGCGCTCGAAATCTTCCTCGAGACGTTCGAAGGTCCGCTCGACCTTTTGCTCTACCTGATCCGCAAGCAGAACTTCAACGTTCTCGACATTCCGATGGCCGACGTGACGGCGCAATACCTCGGCTACGTCGAGCAACTGCGCAAGTCGAACCTCGAGCTGGCGTCGGAGTACCTGCTCATGGCCGCGATGCTGATCGAGATCAAGTCGCGCATGCTGCTGCCGGTCAAGAAAGCCGATACGGGCGACGAAGCCGAGGATCCGCGCGCCGAACTCGTACGGCGCCTGCTCGAATACGAGCGGATGAAGCTCGCGGCGCAGCAGCTCGATCGCCTGCCGCAGCTCGGGCGCGATTTTCTGCGCGCTCAGGTCTACATCGAGCAAAGCATCGCGCCGCGCTTCCCGGACGTGTCGACGGACGATCTACGCGCCGCCTGGGCCGACGTGCTGAAGCGCGCAAAGCTCGTGCAGCACCATAAGATCTCGCGCGAGGAGCTTTCGGTGCGCGAGCACATGAGCCTCATCCTGCGGCGGCTGCAAAACGCACGCTTCATGGAGTTCTCGGAACTCTTCGACGTGTCGCGCGGCGTACCCGTCGTCGTCGTCAACTTCATCGCCATGCTCGAGCTCTCGCGTGAATCGCTGATCGAGATTACGCAGGCGGAGGCATTCGCTCCGATCTACGTGCGGCTCGCTTACTTGCCTGCTTGACGCGGTGGGCATCGGGGCGCTTCCGGCCGGCGGCACGTTCCAGCGTTCAAGCGTTCCATTGCGTTCGAGTGCCACCCACGAGTAAATCCACTACAATCGGCGCGCCTTGAAACCGCTCGCGCCAGCGCGAAAACCCGGCCATCATGAAAGTCATCAGCTCGATCCAGGAATTGCGCGACCAGTTGCGCGGCCAGAACCGTACGGCGTTCGTGCCGACGATGGGCAATTTGCACGAGGGGCACCTGTCGCTGATGCGGCTGGCGCGCCAGCACGGCGACCCGGTCGTCGCGAGCATCTTCGTCAATCGTCTGCAGTTTGGCCCGAACGAGGACTTCGACAAATATCCGCGCACGCTCGAGGCCGACGTCGAGAAGCTCGAGAAGGAGAACGTCTACGTTCTCTTCGCGCCGACCGAGCGCGATATGTATCCCGAGCCGCAGGAGTACCGCGTGCACCCGCCGCACGACCTCGGCGATATCCTCGAGGGCGAGTTCCGTCCCGGCTTCTTCACGGGCGTCTGCACGGTCGTCATGAAGCTGATGGCCTGCGTGCAGCCGCGCGTGGCGGTCTTCGGCAAAAAGGACTACCAACAGTTGATGATCGTGCGGCGGATGTGCCACCAGTTCGCGCTGCAGACGGACATCATTGCCGCCGAGACCGTGCGCGACGCGGACGGTCTCGCGCTGAGCTCGCGCAACCGCTATCTGAGCGAAACCGAGCGCGCCGAAGCGCCGATGTTGGCGGTCACGCTCGCGCGTTTGCGCGAGGCCGTGCTCGCGGGCGAGCGCGATTTCGGCAAGCTCGAGCGTGAGGCGATGGCAAGCCTTGCCGCACGCGGCTGGAAACCCGACTACATCGCCGTGCGCAAACGCTCGAACCTCGTCGCGCCGGCCGCGCACGAAACGGACGCACCGCTCGTCGTGCTCAGCGCCGCCAAGCTGGGCGCGACGCGCCTCATCGACAATCTCGAGATCTGAGGAAACGATCATGCAGCGCCATATGCTCAAATCGAAGATCCACCGCGCCGTCGTCACCCATTGCGAGCTGCACTACGAGGGCTCGTGCGCGATCGACGAGGATCTGCTCGAAGCGGCGAATATCGTCGAAAACGAGCGCATCGACGTCTGGAACATCAACAACGGCGAGCGGTTCTCCACCTATGCGATCCGCGGCGAGCGCGGCAGCGGCATGATCTCGCTGAACGGCTCGGCCGCGCGGCGCGCGCAGCTCGGCGACCTCGTCATCATCGCGGCCTTCGCGATGATCGACGAAGCGGAGCTCAAAGCGGGCTGGGAGCCCAAGCTCGTCTTCGTCGACGAGCACAACAAAGCGAAAGGCAGTCGCGGCCACGTGCCGGTGCAAAACTGGACCTGACGGTTCTTCCGACGGGCCGATGACGCCTTCGCCTATTTGGACTTGGCGGCCCAGGTGGCAATCGGCTCCCACTGCTCGAGATCCCGCTCGACGCGGCTTTTCGCGACGTCCCACAGCGTGAGGCCGTGCGCGGCGAGCTGCACGTAGTTCTGCGTATCGCGCAAATAGCCGAGCACCGGAAGCTTCAAGCCCTCCACGAAGCGGTGGAGCTGATCGGCCGAGCGCGTGCGGGCGTCCACACGCATTCCCACTACGCCGATCTCGATCGCGCCTTTGCGCACCGCTTTCTCCTCGGCGAGGCGCTCGAGAAAATGCTGCGTTGCAAGAATATCGAACAACGACGGCTGCAGCGGCACGATGACCTTGTCGGCAAGCCCGAGCGCCGCGGTGAGACGGTTTCCGCGCAGGCCGGCCGGCGTATCGACGACGGCGTGCTCGAGCCCCTTGGGCGGCCTCGCTGGCTGGTCCGGATCGACCTCCCATGCTTCGATCGGCGGCAAACCCTGTGGCCGCAGGGCTAGCCAGTCGTGCGCGGACTGCTGCCGATCGAGATCGGCGAGCGCAACCCATTCGCCGTTCGCAGCGAAATAACCCGCCAGATTGGTCGATAGCGTGCTCTTGCCGACCCCGCCCTTGGGGTTGGCCACCACGATTACCGTCATGCAGTCTCCCGGTAGAAGGCCGCGCCGCGCGGCCGGTTTGCCATTTCGCTCACAACTTATCAGAGGCATCGCGCTGACGATAATATCGGCAAATCGCCCGCCCCCCAAACAGTGACCGGAGGGAGCACCCTTTGGGGGGCTCCCGGAGGAAATCCCCGTGGGGACGACCGGAGGGAGCACCCTCTGGGGGCTCCCGGAGGAAGTCCCCGTGGGGGTGACCGGAGGGAGCACCGTCGGGAGCTCCCGGAGGAAGTCCCGGTCGGCACGACCCACGACCATGCGGGGCGCCGAACGATACAATCGCGCCGATGAACACCATTCCGGACATCACCTTCGTGCTCGGCGGCGCGCGCTCGGGCAAAAGCATGTACGCCGAGCAGCTTGCGGTGGCGAGCGCACGACCCGTTACCTACATCGCCACGGCCTGCGGCGCCGACGACGAATTCGCCGCCCGCATCGCCCATCACCGCGCGCGGCGGCCCGCGCATTGGGGACTCGTCGAAGCCGGCGCGGATCTGGCCGGTGCGTTGCGCGGCGCCGACCGCGGCGGTCATTGTGTACTCATCGATTGCCTGACGCTCTGGCTCGCCAACCTGCTCTGCCCGATCGACACCGCGGACTCGAACGCGCCCGCCGACTCTCCGCTTCACGAGCCGGTGGCGCTTGCGGCCGAGACACTGACGGCTCACCTCGACGCCTTCGAGGCCGCCCTCACCGCCGCACAAGGCAAGATCATCGTCGTCAGTAACGAAATCGGCTTGGGAGTCGTGCCGCTCGGCTCGGTCACGCGCCGTTACGTGGACGAGCTTGGTCGGCTGAACCAACGCGTTGCGAGCCTTGCGAAACACGCGACATTGATGGTGGCGGGGCTGCCACTCGCAGTCAAAGGGGCAGGCGCGCGATGAAGCCGTCTCTTCGCCGACGGACGGCGTTGCCCGCCCGCGCCTGCGTTCGGACGATCTCCACCCGCCTCGCCGCTACGCTCGCGCTCGGCGCCTCACTCGCCGCGCACGCCGCGCTGACGGTGACCGACGACACGGGCGGCACAGTGACGCTCGCAGCGCCAGCACAGCGCGTCATCGCGCTCGCGCCGCATACGGTCGAGCTCGTCTACGCGGCCGGCGGCGGCCCGAAGCTCGTCGGCGCCGTCTCGTACAGCGACTATCCGCCCGCCGCGAAAGCGCTGCCGCGCGTCGGCAGCAACACCGCACTCGATCTCGAGCGCATCGTCGCGTTGAAGCCGGACCTCATCGTCGTCTGGCGGCATGGCAACGACGAACGGCAGCTGGCGAAGCTGCGCGCGCTCGGCATCGCGATCTTTCGCAGCGAACCACAGAAGGTCGACGACGTCGCCACGGACCTCGAAAAACTCGGCGTGCTGCTCGGCAGCGAGCCGACAGCCGACACCGCCGCGCGCGAATACCGGGAAAAAATCGCAAAGCTGCGCGTGCAGTATGCGGACCGGCCCCCGGTCAACGTGTTCTACCAGGTCTGGAGCCGGCCGCTCATGACGCTGAACGGCACGCATATCGTCAGCGATGCGATCGCCCTCTGCGGCGGCCGCAACGTCTTTGCCGGCCTCGCGCCGCTCGTGCCGACCGTCTCGACGGAGGCCGTGATCGCCGCGAACCCCGAGGCGATCGTCACGGCCGATCCGGTCGCGGCAACGAAGCAAACGGGCGCCTCCGAGGCGTTTGCCTCTGGCGCGTCGACAAACGCAGCCGTCTCGGGCGCCCCCCGCGAGGACCTCCTCGAAGCGAGCGCACCCGAGTTCGCGATGTGGCGCGCCTGGCCCCGGTTGGAGGCCGTCGCCCGCGGCAACCTCTTCGTCCTCGACGCCGACCTCATCGACCGGCCCGGACCGCGCTTCGCGCTCGGTGCCGCGGCTCTGTGCCGCGATCTCGACATCGCCCGTTCACGCCGTCCGAAGTAAACCAACGCGGCCAGAATCCCGAACGGTAGCCCCTACGGGCGCGGCGCGGAGCGCTCAGGCGTTCCATCGAACGAGGCGCCAACCGCCGCCGTCGTCGCCTTCCTGGCGCAGCCAGACAATGGCGGCGAGATCGAGAGGCCACTCCTGCAGTTCCTTGAGGGAGATGTCGAGCGTAAGCGAGGCGAGCACCCGAATGACGCCCGCATGGGTGACCACGTAGGCCGTCGGCGCTTCGACGCCGCTCGCCGGCGATATCGAAGACGCAGCCCCTTGCGAAGTGGGGGCCTCGACAGGCAGCCGGCTCTCCGAAGCCGACGAACCGGGCGAAACCGATGATCCAGTGGCTGCGGAGCCGGGCGCCCCCGGCAGAACGCGCGCGGCCGACGACCGTGGAAGCGCTTGGGGAGCCGCTACGCCGGAGCCACGCCGAGCGCCGGAAGCGCCCGAAGCGCCGGGCGGCGCCACTCTTGTCTCGAACCAGGCGGCCACGCGCGCCGCAAACTGCGCGACGCTCTCGCCCCCATGCACACGCGCATGGACGAAATCGGCCGCCCATGCGTCCAGGGCCGCGCGATCGATCGTGTCCCAGCGCATGCGCTCCCATGCGCCGAAGTCGATTTCCTGCAATCGCGGATCGGCCCGCGCGACGCAACCGCAATCGCGTGCGAGCCACGCCGCGACGCTTGCACAGCGTCGCAGCGGGCTCGTCCAGAGCGTCTGGGGCGGCGGTGCGCCGAGTCCGGTCAAGCGCTCGAAAAGCGCATCCGACGCCGCGCGCGCGTCGCCGGCGAGCGGCACGTCGCTGCGGCCATAGCAGATGCCCGCGTCGATGGCCGTCGCGGGATGACGAATCAGGAGGAGATCCATGCGAGCACGCTGAGATATATCGACAGCTCGAAGATTTGCTGCGCGAAGCCGAGGCAATCGCCGGTGTATCCCGCCAAGCGCTTGGTGAAGTACCGGGCGATCGCGACACGCAGCACGAACGCGACGCCGAGCGCCAACAACCCGGCGCGCCAATCCGGCCAGAGGAGCCAAGGCAGCCCGAGCGCCGCGGCGAGTCCGTAGGCGCGCGGCGACATCCGCTGGGCGACGGGCTGGGCCTTGCCCTCGGGGCGCGCATAGTCAAGCGTCACGAGAAAGCTCGCCGCCATCGCCCGGCTCGCGGCGTGCGCCGCGATCATGAGCCACGCCGCGACGAGCGGCGGCAGCGCGACGAGCGCTTGCCACTTGAGCGCGAATGCGACGACGAGGCCAACGGCACCGAACGCGCCGATCCGCGAATCGCGCATGATCCGCAGAACGTCTTCGCGCGTCGCGCCTCCGCCGAACGCGTCGCAGCAATCGGCGAGCCCGTCCTCGTGGAAAGCGCCGGTTGCCGCAAGCGTCGCGACCATCGAAAGCAGCACGGCGATCGACGGAGGCAAGACACGCAGCGCGACAAGATACGTCACGGCGCCGATGGCGCCGACCAGTGCGCCGACGAGCGGGAAATACCGGATCGCCCCGGCAAGATCCGACGCGTCGCCGCCAAACCCGCGCGGCACGGGTATGCGAGTGAAGTAGCCGAGCGCCGCGCATAGATAGCGAAACTCCACGCGGGGATCGGCAAAGCGCGCGTCCGCGCGCCCTGGCGGTTCGCCCACGCCTTTCATCGCCCGGGGCTCCCGGTGCCCGATGCGCCGGATGGATTCAACGGGTCGGGCGGGCCGGAGCGCGCACCCGCGTCCTCGCTGAGTTCGCCGCGCGTCGCGACCCCGGCCGATTCGAAGCTCGCCATCTCGGTGAGAAACGCGACGGCCGCGCGCAGGATCGGCAGCGCAAGCGCGGCGCCGGTGCCTTCGCCAAGTCGCATGCCGAGCGAGAGCAGCGGCTTCGCGTCGAAATGGTCGAGCATGCGCCGGTGCCCGGCTTCGTCCGACAAATGAGCGAACACGCAATAGTCGATGACGGCGGGCGCGAGCGCGTGCGCGACGACGAGCGCGGCGGACGCGATGAAGCCGTCGACGAGTATCGTCATCTTCGCGCGCGCGGCCGCAAGATAAGCGCCCGTCATCATCGCGATCTCGAATCCGCCGAAGGCGGCGAGCACGTCGAGCGGTTCGATCGCACCGCGGCGACGCGCGAGCGCCCCGGCGAGCACATTGCGCTTGCGCGCGAGCCCCGCGTCGTCGAGGCCCGTGCCGCGACCGACGCACTCGTCGATCGGCACGCCGACGAGCCGGCTCATGAGACAAGCCGCCGACGACGTATTAGCGATTCCCATCTCCCCAAAGCCGACCACGTTGGTGCCGAGGGACGCATGATGATCGACGCGTGCCGCGCCCGCGAGCAACGCGGCGAGGGCCTCCTCGCGCGTCATCGCGTCCTCGCGAGCGAAATTGTGCGTGCCGGGGCCGATCGGAACGTCGACGAGTCCCGGCAGCGCCCCGAGCGGCGTCGCCACGCCCGCGTTGACGACTTCGAGCGTGCATCCCGTTACGCCGCTGATGGCGTTGATGGCTGCCCCACCCGCAAGAAAATTGGCGACCATCTGCGCCGTGACGGCCTGCGGATAGGGGCTCACGCCCTCCTGCGCGATTCCGTGATCTCCGGCGAAGACGATCATCGTGGGCCGCCGAATCGACGGCCGCACAGTCTGCTGAATCATGCCGATCCGGCGCGCGAGCGGTTCGAGCATGCCGAGACTGCCCGGCGGTTTCGTCTTCGTGTCGATGATCCGTGAAAGCGTGCCTTCCAACGAGCGATCGAGTGGTTCGACGACGGGCAGCGGGAGTGGAGTATTCATGAGCAGTACGGTAGGTCACAAATCGTGAGCAAGCGCCGGCACGAGCGCTTCATAGCCGTCCTGTCGGATCAGGACGAGCGGGTAGCCGAACACGCGACTCGCGAGCCCGGGAGTCAATACGTCCGTCACCGGCCCCGCGTAAGCAGCGCCGGCGCCGTCCATCAGCAGCGCATGCGTGGCGAAGCGGCGTGCGAGATTGAGATCGTGACATGAAAACACGATCGTGCGCGGCGCACCTTTCATCCAGCTGACCAATGTCGTCAGGCATTCGATTTGATGATGTAAATCGAGATGGGCGAGCGGCTCGTCGAGCAGCAGAAGCGGTGCGTCCTGGCTCAGTGCCGCGGCCAGCGAAACGCGCTGGCGCTCGCCGCCCGAGAGCGAGCGCACGTCGCGTGCCGCGAGCGCGCCGAGCGAGAGGGCTTCGAGCGCGGCGAGGGCCGCCGCGCGATCGCTTTCGGCCTCCCAACCCCAGCCGCTCAGATACGGATAGCGATTCAGGAGAACCGCGTCGAGCACGCTTGCGCTGAACGCGTCGTGCGTGCTTTGCGGCATCAGCGCGCGACGCCGCGCGAGCCGCGCCGCCGGCCATTTGTCGAGGCGCTCGCCATCGAGCACGATGTGCCCCGCGGCCGGCCGCAGGAATCCCGCGAGCGTCGAGATCAGCGTCGTCTTGCCGGCGCCATTGGGCCCGGCGACGCACCAGATTTCGCCCGTCCCGAACGTCTGCGTCAGACCGTCGAGCAACAGCCGCTCGCCCGCGCGCAATATCAGCGCTTCCGTCGACAACGCGCGGTTCGTCCCTTCGTTGCTCATGCGCGTCGCCTCATGAGCATCCAGAGAAAGGTCGGCACGCCGACCATCGCCGTCACCACGCCGACGGGTAGCTGGGCGGGAGCGATGACCGTGCGAGCGACGAGATCGGCGCCCATCACGACGATACCGCCCGCCAGCGCCGACGCGGGCACGAGCATGCGTTGATCGTTGCCGAACGCAAGCCGCAGCGCATGCGGCACGACGAGGCCGACGAAGCCGATCGTGCCCGCCGTCGTCACGGCCACGGCGGCCGCGAGCGATGCGACGAGATAGATGCGCAGCCGCAATGCTGCCGCCGGCACGCCGAGCGTCGCCGCGAGCGCTTCGCCGCGCAACAGCACGTTGAGTTGCGGTGCCACCGGCACGCTGATGCCTACGGCTACGACGAGCGCGGCCACGGCCGGCCACGGCGCGCCGGCGCCGTTCAGATCGCCCGTCAGCCAAAACAGAATGCCGCGCAGGCGCTCGTCGGGCGCGAGCGTCAGGAGAAGGGTGACGACCGCGCCCCAACCCGTCGCGAGCACGACGCCCGTGAGAAGGAGCCGTGGCGACGCTTCCTGCGCCTCGCCGCGCCAAAGGTCGCGCCTGGCGAGGCCGAGCACGAGCGCGATCGAGACGATCGCGCCGGCGAACGACGCCGCATCGACCGTCCACCATGCCGCGCCCGCGAGCAGCGCGAACACGGCGGACGCGGCCGCGCCGCCCGACACGCCGAGCACGTACGGGTCGGCGAGCGGATTGCGCAGCAAGACCTGCAGAAGCGCGCCGGCAAGCGCAAGCAATCCGCCGCAGGCGAATCCGGCGAGCGCGCGAGGCAGCCGCAGCGTGCGCACGATCTCCGCGCTCGAATCGAGACCGGCGCCGCGCGTATGGACGAGCGCCGCGAGCGCGCGCCACGGCGTCATTTCGACGCTGCCGAGCGTCAGCGCCGCCACGAAGATCGCGCTTGCGCCGAGTGCGAGCGCGATCCAGATCGCGACCGCGCGCTTGCCGCTCATGGGCGGGCGCGCGAGAGAGGCCGAGCGGCTTACGTGCATACGCTACTGCTGCTGCCAGCCGACGGTGATGAACGCACTGCGCCTTGGCGTGTTGTAGGGATAAGCGAGCTCATAGTTCTTATCCAAGAGGTTCTCGACTTGCGCACTGACATACCACGCCTTCGTGATGTTATAGCGCGCCGAGAGGTTGACGAGGCCATAGCCGCCGAGCTTGACGCCGTTGTCGTTGCGCTCGCTGCTGACGATCCATTCCCCGCCGACGCGCCAGGCGCCGATCGAACGATTCGCCGAAAGCGACGCGAAGCGCCGCGCACGCCGCACGAGATCGGTGTCCGCGTCTTCGTCGACCGGATTTTGCACCGTCAGCGCGGCGCGCACATCGGTCTTGCCGACATGGCCGCTCCACGAGCCTTCGAGCCCCTGTACTTTCGCGCGGCCGACGTTCTCAGCGACGAAGAAGAGCCCGCCTTGCGTCGACACGTAGTTGATCAGGTCGGTATAACGCGTTTCGAACGCCGTGAGCCGCATCACCCCGAGCGAGTCCGAAGCGTACTGCAGCGCCGCCTCCACGGAATGGCTGCGCTCGGGCCGGATCGACGGATTGCCGCTGCCGGGGAAATAAAGATCGTCGAAGCTCGGCGCGCGAAACGCGCTCGAGTAGCTTGCCGTCACTTTCCAGTGCTCGGCGAAATCGAACCCGTAGCCCAGATAGTAGGTATTCGCGGCGCCGAAATCGGAGTACTGATCGCGCCGCACGTTGGCCTGAATCTGGCTTGCGCCGAAGCGGCCCGCATAGCCCGCGAAGAACGAGTTCACGTGGCGGCCGGGTGCGGCGAAGATATCGGAGCCGAGGCTCTGGTCGAGCCGCTCATAGCCGATCTGGACCTTCTGGGTGGGCGCGAACTTGAAATCGTTCTGCCACGTGTATTGGCGGTTGTTCGTGTCGAAGCGGTTGTTGTAGACGTCGTTCGTCTTCACGACGGAACGATCGTCGCCTTCGGCCACGGTCAAGTGCGTCGTCCACCAGTCGGTCAGCTTGCCGTTCGCGAACACCGATGCCTGGCGTACCTTGCTGTAGAGGTTGTTGACATCGGTCGGCACGCCGAATGCATTGTCGTAACTGTCGTTGCCGTCCGATTGGAAAAAGCGCACGCCCGCGTCCCAGTTCTCGCTGAACTTGTGGCGCAGCGCCACCGAGACGCTCTCGTTCAAATATCCGTTCGCATTCGGATTCGCGGCGGGTGCGAGCGCGGGATCGATCGACGAGAAGCCGTCGGTCTTGTAGCGCGACAAGTCGACGCTGAACGTGGTCTTGCCGTCCTTGTCCAATGCGCCGTCGACGCCGAGCGCCTGCGTCTGCGTGTGATAACTGCCGTAGCCGAGCGAGAAATGGAAGCGCGGCGGATGGTCGCCGCCGTCCTTCGTGAAAACTTGCACGACGCCGCCCATCGCTCCGGAGCCGTAAAGCGCGGACACGTCGCCGTTCACGACTTCGACGTGATCGATCTGCGAGAGCGGAATTTGCCCGATCTGCGCTTGTCCGAGGCTCACCGAGTCGACCCGCACGCCATCGATCAGCACGAGCGACTGCGCCGCGGATCCGCCACGCAGCATCAGCGTCGCGTTCGATCCGGGTCCGCCGTTGCGAACGATCTGCGCGCCCGGCGCGAGCGCGAGCAAGCCGGGTAGATCGGTGGCGGTCGAATCTTCGATGTCCTGCCGATCGAACTGTGTCGTCTGCGGGATGGCATCGGCGAGCGGCTGCGCGCCTCGCTGCGCGGTGACGACGATCGGCGCGAGCGGCACGCCGTCGGATTCGGTCGCTCGGGTGGCGCTTGTGGACGGGGCGGCGATCTTGGCCGCCTGCGGCGCACTCGACGATGAAGGCAAGGAAGCGGATGATGGCGAAGCGGAAGAAGCCGAAGAAGCGGACGGATGAGACGAAGTGGGCGACGTGAAATCGTCCGGCGCGGACTGCGCAAGTGCGGCAAGCGGCAGGCCGGCCAACGCGACGAGCGTCGCGCGTAGCAGGGGCGTGGGCATCGTATGGTTTCCCTAGGGATCGGCATGCGGCCCGCTCCCCGCAGGCCGCTTTGTCATGAGCGGGCCGAGCGACGCTTGCGCGCGCGATCCGCGCGACAGGCGAAACGGCCGCACTCCCGCTTTGGCCGGTATCCGGGCTGGCGACGAATCGCGTCCGCCTTCCCGCGCGCTCGACACGCGCAGTGGCATTCGGACCGAACTCGCATCGCGATCTTCGCGATGCATGTCGCTTACCGTTGCGGGGGCAGCACAGGTTGGCTCGGCCCGGGGCGGACCATGCTCCCTGTTTCCCGTTTAACCGCGCGCATCGGAGCGAGCGCGCGGGCACCAAAGTGCCGCAAGTGTAGGAGTGCAACCGGGGTGCGTCAACAATTGCCGATCGGGCCTCGTTGCATCAGCCATCGGCAAAAACCGCCTGAAATACGGCAATGTACGGTGCTTCGTTACGTCTCGATACGAGTCGGAGGTCGGATACCGCTCTTTTCCGCGCTAAAATGCGCAAGTCTTTAGAGGACGCAGCAGATGCTCAACGAACTCGAAATCCTGTCACAGAACATCGGCCGGCTGATTGCGATCAACGAACGCCATCAGCAGGCACGTCACGCACTCGAAGAGCAACTCGCCCAGCTTCGCGCGGATAACGACGCCGCGCACGCCGAACTCGCGCTGGTGCGCGACGAGCGTAACGCGCTGCAGGCCGAACGCGATACGTTGCTTGCCAAGATCGACGATGCGCAAGTACGCCTGAACGCGATTCTCGAGAAACTGCCTCGTACGAAGGGCCCATACGACGCCGACAACCAGCTCGACCTGCTTTCGCCGGCAGGTGATGGCGAGCCGGCTCGTAACGGCGCAGCCCACGGAGAGAACGCATGACGACGAAACAGATCGAAGCCTCGATTCTCGGCCAGACATACAGGCTGGCCTGTTCACCGGAAACGGAGTCCGCGCTCGTGGACGCCGTCGCGCGCGTCGATGCGGAAATGTCGAAAGTCCGCACGGCCAGCAACGTGCGCGGCACGGACCGCATCGCCGTGATGGCCGCCATTTCGCTTGCGTCGGAATTGCTGAGGCTGCAAGAAAGTATTCGCCACGGTGAGGCGTTCCCCGCGGACGAAATCCGTCGTACAATGCGTCAAATGAATGAGCAGCTCGGCACCGTGCTCGCGCAACACGAGGCACGATAGCAAGAGCGGCACACTGCCCGTCCGCGGTAGCGGCAGGCGGCGATACAAGTTGTACCCAGTTTTTACGGCTTCCCTGCCTGGTTCGCCAAGGTCATAGATTCCTTGAACCAATGCCATGTGCACGGTTGCGGAAATTTGTAGCACGGGCGTGCGCGTCACTCTGTCTGATGTACCCGAAGTGCTGCTAACTGCGACCAATTCTGAACCTCAGGTTCAGGATGCCGGCCTAGCGGCTAAGGCGGGGACTTATTCGACGACGGCATCGGTTCATCCGATGCCGTTTTCATTTGGTCTCGATCATTGGCCTCGGCTGCTCCCGCCGGAGCCAGGGGCACGTCCGCACCCACTATAGGTTTTTTGAGGCTCGCGCATCTTTCGTTCGACGATCACCCAACGAATCCGAGTGCCTTATGCGCTATTGGCTCATGAAGTCCGAACCGGACGAAGCAAGCATCGACGATCTCTCGAATGCCCCCGAGCGCACGCTTCCGTGGACAGGTGTGCGCAACTATCAGGCGCGCAATTTCATGCGCGACATGATGCGCGTTGGCGACGGCGTGCTGTTTTATCACTCGAGCTGCCCCGAGCCCGGTATTGCGGGGCTCGCAAAAGTCGTCTCGACGCCCTACCCCGATCCGACGCAGTTCGATCCGAAAAGCCCTTACTACGATCCGAAATCGAAGCCTGAGGAGCCGCGCTGGATGCTCGTCGATGTCAAGTTCGTCAAGAAGACTCCGCTCATTTCGCTCGCCGAGTTGAGGAAGCATGCCGAACTCGCCGACATGCGCGTGCTCGCGAAAGGGAATCGTCTTTCGATCACGCCGGTCACCGAAGCCGAGTGGCGCTTCATTACCGCGCGGCTCACCTGACGTCGAACGTTCCCACGCGTACCGGGTTCGTTGCTCCGTCCTAACAAGGGATATCGTTCAACACCGAAGAAGGACCGCACACATGAAAAGAACAACCGTTCTCGCTGTCGCGACCGTCGCCGCCTCTTTATGGCCTTTCGCGCTGACGGTGACACCCTCGGCTGCCTATGCCGATCCGGTCGTCATCGATCGCGCGGCCGTGCCTTCCGGCGTACTCTCGCTGTCGGCTCAGGCGAGCGCCGACGTTCCCGAGGACGTCGTCGACATCACGCTCTTTTACGAGCAGGAGGCCAAAGATCCCGCGTCGCTGACGAACGCGCTGAACGAGCGAACCGCCGCGGCGTTGCGGCAGGCGAAGGGCGTGACCGGCGTCACCGCGCACACCGGCACTTATTCGGTCTATCCGTCGACGGATCGCGACGGCCGCATCTCGGCATGGCGCGGCCGGACAGAGGTCGTGCTCGAATCGCGCGACTTCGCCGCCGCATCGAAGCTCGCCGGCGAGTTGAACGCGACGATGCAAATCGGCAATGTCGCATTCTCGCTGTCGCCGGAAGCGCAGCGATCTGCCGCGCAAAAGCTGTCGGGCGACGCCATCGCCTCGTTTCGCGAGCAGGCGCAGGAAGCAGCCCACGCATTCGGCTACACGGGCTACACGGTGCGCGAGGTCAACGTAGGCCGCGAAGGGCCGCCGCGTCCGATGATCGCGATGCGCGCCATGGCGGCGGCAGCGCCCGGCGGCAACGCGCCGCTGCCGATCGAAGGCGGCACGTCACGCGTGACCGTCAACGTGTCGGGTTCGGTGCAGATGACGCGTTGACTGCGCTCAGTCCGCGTTCAACGCGCCACGGCGGCGGGCTCTTTCGCTTTCGCCGCACGCCGATACGACCAGGCAAATAGCCCGACGCCTACGAGAATCATCGGCAACGACAGCCACTGCCCCATCGAGAGCCCGAAGGTGAGCAAACCGAGGAAATCGTCGGGCTCACGCGCGAACTCGACGATAAAGCGCGCAAGGCCGTACCCGATCAGGAAGACCGCGGATGCAGCGCCCGCGGGGCGCGGCTTGCGCGTGAAGAACCAGAGCACGAAAAAGAGCACGATGCCCTCGAGCGCAACCTCGTAGAGCTCGGACGGATGGCGCGGCAGCATGTGGTACTGCGCGAAGACTTCGTAGAGATGCCACTTGGCCGCGAGTTGCGGATGCGAGGCGAGCCAGAGGGCATCGTCGGGCGCGGCGCTCTGAAACAGCATCGCCCATGGCGCTTGCGGATCGGTTACGCGCCCCCAGAGCTCCCCATTGATGAAGTTGCCGAGGCGACCCGCGGCGAGCCCCGTCGGCACCATGGGTGCGACGAAGTCCGTCACCTGCAACCAGGTGCGATTGCGCTGCCAGGCGAAGATCGCCATCGCGAGCGTCACGCCGAGAAAGCCGCCGTGAAACGACATGCCGCCTTGCCAGACCTTGAAGACGTCGAGCGGGTGCGCGAAGTAGTAGTCCGCCTTGTAGAAAAGCACGTAGCCGAGCCGGCCGCCGATGATCGTGCCGAGCACGCCGTAAAACAGCATGTCGTCGATGTCGCGCGCGGTCCAGCCTTGAGCGGCGACGTGCGGCAGACGCAACCGCAGCCGCCCGACGACGATCGCCATCACGAATCCGACGAGGTACATGAGGCCATACCAGCGCACGGCAAGCGGGCCGAGATGAATCGCAACGGGATCAAAGTTGGGATGAATCAGCATCGTATGGGCTTCGATTTCGGGCGTTGAGGGGTTGAAGGGCCGGGCATGGCCGCGGCGTGCGCGCGTACGATCTCGATGAACCCGCCGAGCACGGGCCTCACGTCGCCCGTGCGCCAGACGAGACCGGTCTCGACGATCGGCGCGCGCTCAGCGAGCGGTCGGTAGACTACGCCGGTGCGGCGAAGGTTGCGCAGCGATCGCGGCACGAGCGCGACGCCCATGCCCGCCGACACAAGGCTCACGATCGTCTGCATCTGGATCGCCTCCTGTCCGATGCGCGGGCTCAGGCCGGCCGCGCCGTAGCAGCCCGTAATGATGTCATAAAAGCCGGGGGCGAGATGGCGCGGAAAGATGACGAGCGGAAAATCGGCGAGCTGCGCGAGCGTGACCGGTCTGTCGTCCCAGTCCGGCGGCGCGTCGCGCGTGCCCCTCGTCTCGAGATTGCGCGCGATGGTGCTCGGCAGCGCCGCCACGAGCGGCTCGCGCATGACCGGCACGTACGTCAGCGCCGCCGCATGGCGCGGGGGAAGTGGCGGAATGACGAGCCCCGCGTCGATGCGCCCCGCCACGAGCTCGTCGATCTGCACGTCGCTCGTCGCCTCGGCGAGCTGCAACCTGACGTGCGGATAGCGTGCGGCGAATTCGCGCAGCAGTTCCGGCAAAAGGCCGTAATCGGCCGTCGAAACGAAGGCGAGCGAAAGCGCGCCGGCCTCGCCGCGCGCAAGGCTTTGCGCGAGCGGGCGCAAGCCGTCGGCCGCGGCCAGCAATTTGCGCACTTCGGGCAGAAGATCGGCGCCCACGGGCGTCAACTCGACCGTGCGCTTCGTCCGCGCGAAAAGGGCCACGCCGAGCGCCTCCTCGAGCGCACGAATCGCCTGCGAGAGCGGCGGCTGCGTCATCGAGAGCCGCTCGGCGGCCCGCCCGAAATGCCGCTCCTCGGCAACGGCGACGAAGTAGCGCAACTGGCGCAGATCGGGCGTCACGAAGCAGCCTCCATTCGATATCTTTTTCGACTTAATCGATGTTGAATAATATATTGGACACAGGCAAAGGGAAACGTCATTCTGGCTCGACGCCCCCGTGCGCGAGTGCCGATCCGCCCCGCTCGGGAAGGCAAAATCACGTTCACGCATAGCGGCGGATTGCAACGCATACAACCTGCGCGACCGTAAAGACGGATACAACGGAGTCCCCATCATGGCTTACAACCGTCGTTCGAAAAACATCACCCAGGGCGTCGCACGCGCGCCGAACCGCTCGATGTTCTACGCGATCGGCTACAAGAAGGATGATTTCGACAATCCGATGATCGGCATCGCGAACGGCCATTCGACGATCACGCCCTGCAACGCCGGATTGCAGCGCCTCGCCGACGCAGCCGTGGAGGCTGTCAAAGGCGCCGGCGCGAATCCGCAGATATTCGGCACGCCGACGATTTCGGACGGCATGTCGATGGGCACCGAAGGCATGAAGTACTCGCTGGTCTCGCGCGAGGTCATCGCCGATTGCATCGAGACCTGCGTTCAGGGCCAATGGATGGACGGCGTCGTCGTGATCGGCGGCTGCGACAAGAACATGCCGGGCGGCATGATTGCGCTCGCACGCATCAACGTCCCCGGCATCTACGTCTACGGCGGCACCATTCGGCCCGGTCGATGGAAGGGCAAGGACCTGACGATCGTCTCGTCGTTCGAGGCTGTCGGCGAGTTCACCGCCGGCCGCATGTCGCAGGAGGATTTCGAGGGCGTCGAGCAGAACGCCTGTCCGAGCACGGGCTCGTGCGGCGGCATGTACACGGCCAATACGATGAGCTCGTCGTTCGAGGCGCTCGGCATGTCGTTGCTCTACTCGTCGACGATGGCCAATCCCGATGACGAGAAAGTCGACTCCGCCGCCGAATCGGCACGTGTGCTCGTCGAGGCCGTGAAGCGCGATCTGAAGCCGCGCGACATCATCACGAAGAAGTCGGTCGAGAATGCCGTGTCCGTCATCATGGCGACGGGCGGCTCGACGAACGCGGTGCTGCACTACCTCGCCATCGCGCATGCGGCCGAAGTCGAATGGACCATCGGCGACTTCGAGCGGATCCGCCGGCGCGTACCCGTCATCTGCGATTTGAAGCCGTCGGGTCAATATGTGGCAACCGATCTGCACCGCGCGGGCGGCATTCCGCAAGTGATGAAGATCCTGCTCGACGCCGGCCTCCTGCATGGCGATTGCGTGACGATCACGGGCAAGACGCTCGCCGAGGAGCTGAAGGACGTGCCAAGCGCGCCGCGCGCCGATCAGAGCGTGATCTTCCCGATCGAGAAGGCGCTCTACAAGGAAGGGCATCTCGCGATACTGAAGGGCAATCTTGCGGTCGATGGCGCCGTCGCCAAGATCACGGGCCTG
This sequence comes from Trinickia sp. EG282A, assembly GCF_040965455.1. NCBI lineage: Bacteria > Pseudomonadati > Pseudomonadota > Betaproteobacteria > Burkholderiales > Burkholderiaceae > Trinickia > Trinickia sp. EG282A. Next base: position 1,151,878 of record NZ_JBFRCC010000002.1, on the reverse strand, counting down.
AAGAACCCGGCGATCACCGGGCCTGCCCGCGTCTTCGACGACGAGCAGAGCGCGCTCGACGCGATCCTGAACGATAAGATCCAGCCGGGCGACGTGCTCGTCCTCCGCTATCTCGGCCCGCAAGGCGGCCCCGGGATGCCGGAAATGCTCGCGCCGACATCGGCGCTGATCGGCAAGGGGCTCGGCGAATCGGTCGGCCTCATCACGGACGGCCGGTTCTCGGGCGGCACTTGGGGGATGGTCGTCGGGCACGTGGCGCCCGAAGCCTTCGTCGGCGGCACGATCGCGCTCGTGCAGGAAGGCGATTCGATCACGATCGATGCGCACAGGCTGCTGTTGCAGTTGAATGTCGACGACGACGAACTGCAGCGCCGCCGCGCCGCGTGGAAGCAGCCGGCGCCGCGTTACACGCGCGGCGTGCTCGCCAAGTATGCGGCGCTCGCGCGGCCCGCCAACCAGGGCGCCGTGACGGGTTGAGGCCGGCGTGCGGCAGCAAGCGGGGCCCAACGGCCCCGTTCGTTGTCGAGCCTAACGGCGCGCCGCCCGGTGCGCGGCCAGTTCCTCACGAACCGCGTCGCGCACCCAGCCCACCACCTCTCCTTCCAGCACCAGCGCCACCTCGCGCGTGACCTGCCGCACGAGCCAGCTCGTGTGCTCCTCGAGCGCCTCGCGGCATCGGGCTTCGATCACACGCCGCCCTTCGTCCCGCAGGTAGCCGGCGAAGCGTGTGCGCAGGCGCTCGGCGATATGGTCGACGTCGCGCTCGCTGAGCTCTTCGTGCTCGCGTTGTTCGCCTGGTTCGCGTAGTTCGCGTGCAACCGGGGCCGCGGGCGTGGATGCTGCCTCGGCGGGCGCCAGAGCCTCGGGCGCGCCGCCGTGCTGGAGCGGCTCGTGCGCGCGGCGCGTTGCGGGCGGCTCGGCGGGGCTCGCCTTGTCCGCTTCGGCAAATTCGTTCAGCTGTGCCGCTCGGGTCGCCTCGATCGAATCCTCAGTCGGCTTTCGCTCGCGCGGCGCCGCGCCTTCGGCCGGCTGCGCTGGCGCACCGGAGCTTTGCGGCGCCGCCGGCGCCTCGGCCTTTTGCGGCGGCGCGGCGGGCGTCTCCGCCTTTGGCTCGGGGGCCGCCTCGTGAGCTTCGCCGCGTCGCGGCATGGACGGCCGGCCCGGCACGATCACGTCGGTCAGCACCGGAATCGAGTCCGGATCGTCGAACTGTTCGCGTTCGGGATGTTTGGGATCGGTCACTTCCAGTCTCCCTGTTTCCACTAGTCGGCCCGCCTTCCATGGATGCTGACGAAACCAACGGACCCATACCACGATGACACGCCGGCTGCGCACTCATCGGACAAACGATAGAGCACCCGTTTAGGTGCCTTGCTTGTAGTTGTTGAGCGCATAACCGCGGTCGCGATAGAAGCGATAGCGTGCACGCCCCGCGGCGAGCTCGTCATCCCCATCGCCGACAACCTCGAGAAGCCTTTCGAAGCGCGCGAATTGCGGCGGCACCGCCGCACCGAGGTTCAAGAGTACCTGATGATGCGGCGCCTCATCGAGGTCGGCCATCAGCACGACAGGCGTGCGCGCCGCAAGCCCACTGTCGGCCATGCAATGCGGGACGAAGTCGAGCGGCGAGAAGGTCCAGAGCCGCTCGTCGAACGCCGCAAGCCTCGCCCGGTCGGCGACCACGATGACGGGCTGGTCCGCGAGATAAGCCTTGCGGACCAGCCGGCAGGCATAGAGCAGCGAGTCACCGACGTTCGTATGAAAATCGATCCGTGTCATCGGCAATGATCCAGCCAAGCCACTACGATTGTTGTGCGCGATCGATCAGGAACTGCGTCAGCAGCGGCACCGGGCGCCCCGTCGCGCCCTTGGCTGCGCCGCTCTTCCACGCCGTCCCGGCGATATCGAGGTGCGCCCACGGATACGCCTCGGTGAAGCGCGACAGGAAGCAGGCTGCCGTCACGCTGCCGGCCGGCCGCCCGCCGATGTTCGCCATGTCGGCGAAGTTCGACTTCAGCTGCTCCTGGTACTCGTCGTCGAGCGGCAGGCGCCAGGCCGGGTCAACCGCTTCGCGCGAAGCGTCGAGCAGCTCGCCGGCGAGCGCGTCGTCCTTCGCGAAGAGGCCGCTGTTGTGATGGCCGAGGGCGATCACGCAGGCGCCCGTCAGCGTGGCGATATCGATGACGGCCGCAGGCTTGAAGCGCTCCGCGTAGGTGAGCGCGTCGCACAGAATGAGGCGCCCTTCGGCGTCGGTGTTCAGCACTTCGATGGTCTGGCCCGACATGCTCGTGACGATGTCGCCCGGCTTCGTCGCCGTGCCGCTCGGCATGTTCTCGCAAGTCGGCACGATGCCGACGACGTTGATCTTCAAGCCCAGCTCGGCCACGGCCCGAAGCGTGCCGAACACCGAGGCGGCTCCGCACATGTCGTACTTCATTTCGTCCATGCTGTCGCCCGGTTTCAGCGAGATGCCCCCGCTATCAAACGTGATCCCCTTGCCGACCAGCACGACAGGCGCGGCCTTCTGACCGGCGCCTTGATGCTGCAGGACGATGAACTGCGGCGGTTGCGCGGAGCCGCGCGTCACCGAGAGGAAAGCGCCCATCTTGAGCGCTTCGAGCTGCTTCTGGCCCAGCACCTCGACTTTCAGCTTCCAGTCTTTCGCCAGCGTTTTGGCGGTGTCGGCCAGATAGGTCGGCGTGCAGACGTTGCCGGGCAGATTGCCGAGATCGCGCGCGAGATCGAGGCCATTCGCGAGCGCTTCCCCTTCCTTCGCGGCGATCTTGGCCGCCTTTTCGTCGACCGTATCGACGCTGAAGACGACGCGCTTCAACGCCCGCTTGGCCGGCTCGGGCTTGCTCTTCATCTGCGTGAACTGATATGTCTCGGTGCGCAGCGCGAGGATAGCCGCGCGCACGCCCCACTCCGCCGTCCGCTCTTTGATCGGCAGTTGGGCGAGCGTAAACGTGACCTGCCCGATCTTCGTGCCGAGAATGGCGCGCCAGGCCGCCCGCGCGGCATCGTTGTAGGCTTTCTGGCCGAACGCGTCCTGCTTGCCGCAGCCGACGAGCAGCACGCGCGATGCGCCGATGCCGGAGACCTCGTGCAGAAAGACCGTCGTTCCGCTCTTGCCCTGCATGTCGCCGGCTTTCACGACGCGCGTGATGAGCCCTTTCGTGGCCTCGTCGATCTCGAGCCCCGCGCCCGACAGCGTTTGCGATTCGAACACGCCGATCACGATGCAATCGGACTTCCCGGTCAGAAATACGTTCGTCGTGCCCTTCGTCCAGTCACAGGCTTTTATGCTAAAGTCCATCGGCTCGTCCTCGGATAAAATCGGCATCACTCACACGAAAGTCGCAATTATCCGCTATTTTTTCGCGGCGTCGGTCCGCCATGCGCAATGCAAGCGCGGCCCCATTCGCCCTTTCTCATAGACGATGATTTTCGAACGCTCCCTGCAGCGCGAGCTCGCATATACGGCCGGCGCCGTATTCATGGTGCTCTTGACCATCTTCCTCACTACGATGATGATCCGCATCGTCGGCTTCGCCGCGTCCGGCGAGGTCGATCCGAAGGACGTCGTCGTGCTGATCGGCTTGACCGTCATCGGTTACTTCGCGGTGATGCTCGTCGTCACGCTCTTCGTGTCGATCCTCTTCGTGCTCACGCGCTGGTACCGCGATTCGGAGATGGTCGTCTGGCTTTCGTCGGGCGTGAGCCTCGCGCGCTTCATCAAGCCCGTCGTCAAGTTCGCTCTGCCGGTCCTGCTGCTCGTGGCCTTTTTCGCCTATGTCGGCTGGCCCTGGTCGAACGCGCAAAGCAAGCTGATCCGCGCGCGCTTTCAGCAGCGCGACGAAGTCTCGTTGCTCGCGCCCGGGCAATTCCGCGAATCGCCCGTCAGCCACCGCGTCTTTTTCGTCGAGAAGATGTCTCCCGACCAAAGTCATGTCGAGAATGTATTCGTAACGAGCACAGAAAGCGGCAAGGTCAGCGTCGTCGTATCGCACAACGGTCACACGGAAACGGACAAGGACGGCTCGCGCTTCGTCGTCCTCGAGAACGGGCGGCGCTACGACGGCGAGCCCGGCAAGCCGGATTTCCGGATCATGGAGTTTCAGCGCTATGGCGTGAAAATCACGCAGCAGCCGGTCGTCAACCGGCCGACGCCGACGGGCATGTCGACGCTTGCGCTGCTGCGCCATCCGACGAATGCGAACCTCGCCGAATTCGTCTGGCGCACGGGCCTCGTTTTGATGGCGGCGAACCTGATGCTGCTCGGCATTCCGCTCGCCTATCAAAATCCGCGGCGCGGGCGCACGATCAATCTCGTCATGGCCGTGCTGATCTTCCTCACCTATTCGAATCTGCTCAACGTGGTGCAGTCGTGGATGGAACAGGGACGCATGTCGTTCGCCGCCGGGCTGATCGGGTTGCATGCGCTCGTCGCCTGTATCGTTGTCGTCGTTTTCTGGCTGCGCGTGCGCAACCGGCCGCTCATTTCGCGCGCGTTGTTCGCACGTCAGGGAGCATAACGCGATGCGCATCTACGAGAAGTACTTTGCACGGCAGGTCTACCTCGCGTTCATCTTCGTTCTATTCGCGTTTTCAGGTCTGTTCTTCTTTTTCGACCTCATCAACGAGCTGAACACGGTCGGGCACGGCAACTACAAGTTCGGCTATGCCGTGCTGCGCGTCGCGCTGCAAACGCCGTCGCGGTTTTACGAAATCATCCCCGTCGCGGCGCTGATCAGCGCGATCTACGTCTTCTCGCAGATGGCCGCCAACTCCGAATACACGATTTTTCGCGTCTCGGGACTCGCGACGGGCCGGGCGTTGCGCTCGCTCATCAAGATCGGCATTCCGCTCGTCATCGTCACGTATTTCATCGGTGAAGTCGTCGGCCCCTACTCGGATCAACTCTCGGAGCGCGTGCGGCTCGAGGCGCTCGGATCGGCCGTCTCGACGAACTTCCAGTCCGGCGTCTGGGTCAAGGACACGCTTTCCGCGCGCGAAGACGGCGAGCAGGTCACGCGCTTCGTCAACGTCGGCGAGCTAAGGCCCGATGCATCGATTACGAAGGTGCGCATCTACGAGTTCGATTCGCAATTTCGGCTGACGAACGTGCGGATCGCGCAAAGCGGAAGCTATCAGGGCAACGGCCACTGGCTGCTGAAGGGCGTGACCGATACGAAGCTGACGGCGATCCCGCCGCCGTCCGCGCAGCCTGCCGACGCATTGAATCCAGTCTATCGCGCGACCCAGATCACGCAGCCCGAGTACTCGCTGCGCTCGGAGCTTACGCCGCAGATCCTTTCGGTGCTGCTGATTTCGCCCGATCGGATGTCGATGTTCAACCTCTTCCGCTACATTCAGCATCTGACGGAAAATCACCAGGACACGCAGCGCTACGAGCTCGCGTTCTGGAAAAAGCTGCTCTATCCGTTCGCCGTGCTGGTGATGCTCGCGCTCTCGCTTCCGTTCGCCTATCTGCACACGCGGGCCGGCGTCGTTGGCGTAAAGGTCTTCGGCGGCATCATGCTCGGCATGAGCTTCCAGCTCTTCAATACGCTGTTTTCGCATATCGGCATGCTGAACACATGGCCGGCGCCGATGACGGCCGCCACGCCGGCCTTGATCTACCTCGTGCTGGGGTTCGTCGGACTGAGGTGGGTCGATCGGCATTGATCGCTATCGACATTGAGAGGACACGGCCATGTCGGCACGCAACGGCATCGTCCTGTTTGGTCACGGCGCACGCGATGCACGCTGGGCCGAGCCCTTCGAGCGGCTCGCGAAGCTGCTGCGCGCGCAATGCGGCCCATCGACGGCGGTCAGCCTGGCGTTTTTAGAGCTGATGTCGCCCGACCTGCCTACCGCGATCGCGGAGCAGGCGGCCGGCGGCTGCGCGACGATCACGATCGTGCCGGTATTCGTGGGGATCGGGGGGCATATTCGGCGCGACCTGCCGGCGCTCGTCGATCAATGCCGGGCCGCTCATCCGGGCATCGAAATCCGATGCGTGAAGCCTATCGGCGATGACGACGCAGTGCTCGATGCGCTCGCGCAGTACTGCCTGCGTCAGATGGGAGACGTCACGCCGCGTTGAGAAAACCGGCGGCACGCGGTGCGGCGCCGTCCGCGGTCGCGTCGGCCGGCTCGCTTTCGATCAGCCGCTTCGACGCATCCCGCTCGGCGAACGCGTCGCCGATCATGAGCAGGCTCGGCTGCGCCGCATCGAGCCACTGCTGGGCTTCACCCATCGCGAGTGCTTCGAGCGTCAGCGTCAATGTTCGCTCGCGCGCGGTGCTGCAAGCTTCGACGATCGCCACGGGCGTCTCGGCCGGCCGGCCCGCGTCGATCAACTGCTGAGCGATCTCCGGCGCGCTGTCGCGACCCATGTAGAAGACGAGCGAATCCGCATTGACGTGCTCGCGGATTTCGTCGGTATCGGCCGCGCGGCTCTTCGTGGCGAACGCGACGCTGCGGGCGACGCCGCGCAGCGTCAGCGAGCGCTTGAGGCTCGATGCGGCGGCGAGGGCCGCCGTGATGCCGGGCACGACCTCGTATTCGATGCCTGCCTCTTCGAGCGCGCGCATCTCCTCGTCGGCGCGGCCGAACAGCATCGGGTCGCCGCCCTTCAGCCGGACGACGACCTCATGCGCCAGCGCCGCATCGACGATCTGCTTGTTGATGAACTGCTGGGCCGTCGAGCGACGGCCGCAGCGCTTGCCGACGGCGATCTTGCGAGCGTGCGGCGCGTATCCGAGCATGTCCGGCTCGACGAGCGCATCGTGCAGCACCACGTCGGCCATGCCCAACAATCGTGCGCCGCGCACCGTAATGAGATCCGCCGCTCCGGGGCCTGCCCCGATCAAGTACACCTTGCCCATTCGCCGTTCGTCCTTCCGGTTCCGTTCCTTACCGACTCATTCGTTCGCGTGCGAGCGGCCCGCAGGAGCGGAGCCGGTCGCGTCAGCTCGAGTATGCACGAATCATGCCGGCGGCAACCGTATGGTGCGTCGCTTCGTCGATGAGCACGAACGCGCCCGTCGCCGGATGCGTGTCGTAAGTATCGCAGACGAGCGGCTTTTGCAGCGTCAGTGTCACGCGGCCGATGTCGTTCATCGTCAGGTTGTGCCGTTCGCTCGTATGCTCGAGCGTGTGGACGTCGAGCACTTCCTTGACGGCGCCCACGCGCGCGAAGACGGTGCTCGTCGTTTGCTTCAGCAGATATTTGCGCTGCGGCGAAAGCGGCTCATCGTCGAACCAGCAGAGATCCGCCTCGAGCTTCTTCGCCGGTTGCGGGGCCTGCCCCGCCGACACGAACGTGTCGCCGCGCGAAACGTCGACGTCTTCCGTGAGACGAATCGTCACCGTCTGCCCCGCGAACGCATGCTCGACCTGGGCCGTGCCACCCGGCACCGGCGCGATGATTTCCGCCACGGTTGCGTCGCGCCCCGCCGGCAGCACGACGATCGCATCGCCGACGCGGACTTCACCCGATTCGACGCGACCCATATAGCCGCGGAAATCGTCGGCGCTCGCGCCGTCCTGGCGCGCCACCCATTGGACCGGGAAACGCAGTGCCTGGCCCGTCGGCTGCCCGACCGGCAGGGCCTCGAGCACGTCGAGCAGCGGCTCGCCCGCATACCAGGGCATGCGCTCGCTCGCCAGCACGATGTTGTCGCCCTTCAAGGCCGAGACAGGGACGAAGCGAACGTTCGCCAGCCCGAGCTGCTGGGCAAGCTGCACGTAGGCATCGCGAATCTCGTTGAAGCGCGCTTCGCTGAACTCGACGAGGTCCATCTTGTTGATCGCGACGATCACATGCTGCAGCCCGAGCAGCTTCACGATCGCGCTATGGCGCTTCGTCTGGGGCAGCAGCACCGCGCGACCGTCGTCGAACGTCACTCGCGTCGCGTCGATGAGGATGATCGCCGCATGCGCGGTCGACGCGCCCGTCACCATGTTGCGCGTGTACTGCTCGTGGCCCGGCGTATCGGCGATGATGAACTTACGCTTGGCGGTGGCGAAGTAGCGATAGGCCACGTCGATCGTAATGCCCTGCTCGCGCTCGGCTTCGAGGCCGTCGGTCAGCAGCGACAGATCGATTTCGTCGCCGACCGTGCGCTTGTTCTTCGCGCGCGAAAGCGCGGAAAGCTGATCGGAAAGCACGGCCTTGCTGTCATAGAGAAGCCGCCCGATGAGCGTGCTCTTGCCGTCGTCGACGCTGCCCGCCGTGATGAAGCGCAGCACGCCGAGGTCCGCCGGTTGATGAGTGGTGATGATGTCCTGCATTCGATACTCGCTCGGAATTCGTTCGGAGGCCGCGTGCGCTTTCGGCGCGGACCTCTTGGGCTGGCTTAGAAATACCCTTGCTTCTTGCGCTGCTCCATCGCCGCCTCGGACGTTTGATCGTCCATACGCGTCGCGCCGCGCTCCGTGATGTCGGTCACGGCCGTCTCGGCGATGATCTTCTCGACATCGTCCGCATCGCTTTCGACGGGGCACGTGCAGCTGATATCGCCAACCGTGCGGAAGCGCACGAGCGCGGTCTCGCTCGTTTCGCCCTCGCGCATCGGCGTGAGCGGCGTGACGGGCACGAGCAGTCCGTTGCGGCGCACGATTTCGCGCTGGTGCGCGTAGTAGATCGACGGCAGCTCGAGCCCTTCGCGTCCGATGTATTGCCAGACGTCGAGCTCGGTCCAGTTCGAGATCGGAAACACGCGCAGGTGCTCACCCGCATGCAAGCGCGCGTTGTAGAGACTCCAGAGCTCGGGTCGTTGCGCCTTCGGATCCCATTGGCCGAACTCGTCGCGGAACGAAAAGATGCGCTCCTTGGCCCGCGCCTTTTCTTCATCGCGTCGCGCGCCGCCGATCATCGCCGTGAAGCCGTGCGCCGCGATCGTCTCGAGCAGCGTGACGGCCTGTGCCGCATTGCGCGAATCGGTCTCGCGGCGCAGCCGCACGGTCCCGCGCTTGATCGAATCCTCGACGTGGCCCACGACGAGCTCGGCGCCAATCTCGGCCGCGCGCCGGTCGCGGAAATCGATGACCTCGGGATAGTTGTGGCCCGTGTCGATGTGCACGAGCGGAAACGGCAGCGACGTCTTGCGGTTCGCGCCGAGGCCGAATGCCTTGAGGGCGAGATGCAGCACGACGACCGAATCCTTGCCGCCCGAAAAAAGCAGAGCCGGCTTGCTGCATTCGGCAACGAGCTCGCGCAGGATATGGATCGATTCGGCTTCGAGCCAATCCAGATGGTCCATGCGGTTCGATGCGACCGTGAGCGGTGTCGTCGCGGAGGGTTCGAGAATCGTGCTCATGTTCAGTCTGTTCCTATCGGTTGCCGCGGTCGATGCATCGTTTCCGCGACGACCCGCAATATTCGGGTCCTGCATTGTTTGGGCTCGGTTTGCCTATTGGAGCCGTTAGCTTACGCCTTGGCCGCGCGTTACGCCGTCGCCTTGCCCGCGTCGGATACGATCCTGATCGGCGTGGCGGGCGCGACGTGCAGACCACACTCCTTCGAGTCGCGCGATTCCCACCACCAGCGGCCGGCGCGGCTGTCCTCGCCGGGACGGATCGCGCGCGTACAGGGCTCGCAGCCGATGCTCGGGTAGCCGCGCGCGTGCAGCGGATTGACCGGCACCTCATACTTCGTCAGATAGGCCCAGACCTCCGCTTCCGTCCAGTCCGCGAGCGGGTTGTACTTGGCGATGCCGCGTGCCGCGTCTTGCTCCTCTTCGGCGAGTTCCGCACGCGTCACCGATTGCTCGCGGCGTTGCCCCGTCATCCAGGCGTCGACGCCGGCGAGCGCGCGATTGAGCGGCTCGACCTTGCGAATTTCGCAGCAGCGCTTGCGCAACTCGACGCTCTCGTAGAACGCGTTGAGCCCATGCTCGGCGGCGTAGGCCTCCACCGCCTGCGGCCGCGGATGAAACTGCTCGATTTCGTAACCGTAGCGTTCGCGCACGCGATCGATCATGCCGACCGTTTCCGCGTGAAGGCGCCCCGTATTTAGCGAAAAAATGCCGATCGGCGCGCCGCGCGAGAGGATGGCATGCGTGAGCAGCATGTCCTCGGCGGCGAGGCTGCTCGCGAACTTGACGTTTTCGTGGCGCGCGGCGATCGCGTCGATGAGCGCGTTCAGCCGCTCGACCTTCGCAGCCAGGACGGCCTCGGGCACGTCGGCGCCCTGCTTCGTGAAGTCGACGACGCTGCTCATACGCGCGTTCCTTGCGCCTCGGCGCCGCTCGACGCTGCCGCCGCGCGGCGGCGGAACAGCGGCTGCGGAATGTCGACGGCGGCCTGGTATTGCACCGAAAGCTCGCTGAATGCCTTCAGCGCATCGTGGATGTCCTTGTCCGCACGCACGGCGAACGCGTCGAAGCCGCAGCGGGCCATGTAATTGAGCTGATCGCGCAGAACGTCGCCGATCGCGCGCAACTCGCCGCGCCAGCCGTAGCGTTCGCGCAAAAGTCGCGCGGTGCTGTAGCCGCGGCCGTCGCGAAACACCGGGAAATCGACGCCGATCAGCGAGATCTTGTCGAAATCGCCGACCAGATCGGCCGGTTCGTCGGCGGGTGCAAGCCAGACGCCGAGCGATTCGACGCCGCGCGCCGCCACGAGCGCTTCGCGCGCTTCCTTCCAGAGCGCGAACGGCACGAGGATGCGGCCCGTGGGCAGCGCATCGACGGCGGGCAGCCCGCCGTCTTCGGCCGCGCGCACGGTCTGCCAGTCGTCCGCCACGACTTCACGGTTTCTGATAATCGAAGTCATCTGCAAATGTTCCTTGCTCTCGTTCGCTTCGGTCAGGCGTGCGCCGGCTGGCGGGACGCGTAGACCCGTTCCTTGAACGGCGCGATGCCGATCCGATTGAACGTGTCGATGAAACGCTCCCCGTCGATGCGGTTGTCCACGAAGGTGTCGATGACCTTCGACACCACATCGGGCATTTCCTCGGCCGAGAACGAAGGACCGATGACGCGGCCGAGCCGCGCGCCGTTCTGGCCCGTGCCCTGCTCGCCGCCGAGCGACACCTGGTACCACTCCGCGCCGTCCTTGTCGACGCCGAGCACGCCGATGTTGCCGACGTGATGGTGTCCGCACGAATTCATGCAGCCCGAGATGTTGAGCGAGAGCTCGCCGAGATCGTAGACGTAGTCGAGATCGTCGAACCGATGCTGGATCGCCTGCGCGATCGGAATCGACTTCGCATTCGCGAGCGAGCAGAAGTCGCCGCCGGGGCAGGCGATGATATCGGTGAGCAGTCCGATGTTGGGCGTCGCGAAGCCATGTTGCTTCGCGCGCTCCCAGACGTCAAACAGATCGCGCTTCTTCACGTTCGCGAGAATGAGGTTCTGCTCGTGCGAGACGCGCAGCTCACCGAACGAGTATTCGTCGGCCATATCGGCCGCCGCTTCCATTTGCGCGTCCGTCACGTCGCCGGGGGCCGTGACCGTCGGCTTCAATGAGAGCGTCACGGCGGCGTAGCCCGGCACCTTGTGCGGCCGCACGCTGCGCTCGACCCAGCGCGCGAACGCGCGGTTCTCGAGCAGATGCTTCTCGTATGACGCATCCGTATCCGAAAGCTTCTCGTACGCAGGCGGCTGGAAATACTGGGCGACGCGGTCGAACTCTTCCTGAGTGAGCGTCGAAGGGCCGTCCTTCAGATGCTGCCACTCCTCCTCGACCTGCTCGGCGAACTTTTTCGCGCCCAGCGCCTTCACGAGAATCTTGATGCGCGCCTTGAACAGATTGTCGCGCCGGCCGAAACGGTTGTAGACGCGCAGGACCGCTTCGCAGTACGTGAGCAGATGCTGCCAGGGCAGATTTTCGCGGATGACCGGACCGACGATCGGCGTGCGCCCGAGCCCGCCACCGGCGAGAATCGCGCAGACGACTTCGCCCGCCTCGTTCTTCGACAGATAGACGCCGAGATCGTGGATTTGAACGGCGATGCGATCTTCCTTGGAGGCCGAGACGGCGATCTTGAACTTGCGCGGCAGCCAGGCGAACTCGGGGTGGAACGTCGACCATTGGCGCAGGATCTCGGCCCACGGGCGCGGATCGACGACTTCATCGGGCGCGATGCCCGCGAACTGATCGGCCGTGATGTTGCGAATGCAGTTGCCGGACGTCTGGATCGCGTGCATCTGCACCGAAGCGAGCTTCGCCAGAATTTCGGGCGTCTCCTCGAGCTTGATCCAGTTGAACTGCATGTTCGTGCGCGTCGAGAAGTGGCCGTAGCCGCGATCGTGCTCGCGGGCGATCCGCGCCAGCATGCGCAACTGATCGCTGCGCAGATTGCCGTACGGAACCGCGATACGGTGCATGTACGCGTGACGCTGCATGTAGAGACCGTTCTGCAAGCGCAGCGGACGAAACTCCTCCTCGCTCAATTCGCCCGACAGGCGGCGGCGGACCTGGTCGCGGTACTGCGCGACGCGCTCGTCGACGATTGTCTGGTCGTACTGATCGTATTGGTACATTCGGGGACCCCAGGTTGTTCTGCGCCGCGCCCTGGTTACGCGACGCCCGAATCGCTATCGACGCGCAAAGAGCGGCAGGACCTAAGACCCTCCGCTCATTTGCTAATGACCGAAACTGCTATGCATATTGAAAAACCTGCGCAGATCGTAATAAACTCGTCTTATATTTCAAACGACTAAAAAATTCTGTCCTTATGCCATGGGGTTATGATGAACCTGCACCAATTTCGGTTCGTGCGCGAAGCCGTGCGGCAGAACTTCAACCTGACCGAGGCTGCCAAGGCGCTTTACACCTCGCAGCCGGGCGTCTCGAAGGCAATCATCGAGCTCGAGGACGAACTGGGCGTCGAAATCTTCACGCGCCACGGCAAGCGCGTGCGATCGCTCACCGAGCCGGGGCGCATCATCCTCGCGTCCGTTGAGCGGATCCTGCAGGAAGTCGAGAGTCTGAAGCGCGTCGGCAAGGATTTCGCCGCGCAGGACCAGGGCAATCTCGTCATCGCCGCGACGCATACGCAGGCGCGCTACTCGCTGCCGGGCGCCATCGCCGAGTTCAAGAAGCGGTTTCCGAAGGTGCACCTTTCGATTCTGCAAGGCAGCCCCACGCAGGTGGCCGAAATGGTCATGCACGATCAGGCCGATATCGGTATTGCGACCGAGGCCATCGGTAGCTATAAGGAGCTCGTCTCGCTGCCGTGTTTCCAGTGGCATCACGTAGCGGTGATGCCCGAAGGCCATCCGCTGCTCGAACGCAAGACGCTCTCGCTCGAGGACCTTGCGCAATATCCTCTGATTACTTATGAGGCCGCATTTGCGGGCAGGACGAAGATCAACGAGGCTTTCCATCGGCGCAACCTCACGCCCGATGTCATCCTCGAGGCGATCGATGCCGACGTCATCAAGACCTACGTCGAGCTCGGGCTCGGCGTCGGGATCCTCGCCGACATCGCGTTCAACGGCGATCGCGACAAGCACCTGCGAGGAATGCCGGTCGGGCATCTGTTCGGCACGAATCTCACTCGGATCGCGCTGAAACAGGGGGCTTACCTGCGTAGCTATGTCTATACGCTCGTCGAACTGCTGTCACCCACGCTCACTCGCAAGCTCATCGAGCAAGCGTTGAAGGGCGAGCATGAGAACTACGAGCTTTGAGTCCCGCTGAGCTTTGACTCCTACCGAGTTTCGAGTCGGGGGCTTTTCAACGTAACGAGCTTTTCACGCCAAGGGAGAAACTGAATGCGGTTGTCGTGCCAACTGCGCCGCGCGCTTGCGCTCGCCGCCTTCATGATCGCGGGTCTGGCACATGCCGATATGAAGGTCGGGATCGATCTTTCATCGACGGGCCCTGCCGCGGCGATCGGCATCACGAGCAAGAACGCCATTCTGATGTGGCCGGCGACGATCGCCGGACAGAAGGCGCAATACATTGTGCTCAACGACGGAACGGACCCCGGGGCCGCCGTTGCAAACATCCGCAAGCTCATCGATGAGGATCACGTCGACGTGATCGTCGGGCCGAATATCACACCAGCCGCGCTGGCCGCGCTCGATCCCGTTGCGCGCGCGCAAACGCCGATGATCACGCTCGTCGGCTCGGGCAGCGTGGTCGAGCCGCAAGAGGGGAATCGCATCTGGGCGTTCAAGATGGCGCAGACCGATGCCGCCATGGCCGATGTGATGACGCGATACATGTCGAATCACGGTGTGAAGACGGTCGGATTCATCGGGTTCGCCGATAGCTACGGCGAAAGCTGGCTAAAGGAGTTCACGAAGTTCGCCGAACTGCGGCATATCAGCCTGGTGGCGACGGAGCGGTTCAATCGCAACGACGCCAGCGTGACGGGGCAAGTGCTCCGGCTGATGGCCGCGAAGCCCGATGCCGTCCTGATTGCCGGCGCCGGTACGCCGGCCGTGCTGCCGCAACGAACGCTCGTCGAGCGCGGATTCAAGGGGCCGATCTATCAGACGCACGGGATTGCGACGCCCGAGTTCATCAAGCTCGGCGGGAAGGACGTGGAAGAGACGCTCTTTCCGACGCAACCGGTCGTCGTCGCGCGAACGCTGCCGGCGGATCATCCGGCGAAGAAGGCGGCAATGGCGTTCGTGGACGCGTATGAAGCGAAATACGGTGCGGGGACGGTCACGCAGTTTGCCGGCGACGCGGCCGGCGTTTATCCGCGGCTTCAAGATGCGGTGGGTCGCGCATTGAAGGCGGCGCAACCTGGGACTGTGCAGTTCAGGGTCGCGCTGCGCGAGGCTTTGGAGCAAGCGCATGAGGTGGTTGTGCCGAATGGCGTCGTGAATACCAGCGCGAAAGATCACGTGGGGCTCGATCAGCGAGCGAGTGTGATGGGCGTGATCAAGGATGGGAAGTTCGTGTATTTGAGCCAGTGAGCGAGGTGCCGCGCTCGTGCAACGCCCTTAGCCGTCCTCTGGAATCGTGGCCAGCTCCGGCGCTAACGCCAAAGGCGCCACCAGCTTGCCGGCGCACCGGTTTTGCGCCATAATCGCGCTCTTCCGTCGGCGCATCAGGCGTCGGCAAAGACTGCCCAGGTGGTGAAACAGGTAGACGCAGGGGACTCAAAATCCCCCGCCGCAAGGCGTGCCGGTTCGAGTCCGGCCCTGGGCACCAGAAGTTGTTCCGGCGAATGCCGCTGAATTTCGAGAAACCCTGTGGGATCAACGTCTTGCGGGGTTTTTTGCCTTCTATGCCCACTCAAGAGTGGTGATAATCGCCTACCCCTAAGTGCCGGGGATGGTCTTGGCGCATCGTGGGTCTCCAATCGACCAACGTCTCAAGCCGCGTGCGTCTGCGGGGTCGAGGCGAGCGGCTGCACGCCGCCGAACGCCTGTGCAAGCTGGCGCAGCACGGTCAGCAGCTCGGCCTGGTCGCCATCTTCGAGGATGCCATTGATGAAATCGAGCGCGAGCGCCGGGTCGCTGCAGTACAGCTCGGCCATCGCCTCATCATGGCTTCTACTTCTCATTCGTCGGTTCTCCGTTGCCAGTGGACGAAATCCGCCCATCGCATAGAAGATTGGCTGCGTCGATAATCTAGGTGCCTGACTCAGCCGTCTTGCGCGAGCGGCTGGATCGCGACGTGGATTTACGCGCTCCCTTTGGGGCCTTGGCTTTGGCCGCTGGCTCCCCTTGCGGCTGTGCCGCGGAAAGCTCCTCATGCGCCGATTCGGCAGCAACGGTATCCGCCTTCTTCACGGAAGCTTTGCGTGCACGTGTGCGGCGGGGCTTCGGGGCCTCCTGCGCCTCTGCCTCCTGTGCCTCTAAATCGACCATCGCCTCAATGGCGTGCTCCGGTGACGGTCGGTCCGCTGCCACCAAAGGCTCTACCAGCAATTCGGCTGCCGCCGGCGCGGGCAACGGCTCGTGGGCGTGCTTGCGGCCACCTTTGCTCTTTTTCCTCCCTTTGGAGCCCGTCGCTTCAACCTCAGCACCACTATCCGGGAGAACCGGCCCTGCTGCGACTTGCTTTTGCGTGTCGACGACCCCCGTCCGTGTGGCCCGATAGACAAAGGCGCCGGATTTATCGTCGCGCCCGACCTCCAGCAAACCGCGCGCTTGCGCCTCATCGAGCAAATTGCCGAAGGCTCGAAACCCGTAGTAGGACTCGCTGAAGTCCGGCTTGCGCCGCTTGATCGCGCTTTTGAGCACCGACGCCCAGATCTTGCCGCTCTCGCCGCGCTCGGATGCAAGCGCCTCGAAAGTCTCGACGGCGATCGCAATCGCCTTCGCCTTGCGTGCCTCCATCTCCTGCAGTGGATGCTTATCTTCGTCGGCCGCGCGTTTCGCCGGTGGCGAGCCCGAATCGCGCATCTCTCGCTTCGCGAGCGCTCGCTGCTGTTCGCGCACGAGATCGTCGTAGAAAATGAACTCGTCGCAGTTGGCGACGAGCAACTCCGACGTCGAATTCTTCACGCCGATGCCGATCACCCTCTTCGCGTTCTCTCGCAATTTCGAAACGAGCGGCGAGAAATCGGAATCCCCGCTGATGATGACGAAGGTGTCGACATGCGATTTCGTATAGCAAAGATCGAGCGCATCGACGACGAGCCGGATGTCGGCCGAATTTTTACCCGACTGCCGCACATGCGGTATTTCGATGAGTTCGAAGCTTGCCTCGTGCATCGCCGACTTGAATCCCTTGTAACGATCCCAATCGCAATAGGCCTTCTTGACGACGATGCTTCCTTTGAGCAGCAGCCGCTCGAGAACCGGCTTTATGTCGAATTTCTCGTACTTCGCATCGCGAACGCCCAGCGCGACGTTTTCGAAGTCGCAGAAAAGCGCCATGTTGACGCCCTCTTGAGGTAAAGCCATGAGTTTCTCCAGCCGATGCGGCGCAGCGGTGATTTCAATTCGATAGACGCACATGATAGCCGCGTTGCAAGGCAAGCCCGGAATCCGATGCGGATACCAGGCCATGGAGGCCACGTGGAGCGACTGCACGCGGCCATCCGGCCGGTTGAAGGTGGGCTACTCACCACTACGCGACGGCCTCCATCGAATGCTCTGCACGAGCGCCGTTCCCGCTCATCGGCGGTCATGCAATCAGCCGCGATCAGTCACAAAAAGCGGCCTTTGGCTTGCCAGTCACGTCGCAAGCTTTGCTTCCGGCCGCGTGGATCGTGACGACTTTATCCGTGCCCTCGTAACTGCACACCAGATAGGGATCGACGTCATTGAGTGAATCCCACGCTTGAAGCGATACCAGGTTCTTGGGTGGGCCGTCATAGAGCTCCACATGCTTGAGCGCGTGATTCACGCTGCCCTCTGTCAGAGGCGACGGGCATGCATAGCGGTGTCGTTCCGTGGCATGGCACGCTGTACATGCGCAGAGCGCGACCGCCATCAAAAGGCGCTTATTGAACGACATAGTATTGAGTCCCGTCGTCGACCTTTTTGCCATGACCGTTCCGAAATTGAATGGTCCGCTGCCGCGGGGGATGATCCCGGAGCGCCGTCGGCCCTTTCCATTGATCCAGCACGACGATGCCGGCGGGCGTTTGGTACAGGTAGATGGCGGCGTGGCTGGTACCGTTCGGATGATTACCGTAGCGTCCATTGTCGTCAAACGTGGCGATGACGGTACCGCGCGGAATGTCGTTGCCTCCTTGAACGAGCGATCCCTTACGCCACAGCGACGCAGGTGGGACTGTTACGACGGCATGCACGAACGCGACGCATTGGCCGTTACCCACGAGTTGATTCGCCTTGACGAGGTCATTGGCCTTGCTGATGTTGGCAATGATACGGCATCGATCCTCCCTGAACGTTCGCTGCCCTCTATAGCTGCAAGACGCGGCGATATCGTACCAATGTTCAGACATTAGCGGCAGCGCTACGAAGATCGGAGAGGCGTGAACTGAATGGACGTACCCGTACATCTTCAGCCGCGGGTGGGCCTTCGCCAGCAAGACTGGGTAACGGCACGCCGGCCTTTCGCTGTTCAAGGTGCCGACGATGCAGGCTCCGACGGGCGCTCCTCCTTCGCCTTCCGATGCGGCAACAGCGTCCGAAGCCACGAATGACCGTTGACGACGATCAGCCCCGCGAGTACCAATACCGCACCGATCACGAACGCAGGCGTCAATTGCTCATGCAGCAGTACGACGCCCCACCCCACGCCGAAGACCGGAGTCATGAACGCCAGCACGCCGAGGCGTGCGGCAAGATAGCGTCGCAACATCGCGAACCAGATCAGAAAGCTGGCGAAACAAACGATAAATGTTTGGAACCCGAGACTGATCCAGACCATCGGCGTGCTGTGGAAACGCATCTCGCCAAAGACGGCCGCGGCTGGCAGCAGAATGACGAATGCGGCGGCCAACTGATAGAACAGCGTTTGCGTGGCCGGGGCCTCGCTGAGCCGACTCGTGCGCACGGCGACGGTCGTCAAGCCCCAAGCCGCGCCGCCGCACAAACCCAAGAGGTCGCCCAGCATCCATGCCGGCGTTCGCGCGAGGCCGCCCGTGCCCAAAGTCGGCACAAGAAACGCGATCGAGATGCCGATGAAGGAAAGACCGAGCCCACTCCATTGCAAACGCGATAGTCGTTCGTCGGGCAGCCACAGATGCAGGCCGAGGGCAGCAAACATTGGCGCGGTATAGAGGAACACCACCATGTGCGAGGCGCTCGTCCAGTTCAGGCCCTCCGCCACGAGCAGAAATTCGAGTGCGAAGAGGCTGCCGGTCGTGACTGCGGCGCGTAGGATCGGCCTCGTCAACCACGGGTCCCTTGCGACAAAGCGCGCGTACAACCAAACCAAAAGAGCCGCTACGCCCGAACGCAACGCGAGCTGCAGAATCGGTGACGCGTCCGCCATGGAAGTCTTGACCGCTACTTGCTGCAGGCTCCAGATGAGGCAGAGAGCGACCATCATCAGCGTGGCTCGGCCGTCGACCGCTTTTCTCATCGCTCCAATCCCAAAGAATTCCTGCCGACAGTATCGATCGCAGGGTTTCGCGCTATATAGTTAGAAACTGACATTCGATCCCGCGAGACCGCCAGCCGATGAAACCAAAGGTGCCAGCGACCACCGCGCACATCCGCCTACCGCCGTTCACCGACGTATTGCCCGTGCCGGTGTTCTTCCGGACGGAGCGCATGCCTGCGCATGCGAGCTACCCGATCCTGCGACACGCATGGGGCGAATTCGTCTATTCGTTCAGCGGCGTGACGGAAGTGACGGCTGGTGACCAATACTTTCTTGCGCCACCGCATCTGGGACTGTGGATCGCACCGGACACGGAGCACACAGGCTTTAACCATCAAGCGGCCGTGCATTGCTCAATGTACATTCGGCGAGATTTGTGCAATGGCATGCCCGATTACTCCTGCGCGGTCATGGTCACGCCGCTGGTGCGTGCCATCCTCGAGCATTTGCGCGATCTCGGAAACACCTCTGAACCCGAGCCGGCCCGCGAGCGGCTTTTGCGTGTTGTGGTCGATCAGTTGTCCGCATGCCGCACGACGGGCAGTTTCGTCCCTCACACGGACGACACACAACTCAACGCCGTATTGCAGCCTCTGCGCGACGATCCGGCCGACAATCGGACCATCGCGGAACTGGCAGCCGCCTTCAACCTGAGCGAACGTACGCTGATTCGCCGATGTCAGAGCGAGCTGGGTATGTCCCTGACTGAATGGCGGCAACGGGTGCGGATCGTCACCGCGCTGCCGATGCTCAAGAGCGGGCGCAGCGTGGAAGCAGTAGCGTTGGATCTGGGGTACGCATCTTCGTCGGCGTTCATCGCTATGTTCCGCAGGCTGATGGGATCGACCCCGAGACGCTTTTTTGCCGCGGGATAGCGCTCCTTTTTTGCAAGCACGTCTTGCGCCGTTAGTCTCTCGCCTGGCACGACCTCTATTGACGCGTAGTCATCGGTGAGACCGCGTGTCGAAGCGACATATAACCCCGGCGCAACAGCGCTTCGATCGTCGCCCAATCGCTTTCGGTGACGCTGCCGGCTTCCTCGCGGGCATCGCGAAAGAGCATCGCCTGCGCACGCAGCCGGCCAAACTCCGACGTCGCGCTGGCGGGCAACGTATACAGCGCTGCCGCTGCTGCCGCGCATGCATCAGCCAACGCGCCCGGGGGATAACGGTCGCGCTGCCGATGCACGATCCACCATTCCAGTTCCAGCGAGGCTGCGCGATCGACGGCGAAAGCGCGGTCGCCGGTATGACGGATGATTGAGAAGTAAGTCCGCAATGCCGGTAACGCCTTCAGGTAGTCGCCGCGCGCTTTGCCCTCCTTAAACGTGAAGGCGGCGGATGCGCCGTAATAGGCGCCGACATACGACCTCAGCAAAGGAAAGTGATACTGCGTGCGCAGGCTCTTCGCCAGCTCGAGAAAAAGCACGGCGTGCTCACGGTCATAATAGGAGCGCCACATTTTTGCTTCGAGCGTCGCTGTCGCGATCGGGTCAAAGCGGCTGAGGTCGCGATCGAGCGGCCAGAAGAGATCGACGGCGACATAAGATGCCAGCGCCGCAATCAGCGCGAGCACCGCGCGTCGCCAATGCGCTGGCCGAGCTGTAGGAGCTGGGCGGCGCAGTAACTCACCGCTGCCGATGTGCCCGGACGGCTTCATTTTCGAATTGCGTCGGTCTGGGACGTGCAACGGAAAAGTTTATTTCAGCACGCGCCCGAGCACCTCTCCGAACTCCGCATCTTCGATCACCGGCGCGATCTCCAGATGCATCAGGTCGTTCCACGAGTAGGCGAATTCAGTCAGTTTCTTCACATCGTCTGTCTCGAGCAAGTCGAAGCCGCCGCCCAGATCGGCTCGTGTCCATCTGCCCAGCAGCTTGACACCCTCTGGCGGAAGCCCGCCCGTCTTCTCGAATCGCTCGATGGCTTCCGCCCTGGACCGTGTATCGGGGGCCCAGGTGAATGTCAGCATGAATTTCATGGTTGGCCTCCATGTCTCCGCTCGTCATCTGAGACGATGCCGGCACGGGGCGTGAGCGACGAATGCATCGTCCTCTCGATAGCCCATGGCCAGCGGAGCGACTGCCTGAATCAATTCTAGGCAACCGAGCGCATGCCGTTGCATTTCCTTCACCTTTGCGTCGATCCGGATATCCTTCCGGTAATCAGGATTCGACCGGAGAATGAAATGCGTCACCGATGGGCTGGCTTGGCCGCCCTACTCGGCAAACGCGGCAAGGTGCCGCGCGAGCACCCTCGCCCGCTCACGCGGGGGCAAACGAGCCGCAACGTCATGATGCGCGTCACGCTCGACGCTCAGCATGCCACCCCCGTACGCCAGGCATTGATTCGCGATTGTCTTGGACAACCGTGGACTATCCGCATCACGCCGCTCGCAGGCACGACTCGGGTACGGTTGTCGCTTTATCTCCCGAGGACGGCGATCAACGGCGCCATGCGGCGCGTGGCCGATCTGGCACCGACCGCCGAACTCGGGCAATTGCTCGACGTCCCCGAAACGCCGACAGGCGTCTGGCGTGATCTTTTGCACCCCGAGCAGTCGCCCCGTGACGACGCGCATGCTCAAAGTGCAGCGGCAGCAAGCGGCACCGAAACGATCGCTCGATTGATCTCCGATGAACGCGTGCTGCTCGGCCTCGACGTAGCCGACCGAGACGCGCTCTTCACGGTGCTCGGCCATTTCGTCGAACGATACGGCGGCTTACCGGCGGCGACGGTCGCCGCGGGCCTCAGTGCTCGAGAAGCGCTCGGCTCGACAGGTCTCGGCCGTGGCATCGCCGTCCCGCACGCTCAGGCGGAAGGCCTGCGCGAGCCCATCGTGCTCTATGTCCGCCCGCGCGAACCCATCCCCTTCGAGGCGCCCGACGACGCACCGGTGACCGACGTCGTCGCGCTGTTCGTCCCGGAATGGGCGAACACGACGCATCTGCACTTACTTGCCGACGTGGCCGAGCGCTTTTGCGATCACCGCTTTCGCGAGCGTCTCCAAGCGTGTGACGATGCGCGTGCCGTCTGCCGCATCTTCCAGGATTACGATCGTCCTCAGGCCGGGTGTTAGCGACGTTGCGCCGCCGAGCGGACTCATGCGCGGGCAAGCCAACCCGCTTCACTCGTCAGCGAGCTCGGTCGCCACGCCCTGAGCATACTTGGTGACAGCCCGCGCGATGCGCTCGGACAACGCCGGATCCGCCACCGCACGCGCCAGCGTGACGCCGCCCGAGAGCATCGCAAGCAGCGCGATCGCGGCATCGTCGCGCTCCTTCCCCGAGCCTCCGGCCAGTCCCGTCGATACTTCATCGATCAGGCGCCGCAATTCGGCTTCATACGCCGCGCGCGTCTCGAAGTCGGCGCGAACCACCTCGGGCGAAAAGCTCGGCAACGCGCAACTCTCGCCAATGTCGCAAGTGCGCTTCGCACCCATGTAGAAATCAATAAACGGCTTGAGCCAGCGTTTGCCGCGTGCAGCCTTCATGTCGGCAATCGCGAGCCGCAGCTGCTCCAGGCCGGTCAACACGACCGTCCGGAACGCTTCGCTCTTCGACCTGAAGTGCCCATAGAACGCTCCGTTGGTGACGCCCGCTTCCTTCGTCACGCCTTCGATACCGGATCCGCCGTAACCCTCACGGCGAAAAATTCGACCTGCGGCGTCGAGGATGCGCGCGCGCGTTTCCTGTTTGTGTTCCGCTGAGTAACGCATGGATGTGACCTGTGCTGCAAATTAAAAAGAGAGATCGCTCTCTATTGCATAGAGAGCGATCAGTATGTATTCTTAGAGAGCAGTCTGTATTTATACCACTACCACTCATCCATTGACTGGAGGAATCGCCATGCCGATTACGCTTACGGTGCCGGAAGGCCTACTGCCCCCCGAAGTCGAAACGCAAGTGTTTGCCGAGCTGACCAACGCCCTGCTGAAGGTCGCCGGGCTGGACGGCAACAGCTTTATGACCGCCAACGTAGTCGGTACGGTCAACGTGCTGCCGAGACGTCATGTGTTCGTGGGCGGAGAGCCAGCCGCCGCCGCATTCATCGAATTGAAGCTGCCGGGGGTTGCGCTCGCGACATCCGAATCGAAACAGGCGTTCATCGAAGCGGCGACGAACGCCGTGGAACGGGCCGCGCAAGGTCGCATTCGGCGCGAGCAGATCTGGACCAATATCGTCTATGCCGCGGACGAGTCGTGGGGCATTGGAGGAAAGGCGTACAGCAACGCGGCACTGGTCACCGCGATTCAGGCGGCGGCCGGCTGAAGGAGAATCGAGTCGAGGGCTGCGCCGGACCGCCGCCGTGCCATGCGAGCGGTTCGGCGCCGCCCTCGCTACCGCTCTTCCTTCACGCGCGACACAAGCTGCGTCGGGCTCACGAACTGCAGCGCGATCAACACCCAGACGAGCGTAATGCCCATGTAGATCATCGCCATCGCGTCGATTGATTGCGGCGCGCGGACGCCTGTAGAAAACACCGCGTAGTAAAGGGCCACGACGAGCGTTTGCGTGTCCGGCCCGGCCGTGAAGTACGTCAGCTCGAACATGCCGATCGTGCGGACGAGCACGAGCAGTCCGGCCGCCAGCATGCCCGGTACAAGCAATGGCAGCAGCACGTAGCGGAAGTAGCGGAACGTGTTCGCGCCGAAGATCCTGGCGGCTGCTTCCAGGTTGGGGTCGATCTGCTCGATGAACGGCGTCATGACCAGAATGACGAACGGCAACGCAGGCACGAGATTCGCGAGAATGACGCCCGCCAGCGTGCCCGCGAGACCCACCTTGTACATGACGGTTGCCATCGGAATGCCGTACGTCACCGGCGGCACCATCAGCGGCAGCAAGAAGATCAGCATCGCGAGCCGCTTGCCCGGAAACGTCGCCCGCGCGAACGCATAAGCCGCGGGCACACCGAGTCCGATCGACAGCAGCACCACGGCGCCCACCACTTCGACCGTCACCGTGAGCACGCTCGAAAGCTGGAAGTCGCTCCACGCCTGCGCATACCAATGCAGCGTGAATCCTTGCGGCAGCAAAGTGCCGAACCAACGCGTGCCGATCGAATTGACGGCGACCGTCGCGATCAGCAACAGCACGTTGAGCAGGAAGAACGCCATGACGCAGCGGACGAGCACCTTCCAGAGGCGCCCGCCAATACTCTCGGTACGCCGCGCCTTCGAACGCGCACCACCGCCGTCGACCGACGACGCGTCGCCGCGCATCGGCAGCGTGCGCGCGGTTTGATTTTCGATGGCCATTACCCTTTCCCTCCCGTCACCGGACCGGTGTAGAACATCCGGCGCGCGCCGAGCATCGCCGCCACCACGATCAACTGCACGAATCCCATGATGATCGCGATCGTCGAAGCGAGCGAGTAGTCGTAGCTTTCGAAGGCAGCCTCGGCGGCGGCGATCGAAATGACGCGCGTCGGCCCAGCCGGCGCGCCGAGCAGCACGGCCGAAGGAAACACCGAGAACGCCTGAACGAACGAAAGACATGCCGCCATCGTCAGTCCCGGCACGAGGAGCGGCAGATAGATCTGCCTGAACTGCTGCCAGGGGCTTGCCCCGAGCGTCGCGGCCGCGCGAGCGAGCGTCGGATCGATTCCGGTGACGTACGAGAGCGTCAGCAGGAACGCGAACGGGAAACCCGACACGACTAGAGAAATCAGAACGCCCCAGTAATTGTGCGTCAGTCTCACTTCTCCACCGTAAAGGTGCAGCGCATTCACGGCCTGCGTGAACCAGCCGAGCGGCGAGAAATAAGTCAGCATGCCGTCGGCGATGAGCACCGTGCCGAGCGTCACCGGAATCACGAGCAACGTCGTGACGAGCTTCTGATACGGCGACTTCCGGCGCAGCGCGAAAGCGACGGGCACGGAGAGGCCGACGTTGATCAGCGTCGCGGGCACCGCAAGCTTCAAGGTGACGATGACCGTCGGCCACATCGAGCTATCGGAAAAGAACGTCGCATAGTTCGCGAGCGTGCTTCCACCGTTCATCGGCTGAAACGACAATACGAGACCGTAGGCAAACGGATAGACGAAGAGCGCGACGATGAACCCGAGCGCCGGCGTGACGAGCCAGCCTTTCGCGTCGCGCGGGCCCGTGAGCGAGAGCGTGCTCATGATGCCTCTTCCTCGTTGTAGACCAGCGCGCGTTCCGGCGCGACGGAGAGCGTCACGCGTTCGCCTTGCGCGAACTCGCCCTCTACGCGCGCCCAAAGCTTGCCGAAAGGGGCGCGCACGAAAAGCAGCGAGTCGCGGCCGCCGTACTCCACCACGTCCACTTCGACCTCGAACGCGTTCGGCGTACCGGGCTGCGCGCGGACGAGATCGTCGGGGCGTATGGCGAGCAGGACCGCCTTCGCCTCGAAGGCCTCCATCGCCGTGGCGACGAAACGCACGCCGCTCGCCGTCACCTCCACGCCGTTGCCGGCGGTGCCGTCGAGCGTGCAGGCGAGCACGTTCCGATAACCCATGAAGCGCGCGACATGCAGGTTCTTCGGACGGCAATAGACTTCCTTGGGCGCTGCCACCTGCTGCACCACGCCCTCTTTCATGACGACGATGCGGTCGGCCATCGAAAGGGCCTCGTCCTGATCGTGCGTCACGTAAATCGTCGCGCGCTCGAGTTGGCCGTGAATACGGCGGATTTCCGCCCGCATTTCGATACGCAGTTTCGTGTCGAGGTTCGAAAGCGGCTCATCCATCAGCACGACGGGCGGCTCGATGACGATCGCGCGCGCGATCGCGACGCGCTGCTGCTGGCCGCCCGAGAGCTGTCCCGGCAGCTTGCCTTCGTGGCCGACGAGCTGCACGAGCTGGAGCGCCGCGCGCGCACGCTTTTCCGCCTCGGCCTTCGCCACGCCGCGCATCTTCAAGCCGAAGCCGACGTTCTCGAGCACCGTCATATGCGGAAACAGCGCGTAGTTCTGAAAGACCATGCCGAACCCGCGCTTCTCGGGCGCGAGGACATCGATGCGCACGTCGTCGAGCCAGATTTCTCCGCCCGTAAGCGGCTGCAGGCCGGCGATGCAGTTGAGCGCGGTGGATTTGCCGCAGCCCGAAGGCCCGAGCAACGCGATGAATTCGCCGCGCTCGATCTCGAGATCGAGACCGTTCAGCGCGGAGATATGGGCGCCTTCGGCGTTGGCAAAGCTGCGCGACACCGAGGCGAGGCGCAGTTGATCGAACGTGTGCTTCATGGTCTTTCCCTTGCTGACATCTGGGGACGCGGCCGGCTGACCCGGCCGCATCGACTTCACTGACAACGCTTCACGCACTTACTTCGTCTTCTGCGCGCCGACTTCGGTATCCCACTTCTTGAACGCCTCGACCATCTTGTCGGCGGGCAGCGGTTGAACGTTAGGGTACTTCTTGAGCCACCCGCCGTACTCGACGCGGCCATATTTCTCGATGGTTATCTGGCTCTTTTGCGGGGCCTGCGAGATCGTGATGTCCTTGACCGCGGGTCCCGGGTAGAAATAGCCATCGTCGTACGTCATCGCCTGCTGTGCCGGCTCCAGCATGAAGTCCATCAGCTTCAGGAGAACGTCGACCTTCGCCTTCGGCACGCCCTTCGGAATGACCATGTAGTGCGCGTCGTTGACCCACTTCATGTTGTCGAACGGCTGCACCTTGAAGTTGGCCGGGACGATGCCGAGCGCGCGCGGGTTGATATCCCAACCGGTCACCGTGACAGTCATGTCACGCGTGCCTTCGCCGAGCTCCTTCATCACGGCCGACGTGCCGCCCGGATAGTAGGGAATGCATTCGTTCAGCTGCTTGAGGAAAGCCCAGGTCTTGTCCCAACCGTTGATCGGATCCGTCGGATCCTTGTCGCCCAGGATGTAGGGCAGACCCATCAGGAACGTGCGGCCCGGGCCCGAGTTGGCCGGGCGCGCGTAGATGAGCTTGTTCGGATGCGCCTTGCACCACGAGAGCAGTTGCTCGGGTGTCTTCGGCACTTCGGCCGGTGGAACCTTATCCGGGTTGTATTCGATGAGCGGGCCCGCCGGCATGAATGTGACTTCGAGACCGTAGCCCTGCGCGAGCTTCTGCATCGCAGCCGGCCCCGGCGCGTACTTGGCGTCCGCGTCCTTGAGCTGACTATCGGGCAGCTTCATCCAAAGGTTTTGCTCGATACCTGCCGCGAGCGCGTCAGTGCCTGTGAGAACGAGGTCGATGTCCGAACGGCCCGCGTTCTGCATCGCCTTCAGCTTGCCCGGCAGCTGGGGCGCCGGTGAGTTGGTATAGGTGATGTTCGAAACAAGGTCCGGATACTTGGCCTTGAAGGCTTCCAACCCGGCTTTCGTCAGCGCGAGATTGCCCGCGACGTCGACGACGTTGAGCGACACCGACTCCGCAAAGCTCGATGTTGCGGTCAACGAGAAGCAAAGCGCCGCGGCGACGCCGCCGATGCGATGCACGATCCCCTTCACTTTCATGTCTCCTCCTGGTGAAAACGCTTCTTGTTGCTATCCGCCGTATGCGTCGCTCGCGCCCGGTCTTTTTGCGTCTCCTGACCCAAACGCTACGCTCAGCGCCGCAATCGCGGCTCCGGCAATCCCGCCACGCCCGGGTTCAGCGCGAACACCGCGCCCGAGAGCGGCTCCCCTTCCTTGCGGATCGACGTGACGAAAAGCGTCTCGAGCCCCGTCCCGCCGAATGCGCACATTGCAGGCTTGGAGACCGGCACTTCGATGCTTCTCACGAGCCGGCCCGCCGGCGTAAATCGATGGACCAAGCCGGCGTCGTTGCCGCAGATCCAGTAGCAACCTTCGGCATCGACGGCCGCGCCGTCGGGCCGACCCGGATGTTCGTTCATATCGACGAAGAGGCGCCGTCCGTGCGGCACCCCCTCGTCGATGTCGTAGTCGAACGCCCAGATCATCCGCCGGCTCGGATGCGAATCCGAAAGATACATCGTCCGGCCGTCGGGGCTGAACGCGAGGCCGTTCGAAACGATGAGCGAGTCGCAAAGACGCTCGACGCGGCTCTGCTCGAAATCGAGCCGATAGAGCTGCCCGAGCGGCGCGGCCAGCGACATGTCGAGCACCATCGTGCCGGCGAGAAAACGCCCTTGCCGGTCGCAGCGCCCGTCGTTGAAGCGCATGTCCGAACGCGGATGCTCGACGCTCGCTATCAGCGTCGGCTCGGGCAACGCGACGCCGCCCTCGGGCCGCGGCACGCGGTAGATACCCGTTTCCATCGCGAGCGCGACGCCGCCATCGTCACCGTCGAGGATCGCAATCGAACCCGCCATTTGCGGCAACGCCCACGCCTCGGCACACCCCGTCGAGGCATGCCAGCGCCAGAGCGCGCGGCCCGGAATATCCGTCCAGTAAACCGCGTTTTCGTCCGCGTGCCAGACCGGGCTTTCCCCGACCTCGCACCGCATTTCGCCGATCCGATCGACGGCAACCGTCTCGATCATCGCCGCTCAGTCTCCGAAAGGCCCCGCCGTCACGAACCCGCCGCCTTGATAGCGGCGCACGGGATCGTCTTCCGGAAGCGGCGCTTGCTCGCGCTCGATCGCCTCCCGCCAACGTTCGCTCGATTCGACGGGCACATAGCCGAGCCGTCGCGCGGCGGCCGCGTTGTCCCACCAGCTATCGCGATTGGCCGACACGCCATAGACGATATGGCAGCCGACGCCGGGCACGAACATCGCGCGGCGCACGAGTTGCTCGAGATCGTCATAGCCGAGCCAGGTCGTGAGCATGCGACGATCCTTCGGCTGCGGAAACGACGAGCCGATCCGAATGCTCACGGTCTCGACGCCGTAGCGGTCGAAGTAAAAGCGCGCGAGCTGCTCGCCGAATGCCTTGCTGACGCCGTAATAACCGTCGGGGCGCGGCGGCGCGAGCGGATCGATGACCTCGTCCTGCCGATAAAAGCCCGTTACATGGTTCGAGCTGGCGAATACGATGCGCCGCACGCCGTGCCGGCGCGCGGCCTCGTAAATGTGGTAGGTACCTGCGATGTTCGCCGGCAGAATTTCTTCAAACGGACGCTCCACCGACACGCCGCCGAGATGGACGATCACATCGACGCCACGCACGAGCGCATCGACGGCCTTTGCATCCGAAAGGTCGCACGGCGCGAGTTCTTCGCCCTCGCGCGCAGGGTCGAGCGCGGCGATGTCGGAAACGCGGATGACATCGGCGTAGCGCTTCAAGCGCTCGCGCAGCACACGTCCCAGATTGCCCGCCGCGCCCGTGAGCAGGATGCGGCCGCAATGCGTGGACACGCCTTCGAGCGGATCGCCGCCCGGCGGATCGCCGCCCGGCAGGTCGGCGGCCGGATTGATATTCGTCATTTCAGGTCACGGGTGCTGGGTTGAAGAGAACGAGGTCATTATGCAGGCCAAGCTTGTCGGCGCAGACCTGCTTACGACCGCTCGCCACATCGAGAATCATATGGAAAAGCTCCCAGCCGATGTCGGCGATCGTGGCTTCCCCCGTCGCGATGCGCCCGGCGTCGAGATCGATGAGATCGTGCCAGCGCTCCGAGAGCGCCTTGCGCGTCGAGACTTTGATGACGGGCGCCATCGCGAGGCCGTAAGGGGTGCCGCGCCCCGTCGTGAACACCTGCAAATTGATGCCCGAGGCGAGCTGCAGCGTGCCGCAGACGAAATCGCTCGCCGGCGTCGCCGCGAAGATGAGCCCCTTCCGACGCATTTTCTCGCCGGGGCCGAGCACGTCGACGATCGGGCTCGTGCCCGACTTGACGATCGAGCCGAGCGCCTTTTCGACGACGTTCGACAAGCCGCCGCGCTTGTTGCCCGGCGACGGATTGGCGCTGCGATCGGCGCGGCCGCCGCTTAAGTAGTCGTCGTACCAGGACATCTCGCGCAAGAGCGCACGGCCAACTTCCTCGTCGATCGCGCGCGGCGTGAGCAGATGGATCGCGTCGCGCACTTCGGTCACTTCGGAGAACATCACCGTGCCGCCCGCGCGCACGATCAGGTCAGTGGCGAACCCGACGGCCGGATTCGCCGTCACGCCCGAGAACGCATCGCTGCCGCCGCACTGCACGCCGATGACGAGATCCGATGCCGGGCATGTCTCGCGCCGCCGCTGATTCAGCTTGGCGAGCCGGTCGTCCGCCATGGCGAGGATCGCGTCGACCATCTCGCCGAAGCCGTGATACGCCTCGTCCTGCAGCGAAAGCACCGGCGACTCCGGCTTGCCGGCCACTTCGATCGGAATGCGTCCGCCCGGCACGCGCTCGGACGGCACGAGCCGCTCGGGCACGAGCTTCTCGCATCCCAGACCGATCACCATCACCTCTCCCCCGAAGTTGGGGTTCACGGCGAGGTTCTGCAGCGTGCGAATCGGCACGATCGCGGCGGGCGCATTGATCGCCACGCCACAGCCGTAAGTGTGCGTGAGCGCCACGACGTCATCGACGTTCGGGTAGCGCGGCAGCAACTCGCGCTTGATCCGGTTCACGACGTACTCGGTCACGCCGGCCACGCACTGCACGCTCGTCATGATGCCGAGCACGTTCTTCGTGCCGACGGTGCCGTCCGCGTTGCGATAGCCCTCGAACGTGTAGCCCTCGAGTTTCGGTTGAGCCGAGGTCTTGCGCGTGGCGAGCGGCAGCGAATCGAGCGCGGGCGGCTGCGGCAGCCGCACGGCGTGCTCGTCGATCCAGCTGCCGCGCGCGAGCGGCTTCGCGGCGTAGCCGATGACTTCGCCGTAACGAATGACCGCATCGCCTTCGGCAAGATCGGCCAGCGCGACCTTGTGCCCTTGCGGCACACCTTGCACGAGCACGGTGCCGTCGTCGAGCTTGGTGCCGGCGGGCAGGCCGCGCGCGTTCACGACGATCGCGACGTTGTCGCGCTCGTCGACGCGAATCGTCAGCGCGCGCTCCGTGGCGGCCGGTTCGAGCTCGGTGGTAGAGACAGACATGGCGGAAGACTCCAGTGTTTCAGCGAACGAGGCACGGACGCTTGTTGTCGAACGTCCAGCCCGGAATCAGGTACTGCATCGCGGCGGCATCGTCGCGGCTGCCGAGCCCTTTCTCGAGGTAAAGCGCATGCGCGGCCGTGAGCGCTTCCTCGTCGAGCTCGATGCCGAGCCCGCCGCGCGCCGGCACGGCCACTTGACCGTCGACGATCTTGAACGGCTCGCGCGTGAGATGCTGGCCGTCCTGCCAGATCCAGTGCGTATCGATCGCCGTGATCTGGCCGGGCGCCGCCGCCGCGACATGCGTGAACATCGCAAGCGAAATGTCGAAATGGTTGTTTGAATGCGAGCCCCAGGTGAGCCCCCATTCGGCGCAAAGCTGGGCGACGCGAACCGAGCCGCGCATCGTCCAGAAGTGCGGATCGGCGAGCGGAATGTCGACGGACTGCAGCATCACCGCGTGGCCGAGCTGGCGCCAATCGGTGGCGATCATGTTGGTCGCCGTCGGCAGGCCCGTCGCGCGACGGAACTCGGCCATCACCTCGCGGCCCGAATATCCGCCTTCGGCGCCGCACGGGTCCTCGGCATAGGCGAGCACGTCGTGCTGGTCGCGGCAAAGGCGAATCGCTTCCGCGAGCGACCAGGCGCCGTTCGGATCGAGCGTGATCCGCGCATCAGGAAAACGCTCGGCAAGCGCGGTCACCGCGGCGATTTCCTCATCGCCCGCGAGCACGCCTCCCTTCAGCTTGAAGTCGTGAAAGCCGTAGCGCGCACGCGCGGCAACGGCAAGCTCGACGACCGCTTCGGGCGTGAGCGCGGGCTCGTTGCGCAGACGGAACCACGCGTCGTCTGCGTCGCGCTCGCTCCGATAGTCGAGCGCCGTGCGCTCGCGTTCGCCGACATAGAAAAGATAGCCCAGCATCGGCACGTGCGTGCGCTGCTGGCCTTCGCCCAAGAGCGCCGCCACGGGCACTTCGAGATGTTGGCCGAGCAGATCGAGCAGCGCCGCTTCGATCGCCGTCACGGCGTGCACGGTGATGCGCAGGTCGAACGTTTGCGTGCCGCGGCCGCCCGCATCGCGGTCGCCGAAGCGCTGCCGCACCGTGTTGAGGACGTCCTGCCAGCGACCGAGTGGCTGGCCAACGACGAGCGCGCTCGCGTCCTCGAGCGTGCGGCGAATCCCCTCGCCGCCCGGCACTTCGCCGAGGCCCGTGTGTCCGCTGCTGTCCTCGAGGATGACGATGTTGCGCGTGAAATACGGCCCGTGGGCGCCGCTCAGGTTGAGCAGCATGCTGTCACGCCCGGCAACGGGGACGACGCGCATGCGTGTGACGACGGGGGTCTTCGAGGCTGCATCGACTTTCATCGGTTCGTGTTTCCTGTATTTCCTGTGTTTCGTGTGTTTCGTGTGTTTCGCGTGCTTGTCTCTGGCGATTGCCGCGATGCGGCGCTCCGCTCGTCACGTCCGAGCCGCGACGGCCCGTCCTTCACGCACGGCGCGGCCATAGCTCGGCCGCTTCGGATCGTACGTCCAGCCCGACACGAGATATCGCATCGCGACCGCATCGTCGCGCGCGCCGTTCCCGAGCGACTTGTAAAGCTCGTGCGCCTTCATCACGCGTTCCAGGTCGATCTCGATGCCGAGGCCCGGGCGCTCGGGCACCGCGACCGTCCCGCCTTCGATGACGAGCGGCTCGCGCGTCAAGCGCTCCTCGCCTTCCTGCCAGATCCAGTGCGTGTCGATCGCGGTGATCGGGCCCGGCGCCGCCGCAGCCACGTGAGTAAACATCGCAAGCGACACATCGAAATGATTGTTCGAATGCGAGCCCCAGGTGAGCCCCCACTCGGCGCAAAGCTGCGCGACGCGCGCCGAGCCTTGCATCGTCCAGAAATGCGGATCGGCGAGCGGAATGTCGACGGCACCAAGCACGACCGCATGGCCGAGCTGGCGCCAATCGGTGGCGATCATGTTCGTCGCCGTCGGAATACCCGTTGCACGCTTGAACTCCGCCATTGTCTCGCGGCCCGAATAGCCGTTTTCGGGACCGCACGGGTCTTCGGCATAAGCGAGCAGATGCCCCTGGCCGCGGCAAAGCCGGATCGCCTCGTCGAGCGACCATGCGCCATTCGGATCGAGCGTGACGCGTGCCTGAGGAAAATGTGCCTTGATCGCCGCGACGGCATCGAGCTCGTCGTCGCCGTCCATCACGCCGCCCTTGAGCTTGAAGTCGGTGAAGCCGTAGCGCGCGGCGGCCGCTTGCGCGAGGCGCGCGACTTCGCGCGGCGTGAGCGCACTCTCGCAACGCAGACGGAACCATTCGTCGCGCGCGCCGGAGCCGTCGAGATAGGGCAGATCGGTCTTGCGACGATCGCCGACATAGAAGAGATAAGCGAGCATCGGCACGCGATCGCGCTGACGGCCGCTTGCAAGCAGTTCGGCAACGGGCACGCCGAGATGCTGGCCCAGCAGGTCGAGCAGCGCCGCCTCGACGGCCGTGAGCACATTGTCCATGCGCAGGTTGATCTCATGCGGCTGACGCAAGACAGCCGACTCGGCTTCGTTCGTCACCTCATGGACAGTGCCGCGATGAGCCGCGTCGACCCCGCCGCTCAGCGCGCGGCGAATCGCGTTGAGCGTTGCGTTGGCGCGGCCGATTTCCGTATCGAAGACGAGCGGCGTCACGCGCTCGAGCGCGCCGCGAATGCCTTCGCCGCCCGGCACCTCGCCGACTCCCGTGCGCCCGGCCGAATCGGTCAGCAGCACGAGATTGCGCGTGAAGAACGGACCGTGCGCGCCGCACAGATTCATGAGCATGCTGTCGCGCCCGGCGACGGGAATCACCCGCATGCTCGTCACGCGCGGCGTGCCCCCGCTCGCATAGCGGTCGCCTTCGGCGTCCCGATTCCCGACTTGTCGCTCAACCACCTTGATTCGCTCCATTTCGATTCGTTCATCGCATTGGCAGTGAGCCGGCCTTGCTTCGCCGGCTCGCCGCCCGTGCCGGCTCAGGACTCGAGCTTCAACTCGACGCGCTGGATCTTGCCCACGAGGAACAGATAGCAGACGCAGGCAATGAGCCCATGCAATCCGACGAAAACGAGCGCGCCGTTGAACGAGCCCGTGTGGCCGACGATGTAGCCGACGGCGATCGGGGTGGTGATGCTCGACAGATTGCCAAAGGTATTCATCAGCGCGCCCGAGAGCCCCGCGATCTGCTTGGGCGCCGTATCGGAGTTGACGGCCCAGCCGAGCGCGCCGAGCCCCTTGCCGAAGAAGGCGAGTGCCATGACCGCGACGACCACGGCCTGCGCATCGACGTAGTTGCAGATCACCATGCTCATCGAAAGCAGCATGCCGAGTACGATCGGCACCTTGCGCGCGACCGAGAGCGACGCGCCGCGCGAGAGCAGCCAATCGGAGATGATGCCGCCCAGAATGCCGCCGAGAAAGCCACAGACGGCCGGCACGGATGCGACGAAGCCCGCTTTGAGGATCGACATCCCGCGCGCCTGCACGAGGTAGATCGGGAACCAGGTGATGAAGAAGTACGTGAGCGCATTGATGCAATACTGCGCGATGTAGATGCCCATCAACATCCGGTTCTTCAGCAATTGCTTCACGTAGGCGAGATTGGGGCCCTGACGGCGCGCCGCGCCAGACCGATCGATATCGACGAGGCCACCGCCGGCCTCGATGTACTCGATCTCGGCCTGGTTCACGCGCGGATGCTCCTTCGGGTCGCGCACGAAGATGCGCCACGCGATCGCCATCACGATGCCGAGCACGCCCATCACGATGAAGACCTCGTGCCAGCCGAACGAATGAACGACCCAGGCCATGAGCGGCGCGAAGATGACGGTCGCCGCATATTGGGCCGAATTGAAGATCGCCGAGGCCGTGCCGCGCTCGTTCGCGGGGAACCAGGCGGCCACGATGCGACTGTTGGCCGGAAACGCGGGCGCTTCGGCCACGCCGACGAGAAACCGCAGCGCGAAAACCGCGGCAACCGCGGCGCCGCCGGCGAGAAAGCCGATCGTTCCTTGCATGAACGTGAAGATCGACCAGATGAGAATGCTCGCGCCGTAGACACGCCGCGAGCCGAACTTGTCGAGCAGCCAGCCGCCGGGCAGTTGCGCGATCACATAGGACCAGCCGAACGCCGAGAAGATATACCCGAGCGCCACGGCGTTCATGCCGAGGTCTTTTTGCATCGCCGAACCCGCGATCGAAACCGTCGCGCGGTCGGCATAGTTGATCGTCGTCACGATGAACAGCATCGCGAGGATCGTGAAACGCACCCGGCTCGCGCGTAGCGCAGCCGGCGTGCTTTTAGCTCCCACGATGGGGGCTTCTGCGTCCATAGTCTCCTCCTTTGCGCGGCGCGGTGCATGTGGCACCCCGCCGCTCTTGTTTGCCGGGCCCGCATGCCGGCCCGGCGGCTGATCAGGCGTCGCCGCCCAACACCATGTTTCCGTCGATAAGGCGCCTCACGCGCCACGGGTTCGCGTCCTGCAAGGCCTGCGGCAGCAGCGAGTCGGGCATGTCCTGATAGCAGACGGGCCTCAGGAAGCGCTCGATCGCGGCCGTGCCGACCGATGTCGAACGGCCGTCGGTCGTCGCCGGCCACGGGCCGCCGTGCACCATTGCGTGCGTGACCTCCACGCCGGTCGGCCAGCCGTTGACGAGGATGCGGCCTGCCTTGCGCTCGAGCGTCGGCAGCAACGCGCGCGCGAGCGTCGTGTCGCGCGCATCGTCGGCGTCGAGCTGGAGCGTCGCCGTCAATTGGCCTTCGAGGGCCCGCGCGACAGCCGTAAGCTGCGCGGCGTCGCGGCAGCGAACGACGAGCGCCGTCGCGCCGAAGATTTCCTCGTGCAGCGCGGGCTGCGCGAGGAAACTGTCCGCGTCGGTCGTATAAAGCCCGGCTTCGCCTCGGTTCGGCTCACCGCTCTCGAGCCCCCGCGCGGCGCACTCGACGTTGCGCTCGCCCGCCAAACGGACCACGCCACGCCGATAAGCCTCGGCGATGCCGGGCGTCAGCATCGTCTGCGCCGCACGCTGCGCAAGCGCGGTGGCCGCCGACGCGACGAATCGGTCGAGGCCGGGGCCGTCGATGGCGAGCAAGAGACCCGGATTCGTGCAGAACTGTCCGGCGCCGAGCGTCAGCGAATCGACGAACTGCGCGCCGAGCGCGTCCGCGCGCGCCTCGAGCGCCGCCGGCAGCAGGAATACCGGATTGACGGCGGAAAGCTCGCCGTAGACGGGGATCGGCTGCGGCCGCGACTGGGCGATCCGCATCAGCGCCATGCCACCCGCGCGCGACCCTGTAAAGCCGACGGCTTGAATGCGCGGATCGGAAACGAGCGCACCCGCCCGCTCGTTATCGGCAAAGAGCAGCGAAAAAACGCCTTCCGGCAACCTGCAGCGCCCAACGGCGGCCTGCACCGCGCCGCCGACGAGGGCCGACGTGCCCGGATGAGCGGGATGCCCCTTCACGACGACAGGACAGCCGGCCGCGAGGGCCGACGCCGTATCGCCGCCCGCCACGGAGAACGCGAGCGGAAAGTTGCTCGCGCCGAACACGGCGACGGGGCCCACCGCAATGCGGCGCAGGCGCAGATCGGCGCGCGGCAGCGGCTTGCGCTCCGGCAAAGCCGGATCGATGCGCGCATCGAGCGCATCTCCGCTTCGCACCAGGCGAGCGAAGAGCCGCAACTGATTACAGGTTCGTGCACGCTCGCCTTCGAGCCGCGGACGCGGCAGCCCCGTCTCGCTCATCGCGCGCTCGATCAGCGCATCGCCGAGCGCCTCGATTTCGCTTGCGATCGTCTCGAGGAACGCCGCGCGCTCGGCGGGCGCCGTCTCGCGGTAAGTATCGAAAGCCGCGTCGGCAAGTGCGCAGGCGCGCGCGACATCGGCTGCGTCGGCGAGCGTGAACGCCGGTTCGAGCGTATGTCCCGTCGCCGGATCGACGGCGCGAAAAACGCCGGCCGCGCCCGCGACGCGCGAAGCGCCGATCAGGAGATCGCCGCCGACCGTCATGCCGCGCCCCCTTGCACGCGGCTCACGAGCTTCTTGAGCTCGGCGAACTCTTCTTCGGTCAGATCCGTGAGCGGAGCACGCACGGGGCCCGCGCTGCGACCGATGGCGCGCATGCCGGCCTTGACGATCGACACCGCATAGCCGCGCTTGTGGTTGCGCAGCGCGATGTAGGGCAGCACGAAGTCATTGAGCATCTTGTAGACCTTCGCGCCGTCGTTGGCGCGCACAGCCGCATAGAAATCGAGCGCGAACTTCGGCACGAAATTGAAGATGGCCGACGAGTACGTCGTCACACCGAGCGTCAGATACGGGAGCGCGAACGTCTCCGCCGTCGGCAGGCCGCCGACGTAGGTGAAGCGATCGCCGAGGCGCGAGTAGATCCGCGTCATCAACTCGAGATCGCCGAGGCCGTCCTTGAAGCCGACGAGGTTCGGGCAACGCTCGGCGAGACGCTCCAGCGCGCCTTCGTCGAGGACCTGATTCGCGCGGTTGTAGACGATGACGCCGAGCGACGTCGACTTGCAGACCTGCTCGACGTGCGCGGCGACGCCGTCGGTCGCGGCTTCGGTGAGGTACGGCGGCAGCAGCAGAATGCCGTCGGCGCCCGCTTGCTCGGCTGCCTGGCAGAACTCCTTCGCCATCGCGGTGCCATAGCCCGCCGGCGCGATCACGGGCACGCGCCCGCCCGTCGATTCGACCGCCGCACGCACGACGCGACCGACTTCGGCCGGCGTCAGCGAAAAGAACTCGCCGGTGCCGCCCGCGGCGAAGATGCCGGCGGCCGGGTGGCCGAGCAGCCAGTCGAGATTGGCGCGATAGGCGTCTTCGTCGAACGACAAATCTTCCTTGAAGTGCGTGACGGGGAACGACAGCAGGCCGGTGCCGATCTGGCGGGCGAATTCGGTGGGTGTATAACGGGTCATGGTTATGTGGCGCGTAGAAAGTGTTCCTTGGAACAATGGAGCGATTCTTGCACCGCGACCGATTCAAGTCCAAGATAACGGCTGTCTCGATCAATACCGTTTTTGTATCGATGTTCGAATTGAGCCAGCTTCGCTGCTTCGTCGCCGTTGCCGAGGAATTGCATTTCGGGCGAGCCGCCGAGCGTCTGCACATGACGCAACCGCCGCTTTCGCGCCAGATCCGTCTGCTCGAACACCAGGTCGGAACCGAGCTCTTCGAGCGCAGCAGCCGGTCGGTGCGGCTGACGGCCGCCGGCCGCAGCTTCCTGCCCGACGCCGCGCGCATTCTGCGGCTCGCCGACGAGGCCGCGGCGACCGCGCGCCGCGTGGCCGCCGGCGCGTCGGGCTCGCTTGCGATCGGCTTCACGGCCACCGTCGGCTATGGGCTGCTCCCGGCGCTCGTCAGCGCCGTGCGCGCGGCGTCCTCGGGCGTGCGGCTGACGCTGAAAGAAATGGTGAGCTCGGCGCAGCTCGAGGCCTTGGATGCGCGTCAGATCGACGTCGGACTGCTGCGCCCGCCCGTCGACCACGGCGAGCTGGTCGCGCTGCCTTGCGCGAGCGAATCGCTCGTCCTGGCGTTGCCCGCGGCGGCGGCGCAGCAATGGCGCACGAAGCCCACGCTCGCCGACTGCGAGGGCCGCCCGTTGCTGATGTATTCCCCTTATGAAGCGCGATACTTCCATCAGTTGCTGACGGGGCTCTTCGAGCGCGCTGGGGTGCTGCCCGATATCGTCGAGTATGTGAGCCAGATCCATTCGATGCTGGCGCTCGTGCGCGCGGGCATCGGCGTCGCGCTGATTCCAGCCTCGGCGGCACTGCTGCAATTCGAAGGCGTGGTCTATCGGCCCGTGCGCACGGCGCCGGCGAGGCCCGTCGAATTGCTCTTCGTCCATCGCGACGACAACGACAACCCAGTCTTCAGCTCGCTGAAAGGCGTTCTGCATCGCGCGATCGCGGGGAACGCCGAGCATTGATGGCTCACATGGATCTCGAAAGCATTCTCTTCACCCAAGGCTTTGGCTCGAGGCGTCAGTGTCGAGCCATGATCGCGGCAGGACGCGTCAGCGTCGGCGGCGCCGCCGCCTGCACCGACGCCCACGCCGATTTCGCGACCGACGCGCTTCTCTTCGAAGTCGACGGCGAGCCCTGGCACTATCGCGAGCGCGCGTACCTCATGCTCAACAAGCCGGCCGGCTACGAATGCTCGCGCGAGCCGCAGCATCACCTGAGCGTGTTCGGGCTGCTGCCCGCGCCGCTGGCTGCGCGCGGCGTGCAGTGCGTCGGCCGGCTCGACGAAGATACGACGGGCCTGCTGCTGCTCTCGGACGACGGCCAGTTCGTTCATGCCTATACGTCGCCGAAGCGCAAGGTCCCGAAGACCTACGTCGCCACGACGCGCCATCCGCTCGACGAGGCACAGCTCGCGGCGCTGCGCGACGGCGTTCTGCTGCACGGGGAGAGCAAGCCGATCGCCGCCGCGAGCGCCGTTGCGCGCGGCGAGCGGTTGCTCGAGCTGACCGTCAATGAGGGCAAGTACCACCAGGTGAAGCGGATGATCGCCGCGGCCGGCAATCGCTGCGAGGCGCTGCACCGTGAGCGGATCGGGGCGCTCGCGTTGCCGGCGACGCTCGCCGTCGGCGCCTGGCGCTGGCTCGGCGAAGCCGATCTCGGCGCGCTGGCCGAACGCTGAGGTCGATGCCGCGGTCGCCCGCGCGAGCGCCTCGTCGCGAGACGATCCCGCTTAGTTTCGGCGCACGGTCGCCAGAAAATCGTCGACGGTCGGAAATCGCAGCCTGACGCGCAGCTCGCGTATCAAGCGACGGTTCGCAAGCCGGCGCGATTCGCTCATGAACGAGAGCGTCAGCGGCGAAAGTTCGTCTTGCGCCTGCTCGCGCGTGATGCGCGGCACGCGCGCGAGACCGAAAGCATCGGCGATCCGGTCGAAGTACTCCCCCATCTTGAGCACCGTATCGTCCGATGCATGAACGACGCGCGACGTGCCCGCCCGTGCGAGCGCGCGCAGGAGGATCGCGGCGAGATCGTCGGCATGGATGTGGTTCGTATAGACGTCGTCGTCTTCGATGAGCGCGGGCATGCGCTGCTGGATGCGCGCGAGCGGCAGCCGCTCGGCCGCATAGATTCCCGGGATCCGGACGATGCACGCGGCGAGCGCGCCGCGCGCCGTTGCCCGCCGCAATTGCCGCTCGGCCGCCACGCGGCGCTTGGCCCGTGCGTTGAGCGGGCGCACCGGACGCGTCTCGTCGACGAGCGCGCCGCCGCAATCTCCATAAACGCCTGTGGTGCTCGCATAAACAATTCGCGGCGGGTGGCGGCTCCGCGTCGCGAGAGCGGCCTCAGTTACAATACCCGTTTGTGGCGCGCGGCCCCATCGCCTCGCAAACCGGCTCCCGCGCATGTCATTCCGTGCGCGCGAATGCGGCCTCCTCGCGGCACGTGTGCGATAGGGCGCCGTCAGCGCGGCGATCAAAGCGCGCGTACGCGGATCGTCTTCGCCTTGCAGCGGCGGAGGGGCGAGATGCAGGACGGTCGGCGCGAGGCCGGTCAAGCGCCGCAAGCTGCGCGCGGCATCGAGGTCGCCGAAGATGGGCGACGCGCCCGCTGCCCGCAGCTCCGCCATGCGCTCGGGCCGGCTCGTGAGCGCAATGACACGAGGAGGCGCCGCGCGCGCGAGCAGCATTCGTGCTGCGCGCAGGCCTACGTCGCCGCAGCCGACGATCAGAACGCGCGGACGCCGCAGAAGTCGAGTGATGGTCATGGGCGCATTGTATCGGGGCTCCCGGAGGAAGTACCCTCCGGGCACGCCCGCTGCGGCAGACAGGACGATTTTCCATTTTTGTTTCGGATGCTATGGCATATAACGTGACTCTCCGGCAAAGCGGCCGGCAGTTCCAGGTAGAACCCGACGAGCCGGTGCTCTCCGCCGCGCTGCGTCAGGGCGTCGGCCTGCCGTACGGCTGCAAGAATGGGGCATGCGGCTCCTGCAAGGGGGCGGTCGTTTCGGGCGAAGTCGAGCAGCGCGCGCACTCGTCGTCCGCGCTCTCGAACGACGAGAAAACGCGCGGCATGGCGCTCTTTTGTTGCGCGACGGCGAACTGCGATCTCGTCATCGACGTACGCGAAATCGCGGGCGTCGGCGATGTGCAGGTCAAGAAGCTGCCGTGCCGCGTGAATGCGATCGAGCGCAAGGCCGACGATGTGGTCGTGCTGAAGCTGCAGCTGCCGGCCAACGAGCGCCTTCAATACCTTGCCGGTCAGTACATCGAATTCATCCTGAAGGACGGCAAGCGCCGCAGCTACTCGATGGCGAGCGCGCCGCACGCGGAAGGCCCGCTCGAGCTCCATATCCGGCACATGCCGGGCGGCGCCTTCACGGACCACGTCTTCAACACGATGAAGGAGCGCGAGATTCTGCGCTTCGAAGGCCCGCTCGGTACGTTCTTCCTGCGCGAGGACTCCGAGAAGCCGATCGTGCTGCTCGCTTCGGGCACGGGCTTCGCACCGATCAAGGCCATCTTGGAGCACGCGTTCTTCAAGAACACGGACCGGCCGATGACGCTCTATTGGGGCGGCCGCCGCAAGAAAGATCTCTATCTGATGGATCTCGCCCGGCAATGGGAGCAGGACCATCCGAACTTCAAGTTCGTGCCGGTGCTCTCGGAGGCCGATGCCGGCGATGCGTGGACGGGCCGCTCCGGCTTCGTGCACCGGGCGGTGATCGAAGACCTGCCGGACTTGTCGGGCTACCAGGTGTATGCGTGTGGTGCGCCCGTGATGGTGGAGGCGGCGCAGCGCGATTTCACGAGCCATCATGGGTTGCCGGCCGACGAGTTCTACGCCGACTCGTTTACGAGCGAAGCCGATCTCGTGAACGCCGTCTGACTCGGCGCTGGATGCGCGCGCCGCGCGACGGCACGATGACAGTGCAATGCGGTCATGGCGAATTCGCGACACTGACACGCCCTCGCGATTGCACCGATTGGCACGCTGTCGTATTCTTGCGCGCATGAACCGCATTCAGACCGCCCTCCGACGTCGCCGCTCGCTGCCCGCATGGGAAGCCCTTGGCTCGCCGCGGATGTGCGCCTTGCAGTACCCACGCTAGGCGCGACACCGGTCAAACAGCGAAAGCCACGGGATCCCGTGGCTTTTTTCTTTCCCGGCTTGGGTCCCCCTTGTCCTCAATTCATTTACCGCGGAGCCGCCCCATGCATTTCAACGAGTACCCGACGCAGTCGCTGATGTACATCACCAACCGGCCCGACGTCGTCTTCACGCACGGCTCGGGCTCGTGGCTCGTCGACAACGAGGGCAAGCGTTACCTCGATTTCGTCCAGGGCTGGGCCGTCAACTGCCTCGGACACTGCCACCCGGCGATGATCGAAGCGCTCGAAAAGCAGGCGCGTCTCTTGATCAATCCTTCGCCCGCCTTCTACAACGAGCCGATGGCGCAACTCGCGGCGCGCTTGACCGAGCATAGCGTCTTCGACAAAGTGTTCTTCGCGAACAGCGGCGCCGAGGCGAACGAAGGCGCGATCAAGCTCGCTCGCAAGTGGGGCAAAAAGTTCAGGAACGGCGCTTACGAGATCGTCACGTTCGACCACGGATTCCACGGCCGGACGTTGGCGACGATGTCGGCAAGCGGCAAGGCCGGCTGGGACACGCTCTATGCGCCCCAAGTGCCCGGCTTTCCGAAGGCGGAGCTCAACGACATCGCATCGGTCGAGCGTCTCATCGGCGAAAAGACCGTGGCCGTGATGCTCGAGCCGATCCAGGGTGAAGCCGGCGTCATCCCGGCGACGCACGAGTTCATGCGCGAACTGCGCGAGCTGACGAAGCGCCATGGCCTGCTCCTCATCGTCGATGAAGTTCAAACCGGTTGCGGCCGTGCCGGTACGCTCTTCGCCTACGAGCTTGCCGGCATCGAGCCTGACATCATGACGCTCGGCAAAGGCATCGGCGGCGGTGTTCCGCTCGCGGCATTGCTCTCGAAGGCCGAAGTCGCCGTCTTCGAAGCGGGCGATCAGGGCGGTACCTATAACGGAAACCCGCTGATGACGGCGGTAGGCCATGCGGTTATTTCGGAGCTGACGGCGCCCGGCTTTCTCGAAGGCGTGCGCGCGCGCGGCAACTATCTGCGCGAACAGTTGCTCGCGCTATCCGGCGAGCGGGGCTTCCATGGCGAGCGTGGCGAAGGTTTGCTGCGAGCGCTGGTGCTGAGCCAGGACATCGGGGCGCAGATCGTCGAAAAAGCGCGACTCATGCAACCCGACGGCCTGCTGCTCAATGCGCCGCGGCCGAACCTGCTGCGCTTCATGCCTTCACTGACGGTAACGACGGAAGAGATCGATCAGATGATGGCGATGCTGCGCGAAGTGCTCGATTCGATCTAAGCGCGAAACGCCGCGCTCGTAGCAAATCCCGGCGAATCGAACAATAAGGCCGCATGCATCGCTGCATGCGGCCTTTAGTTTCTCGGGTGGTGTGCCCGATTGTTCGATTACATCTTCACGGCGTCGATGAACGTCTTCTTGCCGTCCTTATAGCCGTAAAGCGAAACCACGCCGTGCATCAGATCCCCCTTCGCGTCGAACGAGGTGTCACCGATGATGCCCTTGTAGTCGGTCGCCGGCATCGCCGCGACGATTTTCGCCGCATCGGTCGACTGAGCGCGCTTCATCGCATCGACGATAATGTAGACGGCGTCATAGGTATAGGGCGCGTAGAGCGTGACCGGCTGGCCGAAACGCTTCTGATACTTCGCTTCGAACACCTTACCCTCAGCCATCTGGTCGACGCCCTTGCCCGCTTGCGAGCAAACGATGTTGTCGGCCGCCTG
Organism: Trinickia sp. EG282A; assembly: GCF_040965455.1. Taxonomy (NCBI): domain Bacteria; kingdom Pseudomonadati; phylum Pseudomonadota; class Betaproteobacteria; order Burkholderiales; family Burkholderiaceae; genus Trinickia; species Trinickia sp. EG282A. Next base: position 1,108,151 of record NZ_JBFRCC010000002.1, on the reverse strand, counting down.
GCCCGCGAGCGCCGCAATCGAGCTCGTGCAGAGGCCGTCGCCGGCGAGCACCTTCGCGCGCAAGCCCAATTGCCGTGCCTGCTTCGCGAATGGACCGCCCGTGGCATCCATGCCGCCGTACATGATCGCGTCCGGGTTTTCGCCCTTGATCTTCGTCAGGATCGCGCGAAAGTCGACGGCCTTGTCATTCGTCGCGTCGTGCGACACGACTTTTATTCCGAGCGCCTTCGCCGTCTTTTCGAATTCGTTGGCAAGCCCCTGGCCATAGGCGGTCGAATCGTCGACCACGGCCACCGTCTTCACGTTGAGATTCTTCGCGGCATAGTTCGCGAGCGCGGGACCTTGCTGCGCATCGGTCGCAACCACACGATAGGTCGTCTTGAAGCCTTGCAGCGTGTAGGTCGGATTCGTCGCCGCGGGCGAGATCTGCACGATGCCCGCATCGCTATAGATCTTCGATGCCGGAATCGACGTACCCGAGGTTTCGTGACCGACGACGGCAACCACCTTCTCGTCGGCGAGACGTTGCGCGACTTGCGTCGCGGTGCGCGGGTCGCCCGCGTCGTCCTGGCCGTCGAGCTGAAGCGTTACCTTCTGCCCGCCGATCACGAGACCCTTCTCGTTGATCTCTTCGACGGCGAGGCGGGCGCCGTTTTCGCAGTCCTTGCCCTGATGCGCGAGCCCACCGGTAAGCGGGGCGACATGGCCGATCTTGACGACGATATCGGCGAATGCCGTGTTGGAATGAGCGACGAGCGCGAACGCCGCCGCAACGCCACTGGCGATGAGCGATTTCTTCACTACTTGGTTCCCCTTGTTGGATCGGGTTTAAAAGATATTCGAGCCCTTACGATGCCCTCGGAGGCTCAGGACCCTGCGCGCACAGCGATGGGCCCTTTGTCAGGGCCCGCCACGGCGGGACGGGCCCTTGAACCTTCGCCGCGCGCGGATGCCCGCGTCGCGACGAAGGCGCGGTTGCGTCACTCGCCCAGATAGGCGGCGCGCACCTTCGGATCGTCGAGCATCTCTTTGGCGTTGCCCGACATGGTGATGGACCCGGAGTCCATGACGTAACCCCGGTTGGCGGCCTGCAGCGCGAGCCGCGCGTTCTGCTCCACGAGCAGCACGGTCAGCCCTTCCTTCGAGATATCGCGGACCACCTCGAAGATCTTCTCCACCATGATCGGCGAGAGACCCATCGACGGCTCGTCCAGCAGCAACAATTTAGGACGACTGATGATCGCGCGCGCCATGGCCAGCATCTGCTGCTCGCCGCCCGAAAGCGTGCCCGCCAGCTGCGTCGCGCGTTCCTTCAGCCGAGGAAAGTAGCCGAACATCCGCTCCACGTCCTTCTTGACGCCGTCGTTGTCCGAGCGCAGATACGCGCCCATCTGCATGTTCTCGAGGATCGACATGCGCGCGAAGATCCCGCGTCCTTCCGGCACCATCGCCAGACCACGCTTGAGCAGCTCGTGCGCCGACATTCCCTTGATCGACTGACCTTGGTACTCGATGTCGCCCGCCGAATACGGCTTCAAACCCGTGATCGCCTTCATCGTCGTCGTCTTGCCGGCGCCGTTGGCGCCGATCAGCGTCACGAGTTCGCCCTGGCCGACTTCCATGTCGACGCCCTTGACCGCCTGAATGCCGCCGTAGTTGACTTGCAGGCCCTTGATTTTCAACATTGCCGTAGCCATCAGTGGACCCCCGCGCCCAAATATGCCTCGATCACCTTCGGGTCCTTCTGCACGTCCTGCGGCAGCCCTTCGGCGATCACCTTGCCGTAATCGAGCACCGTCATGCGGTTGCACAGGTGCATCACCAGCTTCACGTCGTGCTCGATCAAGAGGATCGTGCGGCCGTCGTTGCGAATCTTCTCGAGGAGCCTCGTGAGCTCCAGCTTTTCCGTCGCGTTCATGCCCGCGGCCGGCTCGTCGAGCGCGAGCAGCTTAGGATCGGTTGCCAGCGCGCGCGCAATCTCGAGCCGCCGCTGGTGGCCATACGACAGGTTGCGCGCCGTATAGTCCGCGTACTGCAGAACCCCCACGTACTCGAGCAGCTCCAGTGCGCGCTCCTTGATCTCGCGCTCTTCCTTGCGCTCGGCCGGCGTCTGGAACACCGCGCCGAAAAGCCCGTGCTTCGTGCGCACGTGGCGCCCCACCATCACGTTCTCGAGCGCCGTCATGCCGCCGAAGAGGCGAATGTTTTGGAACGTTCGCGCGATGCCCGCCTGGGCGACCTGATAAACGGCCGTCGGCGTATACGGCTTGCCGTCGAGCACGAAATCGCCCGAATCAGGCGTGTAAAGCCCCGTAATCACATTGAAGAACGTCGTCTTGCCGGCACCGTTCGGTCCGATCAAACCGTAGATCTGCCCTTCCTCGATCGTCAGCCCGACGTCCGAGAGCGCCTGCAGACCACCGAAACGCTTGTTCACGCCCTTGACGGACAAACGAATGTCTTTGCTCATGAAGTTTTCTCCTGTCGACCAGAGTTAGCGCTTCAGCGGCTACTCTGGTCTCATGCAAGGCTGCCGGGCCTTAGGCGCGTACCGGCTTCTTGCCGTTGCGCCTTGCCAGTTTCGCGATCTTGTCCTCGTGCTTCGCAGCGGGCCACAAGCCCTCCGAGCGGTACAGCATGATGAGCACCATCGCGAGACCGTACAGCAGTTGGCGGATCACTTCCGTATCGACGATCTGGTGACCGAACAGCATGTTCTGCAGGGGGCCCATCGTCGAGCGCAGGAACTCGGGGAACACCGCAAGCAGCACTGCGCCGAGAATGACGCCCGGGATATGGCCCATGCCGCCCAGCACCACGCACGCGAGCACCACGACCGATTCCCAGAACGTGAAGGACTCGGGCGACACGAACCCTTGGAAGCCCGCGAACATCGCGCCCGACAGCCCGCCGAACGACGCCCCCATCGCGAACGCGAGCAGCTTCACGTTACGCGTGTTGATCCCCATCGCCTTCGCTGCGATCTCGTCCTCGCGAATCGCCGCCCACGCGCGGCCGATACGCGAGTGCTGCAAGCGCGTACAGACCCAGATCACAAGCAGTGCGCAGAGCACGAAGAGGTAGTAGTAGAAGTAGACGGACGTAATCTGCAAGCCGAAGATCGTATGCGTCTGCGAGAGGCTGAAGCCGCCCACATGCACGGGATCGATGCCCGTGATCCCCTGCGGCCCGTTCGTGATGTTCACCGGCCGATCGAGATTGTTCATGAAGATCCGCACGATCTCGCCGAAGCCGAGCGTCACGATCGCGAGGTAGTCGCCGCGCAGGCGCAGCGTCGGAGCACCGAGCAGCACGCCGAAGAACGCCGCGAGCGCCATCGCGATCGGCACGATGATGAAGTACGACAAGTGCATGCCGCCGGGCCACATGTGGTTGAACCACTCGAACTGATTGGCCAGGTGCGGCGAAGTCAGCAACGCCGCCGTGTAGGCGCCCACCGCGTAGAACGCGATATAGCCGAGGTCCAGCAGCCCCGCGAACCCGACCACCACGTTCAGGCCCAGGGCCAGCATGACGTAGAGCATCGCGAAGTCGAGCACGCGCACCCAGTAGTTGCCCCCTGCCGAGCCGATGATGAATGGCGCCGCGATCACGAACGCGGCCGTGATCAAGCCGACGACGAGAGTCTTGGCGGCGCTTTTCTCGGGAACGAGCGTCGTGGACGGCTCGATCGGTTGAATTGAAGTCATGTTTTGCTCCTTACCCTTACGCGCGATCCGCGACACGCTCGCCGAGCAGGCCCGACGGACGGAACACCAGCACGATGATCAGCACGATGAAAGCGAACACGTCCTGATAGTTGCTGCCGAAGACGCCGCCCGTGAGGTTGCCGATGTAGCCCGCACCCAGCTGTTCGATCAGACCGAGCACCACGCCCCCTACCATCGCGCCCCCGAGGTTGCCGATACCGCCCAGCACCGCCGCCGTGAACGCCTTCATGCCCGGAATGAAGCCCATGTAGAAGTGGATGTTGCCGTACTCGGACGCGATCATGACGCCCGCGAGCGCGGCCAGCGCCGAGCCGATCATGAAGGTCGCCGAAATGACGAAATTCGGGTTCACGCCCATGAGGCTGGCGACGCCCGGGTTCTCGGCGATGGCGCGCATCGCGCGGCCGAGCTTCGTCTTGTGCACGAGCAGCAGGAGCCCCGCCATCACGATGAATGCCGTCACGATGATGACGATCTCGGTCATCGATATCACCGCGCCGGGCGTCGTGTCGGTGGCCTTGATCACGTTGATCGGATCGGTCGGCAGCAGCTGCGGGAACGGCAGCGGATTGCGGCCCCAGATGATCATCGCGATCGTCTCGAGCAGAATCGAGACGCCGATCGCGGTGATGAGCGGGGCGAGGCGCGGCGCGCGACGCAACGGCCGGTACGCGGCGCGCTCGATCACATAGCCGACCACCGCGCAGACGATCGCGGCGATGAGGAGCCCGATGACGAGCGTCGCCACATTGCCGAGACCGGGGAAATGATTGTGCAGCACCGTGATGGCCGAGAGCGCAACCATCGCGCCGATCATCAAAACATCGCCGTGCGCGAAGTTGATGATGCCCAGAATGCCGTAAACCATGGTGTAGCCCAGTGCGATGATGGCATAGACACTGCCCAGCACCAGACCGTTGAGGATCTGCTGGATGAAGATATCCATTTAATGCTCCTTAGCCCGTGCGACTGGATTTCCGCCTTTGTTCACCGTAATGTGAACGGTCGGCGAAAACCGCAACGGCACTGCGGGTACTGATAAAAAAACCGGTAAGGGTTGGCCGCCTCACGCACCGCTTATGCCGTGATCCGGCGGGCGGTCCGATAAGGCGGATGCAAAAACGGCACCGTCGGGTATCCGGTGCCGTCGGGTTTCCCAGCTTGTCCCATCGCAAAAAACGATGCCCGTTCGGGCAAACGTCTCGCCACTGAATTCCGCCACGGCAGCCGCGCTTCGCGGCGTCACGCGCAGAGGAAGTCCGAACCCCGGAAGCGTCCGGGTTTCCTCGTCTGCCGGCGAAACGGTGCGTGCCGCCTTACCGGTGCTCGCCTCGCCGCCGTTGGCCTTGCAAAGCGCGGCGTGAGCAAACTGAACATGCATTAACTCGGTCTCCTGCGCCTTCCGAAACTGATCCCTGAAGGCCGCAAGACCTCTAGGACGGGCGCATTGTAACTCCAATTATCGACTGGCCAAAAAGCTGAGTCGGCAGGGTTTTCCTGCATTGCAACCTTTTTTTGAGGTAACTAACGCGATTCCATTGCAACCCGGTTGCAATGTTCCGACAGTCGGCTGGCGCAACCAGGACCGACTCGAGCGCCGAATCCGCGGGAATCGTCAAAGAAAAAAGCGCGCTCGCGGCGCGCTTTTTCTTCCTCCATGACCTTGATTTTGACGGCCGCTCATCCGGCCAAACGTCGCCGTCTCATTGGGGGAGCGACAAACCACGTGGCAGCGGAAATGCGATGCTTTCCTCGATTCCATCGAGTGCCCGCACGTTGCGCACGCCCAGTTCGCGCAGGCGGGCGATCACGGCTTGTGCGAGCACCTCGGGCGCCGACGCCCCCGCCGTCACGCCGATGCGCCGCTTGCCCTCGACCCAGGCGGGGTCGATCTGATCGGGGGAATCGACCATATAGGCCGGCACGCCGCGCTTTTCCGCCACTTCGCGCAACCGGTTCGAGTTCGAACTGTTGGGACTGCCGACGACGATGACGACGTCGCATTGGGGCGCCATGAACTTGACGGCGTCCTGGCGGTTCTGCGTCGCGTAGCAGATATCCTGCTTCTTCGGCTCGCGAATACCCGGAAAACGAGCCTTCAGTGCGGCGATAATTTCCGAAGCATCGTCGACCGACAGCGTCGTTTGCGTGACGAACGCGATCCGGCCCGGATCGGCAAGCTCCAGCGCATTCACGTCTTCGATGCTCTCGACGAGGTACATGCCCTCACCGCACTGGCCCATCGTTCCTTCGACCTCGGGGTGGCCACGATGGCCGATCATGATGATGTCGAGGCCCTCTTGCCGCATTTTCGCGACCTCGATGTGAACCTTCGTCACGAGCGGACAAGTCGCATCGTAGACGCGCAGACCGCGCGCCTCGGCATCCTCGCGCACGGCTTTCGGTACGCCGTGCGCGCTGAAAACGACGGTGCTGCCCGGCGGCACTTCGTCGAGTACTTCGACGAATATCGCGCCCTTCTTGCGCAGATCGTCCACGACATACGCGTTGTGGACGATCTCGTGACGCACGTAGATGGGAGCGCCGTAGAGCTTGATCGCGCGCTCGACGATTTCGATCGCGCGATCGACGCCGGCACAGAAGCCGCGCGGCTGCGCGAGCAGGATTTCCGCATCCGCTGCGGCGAGAGAAGTATCTGTGAGGCTCATGTCTTACAGAATCCCGATGATCTTGACTTCGAACGCCAACGCCTGCCCGGCGAGCGGGTGGTTGAAGTCGAAAAGCGCGGACGTCTCGCCGATTTCCTTCAGCACGCCCGCGTAGCGGCCGCCGTCGGGCGCGTTGAACTCGATGACCTCGCCGGGGGTGAAATCGTCGTCGACCATCCCGTTTGCGCGCAGCGCGGCGAGCGACACGCGCTGGACGAGATCGGGGTTGCGCTCGCCGAAGGCGACGCCGGCACCTAGCCGGAAGGTCGAATGGTGCCCCGTCTTCAACCCCACGAGAATGTCTTCGAGCGGCGGCGCGATCTGCCCGGCGCCGATGAGCAGCGTGGCCGGCTTGTCGGCGAAAGTGTTGACGATATCGCCGCCATCGGCAAGTGAAAGCCGGTAGTGAAGCGTCACATGGGAGCCGGGTTTCACTTCGGAGATGTCGATGATGCTCATGAGATGACTCGTTTCGTCGGGGCGCGATCCGCGCGGCGCGCGCAGGGAAGAGGGAAACCGTTCCGCGCCCCAGGCGCAAAGTCTCTATTGTAAGGCACGTTGCCGAGCGAGGCGGGGGCCGGACCGCGGCCGCGGTCCGCCGCCCCCACCGCTTTCGCGACGGCCCGCTGATATGCGAATGTGGGAGAGTACGGTATGGAATTTAGTTCCGACATTGCTGAAACGGAAACGGCTGAAACGGTCGTAGCGGCGGAGCCCGCGAAATCACGCGAACTCCGCCCGCGCGACGATATGCCGCGCGAGCGGCTCCTGAAGGTCGGCGCGGGCGCGCTGTCGGACGCCGAGCTGATCGCGCTTTTTCTCGGCTGCGGCGTGCCGGGTCACAACGTGTTCGAGGTGTCGCGGGCGCTGCTCGAGCGGTTCGGCTCGCTGCGCGGGATGCTCGATGCGAGCCCGGCGGATTTCGCCGGAATGCGCGGCATCGGACCGGCAAAGAAGGCGATACTGCTCGCCGTCTTCGAGATGGCGCGGCGCGCGCTCGCCGAAAAAGCCAGGGAGCAGCCCCTCATCGATTCGAGCGCCGCCGTCGAGGATTATGTGCGGCTGTTGATCGGCACGCGCCCTCACGAGGTCTTTCTCTGCCTTTTTCTCGACGCGCGACACCATCTCATCGACAGCGAGGAGTGCTCACGCGGATCGATCGCGCACATGGCCGTCTACCCGCGCGAGATCGTGCGCCGAGCGCTCGCAACGAACGCGGCCGCGCTGATCGTCGCACACAACCATCCGTCGGGCGCGGCCAAGCCGAGCGCGAGCGATCGTCAGCTCACGCGCGTGCTGCGCGACGCGCTCTCGCTCATCGATGTGCGGCTCGTCGATCATCTCGTGGTCGGACGAAACACGGTCTTCTCCTTCGCGAATTCGGGGTTGCTTTGAGGCGGTGGGCGCGCCGGCGCGCCCACCGAGGCAAACGCAAATAACGTTTGATTTTTCGGCGCTTTTTCTGCTAGAATCGCCGTCTGCCTATTTTTTCCGATCCGAATCGCATCCGGACTCCGGACGGACGCTCGGATGCGGTCATGGCGCCGTGCCCGCATTCGTACCGGTGTGGTTACCGGCAAGTACGACGGGCGGCGGCCGAACGATCGTCGTCGGCGAGAGTCGAGCAGGAAGTCGAACGAAGCGAGCGACGAACAACGGCCGGTAAGGCGAAGAGGTCTGAAGGAATCAGAGCGGATACGCCCGAAAGCGGTAGCGTAGGCCGGTCCGGCTCTCGAACCCAGGCTTGAACCGAATATAAGCGTTTTAGGAGTGCTCTCATATGGCACGCGTATGCCAAGTAACTGGGAAAGCGCCGATGAGCGGCAACAACGTTTCCCACGCGAACAACAAGACGAAGCGGCGCTTTTTGCCGAACCTGCAAAACCGCCGTTTCTGGGTGGAGAGCGAGAACCGCTGGGTGAGCCTGCGCGTCTCGAACGCGGGTCTGCGCCTCATCGACAAGAAGGGCATCGAGTCCGTGCTGGCCGACTTGCGCGCACGCGGCGAAATCTAAGCGAAGGAGTCTGAATCATGGCGAAAGGCGCACGCGACAAGATCAAGCTTGAGTCGACCGCAGGCACGGGTCACTTCTACACCACGACGAAGAACAAGCGCAACATGCCCGAGAAGATGGAGATCATGAAGTTCGATCCCGTCGCTCGCAAGCATGTCGCGTACAAGGAAACCAAGATCAAGTGATCGGTTGTTTCCTTCGAGCTTGAAAGACAAAGACGGCAAAAGCCCCGCATCGCTGCGGGGCTTTTGCGTTTACCGGAGCAAGAGCCCTCGGTCCAACGGGCAGGAGCAAGGCACATGAATTTCGACGTCGTGATCGTGGGCAGCGGGCTTGCGGGTTTGACGGTCGCATTGAACCTCGCCGAGAAGCGCCGCGTCGCGGTCCTCGCCAAGCGATCGATGACCGAGGGCGCGAGCGATTGGGCTCAGGGCGGCATCGCGGCCGTGCTCGACTCGGCCGACAGCATCGAGAACCACGTCCGCGACACGTTGGTCGCCGGCGCGGGCCTGTGCGACGAAGCCGCGACACGCTTCATCGTCGAAGGCGGCCGTGCCGCCATCGAATGGCTGATCGAGCGCGGCGTACCGTTCACGCGCGACGAAGCAGCCGAGCTCGGATTTCATTTGACGCGGGAAGGCGGGCACAGTCACCGGCGCATCATTCATGCGGCGGATGCAACGGGGCACGCCGTTGTCGAGACGTTGTCCGAGCGCGTGCGTCAGCATCCGAACATCACGCTGCTCGAGGATCACTACGCCATCGACCTCATTACGTCGGACAGGCTTGGATTGCCCGGTCGCCGTTGCCACGGCCTCTACGCGCTCGATCTCGCCAGCGGACGCACCGTCACCCTGCAGGCGCCGCATACGGTGCTCGCAACGGGAGGTGCGGGCAAGGTCTATTTGTACACGACCAACCCGGACACCGCGACCGGGGACGGGATTGCGATGGCTTGGCGCGCCGGCTGCCGCGTCTCGAACATGGAGTTCATCCAGTTCCATCCGACTTGCCTCTTCCATCCTTACGCGAAATCGTTCCTGATTTCGGAGGCCGTGCGCGGCGAAGGGGGCCGGCTGCTGCTGCCCGACGGCACACGGTTCATGCCGGCGCACGACGAACGGGCCGAACTCGCGCCGCGCGACATCGTGGCGCGAGCGATCGACTTCGAGATCAAGAAGCGCGGGATCGACTGCGTCTATCTCGACATCAGCCATCAGCCGGCTGCCTTCCTGCGCGAACATTTCCCGACGATTCTCGCGCGCTGCCTCGAGTTTGGCATCGACATCACGAAAGACCCGATTCCCGTGGTGCCTGCCGCGCATTACACCTGCGGCGGCGTCGTCACGGATCTCGCCGGCCGCACCGATCTCGCGGGGCTCTACGCCGTCGGCGAGACGGCCAGCACCGGGCTGCACGGCGCGAACCGGCTGGCGAGCAACTCGCTGCTCGAATGCCTCGTCATCGGCCGCTCGACGTCGGCTGTCATCGAAAGCGACGGTTTTGAGGCTGGCGCGCACGCGCCGTTGCCCGATTGGGATGAAAGCCGCGTGTCCGATCCCGACGAGGAAGTCGTCGTCGCGCACAACTGGGACGAACTGCGGCGGCTCATGTGGAACTACGTCGGCATCGTGCGCACCGACAAGCGGCTCACGCGCGCGAAACATCGGATTGCGCTTTTGCGCGATGAAATTCAGGAGTACTACGCGAACTTCAAGGTAAGCCGCGACCTGCTCGAATTGCGCAACCTCGTCGACGTGGCGATGCTGATCGTCGACAGCGCGCGCTCGCGGCGCGAAAGCCGCGGACTGCACTTTTCGCGCGACTGGCCCGCGGCACTCCCCAAGGCACTGCCGACCGTACTTGCTCCCGAGCGCGTGCGAAATCGGCAAGTCTGATAGCGGCCCGCGCGGGTGCCGCTGCAACCGCGCGCGTAATCCACATCCGTTCGCTGGCTCGCTGGCCACGCCTTGCGAAGGTCACGCGAGCAGCCGCGCTACACGATCCGCATCGAATAATCGGTCGCACGAACATCCTTCGTCAGCGAACCGATCGAGATGCGGTCGACCCCTGTCTCGGCGATCGTACGCACCGTATCGAAGTTCACGCCGCCCGACACTTCGAGCACGGCGCGGCCGGCCGTCAGCTTCACGGCATCGCGCATCGCCGCGAATGAGAAATTGTCGAGCAGGATCGACTGCGCGCCATGCGCGAGCGCGGACTCGAGCTGCTCGAGCGTCTCGACCTCGATCTGAACGGGAACGCCCGCATCGAGCGCATAGGCCGCTTCTAGCGCCGCCCCGATGCCGCCCGCCGCGGCAATGTGGTTTTCCTTGATGAGAATGCCGTCGTAAAGGGCGAGCCGTTGATTCGCGCCTCCGCCGACACGCACCGCGTATTTCTGCGCGAGCCGCAGGCCCGGCAGCGTCTTGCGCGTGTCCAGGATACGGGCGCGTGTGCCGGCGATCGCATCGACGTAGCGGCACGTCGCGCTCGCCACGCCCGAAAGCAACTGCAGGAAATTGAGCCCATTGCGCTCGGCAGTCAACAGCGCGCGCACAGGGCCGCGCAATTCACAGACGACGGAATCGGCCGTCATGCGATCGCCCTCACGGTAGCGCCAGTCGATTTCAATCGACGGCTCTACATGGCGCATCACGGCCGCAAACCACGGCACGCCGCAAAGGATCGCCTCCTCGCGTACGACGATGCGCGCGTCACGCACCGCGTCGGCCGGCACGAGACGCCCCGTCACGTCGCCGCTGCCGACATCCTCGGCGAGCGCATCGGCAACGTTGCGCGCCAGTGCGGCGTCGAACGCCGCGCCGTACTGCGCGCGGATTTCCGAATATAGCGGCGACACTGCGTCGCCCTGAATCGTGTGCTGTTTCGACATCGACGAAGTTCCCGCTATTGGCATCAGGCTGCGCCGACGTTGGCGAAAAGCGCCGTGTCGCGCGCGAGGTCGCCGCTCGTCTGCACGCGGCGCTTGCGCTCGGCAGCGAAAGCAAGCATACGGTCGATCGGCACGCGTGCCCGCTCGCCAATCGCCAGGTCGACGAAGATCTCGTTATGGCCGCGCTCGAGCACGTCGGCCAGATTGACGAGCCCGTTCATCGCCATCCACGGGCAATGCGCGCAGCTCTTGCAGGTCGCGCTGTTGCCGGCGGTAGGCGCTTCGATGAACGTCTTGCCGGGCGCCGCGAGGCGCATCTTGTGGAGAATGCCGAGATCGGTCGCGACGATGAAGTGCGTCGCGGAGAGCCGCTTCGCGGCGTCGATCAATTGAGTCGTCGAACCTACGACGTCGGCCTGAGCGACCACGCTCTCGGGCGACTCGGGGTGCACGAGCACCTTGGCGTCGGGGTATTCCGCACGCAGCAAATCGAGCTCGATGCCCTTGAACTCGTCGTGGACGAGACATGAGCCCTGCCACAGCAGCATGTCGGCGCCCGTCTGCTTCTGGATATAGCTGCCCAGGTGGCGATCGGGCGCCCAGAGAATTTTCTCGCCGCGCGCATGAAGGTCGGCAACGATCTCGAGGCCGATCGACGAAGTCACCATCCAGTCAGCGCGCGCCTTGACCGCCGCGCTCGTATTCGCGTACACGACGACCGTGCGATCGGGATGCGCATCGCAAAACGCGGAGAATTCGTCGGCTGGGCACCCGAGATCGAGCGAGCAGGTCGCGTCGAGATCGGGCATGAGAATACGCTTGTCGGGGCTCAGGATCTTCGCTGTTTCGCCCATGAAGCGAACGCCGGCTACGAGGAGCGTGCGGGCGTCATGGTCGCGGCCGAAGCGGGCCATCTCGAGCGAGTCGGCCACGCAGCCGCCCGTTTCGTCGGCGAGTTCCTGCAGTTCGGGATCAACGTAGTAATGCGCGACGAGCACCGCATTTTCCCGTGCGAGCAGCGCGCGAATGCGTGCCTTCAGTGCCTGCCGTTCTTCGGGCGACGGCACGACGGGCACCTTCGCCCATGCCTGACCAACGCCGCAGACGGCCCCCGCCGTGCTCGAAACGAGCGGCTTATCGAACTCGACGGTCCTGATCGTCGCACCCATCATCCCCTCCCGAAGCAACGCTGCCGGCGGCACCGGAAGCGATCAACGTCGCGACGGAAGCCCGAAAAGGCCGGCCTGCCCTCATGTCCAATGCGCCTAAAAAAGCAACACCCCGCCAGCGCGGGGTGTCTTGTGACGTCTCGAAATTGTAATGGATTTCGCGATCAGGCGTATCGGCGCAGGCGCAGCGCGAATTCCTGCAAAGCCTTGATTCCGCTTTGCTCGGCGCGGTGGCACCAGTCCTGCAATTGGGCGAGCAACTGCTCGCGCGAAGCGTTCGAGCGGTCCCAGATCGCCGCGAGGTCCTTGCGCAGCTCGATGAACGTCAAAAGCGTCTGATTGTTCGCGAAGATCTCAGGCAACTGGCGCTTCTGCGGCTCGTCGAGGCCGCTTTCGTCCTTGTGGAACCACTTGCCCGCACTCTTCATGAGCGCGTACTTTTCGCGGGCGCCGACTTCCTTCAAGCGCGCGAGCTCTTGCCGGTAAGCGCGCTTGACCGTCTTCGCGTAGCGCGCCATGACCTCATAGCGATTCGAGAGGACGGCCTGCAGCGTGTCCTGGTCGAGGACGAGCTTGCGCGAGGCCAGGCGCGGCGTGGGCGCGACTTTTTTCACCTTGGCAAGCCGGCAGGCCGACATGAGACGGATATAGCCCCAGCCAATGTCGAACTCGAACCACTTGTTCGAGAGCTTCGCCGACGTTGCATAGGTATGGTGATTGTTGTGGAGCTCTTCGCCGCCGATGAGGATGCCGAGCGGAAAAAGATTCGTGCTCGCGTCTTCCGAATTGAAGTTGCGATAGCCCCAGAAATGTCCGAGGCCGTTGACGACGCCGGCCGCCCAGAACGGGATCCAGGCCATCTGCACCGCCCAGACGGTCAGGCCGACCACGCCGAAGAGCGCGACGTCGATGACCATCATCAGGCTCACGCCGAGAATCGGGTATTTCGTATAGACATTCCGTTCCATCCAGTCGTTCGGCGTGCCGTGGCCGAAGCGGCGCATCGTTTCCTCGTTGCGCGCCTCGGCGCGGTAGAGCTCGGCGCCTTCGAGCAGGACTTTCCAGATGCCGCGCGTCTGCGGGCTGTGCGGATCCTCTTCGGTCTCGCATTTGGCGTGATGCTTGCGGTGGATCGCGGCCCACTGCCCTGTCAACATACCCGTCGTCATCCAGAGCCAGAAGCGGAAGAAATGGCTCGCGACCGGGTGCAGATCGAGCGCGCGGTGTGCCTGGCAGCGATGCAGATAAACGGTGACGCCGATGATGGTGACGTGTGTCACGGCCAGCGTGAAGAGCACGATCTGCCACCACGAGAAGTGCAGCGTGCCGTGGGCGAGAAAGTCGAGCAGGGAATTCAGCAAGGCATTTACCTGTGGAGCGACGACGACTGCGCAACGTCGGGCGCCGGGGCGCGCGACCGAGCACAGTCACATAGACGTAAGCAAACTGTTGGGCTGGGAGGCATTGTACTTCAACGCACTCGACTGTTTTGTAACAAAAGTGCTCTCGCGCACGCGACGCAGCGTCACGCCCCCAAAAGCCGACTCAATTCGCATCGCGAGCGCGATTCGTGCCCAGTCGGGTGACGTCGGCGACGGTCCCGGCCGCGCCGGCGGCGTTGTCGTTCGCCGGCGCGAGGGCTGCCGGCAGCTCGCCGACGATACGCACTTCGCGCGTCGGGTACGGGATCGCGATGCCATGCTCGTTGAAAAGGCGCCAGATGTTGCGATTCACGGCCGATCGCACGCCGGCCGTGCCCTTCGCGGCCTCCTCGATCCAGAAGCCGAGCTCGAGGTTGATGCCGTCCGCGCCGAACGAGATGAGATAAGGGGTCGGCGCCGGGTCTTCGAGAATCCGGTCGACGCCGTGCGCCGCCTCGACGAGCAACGCCATCGCCCGCTCCACGTCCGTATCGTAGGCCACCTGCACGGGCGCTTTCGCGTAGCCGCGGGTGAGGTACGACGAATGGTTCTGGACGACATCGGTGATGAGCTTCTCGTTCGGGATCAGCGTTTCGATGCCGTCGAGCCCGCGCACGGTCGTGTAGCGCGTCCGGATTTCGGTCACGATCCCTTGCAGGCCGCCGACGTTGATCGAATCGCCGATCCGCAGCGATCGATCGATGAGGATGATGAATCCCGACACATAGTTGCTGGCGATCTTCTGGAGCCCGAACCCGAGCCCCACGCCGAGCGCGCCGCCGAACACCCCGAGCACCGTCACGTCGATGCCGACGAGCGAAAAGCTCACGAGCACCGCCGCGAGCATGAGCAGCGCGCGTCCGACGCGCGCGAGCACGACCCTGAGGTTGGCATCGATCGAGCGCGAGCGCATGAGCCGCTCCTCGAGCATCGAGCCGAGCCAAAGCGCCACGACCATCGTCACGCAGACCCAGAGGACGCCGCTCGTGAGCGAGAGCAACGTCATGCGTTCATTGCCGACGCGAAAGCGCACCGACGCCATCCAGCGCAGGACCTGATCCTGGATACCGAGCACGGTGAGAACCATGCCGACCCAGACGAGCACCGTCACGAGCTTCTCGACGATGAAGAGCCAGGCGTGCGCCTGCTTTCCGTGGCTGAAGACGCGCCGCGCGACATAGAAGGCGATGTAGATGAGCGCGATGCCGAAAAGCGGCACGAGAGCAAGCTCGAGCAGCGACGTCGACATGTAGTCGGCGAGAATCGCCTGCGCGAACCAGACGAGGACGCTGCCGAGCAACGGGAAGAGCGCCTTATCGAGGCTCTCGGCGCCGAAGCGCAGCGCCTCGTGGCGCGCGCGGCGGTGCACTTCGAGCTTGCGGCGTAAAAAGCGCGCGAGAAGCCAGGCGGCCAACAGCAGCCCCAGCAGCGTGCCGCCCTGCCAGACCATCACCGGCTCGCCGAAGTCGCGGACAATGCCCGCGAGCATGTGAGAGAGGATGTGGTTCTGGATCATGCCGGAGCATTCTCACGTTCCGGCCGACGCTCGAGCACGGCCGCGAAAAACCCGTCCGTGGCATGGCGGTGGGGCCAGAGCGAGAGATAGTCGCCCATCTCGAGCTCGATGCGCTGCTCGGCGAGCACCTTGCCCGCCGGGATGAGCACGAAATCGGGGTGATCGGCGAGAAACGCGGCGACGACGGCCTCGTTCTCCGCCTCGAGCACGCTGCAGGTGGCGTAGACGAGGCGACCGCCCGGCTTCACGAGGCGCGCGGCGCTCGCGAGAATCGACGCCTGCTTCGGCGCCAGCTCGGCGATGGCGGCCGCGTTCTGGCGCCACTTCAGGTCCGGGTTGCGGCGCAGGGTGCCGAGTCCGCTGCACGGCGCGTCGACGAGCACGCGGTCGATCTTGCCCGCCAGCCGCTTGATCTTGACGTCGTGCTCGCTATCGATGAGCACGGGATGCACGTTCGAAAGACCGCTGCGCGCGAGACGCGGCTTCAGCTTCGCGAGCCGGCGCTCGGACACGTCGAATGCATAGAGCCGGCCCGTCGAGCGCATCGCCGCACCGAGCGCAAGGGCCTTGCCGCCCGCGCCGGCGCAAAAATCGGCGATCATCTCGCCGCGCCGCGGCGCGACGAGGGCGCAAAGCAATTGGCTGCCCTCGTCCTGCACCTCGACCCACCCGTCCTCGAACACCTTGAGCTTCGTCAGGGCCGGCTTGCCGGCCACGCGCACGCCGAACGGCGCGAACGGCGTCGCGCCGGCGTCGATACCCGCCTCCTTCAGCGCGTCGAGCAGCTGGTCGCGGCTCGCCTTCATCGGGTTCGTGCGCAGATCGAGCGGGGCCGGGTAGTTGAGCGCCGCCGCGAGCTGCGCGAGCTCTTCGCCGGAAAACCGCGTGGCCAGCGCCTCGATGATCCATTCGGGCAGATTGAGCCGGATCCGCAGTGGCAGGCTCGCCGGGTCGATCTTCGCGACATGTTCGAGCCACGCGTTTTCGTCCTCGGAGACGAACGGCTTCACCGCCGAGCGGCCGACGGTCTGCATGAGGCCGAGCAGCGCGAGCCGGCGCGTCGGGCTGCCGACGCCGCTCTCCGCCAGATGCGCGAACTCCATGCGCCTGCGCAGCACCGCGAACACGGCCTCGGCGATGACGCCGCGCTCGAAATGACCGAGCTTCGGATGCGCGCGGAAAAAGCGGCTCGTCGTGGCGTCGGCCGGCCCGACGAACTTCAGAATCTCCTCGAGCAGCGCTTCGGTCTGGCCGATCAGGAAGCCGTGCAGCCCTTGCTCACGGCGCGGCTGAGAGTCGGCTCGGCCTTGCGCGCGGCGCTCTTGCGAACGTTGAGGGCGCAGCGGGCGCTGGGGGCGTTGCGGGCGCGGGGGGCGGCTCGTCATTGGTTTTGCTCCTCTTCGCGAACGTCCGCGAACAACCAGCGCGGCTCCGGCGGCGTCACCTCGACGCGCATCCCGTCGAGCGCAAGGCGCCCCTCGACGAACCAGCGCACGGCGCGCGGATAGATGATGTGCTCGCACGCAAGCACGCGTGCCGAGAGCCGCTTCACGTCGTCGCCAGCGACGACGGGGACCGCGGCCTGGATCACGATCGGTCCGTGGTCAAGCTGCGGCGTGACGAAATGGACGGTCGCGCCGTGCAGCGCGACACCCGCTTCGAGCGCGCGCTGATGGGTCTTGAGTCCCGGGAAGCACGGCAACAGCGATGGATGCACGTTCAGCATCCTCCCCGCGTAGCGCTCGACGAACGACGTCGTCAAGACGCGCATGAACCCGGCGAGCACGACGAGATCGGGCTCGTAGCGATCGACGACGGCCGCCAGTTCCGTATCGAACGCCGCGCGCTCGGGAAATTCGAGGTGATCCACGACGGCCGTGGCGATGCCGTTCTCGGCCGCGAACGTCAGCCCCGCCGCGTCGGGCCGATTCGCGACGACGGCCGCGACACGCGCCGGCCAAGCCTCGCGCGCGCAGCCGCGCACGATCGCTTGCATGTTGCTGCCCCGCCCTGAAATCAAAATCACAATATTCTTCATTCAAGGATTTTATCATTCAGGTGCGGGTCGCCCCGACGCGAGCACCCTGCGTGGGCTCGCACGGGAAGTCCCGTTGGGCGATATCCGACGGCCTGCGGGGGCAGCGAACGCCGTGACCGTTTATAATCTCCTGCTTCGCAGCGCCTCGCGGCGCGCGTCGATCTTTGGTTTCGCGGCTCGCGGCTCACGCCCTTGCCGCCCACCCCAACGGCTATCGTGAGAGTCTTCCGCGGTCTTCCCAACGCCGAGAGCCGCGCGCCCTGCGCGCTGACGATCGGCAACTTCGACGGTGTCCACCGCGGGCACCAGGCCCTGCTCGCACGCGTGCGCGAAGCGGCGCGCGAGCGCGGCCTGCCCGCCTGCGTCATGACCTTCGAGCCGCATCCGCGCGAATTCTTCGATCCGGCCGGCGCCCCCCCGCGCATCGCCATGCTGCGCGACAAGCTCGAAGCGCTGCGCATGAACGGCGTGGACCGCGTCGTCGTCGAGCACTTCAACCGCACGTTCGCGAGCCAGTCGCCCGACGCGTTCGTCGAGCGGATCATCGTGGGCGGCCTGCATGCGCGCTGGGTGCTGATCGGCGACGACTTCCGCTACGGATCCAAGCGCGCCGGCGATTTCGAATCGCTGAAGGCCGCCGGCGAGCGCCATGGCTTCGAAGTCGAGCGAATGGCGACGATCGTCGATCCGAGCGGCGCGCGCATCTCGAGCTCGGCGGTGCGCGCGTTCCTCACCGCGGGCGAGCTCGATGCCGCGCGCGAGGCACTCGGCCGCGACTATCTGATCAGCGGACATGTCGTGCACGGCCTGAAGCTCGGCCGCGATCTCGGCTTTCCGACGCTGAATCTGCCGATCGCGCACAAGCGCCCCGCGCTCGCCGGCATCTTCATCGTGCGCGTGCACGGGATCGAAGCCGAGCCGCTCGCGGGCGTCGCGAGCCTTGGACTGCGCCCGACCGTCGACGATTCGGGCCGCGTGCTGCTCGAGGTTCATCTACTCGACTGGCATGGCGACGCATATGGCAAACTCGTGCGCGTCGAATTCCTGAAGAAGCTGCGCGACGAGGAGAAGTTCACGGACCTCGAAGCGTTGACGCGGGCCATCGCGCGCGACGTCGCGAACGCGCGGGCCTATTTCGCCGCGACGGGCGGCGCGCGCGTGGGCATGGCCGCGCCGGCCGCCGCTCATCCTGCCGCGCCGAGCGCGCCGGGTAGCCGCGCGACCGGATTTTCGACATCGGCGACCGATCGAATTATTCGCTAGCCACCGCAACACCCGAATGCAGCAGCGGCCCGGCGGGTCATGACCTTGGGGCCACGTAGCGCTCGCACCGCCGCGCCGCCGACCGACACCGATTGAGTGGCGCCCGCAGTCCGGACGCCCAAACGAAGTTTCAGCGATCTCACTATGAGCGACAAGAAAGCCGATTCGAAATCTCAGGCCAAGTACCCGGTCAACCTGCTCGACACGCCGTTCCCGATGCGCGGCGACCTTCCGAAGCGCGAGCCGCAACGCGTCAAAGAATGGGAGGAAAAGCGCGTCTACGACAAGATCCGTGCGGCGAGCCGGGGCCGGCCGCGCTTCGTGCTGCACGACGGGCCGCCCTACGCGAACGGCGACATCCACCTCGGCCACGCGGTGAACAAGATCCTGAAGGACATCATCGTCAAGTCGCGCAACATGGCCGGCTTCGACGCGGCCTACGTGCCTGGGTGGGACTGCCACGGCATGCCCATCGAGATCCAGATCGAAAAGCAGTTCGGCAAATCGCTGCCCGTCACGGAGGTGCAGCAAAAGGCGCGCGCCTACGCGGCCGAGCAGATCGAGAAGCAGAAAGCCGGCTTCAAGCGGCTCGGCGTGCTCGGCGATTGGGACAACCCGTACAAGACGATGAACTTCTCGAACGAGGCCGGCGAAATCCGCGCGCTCGCGAAGATCCTCGAGAAGGGCTACGTCTTTCGCGGATTGAAGCCCGTGAACTGGTGCTTCGATTGCGGCTCCGCGCTCGCCGAGGCCGAAGTCGAGTACAAGGATCGGACCGACCCTTCCGTCGACGTCCTGTTCCCGTTCGCCGATCCTGAGAAAACGGCGCGCGCGTTCGGGCTCGAAGCGCTGCCGCGCGCCGAGGGCGGCATCGTCATCTGGACCACGACACCGTGGACGATTCCGGCCAACCAGGCGCTCAACG
This sequence comes from Trinickia sp. EG282A, assembly GCF_040965455.1. Taxonomy (NCBI): domain Bacteria; kingdom Pseudomonadati; phylum Pseudomonadota; class Betaproteobacteria; order Burkholderiales; family Burkholderiaceae; genus Trinickia; species Trinickia sp. EG282A. Next base: position 1,088,509 of record NZ_JBFRCC010000002.1, on the reverse strand, counting down.
TCCACCCCGAACTCGTCTATGCGCTCGTCGATACGCCGCGCGGCATGCTGATCCTCGCCGAAGAGCGCGTCGCGGCCTGCCTGCAGGAATTCGGCTTGACGGGCAACGTCGTCGCCACGGCGCCCGGGGCGAAGCTTGCCAACGTGCGGTTCCATCATCCGCTCGCCTCGGCTCATCCCGGCTATAAGCGCACGTCGCCCGTCTACCTCGGCGAGTACGTGACGATCGATACGGGCACGGGCATCGTCCATTCGTCACCGGCTTACGGCGTCGAGGACTTCGAGGCGTGCAAGGCACATGGGCTCGCCGATTCGGACATCATCAACCCCGTCATGGGCGACGGCCGCTACATCGAATCGCTGCCGCTCTTCGGCGGGCTCTCGATCTGGACGGCCAACGCGAAGATCATCGAAGCGCTCGATGCCGCGGGCACGCTGATCCACAAGGAAAAGTACACGCACAGCTACATGCACTGCTGGCGCCACAAGACGCCGATCATCTATCGGGCGACGTCGCAATGGTTCGCCGGCATGGATGTCGCGCCGAAGGACGGCGGACCGACGCTGCGCGAAACGGCGCTGGCGGGCGTGGAGGCCACCGCATTCTATCCGTCGTGGGGAAAGCAGCGCCTTCACAACATGATCGCGCACCGCCCGGACTGGACGCTGTCGCGGCAGCGCCAATGGGGCGTGCCGATGGCGTTCTTCGTCCACAAGGAAACCGGCGAGCTCCACCCGCGCACGCTCGAGCTGCTCGAAGCCGTCGCCGAGCGCGTCGAAAAGCACGGCATCGAGGCATGGCAAACGCTCGATCCACGCGAGCTGATTGGCGACGACGCGAACATGTACGAGAAGAATCGCGACACGCTCGACGTCTGGTTCGATTCGGGCACGACGCACTGGCACGTGCTGCGCGGCTCGCACAAAGACGTGTCGGCGTTCCCCGCCGACCTCTATCTGGAAGGCTCGGACCAGCACCGCGGCTGGTTTCACTCGTCGCTCTTGACGGCCTCGATGCTCGACGGGCGCGCGCCTTACAAGGCGCTGCTCACCCACGGCTTCACCGTCGACGGCGAAGGCCGCAAGATGAGCAAGTCGCTCGGCAACGGCGTCGATCCCCACGACGTGGCGAGCCGCCTCGGCGCCGAAATCATTCGCCTCTGGATCGCCTCGACCGACTACTCGGGCGAGCTCGCGATTTCCGAGGAAATCCTGAAGCGCGTGACGGAGAGCTATCGCCGCATCCGCAACACGCTGCGCTTCCTCCTCGCGAACCTCTCGGACTTCGACTTCGCGAAGGACGCGCGATCGATCGACGAATGGCTCGAGATCGATCGCTATGCGGTGGCGCTTGCCGACGAGCTGCAGCGCGACATCCTCGCCCACTACGAAAAGTTCGAGTTCCATCCGGTCGTTGCAAAGCTGCTCACGTTCTGCTCCGAGGATCTCGGCGGCTTCTATCTCGATGTGCTGAAGGACCGGCTCTACACGTGCGCGCCCGATTCGAATGCGCGCCGCGCGGCGCAGACGGCCATCTACCACATCGCGCAAGGCCTGCTGCGGATCATGGCGCCATTCCTTTCGTTTACGGCCGAAGAAGCGTGGCAGGTATTCCAGCCCGGTAATGACACGATCTTCACGGAGACTTACTACCGTTACCCCGAGGTCCCCGGCGGCAATGCGCTTCGCGAGAAGTGGGCGCTCCTGCGCACGATCCGCGGCAACGTGACGAAGGCACTCGAGGAGGCACGCGTGGCCAATCTGATCGGCTCCTCACTGCAGGCGGAAGTCGAAATCCGCGCGACAGGCGCGGCCTTCGACGCGCTGAAGAGCCTCGACGACGATCTCAAGTTCGTGCTGATCACCTCCGCCGCGACGGTCGTCGAGGTCGATTCGGAAGCCGAGGAAGGCGTCGATGTGATCGCTTCAAAGTACCTCAAATGCGAGCGGTGCTGGCACTATCGCGCGGACGTCGGCGCCGATGCCGCACACCCGACGCTCTGCGGCCGCTGCGTCAGCAACCTCTTCGGCAACGGTGAAACGAGGAGCGCGGCATAATGGCGAAGACCCGTCCGATGCAAGCGAGCGGCACGCTCGCGCCGTGGCTCGGTATCGCGCTCATCGTCATCTTGTGCGATCAGTTGACGAAGATCGCCGTCACGAAAGTGCTCGCATACGCGACGCCCTACCCGTTCACGCCGTTCTTCAATCTGCTGCTCGTGTTCAACCGGGGCGCGGCATTCAGCTTTCTCGCCGCGGCGGGCGGCTGGCAGCGTTGGGCGTTCACGGCGCTCGGCGTCGTGGCAGCGCTCGTCATCGTGTATCTGCTCAAGCGCCACGGCAACCAGCGGCTCTTTTGCGCATCGCTGTCGCTGATCATGGGCGGCGCGCTCGGCAACGTCATTGACCGGCTCGTGCACAGCCACGTGATCGACTTTCTCGACTTTCACGTCGGCGGCTGGCATTGGCCCGCGTTCAACCTGGCCGACAGCGCGATCGTAATCGGCGCACTATTGTTGGTGTTGGACGAGCTGCGGCGCGTGGGCGGATCCCGCTGAGCGTGATCGGGCGCGCGAGGTGCATTCGCCTCGCCGATACGCACATTCGGAGGCAACGTTGGCAATTGCGGAACTCGCAGGAAAGCATCTGGTACTGGGCATGACGGGCGGCATCGCCTGTTACAAGATCGCCGAGCTCACGCGGCTTCTGACGAAAGCCGGCGCAACGGTGCAAGTCGCGATGACGGAGGCGGCGACGCAGTTCATCACGCCCGTCACGATGCAGGCGCTCTCGGGCCGCCCGGTCTTCACGAGCCAGTGGGACACGCGCATCGACAACAACATGGCGCACATCGATTTGTCGCGTGAGGCCGACGCGATTGTGATCGCTCCGGCGTCGGCGGACTTCATCGCCAAGCTCGTGCACGGCATGGCGAACGATCTGCTTTCGACGCTATGTCTCGCGCGCGATTGCCCCCTGCTCGTGGTGCCGGCGATGAACCGCCAGATGTGGGCGAATCCGGCCACGCAGCGCAACGTGGCGCAACTGCGCGCCGACGGCATACTCGTCCTTGGCCCCGATTCGGGCTCGCAGGCCTGCGGTGAAATCGGCGACGGGCGCATGCTCGAGCCCGAGGCGACCTACGAGGCGATCGTTTCGTTCTTTCAGCCCAAGATCCTCGCCGGCCGGCGCGTACTGATCACGGCCGGCCCCACGTTCGAGCCGATCGATCCCGTGCGCGGCATCACGAACCGCTCGAGCGGCAAGATGGGCTTCGCGATTGCCCGCGCGGCGCAGCAGGCCGGCGCCGCCGTTCGTCTCGTCGCGGGCCCCGTCGCGCTGGCGACGCCCTGGGGCGTCGTTCGCGACGACGTGGAAACGGCCCGGCAAATGTACGATGCCGTCCTCTCGACGGCAGCCGATTGCGACGTCTTCGTCTCCGTCGCGGCCGTGGCCGACTGGCGTGTCGACGAGGCGAGTGTCGAAAAGATCAAGAAGACGGCGGGGCACCGTGTGCCGAGCCTCGCTTTTGTCGAGAATCCCGACATCCTCGCGACGGTCGCGCAGTTGCCCAACGCGCCTTACTGCGTCGGTTTCGCGGCCGAAAGCGGAAATCTCGAAACGCACGGCGAAGAAAAGCGCGTGCGCAAGAACGTGCCACTCCTCGTCGGCAATCTCGGACCCAAGACGTTCGGGCGCGACGACAATGAGGTCGTTCTCTTCGATGCGCACGGCGTCACGCGGCTGCCCCGGATGGACAAGGACGCGCTTGCGGTTGCGCTCGTGCGCGAAATCGCGCGCCGGCTGCCCGACGCAAGCCTCATTTCATGAGCGGCGCGCGAAGCGTGGCGCGCCGATCCATTATCGTTTCCCGTTAGTCAACGCCGAATGAAACTCGACCTGAAAATCCTCGATGCGCGCATGCGCGAATACTTGCCCGCTTACGCCACGCCGGGCAGCGCCGGCCTCGATTTGCGCGCCTGCCTCGACAAGCCGCTCACGATGGAGCCCGGCGAGACGCGGCTCGTGCCGACGGGCCTTGCCATCCACGTCGGCGATCCAGGTTTCGCGGCACTGATCCTGCCGCGTTCGGGCCTCGGCCACAAACACGGAATTGTGCTCGGCAACCTCGTCGGCCTGATCGACTCGGACTATCAGGGAGAGCTGATGATTTCGACGTGGAATCGCGGCCAGACGACGTTCACGCTCAATCCGATGGAGCGTCTCGCGCAACTCGTCATCGTGCCGGTCGTGCAGGCGCAATTCAATATCGTCGACGATTTCGTCGAAAGCGAGCGCGGCGCGGGCGGCTTCGGCAGCACCGGCAAGCACTGAACGGCGCGCCGCCTGCGCGGCGTCGCCCCACAAAAGCAAAGCGGCGCGGGAGTTTTCCCGCGCCGCTTTTTCCATGTCGGACCGAACGGTCCGCTGCAACCGCGCCCTTATTCGACTTCGACCGTCTCGGGGTTCGGATTGCGCGGCACTGCGTTCTCGTCGAACGTCAACTGCACCTTGTCGGCTTCGTCGACATCCACGGTCACGCGCCCGCCGTTCATCAGCTTGCCGAACAGCAACTCGTCCGCCAACGCGCGCCGGATCGTGTCCTGGATCAGCCGCTGCATCGGCCGCGCGCCCATCAGCGGATCGAAGCCGTTCTTCGCGAGATGCTGCCGCAGCGCATCGGTGAAGACGGCGTCGACCTTCTTCTCGTGCAGTTGATCCTCGAGCTGCATTAGGAACTTGTCGACCACGCGCATGATGATTTCCTGATCGAGCGCGCGGAAGCTGATGGTCGCATCGAGCCGGTTACGGAATTCGGGCGTGAACATCCGCTTGATATCGGCCATTTCGTCGCCGGTCTCGCGACGCGTCGTAAAGCCGATCGTGCCCTTTTGCATCGATTCCGCGCCCGCATTCGTCGTCATGATGATGATGACGTTGCGGAAATCGGCCTTCCGTCCGTTGTTGTCGGTCAACGTGCCGTGATCCATCACCTGCAGCAGGACGTTGAAGATGTCCGGGTGCGCCTTCTCGATTTCGTCGAGCAGCAACACGCAGTGCGGCTTCTTCGTCACGGCCTCGGTGAGCAACCCGCCTTGATCGAAACCCACATATCCGGGCGGTGCGCCGATGAGGCGGCTCACGGCGTGGCGCTCCATGTATTCCGACATGTCGAAGCGGGTCAACTCGATGCCGAGCGTGAACGCGAGCTGTCGCGCGACTTCGGTCTTGCCGACGCCGGTCGGGCCCGAGAACAGGAATGCGCCGATCGGCTTGTCGGTCTTGCCGAGCCCCGCGCGCGCCATCTTGATCGCCGCCGAGAGCGCATCGATCGCCGGATCCTGACCGAACACGACAGCCTTCAAGTCGCGATCGAGCGTCTGCAGCTTGCTGCGATCGTCCTGCGACACGCTTTGAGCGGGCACTCGCGCGATCTTGGAAATGATTTCCTCGATTTCGCCCTTGCCGATCGTCTTCTTCTGCTTCGACTTCGGCAGGATCCGCTGCGCCGCGCCTGCCTCGTCGATCACATCGATGGCCTTGTCGGGCAGATGACGGTCCGTGATGAAACGCGCCGATAGTTCGGCCGCCGCCGACAGCGCCCCCGACGAGTATTTGACGCCGTGATGCTCCTCGAACCGGGACTTGAGGCCGCGCAGGATCGCCACGGTCTGCTCGACCGTCGGCTCCGTCACGTCGATCTTCTGAAAGCGCCGCGAAAGCGCCGCGTCCTTCTCGAAGATGCCGCGGAATTCCGTGAACGTCGTCGCGCCGATGCACTTGAGCGTGCCCGACGAGAGCGCCGGCTTCAAGAGGTTCGATGCGTCGAGCGTGCCGCCCGATGCGGCGCCCGCGCCGATCAGCGTATGGATTTCGTCGATGAAGAGGATTGCGTGCGGACGTTCCTTCAGCTCCTTGAGCACCGTCTTCAGCCGCTGCTCGAAATCGCCCCGGTACTTCGTCCCGGCGAGCAACGCGCCCATATCGAGTGAGTAGACCTGTGCGTCCGCCAGAATGTCGGGCACCTCGCCGCGCGTGATGCGCCAGGCGAGCCCTTCCGCGATGGCCGTCTTGCCGACGCCGGCCTCGCCGACGAGCAAGGGGTTGTTCTTGCGGCGCCGGCAGAGCACCTGCACGACGCGCTCGACCTCGGACTCGCGCCCGATCAGCGGATCGATGCGGCCGTCCTTCGCCATCTGGTTCAAGTTCTGCGTGAACTGCGCGAGCGGCGTTTCCTTCTGCGAGGCCGCGTCCTCCGACTCGGCGTTCGAATCGCCGGCCTTCGCCGCATCGCTGCTGTTCGTCTTGGCGATGCCGTGCGAAATGAAGTTGACGACGTCGAGCCGCGTCACCCCCTGCTGCTGCAGGTAGTAGACCGCATGCGAATCCTTCTCGCCGAAGATCGCGACGAGGACGTTTGCACCCGTGACTTCCTTCTTGCCGTTCGAAGTCGACTGCACATGCATGATCGCGCGCTGGATCACTCGCTGAAAGCCGAGTGTAGGCTGCGTGTCGACGTCGTCGGTGCCGGGCACCGTCGGCGTATTGTCATGAATGAAGTTGCGCAGGTTCTGGCGCAAGTCCTCGATGTTGGCCGCGCAGGCGCGCAACACTTCCGCCGCTGTGGGATTGTCCAGCAATGCCAGCAAAAGATGTTCGACGGTGATGAACTCATGCCGTGCCTGGCGCGCTTCCATGAACGCCATGTGCAAGCTGACTTCCAGTTCCTGGGCAATCATGCTTCCTCCATCACGCACTGCAGCGGATGCCCTGCCTGCCGTGCGTGCGTAACAACCTGCTCGACTTTGGTCGACGCAATGTCCCGCGTGTAGACCCCACAAACTCCCCGCCCCTCGCGATGCACCTTGAGCATGATCTGCGTCGCGGTCTCTCGGTCTTTATTGAAATATTCCTGCACGATCATCACGACAAACTCCATTGGCGTGAAATCGTCATTCAACAGTACCACTTTATACATGGACGGCGGTTTCAGCTCGTTTTCCTGCCGCTCGAGTACCGTGCCGTCCTGCCTGTCCGGGATAATCGCCATACACCCATTCTAAACAACTCGGTCGCGCCCGCAATCCTCCGGAAACCCGACCGAAGAGCCGCCGAGCGCACCGCCGCGGTGCGATCGGCATGCACCCGCGCGAACCCCATGCACCGCGCGAACCCGCCGTGGAGCCGCTTCCCCGCCGCCGTTGGCGACGTTTCGAGGGCGCGGTCCGCAGTTCGATCGAGTATCGCACAACGCGTGCCGGTCGCGCCGCCGGCGATGCGGCGCACACCGGCTGATATGTCTCGCACTACTCCGATGTGCGTCGATTATGCGACTTTTCAAGTGACCTCGCTTGCGTCAGCGCACACTGAGAAGTCGGAAAAACCCTCACAGGCAACAACCGCGCGCAAGCGCGCACGCATCATCTCAAAATTCCCTTGACACTTCCTTAAAGAGGTCCAACAATCAAGCTGGCACTTTTTTTCAGCTGGCTGCAACAAGTGCAAGTACGAAAAAATGCCGAGGTGAGCTTGTGCGGAGGGGGCGGCTGCGAGAGCGGCTGTCCGGCTTTTCGAGCGTGCTCGTGGTAGGACATGAGAGTTACAGGGGAAGTTGGTATGGCAACTGGTACGGTCAAGTGGTTCAACGACGCGAAAGGCTTCGGGTTCATTACGCCGGACGAAGGTGGTGAGGATCTGTTTGCGCATTTCTCGGCCATCCAGATGAACGGGTTCAAGACGCTGAAGGAAGGTCAGAAGGTGTCCTTCGAGGTGGTCCAAGGCCCGAAGGGCAAGCAAGCGTCGAACATCCAGGCTGCTGCCTGACATCGTTCGAGCGTTGTGCATTCGAAAACCCGGCTGCGGCCGGGTTTTTTTCGCGTTGTGAAATCCCGCCGCGGCACCTGAGCCCGACCCGTCCGGTCAGTGCACCTTCCCAAAGCATCAAATCTCATTCTCGGCGCAGGCTGGCGCCGAATCATTGCGTTGAGTCAATAAACGAGCGTTCGGCGAATGCGCCGTCCGTAGCCTGCAGTCAGATATCCGCGTATGCGGGCAGCAAGTCTTGATCGACCAAGCGGATTTCGATGCGGTTCGCGACTTCGACATGTTCCGGGTTCTCCGCGGAAAATACGCCATCCGTGATGCTCACGATGATCGTGCCGATCTGCTTCTCACCTGCTTCGAGAACCGGAATCAACGCTCGGGCTTCCGGCACCTGTTGCACGGTGATGACCTTCGGCAGATACAGCATCCAGCCGACGCCCGGCTTTTCATCGAACACCTGTTTCTCGCGATATTCCACCGGCCCTACTTGGATCACATCCGGGCTGAACTCCGCTACGATTAAGCTTACGTAATGCACGAAGTCGTCGTAATTGACTAGTTCACCGTTGCTTACGTCGGCTAGATTCGTGAGCGATACAGTAAAGGCATGCGGCTCTCCTTGCGGCAGTATGTGACAGGTCATGCTACCGCCGACTGGCGTTCCTTCCGGATGCGCCCACATGCCCACGGAGGTCACGTCTGTGACATTGCGGAATTCCTCTCGGATGGCGGCCAGCGCTGCCGTCGATGGCGCGTCACCATCGAACGCCGGGTACAGCTTGGCTTCTTGCTCGGTGTCGCCCTGCAAATGCCACTCGTTTTTCGCGACTCCGCCGCGCTGCGCGACAGCGTCCGCGATTCTACCTAGCCGCATTAGCACCGTTTCGAAGTCGGTCGGCGCAAGCGTGGTGTCGCGGAAATCAGCATGAATTTCGATGCTCGTCATATCGATGCCTCAAGGTACGACAACAGATTGAACGCCCCAGCGCCTGAGCGACGTTAGCATTCTTGCTCGGGTCTTTGGACCTTGGAAATACCACATGAGCCTTGCAGGTGGATTTGCGCGGACTATAAGGCCCTGCCTCATGATCGCTCTTTCCATCGTTCTGAAACCTTTGAACCTGTCTTTCGCCCATTCCATTTCAAGGAATTGGTCGTAGTTTCCCTTGGCTTCCTGCAACAGACACTGCGCCGGGATGAAACCGTCGAAATCGGTATTTTGCCAATCCCACTCTTGGCTCCATCCCTCCTCGACGCTGTGCGGCCAACCCGTAATACGACCTTGGTATTCTCGTGCGGCTGCGGTCATATGGTGATTCGCCTGCGTGAACCTACCGCCTTCGGGCGGGCACTTCTTGCAGCTTTCATCAGTACGCGGCAGTGTCCGTGCGGCAGGCGCAGCCTTGCTGTCTTCCTTCTTCGTGTCGCCGGACAGACTACCCGTTGCCCCTACCGCCGCCCCGCCCAATAAAGCTACGCCAGCGCGCGCCAAGACCGGACCATGGGCTCGCGCTGCCCCCGCTATCATCGGAACCGCCAGACCCGCCATTATTCAATCCTCCCTCAAATTCAGGATGTTCAATATGCCAGCGCACCACGCGCATATAGTCGTGAAACCGTTCATCCGGCGTGCGGCCCGGACGCGTCAGCCATGCGCGTATCGCAGGCTGCTCGTAGAAGCCCGGCGCATATGCTTCGACGCGGAGGAACGCAACCAGATTTTCGTCGCGCTGGATGCCGATTTCGCGCGCGGCCTTGAACGCACGCCACAACCGTGATGAAAGTGTCGCGTCGTCGGCCAGCTTCGGATCGTCGTTGCACAAATCCACGCGCACGCCTTCAACGAACCGCTTCGCATCGATTTCGGCAAGCGCTGCGATCTGCTCTGTCGTCAGTTCAAGCATGCGGATGCAACCTCGTCAGTTCACCGTTGATTTGCACGAGCCAGTCGAATGTCGGCGCGAAGAATTCGATGCGCTGCGTGAACGAGAACAAACGCGCGATTTCTCCCATCAACCGCGCGTCGTAAAAGCGCAGCAACGCGGTACGACCGTCAGGCATGCGAGCGTTCAAACGCCCTGCGAGCACTTCGGCAAGCGCCGGAAAGGGATACGCGCTGATGAGCCAAGAAACGCCCTCTGCACCCGCGCCCATCGCGAATAACGACTGTTTGACGCTGGGGGACGCTTCCGCGAAATCGATCAGCCACGGCCCGGCGTCAGCCAACGACGCGTCCGACGTACCGTCGAATAATCCGATAGTGGCTGCCGGCCGCTCGACCGTTTCACCGCGTCCGTATAACAGCGCGTCAACAAGCGCGTACAGGCGAACGGGCAATGACGCCTGCGCCTGACGCTGCGAGAAATGCTCTTCGATTTTTGCGGGCCGCACGACTACCACCGCATGATCATCGTTGCGCCGCTTTGCGCGGCCGCTTTCAGGCATTCGAGACAAAGCGTCGGGCTTGGCGACAGCGGCAAGGCAGTCGCCGCCGTTGCGGCGGCTGCGCCGGTACTTGCGTGGGCTTCGCCTTCATCGCTGATGGTGGAATTCGACTGTGACGCGATCAACGTCGCGCCGCATGCAGTGCGCATACCTTCGACGGCTGTATCGCGACCGTCCATCACATGGGGATAACGGCGACCCAGCAGGTCAGGCAGGATTGGAAACGTGCCCTTGCATTGCGGGCATGCGACCATGTGCCCGACGCCCGATATCGGCCTGCCGTCCAGTGTTGCTGTCGGGTTTCCCTCAAGAACTTTGCCGCCGTGCGACGTGGTGTCGCCGACGCAAATAATGCTGCGTGACACGTGGCCCTCTCTTAGTGCTGTTTTGTCTGGACTTTACCATCGGCTCGCGACAAAAAGCACCGGATCAGGCTTTCTCGGACAAATCGGTGACACCGTGCTCCGCGACGTGCCGCCATTGATGGATGAGCTCATCCAGCTCCATCCCGTGACAGCAGGTAACAGCCGACCACAAACAAAAACGCCGATAAATCATTGATCTATCGGCGTTTTGCTACCGCATGAGGCTGCTTGAAACTACATGCGAACCCTCTTACATGTTCTCGATCATCACCTGACCAAAGCCCGAGCACGACACCTGGGTCGCGCCTTCCATCAGGCGGGCGAAGTCATAGGTGACGCGCTTTTGCAGAATCGACTTTTCCATCGACGAGATGATGATGTCGGCCGCTTCCTTCCAACCGATGTGACGCAGCATCATCTCGGCCGAGAGGATCTCCGAGCCCGGATTCACGTAGTCCTTGCCCGCGTACTTCGGTGCGGTGCCGTGCGTCGCTTCGAACATCGCGACCGAATCGGACATGTTCGCACCGGGCGCGATGCCGATGCCGCCCACCTGCGCTGCCAGCGCATCGGAGACGTAGTCGCCGTTCAGGTTCAGCGTGGCGATCACGTCGTACTCGGCCGGGCGCAGCAGAATCTGCTGCAAGAACGCATCGGCGATCACGTCCTTCACGACGATCTCGTTACCCGTCCTCGGGTTCTTGAACTTCATCCACGGGCCGCCGTCCACGAGCTCGGCGCCGAACTCCTTCTGCGCGAGAGCATAGCCCCAGTCGCGGAACGCGCCTTCCGTGAACTTCATGATGTTGCCCTTGTGGACGAGCGTGACCGAGCGGCGGTCATTGTCGATCGCGTACTGGATCGCCTTGCGCACGAGCCGCTGCGTGCCTTCGCTCGAGACGGGCTTGACGCCGATCCCCGACGTTTCCGGGAAGCGGATCTTCTTCACGCCCATTTCTTCGCGCAGGAACTTGATGACCTTCTTCGCCTGCTCCGAATCGGCGGCCCACTCGATGCCGGCATAGATGTCTTCCGAGTTCTCGCGGAAGATCACCATGTTGGTCTTTTCGGGTTCGCGCACCGGCGACGGCACACCCTTGAAGTACTGCACGGGACGCAGGCAGACATACAGGTCGAGCTCCTGGCGCAGCGCGACGTTGAGCGAGCGGATGCCGCCGCCGACGGGCGTCGTCAGCGGGCCCTTGATCGAAACGACGTACTCCTTCAGCACCTGCAGCGTCTCTTCGGGCAGCCAGACATCCGGGCCGTAGACCTTCGTGGCCTTTTCGCCCGCGAAGATTTCCATCCATTGAATCTTGCGCTTGCCGCCATACGCCTTCTCGACCGCCGCATCGACGACCTTGATCATCACCGGCGTAATGTCGAAGCCCGTGCCGTCGCCTTCAATGTACGGAATGATCGGCTGATCGGAAACGTTGAGCGAAAAGTCCGAATTGACGGTGATCTTGTCACCGCTCGTCGGAACCTTGATGTGCTGATACGGCATGATCGACTCCAGTGTTGGCTGTGCAGGTGATAAGCAAGCGGATCCCGCGAAATCGAGCCATCCACCCCGCTCGGTTTCGCGGTGGGTCTCGAGTTTCGCCTCGTGCGTTCGAATCGCTTCGACTTGACAGCGCCGCGTAGATACGGCTGGCTCGCTATTCTAGCCCACGTATCCATGACGGCGACCGCAAGCGCCCGAACCGCGACCGGCCGCCGCTCTCGCGGCGACAGCGCAGCGACCACGGGACGATCGGAGATGCGGGAGTACTTGAGGTCTTATATAAGACAGAAGACTTGCCGTGCCGTATTATGCATTAAGATCCCGCCATTTGCCATAGACGCTCGTCATGCGCCTCATCGCTCTCAATAAGCCGTTCGGCACGATCTGCCAGTTTTCACCGCATGAAACGCGTGCGTCGCTGGCGGATTGGGTCGAGCTGCCGGGCGTCTACCCGGCCGGTCGGCTCGATGCCGACAGCGAAGGGCTGTTGCTTCTCACGGACGACGGCGCCCTGCAGGCGCGCATTGCCGAGCCGCGTCACAAACTTGTCAAACGCTATTGGGCGCAAGTCGAAGGCCTGCCCGACGAGGCCGCGCTCGAAGCGCTCGCGCGCGGCGTCGACCTCGGCGATTATGTGACGGGCCCGTGCCGCGCGGTGGCAATCGAGGCGCCGGCATCGCTTTGGCCTCGCGTCCCTCCGGTACGCTATCGCGCGGCGATTCCGACGACCTGGATCGAGCTCGCGCTGACGGAAGGCAAGAACCGCCAGGTACGGCGCATGACGGCGGCCGTCGGCTTTCCGACGCTGCGTCTCGTGCGAGTCGGCATCGGCGCGCTCGATCTCTTCGCGCTCGGGCTCGAGCCAGGCAAGTGGCGCACGCTGCCGCCGACGGCGCCGTGGAACGGCCTCGACGCGGGCCGTCCCGACGGCGGCGAGGGCGGCTTGACCGGCGAGATCAGCGAGAGCCGCAAAGACAAGCCACGCGCCGCACCCGCTCGGCGCTCACGCAAGCCTTAACTGCTTGTCGCCGCAAGCTTTTTTCGGCGGCAACAGGCGTGCCGTCGACCCTTACCCAGCCCGCCTTACGGCCCCGGTCCTCAGGTTCGAGAAAATTGGGGCGGCGGCGTCAACCACCGCAACCGATCATGCGTTATTCGACGCAGATGCCGCTTCTAAGCTATCCGGCATTAGCGTGCGGGTTTCCGTTTCCGAGTCTTTCAGCGGCGAAGAGCGGGTCTGATGCGCTTGCAGACGTATCGACAAATTAGTTCGATGCGGCTGTCAACCGAAAGGTGGATGGCACGTTTACCGACATGACTCAATGACCGGGTCATTTGGTTAATCAACTAAAGCTGAGGATTCAAGACATGAAGAAGCTGATCGCCGCTCTCATCGCTGGCCTGTTCGCAACGGCTGCTTTCGCCCAAGCTTCGAGCACGGAAGCCGCTTCGGCTCCGGCTGCCGCTCCCGCCAAGCACGCCAAGAAGCACGCCAAGAAGCACTCGAAGAAGGCTGCCAAGGCTGAAGCCGCTTCGGCCGCTTCGGAGTAAGCTTCCTGTAAAGCAAGAAGTCAAAAAGAAGCACCAGCCGTTTTCAACGGCGTTGCAAGGCAGGCTGCCGCACGGCGCCTGCCTTTTTGTCGTTTGGCACGGGCGATATTCATTCGCTTTGCATCGCCGCCAGCCGCTCGCGTAACATGCGCGGATCTCTTCAGCAAGGAGCCTCTCGTGGGAGTTTCGCTTCGCCCGCTTCTCGCGCGCATCGCCGCCGCGATCCCGGCCGCCGTCATCTGCGCCGCCTCGCTCACCGCCGCCCATGCCTTGGCGCAGCAAATGCCCGCCGGCGTAAAACAGCCGTCCGAGTTTCCACGCACGAAGCTCACCGCCGGCATGTTCGTCATCGACGCGGCCGTCGCAGCCAATGACGCCGATCGCGAGCAAGGGCTCATGTACCGGACCCAGCTCGCACCGAACGAAGGCATGCTTTTCGTGTTCGGCGAGAACGCCGTCCATTGCTTCTGGATGAAGAACACGCTGATTCCCCTGTCGATCGCATTTATGCGCGCCGACGGCACGATTACCGACATCGACGAAATGCAGGCGGAAACGACCAACAATCATTGTCCGCGCAACAACGGCGTCTACGCGCTGGAAATGAGCAAGGGCTGGTTTTCCTCGAAAGGAATCACGCCCGGCACCAGGATTCAGGGGCTCCCGCGGCCCCAGTGACGAACGAGGCTGCAAAAGCCACCGCCAGGCGCTATCCTTGCAACCAAAATCTACGCGCCGCGTGACGCGCCGGCAATCATGCCCGGCTCGATGCCGGCGCCCGTTTGCAAGGAGATCGACGTGCCCCGCAAGACTCCCATCGAGCGCTACCGCAATATCGGTATCAGTGCTCACATCGATGCCGGCAAGACGACGACGACCGAGCGCATCCTGTTTTACACGGGCGTGAGCCACAAGATCGGCGAGGTTCACGAAGGTGCGGCGATCATGGACTGGATGGAGCAGGAGCAGGAGCGCGGCATCACGATCACGTCGGCCGCGACGACCGCGTTCTGGAAGGGCATGGCCGGCAACTATCCCGAGCACCGCATCAACATCATCGACACGCCGGGCCACGTCGACTTCACCATCGAAGTCGAGCGCTCGATGCGCGTGCTCGACGGCGCCTGCATGGTCTACGACTCGGTGGGCGGCGTGCAGCCGCAATCGGAGACGGTCTGGCGGCAGGCGAACAAGTACAAGGTGCCGCGCATCGCGTTCGTCAATAAGATGGACCGCGTCGGCGCGGACTTTTTCCGCGTGCAGCGGCAAATCGGCGAGCGGCTCAAGGGCGTCGCCGTGCCGATCCAGGTTCCGGTCGGCGCCGAGGACAGCTTCCAGGGCGTGATCGACCTCGTCAAGATGAAGGCGATCATCTGGGACGAGGAGAGCCAGGGCGTCAAGTTCGAATACCGCGACATTCCGGCCGAGCTGCTCGCCACGGCCGAGGAATGGCGCGAAAAGATGATCGAGGCCGCCGCCGAGGCAAGCGAGGAGCTGCTCGAGAAGTACCTGGAAGACCACACCTCGCTCTCCGAAGAGGAAATCAAGGCTGGTCTGCGCAAGCGCACGATCGCCAACGAAATCGTGCCGATGCTATGCGGCAGCGCGTTCAAGAACAAGGGCGTGCAAGCGATGCTCGACGCGGTGATCGACTACCTGCCTTCGCCGATCGACGTGCCGGCCATTCTCGGTCACGACGAGGACGACCGCGAGGCCGAGCGTCATCCGAGCGACGACGAGCCGTTCTCCGCGCTAGCGTTCAAGATCATGACGGATCCGTTCGTCGGGCAGCTGATTTTCTTTCGCGTCTACTCGGGCGTCGTCAACTCGGGCGACACCGTGCTCAACTCGACGAAGAGCAAGAAGGAACGCGTCGGCCGCATCCTGCAGATGCATGCGAACGATCGCAAGGAGATCAAGGAAGTCTACGCGGGCGACATCGCCGCGGCCGTCGGCCTGAAGGAAGCGACGACGGGCGATACGCTTTGCGACCCGGCCAAGCCGATTATCCTCGAGCGGATGATCTTCCCCGATCCCGTCATCTCGCAGGCCGTCGAGCCGAAGACGAAGGCCGACCAGGAAAAGATGGGGATCGCGCTGAACCGGCTCGCGCAGGAAGATCCGTCGTTCCGCGTGAAGACCGACGAGGAGTCGGGCCAGACGATCATCTCGGGCATGGGCGAGCTGCACCTCGAAATCATCGTCGACCGCATGAGGCGCGAATTCGGCGTCGAGGCGACGGTCGGCAAGCCGCAGGTGGCGTACCGCGAAACGGTCCGCAACACGGTCGAGGATGTCGAGGGCAAGTTCGTCAAGCAGTCGGGCGGGCGCGGCCAGTACGGCCACGCCGTCATCAAGCTCGAGCCGCAGCCGCACGGCAAGGGCTACGAGTTCGTCGACGCAATCAAGGGCGGCGTAATTCCGCGCGAGTTCATTCCGGCCGTTGACAAGGGCATTCAGGAAGCGTTGCAAAGCGGCGTGCTCGCGGGCTACCCCGTCGTCGATACGAAGGTCACGCTGACGTTCGGCTCATACCACGACGTGGACTCGAACGAAAACGCGTTCCGCATGGCCGGCTCGATGGCGTTCAAGGAGGCGATGCGGCGCGCGAAGCCCGTGCTCCTCGAGCCGATGATGGCCGTCGAAGTCGAGACACCCGAGGAGTTCATGGGCAACGTGATGGGCGACCTCTCGGGCCGGCGCGGCATCGTCCAAGGGATGGAGGACATCGCGGGCGGCGGCGGCAAGCTCGTGAAGGCGGAAGTGCCGCTCGCCGAGATGTTCGGCTACTCGACGTCGCTGCGCTCGCTCACGCAAGGCCGCGCGACGTATTCGATGGAGTTCAAGCACTACGCCGAAGCGCCCGCGCACGTGGCCGACGCAGTCATCAGCGCGAAGACGAAGTAATCCCCGCGCGGCGCGGCGACCGGGCCTGCCCGCCGCCGCGCCGCTTCTTGCGCTTTGCTTTTCAGCGCGCATCCGACATGAGGCGGACCCGCCATGAAAGCCCGCTCCGATCGCCCCTCCCTGCTCGAAGCCGTGCGCCGCGATGCCGGCGAGCTTGGCAACCATGCCATCGACGAGTACCTGGTCGAGCGCCTCTCGCGCCGCGAGCTGCTGCGCTATGCCGGCGTCATGGGCCTCTCCGGCGTCGCGCTCGCGCTAGGCGGACTTGCGCTGCCGCGCGCGGCCGCCGCGCAAGCGAAGCCGTCCGGCGCCGGCGCGACGATCCGCGTGGCGCATCTGACGCCGGCCGGCGCCGTCGATCCGCTCACCGTCGCGGACCCGGCCGGCCTCGCGCTCATCGCGCAAACGGGCGAATTTCTGATCGACGACCAAAGCACGGACAAGCCGCTTACGCCGGCCCTCGCGCTTTCATGGCAAGCGAACGCGAAGGGCGACGTCTGGACGTTCAAGCTGCGCCCCAACGTGAAGTTTCACGATGGGCAGACGCTCACGGCGAAAGACGTCGTTGCGACGTTCGATCGCCTTGCGGACCCCGCAAGCGGCTCGGCCGCCCTTTCGCTGCTCAAAGGGGTGCTCTCGAAGGGCGGCACGCGCGCGATCGACGACGGTACCGTCGCGTTTCATCTCGACGCGCCGAACGGCAACTTTCCCTACTACGTCTCTTCCGATAATTACAACGCCGTGATTCTTCCCGCGAGCTTCAGCGGCGGATACGAGAAGAGTTTCATCGGCACGGGGCCGTTCAAACTCGAGCGATACGAACCGAAGGTCGGCGCATCGTTCGTGAGAAATCCTGAATATTGGGGCGAAAAAGCGCTGCCCTCGCGCGTGCAGTTCTCGTTCTATGCCGATCAGCAGGCGCAGATCCTCGCGATGGAGGGCAGGCAGGCCGACGTCATGGGCGACTTCACCGTGCAAGGCGGCGCGGGTCTCCTCAACAATCCGGAGTTCGTCGTCCAGTCGGTCAGGTCGAGCGCGCATCGGCAGATTCACATGCGCTGCGATCAACCGCCGTTCAACGACAAGCGTGTGAGGCAGGCGCTCGCGCTTGCGCTTGACCGCGATCGTCTCGTCAAGGGGCTATTCAAGGGGCGTGCGGTAGTCGGCAACGACCATCCGTTCGCGCCGGTTTTCCCCTCGTACGATCCGTCCGTGCCGCAACGCCGGATCGACGTCGGTCAGGCAAAGCAATTGCTCGCCCAGGCCGGACATCCGAACGGTATCGATGCCACGCTGACCCTGACGACCGAGAAGTTCATGGAGATTCCCGATCTCGCCGTGGTCGTGCAAAACGCCGCCAAAGCGATCGGCATGCGCCTGCAGCTCAAAGTGGAAAGTCAGAGCCTCTACTATGGCGCCGGCACCTTCGGCAAGTCCGATTGGTTGGACTCGACGCTCGGCATCACCGATTACGGACACCGCGGCGTGCCGAATCTTTTTCTCAATGCGCCGCTCACGAGCAACGGCGCCTGGAATGCCGCGCATTTCAAGAACGCCACTTACGACAAGCTCGTGGCGGATTACGTCGGCGCACTCGACGTCGGTGCTCAAAAGAAAGTCGCGCATCAGATCGAAGCCTTGCTGCTCGACGAAACGCCCGTCGTCATTCCCTACTTCTTCGATATGCTGATCGCTCGACGCAAAACCCTCGACGGCGTTCGCTTCACCGCGATTTCGCAGATGTACTTCGATCGTGCCACACTAGTGGCTTGAGTTGGCGGATTCGTCTGCACTACTGATCATTCTCGAATGTATTGCAGCGGCAAACCGAAGTGGAGATCGGAGACGACGTAGCAGATGCCGACCCTCGCCCTTCCCTTGCGCGTCCGCGTCGCCCATGGCACCGCCGCACGCATCGCGCGCTTTCTCGCTGTGCGGCTCGCGCTTTCGCTCGTCACGCTCGTTCTGCTTTCGGCGCTCGTGTTCGCGCTCGGGCAACTGCTGCCCGGCGATGTCGGGCGCGCCATGCTCGGGCCGCTCGCGGACCCGCGCGCCGTGGCGGCGCTCGATCATCAACTCGGCGCCGACCGGCCCGTCCTCGTGCAATTCGGCACATGGATCGCTCGACTGCTACATGGCGATATGGGCATGTCCTACGCCTTTCGCCAACCCGTTGCACCTTTCGTCATTCATGCGCTCGCGAACTCCGCGAAGCTTGCCATGCTCGCCTTTATGATCGTCGTGCCGCTCGGTATCGCGGGCGGCGTATGGGCCGCGCTGAACGCGGGACGCTGGCTCGATCGGACGTTGACGATCGTCGGGCTCTCGGCGACCGTCGTACCCGAGTTCGTCTCGTCCATCGTGCTCATCCTCGTATTCGGCGTCTGGCTGCGCCTGCTGCCGACGGAGGCCGCTTATCCGCCCGGCACAAGCTGGCTCGGCGCGCTGCGGCATCTGATCCTCCCCGCGCTGCCGCTCGTCTTCGTCTTCTTCGGCTACATCGCGCGAATGGCGCGTGCCGGCACCGTCGAGGCGCTCGACGCCGATTACACGCGCACGGCGATCCTCAAAGGGCTGCCGAAGCGCGTCGTCATCTTTCGTCACGTGCTGCGCAACGCACTGCCGCCGACCATCACCGTCGCCGCCACGCAGCTCGGCTATATGGTCGGCGGGCTCGTCGTCGTCGAGACGCTATTTCACTACCAAGGGATCGGCTCGCTGATCTACAACGCCGCAACGGCCCGCGATTTCCCGATGCTCGAAGCGGGCGTGCTGACGGTCGGCGTCGTCTACACGATCGCGCATTTCATCGCGGACGCCTGGCTGGTCGCGCTCGATCCGCGCCTGCGCACGGAGGGAACGGAATGAGCACCACGCCATCGGCTCCGACCGGGACGCCGGCCATCGAACGTAGTCCCTCCACGTCGCCGGCGGAAACGCTGCGCCTGCTGCTGCGCTCGCCGACCTTCGTAGTCGGCCTGCTCATCGCCGCATTCTGGATCGCGTGCGCGCTCGTCGGACCGTTCGTCGTGCCGCACGATCCCTATGCAGCCGATCCGCTCGACTCGTTGATGCCGCCCGATGGCACGCACTGGTTCGGCACCGATCAGCTTGGTCGCGACATCTTTTCGCGCGTGGTCGTCGGTGCGCGCGACATCCTCGCGATCGCCCCGCTCGCGACCCTGGTCGGCACGCTTGCCGGCACGGCGCTCGGGCTCCTTCTCGGCTACTTCGACGGCTGGCTCGATCGTATCGCGGGCCGCCTCATCGATGCGCTGCTCGCGTTGCCGCTCGTCATCGTCGCACTGGCGGCACTGGCAGCGCTGGGCGCATCGAATACGACCGTGGTGCTCGTGATCGCGCTCACGTTCATGCCGATGACGGCGCGCACCGTGCGCGCGGCCGTGCTCGCCGAACGCCATCTCGACTATGTCGCCGCCGCCCAGCTGCGCGGCGAGCATGCGGTCTACATCATGCTCGTGGAGATTGCGCCCAACGTCCTGCCGCCGATCGTCGTCGAGGCGACCGTCCGCCTCGGCTACGCCATCTTCGCCGTCGCGACGCTTTCGTTTCTCGGCTTCGGCGTCGCGCCGCCTTCAGCGGACTGGGGACTCGCCCTCTCCGAGTCGTATTCGCTGATGACGGGCGGCGCCTGGTGGACGGTGGTGTTCGACGCACTCGCCATCGCAACGCTCGTCGTGGGCGTGAACCTCGTCGCCGACAGCGTGCAAGGGATCGTGCAGCCATGAGCGACGTCCCGCGCAAAGCGCCTCCCGGCTTCGAGCCCGCGCCGCGCGCCGGCGAGGACGCGCTTACGGTGACCGGACTGACGGTTGCCTACCGCGTGCGCGGCCGCAACCGCGAGGTGCTGCGCGATGTCACCTTTCGCGTGCGGCGCGGCGAAGCCTACGGGCTCGTCGGCGAATCGGGCTGCGGCAAATCGACGGTCGCGCTCGCCGCTCTCAGCTATCTGCCGAGAAACGGCATGATCAAGGCAGGCCGGATCGCCATCGACGGAATCGATGTCGCGACGCTCGACGCGAGGGCCCTGCGTACCATGAGGGCGACAGCGGTCTCGATGGTCTATCAGGATCCTTCCCGCGCGCTGAATCCGTCGCTGAGAGTCGGTCTTCAGTTGTCCGAAGCATTCGAGGTCGCGCGCGGCATCGGGCGAAGCGAAGCGCGCGACGAAGCGCTCGCGATGCTCGAGCGGGTGAGAATCGCAGACCCGCGTCAAGTGATGGAGCGCTACCCGCATCAGCTATCGGGCG
Source organism: Trinickia sp. EG282A (assembly GCF_040965455.1). Classification (NCBI taxonomy): domain Bacteria; kingdom Pseudomonadati; phylum Pseudomonadota; class Betaproteobacteria; order Burkholderiales; family Burkholderiaceae; genus Trinickia; species Trinickia sp. EG282A. The sequence continues at coordinate 1,067,640 of NZ_JBFRCC010000002.1, read as the reverse complement.
GCATGCAGCAGCGCATCGTGATCGCGATGGCGCTCGCGTCGAATCCCGCCTTGTTGATTCTCGATGAGCCCACCACCGGGCTCGATGCGACGGTCGAGGCCGAGGTGCTCGACGTCGTCGCTCGTCTTCGCGCCGAATCGGGCACGGCGGTGCTGTTCATCAGTCACAACCTTGCCGTCATCAGCCGCATGTGCAGCCGCGTCGGCGTTCTCTATGCGGGAAGGCTCGTCGAGGAAGGCACGAGCGAAGACGTGCTCCGCGCGCCCCGTCATCCTTATACCGTCGGCCTGCTGCGCTGCTTGCCGAGCCCGGGACGCAGCAAGGACGTCGAACGGCTCGATACGATCCCAGGCAGCCTTCCGCCACCGGGCACGACGATGAGCGGCTGCATCTATGCGCCGCGCTGCCGGCTCGCCGACGACCGCTGCCGGCGCGAGGCGCCGCCCCCTTATCGCATTGCCGCGGCGCACGGCGCGCAAATGGCGCGCTGTCATTATCACGAGCGGGCCCATGCGTTGCCCGCGTCGCGAGAGGCGTTCGATGCAGAAAATGAGGGCGACCCGTGCGTTCCGCTCGGGAAAGAGCCGGGTCCGGCGATCGGACGCCTCGCCGCGCGCGACGGACAACCGCGCTTGCGTGCGGCGCATCTTTCGAAGACGTTCGCGACGCCGGCTCACGCGTTGCGTGCCGTCGACGATGTTTCGCTGACGCTGGACGCCGGCGAGACGCTCGGACTCGTCGGCGAATCGGGCAGCGGAAAAACGACGCTCGCCAAGCTGCTAGTGGGTCTCGTCGCACCCGATGCCGGCGGTGTGCTCGAGCTCGACGGCGCGTCTTTACCGCCACGCGTCACTCGCCGCGACGACGATCAGGTGAAGTCACTCCAGATCGTCTTCCAGAATCCCGACTCGGCGCTCAACCGCGCTCATTCGGTCAAGCATCTGATCGGCCGCGCGCTGTCGAAGCTCGCCGCGCTGCGGGGCAAAGCACACGACGAGCGGCTCGCGATGCTCGTCGATGCCGTGCGGCTGCCGCACCGCTACCTTGGTGCTCGCACGCGACAGCTCTCGGGCGGCCTAAAGCAGCGCGTTGCGATTGCACGCGCATTCGCGGGCGAACCGCGCGTCGTCGTCTGCGACGAGCCGACATCGTCGCTCGATGTGTCCGTGCAGGCCGCCATTCTCAACTTGCTCGTCGATCTTCAACGTCAGCGCGGAGTGAGCTACATCTTCATCTCGCACGATCTCAACGTCGTGCGATACGTCTCCGATCGCATCGCTGTGCTCTATGTGGGACGGTTGCTCGAAATCGGCTCGGTCCAGGATGTATTCGACGGTCCTCATCATCCGTACACGGCGGCGCTGCTGTCGGCGATGCCCACGTTGAAGGGGATTCATGCGCAAGGCGAGCGCGTACGTCTGTTCGGAGACCCACCGAGCGCGACGACACCGCCTACGGGATGCGCGTTCCACACGCGTTGCCCACGCAAGCTCGGCGCCGTCTGCGAAGAGCACGATCCGCCGTTCGCCGATGCGGGCAACGGCCATTTGATCCGCTGCCACATCCCCGTCTCAGAATTGCACATCGCACGCCACGAAACCGCGCCGACATAGCGCGCGCTTCCGCGGCGGACAAACGGCGTATTCATGCGCCACGCGCGCCGCCATCGCGGTGTAATGCCCATCGCGTTTCCGACTCGAGCGCTGCATTTCCCGCCTTTTTTCGCGCGTCCGGTATCAAGCCTGAAACGTTTTCTGCGGTATTCGCTTGCCCACGCCGCCCGCGCGCGATGAACGCCCGATGGGGCGGCGCATTCGCCGCAATGGCACGGTTATCGCAGTAAGGCCGCACGGATGCGCGTGCGCGCGCTTCCCCTATCGACGAAGCCACCGCTACCTTTTCGAGGTCAGCGCGCCCTTACTCGTGCTTCGTTAGGACTACTTAATAAATGGCTGATGCGGACCGATGCGGGTCTGCTCGTCGGGGCTGGGGCGGCGCCGGCGACGGCTTGCCGTTTTCATGCAGGACGAACCATGAAAAGCACTGAAAAAACTAAGCGGTCCTATCTGTCTGCACACATCGTCAGGTTTTCGCTCGCGAGCGCGTTGGTGGTTCTGCTCGGTAGTAACGCCGATGCCGCCATGAGTCCCGACGACATGGTCAAATCGACGCTCGCCCCGAGCACGATCGTCGATGCGGACGCAGGCGATATGGCTGCGGGGGCTCCGATTCAGAATGGGGCAAACGGTACCGCCTCGAAGCAGAGCCCTTGCGAAGGCAATCCCGACTATGAGGCATGTGTCAAACGTATCAGCAATGACGTAGGCGACGTGGGCGGCGCCGATAGCAGTGCCACGTCAGAAGGCGCACCGAGCGGCGGTCCTTCGGTCGCCGGCGCCAATGGCTCACGCGGAGACGGCGGTGGTGGAGGAGGCAACGGCGGTAAGGGCGGCGGCAGTGGCGGCAGTGGCGGCAGTGGCGGCAGCGGCGGCAGTGCTGGCAGTGCTGGCAGTGCTGGCAGTGCTGGCAGTGGCGGCAGTGGCGGCAGTGGCGGCAGTGGTGGCAGTGGTGGCAGTGGTGGCAGTGGTGGCAGTGGTGGCAGCGGTGGCAGTGGTGGCAGCGGTGCCAGCGGTGGCAGCGGTGGCAGCGGTAGCAGCGGTGGCAGCGGTGGCAGCGGTGGCAGCGGTGGCAGCGGTGGCAGCGGTGGCAGCGGTGGTGGCAGCGGTGGTGGCAGCGGTGGTGGCAGCGGTGGTGGCAGCGGTGATGGCAGCGGTGGTGGCAGCGGTGGTGGCAGCAGTGGCAGCGGTGGTGGCAGCGGTGGTGGCAGCGGTGGTGGCAGCGGTGGTGGCAGCGGTGGCAGCGGTGGCAGCGGTGGTGGCAGCGGTGGCAGCGGTGGTGGTAATGGCGGTGGCAGTGGCGGCAACGGCGGCGGTAGCGGTGGTGGTGGTAATGGCGGTGGCAGTGGCGGCAACGGCGGCGGTAGCGGTGGTGGCAGCGGTGGTGGCAGCGGTGGTGGCAGCGGTGGCAGTGGCGGCAACGGCGGCGGTAGCGGTGGTCACGGCGGCGGCAATGGCGGCAGCGGTGGTGGTGGTAATGGCGGTGGCAATGGAGGCAGCGGCGGCGATGGTAATGGCGGTGGCAGTGGCGGCAACGGCGGCGGTAGCGGTGGTCACGGCGGCGGCAATGGCGGCAGCGGTGGTGGTGGCAATGGCGGTGGCAATGGAGGCAGCGGCGGCGATGGTAATGGCGGTGGCAGTGGCGGCAACGGCGGGGGTAGCGGTGGTCATGGCGGCGGCAATGGCGGCAGCGGTGGGGGTAGCGGTGGTCATGGCGGCGGCAATGGCGGCGGCAATGGCGGTGGCAGCGGTGGTCATGGCGGCGGCAATGGCGGCGGCAATGGCGGCGGCAATGGCGGCGGCAATGGCGGTGGCAGCGGTGGCAGCGGTGGCAGCGGTGGCAGCGGTGGCAGCGGCGGCAACGGCGGCGGTAGCGGTGGTCATGGCGGCGGCAATGGCGGTGGCAGCGGTGGCAGCGGTGGTAGCGGTGGTCACGGCGGCGGCAATGGCGGTGGCAGCGGTGGCAGCGGCGGTAGCGGTGGTCACGGCGGCGGCAATGGCGGCAGCGGAAGCGGCGGCAGTGGTGGCCAAGGCGGCGGTAGCGATAGCGGTAGCGGCGGTAGCGGTAGCGGTGGCCACGGCGGCGGCAACGGCGGAAACGGCGCGGGCAATGGCGGCGGCAACGGCAGCGGCCATGGCAGTGGCAACGGCGGCAACGGCGGCGGCAATGGCGGCGGGAACGGCAGCAGCGGCGGAGGAGGCCACGGCGGCAGCAACCACTGAGCCAGCGCGCCGGCTCACTCGCCGCGAGGGAGCGATGGACGCCGTGCGGTCGGTTGACCGCACGGCCTCACAACGAGGATCAGAGCATTTCGAGCGGCCGCTTGCCGCGGGGCGGTTTGAAATAAGCGTCTATCGCCGAGCGCTCGGCATCGGTCAACACGATGTCGAGCGCTCGTCTGTTCTCGCGCACGTGCTCTAGGCTGCCAGCCTTCGGAATGGCGCAGATTCCGGGTTGCGCGAGCACCCATGCGAGCGCGATGCAAACCGGCGTGACGCCTCGCGCGGCCCCTATTTCATCGAGGACCGAATGCGCCGGCAACCGCATATGGTCGATCGGGCTGTAGGCCATCGCCGGCATCCGCCGAGCCCGCATCCACGGCAGCAAGTCATGCTCGGGCCCTCGCCGCGCGACGTTGTACAGGATCTGGTTGGTCGCGCAAGCGGAGCCGGCGGCGGTAAAAAGCGCCTCCATCTCCTCGACGTCGAAGTTGCTCACCCCCCAATGCCGGATCTTGCCCGCGCGCCGCAGCGCTTCGAATCCTTCGACGGTCTCTTCGAGCGGAATCGAACCCGGCCAATGAAGCAGGTACAGATCGAGCCGATCCGTTTTCAACCGTTTCAGGCTCGCCTCGCATGAAGCCGTGACGCCGCGCCGACTCGCATTGTGGGGATAGACCTTGCTGACGAGAAACACATCGTCGCGCAGGCCCGCCAGCGCCTCGCCCAAAAGCGTTTCCGTCGCGCCGTCGCCGTACATTTCAGCCGTATCGATGACGGTCATCCCGAGCTCGACGCCTTCGCGCAGCGCCGCTATCTCCGCCGCGCGCAGTGCCTTTCGCTCGCCCATCTCCCATGTGCCCTGCCCCAGCTTGGCAAGCCGCTCCCCATCCGGTAGCGTCACGTATGCGTCGTTCTCCATCGCGAATCTCCTATGAACGCAACAGTTCGTGGTTCCGCCGTCCGGGACGAGCAACGGATCGGATAACCGCGGTGTTCGATGGCATAAAATTGACGCTTGCCCTCAGCAGCGCGAATTCCATGAACACACTCTCGGAAGACCGCTGGCGCGATCTGCGCCCGGACCCGGACAACGATACGCCACTCTACCTGCAACTCGCGCGCAAGCTCGGCCAGGCGATCCACGAGAACCGCTGGAACGCCGGCGAAGCTTTGCCGTCCGAGCGCGTGCTGTCCGAAGCGCTGGGCGTCTCGCGCATCACGGCGCGCAAGGCCATCGCACTGCTCGTCGAACAGGGCTTGATCCGTCGAACGCAGGGTGCGGGCAGCTTCATCACGCCGCGCTACGACGATCCGCTTTCACGGCTTTCGAGCTTCAGCGAGATGATCAGGCGGCGCGGATTCGAGCCGGGCTCGCAATGGCTCGCGCGCGAAATCCAGCCCGCGAGCCGCGACGAGGTCATTCAACTCGGCCTGTCGCCGTCAGCAGCGGTTGCACGGTTGAAGCGTCTGCGGCTCGCCGACGGCATCGTGATGGCCGTCGAGAATTCGACGCTGCCCGCCTCGGTGATTCCCGATCCCAGCTCGATTGGCGATTCCCTCTACACGTACCTCGAGCAACGCGGTCTTGGAATCGTCCGAGCGCTGCAGCATTTTCGCGCCGTCAATGCGAGCGAGGAAATCGCACGGCAAATGGGTATCGCGCCGCACGACGCACTGCTGCTGATCACACGAGTCGGCTACACGGCCGAGCAGCGCGCAATCGAGTTGACCGATACCTATTGCCGGAACGACTACTACGATTTCGTCGCCGAATTGCGCAAATAGCGCGCTCGGCTCAACTCCCGAATCGCAGGGCAGGTCTTGTTTCGAATGGCTTGCGCGCGGTCGTACTGGGTGGCGAGCGCCGTCCGCTCATTGCCATGGGCGGATCGGCCCTACGCGAGCCAATGCGGCCCGTCGGTGCCGATCGGCACGGGCGGCCGATCGAAGCGCGGCGCTGTCTCGGACATTGATTCGGCCGGCGCAGCCGCGAGCACACGGCCGAACGGAGAGTCCATCGTCTGCAGCACATCGCGGACATCGTCCAGACTCATGTCAGGCGCGCGCCAGCCGTCGTCGAGGGTGCCGAACGATTGCAACCAGCGCCCCGTCTGCGCGAGCGACACACGCACGTGCCAGCTGCCGCCTTCAGTCGCGCGACGCAGCAGCGCCGCCATCGCACCGAATGCGGCGAGGTAGCCCGTGGCATGATCCAGCGCCTGGCACGGCAAGGGTTTCGGCATGGCTGTTCGCGCCGCCGCCTGCTCGGTCCACGCGACGCCGCTCGCCGATTGCACGAGGCTGTCGAAGCCGCGACGCTGGGACCACGGGCCCGTGTGCCCATATGCGCAAACCGATACGTACACGATGCCGGGCTTGATCCGAGCGAGGTCCTCGGGCCCGAATCCACACGCCGCGAGCGCACCGGGCCGATAGGACTGCAAGAATACGTCGGCATCCGCCGCCAGTGCTCGCAACGCGTCCCGCCCTTGGGCCTCGCGCAAGTCGAGCAGTGCCGAGCGCTTGCCGCGGCCGTTGTCGATGACGAGCGGAGCGATATTCGGCAGATGCGGCCCATTGATCAACAGCACTTCGGCGCCGTGCTGCGCCAGCGTGCGTCCGGCGACGGGGCCGGCAATGATGCGCGAGAGATCGAGCACGCGCGTGCCGCCCAGGGGGCGGTCGGTCGCGAGAGGACTGTCGCCGCCAATCGGCATGGGCGGCGCATTGCCGATGCGCTCGATTTCGAATAGCGGCAGCCCCGCAATAGCCGCTGCCTGCGGCTCTTTCGCCCACTCGTCCGGCGAGCGGATCAATGCGGCGCACAGCCCCGCATCGGCGAGCCTGCGATCGAGTTCCGCGCCGTCCCAGCCGCGAATCGCCTCGGCCACCCGCTCCCGATCGTTCTCACAACCCAGCACCCGGAGAATGCCGTCGCGGTGATGTGCGAAATTCGCGTGCAATTGAATCCACCGCCCGCCGCGCGTTTCGAAGAACCCTGTCAGTGGATCGCGCAGTTCCGGAGCGGGACCGTCGTCGATGCGCAAGTATCGTTCGCTGCGAAACGCGACGAGTGCGCGACGCATCGAAACGTCGACGCGCTGCGTGCGCCCTCGCCGCACGCGCTCGCATGCGGCGGCGGCGAGCGCCGAGGCGCCGATCGTCGCGCTTGCGAGCGTGCCGACGCGATAGATCGAGGGCAAACCGGGGTCGGCGCCTTCGAAGTAAATGTCTTCGAGCATGTCAGGCGCGCAGCGGGCGAGCGACCAGAGATGTTCGAGCGCAACGAGCGGCGTGATCGGTGTGGTCATAGCGATGACGAAACGCGTTGAAGGGATGGGAACGAGTCTAGAATCGACGATCACTCCAATCAATCTTGATTCAATCCGTCAACATATATCGATTAGTTTGATTCGCGCCCCTAATCCATTCCGAGAATGAACACTGAAGACGATCGATGCCCGCCTACCTGACCGCCTCCGAAGCCGCCGCCCTGCTGCAAATCAGCGTGCCGACGCTCTATTCCTACGTGAGCCGCGGCATGCTGCGCTCGGCGCCCGAAGCAAACGGCAAGCGCCGCCTGTATGCGGCCGACGACGTGCGCCGCCTGGCCCGCAGGAAGGCCGACGGCAAGCGTGCCGGCAAAGTCGCGCAGAAGGTGCTGGACTGGGGCGTGCCCGTACTCGAGTCGCGCATCACGCTGATCGCCGATGGCCGGCTCTACTATCGCGGCCACGACGCCATCGAACTCGCCCGCACAGCGACGCTCGAAGAGGCGGCCGCGATTCTTTGGGAATGCGAACGTGCGCGTATCGATGCAGCGCCCGACGCTCCACTGGCGGCCAGGCAATGGGACGCCTGGTTGAAGCTGACAAGCACCGATGCGCCGCACGAGCGCGCACTCGTGCTGCTACCGGCAGCCGCCAAACTGGTACCGCGTATATGGGCATTGGATCGCGAGGCAAAGCTCGATACCGGCGCCGCGTTGATGCGCGTGCTCGCCGCGGCCCTGGTCCGCGGCAGGCCGTCGCGCGAGCCGCTGCATCGGCAGCTCGCGGATGCTTGGGGCATCCGCAATCGCAGGCACATCGAGCTGTTGCGCGCGGCGCTTGTCGTATGCGCGGACCATGAGCTCAATGCCTCGACGTTTACCGTGCGCTGCATCGCCTCGACGGGGATGCATCTGTTCGGCGCGGTGACGGGCGGGCTCGCGGCGCTCGCCGGTCCACGCCATTGCGGCGAGACCATGCGTGTGAGCGCCCTCTTCGCCGAGGTCGATCAAGCCGGCGATGTCGATCGATATCTGGCGGCACATCTCGCTCGACACGACGACGACCGGCCGCGCACGATCCTTCCCGGCTTCGGGCATCCGCTGTATCCGCAAGGCGATCCGCGCGCGACGGTGCTGCTTGCCATGCTCGACGAGTGCGCAGGAGTCAGAACGTCCGCGCGCGCGAGACTGAATCAGATCGAGGCGATAACGCATGCGGCGGAGCGCTCGACTGGCCTCGCTCCGACCGTCGATTTCGCTTTGTCGTCGATCGAGCGTGTCGTGGACCTGCCACCGGGAGCGGCATTCGCTCTCTTCGCGCTTGGCCGGGCAGCCGGCTGGATCGCACACGCATTGGAACAAACGGAAGACGGCAGATTGATCCGCCCGCGCGCCCGCTATGTCGGCGCATACGAGCCGCCCGTACACGCCGGCGCACACCGCTTCGATCACGAGCCGTCGCCAATCGATATGCCGGCAAAACAATAGCGGGTGTAGATCTGTCTAGATGACGTTACGGCAGTCGGTGCACCGACGCTATCGGTCCGGATCGATCACTTTCACGCTACCCGTAGCCACCGAGTCATCCAGCCGCGAGCGCTTGCCGCCGCCGACTGCGCGAACGCAGCGCGCCTGTCCGTATCGACCGAGTTCGCGCCCGTCACATTGACGCGCGCCCCATCGCGCCCGGCGCTGACCCACGCTCGGGTCCCGGCCGGCAGGAGAAACGACTGTCCTGCCTCGAGCCAGTAGTCTTCGGCGTCGTGCTCGAGCGTCAGCCACAACTGCCCGGTCGTCACCGTGACGACGAGGGGCCGCACGATGCGCCAGGCCGTGGCCGGCTCGTCGTGTTCCATTTCGAACTCTCGGATCTCGCGCATCTCAGCCTCCTCGATAAAGCATTGCTCAGTGGATGCATTATCTCGGCTCGATCGCTATAATCACATGCACAGTTCCGAACAGTTTCAGCGAAACTGTGCAGGCAAATTACCGAACACTCGAATGGGCAAGGTCTATCGATGAAGCTCGAGCTCGACCGCGGCAACGGCGTGCCGCTCACGGACCAGATCGTCGCGCAGATGGAGGGCTGGGTTCGCTCGCGCGAAGCGCATGCCGGCGCGAAGCTGCCATCGATTCGCGGCCTCGCGGCGCAATACGGCATCAGCCGATTTCCCGTCATCGAAGCTTATGATCGGCTCGTATCGCTCGGCTATGTCGAATCGCGGCACGGCTCGGGCTTTTACGTGAGCGCGCGCTGGCGCGACGTATCGGGCTCCGCGGGCACATCCGATCCACGCCGCGCGGAAGACGAGTCGGGCCACATCCTGCACGAGTTCAATCATCCCGGCGACACGTTGAAACTCGCGACCGGCTTCATCCCCGAGGCATGGCGCGACATGGAAGGTCTCGCGCAAGCGATCCGCCATGTCGCGCGGACCGATCCCGCGGCCATGATCGATTACGCGACACCATTCGGCAACGCCGCATTGCGCGAGCACTTGCAGGCCCGCATCGCGTCGCTCGGCATCCGCGCCGACACGTCGCAAATCGTCATCACATGTGGCGCGAGCCAGGCCATCGATCTCGTCGTCCGCTATCTGCTGAAGGCGGGCGACACGATGTTCGTCGAGGATCCGGGCTACTACAACTTGTTCGGACTCCTGAAGTTGCACGGGGTCAACATCGTCGGCATTCCGCGCACGGCGGCCGGACCGGATGTCGAGGCGTTACGGGCCGCACTCGAGCTCCACCGTCCGCGAGCCTTCTTCGTCAACTCGGTCTTTCACAATCCGACCGGCACGATCGTCGCGCCGTCAGTCGCCTTTCGCGTACTTCAGCTCGCGCGCGAATACGGCTTCACGATCGTCGAGGACGACATCTACGCCGATTTTCAGGCCGAGCCGACCGATCGCCTTGCCGCGCTCGATCAGCTCGAGCAGGTCATCTACATCGGCGGGCTGTCGAAGACGCTGTCGTCGTCGCTGCGGACCGGGTTCATCGCCGCCCATCCGACGATCGTTAAGGACATCGTCGATATCAAGATGCTGACGGGCATCGGCGGGTCGCTGTTCGCCGAATCGGTCGCGCTCGCGATGCTCGAGCGCGGCGCCTATCGCAAGTTTCTCGATCGCCTGCGCCGGCGCATGAACGAAGTACTCGGCGCGGGCATTCAGACGCTCGAATCGCACGGCTGGCAGCTATTCGCGCCGCCGGCCGGCGGCAAGTTCCTCTGGGCGCGGGTTCCGCACATCGAGGATTCGCAGCGGCTCGTCGAATGCGCGGCCGCGTGCGGCGTGACGGTCGCGCCCGGCAGCTACTTCCGCCCTCACGGAGAAACAAGTCCGTGGCTTCGCATCAACGCGGCCTACTCGACAGATCCACGGGCGCACGCGTTTTTTGAACGTGCGGCGCGGCTCGAGCCCGATCGCCCCTTGGCAGCGCGACGCGCACCCGCGAGTGAGTCCGAGTTGATCGGTTGAGCACAACCTTGGGCACCTGACGCACCAGGAGCGTGCGCACTGGAGTTGCGGACGCCGCCCGACCATCCGACCAAGCTCGGTACATCGAAGGTCGTAGCCGATGTGAGCGCCCGCACACCAATGGAAGCAAGCCTCTCGCATGGTTCTTGCTGCCTTATGCGGTAAAGTAGCCGTTATTTCGCATCGCATGCGGCTACACTGCGATGCCTCGTCATTTTCCGATTCTTCGATTCCGACCGAGCATGATCGAACTCGATCCTCCCGGGTTTCAGCCGCCGCGTCCCGTTGCTGGCGAAGCAGGCGCACGGCGTACCGTCGTCTATGGCGGCTATACCGTATTCAGCGTCTTTCAGCCGGTGTTCTCGGTATCGCATCGGCGCGCGATCGGCTATCACGCGTCGCTGCGTGCGCACGATGAAGACGGTAGTCAGGTGCTCTCGCACGAGGTATTCACCCAGGCGGCGCGGCGCGGCGATCTGCTCGAGCTGGGAAGACTCGCGGAATCGCTGCATCTCGGCAATTTCAGCGCTTTCGACAGCCATGACGAATGGCTCTTTCTGAGCCTGCATCCGGCCGCGCTGATGGACACGAGTTATGGCGACGCGCTGCTCGCGGGGTTGAAGGCGCTCGCGCTGCCGCCGCAGCGCGTCGTCCTCGAAGTGCCTGAGCAAGCGGGCGGCGAAACGAGCCGCTTCGCGGAAATCGTCGATTCGCTGCGCAAATCGGGCTTTCTGATCGCGCTCGGCGGTTTCGGCGCGAAGCATTCGAACATCGACCGCGTTTGGCATCTACGTCCCGACATCGTCACGCTCGATCGCGTGATCCTTCAGCAGGCCAGCGAACATTCGCACATCGAACGCGTATTGCCGGGGCTTGTTTCGCTGTTGCACGAATCGGGACAGCTCGTGCTGATGGGCGGTCTTTCGACTGAGCGGGAAGCGTTGATCGCGCTCGAAGCCAACGTCGATTTCATGCAGGGCACTTATTTCGCCGGGCCCAGCATGGATCCGGTCGAGCCGCGTGTGGCCGCGGCCGCGATGGATGCCCTGTCGGCAGCGCTGCGCGAGCGGGTGGCGGCGCGCGACCGCGCGCAGGCCGCGCGGCTAACACCCTACGTCGCGGCGCTCCAGGAAGCCTGCGGACATGTCGTCTCGGGCGAGACGATCGAGCGTGCGACGTGCTCTCTGCTCGCGCTGCCCGATTCCGCAAGATGCTTCCTGCTCGATGCGCACGGTCGGCAGATCGGCGACAACCTCGTGCCGGAAGGGCGTCGCGTCTCACGCCGCGCGAAGCGTTTTCGACCGTTACTGCATTCGGAGGGCGCGAGCTGGGAACGGCGCCCTTACTTCATCGAAGCCGTTCGTGCCCCGGGCCGTGTTCATCTGACCGCGCCTTATCTCTCCATCAACGAAGCGCATCTCTGCGTGACAGCATCGGCTGCCGCACAAACGCCGAAAGGCCTGCAAGTGCTTTGCGTCGACATCAACTGGGACGCGGCATCGCAAGGTCTCTAGTGTGCTAGCGACCTGGCCCAACCGCTTGCGGCGTAAGAGGTTATCGGAACGCCGCGCGCCGATCGCGAACGCGGCGGCTCACCGAGCTCACGCGTACGCGTGTTCGTTCGAACGAACCGTTGCGAGCAGACTGTCGATGGCCGGCTCGCCGAACGCGCGGTTCACGGCAGCCAAAACGACCGGATCGGTCATCAGGCGAACATAGCCGATCCGCGTTCCAGCAAACGACACGGCAACGAGCGCGACGATCGTGCATCGATGCAGCACCGCGATGTAAGCTACGTCCGCCACGGCCAGCGTTTGCGCGGACCGCCCTGTGTCGGCGCCGAACGACGCGGTCGTGACCACCGGTGCCGCCGCAACTGCAACGACACGCTCGGCGCGTTCCACCGTAAGCGCTTCGGCGCCCGCGGTGGCCGCCTCCTCGAAAAGCCGCATCGCCGCTGCCGGGTCGCAGGTTTCGATCGCCATGCGCAGGCGCTCGAGCTCCTCGTGCCGCTCGCGCCGTCGCGTGCGCTCGTCGACGTCGACCTCGGCGTCAGCGTTTTCACCGCCCGTTTCCGGCGTTCGTTGCAGGCGCAACCGCGCGCGATGCACGAGCTGCCGGCAATGCGCGGGAGTCTTCTTGCCCAGGACATCCGCAATCCGCGCATAGTCGCAATCGAACGCTTCGTGCAGGATAAAGGCGGCACGCTCGTCGGGCGTGAGTGTCTCAAAGAGCAGCCAGAGCCCCTCTTCCATCGCCGAGGCACGCAATGCCTCCTCCTCCGCCGAGGGCATCGTCTCGTGGGTAACCGACGATGCCTGCCGGTCTTTTTCATGGGCGGTATGTTCAGTCTGCAAGCGCCGCAGTCTGTCGATGGCAAGCCGCGTCGTGATCGTCGTGAGCCACGCGAGCGGTGTCCGCAATGCAGCGTCGTCGGCCGCATGCCATTTGAGCCAGGCGTCCTGCACGACGTCCTCCGCCTCCGCGCGAGATCCGAGCAGGCGGTAGGCGCGCGCCATGAGCCGCGCGCGGGCGGCCTCGAACCCCGACGTCTTGTCCGGTTTCTCGTTGGGTTTGTTTTCGTTTCGTGCTCGCGTCATTCCGTCTTCTCCAGGCATCGCTTCGGCGGATTCCTTGAAAGAGGGCGCGCCCTCACGGCTCGCACTCAGGGCCGCCCGCTAAGTCTCAGGGTTGGATCCCCGACTCTTTGACGTTTGAGCATGTCAAAACGTGACGAGCGCCGGCGCGACGCGCGACTTTTTATCGATAGCCGCTGCATTCGGCGCCCAGTCTTGTCACAATAGATGCAATCCGTGCGTCATGACAGTCGAGAGGCTACGCATATCGATGCGCCGCCCTATCGACATCCACGCGAGGAATGCTCATGCACCCTGACCCCTACAGCCAGCTTGTGCCTACGGTCATCGAGACGACGGGCCGCGGCGAGCGCGCCTACGACATCTATTCGCGCCTGCTGCGCGAGCGCATCGTCTTTCTCGTCGGCCCCGTCACCGACGAAACGGCGAGCCTGATCGTCGCGCAGATGCTGTTTCTCGAGTCCGAGAATCCCGACAAGGATATTTCCTTCTACATCAATTCGCCCGGCGGTTCGGTCTACGACGGCATGGCGATCTACGACACGATGCAGTTCATCAAGCCGCAGGTCTCGACGCTTTGCACAGGCTTCGCGGCGAGCATGGGCACGTTCCTGCTCGCGGCGGGCGCGAAGGGCAAACGGTTCGCACTGCCGAACGCGCGGATCATGATCCATCAGCCGTCGGGGGGCAGCCAGGGCACGGCGGCCGATATCGAGATTCAGGCAAAAGAGGTGTTGTTTCTGCGTGAGCGCCTCAATGCGATCTTGGCCGACCGCACGGGGCAGAGCATCGAGCAGATCGCCAAGGATACGGATCGCGACAATTTCATGTCGGCCGCGGCCGCCAAGGAGTACGGGCTCATCGATGATGTGTTGACCGAACGGGCGGCGCTCGACGACATCGCGCGGCGCACGGCGTTGTGATCGTGCGGCGCCGAATGCGGCAATGCATTCGGCAATCTCCAAAAAAGAGGCCCTCGCGCAGCTGCGAGGGCCTTTCTTTTTCATACCAGCGTTAGCTTACCTAGCGCGCTACACAGAAGGTGGCGCGTGCGCGCTCGATTACGACGCAAAGTTCTTCGCGGCGAAATCCCAATTCGCGAGGTGGTTCAGGAACGTTTCGATGAACTTCGGCCGCGCATTGCGGAAATCGATGTAGTAAGCGTGCTCCCAAACGTCGATCGTGAGCAGCGGCTTGGCATCCGTCGTCAGCGGCGTGGCGGCGTTGCTCGTCGAGACGATGTCGAGCGAGCCGTCGGCCTTCTTCACGAGCCACGTCCAGCCCGACCCGAAGTTGCCGGCGGCTGCTTTCGAGAAAGCTTCCTTGAACGCGTCGAACGAGCCCCACTTCTTGTTGATCGCCTCGGCGAGCGCACCCGTCGGCTCACCGCCGCCTTGCGGCTTGAGGCAATTCCAGAAGAACGTGTGGTTCCAGACCTGTGCCGAGTTGTTGAAGACGCCGCCCGACGATTTCTTGATGATCTCTTCGAGACCGAGGTTCTCGAACTCGGTGCCCTTGATGAGGTTGTTCAGGTTCGTCACATAGGCCTGATGATGCTTGCCGTAGTGAAAGTCGAGCGTCTCTTCCGACATATGGGGCGCGAGGGCATTCTTGGCAAACGGCAGCGGCGGGAGCGAGTGTTCCATGGTGCAGTTCCTTCTATCGAGTGATCGAGTATGGGGGTACTCGTTGTGGGTACTTTATGCAGTTAGCAGGCGACACTTCCGAGCCTTCGATTGTAGGCGACTTGGAATAACCCCGCAAACCAGTGGCCCTTTAGACGCATCATTGACCGCTGCGCGCGCGAATCGGCGTAAAAAATGCTCACGGCCGCGCCTATCGTCGCACCTATCCGGGAGGCCCGCGCGCGACCGCCTCGACCCCGGACGAACGCTGGAATTGCTAGCTAAAACGTGTCGGTGAGACGCGGCTGCACATCCCCGAACGAAACGTCGGCCGCCCCTTGCGCGAGATGCAGCTCATAGCGCCGCTCGCGCTTGAGCTCGCCGGTCGCCCGGACGGCATGCCCCGTTCGCCCATCGAGTAATGCGGCGTAGCCGCGCTCGAGCGTGCGCTGCGGGCTGAGCAGCTCCAGCCGCGCCCCGAGCGACGCCACTTTCGCCGCGTGACGCTCGTGTTGTCGCGCGAGCGTGGCGTCGAGTCGCCGCGCAAAGCCCGAGAGCGCCTGCCGGTGAGCGCCGAGATCGGGCCGCCAACGCTCCCAGCGCAACCGCACGAGCGCAAAGCGCGCCCGCGCGTCGCGCACCGGACGCGCGCCTGCCGACGCGAGCCGTGCCTGAAGCTGCTGCAAATGGACGCGTTGACGCCTCAGACGCTCCGCGGGGCTCACGAGCCGGCGCGCAAGCCAGTCGAGCTGCTGCGCGCGCCGTTCCGCGAGGCGGCCGAAACCGCGCGCGAGCGCCGCGCGGCGCTGGTCGAGCTCGCGCAGCAGCATCGTGCGCTGTGGACTGACGAGTTCGGCCGCGCCTGTCGGCGTCGGCGCGCGGACGTCGGCCGCGAAATCGGCGATTGTGATGTCGGTCTCGTGCCCGACGCCGCAGACGACCGGAAGCTCGCTCGCGGCGATCGCTCGCGCCACCACCTCCTCGTTGAAGGCCCACAGATCTTCGATGGAGCCCCCGCCGCGGCAAACGACGAGCACGTCGACCTCGCGCCGCGCATTCGCCTTCTCGATCATCGCGGCCAGCTTTTCGCCTGCTCCCATCCCTTGCACGGGTGCCGGATAAATGACGATGGGAATATGCGGCGCGCGGCGCGCAAGCGTCGTCAGGACATCGCGCAACGCAGCCGCCTGCAGCGAGGTGACGATGCCGATCGCGTGCGGATGCGTCGGCAGTGGACGTTTGCGCTCGGCCGCGAAAAGGCCCTCGGCTTCGAGCTTCGTCTTCAAGCGCAGGAACGCCTCGTAAAGACGGCCGAGCCCCGTGCGGCGCACGGCCTCCACGTTGAGCTGGATTTCGCCGCGCGGCTCGTACATCGTCACGAGCGCCCGCACCTCGATCTTGTCGCCTTCGCGCGGCGTGAACTCCGCGTATTGGGCGCGCCCGCGGAACATGACGCAGCGCATCTGCGCTTCGCCGTCCTTGATGGAAAAGTACCAATGACCGCTTGCCGCCCGCATGAAGTTCGAGACTTCGCCGGCCACCCAGACGAGCGGAAACGATCGTTCGAGCAATCTGCCGATCGTTCGGTTGAGCACCGAGACCGGGATGGCGACATCACTGTCGAACGGTCCGCCCGCGGACGAGGCCGCCGGCCCCGACGGAGAGAAGGAAGAACGCGAATGCATACTGGATCTCATTTTTTCTGCCGAACAGACGATAGTCTCCTCGCGTGGCGGCGTCCAGTGCCGCAATGGCGTCCGGCGCCAGGTTTCCCACATTGAGGGCAAAAAACATGGCTTTTTCGGGGACGCCGCGCGGAGCCGCGAGCATACGTGGCAAGTTCTTGATTTTTAACGATTTCACATTCGTACGACATAAGTTGCCGCCGACAAGAGCCTTGATCTGCCGGCCTCCTCTCCGTTTGGGAGGCACGTTCTTCACAGAGTTATCCACAGGCGAGCGGATGCTGGGGATAGAGAGAAATGGGCGCTTTGCCGGCGAGCCGTCTTGCCCTCGGCGGCCTGGGCGCGCTAGAGTGCCGGGTTCCCGAACCGCCCCCCCGACCCTTATCGACGATGTCAGCGCCATCCCGCCTCGGTGAACGCCTCGCCGATCGAATCAAAGCGCGCATCGAAGCGCGCCTCACGCGCGAATGGCAGCGCCGCGGGCCGCTCGCGTGGGCGCTCTCCCCGCTTTCGTTGGCCTTCGGCGCGGCGGCCGCGCTGCGCCGCGCGAGCTTCTCGCTCGGCTGGCGCGAGAGCGTGCGCATCGGCTTGCCGGTCGTCGTCGTCGGCAACGTGACCGTCGGCGGAACGGGCAAGACGCCGACCGTCATCGCGCTCGTCGATGCGCTGCGCGCCGCGGGCTTCACGCCGGGCGTCGTCTCGCGCGGATATGGCGCAAAGGTGGCCGAGCCGCGCGCCGTGACGGCAGCCTCACATCCTGACGAAGCCGGCGACGAGCCGCTCATCATCGCGCGGCGCACGGGCGCGCCCGTCTGGGTTTGCCCCGACCGCGTGGCCGCCGCCCGCGCATTGGTGACCGCGCATAGCGACGTCGACGTGATCGTGAGCGACGACGGGCTCCAGCACTACCGCCTGCAGCGCGACGTCGAGCTCGTCGTGTTCGATCAGCGTCTTGCCGGCAACGGATTTCTGCTGCCGGCGGGGCCGTTGCGCGAGCCGCTTTCGCGCCGGCGCGACGCCACGCTCGTCAACAACCCGTTCAGCCGCGAGCTGCCGCCGTGGCCCGACACGTATGCGCTGACGATCTCGCCCGGCGATGCCTGGCACCTCGCGGATCCGAGCCTGCGCCGTCCGCTCGCTCAGTTCGCGGGCGCGCGCGTGCTGGCGGCGGCCGGCATCGGCTCGCCCGAGCGCTTTTTCGCGACGCTGCGCGCGGCGGGCCTCGCGCCCGCGACGCGCGCGCTGCCCGATCACTACGCGTATCGTCGCGATCCGTTCGAGGGTGCGCAGGCCGACGTGATCCTGATCACCGAAAAGGATGCAGTAAAATTGCGCGGACGGCGCGACGCGCGGATCTGGGTCGTTCCGGTCGAAGCTGCGTTGCCAGGCCGCCTCATCGCTCTCGTTGTGGAGAAACTCCGTGGACGCTCGCTTGCTTGAAATTCTCGTGTGCCCGATTTGCAAGGGCCCACTCCGTTACGACCGGGCAAACGAGGAGCTCATCTGCCAAGCCGACAAGCTGGCCTATCCGATTCGCGACGGCATTCCGGTCATGCTCGCGGACGAGGCACGGCAAACGGTCGAAGGCACGCCGATCGAGCCAGTCGATCCGACGGGCGGGGCATAAAGCCAACGCACGAGAAACGCGCGGACACCACTCCCGCCGCCGTTCGTCCCTATCGCCACGCAGCCAACGAGCGAATCTCCTCTTCCCTTTTTCGATGACCGAATACGCTTCGATCAGCGGCGCACCGTTTGTCGCCGTCGTCCCCGCCCGGCTCGCTTCCACGCGCCTGCCGGAGAAACCCCTCGCCGACATTGGCGGCAAGCCGATGGTCGTGCGCGTCGCCGAGCGCGCGCGCGCTGCGGGCGCGCTCCAAGTGCTGATCGCCTCCGATTCGGAGCGCGTACTCGAGGCGGCCCGTGCGCATGGCATCGATGCGCTGCTGACGCGCGACGATCACCCGTCGGGCACGGATCGCCTCGCCGAGGTGGCCGCGCGGCTGAACTGGAGCGACGATACGATCGTCGTGAACGTGCAGGGCGACGAGCCGCTGCTCGATCCGGCGCTCGTGAGCGGTGTCGCTACGCATCTCGCGCGGCATCCCGACTGTGCGATCGCGACGGCCGCGCATACGATCCACGACGCCGCTGAGGTGTTCAGCCCCAATGTCGTCAAGGTCGTCCTCGACGCGCAAGGGCGCGCGCTTTACTTCTCGCGCGCGCCGATTCCGTGGATGCGCGACGCCTATCAGCCGCATTGCGCGGCCGACGCCATCGACATCGCGGCGATGCCCGCGCCCGAAGCGGCGCCGGTCTATCGCCACATCGGCCTCTATGCCTATCGCGCGCGCTTCCTGCGCACCTATCCGCGACTCGCGCAGGCGCCGATCGAGCGCGCCGAGATGCTCGAGCAACTGCGCGCCATGTGGTATGGCGAGCGTATCGCGGTGCTCGTCACCCAAGAGGCGCCTCCTCCGGGCGTCGATACGCCGGCCGATCTCGAGCGCGTCCGCTCGCTTTTCCGGTCGGAGTAGTTGCTAGCCATGGCATAATCGAAGCCGATTGCGCGAGCATTCGCAACATTCGGCTCTCTGGTTCCTGTCCGTCTGCCCTGCTGCCCGCCTTGGTCGAAGCGCCGCCAAAAGCGCGCGCTGCCGAGGCTGCCGCTCCCATTCGCACGGCCACGGACATCGGCCGGCGCGTTTCGGCTTTCGCACCGCATTCCACATACGACTCGGAGATACCACCATGCGTTTGATCCTGTTGGGTGCACCTGGCGCCGGAAAGGGCACCCAAGCGAACTTCATCAAGGAAAAATTCGGGATTCCGCAGATTTCGACCGGCGACATGCTGCGCGCCGCGGTGAAGGCCGGCACGCCGCTCGGCGTTGAGGCCAAGCGCTATATGGATGCGGGCGAGCTCGTGCCCGACGCGGTCATCATCAATCTCGTCAAGGAGCGCCTCACCGACTGCGATTGCGAGAAAGGGTATCTCTTCGACGGATTCCCGCGCACGTTGCCGCAAGCCGAAGCGATGAAGCAGGCCAGCGTCGCGATCGATTACGTGCTCGAGATCGATGTGCCGTTCGACGAGATCATCGTTCGCATGAGCGGCCGCCGCACGCACCCGGCATCGGGCCGCACCTATCACCTGAAATTCAATCCGCCGAAGGTCGAGGGCAAGGACGACGTCACAGGCGAGCCGCTGATCCAGCGCGACGACGACAAGGAAGAGACGGTCAAGAAGCGTCTCGATGTCTACTGCGCGCAGACGAAGCCGCTCGTCGACTATTACCAGCAATGGGCCCAGCGCGGCGTCGAAAACGGCCTCAATCCGCCGCAATATCGCCGCATCTCCGGTCTCGGGTCCGTCGAAGAGATCCGCCAGCGCGTGTTCGATGCCTTGAAGTAAGGGCGCCGCTTCGTCGCCCCTAGATAAACGTAAGGAGCTTTGAGCATGGAGATTCGCGGTAACGGATTCCTGGTCACCGGCGGCGCGTCGGGCCTCGGCGCGGCCACGGCACGCCTCATCGCCGAGCATGGCGGCAAGGTCGCCATCGCCGACCTCAACGAAGCGGCGGGCAGCGCGCTCGCGGGCGAGCTCGGCGGCGTGTTCGTGAAGTGCGACGTGACGCGCGAAGACGATGCGGTCGAAGCCGTCGCGGCCGCGACACGGCTCGGCCCGCTCGTCGGTCTCGTGAACTGCGCCGGCGTCGCGCCGGCGGTGAAGACGGTCGGCAAGGACGGGCCGCATCCGCTCGATGCGTTCCGCCGCACGATCGAAATCAACCTGATCGGCACGTTCAATGTGCTGCGCCTTGCCGCCGCGGAAATGGCGAAGAATGCGCCGAACGCGAATGGCGAGCGCGGCGTCATCGTCAACACAGCCTCGGTCGCGGCATTCGACGGGCAGATCGGCCAGGCAGCCTATGCTGCGTCGAAAAGCGGTGTCGCCGGCATGACGCTGCCGATCGCGCGCGACCTCTCGCGCAATGGCATTCGCGTGATGACGATCGCGCCGGGCATCTTCGAAACGCCGATGCTGCTCGGCATGCCGCAGGAAGTGCAGGACTCGCTCGGCGCAATGGTGCCTTTCCCCTCGCGCCTCGGCAAGCCGATCGAATATGCGATGCTCGTCAAGCAGATCTTCGACAATACGATGCTCAACGGCGAGGTGATCCGGCTCGACGGCGCGATCCGGATGCAGCCGAAGTAGCGCCCGCAGGCGGCGCGCTCAGTCGTCGCCGCTGTCGGTGCGCTGGCGCAGCTCCTGCAACTGCGATTCGACGGCGGTCGCGTCCTCGGCGTCGGGGCGGTCGTCGAGGTAGCGCTCCAGATCCTCGAGCGCCGGCCGCAGATAATCGAGCCGCGCATAGGCGAACCCGCGATCGCGCACCTCCTCGATGCTTTCCGGCAGCAGAATGACGAGCCGCTGTTGCACCGCCAATAAACGCTGCCAACGCTCTGTCTGCAAATAGATCGCCTTCAAGTTGCGCAACATGCGGGCGATGATCTCGCGCCCCGTGGCCGGCTGCAGCAGCATCCGCAGGGTGCCGCCGATCGAGTCGCCGGTCGTGTGCGACAAATACGGCTCGAGCCTGTCCACCATCTCGGCCTCGGTCAGCGACTTGCCCGTCGTCGGATCGAGCATTACGTCGCCCTCCGGCAGCGTCACACGCAGCAGAAAGTGGCCCGGAAACGACACGCCTTTCACCGGAACGCCGATCTGCTCGCCGATTTCCATATAGAGGATCGCTAGCGAAATGGGAATGCCGCGCCGCCGCTTAAGAACGATATTGAGGTGGCTGTTATCGGGGTCGTAGTAATCGTTGAGGTTGCCGGCGAAGCCGAGCTCGCGGAAGAAGAAGCGGTTCAGCGCGCCGATCTTGTCCGTCAGATCCGCGTTCCCGGGCAAACGGCGCTTGAGCCGCACGGCCAGCTCGTCGAGCTCGGCCAGCGTGCCCTGCAGATCGAGGTCGGGATAGGCATCTTGCGCGAGCGAAAGCGCCGTTTCGGTGACCGGCAGGCTGTCGTCGTCGGCGACGAGTGAAGTGAAGTAGTCGAGAACCGATGTCATGGCTGTCTCAGGTCTGGAGTCCTCACTTGGCGCGTCTTCTAAAGTAGGTGTATTTGAAGCCCATCAACCAAAGCATACTGAAATATAGTGCGGCGAACAGGACCATGCAGGCCGCGAGCAGCGCGATGCGCGCGAGCGGCCGCGCATGCAGCCCGATCCAGTCGAAATTCGCCGCGCACCAATGCATCGCGCCGGCCAGCACGAGCGAAGCGCCGAGCAGCTGCACGAGAAAAAGGGCCCAGCCGCCGGACGGGGTGTAGATGCCACGCCGGCGCAAACCCGTGTACAACAATATGGCGTTGACGCAAGCGCCGAGCCCGACGCTCAACGTGAGCCCCGCGTGCGCGAACACGGGCACGAACACCACATTGCCGATCTGCGTGGCGATCAGCACGCCGATGCCGATTTTCACGGGCGTCTTGATGTCCTGCTTGGCGTAAAAGCCGGGCGCGAGAATCTTGATGACGATGAGGCCGATGAGGCCGACGCCATAGGCCGTCAGCGCGCGGCCCACCATGACGACCGAGTACCCGTCGAAACGTCCGTAGTTGAAAAGCGTGGCGGTCAGCGGCTCGGCAAAGAGGAACAGCGCGAGCGCGCTCGGCGCCGCCAGCAGGAACGTCACGCGCAGCCCCCAGTCGAGCAGCGCCGAGTACTCGTGCGGGTCCTCGTCCACGTGCGCCTTCGACAAGCTCGGCAATAAAATGGTCCCGAGCGCGACGCCGAGCAGCGCCGTCGGAAACTCCATGAGGCGGTCCGCGTAATTGATCCAGGACACGGCCCCAGGGCCGAGCCGCGAGGCGATATTGGTGTTGATGATGAGCGAGAGCTGCGCGACCGAGACGGCGAACGTGGCCGGCACCATCTTCATGAGCACGCGCTTGACGCCGCGGTGGGCGAGCGCCACGAACGGATTGAGGCCGATGCGCGGCGTCATGTCGATCTTCGCGAGGCCCGGCCATTGCACCGCGAACTGCAGCACGCCGCCGACGATGACGGCCCAGGCAAGCGCGAAGACCGGCACCTTCAAGTGCGGAGCGACGAACACGGCCGCCGCGATGAACGAGACGTTGAGCAGCACCGGTGCAAACGCGGGCAGCGAAAAGCTGCCGTAGGTGTTCGCGACGCCGGCGGCTAGCGTGGTCAGCGAGACGAAGACGATGTACGGAAACATGATCTGCGTCATCGTCACCGCGAGGCCGAACGCCTGACCGTCGCCCTTCAAGCCCGAGGCCACGGCGAAGACGACCGCGGAAGCCGCGACGATGCCGACGAGCGAGAGCAGCGCAAGCGCCCAGGTGAGCACCGTCGACATCGCATCGACGAGCGCTTTCGTCGGCCCGTGCCCCTGACTGTTCTTGAATTCGGCGAGGATCGGCACGAACGCCTGTGAAAACGCGCCCTCGGCCGAAAGCCGCCGCAGCAGGTTCGGAATGCGAAAGGCGACGTAAAAGGCGTCGGTGAATTGACTCGCGCCAAAGGCGCGCGCGATCAGCGTTTCACGGACGAGGCCGGTTACGCGCGAGAGCAGCGTGAAACCGCTGACCGTCAGCAGGGCTCGGAATAGATTCATGGGCCGGCTATTATACGGGCAGCCGCCGTGGCTTCCGGCCGTCTCGTCGCGATATTTGCCATCTCTCTGATTTTGCTGATATACTCGCGCGTTTCGAAGCTCGCCTTCTGCGTTGCGTCGCGAAGACGCGATCAGATGCAGCGATGCCGACGTTTTGCGCCTTCGGGCAATCGTTCCCGCAGGTTTCGATCGAAAGGACGCTCGAACGGTCGTCTAGTGCGCGACTTCGGGCACCGCGAACAATACAGGACTAGGAACTCTCATGGCTAACTCCAAGCAAGCACGCAAGCGCGCCCGCCAAGCCGCGAAGGCGAACTCGCACAACTCGGCGCTGCGCTCGAAGTACCGCACGGCGATCAAGGCCGTCCGCAAGGCGATCGAAGCCGGCGATCAAGCCAAGGCCGCCGAAGTCTTCCGCCTCTCGGCCAAGACGCTCGACATCATCGCCGACAAGAAAATCGTCCACAAGAACAAGGCCGCTCGCCACAAGAGCCGCCTCGTGGCCGCCCTCAAAGGCATGCAGCAACCTGCCGCAGCGCAGTAGGCTCGTCCGGAGCGTCCCCGCAAATGCCGTTCAGCTGGCCGCTGAGCGGCATTTTGTTTTGCTCGCGCGAATCGGGTGTGTCGGGAATGTGTCGGTAAAGAAGGAAGGGCACTAACCGTCGACGTTCGCGCGCGAAGCCGCCGCGCTACCGACCTGCGGCGGACATTGCGTCCGCCCCCGCCGCGTCAACGCTTTGCTTTTTGCACGGCGCCGTGATGGTGGGGCAACTCGCAAGCCTCGGTCACGACGAGGTTGTTGTCTTTCGCGAAGTTCATGCAGAAATCGAATGCCATCGGTTCGATGTCGCGCAGCCGCGAGTCGACGATCACGACCTTGACGTCACCGAGCAGCACGGGGCGCACGTACACCGAGTATTGAAGGCGTGCGTTGGGGCCTTTCACGCCGGGACCATAGCTGGACATGACTCCCGCCAGACGCTCCGCCCAGTCGCTCGGCCGAAACTTCCTTCCGTCCTTGGTGATGCCCTGAATGAAGTATTCGGTGAACGGTGCTTCGGCCATGTATGAAACCCAAATGGTGCGCCCGAAGCTTTACCCGCCGGGCTGGAGAAAACTCAGGGATTATACCACCCCCGACTGTCTTTTCCGCACCGCACACAAACGGTGCGCACACGGAGCGAACCTGGGCGCCGGCTCGTCAAACCGGCAAAAATCCTTTATGCTGCGGGGAGTTATCCCATTCGACGGCGGCGCCGTCCGGTCTCACGGCCGGGTCAGTCCGCCGTATTTGTTTCATGTCCGACAAAAAAATCCGCCACTATCTGCAATTCAATGACTTCTCGTTGGAAGACTACGAGTACGTGCTCGAGCGCGCGCGCATTCTGAAGCGCAAGTTCAAGAACTACGAGACTTATCATCCGCTGCACGACCGCACGCTCGCGATGATCTTCGAGAAGCATTCCACGCGCACGCGCCTGTCGTTCGAGGCCGGCATGTTCCAGCTCGGCGGCCACGCCGTCTATCTGAGCACGCGCGATACCCAGCTCGGCCGCGGCGAACCGATCGAGGACGCCGCGCAAGTGATGTCGCGGATGGTCGACATCATCATGATCCGCACGTTCGGGCAGGACATTTTGCGGCGCTTCGCCGAGAACTCGCGCGTGCCGGTCATCAACGGGCTGACGAACGAGTACCACCCGTGCCAGGTATTGGCCGACATCTTCACGTTCTATGAGCACCGCGGTCCGATCGCCGGCAAGACGGTGACGTGGGTGGGCGACGCGAACAACATGCTCTATACATGGATCGAGGCGGCGCAGATTCTGGGCTTCAGGCTGCGGATCTCCACGCCGCCCGGCTACCCGCTCGATGAGGCGCTTGTCGCGCCCGAAAGCGCCGCCGCGTTCGAAGTCTTGGACGACCCGCACGAAGCATGCCGCGGGGCCGATCTGGTGACCACCGATGTCTGGACGAGCATGGGCTTCGAGGCCGAGAACGAGGTCCGCAAGGCCGCTTTCGCCGACTGGTGCATCGATGCGGAGATGATGGGCCGCGCGAATCCCGATGCGCTTTTCATGCACTGCCTGCCCGCGCACCGCGGCGAGGAAGTGACCGCCGACGTCATCGACGGCCCGCAAAGCGTCGTCTGGGATGAGGCCGAAAACCGCCTGCATGTCCAAAAGGCGCTGATGGAGTTTCTGCTGCTCGGCAAGTTGAACCATTGATTCGCCGCGGCGCGGCCACACCCGGCGTGGGGCCGTCGCGCGACGCGTTTTCAGCGTCGGCCGCACGCCGGCGCAACGCTGTTTTTAGTCGTCATCGTCTTCAGTTACGCACCAGCCACGAGTTCACCATGAGCGATATCAAAAAGGTCGTGCTCGCCTATTCGGGCGGCCTCGACACCTCCGTCATCCTGAAATGGTTGCAGGACAACTACTCGGCCGAAGTCGTCACGTTCACGGCCGACATCGGCCAGGGCGAGGAGCTCGAGCCCGCCCGCAAGAAGGCGCTGCAGCTCGGCATCAAGCAGGAAAACATCTTCATCGACGATCTGCGCGAGGAGTTCGTGCGCGACTTCGTCTTCCCGATGTTCCGCGCGAACGCGATCTATGAGGGCGAGTATCTGCTCGGCACCTCGATCGCACGGCCGCTGATCGCGAAACGCCAGATCGAGATTGCCCGCCAGGTGGGCGCCCAAGCCGTCTCGCATGGCGCGACGGGCAAGGGCAACGATCAGGTTCGCTTCGAGCTCGGCTACTACGGGCTCGAGCCCGGCATCAAGGTCATCGCGCCGTGGCGCGAATGGGATCTGCTGTCGCGCGAGAAGCTGCTCGCATACGCGGAGAAGGCCGGCATTCCGATCGATATGAAGCACCGCCAAGGCGGCGCGCCGTACTCAATGGACGCGAACCTGCTGCATATCTCCTATGAGGGCCGCCACCTCGAAGATCCGCGCGCCGAAGCCGAGTCCGACATGTGGCGTTGGACCGTCGCGCCCGAGGACGCGCCCGATTCGCCCGAGTATCTCGATATCGAATACGAGCGCGGCGATCCGGTTGCGATCAACGGAAAGCGGCTATCGCCGGCCGACATGCTGACCGAGCTCAACCGCCTCGGCGGCAAGCACGGCATCGGCCGGCTCGACCTCGTCGAGAACCGCTACGTCGGCATGAAATCGCGCGGCTGCTATGAAACGCCGGGCGGCACCATCATGCTCAAGGCGCATCGCGGCATCGAATCGATCACGCTCGATCGCGAAGTCGCCCACCTGAAGGACGATCTGCTCGCACGCTATGCCTCGCTGATCTACAACGGCTACTGGTGGGCGCCCGAGCGCCGCGCGCTGCAAGTGCTCATCGATCACACGCAGGAAAACGTCAACGGCTGGGTGCGCGTGAAGCTCTACAAGGGCTCCGTGTCGGTCGTCGCGCGCGATTCGAAGAACACGCTGTTCGACAAGACGATCGCCACGTTCGACGATGACGGCGGCGCTTACAACCAGGCCGACGCCGGCGGCTTCATCAAGCTCAACGCGCTGCGCATGCGCATCGCCGAGAATGCTCGCCGGCAACGCGGCTGATCGCTTCGTCCGCGTGCTTGACTTCGACCCTCCGCGCCGGCCGTGCCGCAACACAGCGGCGCGGAGGTCGTTCAACGCACGGTGACGATCCGCGCATGCCGGGCCGACGCCGGCCGTTTTTTTGGCCAGCGCAAGCCGGCAATGAGTGTGAGCAAGCCCTAAACCACTAAAGGCTCCGGTTCCAGCTCGACGCCGAACCGTTCTCTGATGTCGAGCTGGATCGCCCGCGCGAGTGCGAGGACGTCCGCGCCCGTGGCGCCGCCGCGGTTGACGAGTACGAGCGCCTGCCTGTCGTGAACCGCGGCCGCCCCCATCACTCTCCCCTTCCATCCGCACTGATCGATGAGCCAACCGGCCGCGAGCTTGAACCGCCCGTCGGGCTGCGCATAGCCGACGAGCCTCGAATCCTTCGCCAGCAACGCCTCGTACGTCGCCGCATCGACGACAGGGTTCTTGAAGAAGCTTCCCGCATTGCCGAGCGCGAGCGGATCGGGCAGCTTGGCCCGGCGGATGGCGACGACCGCGTCGAAAATCGCCTGCGGCGTCGCCGCGGCGCCGCGCGCGTCGAGTTCGCGTGTCACATCGGCATAGTCAGCGCGGGGCGTCCATGCCTTCGGCAGACGAAACGTCACCGACGTAATCGCGAACCGATCACGCCCCTCGCGCTTGAAAAAGCTGTCGCGATAGCCAAAACGGCAGGCGTCGAAGTCGAAATCGCGCACTTCGCCCGTCGCGAGCTCAACCGCGCGCAGCGACGCGAAGCGCTCGCCCATCTCGAGCCCGTAAGCGCCGATGTTCTGGATCGGCGCGGCCCCGACGGTGCCCGGAATCAGCGCCAGGTTCTCGAGGCCCGGCAAGCCCGTCGCCAACGTCCACGCGACGAATCCGTGCCAATTCTCCCCGGCGGCCGCTTCGACGTACCACGCCTCGTCGTCTTCACGCACGACGCGCTTGCCGGTCAATGCGGCGAGCAGTACCAGGCCATCGAAGTCTTTCGTGAAGACGATATTGCTGCCGCCGCCGAGCACGAGCCTTGGCAGCCCCGCGACACGCGCATCGCGCGCGGCGGCGGCGAACTGCCCGGCCGTTTCGACGCGGCATGCGAGGCGGGCGCGAACATCGAAGCCGAACGTGTTGTGCGCGCGCAGCGGAAAATCGGAAATCAAGGCGATCGGATCGGGCGAAGACATCGGCAAAGCGCTTCTCTGCGGCGCCGCGGCCGACGGCGCGGCTTGGGCATTGAGGACGGGATCGGTAGAATGACGTTCGGTCCGTGATTATAGCGAGTGCCGCCTGCGCTGCCGCGCGGGCGCCGCCGCAGCCTCAAACCTGGGAGAGATAGCATGCCGTCGTTCGATGTCGTTTGCGAAGCCAATATGGTCGAAGTGAAAAACGCGATCGAACAATCCAACAAGGAAATCTCGACGCGCTTCGACTTCAAAGGGTCCGACGCGCGCGTCGAGCAAAAGGAGCGCGAGCTGACGATGTTCGCCGACGACGATTTCAAGCTCGGCCAGGTGAAGGATGTGCTCGTCGGCAAAATGGCGAAGCGCGGCGTCGACGTGCGCTTCCTCGATTACGGCAAGGTCGAGAAGATCGGCGGCGACAAGGTGAAGCAAGTCGTCACAATCAAGAAAGGCGTGTCCGGCGACCTCGCCAAGAAGATCGTCAAACTAGTGAAGGACAGCAAGCTGAAGGTTCAGGCGAGCATCCAGGGCGATGCCGTGCGCGTCACGGGCGCGAAGCGCGACGACTTGCAAAGCGTGATCGCGATGCTGCGCAAGGATGTCACCGATACGCCGCTCGATTTCAACAACTTCCGCGACTGAAGCACGCCGCCGAGTCGCGCGACTTCCACCGCTGACCGGCGAGGCGCCGGCGAGCGGGGCAGATCAGATCAATGCTTGCGCGCGTGATGGTGATGGGCGCCCGCTTCGTGCTTCGCGTGTGCCGCCGCGTCCGTCTTTTTCTCGCCGATCCGGCCTTCCTTGCCCGCGATCAGCTTCGAGATGTTTCCCCGGTGGCGCCAGACGAGCAGCGCGCTCATCGCGAAGATGGCCCAGGCGACCGTGTTCGGGCCGAACATGAAGATATCGAAGAGCGGCGCGAAGACGGCCGACACGAGCGCCGCGAGCGACGAATAGCGGAAGAAGAACGCGATGATGAGCCAGGTCGCGACGGTCGCGAGGCCGAGCGCCGGGTTGATCGCGAGCAGCACGCCGGCAGCCGTCGCGACGCCCTTGCCTCCCTTGAACTTGAAGAAGACGGGGTAAAGGTGGCCGAGGAAGACGGCCAGCGCGGCAACCGCCACTGCGCTGTCGTCGAGCCCATAGCGCGGGCCGAGATGCGCGGCGAGCCAGACCGCAAGCCAGCCTTTGAAGGCGTCGCCGATCAAGGTCAGGACGGCTGCCTTCTTGTTGCCGGTTCGCAGCACATTGGTCGCGCCGGGATTGCCCGAGCCGTACGAGCGCGGATCGGCCAGCCCCATCACCGCGCTCACTATCACGGCGAACGAGACCGATCCGATCAGATAGGCTGCGACAGCAACGATTACGAGTTCCATAAGCGGTTGTTTTGGCGTGTAGTAGGGCGAGCGGTCGATTCGATCCACGCGCGTCCGCCCGCATGAGACGGAACGCGGCACCCGGGCGCGGCGCTCATTCTACCGAAGGCCGGTGCGGGACAGTCTATTGGTGGATCGACTGAGGCGCTCCGGCGTCAACGTTGCAATGGCGTCTGCTGCCGCGCCGACCTGTTGCGCTCAATCGACGCTCGCGCAGTTGACGGGCCGCGCGTGCACGAGCGTCGTCAGCACCGAAGGGGCGATGCTGATCAAATAACCACGGCGCCCGCCGTTCAGATAGATCGAATCGAGCTCGAGGATGCTTTGCTCGACATAGACGGGCATCGGCTTCTTCGTGCCGAAAGGCGACGTGCCGCCGATCAAGTATCCGGAATGCCGGTTGGCGACTTCGGGCTTGCAGGGCTCGACACGCTTCGCCCCGATCTGCCGCGCGAGATTCTTCGTTGAGACGGTGCGATCGCCGTGCATGAGAACGACGAGCGGCTTCGCGTGCTCGTCCTCCATGACGAGCGTCTTGACGACGTGATGCTCGTCGACACCGAGCTGCCGAGCCGATTCGGCGGTGCCGCCGTGTTCAACGTAATCGTACGGATGCTCGCCGAAGCTCACTCCGTGGCGGCGCAAGAACTGCGTGGCAGGCGTCTCCGAAATGTGTTTGGCTTTGCTCATCGCCGCATTTTAAGGGCGGCGGCCGGTCCACCGCTACTCACGCGCTCGATTCGGCGTCGGTCGCGCCGCGGCGAACTCACCCGCGCGGATGATGCTGCGCATGCAGCGTCTTGAGCCTTTCGCGCGCGACGTGCGTGTAGATCTGTGTCGTGGAAATGTCGGCGTGACCGAGCAGCAGTTGCACGACGCGCAAGTCGGCCCCGTGGTTCAAGAGATGCGTCGCGAACGCGTGGCGCAGCGTGTGCGGCGAAAGGGGCGCGTGAATCTCGGCCGCACGGGCGTGGCGCTTGATGATGTTCCAGAATTGCTGCCGCGTCATGCCTTCGCCGCGCCCCGTGACGAACAGCGCGTCGGCGGCGCGCGCGCCGAGCAGCGCGGGACGCGCCTCGCGCAAGTAGCGCGCGAGCCAGCCGTGCGCTTCTTCGCCGAACGGCACGAGCCGCTCCTTTGAGCCCTTGCCCATCACACGCACGACACCCTCGTTGAGCCCGACTTCTACTGTTTTGAGGCCGACGAGCTCGGAAACGCGCAACCCGCTCGCGTACATGAGCTCGAGCATCGTCCGGTCGCGCAGGCCGAGCGCGGTGTCGACGTCGGGCGCGGCGAGCAGCGCCTCGACTTGCTGTTCCGACAATGTCGACGGGAAGCGCAGCGGCTGCTTGGCGGAGCGGATCTTGAGCGTCGGATCGGCCGCCGTGCGGTGCTCGCGGATGGCCCATGCGAAGTAGCGGCGAAAGACCGAGAGACGCCGGTTCGCCGAGGTCGCCTTGCCGTCGCTGCGGGCCGCCAGGTAGCCGTTCACATGCAACTCGCCCGCGGCATCCAGCGGCACACTGTGCTCGCGCGCGAGCCAAACGGCGAAGAGCCGCAAGTCGCGCCGGTAGGCGTCGAGCGAATTGCGCGCAAGGCCATGCTCGAGCCAGAGGGCGTCGCAAAATGCATCGATGGACTGAGTGTTCGCGGCGTCATGCGCCGTCGCGACTGTTTTGGTCGAAGCCGCGTCGCCTTCGCGCCCTTCGGGCCGTGTGGGCAACTCGTCGACTTTCAGCGTATCGCTCATAGCGGAAGGGCCTGTTGCGCGCTCTCATGATCGAGCAGCCAGCGCTTCACGCGTGGATAGAAGCCGTCGCCGGCGTGGTGGGCAAAGCCACCGAGCCCGTTGGCGGCGACGACTCTGTGACAAGGAATGACGATCGGAAACGGGTTGTCGCCGCACGCCTGACCCACCGCGCGCGGCGTTCCGCCGACTTGCCGCGCCAACTCGCCATAGGTGCGCGTCTCCCCAGGCGGGATTGCGCACATCGCTTCCCACACGCGCCGCTGAAACGGCGTGCCGACAGCCGCGAGCGGCAGGTCGAACGTCGCGCGCGGCGACGTGAAGTAATGCGCGATCTGCCGCGCGGCTTCGTCGGCCAACGGGCAATTGGGCGCAACCGACGCAATCTCTCCCGGCAGATATTCGATGAGGCTCAGCACGCCGGCCGCCTCGTCGACACGAATGCCGACTTTGCCGAACGGTGCGTCGATCACGGCGTCATGCATGGCTCGCTCCCTCATCACTGTGTCTCTATGCGGCTTCGAGCGCCCACTCCACGTGCTCGCGCACGAGGGGCGATGCGTCGTCGGCCCGCCTTCGCAGCGCATCGACGATCCGGCTCCTGTCCGCCTGCCCGAGCGCCGTCCCGCCTCCCGCGCGCAACGCGTTGCCGAGGCCGACGGCCAGGTTGCGCAGCCAGCATTCATAGCCGATGCGGCGAATCGCGCTGCCTTGCATTCGTGTATCGAACTCTTCGGCGCTCCACGAGAAAAGATCGACGAGCGACGCGCGATCGAGGCCGTGCCGGGTATCGAAATCGTCGACAGGCGCCGCTTGCGCGAACTTGTTCCACGGGCAGACGAGCTGACAGTCGTCGCATCCGTACACACGATTGCCGATGAGCGGACGCAGCGCCTCCGGAATGCTGCCCTTCAATTCGATCGTCAGATAGGAAATGCAGCGGCGCGCGTCGACGCGATAAGGTCCGACGATCGCACCGGTCGGGCACACGTCGATACAGCGCGTGCAGCGCCCGCAAGACTCGCCTGCCGTGCGCGGCGCTTTCTTGACGGCCGGTTTTTCGGCCCTCGCCTCGGCCTCGACATCGGCATCGGCATCGACCGGCAACGGGATATCGACATAGATTTCGCCGAGAAAAAACAGCGATCCCGCATCGCGCTCGATGAGCAACGTATGCTTACCGCGCCAGCCGATGCTTGCCTTTTGCGCGAGCTCGACCTCGAGCACCGGCGCCGAATCGGTAAAGACGCGATGACCGTACGGGCCGATTTCGCGCTCGATTCGCTCGGCGAGCTGCTGCAGCCGCTGACGCATCACCTTGTGATAGTCGCGCCCGCGCGCATAGAGCGAAACGACGGCCGCGGTGGGATCGTCGAGGCGCGCCCGCTCGCGCGCGCGCCAATCGAGGGCACGCGCGCGCTCATCGCGCCCATCGGGTTCATCGCTTTCGTTTCGCTCACGCTCCGCCGATGCCGGTGCGTCCTCTGCCGCGCCGGCAGCCTTCGAGTCTGACGATGCGCTTTCATCGCCGGCGGCGGCAAGCGTGGCCGCCGGCAAATAGGCCATGCGCGCGGTGATGATGCGTAGCGTGCCGGCCACAAGCTCGGCCGGACGCGCGCGTTTCATCCCATGTTTGGCCATATAATCCATCTCGCCGTGGCAGCCCGCCGCGAGCCAGGCGCTAAGCGCCGCTTCGGCCTGGGACAGATCCGTGTCGCTGACACCGATCGCACCGAAGCCGAGCTCACGGCCCCATGCCTTGATCCGCCGCGCAAGTGCCGCCAGCGCCGCGTCGTCGAAGCGAGAAGTTTCGGCTGAGGAGGCAGCCGCATGGAGCGCTGTCATACGAGGAGCGGCCTTTCCGGACATCGTTTCATCCAAGCTATTTTACGAGATTGCCCGTGGCGCCCGATTCTCCGTTTGCTCCGTCCGCGAGCGTGCTACTCGAACGCCGCTTCGTGCTCGAGGACCTGGCCGCGACAGAGGCGTTCGGCGCCCGTTTCGCGCAAGCACTCGAGCACGTGCGCACGCTGCCGGCATTCAATGGGCTGCATGCGCAGCTCCGCGGCGATCTCGGCGCAGGCAAGACCACCCTCGTGCGCGCGACGCTTGCTGGCCTGGGCCACAAAGGGCGCGTGCGCAGCCCCACCTATACGCTCGTCGAGCCTTACGCGCTCGGCCGGGCCGGCGGCGAGCTCGAGGTCTATCACTTCGATCTCTATCGTTTCGCCGATCCGGCCGAATGGGCCGACGCCGGCTTTCGCGAGTATTTCGACTCGGGCGCGATCTGTCTCGTCGAATGGCCCGAAAAGGCCGGCGACCTGCTCGGCACGCCCGATCTAGTCTTGGCGCTCAGCGTCGACGCGCGAGGGGGCGCTCCCGGTAGTGACGAGCACCGTTTGCTCGATGTGCGCGCATACAGCGAATCAGGAAAAGCATGCCTCGAAAGATGTTGATCAAACCGTTCCACTCGATCGAATCGGCTGCCACCGCGACCCATAGCTGGCGCCGCCGTCAGGTGCTGCGCGCCGGGGCCTCGACGCTCATCGTCGGCCTCGCCGCGCCGTTCCTCGCTCGCTCGGCCTTCGCGAGCTCGGTGCTCGGCGTGCGCGTCTGGCCCGCGCGCGACTACACGCGTGTCACGATCGAATCGGATCAGCCGCTGCAAACGACGCAGCAACTGCTGCAAGGGCCCGATCGGCTCGTGGTCGACTTGAACGGCCTCGACCTCGATCAGGCGCTGCGCGACCTCGTCTCGAAGATCGCGCCGAACGATCCGCAGATCCGCTCCGTGCGCGTCGGACAATTTCAGCCGCACGTGGTGCGGCTCGTCTTCGACCTGAAGGGCTCGGTGAAGCCACAGGTCTTCTCGCTCGAGCCGATCGGCAGCTATCGCTACCGGCTCGTGCTCGATCTTTATCCGACCGTCGCGCCCGATCCGCTCATGGATCTGCTCGCGCAAACGGAGCGCAAGGAAAAAGAGTTTAGCGAAAGCCGGCCCGACGCCGAGGCGCTCGCACCGGCGCCGCTCGCCGGGCCGGCAACGCCGCCTCCGGGGCCGACGCCACCGCTCGCCGGGCCCGCCACGCCGCCCGGCGCGCCCGCCGACAACAGCGACGCATTCTTCCAGCGTTACGCGCAAAATTCCGCGCCCGAAGGAGCCCCGGCACCGGGCGGCGCGGGCGCGGGCGAAGGCGCGGCGGGGCGAGCGCGGCGCAAGTCGGACCTCGCTCGTGACAAATCCGTGCCGCCCAGCGGCGGTAACGACGGCACGGGCAGCGCCCTCGCGCAAAACGGTCTCGGCAACGGCGAGGACGGTCTCGGCGGCGAGACCTACCCGTTCGCGACGCCGAAAACGGGCCGCACCGTACGCCTGCTGACGGTGGCGATCGACCCGGGCCACGGCGGCGAGGATCCGGGCGCGATCGGCAGCGCCGGGACCTACGAGAAGCACGTCGCGCTCGACATCGCCAAGAAGCTGCGCGCGATGATCGATGCGCAGCCGAACATGCGCGCGATGATGACGCGCGACGCGGACTTCTTCGTTCCGCTCAACGTGCGCGTGCAAAAGGCGCGGCGCGTCAATGCCGACCTCTTCGTGTCGATTCACGCCGACGCGTTCACGACGCCGACGGCGCGGGGCTCGTCGGTGTTCGCACTGTCCGAGCATGGCGCGTCGAGCGCCGCCGCACGCTGGATGGCGAACAAGGAGAACGCGTCTGATCTCATCGGCGGAATCAACGTCAAGACGCAGGACGATACCGTCAACCGCGCGCTCTTCGACATGTCGACGACGGCACAGATCCGGGATTCGCTGCGCTACGGCGGTTATGTGCTGCGCGAGATCGGCGACATCAACAAGTTGCACAAGGGATCGGTCGAGCAGGCCGGTTTCGCCGTGTTGAAGGCGCCCGATATTCCGTCCATCCTCGTCGAGACGGCTTTCATCAGCAATCCCGAGGAAGAGACGCGTCTGAACGACGACGGCTACCGCAGCCAGATGGCGAACGCCATCATGAAAGGCATCAAGCGCTACTTCGCCGCGAATCCGCCGCTCGCAAAGAATCGTATGACGTAACGGGCACGCTTATCGCCGACGGGTGAGCCGCGAGCCTCGGGAGACTGGGCGGTAGAATGACGCGGTCACCCAAACGGAGCGGCTCATGTCGTCGTCGATCAGGACCATTCTCAAGCCCTCGGAGCGCGACGTGGGCGGCGTCACCGTTCGCCGCGTGCTGCCGGCAATGGCCGCGCGTCTCGTCGGCCCGTTCATCTTTTTCGATCATATGGGGCCCGCCTCGTTCACGCCCGGTGCGAGCCTCGACGTGCGGCCGCACCCGCATATCGGACTCGCGACGGTCACGTACCTCTTCGAGGGAGCGATGATGCATCGCGACAGCATCGGCTCCGTCCAGAAAATCGTGCCGGGCGACGTCAACTGGATGACGGCCGGCCGCGGCATCGTCCATTCGGAGCGCACGCCCGAGGACGAACGCAGCCACAATCACGTCCTGCACGGCATTCAGACCTGGGTCGCCCTGCCGCTCGAGCACGAAGAAGCCGAGCCGTCGTTCGAGCACCACGCCGCCGCAACGCTGCCGCACCTCGAGCGCAACGGCGTGCGGCTCGACGTCATCGCGGGGACGGCCTTCGGGGCGCGCTCCCCCGTGACGACGTTCTCCCCGACGCTTTACGTCGCGGCGCGTTTCTCCGCCGGCAGCGCATTGGCGCTCGAACCCGAGCACGAGGAACGCGGTGTCTATCTCGTCGACGGCGACCTCTCGCTCGACGGCGAGCCGCTTCCGGCAGGCCGGATGGCGGTGCTGGTCGAGGGCGAGACGCCGACGCTCGCGAGCGCGACGGGCGCGACCGTCATGGTGCTGGGCGGCGCGAAGCTCGAGGGCGAGCGCTTCATCGAATGGAATTTCGTGGCCAGCACGCGCGAGCGGATCGAGCGCGCCAAGGCGGCGTGGACCGAGCAGGCAATGGGCAAGATTCCGGGCGAGACCGAGTGGATTCCGCTGCCGGAGCGGCATCCGCGGTAGTGCGCTGTCCCCCGCGCGGTTGAAATTCCGCTCGCCGCCCCCACTCTCGGAGCGGTCCAGTGTTGAAGAAGTTCAATGAGGTCCCGATGAACACTACTCTCGCCACTTTCGAAACGGACGTGCTCGAGGCGTCGAAGCTCGTCCCGGTGCTCGTCGATTTCTGGGCGCCCTGGTGCGGGCCCTGCAAGGCGCTAGGCCCCCTGCTCGAAAAGCTCGAGCACGAGTCCGCCGGCAAATGGCGGCTCGTGAAGGTCAATGTCGACGAAAATCCGCAACTCGCAGCCCATTTCCAGGTGCGCAGCATCCCGCACGTCGTCGCATTCGCCGACGGACAGCCAATCGATCAATTCATCGGCGTATTGCCGGAAGGGCAACTGCGCGCGTTCATCGACGGGCTCGTCCCGAACGCCGCGGAGGCGGAGCGCCGTGCGGCGCTTGCCGCGCTCGAAGAGGGGCGGCGCGGCGTTGCGCTCGATCACCTGAAGGCGGCGCTCGCGCTCGACCCGGGTTTCGACGAAGCGCGGCTCGATCTGGTCGAGCTGTTGATCGACGAGGAGCGGGTCGACGAGGCGCGCAACGAGGCCGAGCGACTTTCGCCGAAAGTGACGCAGGGCATCGACGTGCGCTACAACTCGCTCAAGACGCGGCTCGACGCGCTCGATGCCGCGACCGAGCTCCCGCCGACGGACGCGCTCGAAGCGCGCATCGCCGCGAATCCCGGCGATCTCGATGCGCGCTTCGATCTGGCGAACCTGCTGATCGCGCGGCGGGCCTACGAAGGGGCGCTCGAGCATCTGCTCGAAATCGTGAAACGCGATCGGACGTTCCGCGACGATGTCGGCCGCAAGACGATGCTGTCGGTCTTCGATCTGGCTGCGCACCGGCCCGAGCTCGTTTCCGAGTGGCGCCGCAAGCTCAGCGCCACGCTGCACTGAGCGGGCGCCTCCCGGTCAACGGACCGGCGTGCTCGCGGCCGCCTTCTTGGCCAGCGTCGACAGGACGTGGGCCGCGGCCGCGAAGCCGAAGCTCGCCGTCACGCAGACGCTCGAGCCGAATCCCGCGCAATTGAGGCCGACCGGGCCCTGGTGGCCCGGCGATGTGGGGACGTGCTCGGCGGCCTCGTCGATGTCGCAGACCGCCGCCTCCGGGTAGATCAGCGGCTCGTCCGAAAAAACGGCGCTCACCTTGAACTTCGACTTCGGCCCGCGCGGGAAGCCATGGTGCTTGCGCAATTGCGCGCGCACCTTCGAGAGCAAAGGGTCCTGGATCGTCAGTGCCAGATCGTCGATGCGGATGCGCGTCGGGTCGAGCTGGCCGCCGGCACCGCCGACGGTGACGAGCGGCTGGCCGCGCGCCGCGCACCAGGCGATCAAGGCCGTCTTCGTCCGGACACTGTCGATCGCGTCGATCACGTAGTCGAAGCCCGCGCCGAGCAGCGCCTCGAAGTTGTCCGGTTCCGCGAAATCCTCGACGAGGCGGACCTCGCAGGCGCGGTCGATCAGCGCGATGCGCTCCGCCATCGCCTCCACTTTCGGTTTCCCGTAGTTGCCGTCGAGCGCGTGGATCTGCCGATTCGTATTGCTGATGGCGACGTTGTCGAGATCGACGAGCGTGAGCTGGCCGATCGCGCTGCGGGCGAGCGCCTCGGCCGCCCACGAGCCGACGCCCCCGATCCCGATCACGGCCACGTGCGCGCGCTCGAACGCGGCGAGCGCCGGTGCGCCGTAAAGCCGCGCGACACCGCCGAAGCGGCGCGCGCGCTCGGCCTCGTCGGTATGCTGATCGAGCGCGGGCGCGGGAGTAAGATCGGTGGTCGTGACCAAGGTCCTTGACATGATGCGTCGGGCGTTGACTGCAGTCGAAACGCGTATTTTTGCACGCCTCGGCGCGGATCGCGTCCCGGCAAGATTTTCCGGCCTTGGCTATACTGTGCCCGACTGAAGCGGTCGCATAAAAGAAAATGCTCACCCTTGCCGAACTTCGCAAAGACTACGCGCGCGGCTCGCTCGACGAAAGCAGTGTCGAGCGCGACCCGATCCGGCAATTTCAGCTCTGGTTCCAGCAGGCGCTCGATGCTGAATTGCCCGAACCCAACGCCATGACGGTCGCCACCGTCGATGCCGATGGCCGCCCGTCGGCGCGCATTTTGCTGATCAAGGGCGTCGACGATCGTGGCTTCGTCTTTTTCACGAACTACGAAAGCCGCAAGGGCCGCGAGCTTGCCGCGAACCCGCATGCGAGCCTCCTCTTTTTCTGGACCGAGCTCGAACGCCAGGTTCGAATCGAAGGCGCCGTCGAGAAAACGAGCGCGCAGGAGAGCGACGCCTACTTCGCGTCGCGCCCGCTCGGCTCGCGCATCGGCGCATGGGCCTCTGAGCAAAGCCGCGAAATCGCGAGCCGCGCGGAGCTCGAAGCACGCGAGAAAGCGTACGCCGATCGGTTCGGCGAAGGCCCGCCGCGTCCGCCTCACTGGGGCGGCTACCGGCTCGTGCCCGAGCGCATCGAATTCTGGCAGGGCCGCCCGTCGCGGCTGCACGATCGCATTCTTTACACTCGCGAAGCCGACGGCCACTGGCGCATCGCCCGACTTTCGCCTTGAAGGGAGCCCCCGAAGCGCCCTGACCGGATGTCGATGGCGGCACGACGATGTTGCCCGCTCGACGCGTCGTCCGCCACGTCCGACCGCTTTCGCAGGTCGCGCCGCGCCGCCCGCTCGCCGGGCCCGCCCGCGCATTTGCTGTGCTTTTTTAGGCTGTGCTTTTGATGTTGAGGTCAACGGATAAGACACGGAGAACAAGCATGTTCTGGGAAAAGAAGCTCGCGCAGTGGGTGGACGACGTGAAGATGAAGACGAACCTGCCGGCGCGTCTCGTCTTATGGAACGGTCAGCAACTCGATTTCGGCAGCTTCGCGGCGCCGCAGGTCACGCTGAAGGTAAATAGCGCTTCGGCGTTGCCGCTCTTGCTGGAGCCGAGTCTCGACAACCTCGGCGAAGCCTACGTCAAGGGCAAGATCGATATCGAAGGCAAGCTTTCCGACATCATCAATATCGGCTACTCGCTCGCCCGCAGCACGGTGACGAGCGCAAGCAAGCTCGCCCGGGTGCGCCGCTACTTCAATCACACGAAATCGTCGGACAAGAAGGCGATCCAATATCACTACGACGTCTCGAACGAGTTTTACAAGCTCTGGCTCGACGAGAACATGGTCTACTCGTGCGCCTACTTCGAAAACGGCAACGAAGACTTAGGCACGGCGCAACTCAAGAAGATCGACCACATCCTGCGCAAAATCCAGGTGCAGCCGGGCCAGCGCCTGCTCGACATCGGCTGCGGCTGGGGCGCCCTCGTCTTGCGCGCGGCGAGCAAGTTCGGCGCGCACTGCGTCGGCGTGACGCTGTCGCAGAACCAGTTCGATCTCGCGACCGAGCGCGTCAAGGCCGCCGGCCTTGCCGATCGGATCCAGATTCGCCTGCAGGACTACCGTGACGTCGATGGACAGTTCGACCGCATCACGAGCGTCGGCATGTTCGAGCACGTCGGCCGCAAGAATCTGCCGACTTATTTCGGCAAGATCCGCGATCTGCTGGTCGACGACGGGATCGCGATGAATCACGGCATCACGTCGACCGATTATGAAAGCGGCGAGACGGCGTTGGGCGGCGGCGAGTTCATCGACCGCTACGTGTTCCCGGACGGCGAGCTGCCGCACATCAGCCTTGCGCTCGAGTCGATGCAGCGCGGCGGGCTCGAGGCTGTCGATGTGGAAAGCCTGCGTCGTCATTACAAGCACACGCTCGACCTCTGGTCCGAGAACTTCGAGGCACGTGCCCAAGAGGCGAAAAAGCTCGTCGACGACGAAAAATTCCGCATCTGGCGGGTCTATCTCGCCGGCTGCGCCTACGCGTTCGAGCACGACGACGTGTCGCTCTATCAAGTGGTCTGCCGCAAGGCCGGCCGCAGTGCGCAGACGTTGCCTTGGTCGCGCCGCTACATGTACGATCAGCCGCTTTGAGCGTTCGACCGCGTCGCGCGGCCAAGTGTCTTGATGGACGAAAGAGAAGACGATCCGCCACTGAAGCCGCAACTGGACCTGTTCGGGGCGCCGCCGACGCTGGCAACGGCGGCGCCGCGCACGGAGCCCGCCAAGCCGAAGCGCCGCGCACGTGAGATTTTGCCCGCGCCCGCCTCGGCCGATGCACTCGCTGCAGCTGCCGGATTGCCGCCGCAAGTGCACCTCGGCACCTCGTCATGGTCCTTTCCGGGCTGGGAGGGCATCGTCTACGGCGATGCCTACAGCGATTCGAAGCTCGCGCGCGATGGGCTTACCGCCTACGGCGCGCATCCGCTGCTACGCACGGTCAGCATCGACCGCTCGTTCTACGCGCCGCTTAGCATCGCCGACTATCTTCGCTATGCCCAACAGGTGCCCGACGACTTTCGCTTCATCGTCAAAGCGCCTGCTTCCGTCACCGACGCGACGCTGCGCGCCGAGCGCGGCGAGCCTGTCGCCGACAATCCTTGCTTTCTCGATGCGCGGCTCGCGGCAAGCGAATTCGTCGAGCCGTGCCTCGGCGGCCTCGGCGCAAAAGCCGGCGCCCTCGTATTCCAGTTTTCGCCGCTGCCCGAGCGCGTGCTGGCCGATCCCGCCGCGTTCGTCGCCCGCCTAGCGGACTTTATCGCCGCCCTGCCTGCGCTGCCCCAAGCCGCCGGCGGCGTGCCGGCCCCTTGCTATGCGATCGAAATTCGCGATGCGTGCCTTCTCACGCCGCGGTTCGTCCGGATGCTGCGCGAGCGCGGTGTGCGCTACTGCGTCGGATTGCATGCGCGCATGCCCGATCCGCTGCGTCAGGCGGCCGCCCTCGCGCTGCTCGACGGAGACGAGCCGGCCGGGCCGCTCATCGTACGCTGGAGCCTTCACGGCGGGTTCAAGTACGAGCAGGCGAAAGCGAAATACGAGCCGTTCAACCGGCTCGTCGACGAGGATCCGGGCACGCGATCGGCGCTGGCCGAGTTGGCCGCCCGTTACGCGCTCGCGGGGCAACCCGTCCTCATCGTCGCGAACAACAAGGCCGAAGGCTCGGCACCGCTCACTTGCTTGGCGCTTGCGCGCGAAATCGCGGCGACGTGCGCGCGTAACTAGTCGCTAAGCGCCGGGGCGCATCCAGGCGGCGAATTTGGCGCGGAACTTTGCGACCTTGGGCGCAACGACGAACGTGCAATATCCCTGGTCCGGATGCTGAGCAAAATAATTCTGATGATAGGCTTCGGCCGGCCAGTAATTGCCGTCGAGCGGCTCGATTTGCGTGACGATGGGCCGATCGAAGAGGGCTTCACGCGTGAGCTCGCGAATCAATTCCGCGGCGGTTTCGCGCTGCGCGTCCGAGTGAGTGAAGATGACCGAGCGATACTGCGTGCCGACATCGTTGCCCTGCCGGTTGAGCTGGGTCGGATCATGAATGGAGAAAAAGATCTGCAGAATTTCGCGATAGCTGATTTTGACCGGATCGAACTCGACTTTGACGACTTCGGCATGGCCCGTATCGCCATCGCAAACCTGCTCGTAAGTGGGCCGCTCGACAGTGCCGCCCGCATAGCCCGACTCGACGGACTTCACGCCGTCGACATCGAGATAGACCGCCTCGAGACACCAGAAACATCCGCCGCCCAGCGTGGCGGTTTCGCTTGCCTCAGACATGGCTGCTGCTCCTTCGATTTTCAGGGAACGGTCGATGCGGCGGCGAATCTCGCCGCCCACACAGCTTAGTGCGTTTTTCGTGCCCGCGACCGCAACCGTGCAGTTCGAGGACGCCACGGGGCCTTTCCCTCGCTTGATTGCGGACGGCCGCTGGAGCCGGCGCCGCCGCCGGCGCAACCGCTCGTGATGCCCTCTCGCCCACGCGGGTCGCGGGCGGAACGTCCGGATTCCATTAAAATCTCGGTTATCTGTCCATTCATGCCATGGTTTCTCATTTGCTGCCGCCCAAGACGCCGCGACCGCCGACCCTCCCCAGCCGGCAAAGAAAACACGGAGCGTGCGCCTGATGAAACGCGCCAGCCCCCCGAACTTCGATTCGACTTCGTTCCGTCGTGCACTCGCTCAATTCGCGACCGGCGTGACCGTCATCACGACGCGCTCATCGTCCGGACAACTGATCGGCATTACCGCGAGCTCGTTCAACTCGGTCTCGCTCGATCCGCCGCTCGTGCTCTGGAGCCTCGCGACGAAATCGGCTTCGATGCCGGTCTTCCGGACCAATAGTCATTACGTCGTCAATGTGCTGTCGGATTCGCAATTCGAACTCTGCCAACGCTTCGCAACCGTCAAGGGCGATCGTTTCGCGGGCGTCTCGCACGCGGCCGGCGATAGCGGCATGCCCGTTCTCGACGGCGCGCTCGCCTGGTTCGAATGCCACAACCGCAGCCGCTACGAAGAAGGCGACCACGTCATCTTCGTGGGAGAAGTCGAGCGTTGCGGCTTGCACCCCGACGCCGCCGAGATGGCGCCGCTCGTTTTTCACGGCGGCGGCTTTCACGGTTTGAAGCCGCTGTGAGGGGCTGGGCGCCGCCAAGAAGAGACCAGACAAGACGAGATGCAACGGCCCGACCCTCGTCTCGCGCGCTGTTGTGGACGCATTGGCGCGGATGCGGCCGAGCGCGCCGCCCCGCGTTAGCGTCCTACCGCTGCGCCTCTCGAACGATCACGGGTACGCCAGAATCTTCCTTGAGCGTCTGCAAGACGATGTTCGAGCGGATGTCCATGACGCCGGGCGCCTTGTAGAGCTTGGTCAGCACGAAATCCGAGTAGTGCTTGAGGCTTTGCGCCAGCACGTGCAGCAGGTAATGCGTTTCACCTGTCACGACGAACGCGCCCACGACCTCGGGCCACTCGCGCACCGCCTCCGCAAAGCGCTCATGCCAGTTGGCTTGGTCGTTACGCATCGATACCTGCACGAACGCCTCCAGCTCGAAGCCGAGCGCCTCGCGGTTCAGACACGCGCGATAGCGCTCGATCACGCCCTGCTCCTCGAGCAGCCGCAGCCGGCGCAGGCACGCGGACGGCGAAAGGGAAATGCGTTCGGCCAGGTCCAGGTTGCTGATGCGCCCTTCGTTCTGCAGCACGCTCAGGATCCGGCAATCGGTTGCGTCGAGCGAGATCGCAGTCATTTTTGGCCCCTTTTTCTGTCGCATCTCGAATTATGTTCTAAGACGCGTCACTTTGCTCGCCGATATCGCAAGCACATTGCGCGAAGAGGCGCCTATCATCGCTAGATCGACTACGCGGATAGGGTATGGAGACGCTCTGGGACATCTCGCCGGCCATCGATTGCTCGACGCCAGTCTGGCCGGGCGACACGGCCGTGCACATAGAACGCGTGTGGAAAATGGAAGCCGGTTCGCCCGTCAACGTGGCGCGGCTCACGCTTTCGCCGCACACAGGCGCCCATGCGGACGCCCCACTGCACTACGACGCTGACGGCGCCGCGATTGGTGCCGTGCCGCTCGATCGGTATCTCGGCGCCTGCCGCGTGATTCATTGCATCGGCGCCGCGCCACGAGTCCGCCCGGAGCATCTTGCGGCGCATCTCGACGGCCCGCTGCCGCCGCGCGTCTTGCTGCGCACCTATGCGGAAGCGCCGCTCGGTCACTGGGACAGTGACTTTTGCGCGGTCGCGCCGGAGACGATCGACCTGCTGGCCGAGCGCGGCGTGACACTCACCGGCATCGACACGCCGTCGCTCGATCCTCAGGAGTCCAAAACAATGGACGCGCACCGCCGTGTGCGCGCTCATGGCATGGCGATACTGGAAGGACTCGTGCTCGATGCCGTCGCGGCCGGCGATTATGAATTGATCGCGCTGCCGCTCAAGTTCGCGACGCTCGACGCGAGCCCCGTGCGTGCCGTGCTGCGTTCGCTGCCGTCCGGGCGCCGTTGACTCGAGTGTCCGTCCTATCGCTTCGCCAAGCGGATTGCCCTCGGTCGTATCGAACAACGCCAACTGAATACTCTTTCGTTCTCTCGTTCTCGCCATGAAAACCCGTGAAGAAGCACTCGCGCTCGACCGCGACGATCCTCTTGCCCACCTGCGCAGCCGGTTTGCACTGAACCCGCAAGTGATCTATCTCGACGGCAATTCGCTCGGCGTGCCGCCGCTCGCCGCCGCCGCGCGCGCCCAGGCCGTCATCGGCGAGGAATGGGCCGACGGGCTCATTCGCAGCTGGAACGCGGCCGGATGGTATGCGCTGCCGCGGCGGCTCGGCGACAAGCTCGCACCGCTCGTTGGTGCCGGTGCGGGCGAGATCGTCGTGACCGATACCATTTCGATCAACGTCTTCAAGCTGCTTTCGGCCGCGCTGAGGCTTGCCGCGGCACGCGACGGCAAGCGCCGGGTGATCGTCTCCGAGCGC
Source organism: Trinickia sp. EG282A (assembly GCF_040965455.1). Lineage (NCBI taxonomy): Bacteria > Pseudomonadati > Pseudomonadota > Betaproteobacteria > Burkholderiales > Burkholderiaceae > Trinickia > Trinickia sp. EG282A. The sequence goes on along the minus strand of NZ_JBFRCC010000002.1, from coordinate 1,023,146 downwards.
GCCAACTTTCCGACCGATCTCTATATCGCGCAAGGGCTCATCGATCAGCTCGATCGAGGGCACGTGCTACGCCTCGTCGACGACCCCGCCGAGCTGCCCGAGGCGATCGACGATCAAACGGCCGTCGTGATGCTCACGCACGTCAACTACCGCACGGGCTACATGCACGACATGACGGCGCTGACGAAGATCGCCCATCGAGCGGGCGCGCTTGCGCTTTGGGACCTCGCGCACTCGGCGGGCGCCGTCCCTGTCGATCTGCGCGGCGCGGGCGCCGACTTCGCCGTCGGCTGTACCTACAAGTATCTGAACGGCGGGCCGGGCGCCCCGGCCTTCGCGTGGGTCGCCAAGCACCACCAGGACGCGATCTCGCAGCCGCTCTCGGGCTGGTGGGGACATCGCGCGCCGTTCGCGATGGATGCCGTTTATGCACCCGACCAAGGCATCGGGCGGTTTCTTTGCGGCACTCAGCCGATCGTCTCGATGGCGCTCGTCGAAGCCGGGCTCGACGTCTTTCTCGAGACGGACATCGAGGCCGTGCGGCACAAATCGCTTGCGCTGACCGATCGCTTCATCGAGCTCGTGGAATCGCGCTGCGCCGGCCATGCGCTGACGCTCGTGACACCGCGCGCTCACGCCCAACGCGGCTCGCACGTGAGTTTCGCGCACCCGCACGGGTATCAGGTCATGCAAGCACTGATTGCGCGCGGCGTGATCGGCGACTATCGCGAGCCGCATGTCCTGCGCTTCGGCTTCACGCCGCTCTATACGCGGTTCGTCGATGTCTGGGACGCGGTGGAAACGCTGCGCGATATTCTCGCGAACGAAAGCTGGCGCGCGCCCGAATTCGCCGCACGCCATTCAGTCACCTGAGATCGATCGGCAAATGATGTCATGAAGGGGAAGGCCGCTCCATGAGCGGCACTGACCGGAACATGTTGAGGACACCGAAATGAATGATCACATGGCGTTGCCCGATCTGCCCGACGCCTCGAATCAATCGCAATCGACGAACGGCTGGCACGGCGCACAGCTCGACTTCTCGAAATCGATGAGCTATGGCGACTATCTTTCACTCGATCGCATTCTCTCGGCGCAACACCCGCTCTCGCCCGATCACAACGAGATGCTGTTCATCGTCCAGCATCAGACGAGCGAGCTCTGGATGAAGCTCGGACTCTACGAGCTGCGTGCCGCGCTCGATTGCGTGAAGCGCGATGCATTGCCGCCCGCCTTCAAGATGCTGGCGCGCGTCTCGCGCATTCTCGAGCAGCTCGTCCAGGCGTGGAACGTGCTCGCCACGCTCACGCCGTCGGAGTACACGGCCATGCGGCCCTATCTGGGAGCCTCGTCGGGGTTTCAGTCGTATCAGTACCGCCAGATCGAATTCCTGCTCGGCAACAAGAACGTCCAGATGCTCAAGCCGCATGAGCATCGTCCCGATGTGTTGGCGCTCGTGCGCGCCGCGCTCGAGGCGCCGTCGTTCTATGACGAAGTCGTGCGCCTGCTGGCGCGGCGCGGATTCGCGATCGATCCCGCGCGGCTCGAGCGCGATTGGACGCAACCGACCGTCCACGACGCGACGGTCGAAGCGGCATGGCTCGAGGTTTATCGCGATCCGTCGAAGCACTGGGAGCTCTACGAGATGGCCGAGGAGCTCGTCGATCTCGAAGACGCCTTCCGCCAGTGGCGCTTTCGCCATGTGACGACCGTCGAGCGGATCATCGGTTTCAAGCAAGGCACGGGAGGCACCAGCGGCGCACCCTATCTGCGCAAGATGCTCGACGTCGTGCTGTTCCCCGAGCTTTGGCATGTCCGTACGGTGCTTTAGACCTTGGCGGCATAGCCGCACTCCCCGGTCGCAGCTTGCGGTGATATGTTATATCATCTCGGTTGTTGCCCGAACGAGAACGATGCCATGTCAGCCGCCGCCGTCCACTCCGTCTCCGAACAGCTCGCCCGCGCCGACGCGTTCGCGGCCGAGCACGGCCTGGCGCTGACGCCGCTGCGCCGGCAGGTCTACGCGCTCGTTGTCGTCGCGGCCCGGCCGATCGGCGCCTACGACCTCCTTGCGGCGCTCGAGCCCGAGCGCGGCCGCGTACCGCCGACCACCGTCTACCGTGCGCTCGACTTTCTCGTCGAGCACGGCTTCGTCCACAAGATCGAATCGCGCAACGCATTCGTCGCGTGCTGCGAGGTCGGCAAGCCGCATCAGAGCCAGTTCCTCATCTGCGAGCGCTGCGGCGATACGGTGGAAATTCCGGGCGAAGAGCTCGCGGAGCGGCTTTCGGCGAGCGCACCCGCGCACGGTTTCGAAGTGCATAAGCAAGTCGTCGAGCTCTCAGGGCTCTGCGGCGAATGCAAGACAAAGAAGATCAATACCAAGGAAAACTCGTGAACGCAGCTTTGAAATTCCGACGGGCCGCCGAGTGTGTGCGCCGGCTGCCCCTACTCGCGGTGGCAGTCCTTGCGGCGTTATCGTTGAGCGAACCGGCACTCGCGCAAGCTGCGAAGACGATCAATGTCGTCGCAGCCGAAAATTTTTATGGCGACGTTGTCAGCCAGCTCGGCGGCAAGCACGTCGAGGTCACGAGCATTCTAAGCAACCCCGATCAGGATCCGCACCTCTTCGAAGCGAGCCCGAAGACGGCGCGCGCATTGCAGCACGCGGACCTCGTCGTCTACAACGGCGCCGCCTACGATCCGTGGATGGATAAGCTCCTCGCCGCATCGAAGAGCGCCAAACGTACGACGATCGTTGCCGCCGCTCTCGTCGGCAAGAAGAGCGGCGACAACCCGCATCTCTGGTACGACCCACGAACAATGCCCGCCGTCGCGCGCGCGGTGGCCAAAGCGCTCGATGACAAGGATCCGGCGAACAAGGCCGCCTATGAAGCGAATCTGACGAAGTTTCTCGAGTCGTTGAAGCCGATCGACGACAAGGTGGCCGAGCTCAAGTCCCGATTCCACGGCACGCCCGTTACCGCGACCGAGCCTGTATTCGGCTACATGTCCGACGCCATCGGCCTCGCGATGCGCAATGACCGATTTCAGCTTGCGATCATGAACGACACTGAGCCGAGCGCATCCGACGTCGCCGCCTTCGAGAATGACCTGAAGACTAAGCAAGTGCATGCGCTCATCTACAACAGCCAGGCGATCGAAGCGATTACCAAGCGAATGTTGAAGCTTGCCCATCAATCGCATGTGCCGACCGTGAGCGTGACCGAGACGCAGCCGGCGCGCACGACTTTCCAGCAATGGATGCTCTCGCAGCTCGACGAGCTCTCGGCCGCACTGGGAGGACAGCAGTAGGCACGCCATGATGACGACCCACGCCAACCCATCGCAACGTTACGCGCTCGAGTTCGACCGGGCGACGCTCATGCTGGGCGGCCGGACCATCCTGAACGAAGCGAGCTTCGCGATCGACGAGGGCGAGTTTATCGGCGTGCTCGGGCCGAACGGCGCGGGCAAGACAACGCTGATGCGCGCCGTGCTCGGCCTCGTCCCCATCGCGAGCGGCGCGATCCGCGTCGCGGGGCAGGCGGTTGCGCGCGGCAACGTGGCGATCGGTTACATGCCGCAAACGCGCAGTGCGCTCGCGGGCCGACGCCTGCGCGGGCGCGAATTCGTCGCGATGGCGGCAGATGGCCATCGCTGGGGCCTGCCGCGCGCGGATGCCGCGACGCGCGCCGACGTCGAGCGTGTGCTCGACCTCGTCGACGGGCAGGCGCTTGCGGCACGTCCGCTCTCCGAACTCTCGGGCGGCGAGCGCCAACGGCTGCTGATCGCGCAGTGTCTGCTCGGCAAGCCGCGCCTCTTGCTGCTCGACGAGCCGCTCATCAGCCTCGATCCGCATCATCAGCGTGGCGTCGTCGAGCTCGTGCGCCGCGTGCAGCGTGAGCTCGGCATCGCGGTCCTGTTCTCGGCTCACGAGCTCAACCCGCTGCTCAACGCGCTCGATCGCGTCCTCTATCTCGGCAACGGCGCGGCCGCGCTCGGTACCGTCGACGAGGTCATCACGCGGCCCGTCCTTTCGCGTCTATATGGGTCGACGATCGATGTCATGCGGGTGAACGGGCGCATCTTCGTCATGTCGGGCGATGTCGAAATCGAAAAGCACGATCACGAGCACGAAGACGATGGGCCGCACGAGCAGGGTCGCGGCCATCAGCACGGCGGCACGCACGGACATACGCACGGACATACGCACGGACATACGCACGATGTTTGAATATGACTTCATGGTCAACGCGTTCGCGGCGTCGGGCATCGTCGCCGTCCTCGCGGGGATCGTCGGCTACTTTCTCGTCATGCGGGGGCAGACGTTCGCGGGGCATGCACTCTCGCACGTCGGCTTCACGGGCGCGACGGGTGCCGTGCTCGTCGGCATCTCGCCGCTCTGGGGCATGATCGGCTTCACGCTTGCGGCCGGGTTGTCGATGGGCGCGCTCGGCGAGCGGCTCGCGGGCCGCGACGTGGCGATCGGCGTCGTGCTTTCGCTCTCGCTCGGCTGCGGCCTGTTGTTCCTGCATTTCTTCACGGCTTATGCCACGCAAGTGACGTCGCTCCTCTTCGGCAACGTGCTTGGCGTCACTGTGGAGACGCTCGTCATTCTTGCTTGCATCGGCGCCGCAAGCCTGATCGCACTCGGCGCCATCATGCGCCCGCTGCTCTTCGCGACATTGCAGCCGGAGCTCGCGGAAGCGAAAGGCGTCTCGCTGCGCTTCGTGTCGATGTTGTTTCTCGCAATCGCGGCGCTCGCCGTCGCGGCCTGCACGCAAATCGTCGGCGTGCTGCTCGTGTTCACATTGATGGTCGGTCCCGCGGCCGCGGCGCAGAACGTCACGATGCGGCTCTCACGCGGCATCCCGCTTGCAGCGCTCTTCGCGCTCGCGCAGGCGTGGCTCGGCGTGACGCTCGCCTTCTACACCGATTGGCCGACGAGCTTCTGGATCACCGCGCTGGCGGCGCTCGTCTACTGCGCGAGTCTGCTCGCGCGCCGGTAGCCGATCGTTGCAAGCGATTGCCAACCCGAGTAAGACGATTATTGGATGTACCAGAGAGTACACTCGGCAGAGACTTCCCTGCTCTCCGCTCGAGGATCAAAACCATGACGAAGATTGGATCGCAAGAAGACATGTCCGCGTCGCAGCTCATCGACGCGAGAATCGAAGAGCTCGGCGACTGGCGGGGCGAGACGCTCAGTTGCCTGCGCGCGCTCATCAAGGAAGCCGATCCCGAAGTCGTCGAGGAGTGGAAGTGGAGGGGCGTGCCGGTGTGGTCGCACGACGGTTTAATCTGCACCGGCGAGACTTACAAGAGCGTCGTGAAGACGACTTTCGCCAAAGGGGCGGCTTTAAGCGATCCTTCCGGGCTCTTCAACTCCAGCCTCGAGGGGAACACGCGGCGCGCCATCGACTTCCGCGAGGGCGAGGAAATCGACGAAGAGGCGTTCAAAAACCTCATTCGCGCCGCCGTGGCACTGAACACGTCCAAAATAAAAGGCAAATCGTCGGTATCGGAATAGCCGAGGGACCCGCTCGCCGCTACCGGCAGCTCGCGATCGCCGTCAACACACCGATCCGCCCTTCGCGCAAACTGCGAGCGAGGTTGGCCATCATCGTCGGAAAGTCCGCTCCAAGCACCAGCGCGAGGCTGGGGCCGGCGGGCGGTCCGCCTGCCACCATTTTCGCGAACCATTGCGTCGCCACCTCCGTATCGTCGCGCCAGAGATCGATCGTGAATCCCGCGGCGGTCAACGCATCGCGCGTTTCGGCCTCGGTCCGCAAGTGGCTGTTTTCGGGCGTGGTCGCCCACGGCACCGGAAAATGCGGGGCGCCGTCCTTCGCGACGATGTCGTAAGTCGCGAACCGTCCTGCCGGCTTCAGTACACGACGGATCGCGCGATAGAGCGCTGCCCGGTCGGCGATGTTCATGGCGACATGCTGCAGGAACACGCGGTCGATGCTGCCATCCGCGACCGGCGGCTCCGTCGCATTTCCGGCAAGGAACGTCGTGCTGTCGCCAAGCGCGCAGCGCTGGCTCAGATAGCGAGCGGTGTCGACGAAAGATGGGCTGAGGTCGACGCCCGTGACGTGGACGCCATAGTTCGCGGCCAAATAGCGCGCTGGCCCGCCGATCCCGCAACCGAGGTCGAGCACCGCCATGCCGGCTTCGAGCCCCATCGCCTCGGCGAGCTCGCCCGTGGCGAGCATGCCGCGCGTATGGAACTGGTCGAGCATGGCCAGTTGTGGAACCGTCAGCACGGTTTCCTCGGGACCGAAGGCGGCAAGCGCGGCTTGCACCTTCGCGATCAAGCCCGCTCCGCCGTAATGGGTTTGCGCGCGTTGGGTGGGCGTATCCATGACTGTGCTCCTGACGGTTGAGTGACCCATACGCTACACGCCCGGCGTCATTCGATAAACCGGCTCAATCCGCATGCACCGTGAAGCAAAGCTACATAATGGAGGACCGCCCTGCCTCGCGGAAAGTCATTCTGCCTTTGACGGCATCCCGATCTTCCCGCATCGCGCCTTGACTTTCGCCGACCACGAACCGATCATTCGCTCATCGACAGAACAAAAGATCGGTTCGAGCGTCGTACCCCGCCCGCCCGTTGCGGCCCAGACGCGCCAGCCGATCTCAATCGGGAGACAAGCGATGGACAATGCGCCCGTCAGCGCTTCGAACGTGATTCTGCACATCGGGGCGGGATCGTTTCACCGCGCCCACCAAGCGTGGTATCTCCACCGTCTCAATGCGTCCTCGGCAGCCGCGTCCGGCGATGCCACCTGGTCGCTGACGGTCGGCAACATCCGCGGCGACATGAACGCCGTGCTCGACGCCCTGGCCGCGCAAAACGGCGTCTATACGCTCGAGACCGTCACGCCGCAAGGCGAGCGCGCCTACGAGACGATCCGCTCGATCAGGCGCGTCGTGCCGTGGTCCCCGACACTCAAGGGGTTGATCGAAGCCGGCGCAAACCCGGCCTGCAAGATCATCTCGTTCACCGTGACCGAGGGCGGCTATTACCTCGACGAGCACGATCGGCTCGATACCTCCAATCCTGACCTCGCGGCCGACCTGGCCGGCGGACGCACGACGATCTACGGCGCGCTCGCCGCCATCCTCGACGCGCGTCGCGCGCGCAATGGCGGCGCGCTCACGCTGCAAAGCTGCGACAATTTGCGCAGCAACGGCGAGCGATTCGAAGCGGGCATGCGCGCTTTCCTCGCGGCGCGCGGGCAAGCCGAGCTCGCCACCTGGTTCCAGGAAAACACGGCTTGCCCGAACTCGATGGTCGACCGCATCACACCGCGCCCGACACCCGACGTGCGCGAGCGCGTGAAAGCGGCGACGGGCATCGACGATGCCTGCCCCGTCATGGGCGAGGCGTTCATCCAGTGGGTCATCGAGGATCGCTTCCGCGCAGGCCGCCCGGCCTGGGAGCGCGCGGGGGCTGAGCTCGTCGCTTCGGTGCTGCCCTACGAGGAAGCGAAAATCCGCATTCTGAACGCTAGCCATAGCTGCATTGCCTGGGCCGGCACGCTCGTGGGCCTTTCTTATATCCACGAAGGCACGGCTGACGCCGACATCCGCCGCTTCGCGCACGAATACGTCACGCAGGATGTCATTCCGTGTCTCACGCCGAGCCCGCTCGACCTCGCTCGTTACCGCGATGTCGTGCTCGACCGGTTCAGCAACCCCTATATCCAAGATACGAATCAACGCGTCGCCGCGGATGGCTTTTCGAAGATCCCCGGGTTCATCGCGCCCACGCTCGCCGAATCATTCGCGCGCAATGCCGAGCCGAATGCGACGGCGGTACTGCCCGCTCTCTTCTTCCGCTTTCTCGATCGCTGGCGCGAAGGTACCCTGCCCTACACGTATCAGGACGGCGTAATGGACGAGGCGACGGCGCGCGCCTTCTTCTCGGCGGCGGACCCGCTCGCCGCCTTCTGCGGATCGCGGCTGCTCTGGGGCGGCATGGCAGGCAGCCCTCGGCTTGTCGAGACGCTGCGCTCGGCGCTCGCACGCGTCGATGCATGGCTGGTCTCGCGGGCTTGACCTCAGCGACGCTCACTCCCATCGGCCGGCCCGCGCCTGGGCCGCTCAGCGGCGCCGGCTTTGTCATCGCTCGGCTCACCGGGCTCGCCCGCATTGCCGCGCACGGCGGGCCGCGGATAAAGTAGCGCTTCCGCGCTGACGGAAGCGAAACCCTTCAAGGACTGCCTCCCATGTACCTCGGCATCGACCTCGGCACATCCGAAGTGAAAGTCTTGTTGCTCGCGCCCGACGGGCGGGTGCTCGGCACGGCCGGGTCGCCCTTCACCGTTTCACGCCCGCATCCGCGCTGGGCGGAACAGAATCCGGCCGACTGGTGGGAGGGAACGTGCGTTGCGCTCGCGAAGCTGCGGGAGGCGCACGGCGAAGCCTTCGCGCAAGTACGCGCGATCGGCCTCTCGGGGCAGATGCATGGCGCGGTCCTCCTCGACGACGCCGATCGCGTCCTGCGCCCGGCGATTCTCTGGAACGACATGCGCAGCGCCGACGAGTGCGAGGAGCTGACCCGGCGCGCATCGCGTCTGCACGAGATCGCCGGCAATCTGGCGATGCCGGGCTTCACGGCGCCGAAGCTGCTCTGGGTGGCCCGTCACGAGCCCGACCTATTTCGCCGCACGGCCTGCGTGCTGTTGCCGAAGGACTATCTGCGACTGCGGATGACGGGCGGCAAAGTCTCGGATCCCTCGGACGCCGCCGGGACGCTATGGCTCGACGTCGCGCGGCGCGACTGGTCCGACGAGCTGCTCGATGCCTGCGGCATGCGCCGCTCGCAGATGCCGAGCCTTGCCGAAGGCAGTGCACCTTCGGGGGTTTTGCGGCCCGAGCTCGCGCGCGAATGGGGCTTGTCCGGCGAGATCGTCGTGGCGGCCGGCGGCGGCGACAACGCGACGAGCGCGATCGGCATCGGCGCGACCGAGCCTGGCGACGGATTCGTCTCGCTCGGCACCTCGGGCGTGCTTTGCGTCGTCGGCGACCGTTTCCTGCCGAATCCGGCCTCGGCCGTGCACGCGTTCTGCCATGCGATTCCCGACCGGTGGCATCAGATGAGCGTCGTGCTATCGGCGGCGAGCTGTCTGCGCTGGGTGTGCACGTTGACCGGCACCGACGAGCCGACGCTCGTCGCCGAGGCCGCCGCGCTCGAGCCCGCGTCGCTCGCCGACGCCCCGCTCTTTCTGCCATACCTCTCCGGAGAGCGGACGCCGCATAACGATCCGTACGCCGAGGGGGTTTTCTTCGGCATGACGCACGCGACGAACCGCGCGCTCCTCGGCTATGCCGTGCTCGAAGGCGTCACGCTGGCGCTCGCGGACGGCCTCGACGCGCTCGCGACAGCCGGCACGACACCGAATGCGCTGTCGCTGCTCGGCGGCGGCGCGCGCAGCGCGTACTGGGCGCAACTGCTCGCCGATGCGCTCGCCACGCCAACGCGTCAGCACGGCGGCGGCGAAACGGGCGCGGCTCTCGGTGCCGCTCGTCTCGGCTGGCTCGCGGCCGGGGGCGATCCCGGTGTAGTGCTCGCCAAGCCGCCCATCGTGGCCGAGTTCGCGCCGAACCCGCGGCGCCATGACGAGCTGCGCGCCCGCCTCCTCGCCTACCGCGAGCTCTATCGACACGTGCGGCCGCTTTTCGATCCGTCGCGCAAGCGGCTCGCCTGAATTCGCTCCAGCGATCGGCAACCGTTTCGGACTCCTTACCTTACGACGCAGGCATCGCATCCGTGTCCAGATCCAACGATAAACTCGACTTGGCGACGCGTGCAGCATGGCTCTATTACGTCGCCGGCAACACGCAAAACGAGATCGCCGAGAAGCTCCAGGTCTCGCGCCCCGTCGCACAACGGCTCGTGGCCTATGCCGTCGAGAAGAATCTCATTCGCGTGCGAATCGAGCATCGACTGGCCGATTGCCTCACGCTCGCCGACCGTCTTTGCACGCGCTTCGGGCTGTCGATGTGCGAGGTCGTGCCGGTCGACGACGACATGCCCGAAGCGATCGATCGCAAGCTCGCTGTCGCCGGCGCCCAGGTGATGGAGCGGTACTTGAGCGAAGAAAATCCGATCGTCGTCGCGGTCAGCAGCGGGCGCACGCTGAAAGCGGCCGTCGATCAGCTCGGGCTGATCGACCGGCCGCAGCACCGGCTCGTTTCGATGGTCGGTGCGATCGCACAGGACGGCTCGTCGAATCGTTACGACGTGGCGCTGCATATTTCCGAAAAGACGGGCGGCAAGCACTTCCTGCTGCCGGCGCCGCTCATCGCCGATAACGAAGCCGAACGGGCGCAGTGGTGCAATCACCGGCTGTACCGGATCGTCGAGACGCTGTCCGCGCAGGCCGACGTGGCATTCGTCGGCATCGGCGATATCGGTCCGAAGTGTCCGCTTCACGTCGATGGATTCATCACGGCGGCGGAAGTCGACGAGCTGATGAGCCGCGGCGCCGTGGCGGAAATGTTAGGACTGCCAATCGACGACGAAGGCAAGCGCGTCGAATCGCCGACGGGACGGCGCGTAACGAGCCTGCAACTCGACGCTCCGCCGAAGCGGCCGACGATCGGCTTTGCCGGCGGCGCGAGGAAGCACCGCGCGGTTCTTGCGGCGCTGAAGGGCGGATGGCTCTCGGGGCTCGTGACCGACGAGGCTTGTGCGCGCGCCGCGTTGGGCGATTGAGCGGGCGCGAAGCGCGCGCATGCGTTCGCTGAAAGCGTCTCGGCGCGGCTTCGTTTTGTCGATGCGGTCGATGCGGTCGATGCGGTCGATGCGGTCGATGCGGTCAATGCGATCGACGCTGTCACTTCAGGCAATGCTGGCAATGCGATCAGTGCCCCGCGGGCCGCGTCGTGATCGGCGCGAAGTCCACGGCGATCCGTCCTTCCCCGTACTTCGCGGCGATCGCCTTCAATCGCGCGTCGACGGCCGCCAGATAAGCGGCGCGCGGCTCGCTCTCGGGGCGTAACGTGTCGAACAGCGGCGCCGGTGTCGCGACGAGCACGATCATCTCGCTGCCGAGCGGTTTCGCAATCACCCATTCCCCCATGCCGCCGATCGTCGCCGAGTAATTCGGCGGCGCCTGGTTGTCCTTTTCGCGGCGGCTCGGCACGAGATGGACCACGCTGCCGTCCAGCACGTAATAATCGACGCTGACATAGGTATCGTAGCCAGGCGTCGTCAAGTCGAGGACGAGCGGGCTGCCCTCGGTCAACTGCCCGTTCCTTGCCTTCGTTCGTATCGACGTGCCCGATGCGATGCTCGCTGCCTGATGCGTCGATACCCAGAATGGAGCGAACGCCTTCACGACATCGCATTCGTTCTCGCCGACGGAACGCACGTCGAGGTTCGCATCGGCGACGCCTGCTCCCGTCATGCCCGCGAGCGCATTGCGCAGATGCGCGAGACCGTCGTGCTCACCGACATAGCCGCGAACGGAGACCGAGCTTCCCTGCATCGACGCGCTCAACGCGGAACACGGCAACGAGGCAAGGACACGCGGCAGATCCGCGGGCGACGGCGCCGCGCGCGGTACCACGATGCCGGTGGAGGAGGTCGATGCCGATGAGGATGCGCCGGCTGCGGCAACATCGGAAACCGGCTGCCGATCGCGGGCAGTGTCCGAGCCCGTCTGCCCGCCACGATAGCCATACCAGACGGCAGCGCCGACAGCGATCGCGACGACACATGACCCGGCCCCGGCCGCGAGTGCGGTGCGCGAGTGCTTCCTGGCGAGGACCGCCGCGCCGCTGCCCGCGCGCGCCCCGTGCACCGCCTGCGCTACGGGCGCTCGGCGAGCGGGGGCGTTGGCGCCCATCCCTTCGAGAAACTGCTCGACGCTCGCCGTGCGCGTCTGCCTGTCGAACGACAGTGCCGCCTTCAGCGTTCGCCATTGGCGGCTGCCCAAGTCCTTCGGTCGCTCCGGCTGTCTCTTTTCGCCGCGGGCCTGCAACGCCGACACGCGATTGAACGGATGGCGTCCCGTCAGCAGCTCGTAGGTGACGCAACCGAGCGCATAGATATCGTCGCGTGGATCGGGCTCGCGATGCTCGAACATTTCCGGGCTCGCGTAGGCCGGCGTGATCCCGCCAAGCGTCGCCGGGTCGAAGACCGTGGCCTCGCTTTCGTCGTCGGGACGACGCAACGCGCGCGCGATGCCGAAATCGATGACCTTCACCTCGCCGCTGTCGGTCAGGAACACGTTGGCCGGCTTGAAGTCGCAGTGGACGAAGCCGCGCTCATGCGCATAGGCGAGCGCGTTGCCCATGCCCGCGATGATCGGCAGCGCCTTCTCATACGGCAGCCCGGCGAAGCCCGGCGCACGTAGCATCCGGCTGAGCGGACTGCCCGACAGATACTCCATCGTGATGTAGACGACCGGACCGTCGCGATCGAAGTCATGGACGGTCACGATGTTCCGGTGCGCGAGCGTTTGGGCCTTGCGCGCCTCGCGCTGCAACGCGATCAGCGACGTCGGCTGCCCACGGAACTGGACATTCAGCACTTTGATAGCGATGTAGGGCTTGCGGTCGGCCGCTTCGAGCTTGCGTAGATCGAGCGCTTTGTAGACCGTCCCCATGCCGCCCACGCCGAGACACTCTTCGAGAACGAAGCGTCCGTTCAAGGTATCGCCGATACCCTTCACGCGCTCGCCCGAGGCGGCGAGCCCCTCGCCTCGCGCGCCAAGCGTGTCGCTCGCGCCGTTCGTCTCGCCCGCGCTGGCCGGTACGGCGGCGCGCGCGACGGGCGGCGGCGCGACCTGCACGCGCGTCTCGTCGCCGAACTGGACTTCGGTTGCCGCGAATCGTTCGATATGCTTGACGACTTCGGCGTAGACGTCGTCGGGCAGCGGATCCTTTGTCTGCGTCTCGTCGAGCACTTCGCGCAGCCGCGTGCAATTGGTCGGATCGGTCGCGAGCGCCCGGTCGATCTGCGCGAAGAACGCGTCGTGCGAAAGCGCCCCGCTCTGAAAGATTTGGATTAGCTCCGCAAGGCTCGTCATTCGTGCGCCTCTTCAGGCTTCGAATCGGATGGGGTCACGGTGCGGTACCGACAAGGCCATACCGCACGAAACGACGCCCTCGATCGATACTAGTCTGCGCTCGTACCTTGCGCAATCCGTGCGCAAGCTCACCCTCGATCACCGATCGTCGTCCGGTTTCAGGGGCGCCCATGCCGTGACGGGGTCCACGGCCTCGCTGTTGCAGCTCGCCCAACAGTGCCGCCCGAACGTGTTGGTGCGCCAGCGACGATGTGGCGTGGGCCCCGTTGCCGCGCGTCGCCATACGATTCACCGCGAACCTATGGAACTCCTTGCCGCGCGGGGGTTTGCGCGCATTACTCACGTCGAACACCGCTCGTTGGCACACCTCCTGCAGTAGTAGGCGCGAGCCCGCAACAGATTGCAGCTCGATTCCAAACCCAGCCTTATCTTTACTTGCCTTCAGGAGAACTGCCATGAAATCGCTCATGATCGAAGACCTCGGTGTTGCCAAAGAACTCGACGACCGTGCCATGTCCGCCGTGCGCGGCGGTACGCTCGGCTACTACCTGCCGCTGCCGTACTACTCGCCCGTGCACGTTTCGGATACGACGAACTTCAGCGCGCAACAGCTCATCGGCCAATCGAACAACATCGTCAACAACACGGGCAACGACGCCGCGTTCGTGTCTGGCATCCACTCGACGGTGAACCCGTCGCAGACCGCCAAGAACACGATCAATTTCTAAGCGCGTTTGCCACCAGCCGCCGAGGCTCTCTTGCCTGCGGGTCTCGTCGGCCGCATCCGTTCGAATCCATCCCCAGGAGAATTGCCATGTCGTCCATCGTCATTCATGAGCTGGCGCCCGGCGCCGCGCTCGACCGCAAGGCCATGTCGCGCGTAAGCGGCGGCACCGGCTCGCCGCTCGTGCCGGGCAGCCCCAACATCAACGTGGCCGTCGGCGTCGACCAGCACATCAATCAGAACCAGGCCGTCGTCGTCAATGCGCTCAACAACATCGGCTTCATCGGCGCCGGCTTCGGCCCGCTGAAGCTCGACGTCAGCCCTTCGCAGTTCGCGAGCACCGGGTTCGGACTCTGAACTCCACGCGATCGGGCAAGTCAGGCTTCGCGGCCTCACTTGCCCGACTCGATTTTCGATGCCCCTGCGTTTTCGCTCGCCGCACCGCCTATACTGAGACGACGTATTGAAGCGCTACGAAACGCGTCGCGCGGGCTTCGCTTCACACGCTCGTCGTCCACGGTCGTCAGCGCCTTCACCCGTGCGGAGCGCAATCATGGCCACACTCGTCATCAACGATCTCCCCGAAAGCGTCGAACTGGACCGGCAGGCGATGGCCGCCATCACGGGCGGCGCGATGACTCGAGGGCAGGCTGCGCGATTCGCGGCGCGGCAGCAAACCCTGACCGGGCTCGACAGCCACGGCCCGACTGTGACTGCGACGCCGGCGTCCGCTGTCCGGACTACGACTACGCTTCTTTTTGCCGCGACTACATCACTGCTGCGCTGACCGATCAAGCCGCAAGGCGTTCGAGCCGCGTCGACATCGCCGGCCGTGTGACGGCGGGCGGGAACACACACCACGAGCCGTCGTCATGACGAAAGAAGAAGATCGCGAGCGTGCCGGTGGCATGAGCGGCCTCGATGCGAACGTACCTGTGCAGGCGATCGGGCGTGCGGGAGAAATGCGTCACACGCCCCGGCGAGGCCAGGCTCGGAGCGAGCCATTTGTCGACGAGCTCGCGAAGCGATGCATGCTGCGTATTCATTTCGGACTCCTCGACGACTCGTCTTGCCATAAGGGGGTGGGCTGCGGCAACACCGCTTCTTTCATAAATGGTTTGCCGTTGCCAAACCTTCTGCATGGGCTGTGCCAATGGCGCAGCCCCCCGCCGGGCAAGGCTTTGCGACTAACGAAGATCGTTATGGAGTCCGAAATGTCGGCGTCCACCCGACTGATCGGCGGAGGTTGTGTTGGTCCCCAAGCATCACTTTGCGCGCGCGCACGCCAAGGCGGATGCGCACACGCACTGTCGGCTTTTCGCCGACTTCGGGCTTTGAATGTCGCCCAGGCAACGACGCTTATGGCGATCAGCGCGGGCCGTCTGCCCGAGGGCGCCGATGGACGCGGGACACGCAGGCTGCGCGAAGCCCCGCGGGAAAAGGCATCGCTGGAGAGAGGCGCCTCAGCGACCCGGCGCGTACCGCACGCTAAGCGGCGATGGCATACCCCTTGCATTACAACGGCGGCCTGGGCCGATCGCCGATCGGTCATGCATCGCGATCGACGAGATCGAATACTGAGGAGTCCTATCATGGCCGCGATTACGATCACCGACCTTCCGCTGACGCGCGATCTCTCGCGTCGATCGATGTCGCTCATTCGCGGCGCCGGCGCACCGTGGATATTCGGGTGGATCCAGCCGTTCGCGCCGCCCGTTCCGAGCGTCGGGCCCGTCGTCAATCTCTATCAGACGAACAATACGTTCTATGCCGATCAGGTCGTCAACCAGTTCCAGCTTCTCAACGTGAACAATACGGGTGCTAACTCGAATCTCACTGTCGTCGCCGGACAAAACGGGAAAAACGGCCTCGGTTAGAAGAGCGCGGCACGAGCCATGGAAACGGAACTCATTTGGACGTCCGCCGCGCGAACCGACGTCGGACTCGTGCGCGCGATCAACGAGGACGCCTGCCTCGACAGGCCTGAGCGCGGGCTGTGGGCCGTCGCCGACGGCATGGGCGGCCACGCCGCCGGCGATGTTGCAAGCCGGATGGTCGTCGAAGCGCTCGCGGGCCTGTCCGCGCCCGACAGTCTCGAAGACTATGTCGACGCGGCGCGCGATGCGCTCGACGTCGCAAACCGCCGGCTTCGCCATGAAGCGGCGTCGCGCCATGTGCGCACGA
Organism: Trinickia sp. EG282A; assembly: GCF_040965455.1. NCBI lineage: Bacteria > Pseudomonadati > Pseudomonadota > Betaproteobacteria > Burkholderiales > Burkholderiaceae > Trinickia > Trinickia sp. EG282A. The sequence goes on along the minus strand of NZ_JBFRCC010000002.1, from coordinate 1,007,183 downwards.
TCGGCACGACGGTCGCCGTCTGTCTCGCGTGCGGGCGGCGCTGCGCGATGCTGTGGGCCGGCGACAGCCGCATCTATCTCTACCGGGATGCGCGACTGGCACAGCTCACGCGCGACCACAGCGCGGTCGAAGAGATGAGGAGCCAGGGCTATCTGAGCGCCGAAGAAGCGCTCCATCATCCGGCCCAGCACCTGATCACGCGCGCGGTCGGCGCGGCCGACGAGCTCGAGCTCGACGAAACCGTCGTCGACGTACGGGACGGCGATCTGTTTCTGCTCTGCAGCGACGGGTTGACGAACGAAGCCAGCGATGCCGAGATCGCCGAGGTGCTTGCGTGCGGCGATTGCGAACAAGCGACGCACTCGCTGATCGAGTTGGCGTTGCGCGCGGGGGCGCGCGACAACGTCTCGGCTATCGTCGTTCGCGCCGAAGACCCGGTCACGACGGACAAGACGCTCGTCAATCCGTCCATTGCGCGATAAGCGCGAGCATGCAAGCTTGCCCGCGCAAGCGGGAGGGCCCGGCTATTTGCCGTCCTTCGCTCGCCCGGCCTCATCGCGATGCCGGAAGTCCTTCGAGTGAATGCCGTGCTTTTTCAGCAGCATCTGCAGGTGCGAGCGGTTCATCTCGCAGCGACGCGCGAGCTCGGCCACCGTGCCGCCCGTCTCCTGCAGCCCTCGCTCGAGGAACGTGCGCTCGGCCTCGTCGCTCGCCGCGCGCTTCGCCTCGGCCAGCGAAATCGGCATCGCCGCAGCACCGTCAACCCCGTTGGCGAGCTCGGCGCCGAGGCGGCCGGCCGTTGCCGGCTGCGGCCGAATGTCCTCGGGCAAATGCTCGATGTCGGCCACGTCGCCGGCGAGGCACGACAGCCGATAGATGAGGTTGCGCAACTCGCGGATGTTCCCCGGGTACGCGTAGTTGAGCAGGAACTCCCGCAGCTTCGGTGTCATCTTGATCGGCCTGCGCTTGAGCGCCTCGGCCGCCTCGTCGCCGAAGTACGAAAAGAGCAGCGGAATTTCGTCGCGGCGCTCGCGCAGGGCCGGAAGCGTCAAATGAATGACGCTCAACCGGTAAAACAGGTCCTCGCGAAACTGCCCCTCTTCGCTCATTCGTCGTAGATTGCGATTCGTCGCCGCGACGATGCGCGTATCGACGGCGATGCGCTCGTCGGAGCCCACGCGCTGGATCTCGTGCGCTTCGAGCACGCGCAAGAGCTTCACCTGGCCGATGAGCGGCAGTTCGCCGATCTCGTCGAGAAAGATCGTGCCCAGGTGCGCGCTTTCGAATTTGCCCTTGCGATCCGACGACGCTCCCGTGAACGCGCCGCGCTTGTGACCGAACAGCTCAGACTCGAGCAGGTTCTCGGGGATTGCGCCGCAATTGACCGATACGAACGGCTTGTCGGCACGCGAGCCGTTCGCATGGATGACCTTCGCCATCAGTTCCTTGCCGGTGCCGCTCTCGCCGTCGATCAGCACGGGCAAATCCGTCGGCGCGGCTTTTTCGGCGATCTCGAGCGCGGCGAGGAGCTTCGGATTGTCGCCGAAGGTCCCTTCAAAAACGAAGCTGCGATCGATGAGCGCCTGTCTGCGCATACGCGCCGTCGGAACAGCCGCCGCGGCCGCGTCGGCCGGCATAGGAGGCTCGACCTCCGCCGCCGCGACGAAACGCTCCTTGCGCGAAAGCTGCATCACTTCGTCGCGCAACGTATTGGCCTGACCGAGCAGCTTTTCGATGTCGGCGCGCTCGAGCTTTGGCGCCCAGCGCAGCGTCGAGCGCAATATCTCGATCTTCTCGATGAGCCCCGCGTAAGAGACGGTCGAGCTTCCGGTACCGAGCGGATCGAAGAGTTTCATGACGATTCGACGGCGGCATGGCTCAGCTGCTTCTGAACCAGTTGGTAATACATTCCCTTTCGCTGGATCAGCGCATCGTGCGACCCTTCCTCTACGATGGCGCCGTCGTAGAGCACGAGTATCTTGTCGGCGCGCATGATCGTGCTCAACCGGTGCGCGATGATGATGGCCGTGCGTCCTTTGAGAATCTCGTGCATGTTCGCAAGGATGTTGCTCTCGGACTGCGTGTCGAGCGAGGACGTCGCCTCGTCGAAGACGATGAGACGCGGATCGTGATAGAGCGCGCGCGCAATGCAAAGCCGCTGAATCTGGCCGCCCGAGAGTCCGACGCCGCGCTCGCCGACGACCTGTTCGTAGCCAAGAGGCATCTTGGCGATGAACGCATGGGCATCGGCCATCTTCGCCACTTCCTCGATGCGGCGACGATCCGGGCTCGGATCGCCGCAGGCGATGTTCTCGGCGATCGAGCCCGAGAAGACGAGATTCGTCTGCATCACATAGCCGATCTGCGCGCGGTAGCTGCCCTGATCGACGGCGCTCATGTCATAGCCGTCCACGGCGATCCTGCCCTCCGTCGGGGCATAAAAGCCGACAAGCAGCTTGGCGAGCGTCGTCTTGCCGGAGCCGCTGCGGCCGACGATCGCGACCATTTCGCCGGGCTTCACGTCGAAAGTCACATTCTCCAGCACGTACGGGGTCTCGTTGCCCCCGTAGCGGAAATAGACGCCTTCGAGCTTGATCTCGCCGCGCAGATCGGGCAAGACGACGCGCGTGGCAAGCTCGGCCGGCTTTTGCTCCGGCTCGATGTCGAGCACGTCCCCGAGGCGCTCCATCGCGACAGCCGCATCGTTCATGAGACTCCAGAGCCCGACGAGCCCCATCAGCGGCGCGAGCACGCTCCCCATGAATGCGTTGAACGCGATCAATTGCCCGATGCTGAGCTCCTGTGCGAGTACGAGCCGCGCACCGATCCATAGAATGACGATCGTCGTCGCGGCATTGAGCAGTTGGCTGCCGAGGGCGATGAGCACATGGAATGCCTGCGCGCGATATTGCACATCGAGCGCCTTGGCGTACTTGCGCTCCCATTTGAGCCTGACGGGACGCTCGATTCCCATCCCCTTCACGGTCTCCACACCGCTCAACGTCTCCATCAGCAGCGACCGCGCTTCCGTGGAAGCCGAAAACACCTCGCGCGCGAAGCGCTTCGTTCTCGGCGTCGCGAACGCGGTAAGCCCCATGATCGGTATCACGAAGGCGATCAGCAGCAACGTCAGCTTCACGTTGTAGAGAAACATGACCGTGAAGTAGATGACGATCATGAGCAGGTTCAACACCGTCGTGACGGTCGATTCCGTCAGAAAGGCCCGGATCGTCTGGTTTTCCTGGAAGCGCGCGAACACGTCTCCCGTCTTTCGCTTGGCGAAGAATCCAAGCGGCAGCGACATCGTGTGTCTGAAAAAGTGCGACATCATCGAAAAATCGAGGCTTCGCACCATGAAGTTCGAGAGGTAGGCGCGAATCGTCGTCATGAGCTGCGTAAAGAGGTTCGATATGACGAGACCGACGATGAGCAGGTTCAGCAGGCTCACGTTCTGATGAACGACGACGCTGTCGAGAATGTTCTGGATGATGAGCGGCGGCACGATGCCGAGCATCTGAATGACGAACGTCGCGAGAAAAAGGTGCGCCAGAATGCGTTTGTAGGGCGCCAGATAACCGACGAAACGCACCCACGGCGAGCTGCCGACCGTGCGCTGGCCGAGCGTTTCCGAAGCCGAGAAGACGAGGCAAGTGCCGCTCCACCCTCGCTCGAACTCCTCCACGGTGAGCTTTCTGAAACCGAGCGCCGGATCGGCCACGCGCACCCAGCGCTTGCTCATGCCATAGACGACGATGTAGTGATAGCCTTCCCAATGCACGATGAACGGAAGGTCGAACCCGAGCATCGCCTCATAGGTGCACTGCATCCCGCGCGCGGTCAAGCCAAGTGATTCGGCCGTGCGCGCAAGGCTCTCGAGCGTCGCGCCCTGCGTCGTCACGTTGGCGAGCTCGCGCAGCTTGCCGAGCGTCATCGGAATGCCGTAATGGCGGCAGATCATCGCGAGACAGGCTGCCCCGCAATCCATCTCCTCGGCTTGCTCGACGAGCGCGAATCGCTTGACGAGCTTCGCGCCGATCTCGTCGCGCGATTCGAGGTCGAGCCGATCGGCCCGCCTCGTCCGCTCGGCAACCTTCTTTTGCCGCTCGAGCTCACGATCGACAAAGCGGATCCGCTCCTCGAGCACTTCGCGCAACTTCGCATTGCGCCCCAGCATGAAGTGGACGGTCTTCTCCGGAATGACGATGAGTCTCGTATCGGCCGTCGCCGTCACCGTGGCCTGCTGCTCCTGTCTGAGCAAGCAGGCGCGCTCGCCGAATATCGCCCCGGCGCCGAGCGTGGCGAGCGTGTAGTCGGTGCCGTTCGCGCGGTGGGCAAGGCGCACTTCGCCCTGGCGCACGACATAGAGCCGCATGTCGTCGCGCGAGCCTTGCACCAGAATGTCCTTGCCGGCCGCGACGCGCTTGACGCCCACACTCGATACATACTCCTCGAGCTCGGCCCGCGTCAGCTTGCCGCGCAAATCGAAGAGGCGCGCAACGAAGCCGCCCGCCGAGCTGATGGCGACGTAGCTCGTCACGAACGACTGAACGGACGCGTTCGCGGCGACGATCGGTGCGATCGCGGTGCGCGGGATGAAGAGCAGCTCGACCTTCGAGGATGCGCGCACCGAAGCCTCGTGCCAATACTCGCGCAGCATCGCGATCTCGGCGAACACTTCGCGCTCCTTGCGCACGCCGAGACTCGTCTCCTTACCGCTTTCCTCGGTGAAAAGCCGCACCGTTCCCGAACGGACGATGAAAAGACCGTCGGCCGCCTCGCCTCGGCATGCGATCGTTTCGCCGAACGCGTAGGCGCGCGACACGGCATGCGCGGCGAGTTCGTCGAGCGCATCGGGCGGAAACACCGACAGCGGCTCCACCGACGAGAGGAATTGCGCCAGCGATTGCGCGTCGAGCGGCGGCGATGCCGATGCCTGCGTGTCCATGAGTTATCCCCGTTCCGCCCTATCGCGCTTCGATGACATGTTCCTGCGCCCGCGCGGCGAGCCACTCTTCGCGCAGCACGCGCCGGACCTCGGAGGCGACGTCGTGATCGAGCACGGCCGGATACTTCGCCGTCACCGAGAAAATTTCGTAGAACGAACCATCGGGGGCGGCGAACGGGCCGAGCAGATCGCCGGCATGCGCATTGAAAACCTTCGCTTCGATCTCGGTCTTGAGCGACCCTCGCAATACCTTGCCGATCACGCCGCCGCGCTCGCGCGTATCGGCAATCGAATGCTCGCGCGCGATCTCGGCGAAACTCGACGGGTCGTCGTCGAGGATCGACATGACTTCCTTCGCCTGCCCCTCGCTGTCGAGCACGATGTGGCTCACTTCCACACTGTCGAACTTCGGCGAATTCAGCTTGAAGTAAGCCTCGACGGCCTCGTCGCTGCAGACTTCCGCCAACATCTTCTCTTGATAGAGAGTGTCGGTCACGAACGCCTCGAACTCGTCGAGGCTGATGCCGAACGTATCGAGAAACCGATTCATGTCCGCCGCGCGATGGAGCCCGCGCACGCGGCGGAACTGATCGGCGCGAGCCTGGATCTCTTCCGTCGATACGTGCACGCCATGGCTCTTCGCGGCGATGACCGTCAGCCGGTCGCGCACCTGCTGCTCGACGAGCGCTTCGAACTGGCCCGTCAGCTTGAGTGCCCGTATGAAGTCGTCGGTGCCGATGACCTCGTCGTCGATTCGCACGATTGCCGCCATGTCATCCTCCTCGTTTCGGCCGTTATACTCAGCCGGCCACGCGTCTCATCGGATCGAGCGCGAAGTCGATCAGCCGCCGCTCGCGCACGACGATCTCGGCCGACGCGGTCATGCCGTAGCGCAGCGGATACCGCGCATCACCCACTGAGTAGTAGTCGCGCGCGAGCGTGACACGGCCTTCGTAGACGGGTTGCTTCGTATGCGCCGACGGCTTCGCGGCCGGCGCGATGTATTCGAGCGTGCCGTCGATTACGCCGTAGCGCTGATAAGGAAACGCATTGAACTTGAGCTTGACGGGCAGCCCCTCACGCAGGAACGCGCGGTCGTCCTCCGCGATCTCGATGCGCACGACGGCTCGTGCATTCGCGGGCGCGATGCCGCCGAGCGGTGTATTCGCCTGAATCTTGTCGCCGGGCTGCGTCGTCGTGACATCCGTGACGACGCCCGAAACGGGCGCGAGCACGAGCAGGAAGTTGTCCTTGTCGATGTTCTCGAAGCGTATGCGCGCGGCCGCGTCGGCGGCGAGCCGGGCCGTTTGCACTTGAAGGCGCAGCTTGTCTTCCGTGTTGGCGATCTCGCGCAACGTCGCATCGTATTCGATGCGCAGGTTCGTCAGTGTCTCGGCACTGCCTTCGAGCTGCGCCTTCGCCTGCGCGAAGTCATGAGACAGTTGCGCTTGGAGCTGCGCGAGGCGCGCCTCGGCGATTCGCACGTTGTTTTCCGCCTGCAGGTACGCGCTCTTCTTTTCGGCGACCTGTGTCTGTGAAACGCCCCCGCCTCCGGGCAGCGCCAAGAGGCGCGCGAACTTCTCGGCCTCGTCGCGAGCGAGATCGCGCGCGTGCTGCGCGCTGTCGACATTGCTGCGCGCCTCGTCGAGCTGCGCCTTTTGCGCCTGCACAAGCTTGCTCGTGCCTTCGGCGATGCGGTTCTCGTGCAGATGCTCTTCGACTTCGATCTGCGCCTTCAGCGCTTCGGCCTTGCGCTCCATCAGCGCCTTCTTCTGCGGGAACTGTTGCCATTCGCGCTCCGCATCCTCGAGCTTCAGACGTGCATCGAGCGCGTTCGTCGCGGCCTCAATCGCGCCGCGCGCGTTGATGCGTCCGATCACGTCGTCCTTCTTCACGGGCTGACCTTCGGCGATATAAATATCGGCCAGCTCACCGTCGACCGGTGCATAGATGCGCCGCACCTCCGACTCCGGCGCGAGCGTGCCGCCGGCCGTCACGATGACGTCCGCGTGCCCGAAGAAAGACCAGAGAAAGGCGCTGAATACGAGCGCAGCCACGATTGCGATGGCCGCCTCGATGAGCCGCTTCGGTTGCTCGCTGAGGATCGCGATGCCTTCCGCCTCGTGGTCCGTCAGCGCTTCGGCGAGCGGCTTCATGCCTCGCGATTGATGGGCGCCGGACGTCATGGCGTGCTCCTTCGCGTCTCGCCGACCTGCTTCGCAAGCGCCGGTACGCGCGCCTGAAAGGGCGGTGTCGCAAAGCGAGCCACCTTCAGCGCCGCGGCTGCCTCGTCCACGCGGCCAGCGCGAACGTCGCGCTCGATCTGCCGATAGCGTTGCAAATCGTCGCGTACACGATCGAGGCCTGCGAGCCGCGGATAGCGATCGCCATAATCGGCAAGCATGTTCGACAAGGCGTCGAGCTGGTCGTCGCGGCCGTCGTCCAGCGCTTTGGAGATGGCCGCCTGAAGACGCTCCAGTGCTGCCACGTAGACCGAATTGTCGCTCTCGAGCGCGCGCAGATGACTGAGCGCATCGGCATAAAACTCGCCGAATGCGGGGACGTACGACGCAATTTGATCGAGTGCGTGCTGATGCGCGTTCGTGTCGCGGTTCCAACGCGCGACCAATCCCTCGATGACCGGCTCGTCGCGGTAAATCGCGACCGGCGCCTGAGCCCCACCGCGGCTCGCCCAGAAGGCCTCGAGATCGCCGATCCATTCGATTTCGTCGACGAGCGCGGCCGCCTGCGCGTTGTGGCGCGCAAGCTGCCTCATTTGTGCGGCGATCGAGTGCGCGCGATCGAACGCATGCGCCTTCTCGGCGCCGATCCAATCGGGCACCTTCGATTTGACGAGGGCTTCCGCACCTTCGGACTGGAACGCGGCGTCGTCGGGATGCTGCGCGAGATACTGGTCCGCGAAGCGCGACGCGGTTTCGTACCGCGCTGCCGCAAGCAGCGTCTTCATGTCGCGCTGCGGCGCGCCGCGCCAATACGAGAATACGGCCAGCGCCGCCAGCAGCGCCAAGGCGGCGCCGGCCCAGCGGCCGATCTTCCGAATGTCGACATCGGCGCCACCGCCCAATGCGGCGCTCAATTCGCCGAGAACCGTGGAAAGTCTCGCGCTCCAGCGCCAATGCGAAACCGCGCGCTTCGAATCGACAGCCGGCGCGACGGCGTCGGGATTGATTTCGTCGTCCTCGGCGCGCGCGGGATCGACGCAAAAGATGTCGAGGAACGAGTGCGGCGCCGCGATGAACGTCGTGCGATCGGCATCGGCGACGGCGGCCCCGATGCGCGCATCGATCGCCGCGTCTGGCGCCTTAGCGTTTGGTGCTTCCTCATGCGCCGCCGCATCGACCTGCGTCACCGTCGGGTCCGCCGGCGTGCCGCTCTTCACGCCGACGCGGTAGACGAAATGATTGCCGCCGAATGCGAGCCGCGCACCGTCTTCGAGCGGCCGCGCGCCTTCGTCGAGGCGCTTGCCGTCGACGAACGTCCCGTTGGTGCTGCCGAGGTCTTCGATGAAGACTTTTCCGTCGGCGACGAAGAAATGCGCATGCCGGCGCGACAGGTAGTTGACCTGGTGCGCATAGGTGCTGCGATAGCGCGAGAACGTCTCGTCGCTCTTGCTGATCAGAAACGGAAAGGTGGTCACGACGATCGGTTCGAGCCCGAGATCGCCGCGCTCGGGCGTCAGGGTGAGAAGCAGGGAGCGCTGGCATCCGGCATCGGCGCGCGCGTCGTGCGGGACGAATGCCACGCGATAGGTGAAGACCCCCGCGAACGATAGCGTATCGCCGTCGCGAAGCTGACGCGGTCTCTCGCGGACCTCGACGCCGCCGACCGTCGTGCCGTTTTTGCTGCTCAAGTCGGCGACATAAGCATCGCCGCGCTCGAAAAAGATCTTCGCGTGACGGCGCGACAGCTCGGCGACGACCTCGGCTCGCGCCGACGCGAACGGCGGTTCGGCACGCCCTACCGCAAAGAGCTCACGCGTGATGCGAATCTCGCCGAGCTCGCGATGCGAGAGCGGCTCGAGCACGACGTCGTAGCATCGCGTGGGCGCGGCGTGCGTCTCGGCGCTATGCGACGGTTCGTCCCCAAGCGAGCTTGGCGAGCGCGCGGGTCGCTTCGTTTCGGCAATCGGAGCATCGTCGGAAGCCATCGTTCGACACCTGCGGGAAAACGCCGGGTCGCCGCCCACGGCGCCTGCTGCTGTAGGTTCCGCCACGAGCGACCGTCGCGACGCATTGGACCGGGGGCTCGTTCCGACACTCAGCATTTATCGGCCACCTCGTTGGCGGCGCGAAGCCCGGAAGACCGAAGCGCGGCACGGCCCCCACGGGTGCATGCGATGAAGCGAGTGTGTCCAAAGTGTAGGCGACGCGGTGCGGCAGTCAATCGGTGCGCGCCGTGCCTCAAGCGCGTCACCGCTCGTCGCCTCTTCGATCGTGTGCATGGCATCGGTCCCGATCAGTGATTGGCGGCCAATTCATGAGCACTGGGCGAGCGCGTGTCTGCGCCTTTCTCGTCGGCGACGACCACCTCGGGCCAGCCGCCGCCGATCGCCTTGTAGAGCGTCACCGTGTCAGCGAGGATCTGCTGATGATTGGCGACGAGCGCGAGCTCGGCCGCGGCAAGCGAGCGCTCCGACTCGAGCACCTCGAGTTGCGACACGATGCCTTCTTTCAGTTGCGCCTCGACCTGCGCGGCCACGACCTGCAACCGCGCGTTCTGCGCTTCGAGCTCGACGCGCTGCTGCTTGTGCGCGGTGAGATCGACGAGCGCGTTCTCGACCTCCTCGAACGCCGCGAACACGGTCTGACGATACTGCTGCCGCGCGAGCTCGCTTTGCGCCTCCGTCGTTTTGATATGGGCCTTCACGCTCGGATCGAACATCGGCAGATCGATGCTCGGCAAGAAGCTGAACGTGAACGCTTTCATCAAGTCGGTCAGCGCGAACGCCGCCGTGCCGCCGCGGCCCGTCAAGCTGATGCTCGGCAATTGCGCGAGCTTGGCGGCGCCGATCTCGTCGTACGATTCGAGCACGCGAAATTGCGCGGCGACGACGTCGGGCCGGCGCGCGAGCAGTTGGGCCGGCAGCCCCATCGGCACCTCGGGCAGCTTGATCCGCTCGCGCAAGTGACCGACGGGAACCTTGAACTCGCCCGCAGGCACGCCGACGAGCGTGGCCAGCGCATTCTCGGCGAGATCGCGCGAGCGGTGCAGTTCGATGAGCTCGTTCGCGAGCCCGTTTATTTCCGCCTCCTGCCGCAGCACTTCGGTTTGCGGCACGACGCCGTTCGCGTACATCGAGCGATAGATCGTCAGAATCTGCCGATTCTTGTCTAGCGTCTTTTGCTCCTCGTCGATCTGATCGTCGAATTGAAGAATCTGAAAGTAGGTGCTCGAGACCCCCGCGACGAGCGTCAGATACCCTGCGCGCCAGTCCGCCTCGGTCGCATGGAATTCCGCTTTTTGCGCCGAGACGCCTTTCGCGACCTTGCCCCAGATGTCGATGTCCCAATTCACCTGTGCGCCGAGGTTGTAGGACTTCGTGACCGGCTGGTGCGTGTTCTTTTCGATGTCGACACCCGCGCCGAGATCGGCGCTCGGCAGCGCGCCGGCACGCGCCTCGCCGATTTGCGCGCCCGCTATGCCGATGCGGGCGGCAAGCACCTTGATGTCGACGTTCCCGCTGATCGCCTTGTCGATGAGCGTGTCGAGATAGGGGTCGTCGAATGCCTTCCACCACTGCGGATCGACGGTATCCGCGGCCGACACGCGATGATCCACGTGCGCCCAATTCGTCTTCGCGGGCGTATCCGGGCGCTGGTAGGCCGGGATCTTCAGATCCATGCAGCCCGAGAACGCCGCCGCGCAGATTCCTGCTGTCACGACGCGAGAAAAGAACGAACGTGCAACGACGCGGCTGAGGACGGTGCCAACGGAACAGATCGACGTGTTCACGACGGGCTCCTTTCGGAATGTCGGCGAGCGGTGAGGGAACGGCGGGCGGTGGGCGATGCGGCCGATATGGGCTGGCTCTTTCGGGCCGGGCCGCCGTCAGGTCAGGCGATGTGCCGCCTGACGGACGGCTCGCGGCTCGAGCGCGTGAATGCGATCAGAAGTTGATCGTGTTCTTCGCGCTCTGCGACGGGTTGACCGTCGAGTGGATGCCCGAAGAGAACGCGACATCGTTGCCCGTGTTGTTGACGATGCTGTTCGACTGGCTGATCAGCTGTTGCGCGCTGAAGTTCGTCGTATCGGTGACGTGAACGGGCGAGTAGTACGGCAGAGGCAAGTAGCCGAGCGTACCGCCGCGTACGGCGGACATGGCGCGGGCGTCGAGTTCTTTGGCGGCACCGAGGTCTTCGATCATGAGCGATTTCATGGCAGTTCTCCTGAAGGCAAGTAAAGATAAGGCGGGGTTTCGAATTGAGCTGCAATGTGTTGCGGGCTCGAGCCTTCTACTGCACAGGATGTGCCATGCGTGCCCGTGACGATGCGCAGCAGCCCGCAAGTGCTTGCCAGATAAGGGGCTCAGCGCTGACAGTAGCTTTGCGCGTACGCGCGCCGAGGAACACTGCGCATCAAGAGTGATGGCGCTACGCCGACAGTCACAGGACGAGGTGTCGGTCGAGAACCGACATGCGGATGCTGATGCGGAATCGAGATGCGGACGCGCTCGCCGTCGGAACAATGCCGCCGATTGCGGACACGTTTAAGCGCCCGCCTCATTTCACGTAGATCGTGATCTTCTTCGAGAAGACGGCAGGATTGTGCGGGACATGATTCTCATCGCCGAGCAGCAGTTGCAGCGTGTGCTTGCCCGGTGGCAACTCGATCATCGTTTCAGTCTGGCCCGCGCCGAAATGCAGATGGTTCCGGTCGGACGGAATCCTTTGGTCCATCGGCGGCAGGTCGGTATCGATGAGCAGATGGTGGTGGCCTGTATTCGGGAAGCTCACGCCGGCCGGCGCGACGCCCATGTAGCGCAGTCCGAACCAGACCTTGAACGGCTTGCCGGCGGGCAGCACTTGGCCATCGTTGGGCCAGCCGATATAGACGAGCGCGCGCGGATCGGCCGGCGTACCGCCCGCAAAGGCTGGAACTGCCGGGATCAAAATCGCCATCAACGTCATTGCGAGCGTCGCTACGACGAAAGACAGGAATCGCGCGGCGATTGCGGAGAAACCGAAGCGATGGTTCATGACGTGAGCTCCGACGTTTCATCAAGCCTTCCCTGCTTGGGGCGAGGGCGGGGGGCGCACAGTCACTCGACAGTTATCGTGATCTTTTTCGAGTAGACCGGCGGATTGTGAGGGACGTGGTTGTAGTCGCCCATGAGCAACTGCAGCGTATGCTTGCCCGGCGGCAGCTCGATGCGCGCCTCCGTTTCGCCCGCGCCGAAATGGAGATGGTTTCTGTCCGACGGAATAGCCTGGTCCATGGGGGGCAAGTCGGTGTCGATCAGCACATGATGATGACCCGTGGCAGGCCGGTCGACGCCCTTCGGACACACGCCCATGTTGGTCAGCCCCATGCGGAGCCAGAACGCGCCCTTGATGCGGGCGCCGTCGTACGGCCAGATGATGTAGACCTGCGCGCCGGGCGGCGAGGGCGTGGGGCCGGCGAAGGCAACGCGCGGCGCGACGCCGGCGACCACGCATGCGATGAGCATCGTTCTCCGTTGCATGGCCGCCCCCCTCCTCTTCGCGATTTCCCGCATAGCGGTCCGGCTCGCCCGGCGCGATCTTTCTGATTCGAGCGGCGCATGCCGATGCTCGATGGGCCGCGACAGGCTAGAACCGTATGCTGGCCCATGCGCATGGGGCGCCACTGCGCGCTGGCGCACAGACTGCGCGTTCTTCCTTGCGCGCAAACTGCTGCTATCGATATCGATGCCCGAACGGGGGTTTCAATGCTGCCAAGACTGCTGTGCATTGCGCTCCTCGCGTCGACGGTCTGCACGGGGCCTGGCCTCGTGCACGCCGGTGTGCTGCCGAAAGACAGCAGCGAGCAGTACGAGATCACGTTCTGGGAGTCGATCAAGGACAGCAACTACGCCGGCGACTACGAGGCCTACCTGAAGGCGTATCCGAATGGTCGTTTCGCGCCGCTCGCGCAAGCGCGCCTCGCTCGCTTGCGCGCCGCCGCGTCGGCGACGCCGCCAATGTCGGCGGGAAAGTCGCCGACGGCACCTGCGCCTTCAACTTCCGCGCCGAATACGCGACCGGCTCAGACACCGACGCCCGCTGCGAAGGCACCGCCTGCGGCAGCGGCTTCGAGCGCGCCGCCCGCCGCGGCCATGGCACCCCCGGCGCCCGGCCCTTCGGCCGCGGCGGGCGCGCATGAGATCAAAGATTGCGCCGCCTGCCCGGCGCTCGTCTCGATCGCGCCCGGCAGCTTCGTCATGGGCACGAATGCGGATGATCCTTCCGAGCGGCCGCCTCATCGCGTGACGATCGACCACGCGTTCGCGCTCGCGAAATACGTCGTGACAGTCGCGCAATGGAATGCGTGTGTCAGCGCGCGTGCATGCGCACCGCTCGCGAGCGACAACAGTACGTCACCCAATGCGCCCGTGCACGATGTCAGTTGGGACGATGCACAGCAATACGTGGCGTGGCTGAGCAAAACGACGGGCAAGCACTACCGCCTGCCGACCGAGGCCGAATGGGAATACGCGGCGCGCGGCGGCACGACGACACGCTACTGGTGGGGCGATGAAATGCGCGCGGGCAAGGTGAACTGCAAGGACTGCGGGCAGCCGTGGCACGACGAGGCTCCGGCCGATGTGGGCTCGTTCGCCGCCAATCCGTTCGGTCTCTACGACATGGGAGGTGGTGTTTGGGAATGGGTCAGCGACTGCTGGCACATCTCGTACAAGAACGCACCGGCCGACGGCCGCTCGTGGGACGAACCCAATTGCCAGTCCCACGTGATTCGCGGCGGCTCGTGGCGCGACGGCGCCTCGTATATGCTCACGGCCACGCGCTTCAAGTACGACAGCGGCGTTCGCTACACGGCGAATGGATTTCGCGTCGCGCGTGATTTGAAGTAACGAGCAAAATCCGGTTGCGCGCATGAAGCTTCGGCTTCTCGCGTCAGCGCTTCATCGCGCACCCGGCGCAATCGTTCAAACAAGCCTACGCCGCCGAGAGCACTTCGACGATCTTCCGCTCGAACGCATGTCCTTCCTCGTCGAAGAGATGGCAATGCTCCGGGTCCGCGCCGAGCTTCAGCGCTTCGCCGCGCTCGTGCCGCTCGAGCGGTGGAATGCGCGCGATCAAGCCATCGGCCGCGACAGGCGAATCAGCGTAGAGATAAGCCGCATCGCCGAGCGATTCCACCGCCGTGACCGTCGAAGCCACGCCAAACTCGGCCGCCCCCGCCGCGCGCGTATGGAGGTGCTCAGGTCGAATGCCGACGGCTACGCGCGTACCTCTTTGCACGCCGCGCGGCTCGACGGCCACGCGTTGCGTCTCACCGGTCTCGTAGCGAACGAGCACGCCGTCGGCATTCGTCTCTTCGACGACGCCCGAAAGAAAGTTCATCTTCGGCGAGCCGATGAACCCGGCCACGAAGCGATTGGCCGGCGCATGATAAAGACGATTAGGACTGCCGACTTGTTCGACGTTGCCGGCCGACATCACGACGATCTTGTCCGCGAGCGTCATCGCCTCGACCTGATCGTGCGTGACGTAGATCATCGTCGTCTTGAGCTCGTCATGCAGCCGCGCGAACTCGAGCCGCATTTTCACGCGCAGCGCGGCATCGAGGTTCGACAGCGGCTCGTCGAAGAGAAACACCTTCGGCTTGCGCGTGATCGCGCGTCCGATCGCGACGCGCTGGCGCTGGCCGCCCGAAAGCTGCTTCGGCTTGCGATCGAGTAGATGATCGATGTGGAGGATCTTGGCCGCGTTGCGGACGGCCTCGTCGATCTCGGGCTTTTTCGTGCCGGCGAGCTTGAGCCCGAATGCCATGTTGTCGTAGAGCGACATGTGCGGATAGAGCGCGTACGACTGGAACACCATCGCGATGCCGCGCTTTGCGGGCGGCACCTCGTTCATCCGCGCATTGTCGATCGTGAGATCGCCGGCGCTGATCTCTTCGAGCCCCGCGATCATGCGCAAAAGCGTCGATTTCCCGCAGCCGCTCGGGCCGACGAAAACGACGAACTCACCGTCGGCGATATCGAGGTTGACATTCCTGAGCACCTCATGCTCGTCGTAGCGCTTAGCAACGCCGCGCAAAGTCACGCTTGCCATGATTCGTCTCCTTTGATGTTCGTTGCCAGGCGCGCGCTTTCGAGCCGCGCCTCGATCCATCGATCGACGAGCGCCGGCAACTCACGCATATCGTCGAACACATGTTTCGCACCGGCGGTGATGAGCGCTTCCATCTGCGCCCGGGTGGCGTGTCCGCCGCCGACGAAGCCTAGTACGGGCATGCCCGCCGCGTTCGCGGCCGCCACGCCGGCCACGCTGTCCTCCACGACGAGGCACGCCTCGCGCGCGACTCCGAGCGTATCCGCCGCGGCGACGTAGACATCCGGCGCGGGCTTCGGCCGAGCAACGCGATCCGCGCAAAAAAGCCGTGTGCCGAAGAAACGCCCGAGCCCGGTACGCGCGAGGACGGCCTCGACATAGCCGGTATAGCTGTTGCTCGCGCAAGCCTTCGTCAGCGCGATCTGCGAGAGCGCCGCCTCGACTCCGTCGACGACGGGCGCTTGGCGCGCCGCCGCCTCGACCGAGCCGCGTATCGCATCGATATCGGCGGCGGTGAGCGTCTTGCCGAGCGCAACCGCGCTTTCCTCGAGCACGCGCTCGATGCGCAAGCCCAGGAGCGGCAGCACCACGGGCTCGATATCGCTATCGGGCCACCGCGCGCTCAACTCGCGCACGAGCATGCTCGCCGCGACAGTCTCGCTATCGATGAGGACGCCGTCACAATCGCATATGAGCAGACGCGCCTCGCGCGATGCTTCGTCGCTCGCTTCTCTCGTCATTTGACGGCCCCGAACGTGAGCCCGCGCACGAGCTGCTTTTGCGACAGCCAGCCGACGAGCAGGATCGGCGCGACGGCGAGCAGCGAGGCGGCCGACAGCTTCGCCCAGAAGAGCCCTTCGGGGCTCGAGTACGACGCGATGAACACGGTGAGCGGCGCGGCGGCCGAGCTCGACAGGTTGATGCTCCAGAACGCTTCGTTCCACGAAAGAATCACGAGCAGCAACGCCGTCGATGCGAGCCCCGGCAATGCCATCGGCATCAGCAGATAAACGATCTCCTGCCAGGTCGCCGCACCGTCGATGCGCCCCGCTTCGAGAATGTCGCGCGGAATTTCGTTGAAGTACGTGAAGGCCATCCAGACCGCGATCGGCAGATTCATCAGCGTGTAGACGATGACGAGGCCGGAGACGGTATCGAGCAACCCCACGTCCTTCCAGAGCACATAGATCGGCACGAGCACGCCGACCGACGGCATCATCTTCGTCGACAGCATCCAGAGCAGCAGCTTTTGCGTGCGGCGCGTCGGAAAGAAGGCCATCGTATAGGCGGCCGGCACGGCGAGCGCAAGGCACAAGACGGTCACGCCGACGGAGATCAGAATCGAATTGCGCGCGAACGCGAAGTAGTCGCTGCGCGCGAAGACCTCGCGGAAGCTGTCGAAGGTCGGCGAGAAGACGAGCGACAGCGAGTAGGCATCGCGCTCGGTCTTGAACGCGGTGATCGTCATCCAGAAGATCGGGAAGAAGAGCGCGATCGAGATCAGCCACGCGAGCGCGCCGGGCAGCACGCGCTTGACGGCGCCGAGTGCCGGCACCGTGATGTGCACGGGGGGGCGCGCGACAGGTACGGTCGGATTGCTCATTTTTCGTACTCCCCTTTCAAGTTCTTCGCGAGCATGCGCACGAGGAAGAACGCCACGATGTTCGCGAGCACCACCGCGAGAATGCCGCCCGCCGATGCGAGCCCGACATCGAACTGCTGCAGGCCCAGCGCGTAGATCAGGTACGAGAGGATCGTCGTCGCGTTGCCGGGCCCGCCCGAGGTCGTCGTATAGATCTCGGCGAAGATCGACAGCAGGAAAATCGTCTCCATCATGACGACGACGGCGATCGCGCGCCTCAGGTGCGGCAGCGTGATATAGAAGAACATCGACAACGGTCCCGCGCCGTCGATGCGCGCGGCTTCCTTTTGCTCCTCGTCGAGCGACTGGATCGCCGTGAACAGAATGAGGAAGGCGAACGGCAACCATTGCCAGGCGACGATGACGACAATAGACGAGAGCGGATAGGTGGCGAACCAGTCGATCGGTCGCAACCCGAGCCCACGCATCGCGGCCGCAACGATCCCGTAGACCGGATGCAGCATCATGTTCTTCCAGATCAGCGCGCTGACGGTCGGCATGACGAAGAATGGTGCGATGGCGAGGAGCCGCGCGATACCCTGCCCGACGAACTTGCGATCGAAGAGAACGGCCATGAGCACGCCGCCGACGACCGTGATCACGAGCACCCATCCGATCAGTTCGAGGGTATGGATGATCGACGGCGCGAACGACGGATCGGTGACCAGGTAGAGGTAGTTGTTCCAGCCCGCGAAGCCTTTTTCGTCGGGATTGAGCAGGTTGTAGCGCGAGAACGAATACCAGATCGTCATCGCGAGCGGTATCGTCATCCAGAGAACAAGGAGGGCGACCGAGGGGGTGGCGAGCCAGCGCGTCGCTCCGGCGCGCCGCTCGGGGGTCGGCAGAGCGGCTTCGTGCGCCCCTCCGTGCGTGAGCGGTAAATGAAGATGTCGCATCGTTACGGCCTCCTGATCCCTGTCACCTCGTTACATCGATGAGCGGGCCGCCTGCCGCGAGGCCCCAAGCCGCACGACATTCAGGCGGACCGCTGGAACGAGGCGATGCGCGAGGAAAGCATCGCCTCATCGGCCGGCTTTACTTCTGGTAGCCGGCCTGCTTCACGGCGCGATTGGCCGTGGCATTGCCCGCGGCCAGCGCTTGATCGACCGACATCTGACCCGCCAGCGCGCCGGCGATGCTCTGTCCGACCACGGTCCCGAACGACTGGAATTCAGGAATGCCGACGAACTGCACACCCGTGTAAGGGACCGGCTTCTCCGTCGGGTGGTTCGGGTCGGCCGTCTTGATCGCGTTCTCGACGAATTCGGCGAACGGCGCGGCCTGCTTGTACTCAGGACGGTTATAGGTCGACTCGCGCGTGCCGGGCGGCACCGAGGCCCATCCTTCGTCTTTGGCGACGAGCTCGATATAGGGCTTGCCCGTCGCCCATTCGATGAACTTCTTCGCGTCGTCCTGTTTCTTCGATGTCTTCGGGATCGCAAGCGCCCATGCCCAAAGCCAGTGCGAGCCCTTGGGCGTGACTTCCGTCGGTGCCGCGGCAAATCCGATCTTGTCGGCCACCTGCGACTGACTCTTGTTATAGAGCATCCCGGCCGCGACCGTGGCATCGATCCACATCGCGCACTTGCCCGAGGACATCAAGGTGAGGTTTTCGTTGAAACCGTTGGAGCTCGCTCCGGGCGGGCCGTCTTTCTTCATCAGGTCGATGTAGGAACTGACTGCCTTTTTCCATTCGGGCGTGGTCAACTGCGCGTCCCATTTATCGTCGAACCAGCGGCCGCCATAGGTGTTCACGCGCGTCGTCAGGTAGGCCATGTTTTCGCCCCAGCCCGCCTTCCCGCGCAAGCAGATGCCATAGACGCCGGTCGACTTGTCGGTCAGCTTGTCGGCGAACTCGGCGATCTGGTCGTAGGTTGGCTTCGACGGCATCGTGAGGCCTTTGGCCTTGAAAAGATCCGTGCGATAGAACGTCATCGAGCTTTCGGCGTAGAACGGCAGGGCATAGAGCGTGCCGTTGTACGAGAGGCTGTCTCTCACGGGCTTCATGACGTCGTTCACGTCATAGTCGGCGGGCAGATTCGACATCGGCGAAAGCCAGCCGCGCTTGCCCCACTGGGGCGCCTCGTAGGCGCCGATCATCATGACGTCGAACTGGCCGCTGCCAGTCGTGATGTCGGTCGTCGCGCGCTGGCGCAGCACGTTCTCCTCGAGGACCACCCAGTTCAGCTTGATGTCGGGGTTGCTCTTCTCGAAGTCCGAGGAGAGCTTCTTCATCTCGATCATGTCGGGGTTGTTCACCACCGCGATCGTGATCGTCGCAGCCATTGCGTTCGCGGCGCCTCCGGCCGCGCAGGCCACCGCTCCCACGGCGAGCGCATGGCGCGTGAAACGACGGGCGGAACCGAATGTGGGTTGCATCGCTTGTCTCCTTCTCTTGTTCGTTGTACGGAACTGCGGGATAGAGCGCTGCGTATCGCGTATCCCCGCACGCAGCGCCGAACAGCTAGCTCATCCAGTTGCCGCCGTCGACGTTGAGCGTCTGAGCGGTGATGTAGTCGGCATCGGACGAGGCGAGAAAAACCGCCGCGCCCGTCAAATCGGCCGGCACGCCCATGCGGCCGAGCGGCACGGCTTCGCCCACGAGTCGCTTCTTTTCGCCGAGCGGGCGCCCCTCGTAGCGGGCGAAGAGCGCATCGACCTGCTCCCACATCGGCGTATCGATCACGCCCGGCGCGATGCCGTTCACGTTGATCTTGTGGGGCGCGAGCGCGAGCGCGGCCGATTGCGTGTAGCTTAGGACAGCCGCCTTCGTTGCGCAGTAATGCGAAACGAGCGCCTCGCCGCGACGGCCGGCTTGCGATGACATATTGACGATCTTGCCGCCGCGGCCCGCTTCGACCATATGCCGCGCGACGGCCTGCATCATGAAGAACATGCCCTTCACGTTGACGGCGAAGAGCTTGTCGAAGATGTCCCAGGATTCGTCGAGGAGCGGCCGCATATCGAAGATGGCCGCATTGTTGAAGAGGATGTCGATCTGCCCGAAGCGCTCGACGCTCGAGGCGACGATGCGCTCGATATCCGCCCGTTGCGTGATATCGGCCGAAATGGCGTGGACACGCTCCGGGTAACGGCGGGCGAGCGGCTGCGCGTAGGCATCCGCCGGCTTCACGTCGACGAGCACGCATTTCGCGCCCTCCTCCAGATAGCGTTGCGCGACCGCTTCGCCGATACCGCTCCCGGCGCCGGTCAGGATCGCCACTTTGTCGTGCAATTTCACGAACCGTCTCCGCTGGGTGATCAATTGACCCGTTTTTATGCTTGTGAACTAACGCTCATTGAGAGAGCATTTGCTCGTGTTGTGATCGAATGATCGGATACGCGCCCGGGACTGTCAAGGCGGGGAAAACCACTTTCTATGGTGCAATGCCGCATAAGGGACAAGTCGGCAGCGCGAGGGCGATATCGGGCACGGCGTGAGGTGCGATTGAGGGGTCTGCATTTGCGCATGCAGACGGGGCGCCGCGTGAAGTGTGGCGTGGCGTCGTTGCCCCTAGCGTTGCTGGCCCAGCACGTCGTCGATCAACGGCACGACCGCGAGCGCAACCAGCACCGTCGCAAGGGGAACGGTCGACACGAACCCGAGATGCTTGAAGCCGAGCGCGCCCGCCAAGCCGCCGACCAGGAACGACGCCAGCAGCGACGCCAGCAACGCGAGCCGCTGCCGATCACACCGCACGAACGCCGAATCTCTCATCGGCCCATTGCGCGGGCCGTTCCAGTAGACGAGCCGGCCAAGTTCGATGCCGATGTCGGTCACGAGCCCCGTCATGTGCGTCGTGCGAATCTCGGCCTTCGAGATCTTCGTGATCATCGCGTTTTGCAAACCCATCACATAGCAGAGCAGCGCCACCGTCGCGGGCACGAAAAGAATGCGATGGGCCTCGAGATTCGAGCCGAGGAATCCGAAGCAAATCAGCAGGGCAGCCTCGAGGACGAGCGGCAACGCATAATGGCTGCGCAATTCGCGGCGCCTGCCCCAATTGATCAGGATCGCCGACGTCGCGGCCCCGAGAATGAACGAAACCAGCGAAGCCAAGCCCGCACCGGCCATCCCGAGGCTGCCGAGCGCGAGATTGTCGGCGAGCGAGGAGACGATCCCCGACATATGCGACGTGTATTGACCGACCGCGAGAAAGCCGCCGGCATTGGCGGCACCGGCGACGAAAGCGAGCGACCGACCGAGACGGCGGTTTGCCTCGTCGGTGCGCTCAGGCACGGTGAAACCGCGAAGGTATTGGATAGGCATGCCGATCGACTCGTCGTCCTCCGGGCGCTTGAAGCGCAATCGCCGAAATTGCTCGGAGAAACGCGTCAGATCGTAGCACCTAACGCGGCGTTTCGCTCGTCGACGTCGATTGGCCCCTATCGCGCGTGGGCCCCGAACCAGGGTTCAGTGCACCCATAAAGCGCCTGGAACCGCGCATACCGACCCGCGACGGCCGCATCGCCGCTCGGACCGGCGACTCGCTCAGCCGGCGGCGCGAGCGCCGGCAGATCGGCCTCGCGCCAATGGCCCCGCGAGAGCCCGGCGATCAGCGCCGCGCCGCGCGCGCCGACGTTCGGGCAGGCCAGCGCGTAGAGTTCCCCGTCGAGCGCATCGGCCAACAACTGACGCCACCGCGCATCGATGGAGCCACCACCCGCGAGGCGCAACTTGCGCACATTTGCCGCACCGGTGCGGATAGCGTCGAGCCCCGCCCGCAACGAGAACGCCACGCCTTCGAACGCCGCACGCATCAAGGTGCCTCGGGTATCGGCGAGGCTGAGTCCCAACCATCCGCCGCGCGCATCGGGGTTCATCCATGGCGAACGCTCGCCGCTCAGATACGGTAGGAACGTCGGCGCCGCCTGGCCGAGATCGGTTTCGAACGCGGCGTCGTATGCGGCGGGCCAGCCGGGAAACGAGAGCCAAGAGCGGACCGTCTCGAGCGCCACGCCCACGTTCTGCATTGCCGCCATGCGATACCACGCACCCGTCGCCGTGCGATAGCGATGGAGACCGCGCGCGGGTGACGGCTCGCTCGCGGACAGCACGACGATCTGCCCGCCGCTGCCGGTCGTGAGGAGCGCGTCGCCTTCACGTGACAATCCGCTCCCTAGCGCCGCGCTCGCCGTATCCGCCGCTCCCGTCGCGAGTGGGATGCCAGCGCGCAGTCCGAGCTCGCGCGCCGCCGCCACCGACAGCATGCCGGCTTCCGCGTATGAATGAGGAGCGACCGGAGCGAACCACGCGCGCGGCAAGCCTAGCCTCTCGATCAACGCTGCGTCCCATGGGCCCGAAGCATCGGCAAGCGCCGTCGCGCACGCGTCCGATGGGTCGGTTACGACGTCGCCGCCGAGCGCCACGCGCAGCCAGTCCTTCGGTTGCAGCGCCCAGCGTGTCGCCTCGGCCGTGCGTGGCTCATTCGCGACGATCCAGCGCAGAATCGGCCCCGCCATCCCTGGTGCCACCGGATTCGGCTGCGGCTCGCGCCACGCCTCGAGCAAAGTGGCCGCCCGCGTGTCGGGCCAGAGTATCGCCGGTCGCAGCGCTTGCCCGACGTCGTCGACGAGGACGACGCCGTGCATCTGCCCCGCGATGCCGATCGCGTCAACGGCCTGTCGCTCTTCGACCGGCAAGCGCGCGGCCGCTTCCACCAACGCCCGCCACCAGTCGCCGACATCCGTTTGCGCCCAGCCAGGATGCGGCGTGTCCACGGCATAAGCGGCGCCCGCCGACGCCCGCTCGTGCCCGTCGTCATCGACGATGGCGAGTTTGAGTGAAGCGGTGCCGAGGTCGATACCGAGGAAACGCATGGTGGCAGTCATTGATCTGATGAAAGAAGGGACGCTCGCGATTCGCTGAACGCGTCAGCTCACGTGCCGGTCGGAAGCGCTGCGGCCGACGCACCGTTGTATCGAATCATAAGGGACTGCTCCGTGAAGCAAGAAGCTGTCGGCACGCGATCGCACCCGAATGCGTGCGCGGCGGCGCGCCGTCCTTTCTCTCCTCAACCTCAAGTCAGCGTGTTTTCTGCCGTTGTCCGTAACGTAGTCGCTTTGACCCGATATCAACCGTGACCAGTCCGATCGGCGCCGAGTTGCCGAACGAGGCGGCTTGATTCCCTCACCCTCGCTCTAATATCGAATCGACATCCCAACATGATCGTTTCACTCCGTAGCCGCATCCTGATCATTTCATCGGCCACCGTCATCGGTGCGCTCGCCGTATCGGGCACCGCCACCTACCTCACCGTGCGCGCCAATACGATCGACACGATCGAGCAGAATCTCGTCGCAATCTCGAGCGCCAATACGCTCGCCATCGACAAATGGGTCGCGGCGAAAGCGCTGGCCGTGCGCACGACCGCCGATGCGGTCGAGCACGGCGACCCGCAGGGCTTCGTCAAGCTCATGGGCGCGGCGGACGGCTTTCCGATCACGACGGTCGGGTGGACGGATAAGACGTTTTTGTCGACGAGCGCCACGACGCCCAAGGACTACGATCCCACCGCGCGCCCCTGGTACAAGGAAGCCGTCACGGCCGGGAAGCTCATCGTCACCAAGCCGTACGGCGATGCCTCGACGGGCGTTCCCTACGTCTCGTTCGCGGCACCGATGATTCGCAACGGCGAGACGACGGGCGCGCTGAGCGGCGCGGTGCCTCTCGACGGCGTGCGCGAGATCGTCGCGGCGGTGCACCCCACGCCGTCGAGTCTCGCGTTCGTGGTGGCGCGCGACGGTCAGGTCATCGCGTATCCGGATGCGAAGCTCATGCTGAAGCCGGTCACGGATGTGTCGGCGGCACTCACGTCCGATGAGCTGACATCGCTCGCGAACGCAACGGCGCCGATCGAAGTCGAGCTCGGCGGGGCGCCGAAGCTGCTGAAGGCCAAAGCGGTCGAAGGCACCAACTGGTACCTGGTCATCGCGCTCGACAAAGCGGAAGCGACGGCCGGCCTCAGGCACGTGCTGCAAACGCTCGGCGTGGCCTTGGTGTTGCTCACGCTCGCGGCCGTCGGCGCCGCCGCGTTCCTGACCTCTCAGTCGTTCCGCGGCCTGTCGCGCGTGCGCGACGCGATGGCGACGATCGCCTCGGGCAGCGGCGATCTGACGCATCGGCTGCCCGCTTCGGGCGGCGACGAAGTGGCGCAGATCTCGGCATCGTTCAACGCATTCGTCGAGAAGATTGCCAACGTGCTGCACGACGTGCGCGCCGGTGTCGAGAACATGAAGATCGCGACCGGCGAAATCGAAATGGGCAATCGCGACTTGTCGCAGCGCACGGAAACGTCCGCCAGCAATCTGCAAACGACGTCGGCGGCGCTCACGCAGCTGACCGCGAGCGTGAAGCAATCGGCCGAAGCGGCGATGCAGGCCGCCCGGCTCGCGACGTCGGCCAGCGAGGCGGCCGCCCGCGGCGGCGAAGTGGTGACGAGCGCCGTCAGTACGATGGATGAGATCAGCCAGTCTTCGTCGCGCATCAGCGAAATCATCGGCGTCATCGACGGCATCGCCTTTCAGACCAACATCCTCGCGTTGAACGCCGCCGTTGAAGCGGCGCGCGCCGGCGAAAATGGCCGCGGCTTCGCGGTCGTCGCGGGCGAAGTGCGCACGCTCGCTCAGCGCAGCGCCACCGCGGCGCGCGAAATCAAGGACTTGATTCAGTCGTCGGCATCGAGCGTCGCAACGGGCACTCAGCGCGTGCAGGCCGCGGGTGCCGCGATGCACGAGATCGTCGAAAGCATCGAGCGCGTGAACCGCATCATCGCCGAAATCGATGGCGCCATGAACGAGCAAAGCGCGGGGATCAGCCAGATCGATCAGAGCGTCGCCGAAATGGATAACGCGACCCAGCAAAACGCCGCGCTCGTCGAACAGTCGACGGCCGCATCGGCCACGCTCAACGAGCAGGCTCACGGGCTTGCCCGCATCGTCGGCCTCTTCAGGCTGCGCCGCGCCGATATCTAAGCGATCAGCGCAAAGAGCGCCGCCGCGACAGCGGCGCTCTTTGCCGGCGATTGGATCGTCATAACGGCGCACCGCGGATCGACAATCGTCAATTGACGGCCAACTTCACGCAGTAGCGAACTTCGCGCGCCAGTCGCGGCAATCATTCGGAGTGCGAAGTTTTCTCGCGGATATGGTTAGCACTCCCAAAGATCTCATTAGTAATACTACTGACGCTCGAATTCCCTCTGACGGGCATTACGGGTATACCTGCATTCGCTCAGAATACGTCGGCGCGAAAAAGGTGTCCGTCAATTCCCCGAAAACTTAGGAATGCCAAGCATTTGCGGGAATTTTTAGAGCTCCCAACTATCATCCGATCGCCTTTCTTCATATGTTACCAAGCGAAGAAATGGCGCATTTTCCCTGCTCATTTCGACGCATTGCGACACTGGCTCCATCGATATGCTTTTCATGCGCGGCTGTCAGTACTTCTCCTGATCCGGATCGCGCAAACGTTTGCCGTAAACCTGTTCGAGAGGCGAAATGGTTCCCTCTCGGTCTTGCCAAAGCGGCGCTGCGGCCGACTTCGGCTTACTTCAAGGAGTCATCCATGCTGCGTTTTATCGGTTCACTCTCGCGCGACGAGCGCGGCGTTAGCTCACTCGAGTATGCGATTCTGGCCGGCATCGTCGTGGTCGCGCTCGTTTCCGTTGGTACCGTCATTCAGAGCAATACGACCGGTATCCCATCGCTTTTCACGGCGCTGATGAACAAGATCACGGGCGCCATTTAATCGATCGGCCGACGAAGTGTCCGGCCTACGCCGAGCGTCAGGCCGACACTCCTCTTTCTCACGCGTTCGATGCCAAAGGTCATCCCATGGATCCGGTCAAAGCAGCCGCTTGCGCATTGCTCACAATGCTGGCCGTATCCGATCTGCGATCGCGTCGCCTGCCTAACGCGTGGGTAGCCGGCCTCGCCGCCCTGTATCTGGCGGAAGCCGCGATGAGCGGCGGCGCCTGGCGTCCACTCGCAACGCATGCGGCCGCGGCCGCGCTCTCATTCATCCTGGCCGCCCTGCTCGTTCGTCTGGGCTGGCTTGCCGGCGGCGACGCGAAACTCGCCGCGGCCGTCTTTTTCTGGTGCGGGCCGACCGATGCGATCGCCGTGCTCGTCATCGTGTCTATCTGCGGCACGCTCATCGCGCTCTCGATGTTGATCGTTCATGCGCTGGTGCGCCGCCGTGTATCGGTGCTCGGTGAGAGCAAGCGTGTGACATGGCTCTCGCCGGAAAGCGGCGTGCCGTATGGCGTCGCGCTTGCGCTGGGAGGCATCGCCGCCGTGCTGGCTCAGCCTTCATTCCACGATCGTGCCGCGCTCGCGTTGCTCGAGCTCGCGCCTGATCGATGCGCGTGGCTGGCCCTCGGCCTCCACGCACCGCTGGCCTGAGGCCGAGGCCGCCTATGCAGAACTTCCTCAAGCTTGCCGCGCTCGTCGCCATTGCCGCGATCGGCGCTTTCGTCATCCGCGCGCTCTTCGTCGCGGCCTCGCGCCCCGGCCCCGCGTCGCCGGCTTCCGTGGTCCACGTGCGAGCCGCCGCCGCCGATCTGCCGGACGGCTTGCTGTTGCGCGACGCCGACCTCGTCTGGAAAACAATGCCGCGCAACCAGGTGCCGGCCGGCGCGCTCGTGCAAGGTCAAGCCGACGCCGCCGGCGACGACGACCTCAAAGGCGACCTGTTGCGCCACGCCGTGCACGCCGGCACGCCGCTCGGAGCAGCCGATGTCATTTCGCCGAGCGCGCCGGGCTTCCTCGCCGCCGCCCTGAAGCCCGGCATGCGCGCGATCTCGGTGGCCGTCGACGACGTATCGGGCAATGCCGGACTGATCCAGCCCGGCGATTACGTCGACGTGCTGCTCACTCAGCAGATCCGCGGTGAGGGCGGCGTCAACGTGCCGCCCGCGCACGCGGTCGAATCCGAGACCGTGGCCGAGCGTGTGCGCGTGCTCGCGGTGGGCTCGGCATTCCGGCGCCCGAAGGACGACGCCGCCGCGCCGAATACCAGCGCACGCACGGCCACGTTCGAAGTGACGCCGCATAGCGCGCAAGCGATCACCGTCGCCGCGCACCTCGGCTCGCTCTCGCTTGCCTTGCGCAGCTTCGCCACGCGCGACCGCCATGCATCGGACGCCGAGGATCTCGCTCAAACGCGAACGGCGCCGGTCTGGGCCGGCGATGTCTCGCCCGCGCTGCGCACGGTCGCGCCCGCCGCGCCGGCACCCGGCAGAACCGCTACGCCAACCGCTGCACCCCAGGTCATCATTTATCGCGGCTCGACGGTAGGCGACTCCAACAACGACAAAACTGCCGTGAGCGGTTCCACCGGCGTGCCGGGCCTTCCGCCGCTGCCGCCCGGAACCCCGGCAGTCGCGCCCGCGCCGACACCCGGCGCGCCCGTCAAGCCCGCGGCATAGGATCGAAGATGCGACGCCCCACTCGCGCCCTTTCGCACGCTGGCCAGATCGGCTCGACGCCGGCGCGGCCCCTCGCTGCGCGTCGGCTGACGCGCATGCCGGCCTTCCGTTCTTTCGCGGTCATCGTCTGCGCGGGGCTTTGCCTCCTGACGCTCGCATGGCTCGCATCGCCGCCCGCTCTTGCGGCAACGGCCGCGCAAGCCAACGAGGCGGCACGATCGGCGAACGATGGCGACGTCCTGTCGGTGCCGGCCGGCAGCGGCACGATGATCACACTGCCCGAGCCGGCCGTCGCCGTCTTCGTCGCCGATCCCGATGTGGCCGACGTTCATGTGCCGACGCCGCGCTCGGTGTTCGTGCTCGGCAAGAAAGCGGGCACGACGACGCTCTATGCGCTCGGCCCGAACAATCGCCGCATCTTGAGCAAGACGATCAGCGTCGCCACGGACACCGCCGCCATCGCGCGCCTGCTCGACACGCGTTTTCCGCGGTTCGGCGTCAGGGTGACGAGCGCGCCCGGATCGCTGATGGTGACGGGCAACGTGCCGAGCGCCGCCGACGCCGATGCCGTCGTGCAGACGGTGCAGCCGTATCTGCACGACAAAGAGCAGCTTGTGAATCGCCTCACGATCGCGCATCCGATTCAGGTTCTGCTGCGCGTGCGGATCACCGAAGTCGATCGCAACATCACGCAGCAGCTCGGTATCAACTGGAGCTCGCTCGGGCAGAGCGGCAACTTCATCGGCGGACTCTTCAACGGTCGGCAGCTCTTCACCAACAATTTGTTCAATCTGTCGTCGACCGGCGCTTTTTCGATACTCGGCGCGTTCCATGCCGGCAGAACGACGATCGAGGGCGTGCTCGATGCGCTCGATCAGGAAGGACTTCTGACGATGCTGGCCGAGCCCAACCTCACGGCGATGTCGGGGCAGACAGCCAGTTTCCTCGCGGGCGGCGAATTGCCGATCCCGGTGCCGCAGACCGGCACGACGAGCACGATCACGATCGAGTACAAGCCGTACGGCGTTTCGCTCGACTTCACGCCGACGGTGCTCGCCGACAACCGCATCAGCCTCAAGGTCAAACCTGAAGTCAGCGAGATCGATCCGACCAACAGCATCACGCTCAATTCGATCGTCGTGCCCGCACTGACGGTGCGGCGCATGGAGACCACCGTCGAGCTCTCGAGCGGACAGAGCTTCGCGATCGGCGGGCTACTGCAAAGCCGGACGAGCGACGTGCTCGCCGAGCTGCCGGGGCTCGCGCGGCTGCCCGTGATCGGCAAGCTCTTCTCGTCTAAGAACTACCTCAACAACAAATCGGAGGTGGTCGTCATCGTCACGCCTTACATCGTCAATCCCACCGGCCCCGGCCAATTGCGCGGCGCGATCGACAGCGTCATGCGCCCGAGCAGCGATATCGAATACGCGGTCCAGCATTCGCTCGGCATCGATCCGCTATCGGGCGCTTCGCCGCGACTCGTCGGCGCGGCCGGCTTCGTCTATTGATTCGCCGAGGGAAATCGCCATGACCTCACGGCTCGCCTCCATCGCAACACGCATCGTCCGCGCTGCCGCATGCACGGCAGGCGTCGCGCTTGCCGGCTGCATGTCGTCGCATCCGCCGCTCGACATGCCCGATGCGTCCGTCATTGGTTTCGCGCCCGGCGACGGGGGACATGCCGTGCCGCCTTCGTGCGCATCGCTCAATCAGCGCTCGAGCATGCGCGACGCCGGCATGCGGCGTCCCGGCGTCGCGTTCGGCTGCGCGACCTACTCGAACCTCGCGGCCATGATCGCGCGGCCCGCCGATCTCATCGCCCCGCGGCCCTACGCGGGCGCGGATGCGGCACTCGCCGCGAGCGCGGTGCGTCGCTACGAGGAAGGGCGCGTCGCGCCGCTCGGTAATTCGTCGACGTCGGGATACTCGACATCCTCCCCGTCTTCCTCGCCTTCGAACGGCACTCAGTAACGGAGACGACGCATATGGGTGCCCTCG
This sequence comes from Trinickia sp. EG282A, assembly GCF_040965455.1. Classification (NCBI taxonomy): domain Bacteria; kingdom Pseudomonadati; phylum Pseudomonadota; class Betaproteobacteria; order Burkholderiales; family Burkholderiaceae; genus Trinickia; species Trinickia sp. EG282A. The sequence continues at coordinate 977,891 of NZ_JBFRCC010000002.1, read as the reverse complement.
AATCGAATGTTCTGAAACGCCGCGGCCGGTCTTCCGGTAGCGAGCAGCTCGTCGCGGTCGTCGCCGATGCGAGCAGCGAGGAAGTCATCCGCAACGTCATTCTCGATCGGGCGATCGCGAACTCGCACGTCGCGCGCGGCACGCTCGACGAGGCAATCGACATCATGAAGAAGGCGAGCGAGTCCCCTCGCCACCTCATCGTCGACGTCTCGGGCTCGGCCATGCCGATTTCCGATCTGATGCGGCTTGCCGAAGTCGTCGATCCTTCGGTCGCCGTCGTCGTCGTCGGCGAGCGCAACGACGTCGGGCTCTATCGGAGCCTCCTGCAGCTCGGCGTGCAAGAGTATCTCGTCAAGCCGCTCACGGTCGAGCTGGTGCGGCGCGCGATCGACTCGACCGACCCCGGCGCTTCCGCCCGCACCGGCAAGGCGATCAGCTTCGTCGGCGCGCGCGGCGGCGTCGGCACGACCACGATTGCGACGGCGCTCGCGCGTCACCTCGCGGGAACGACGCGCCGCCGCGTCGCCTACGTCGATCTCGATCCGTACGGCGGCGCCGCGGCCTCCATGCTCGACGTTGCCAATACGAGCGGGCTCATGGAGCTCATGCTCAACACACAGCGGCTCGATCAGCAACTGCTCCATCAGGCGCTCGTCGCCCATGACGATCGTCTTTTCGTGCTCGCGTCGGAACTGCCGTACAACAGCGATTTCGCCCTGAGACACGGCGCGCTCACGGACCTGGTGGCGATGCTCAAGCGCCACTTTCATTACATCTTGCTCGATTTGCCCCAACGAGCCGGCGGGCTCGTCCAGGAAGCCTTCGACGCGAGCGCGATGATTCACGTCGTGGCCGATCACTCCGTGCACGCCACGCGCGAAGCCGCGCGCTTGTGCCGGTTCGCCGAGGGCCGCGATTCGAATCCCTCCATCGTCGTTCTGCTCAACGAAGGGAGGCAACCCGTCGCGGGGCGCGTGCAGGCAGCCGATTTCACCAGCGCGCTCGGACGCGGCTCGGTACATCCGCTGCCCTATGAGCCGCAAACCCTCGCCATCGCCGAAAGCCTTGGCGAAGCACTCGGCGATCCCAATCGATCGTCGTTCGCACGCGCCATCGTCTCGCTTTCGAACGCGATCACGGGCAGTGAGCCGGTAGCAGGCACGAGCTCGAAGCGCTGGTACGCGCGCCTCTTCGCCAAGCGGAGGGCACGCTGATGTTCGGCCGCCGCAACGCCTCGATACCGATCGACGCCACCGTCGAGCGCGGCGCGAACGAGCCCGAGGCGGCGCATCCGTTCGTCGCGGGCAAGAGCACGCCGCTCGCGCAGGAAGCGGCGGCGGCCGAACCGCCCGCGCCGATACCGTCATCGCCAGGCGGACCTGCCGCCGCCGATCGCCACGAAGCGCTGATTCGCTCAGAAACGTTCAGGACGATACGCTCGGCCGTCTTCTCTTCGATGAACATGTCGGCCGCGCTCACGATGTCGCGCCAGGAGGTGCGAGAAGGCATCGAGCAAATCGCCGCCGAGCTGATCGCAAAAGATCGCCTCACGCTGTCGCTCGCCGACCAGTCGCTGATCGTCGACGAAATCGTCAACGACATGTTCGGCATCGGCCCGATCGAACCGCTGCTCGCCGACGAGCGCGTGACCGACATCCTCGTCAACGGCCCCGATCAAGTCTTCGTCGAGCGGGGCGGCAAGCTCGAGCTGACGCCGCTGAAATTCCGCGACAACGCGCACGTGGTCAACGTCGCGCAGCGGATCGCGGCGGCCGTCGGGCGGCGCGTCGACGAGAGCAGCCCGATGGTCGATGCGCGCCTTGCCGACGGCAGCCGCGTCAACGTCGTCCTTCCGCCGATCGCCTTGCGCGGTGCATCGATCTCGATCCGCAAGTTCGCCAAGCGCAACATCACACTCGGGCGGATGGCTCAGCAGGGCAATATCTCCCCGACGATGGTCGACGTGCTGCGCATCGCGACGGCATGCCGGCTCAACATCGTCATCTCCGGGGGAACGGGCTCGGGGAAGACGACATTGCTCAACGCGCTGTCGCGCTTCATCGACGAAAGCGAGCGTGTCGTGACGATCGAGGATGCCGCGGAGCTGCAGCTGCAGCAGCCGCACGTGGTGAGCCTCGAGACGCGGCCCGAGAACAGCGAGGGACTCGGCGGCATCTCGCAGCGCGACCTCGTGCGCAACGCGCTGCGCATGCGCCCCGACCGCATCATTCTTGGCGAGACGCGCGGCACGGAAGCATTCGACGTTTTGCAGGCGATGAACACCGGCCACGACGGATCGATGACGACGGTCCACGCGAACACGCCCCGCGATGCGATCACGCGGCTCGAGAGCATGGTCATGATGGCCAACGGCAATTTGCCGTTGATGTCGATCCGTCGTCAGATCGCGAGCGCCGTTCATCTGATTCTGCAAATCGAACGCATGCGGGACGGCGTGCGGCGCGTCACGCACGTGACCGAAATCGCCGGCATGGAAGGCGACGTCGTCATCACGCAAGACCTCTTCACGTTCCGTTATAACGCGAGCGCCTATGAGGAGCAGGTGCGAGGCGCATTCGAAAGCGCTTCGCTGCGCCCCGTCTTCGCGCAGCGGGCTGCCTACTACGGGCTCGAAGAGGCGCTCCTCGAGGCGATGCAATCATGACGCCCCCGGATGTCGTGGCACTCGGCGCATTCTTCGTGATCGTCATCGCGGGGCTTGCCGTGCGCACGCTGCGCGCCATGGCGAGGCAGCGGCCCGCCTCGCGCATCCAATCGCGCGTCGCCGCGCTCCGCGATCCGCGCGACGGCGCCAAGCCGAAGCGCGCGGAAAAGCCGCGGCACGAGCTGGTTCATAAGCGGTTCAGCGCAAGCGATCAAGCCGTGCTGGCGGCATTCACCGCGTGGCGCGAGCACGTGCGGACCGTTGCCGGCGCGAACGGAATGCGCACGCTCGGCCTCACTGCCGCGGCCGCATTCATCGTCTGTTTCGTCGGATCGTCGTTTCTCTGGCTATCCCCGCTTTTGCGCCTTGCGGCGAGCGTCGGCGTCGCATTCGTCGCCCTTCGCTCGGTTTATGCGTGGATGGTCGCGAGCTTCCGCCAACGCTTTCTCAATCAATTCCCCGATACGCTCGATCTCATCATTCGCGCCGTGCGAGCGGGCATCCCCGTCGTCCAGGCCGTCTGCACCGCTGGCGTCGAAAGCGAAGAGCCGGTCCGCGCGACCTTCCGGAGCATGGGCGACGCGCTGCTCGTCGGCGCCGAGCTGAAAGACGTGCTCGAGTTGGCCACGCAGCGCCTGCAGCTCGCGGATTTCTCGTTTTTTGCGGTGTGCCTGATCCTGCAGCGCGAAACGGGCGGCAATCTCGGCGATACGCTCGAGAATCTCGCCTCGATCGTCCGCACGCGGCGCGACATCCGCGCCAAGAGCAAGGCGCTGACCGCCGAAGGTCGCCTCGCCAGCAAGATGATCGCGGCGGTCCCGTTCGTGATGTTCGCTTTCATGTTTCTCGTCGACCGCGGCTATGTGGAGCTGCTCACCAACACACGTGCCGGACACAAGATTCTCGTGACGGCCGCCGCCCTGATGACGGTCGGCCTCTGGATGATCCGCAAGATTTCCAACCTGGACACATCACGATGATGACCGCCGACTTCTGGCGCAACGCCGCCCTGCTCGCCTTGCTCTGCATCGCCACGCTGTGGCTCGTCCTGCGCGGCGCGAGCACGCGCGCGCGTGTCGCCCAGCGCGCGCGGCAGGTCGTTGCGCGTGCCGCGGCCGCGCAAGCCGCGGGCGCCGATGCCGCGACAAGCATGCCGCAACGGCTCGCCAAACGTGTTGCCTCACTCGGCGAACGCTTGCCCGTCGTGCAGGCGGAAGAGCGCGACAAGCTCGCGGCGAGACTCGCCGGCGCGGGTTTTCGCGACCGGCGCGCAATCGCGGTCGTCTCAGGGCTCAAGATCCTCGCCGGCGCATGTCTTGCGCTCGGCGCAATCGCCGTCGGCGGGCACTTGCCGGGGCTCGGTCAGCTTTTTATTTTCCGCGTGCTGTTGATGGCGGGTGCGTTCGTCATCGGCATGATGCTGCCCGAATACGCGATCGGCTTCGTGGCCCGGCGGCGCCGCAAGGCGATCGGGATCGCGCTGCCCGACGCGCTCGACCTGCTCGTCATCTGCACGAATGCCGGCAACAGCCTCGTCGTCGCCATCAAGCGCGTGGCGAAAGAACTCGAGACGATCTGCCCGCCGCTCGCCGACGAGCTGTCGGTCACGGCGGACGAACTGTCGATCGGCGGCGACAGCGCCCAAGCGCTCAACGGCATGGCGGAGCGCATCGGACTCCCTTCCATGCGCGCGCTCGTGACGACGCTGATTCAGTCGCAAAAGTACGGCACGCCGATTACACAGTCGCTGCGCACGCTCTCGCGCACGGAGCGCGCCATGCAGATCGTCAGACTCGAGGAGAAGGCCGCGAAACTGGCACCGAAGATGACGCTGCCGATGATGCTGTTCATCATGCCGACCGTCGGGCTGATCGCGGCAGGGCCCGCCGTCATCCGGCTGATGGTCGTGTTTCGCCACCATTGACGCCTTGATGACATTCGGAGATCGACTCATGAAGCAAACGCCCCGGCCTCGATCGATCACGCTGGCGTTGGCCGCACCCGTCTTCATCGCGAGCGTCCTTGCCGGTTGCGGCGGCAACCATTACGTCGTCCCGCAACCCGTGGCGGCAACGCACGCGCCCGATGCGGCGGCCGATCTGCGCATCGCGGAAAGCGCGCTCGAAGCCGGCGACACGCAGCTCGCCGTCTCGCTCTTCGAGAAAATGCTGAAGGCCGATCCGAACTCCGCCACGGCCCAGCTCGGCCTCGGCGATGCGATGTACGCGATCGGCGATCTCGCGCGAGCAGGGCTACTCTATGCGCGCGTCGAGGCGCAGGCGCCGGAGGACCCGCGCGCGCAACTCGGGCTCGCTCGCGTCGCGCTGCGCGAGCGCCGCCTCGACGAGGCACTCACCCGCTACCGCAAGCTCGCCGCGGCCCACCCGGACAACGCCGTCGCCGCCGAAGGCCTCGGCACGGCGCTCGATCTGCAAGGCAGGCATGACGAAGCCCAGGCCGTCTATCGCGCGGCCTTGCTGCGACATCCCGAGGTGCAAGGCTTGAAAACCGACCTTGGCCTCTCGCTGACGCTGTCGAACCGTGCGCGCGAAGGCGCAAACGTCCTGCTCGACATCGCGGGTCTGCCCGACGCGCCGCCGCAAGCGAGGCAGGACCTTGCGCTCGCCTACGGGATGCTCGGCAACGACGAGGCGGCCAAGCGCATTCTGAGCGCCGATTTACCGGCGGACTCCGCCGAAGACGACTTGCAGTTCTATCGCGGTCTGCGCGCGCGGCTTGGGGCGCCGGCGACATCGGGCGTGACCCGCGAGCGGCGCAGCGAGCCCGTCGCTTCCGAATCGGCGAGCGAGGCGCTTCGATGAGAGCGCAACGGCGCCCGGCGACGAATGAGCGCGGCATCGCGGCGCTCGAGTTCGTCCTGATGCTGCCGTTTCTGATGTTGGTTCTCTTCGGCATCATCGATACGAGCCTCGTTCTTTGCGACAAGGCGGTCATTACGAATGCCGCCGGCGAAGCGGCGCGCGCGGGTGTCGTTCTGCGCGCATCGCCGCTCACTGCCAGCCAGATCCAGAGCGTGGCGCTCGCTTACACGACGAACAATCTCGTCACGGGCGGCACGGCGACGACCCCGACAGTGACGGTCAGCCCATCGGGCAGTTGCGCCACGGCCGGAAGCGGCAATGCGCTGCAAGTCACCGTCAGCTACACGTACAACGGAATCGTCCTCGGTTCAGCGCTGAGCTCGTTGACCGGCCCCGTAACCGTCACGGCCACCGCGGTGAAAAACTGTGAATGACATGCCCCGTCAGACCGCGAAACCGATGCGTAGCGCCTCGATGGCCGCGTTCGGCCGGCACGCCCTGCGCCCGCGTGCGCACGCGTGTTCGCGCGCCGCGGCGCGCCAGCGCGGCGCCATTGCGATCTGGATGCTGTTCATGCTGGCACCGCTCCTGATGTTCGGCGCGTTCGCCGTCGACGTGCCACGCGTATTTTCCGCCGCCAACGAGCTGCAGAACGCGGCGGATGCGGCGGCGCTCACGGGCGCAGCCAAGCTCGCAACGGGCACGAGCGGGCCGAACTGGTCCGGCGCGGCCACCTCGGCAACAGCCGCCATTCCGTTGAACAAGTCGGATGGCACACCGCTCTCGACCGGTACCGTCGTCACCGGCTACTGGAATCTCGCCGCCTCGTCGCCGATCATTTTGCCGCCGAGCACGGTCGCGTTACCGCCTGCCGCTACCGTCGTGCCCGCGGTGCAAGTGACGATCGCGCGCAGCGCGTCGTCGAACGGGCTCATCGCGCTGCTGCTCGGCGCATTGCTCGGCATGCCGACGACGACCGACCATGCAACCGCCGTCGCCGTCGTCGCATCGCCTTCCACGATTCCCGCAGGCGCCCTCTTTCCGGTGGTGCTCGATCAATGCGTGTACAACCAGTACTGGAACTCAGCGACGAATCAGCCCGTGCTCGATTCGTCGGGAAAGCCCTATGAATTCCAGATCGGCAACGGTCAGTTGTACGGCTCTACCTGTTATGCCGGTCAGTGGACTTCGTTCCTGACATCGTTCAACAATGTCCCGACGGTTCGGGAGCTGATTACGAGCGGCAATCCGTCACCGGTCTCGATCGGCAACGACATCTGGCTGCAGCCGGGGGTCAAGGACACGATCTACACCAGCGTGCCGACGAACGTCACTGTCCTCGTGCCTGTCGCCAGCCAGATCTACAACAAGTCGTACGTCCCCGTCGTCGCGTTCGCCGCGTTTCATATCGATGGCTCGTATAACGGCAGCAGCAAGTACATCCAGGGACACTTCGTCGGCGGCTTCAAGATACCGGCGCAGGCCTCGGGCATCGGGCCGAACTTCGGCGGATACGTCGCGCCGCGTCTGGCCTACTGAGCGCGCCCGAGCCCGGGGCAACCACGCGAAACAACGCCAATCCGCATGCAAAAACGTGCACGGGCCGGCGCGATGCCGACCCGTGCGAGCTCATTGCAAAAAGCGCGAGTCGCGCCGATCTCAGCCCGGTGCCGCAGCCGCTTTCACCGACGACGCGCCGCCCTGCAGCCCGCTCATCGTCCGGTAATCGGTGCCGTCGTCAGGCGCGCGCGGCGCCTCTCCGGCATGCTGCAGCCAGCCGCCGCCAAGCGCGACGTACAGGTTCACGAGCGTCGTGAGCCGCGCCATGCGCGCGTTGATGAGCGATTGCTGCGCGCTATAGAGGTTTGTCTGCGCGGTGAGCACTTGCAGATAGCTGTCGACGCCGTTCCTGTACCGCAACGTCGAAAGATCGAGCGTGCGCTGTTCGGCGAACGTATTGCGCTCGAGCGCGTCGATCTGCTGGTCGTAGGTGCTGCGCGCGGCGAGCCCGTCGGCCACGTCGCGGAACGCCGATTGAATCGCCTTCTCGTAGTTCGCGACCTGGATGTTTTTCTGGATGTGCGCGAGATCGAGGTTGGCGACATTCTGGCCGCCTTCGAAGATCGGCAGCGAGATCTGCGGCGCGAAAGTCCACGCCGCCGATCCCGGCTTGAAGAGCCCGCCGAGCGTCGGGCTCGCCGTGCCGAATGAGCCCGTCAGCGTGATCTTCGGGAAGAACGCCGCACGCGCCGCGCCGATATTCGCGTTCGCCGCGCGCAGCGACGCCTCCGCTTCCATGATGTCCGGACGCCGCGTCAGCAGGTCCGACGGCAAGCCGGCCGGAATGTCGGCGAGCAGCGCCTGATCGTCGAGCTTGCGACCCGGCGGCAGATCGTCGGGCAGCGGCTGACCGAGCAGCAGCACGAGCGCATTCTCGGCCTGCGCCCTTGCGCGCGCCTGCGCCTGCAGATTCGCGTTCGCCTGCTCGACGACGGACTCCGCCTGCCGCAGGTCGAGCTCCGAGCCCGTGCCGTTCTCGAACTGCAGCTTGGTGAGCTCATAGGAGGCCCTCGCCGTCTTCAGCGTGTCCTCGGTCACTTGCAGCAGATCGTCGTCGGCGAGCATCGTCACATACTGATCCGCGACCTGCGACACGAGCGAAATTTCGGCCGCCTTGCGCGCTTCGGCCGTGGCGAAGTACTGCTGCAGCGCCTGATCCTTGAGACTGCGAATGCGGCCCCAGAAGTCGAGCTCCCAGGAGGAGCTCAGACCGACCTGGTAGGTCCTCGAAACCGTCCGGTTGAAGAACGACAAATCCTTCGGCGTGCGCTGGACGCTGTCTTCCCCCGTCGCATTGAGCGTCGGGAACAGCTCCGCACGCGTGATCTGGTACTGCGCGCGCGCTTGAGCGACATTCAGCATCGACACACGCAGATCGCGGTTGTTGGCGAGCGCGATCTCGATGATCCGCTGCAGCCGAGGGTCGGCGAAGAAGTCGCGCCATCCGATATCGGCGGCAGCCTGACCGTTCGCGCTGCGCGCTGAAAGCGGCTGCGTCGCCGGCTCCGCGGGCAGCCCTTTGGGCAGGGTGTCCGGCGCGGGAACCGGCTTGGGCGCGTAGACGCCCGAGCTCGGGAACGTCGCGGCCACCGGGGCGCCCGGACGCTCGTACTTCGGCTGGAATGAGCAGCCGGCGGCGAAGGTCGCGACGGCCACCGTGATTAGGGAGTATTTTTTCTTCAGCATCTTAGTGTCCTCTGCCCGAGCCGCCGCCGCGCGGACCGCCGTTGCCCCCGTCACGGCCGTCGCCACCGTCGCCGTTCCCGTTGAGATCGCCGTTGCCGCCGTTCGCCGATTGCAGCGCATGGTGCTCGGCGGCGAGCCGCGCCGCGGCGTCGGCATCCTCGGTCTCACCCGCGAACTTCGCGCGAATCACGACGAAGAACATCGGGATGAAGAAGATTGCAAGGAACGTCGCCGTCAGCATCCCGCCGATCACGCCCGTGCCGATCGCATGCTGGCTTGCCGAACCGGCGCCGTTGCTGATTGCAAGCGGGAACACGCCGAGAATGAAGGCCATCGACGTCATCAGAATCGGCCGCAACCGCAGCCGCGCCGCCTCCATCGCCGCTTCCACTGGCCCCATGCCCTCGGATTGCTGCAGCTCGCGCGCGAACTCGACGATCAGAATCGCGTTCTTCGCCGAGAGACCGACCGTGGTCAAGAGGCCGACCTGGAAGAACACGTCGTTCTCGAGCCCGCGCAGCGTGGCCGCCAACAGCGCGCCGATCACGCCGAGCGGCACCACCATGATGACCGAGAACGGAATCGACCAGCTTTCATAGAGCGCCGCCAGACAGAGGAACACGACGAGGATCGACACGCCGTAGAGGATCGGCGCCTGCGAGCCCGACTGGAGCTCCTGGTACGAGAGCCCCGTCCAGGCATAGCCGATGCCGGCCGGCAGCTTCGCGGCGAGCTTTTCCATCGCCGTGATCGCCTGGCCCGTACTCTTGCCTTCGGCAGCCTGGCCCTGGATCTCGACCGCCGAGATGCCGTTGTAGCGCTCGAGCTTCGGCGATCCGAACGTCCATTGCCCCGATGCGAACGACGTGAATGGCACCATCGTCCCGGCGCCGTTGCGCACGTACCATTTCGACATGTCCTCCGGCGACATGCGGAACGGTGCGTCGGCCTGCAGATAGACCTTCTTGATCCGGTTGTCCGTATCGAGGAAGTTGTTCACGTACTTCGACGCCCACGCGATCGAGAACGTCTGGTCGATCGCTTCGGCCGTGACGCCGAGCGCCTGCGCCTTTTCACGATCGATGTCGATCTTGAACTGGGGCGTGTCGTTGAGGCCGTTGGGGCGCACGAGCGCGAGCGTCGGATCCTTTGCCGCCATGCCGAGGAGCTGGTTGCGCGCGGCCATCAGCTTCTCGTGGCCGAGCCCGCCGTTGTCGGTCAGCTCGAAGTCGAAGCCGGCCGCCGTGCCGAGCTCGGGGATCGACGGCGGGTTGAACGGGATCACCATCCCGTCCTTGTAGCTCGCGTAATGCATGAACATGCGCTGGATGACCGCCTGCACCTTCTGATCCGCGTGCTGCCGTTCGCTGTAGTCCTTGAGCCGCACGAAGACGAGGCCCGAGTTCTGACCGCGGCCGGCGAAGCTGAACCCGTTGACGGTGAAGACCGATTCGACGACGGACTTCTCCTGGTTGAGCAGATAGTCGGCGATGTTCGAGAGCGTCCTGCCCGTGGTCTCTTGGGTCGAACCGGTGGGCGTCTGCACGAGGATGAACGCGTATCCCTGATCTTCGTTGGGCAGGAACGACTTCGGCAGCCGCACGAAGAGCATCCCGATTGCGACGATCACGGCGATGTAGATCAGCAGCCACCGGCCCGAGCGACGGATCACGTGGTGCACGCCGCTCTGATACTTCTCGCGGCTGCTGTTGAACGTCCGGTTGAACCAGCCGAAGAAGCCCTTCGTCTCTTCGTGATGTCCCTGCGGAATCGGCTTCAGAATGGTCGCGCAAAGCGCCGGCGTCAGAATCAATGCGACGAGCACCGAGAGCACCATCGCAGCGACGATCGTGAGCGAGAACTGCCGATAGATCGCGCCGACCGAGCCGCCCGAAAGCGCCACCGGCACGAACACCGCGGACAGCACGAGCGCAACCCCGACGAGCGCACCGGTGATCTGGCCCATCGCCTTTCTGGTCGCCTCGCGTGGCGAGAGCCCCTCCTCGGCCATCACGCGCTCGACGTTCTCCACGACGACGATCGCGTCGTCGACGAGCAGACCGATTGCGAGCACGAGCCCGAACATCGAGAGCACGTTGATCGAGAACCCGACGGCGTTCATGATCGCGAACGTGCCGAGCAGCACGACCGGCACGGCGATCGTCGGAATCAGCGTCGCGCGCAGGTTCTGCAGGAACAGATACATCACGAGGAACACGAGCACGATGCCTTCGAGCAGCGTCTTGATCACTTCCTCGATCGAGAGGCGCACGAACGGCGTCGTGTCGTACGGGTACTTCACGGCGAGGCCGTGCGGGAAGTACTTCGACAGCTCGGCGACTTTCTGACGCACGAGCTTCGCCGTCTGGAGCGCGTTCGCGCCCGTGGCAAGCTGAATGCCCATGCCGACCGTCGGCTGGCCGTTGTACGCCGTGTCGACGTTATAGTTTTCGCCGCCGAGCTCGAGGCGCGCGACATCGTTGATGCGCACCTGCGAGCCGTCCTGATTGACCTTCAGCAGGATGTTGCCGAACTGCTCCGGCGTGCGCAGCAGCGTCTGCTCGGTGATCGTTGCCTGCAGCATCTGCCCCTGCACGGCGGGCGTGCCGCCGAGCTGGCCGGCCGCGATCTGCACGTTCTGGTTTTGGATCGCCGTGGAGACATCGACGGGCGTGAGCCCGTAGTTCGTCAGCTTGTTCGGGTCCAGCCAGATCCGCATCGCGTACTGCGTGCCGAACAGCGACAAGGTGCCCACGCCGTCGATACGGCTCACCGGATCCTGAATGTTCGACGCCACGTAGTTCGCGAGGTCGTATTTGTTCATGCTGCCGTCTTCGGAGACGAAGGCGAGCACCATCAGGAAGCTGCTGCTCGACTTCGTCACCTTCGTGCCGAGCTGCTGCACGACGGACGGCAGGAGCGGCGTCGCAAGCGACAGCTTGTTCTGCACCTGCACCTGCGCGATGTCAGGGTTCGTGCCGGCGGCGAACGTCAGCGTGATCGTCGCGGTGCCCGAGTCGTCGCTCGTCGACGAGAGGTAGAGCAGGTGATCGAGACCGCTCATCTGCTGCTCGATGACCTGCGTCACCGTGTTCTCGACCGTCTTCGCCGAGGCGCCCGGATAGCTCGCGGAGATCTGAATCGAAGGCGGCGCGATCGTCGGGTATTGCGCGATCGGCAAATTGAAGATCGACGCGACGCCCGCGAGCATCAGGATGATGGCGATCACCCACGCGAAAATCGGGCGATCGATAAAAAACTTGGCCATTTGACGGGACTCCCGTGGTTAGGCGCCGGAGGCCTGCGCCCCCGAGGAGGCGCTTTGGCTATTGCCCACGGAGGAGGCGCCGCCCGCCTGAGCGGGAAGCTGGGCCGGCACCGGCTTGACGGTCATGCCGGGGTGGACCTTCTCCGTGCCTTGCACGATCACGCGATCGCCGGGCTGCAAGCCCGCCTCGACGATCCAATCCGGCCCGCGCATGCCGGTGGTGGTGAGCGTACGCGGCGCGACCTTGCCGTCCTGACCGACGACGAGCGCGATCGCCTGACCCTTCTGGTCATGCGTCACGCCGATCTGCGGCACGAGCATGGCATTCTCGTTGACGCCTTCCTCGATGCGCGCGCGCACGAACATGCCCGGCAGCAGGACACGGCCCGAGTTCGGGAAAATCGCGCGCACGGTGACGGAGCCCGTCGACTGATCGACCGTTACGTCGGTGAACTGCAGCTTGCCTTTTTCCGGATACTCGCGACCGTCTTCGAGAATCAGCGTGACCTTCGCGGCATTCGGCCCATTCGTCTTCAGCCGCCCTTCCTGGATGTCGCGGCGCAGCTTCAGGCCCTCGAGGCTCGATTGAGTAAGATCGACATAGACGGGATCGATCTGCTGGATCGTATCCATGAGCGTCGCCTGGCTCGCTTGCACATAGGCACCCGGCGTGACCTGCGAGACGCCGGTGCGCCCGGTGATCGGCGCGATGACGTCCGTGTAGCCGAGATTGATCTGCGCCGTCGCGACCGCGGCCTTGCCCGACGCGACGTCGGCCGCGGCCTGGCCCTCGGCCGCCACGGCATTGTCGTAATCCTGCTTGCTGACGGCATTCGCCGCAACGAGCACTTTATAGCGATTCGCCTGCGCCGTCGTGCTGGCGAGGTTCGCCTGGGCCTTCGCGAGCGTCGCTTTCGCGCTGTTCAGCGCGGCGATATAAGGCGCCGGATCGATCTTGTAGAGACGCTGCCCCGCCTTCACTTCGCTGCCTTCGGTGAACTCGCGCGACAGCACGATGCCGTCGACGCGCGCGCGCACCTGCGCGACGAGGTACGCATTCGTTCTGCCCGGCAGCTCGGTGACGACCGGCACGGCGCTCGTCTTCACGTCGACGACGCCGACTTCGGGCGTCTGCGGCGGCGGCGCCGATTGTTTTTGTCCGCAGGCGGCAAGGATGAGGGCAGCCGTCGCGGCGCAGATTAGGCGGAGGTGAACCGGTTCGACACGCATGGAGCGACCTCTGGTCAATGACTGGGACACATGTAGGCCCGCTGCGCCCGATCCCCACAAGGCGCGCGGCGCGACGTCACGTCGCAAATACGCTTGATGAAAGCCGACAGGCTACGGCCGGCGGGGCGCCGAGATTGCCGAACGCCGCTTCGCCCCCGCATCGCCCCGATAGTGCGCTCACGAGAACCGGCGGTGCGAAAGTGTGAAAACTCTCCGCAACCGTGCGAGCGTCGGTCAGTGCCGGATATTACCGGGATTTCCCCTGGTGCATCGAACTTGAACCATTCAAACGTAGCGCGTATTGTATATACATTCGGAAATGTATGTAAAAGGTTTTCGTTGCGGGATCTAACCCCGAAAGGCAACAATCCGCTCGCGTCGTGCGCCGCACGGCCGATTCGACGCTCAAACGAGCCAATTGATCTACAGAAAGCCCGGTGACGCGGGCATGCAACATGGTCAGACGAACGAAGGAAGAGGCGCGAGAGACGCGTAACCGCATTCTCGATGCCGCCGAGCGGGTCTTTTACGACAAAGGGGTGTCGCGGACGTCTCTCGCTGATATTGCCGCGCATGCGGGCGTCACGCGCGGCGCGATCTATTGGCACTTTCAGAACAAGGGCGATCTCTTTACGGCGATGTTCGATCGCGTGCTGCTGCCGCTCGACGAGCTCATCGAAGGCGACGACGACCCCGCCGACCCGCTCGGAAAGCTCGCCGAGACGATGAAGTGGTGTCTGCACGCGTGCTGCAACGATCCACAACGGCGGCGCGTATTCGACATCCTTTTTCTCAAGTGCGAGTTCGTCGACGAAATGGGGCCGGTGAAGCTCCGACACCAGACGAACATGCAGGAAGGCGTCGGCAAGATCGAGCGCGATTTGCGGCAGGCCGTCGCCAAGGGTCAGGTACCTGCCGATCTCGATACACGACGCTCGGCGCTTTTTCTCCATGCGTTCATCGGCGGCTGCCTGCGTGACTCGCTGTTGATTGCGCCGTCGATCGATTTCGCCGCGCATATCGAGCCGTTCGTCGACGCGGCGCTCGATACGGTGCGCACGAGCCCTGCGTTGCGGCTCCGGGCGGGCGGTGAAAAAGGCTGAGGAAGGCGGCTTGGCACGGCGCTGCGGCCGAGTGAGCTCGATGGGATTTTCCGCGCTTCACCCTTGCGCGGCGCCGACGCGACCGCTACTCGAACCGATGCAGTAGATAGAGCAAGGCAATCCCGACGGCGAATGCCGCAGCCCATGCCCAGGCCGGCATCGCCTGCGGCCGGCGGCGACCGAGGCTCTCCGCACCTCGCTGACCGATCATGGCGTCGCCCGAACGGCGCGAAGCCGCGTCGAGCGGATCGGTCGATGCCGTCCTGCGCGCAAGGCCGGCCAGACTGATCGGGCGCAGGAACACGTGCTGGCGGCGCGCGGCGCCGGAGCGTGCCCGGTTCGGCCCTTTGCCGTACTTCGCTTGCAGCACCGCCGAGAACTCCGCGAAGAAATCGTCGGCGAGCGCCTGCAGCGCGTTTTCGACTTGCCGCGGCGCGAGCTCGGCGAGCGGCCCGGTCAGCGTCGCCCATATCGCATACTGGACACGTGTGGCGCTCGCGTCGTCACCGCCTGCCTGGGTGTGCCCTCTGGCACTCGTCTGCCCATCGGCGCACTCGCCATCCGCCTCGAGCTCGATCGTGACCTGTCCTCGCAACGAGCCCACGCCCGCGGCCGATGCCTTCAGGTTCAGCGTACGCGAGAGCCGATGCGCGCCGTCGGCGGCGACGCCGTCGTGTACGCCGCCCGGGGTCGTCATGTGCATGCGAACTTCGTAGCGGCCGCGCAGCGGCCCGACCGGCACCGTCACCACGAGCGCGTACTCGCCGCCGGGGCGGCGCTCGAACGATTCGCAATTCTCGAGGCTTGCACGCAAGAGCGCGCCGTCGTCGAGCGATTCGGCGACGATCGAGGGATCGAGCGGAATGCGCAATGCATCGGTCAACTCCATCGTGGTCCCCTTCGATGCATGCGCCTTTTCGCCTATGACGTCTGGTCGATTCTGTCCACGAGCGACGGATAGAACGCGACGTAGCCCTTCACGCGCGCTGCAGCCCCGAGCGGAGCCTCGTAGCTCCAGGCGGCGTTTTCGACCTTGCCTTCCTCTTCGGTGAGCAAGTGGAAATGCGTCGCTACGCCCTTGTAGGGGCAGCGCGTCGTATGATCCGACCGCTCGAAGCGAGACATATTGACGTCTTCGCGCGGAAAGTAGAAGACCACGGGCTCGCCCGTCTCCATGAGCGTGAGTCCGCGCGAGGTATCGGCGAGCGTGATGCCGCCGTGAATCACGCGCAATCGGTGCTGATTGGCCGCGATCTCGACACGATGAACAGCGTCATTCGTCATGGCGATTCCCCTGGACCCGGTTCGCTCGGCCGCCCGCCGGCGCGTCAGATTATAGAGAGCCAACATTGCCCCTCCCCCAAAGGCGATTAGCCAGGCGCCCCTCCAACGGGACTTCCCGGCGCACCTGCGGTCGCGGGGGCGTCAGCATGCTTGGGGCGGTCCGACGCATGCCAAAAAAACCACGGGCGGACACCCGTGGCTCTCATTATCTGTCAAAGCCCGCCGCCGTGCGCGGGTAGCGTTTCACGCTATTGGATATTCCAGTGGAAATCGGCTCGCGCACCCGGCTCCGCGGAGACCGTCACCGTGCGCGTCTGCTCCTCGTCCTTGTAGCGCGCATGAACCGTGTAACGGCCCGGCGGCAGCTTGACGAGCATGTAGGGACCGCGCGAGTCCGTGCTCAATACATCGGCGCCCTGCGGCCCGACGATCCGGACATGCACATCGGCGAGGTAGTCCGCCGTCGGTCCCGTGAAGCGCATCGCGAGCGGCCACTGGTGCTCCGCGCGCTTGAGCGCCGTCGATTCGTCGATGCCCACGCCGCCGGACACGTACGACACGGTCCCTTCGTGCTGGATCTGCGGCATGCCGCCGCCGTTCTCGTTGCCGGCGCTCGTCGCGTCGGTCGTCGTGCCGCCGACGACAGCCGACGATCCCTGCTGCGCGAGCACGCTGCCGGCGAAACCAAGCGCCAGTGCCATCGCGGCGACAACGCCAATCCGCTTGCTTGCTCGTTTCATCATCCGTTTATCCGCCGATCCGCTGCCTGGCGTTTTCATCGCATCGCTCCTTTGAATGACCGCACGTCGGGATCCTGAGCCCGGCGCGTCGCCGGGGAACGGCATCCCGCCCCATCATGTTGCGCAGCAAGGCGCATGCCTATGCGATTGGGCGCCTGTCGATGCCGATGAAGACGCGACCCAGCACCCGAGGGCTTCAGGATGCCGGGCCGCTTCGCTGTGCGGATCAGCCGAGATCGACGGGCACGAAGATCTGCGCGTTGTCGCGCTGAATCAGGAGCGCCACGCTATTGCCGGCCTTCGAGATGATTTGCCGCAGTTGGTCAGGCGACGACACGGGGCTGCCGTTGACGGCGAGGATCACGTCGCCGGGCTGGATGCCCGCGCTCGCGGCCGCGCCCGACGATTGCTGCACGAGCAGGCCATGCGTCAGCGAACTGCCGTTCTTTTCCTGCGGCGTGAGCGCGCGCACCGCCACGCCGAGCCGCCCTTGCTGGGCGCTCGGGCCGCCGTTGCTGGCCACCTTCGTGTCCGACATCGAGCCGATCTTGACCGTCACCTGCTTTTTCGTCTTGTCGCGCCAGATGTCGAGCGTCGCGTTCGAGCCCGGCTTCATTGCCGCGATCTGCGCAGGCAGATCCGTCGAGTCGTCGACGCTCTGGCCGTTCACGGCGAGAATCACGTCGCCGGCCTGCAACCCTGCCTTCGCGGCCGGGCCGCCCGGATCGACGGAGCTCACGAGCGCACCGGCCGGCTTCGAGAGGCCGAACGAGTTCGCCAGTGTCTGATCGACGCTTTGCACGGCCACGCCGAGACGGCCGCGGCTCACGTGCCCCGTCTTGACGAGCTCGTCCTTGACGCGGATCGCCTCGTCGATCGGAATCGCGAACGAAAGGCCCTGGAAGCCGCCCGTTTGCGAATAGATCATCGAGTTGATCCCGATCACCTGCCCTTGCAGGTTGAAGAGCGGCCCGCCCGAGTTGCCGGGGTTGACGGGCACGTCGGTCTGGATGAACGGCGTGTAGTTCTCGTCAGGCAGCGAGCGGCCCTTCGCGCTGATGATGCCCGAGGTCACCGTGCTCTCGAACCCGTACGGCGAGCCGATCGCGACGACCCACTGGCCGACCTTGCTCTGGTTCGGATCGCCGATCTTGACGGTGGGCAGGTTCGAGGCATCGATCTTCAGCACCGCGACGTCGGACTGCTTGTCGGAGCCGACGACTTTCGCGCGGAACTCGCGCTTGTCGGTGAGCTTCACCGTCACGACGTTCGCGCCGTCGATCACGTGTGCGTTCGTGAGGATGTAGCCGTCGCTGCTGACGATGAATCCCGAGCCGAGGCTCGCGCTCGGGATATCGCTTTGCGCGCCGCCGTCGTCGTCGCCGCCCCCGCCGAAGCCGGGGAATTGACCATAGAACCGCTTGAAGAACTGATAGAACGGATCGCTGGGATCGATCGGCAGCTGTTGCATCGAGCGGCGCGCGGGGCGCTTGACGACATGCTTGGCGCTGATGTTCACGACCGCCGGGCCGTAGGTCTCGACGAGCCCGGAGAAATCGGGAATGCCGGTCTTGGCCGCCGCTTCGGCGGGCATCATGGCCGCGGCGTGCGCGGACGCGATGATCTGCGGATCGGTGTGGCGGGTGCCGGCCACGTAGCCGGTCGAGAGGGCAACCGCCACCGCAACCGCGACTGCGCTGCGAGACAGGGTCTTCGTATTCATCGAAAGGGCCTCCTTGCTTGATGGTTCGCAGAATACGAGGGCTCACTTAAACGGGACTTAACGCTTTCTGCACGTTTCCTGAAGGGAATCGGACCGTCACCAGAAGGCCGCCGAGCGGTGCTTGCCCAAGCTCGACCGCCGCGTTGTGCTGCGCCGCGACACGCTTGACGATGGCAAGGCCGAGGCCGCTGCCCGCGACGTCCGTGCGGGCACGCGCCGAAGCGTCGCGGTAGAACCGGTCGAAGACGCGCTCGCGCTCCTCGGCCGGAATGCCGGGGCCGCTGTCGCCGATGCGCAGGCACGGGCGGCCGCCCTGGTCGAGCTTCAGTGCGACGTCGATGCGTCCGCCGTGCGGCGTGTACTTGACCGCGTTGTCGAGCAGGTTGCCGACCATCGCGCGCAGCGCGTCGGCGTCGCCGACGATCGTGGCGGGCTCGGATTCCTCGAAGCCGAGATCGACATCGCGCCGCTCGGCAATCGGCGCATGCGCGGCGACGCATTCGGCGACGAGCGTGCGTAAGTCGACCGGTACGCGAACGGCCCCGTCGACAGGCTCGGCACGCGCGAGCGCGAGCAACTGCTCGGCAAGGCGCGTGGCGCGCGTGACGCCCGCCTGCAGATCGACGAGCGCTTCGCGACGAGAATCCGCATCCTGCGCGCGCGCGACGAGCTGCGATTGGATCTGCACCGCGGCGAGCGGCGTGCGCAACTCGTGCGCGGCGTCGGCGACGAATGCGCGCTGCGTGTCGAGCGCCTCGGTGAGCCGCGCGAGCAGGCCGTTCAACGCGCGCACGAGCGGCTGGACCTCGAGCGGCAAGCGCTCGTCGGGCAGCGGATCGAGCGCCTGCGGACGGCGCGCCTCGAGCGCGCGCGTCACGCGTGCGAGCGGCGCGAGCCCGCGCCCGACGATGACCCAGACCGCGAGACCCATGAACGGCAACAGCACGATGAGCGGCCAGAGCGTGCGCCACGCGACGTCGGCCGCGAGCCGGTTGCGCACAGAAAGCGGCTGCGCGAGCTGAACGACGTTGTCGCCGACGATCGCGCCGTAGACGCGCCAGTCACCGCGCTCGGTGCGCTCCGTCGAGAACCCGAGCTCCGCGCGCGGTGCAAGCGGCGCGCGCGGATGCGAGTAATACATCAGCGCGCCGGTGCGGCTCCAGATCTGGATGACGATGCCTTCATCCGCATCGTTGTGCGCGCCCAAAATCTGCGTGAACGGCTCGGACGGCAGCGCCGCCGCGATCTCCTGCAGCTGATAGTCGAAGAGCTCGTTCGCCTCGGCGAGCGCCTGTCGGTAAATGAGCCAGCCCGCGGCGCCGACGCCCGCCACGACGAGCGCGACGAGCCAGAACAACAGTTGATGGCGAATGGAACGCATAGGGGATCGAAGCGGTCTCCCGGGCCCGCTCAGGCGTCCTTGGCAATCATGTAGCCCAGGCCGCGCACGTTGCGGATGAGATCGGCGCCGAGCTTCTTGCGCAGCGCGTGAATATAGACTTCGACGGTGTTGCTGCCGATCTCCTCGCCCCAGCCGTACATCTTTTCTTCTAGCTGGCTCTTGGACAGGACGGCGCCAGGACGCGCGATCAGCGCCTCGAGCAGCGCGAATTCGCGCGCCGAGAGCGCGACGGGCGCGCCATTCAGCGTGACCTGGTGCGCGGCCGGATCGAGCGTCACCGCGCCGTGACGGATCACGGACTCGCTGCGGCCCGAATGTCGCCGGATCAGCGCGCGCATCCGGGCGCCGAGCTCGTCGAGATCGAATGGCTTGACGAGGTAATCGTCGGCGCCGGCGTCGAGCCCTTTCACGCGGTCGGCCACGGCGTCGCGCGCCGTCACGATGAGCACCGGCATCGAGAGCCCGCGCGTGCGCATCGCGCGCAGCACGTCGAGCCCGTCGCGCTTGGGCAGGCCGAGATCGAGCAGCACGAGATCGTAGGGCTCGCCGCCCGCGGCCGTGAGCGCCGACTCGCCGTCCTGCACCCAGTCGACGGCAAAGCCCTCGCCGCGCAACGCCTTGCGTACGCCTTCGGCAATCATCCTGTCGTCTTCGACCAGCAGTATCCGCATCGCCTCGATCGCCCTATGCGCCGGAAGTCAGTCATGGATCGCATTGTAGCGGCTCCCGGGTCCG
The DNA here is from genome assembly GCF_040965455.1 of Trinickia sp. EG282A. Lineage (NCBI taxonomy): Bacteria > Pseudomonadati > Pseudomonadota > Betaproteobacteria > Burkholderiales > Burkholderiaceae > Trinickia > Trinickia sp. EG282A. The sequence goes on along the minus strand of NZ_JBFRCC010000002.1, from coordinate 957,673 downwards.
TGGTTTTTTGGTCGATTCGGGGAAGATCGCCGCGGCGTCACGCGCGGCAAGCCCTACAATGTGCTGTCCCGCGCGCCGTCCGCGTCACACCGGACCGCTCGCTCTCGCATTTGCCCGACCCCGTCGCCGTACCTTCCATGCCGATCGCTTCGCTCATCCTCTTTTCGCGCCGCGCGCCGCAATTCGTTTCTTCTTTCATTTCGCCTACTCTTCGTTCCGCCTCGCCCGCCGAGGGTGCTCCCTCCGGCAGAGGGCTGGGACGCGCCGCGCTTGCGCTCGGCCTGTGCGCGGCGCTCGCGTTCGCCACGCCGGCCGACGCGCGCAAGCTCAAGCACCGCCCGCGCGTGTCGGTCACGACGGAGCTCCCTGCTTCCGTCACGCGCGCGCTCGAACGCGCGCACGTGCCGCTTTCGGCGATGAGCGTCGTCATCGAGCGCATCGGCTCGCCGACGCCCGTCGTCGCGCTCAACGCCGGAAAGCCGATGCTGCCGGCGTCTACAATGAAGCTCGTCACGACCTACGCCGGCCTCGAAATACTCGGCCCCGACTATCGCTGGCACACACGCGCGTATGCCGACGGGACGCTCGACGCCGCGGGCGTGCTGCACGGCGATCTCTATATCCAGGGTACCGGCGATCCGAAGCTCGTGCCCGAAGAGCTGATCGATCTCGTCGACCGGATCCGCAAGGCCGGCATCACCGGCATCGACGGTGCGCTCGTGCTCGACAAGCGCTTCTTCGACCCGTCGACGCGCGATCTGCCGGCCTTCGACGACGATGCGAACGCACCGTACAACGTCGGCCCCGACCCGCTTCTCTACGCATTCAAATCGCTGTCGTTCACAGTCACGCCGGCTAGCGCGGGCACGGTCGATATCGACGTCGTGCCGGCGCTCGCGCAACTGAAGATCGACAACGAGCTCCATGCTCGCGCCGGCGCCTGCACGAGTGCCGAAGCGGCGATGCCGAACGTCACGCCCGAAAGCGACGGCACGGTGGAGGCGCTCTTCTCGGGCGAGTATCCGGTGCGCTGCGGCGCGCGCACGGTCAACCTCGCGGTGCTCGACCATACGGCATTCTTCGCGGGCGGCTTCCTCGCGCTCTGGCAGCAGCAAGGCGGCACGTTCAAGGGCACGACGCGCGAGGGCGCGGTGCCGATCGGCGCGCGCCTCGTGGCGACCCACGAAGGGCCGCCGCTCGGCGACATCGTCCGCGACATCAACAAGTTCAGCAACAACGTGATGGCGCGCAACCTGTTCCTGACGATCGGCGCCGTTGCCGACAAGCCGCCGGCAACGCCGCAAAAGTCGGCGCAGGCGATCGAGCGATTCCTCAGCAGCAAAGGACTCGCCATGCCCGAGCTCTCGCTCGAGAACGGCTCGGGTCTCTCGCGCGACGAGCACATCAGCGCACTTTCGCTCGCCGACTTGCTGCAGGCGGCCAACGCAAGCCCTGTCGCTCAGGTCTTCGTCGCCTCGCTGCCCGTGGCCGGGGTCGATGGCACGATGCGCAATCGCCTGCGCCACGACCCGGTGCTCGGCAATGCGCACATCAAGACCGGCACCTTGCGCGATGTGCGTGCGATTGCCGGCTACGTCGCCGCCGCCAACGGCGAGAGCTATGTCGTCGTGAGCTTCATCAACGACGACCGGGCGGCGGCCGCGCGCGCCGCTCACGACGCGTTGCTCGACTGGGTTTATCGCGGCATGCGCTAAGCGCGCACCGAGATCCCCTCTGTCTCGGGGGATCTCGATCGAATATTCCTTCTACGACAAATAGCGACTGCGACGGCCGCCAGCGTGTACGCTGTCGAGCAACGATCGGACGGCCGCCATGATGTTCCCGCCTCCGTATCGAAAAGGGGACTGCAGTGCGCACCGCCCGCGGCGAGCGCGCTGAAATCAAAGCAAGGAAGAGATTCCGGAGGAAGACGTCCATGCAATTCGACGCCGAATTGCTTCTGATTTCCATGGCGCCCGTCTTTCTTGCATGCATCGGCTGGGAGGCGTGGCATTTTGCACGCACAAGGCCGGCGGCGCGTATCTACAGCTGGCGGGACACGCTTTGCAACGCCGTGCTTGCGCTCATGCACCAGGGCGCGGACAAGCTCGCGTGGCTCGCCGTCGTGCCCTTCTATGCATTCGTCTACGAGCGTTTTCGTATCGTCACCTGGCAGCCGGGGTGGCTCTCGTTTGCCGTCCTTTTCATCGCGCAGGACCTGCTCTACTACGTCTTTCATCGCATGAGTCATCGCGTGCGCTGGCTATGGGCCGCGCACATCGTCCATCACTCCTCGGAGCGGCTCAACCTGTCGACGGCATTCCGCCAAAGCCTCATGTACCCGGTCGCCGGCATGTGGGCGTTCTGGACGCCGCTCGCCGTGCTCGGCTTTCCTCCGCAGCAGATCGTCGCGATCGTCCTCGTCAATCTCGCCTTTCAGTTCTTCGTCCATACGCAGGCGATCGGCCGGCTCGGTTGGATCGAGTACGTGCTCAACACACCGTCGACGCACCGTTGCCATCACGCGCGCAATGCACGCTACATCGATCGCAACTATGCCGGCGTGCTCGTCGTCTGGGACAGGGTCTTTCGAAGCTACGTCGCGGAGGACCCCGACGATCCGCCCGAGTACGGCATCGTCGAGCCGCTAAGGACCTTCAATCCGCTCAAGGCGACGTTCCACGAATGGGCGTCGATGCTCGCGGATCTGGCAAATGCCAAGGGGCCGGGCAACAAGCTGCGCGCGCTCTTCGCGCCGCCCGAGTGGGCCGCCGCGTTCCATGCGGCCAACGCGCGGCCCACCGCCGCCTCGGGCATCGCCCAGCGGCGACTCGACGCCTGATGGCGGGCCCGGGGGGAGAGACGGACAAGACAAAGCGCTCACCGCGATCAACCACGAGGCGGTGAAAAGCGACATCAAATGAGGCATGAAACCACGGCCGACGAGCCGAACATACGAGGAGATGACGTCGATGAAACAGCGTAACGAACCCCAACGAAACCGGTTGCTGCGGGCCGCTCAGTGCGCGCTCGCCGGCGCGGCTTTTGCGATCGTCGCCGCATGCGGCGGCGGAGGGGGCGGCGGGGGCAGCACCGCGACGACAGCTGCGGCCACCAAGATGCAGGTCGTCTCGTTCGGCGACAGCTTGTCCGATGTCGGCACTTATGCAGCCTATGTCCTGCCGCACTTCGGCGGCGGACGATTCACCACGAACCCCGGCGAAGTCTGGACGCAGAAGGTTGCGGAATCCTTTGGCGACACGCTCACGCCGGCCTATCAGGGCGGCTTCGGCTCCGCCTTGCAGGCGACCGGCGGCTTCGGCTACGCCCAAGGCGGCGCCCGCGTGACGGACCCGCAAGGCATCGGCTGGGCGCCCAATAATCTTGCGGCAACCACGACGCCGATCGTCACACAGGTTTCCAACTACCTGAGCGCGCACGGCAGCTTCAACTCGAATCAGATCGTGCTGGTCCAGGGCGGTGCGAACGATATCTTTGCCAATAGCACGGCACTAGTCACAGCGATCGAGACCGACATCGCGGCCGGCTTGACGCCGCAAGTCGCGATCCTTAAAGAAGTGAGCACGACGCTCGGCCCGGCCGCGAAATCGCTCGTCGACCAGGTCGGAACCATCGTCGCCAACGGTGCGACGCATGTCGTGCTGGTGAACGTGCCGGACATCGGCCAGACACCGCTCGGCGTACAGACGGCGGCGCAGCAAGGCGCGGCAGCCCAGCAACTTCTGTCGGGCATCGCCCAGACGTTCAACGGCCTCGTGGCGAGCTTCCTGCAAGCGGAGAACCTGTCGCCGAAGGTGATCTTCATCGACTCGTTCACGTGGCAAGACACGACGCTCGCCAACTTCCAGGCGAACGGTTTCTCGGTGTCGAATACGGGAACGGCGTGCAACCTGCAGCAGATGCAGGCGTCGGCCACGTCCTACGCGGAAGCGAACCCGAGTGTGCTGCTGCCGGGGCAGACGGCGGCTCAATTCGGCGCGTCGCTCGCTATGTCGCTGTTCTGCTCGCCGCAGACGCAGACGGTGGCGGGTGCCGATCAGTCGTATATGTTCGCCGATATGGTCCATCCGACGACGCATCTGCACGCGCTTTTCGCGCAGTACGTCGAGCAGCAACTCGCCGCCGCGGGCGTCAAGCCCTGAAGCTGCCAGCCTCGAAAGCCGCCGCTGCGCGCCCGAGCCGATCGTTGACGGCGATCCACTCGGGCGTATCGGGCAGCTTTTCGATGAGGATGCGGGCGACGTTGGAACGGTCGAGCGCGCGCAACATCCCGTAGAGCTCGCGCGCATAAGCGTCGGGCTCCTCAGGCGCGGCGACGAACAGTACGTCGCGCGCGTCGGCCCAGGCACCGGCGCGCGAGCGCCGCGCCACGAGCGCGACCCGCGCGCCGCTATCACGCGCTGACGAAAGCAACGGCTCGAGCGCCTCGAACGGTGACAGCGCGAGCGGCGTGCGCGGCGCATAGTGCGCCTTCAGCGTGCCGGACGCGCGCGGCGCCGTAGCGTCGCCGCCGTCGGGCAGCCGGGGCGCGACGCCGAGCACTTCGGCGATCTCCAACGGCGTCACACGGCCCGGCCGCAGCAGCGCCGGGAAACCGCGCGAGAGATCGAGAATCGTCGATTCGATCCCGACCTCCGACGGCCCGCCGTCGAGCACGTGCACGGCATCGCCGAATTCGTCGCGCACATGTTGCGCGGTGGTCGGGCTCACATGGCCGAAGCGATTCGCCGACGGCGCGGCGACGCCCGCTCGACCGCCGCGCAACCCGTCGAATGCGTCCAGCAGTGCCTGCGCGACAGGGTGTGACGGCGAGCGCAGGCCGACGGAATCCTGTCCGCCGCTCACCGCCGCGGGAATATGCGCGGCGCGCTTCAAGATCAACGTGAGCGGGCCCGGCCAGAACGCGTCGATGAGCCGTTGCGCATCGGCCGGCAACTCGCTCACCCAATAGGCCGGATCCCCTTTCGGCCCGAGATGGACGATGACCGGGTGGTTGGCCGGCCGCCCCTTCGCCGCGTAGATGCGCGCGACAGCCTGCGGGCTCGTCGCGTCGCCGCCGAGCCCGTAGACGGTCTCCGTCGGGAAAGCGACGAGCTCGCCCGCGTCGAGCCGCGCGGCAGCTTGTTCGATTTGCGCTTCGGTGACGGCGAGCGTCGCCGAAGGTGCGTCGGGGGGAGTGGGTCTCGGGGACATCGGTCGTGGCTCAACTGCGAAGCGCTATCCGATCGCTACGGAATGCGGCTCGAATGCTCGCTCGCTAAATGGCCGCCGCCTCGGTTAGCCGAGCGGAATATGCAAGAGCCGCGCGCAATCGCGTGCGGCCGTGCGCGCCTCGTCGAGCGTCGCGGCCGTGAAATTGATATGCCCCATCTTACGCCCGGGGCGCGCTTCCTCTTTGCCATACAGGTGGAGTCGCGCGGTCGGCATCGCGGCGACTTCTTGCCACGGCGGCGTCACGGGTACCAAGGTCGACGCCGAGGCCGGCCCCTGGCCGCCGGCCGGCCCGCTGCGCGCGAACCAGACGTCGCCGAGGATATTGAGCATGACGGCCGGCGAATGCTGGCGCGTATCGCCGAGCGGCATGCCCGTCATCGCGCGCACCTGCTGCTCGAACTGGCTCGTGGCGCAGGCGTCGACCGTATAGTGACCCGAGTTGTGCGGACGCGGCGCCATTTCGTTGGCGACGAGCGAACCGTCCTCGAGCACGAAGAGCTCGACACAAAGAACGCCGACATAGTCGAGCGCGTCGGCGACGCGCAGCGCGGCCTGCTGGGCCTGCTGAACGAGCGCCGGCGTGACGTCGGGCGCCGGCACGATCGTCACCGACAGGATGCCGTTGCGGTGCGCGTTCTGCGAGAGCGGGTAGACGGCCGTCGCGCCGTTCGCCCCGCGCGCGATGAGCACGGAGACCTCGAATTTGAGCGGCAGGCGCTTTTCGAGCACGCACGGCACGCCGCCCAGCGCGTTGTGCGCCTCGCGCACGGCATCGGCGCTGGTCACGCGTACCTGTCCCTTCCCGTCGTAGCCCAGTCGCGCCGTCTTCAGGATGCCCGGCAGCACCGTTTCGAGCTCGGCATCGGAGAGCGCGGTGAGCGCCTCGGACGACTCGATCGCGAAATAAGGCGCCACCGGCACGCCGCAGCTCGCGATGAAGCGCTTTTCGGCGATGCGGTCCTGCGCGATCGCCACGCAGCGGCCGGCGGGGCTCACGAACGTCGTGCGCGCAAGAAAATCGAGGCTCGCCGCGGGGACGTTCTCGAACTCGGTCGAGACGGCCGCCGCGAGGCGCGCGAGCTCGGTCAGCGCCGCTTCGTCGGTATAGGCGGCACGCAAGTGCTTGTCGGCCACGCTGCCGGCCGGGCTGGCTTCGTCGGGATCGAGCACGGCGACGCGGTAGCCCATCGCCTGCGCGGCGAAGCAGAACATGCGGCCGAGCTGGCCGCCGCCGATCATGCCGAGCCAGGCGCCCGGAAGGATCGGAGAAACGGGGGTGTTGTCTTGGGTCATTTCAGTACGCGTCAAAGCGCCGGCAGCACCATCGCGCGCGCCGCCTCGTTTTGCTTCAAACGGAATGCGGCGAGGCGCTCGGCATACAGATCCGCCGTGCCGGCCAGCAGCGCCACGGCAAAGAGCGCCGCATTGGCCGCGCCTGCCTCGCCGATCGCGAACGTCGCGACGGGCACGCCTTTCGGCATCTGCACGATCGAGTGGAGCGAATCGACTCCCTTCAAATATTTGCTCGCCACGGGCACGCCGAGCACGGGCACCGTCGTCTTCGCGGCCAGCATGCCGGGCAGATGGGCGGCTCCGCCCGCGCCTGCGATGATCGCGCGCAATCCGCGCTCGCGGGCCTGCTCGGCATAGGCGAACATTTCGTCGGGCATCCGGTGCGCGGACACGACTCTCGCTTCGTACGGTACGTCGAAATCGCGCAGGACGGATACCGCGTGTTTCATCACGTCCCAATCGGAGCTCGATCCCATCAGCACGCCGACGAGCGGCGAATCATGTTGATGCGCGCGCGCTTCGCTTCCCGCGCTGCCGGCGGCGGTCACGGCGGCTTCGGTCATGGTGCGGTCGATCCCAGCTTTTGCCCCGTCAGCCGCTCGAGCGCCTCGCGGTACTTCTCGCTCGTTTTCGCGATCACGTCGTCGGGCAGCTTCGGCGCCGGCGGCGTCTTGCCCCAGTTCTGCGTTTCGAGCCAGTCGCGCACGAACTGCTTGTCGAACGAAGGCGGGTTGCTGCCGACGCGATACCCCTCGGCCGGCCAGAACCGCGACGAATCCGCCGTCAGGATCTCGTCCATCAGCACGAGCTCGCCGTTCTCGTCGAGGCCGAACTCGAACTTCGTATCGGCGATGATGATGCCGCGCGTCGCGGCATAGTCGGACGCTTCCTGGTAAAGGCGGATCGAAATGTCCCGAATCCGCGCCGCAAGGTCGCCGCCGATTCGCCGCTCCACGTCCGCGAACGTGATGTTCTCGTCGTGGTGGCCCATCTCCGCTTTCGCGGCCGGCGTGAAGATCGGCTCGGGCAGTTTCTCCGCGTTCGAGAGCCCCTGCGGGAGCGCCACGCCGCAGATGGCGCCCGTCGCCTGATAGTCCTTCCAGCCGCTGCCGGCGAGATAGCCGCGCACGACCGCCTCGACGAGGATCGGCGAGAGACGCTTGACCACCACCGCCCGTCCGCTCACCTGCTCGACTTCGTCGGCCGCGACCACCGTCTCGGGCGCCACGCCCGTCAGATGATTCGGAACGATATGGCCGAGGCGCTCGAACCAGAAGTTCGCCATCTGGTTCAGCACGCGCCCCTTGTCCGGAATCGGCTCGCCCATCACGACATCGAACGCCGAGAGGCGATCGGTCGTGACGATCAGCAGGCGGTCGTTGCCGACCGCGTAGTTGTCGCGGACCTTGCCGCGGCCGAGCAAAGGCAGCGAGCGAAGCGAGGATTCGTAAAGGGTAGACATCGTCGTGAACCGGAAATGGATGAAAACGGGTGAAAGGGCGCTCTCGCGAGCGCCCCGGGCTTAGCGCACGACCTGCGCGAGCTCGCCGGACTTGTACTTCTCGGCCATCTTCTCGAGCGGCAGCGGCTTGATCTTCGCCGCCTGCCCCTCGCAGCCGAAGGCGCGGTAACGGTCGACGCAAACCTTCTTCGCGGCCTCGCGGGCCGGCTTCAGATAGTCGCGCGGATCGAACTTGCTCGGGTTCTGCGCAAAATAGCGCCGGATCGCGCCCGTGATCGCGAGCCGCAGATCCGTATCGATATTGACCTTGCGCACGCCGTGCTTGATGCCTTCCTGAATCTCTTCGACGGGCACGCCGTACGTCTCTTTCATGTCGCCGCCGAACTCGCGGATTTCGGCAAGCAGCTCCTGCGGCACCGACGAGGAGCCGTGCATGACGAGGTGCGTGTTCGGAATGCGCGAGTGAATCTCTTTGATGCGCTCGATCGCGAGGATGTCGCCAGTCGGCTTCTTCGTGAACTTATAGGCGCCGTGCGACGTGCCGATCGCGATCGCGAGCGCGTCGCATTGCGTGGCGCGTACGAAATCAGCGGCCTGCTCGACGTCGGTCAAGAGCTGCTCGCGCGTCATCGTGCCTTCGGCGCCGTGGCCGTCTTCCTTGTCGCCTTTCATCGTTTCGAGCGAGCCGAGCACGCCGAGTTCTGCCTCGACCGTCACGCCGATCGAGTGCGCCATTTCGACGACCTTGCGCGAGACGTCGACGTTGTATTCGTACGACGCGACGGTCTTGCCGTCAGCCTGAAGCGAGCCGTCCATCATGACGCTCGTGAAGCCGCTGCGGATCGCCGCCATGCAGACGGCCGGCGATTGCCCGTGATCCTGGTGCATCACGACCGGGATATGCGGATACGACTCGATCGCCGCCTCGATCAGATGGCGCAGGAACGGCTCGCCCGCGTATTTGCGAGCGCCCGCCGACGCCTGCATGATGACGGGCGCGCCGACTTCGTCCGCCGCGGCCATGATCGCCTGCACCTGCTCGAGGTTGTTCACGTTGAACGCTGGGAGGCCGTAGCCGTGCTCGGCTGCGTGGTCCAGCAGTTGACGCATAGATACGAGAGGCATGCTGAATACTCCTTGGGGATGGAAACCGGGTGCTCGAGCGGCACTTTCTTGAGCGAAACCGCGATTTTATCGCGAAGCGGGCCCCGTTCCCCGCCGGCCCACGGCAGAGTCCCGCCGTGTGCGCCGATTCGGGGCCCGCTATGTCGTCAGTTCAGTTCGGTATGCTCGTCAGTACGGATCGCCGATCCGCACGATTTTGAGCGTGTTCGTGCCGCCCGCCTGGCCCATCGGCTCGCCGACGGTCAGCACGACCATGTCGCCGCGCGCGGCGAATCCCTTCGACACGACGACCTCGACGGCCTGCTTCAGCGCCTGGTCCCGATCGCTGTTGGGCTCGATCGCGAGCGGCGTCACGTTCCGGAACAGCGCCATCGCGCGCTCGCTGCCGACGCGCGGCGTCAGCGCGAAGATCGGCACATGCGTCCAGTGGCGCGAGAGCCACAGCGCCGTCGCTCCGGACTCGGTCAACGCCACGATTGCCTTCGCGCCGAGATGGTGCGCGGTGAAAAGCGCGCCCATGGCGACCGTCTGGTCGATCCGCGTGAACGTGCGATCGAGAAAATCGCGGTCGAGCTCGACGTGCTCGGACTTCTCGGCCTCGACGCAGATCGCCGCCATCGCCTCGATCGTCTGCACGGGATACTTGCCCGCGGCCGTCTCGGCCGAGAGCATCACGGCGTCGGTGCCGTCGAGCACCGCATTCGCGACGTCGGAGACCTCGGCGCGCGTCGGCACCGGTGCGTGGATCATCGACTCCATCATCTGCGTCGCCGTGATGACGAGCTTGTTCGAGTCACGCGCCATGCGGATCATCCGCTTTTGCAGCGCCGGCACGGCCGCATTGCCGACTTCGACGGCCAGATCGCCGCGCGCGACCATGATGCCGTCCGACGCGTCGAGAATGCCTTGCAGCGCCGGAATCGCCTCGGCGCGCTCGATCTTCGCGATCATTTTCGGCTTGATGCCGTAGGGCATGCCGGCGATGTTCGCGAGCTGACGCGCCATCTCCATGTCGGTCGCGTTCTTCGGGAACGAGACGGCGATGTAGTCCACGCCGATCGACATCGCCGTGCGGATGTCCTCCATGTCCTTCGCGGTCAGCGCCGGCGCCGTGAGGCCGCCGCCCTGACGGTTGATGCCCTTGTTGTTCGAGAGCTCGCCGCCCACTTTGACGACCGTGTGAATCTCTTCACCGATGACGCGCGAGACCGTCAGCACGATGAGCCCGTCGTTGAGCAGCAGGACATCGCCGGGCTTCAGATCGCGCGGCAGGTCCTTATAGTCGAGGCCGACGCGCTCGTCGTTGCCGAGCTCGCAATTGGCATCGAGAATGAACGGCTCGCCCGGCGTGAGCTGCACCTTGCCGTTCTCGAACTTGCCGACGCGAATCTTCGGGCCTTGCAGGTCGCCCATGATGGCCACTTCCCGGCCCAGCTTGCGTGCGGCCTCCCGCGCGTCCTCGGCGCGCTTGCGGTGATCGTCGGCCGTGCCGTGCGAAAAGTTGAGGCGCACCACGTCGAGGCCCGCTCGCATCATTTGCAGCAGGATTTCGGGCGAGCTCGACGCCGGACCGATGGTGGCGACAATCTTGGTGGCGCGATGCATGAATCTCCTCGTCTCGGTTGAATCGCTGAGTGGAGCGCTGCGAGTAGGATGCGTCGGCGCGACCTCTGCCTGCAGGTTCGCGTCGGGGCGCGCGCCGGCTCGAGCCGGCGTCGCTTTGTCTGAAGATGTCGTGGCGCGCGTGGCGCTCTGGGCCGCCTGAGCGTCCTTTGCGAGCCGATCGTCCGGCGCGCTGGGCGGCACCTGGTCAGTCCTTCGGCGGTCCGCTGCGCGTCGGGCAGTGCTTGCCTTCGGTGCGCGAGTGGCCACGCGTCTTAAGCCCGCGATTCGAGCACTTCGACCGCCGGCAGCTTCTTGCCTTCGAGGAACTCGAGGAAGGCGCCGCCGCCCGTGGAAATGTAGCTCACTTTGTCGTGAATGCCGTACTTCGCGATCGCGGCGAGCGTATCGCCACCGCCCGCGATCGAAAACGCCGACGAGCGCGCGATCGCCTCGGCGAGTGTCTTCGTGCCGCCGCCGAACTGATCGAACTCGAACACGCCGACGGGGCCGTTCCAGACGATCGTGCCGGCGCTCGCGAGCTGCGAGGCGAGCGCGCGGGCCGTTTCGGGGCCGATATCGAGGATCATGTCGTCGGCCTCGATCTGAGCGACAGGCTTCGTATGCGCGGCGGCCGTCGCCGAGAATTCCTTGGCGGTCACGACGTCGGTCGGAATCGGCACCGAAGCGCCACGCGAGCGGGCCGCATCGATGATCGCCTTCGCCTCGCCGACGAGATCAGGCTCGGCGAGCGACTTGCCGATCGGCAGGCCCGCCGCCAGCATGAAAGTGTTGGCGATGCCGCCGCCGACGATCAGCTGGTCGACTTTCTCGGCGAGCGATTTCAGGATCGTGAGCTTCGTCGATACCTTGGAGCCCGCGACGATCGCCACGAGCGGACGCTTCGGATTGCCGAGCGCCTTGCCGAGCGCGTCGAGCTCGGCGGCGAGCAGCGGGCCCGCGCAGGCGATCGGCGCGTATTTGGCGATGCCGTGCGTCGTCGCCTCGGCGCGGTGCGCGGTGCCGAAGGCATCGTTGACGTAGATGTCGCAAAGCTTGGCCATTTTCTGGGCGAGCTCGTCCGAGTTTTTCTTCTCGCCCTTGTTGACGCGGCAGTTTTCGAGCAGCACGACGTCGCCCGGCGCCACGTTCACGCCGTTCTCGACCCAATTCGCGACGAGCGGAACGTCGCGGCCCAGGAGCTCGGCGAGCCGCTTGGCCACCGGCGCGAGCGAATCCTCGGGCTTCAATTCACCCTCGGTCGGCCGGCCGAGGTGCGAGGTCACCATGACGGCCGCGCCGGCATCGAGCGCGGCCTTGATCGCCGGCACCGAGGCGCGGATGCGCGTGTCTTCGGTGATGTTGCCCTGGTCGTCCTGCGGGACGTTCAGATCGGCGCGGATGAAAACGCGCTTGCCTGAGAGCAAGCCTTTCGCGATCAGATCGGAGAGACGCAATACTTGGCTCATGGGAGTGTTCGCATCGGAGGTTGGAGGGCTTAACGGCGTCGCGAACGGAGCGCGGCCTGGGGGGGCGGCGCGCGGGAGGCGCGGCGGCGAACGTGCATTTTAGCCCATTGGCGGGGCGGGCCGGCGGGGCGTTGAGGGAATGCGGGTTATGACTAGGTTGTCGACTTTGACCTGAGCTGTCCGATAGTTGAGCACCGAGGAGCGCTGTGAATGCAGTTGGCAGACTTGTAACGCCCGTTCACAATGCAAACATGCTGAACATCCGCATGACCGAAGTATTCGACGTAGGGTTACATGAGCAAAATCAAGACTCGGCCGTGGGATTCGGCCGAACACCTTAAAACGGAAGATGACATCACCGAATATTTTGAAGCCTGCCTTCAGGAAGGGGGCGACGATCCGGCGTTCATCGCCCATGCACTGGGCGTGATTGCGCGCGCGTCTGGTATGTCCGAAGTTGCTCGTGAGGCCGGCGTCAGCCCCGAAGGGCTATACAAGGCACTGTCGGGTGAAGGCAATCCAAGTTTCGATACGATCCTGAGGGTAATCAAGGCACTCGGCCTGCAATTGCATGCCTCGAAAGCACACGCGTGAACCGGGGAAAGCCTCTTTGACCCGCTGCAATCAAAACAGCGACTTCTGCCTTTCGAAAGAAGGCTCGCTGCCTACGAACTCGATGACACTCTGGGCGCCGCCGCCGGAATGGGTGAAAATAGCGCGTGCCGATATCTCAACCGGCGACGCGACGGAGGGCCCTGCAGCGTCACGCTAGCGCGGGCCCAATCGTTTATACAGACGGGAAGAACACCGCTGGTCATCGGGTCGAGCGGTGGCCAATGTCCGCTATATGTTGACTTGCCGTCGCCGGGCCAGCGGGCTTGTTCGAGTGACCGCTTTGGCCCTGAGTAAGGACAGCAAACGACCCGTTCAAGTCGTTTGGAGCGCTCTCGCAGCAACGGCGGGTGTCGAACGTGGAACGATCACCGTCCTTGGACAGTGCCAGCGCCGACCTCAAGGTCATCCCCTGCCGGGCACTTTTTCCTTCCAAAGCGCCGTTACGCTGATGTGATGCTTACGAACGCTATGCGACTGCGCTACCGGAGATGGCTTGGGAAGCAGACGATTTCGGCTTTAACGTGGTGGTCGGATAGCCAAAGCTGAAGAAGAAGTGTGAAACGCGGATCGTTCCGTGCGTGGGCGCAAGCGCCGCATCTCGCTCGTGCTCCGTATCGAAATCTGCGTGAGCAAAGAGCGTAGACGGTCGCGCATAGGCGAGACCTGCTTCAGTCTTGCGCAAACGAAGCGCGGTTGCTACATCTGCGTGTTCCAATGCGGCCCTGATTGGCGGCACCACGTCGAGCTCCGGATCGAGCAGAACGCCCACCATGGCCGCGACTGCTTGCTTGCGGCTGTAGATGCCAGTGACGAAGCGCCCGAGTCCCTGTTCCCGTAGATAGTGGTCCCGATGCTTTTTCTGCCGGCCCAGGCGCTTGAACTCGAATACGAGCTTTATGCCTTGCACGGCATCGTTCCAGCCATACACGATATCGGTTCGGCGTTCCTCAATCATAATCCCTGTGGCTGGGTCTACATCTCCGATAATGTCCTCGGCAGCCCACATGCCAAGCAAGCCACGCTGCCGCGCCACATGGTTTTCCACATAGACTTTCAAGCGTTTGGTGAGTGCGTCTTCCTTCGTCTTAGGGTTGAAGTCCGCCCGCGGCCGCTTTGCCAATTCCGTCCAACCCTGCCGTAAAGCCTCCACGGCTTCGGTTGCCGGCTGGATCGGGAAGGCGTCCAGCCAGTTCGTCGGGATAGTCTGCGGTGGGGTGCCCGCTGGCGTCATGCCATCTCCGCTCTTTTTTGATCATAGGGCTGCGCTTGCACGCTGCGCACAATATGCTCCGCGTCCCGGTGGGCCTGTCTCCGGGTCCAGTTGCGCCGGGCGAGGAAGCGCACGAGGTACAGCGATCCGTCGAACCACAAATGTACGTCGGGAACCAGGGTCAAGAAGTCCCCTGACGGGATTGTGCGCAGACCGACGCGCTGGAGTTCTGCCAACGTCGCGATCACGACATCATCGTTGATCTTGGTACTGACCTCTGGCTTGCCCGTAGGACTCTGAGCGTAGGAGACGCGCACGACGCCGCAGGATCCAGCTCGCCGGTGATCGCTGGCGACGACATCAACTCGGAATCGCCCCTGGCCACGCGTTTTTGTTCGCCAGGCCGTCAATGCCTCTGCGAGTGCGGTAGCGTAGGCATCAAAATCGCCAGCCCCCTCGACGCAGTGCTGGGCGGGGGTATCCAGACTCTTGAAACTGCGCGGGCGCACCGAAGGCATTAGGACACCCACCGTCTCACGAACCAGCATCCGCTCTTCGGTCGTGAGGCCGAAATAAGCAAACACCGCGTCGTCAAGTTCGCCCTGCAATTTGCCATACCGTGGCATCTGCTCGAAGTCGGCAAGCGACGCGAGCTCGGTCATGCGGGTCTGGACGGTACCTAACGCGGCCGTCGCCGCTTCCGGATCGGGAGCATCATTCGGCCCGAAGAAGGGAAAGGTCTCTACGTCGCTCAGATGGACACCGTTGCGCTCGCAAAGCATCTTCCAGCCGCGCAACATGAGGAAGTAGCGCGCCAACGTCGAGCGCAGATAGACCGCGACGAATTGCAATAAGGCTGCGTCATGCTTCGGGCCCGCAATCACGCCAATGCTATGCGTGAACGAGGCTGCGCCATCGTAATAGACGGCTCGGACGTTTTGCTCGTCTTTGGAGAAACCGTCAGGGAACAACACACGTGGCCCGTCGAAGATCTTCAGGATCTCCGGTCCCAAGCCAACTACAGTGGCGTGTTCAGCCGGCCACTTGGTAAGTAGGTCAGGGTGCAGAACAGGCGAACCCACCCGCAAGGCGGCGATCGGCACGTGGGGCTTCTTGCGGAGCACGCCTGCGTCAACGGCGTCACGGCTTTTGTCGCGCAGGTGAATTCCCTTACGGTATATCCAGCGCCGAGACTCCTTGGGTCCTCGCCAGAAATCGGCGAAGGTCCCGCGCAGGGTCAACCGAGTCCAGATGGCAAGATCGTTCGCATCTCCCCACATCATGGTGACCAGCAACTGTGGATCTTCGGCTACCGCACGCGTCTGAAGTGTATGGCGGTCGGCGGACTGCATCGTCAGTCTGCCTAGGGCAAGACTTAAGTCAGCCTTAGGAACCAGGTAGTCGAAGGTCTCGTCGAAGGGAACGTGATTGCGGAGTTCACCGCCGCGGCGCTCCCCTAGGAAGACATGACACGTATTTTCCGCCGTGGGAAAAAGCAAACCTTGCAGGTCGCCGAAATTTATCAGGCGTAGTGGTCGATAGCTGCGCAAGGTGTGCGCCACGAAATTTGCACTCGAAGCGGACGCACCGAGGAATTGGCCGATCGGCAGGATCAGGCACGCACGGCCGCGCTCCGCCAGGAACTCCAGCGCGCGCAAGGCATATGCGCCTGCAATCTGTCTACGAGCGAAGGGCGCGCTGGCACGCTCCGCCCAGTCGTCGGCCGATGTCCGGGCTTCTCCTTCGGGCTCGGCCCATGGCGGGTTTGAGATAATCAGCGAGAAGCGTCGGCCGTAAAAGGCATGCGAGTTGCGGAAGAAGTCTCCTCGCACCTTGCCATAAGCTAGGTTGGTGTCGCTCAAGGATGGCAACTTGGTGCCATCGCGCTCTTGGGCCTCCAGGATGTCCGTTGGATCGAGTCCCTCTAACAGCGACAGGTACAGGCTGAAGGCAGTGACACGGCAGGCCATGAGATTGGTGTCAGCGCCGAAAATGCTGCGCACCAGCAACTTGCCACGCTCCGCGAAGCCAAGCCGCTGTCCGCTCTTTGCTTCCGACAGCGCGATAAGGCGACGGTAAGCGGTGGTCAGCAGGATGCCCGAGCCACAGGCCCCGTCAAAAATCGTCTCTGCCAGCGGATCCGGGGACGCCATGAGGGCTTGGTCGACCGCGAGCATGGCCAGGTTGCGGGGCGTGTAATACGCGCCCTCCTTGGCTTGCTGCTCCGGCGTGAGGAACTTCTCGTACAGGCCGGAGAGCAGTTCCACCGGGATATAGCTGAAGTCGTAGTTCCAGAAATCACCTTGTCCGGTTTCCATATCGGTTCGGCTCAGGAACTGGTTCAGCAGTTCAAAGCCTCGGTCCGCGAGTGCCGTCCAAGGGTCGTGCCGATCATGGCCCAGGAAGTCGCCGTTGAAGTCTCCCCGCAGATGGTCAACCAGATCCCGAACGCCCGCGCGATCCATGCTCGCGACTAGTTGATGCAGGGCCGCGGTGCCACGACGCTCGCGATAGGTCCTCCCTACGATTTCGCGATGCTCCAAGTACGAGATGAATAACACTTGTCCCATGAGCAGTTCAGCTAACTGCCTGCGTGTGGCGACCGATGCGTTGCTACGAAACCCTTCCTCCGTGAGCTTGCTCACGGTCACCGATAGGTTGGCCAGTAGCTTCCGATCGACTCGTGCCTTAACGTCGAACCATTTCGGTAATCTGCGTGACAGGTTGGCCGTTGCGACATCCAATGCGGAGAACAGGCCATCGGGTCTCGCATCGTGTAGGCGTAGCCGCTGTTCGGCTTGCAGCTTCCGCGCAGGTAGGGCGACCGCCTCTGAACCCTTCAGCTCAATTACGATCGTTGCGAGGTTCTGATTCCAGATGCGCTTGCGCACCTCGTCAAGCGACGCCGGGGACAGGGGCCCGTCGTCGCCTACGAACACCACGGTAGGCACACCCTCGACATCGAACACCGCCTGCGCTTGAATCGCCCCATTCGGCTTCAGAAGGCTGGCGATCTCCATGGCGTACGGATGCGCGGCCGGGACTGCAGCTCCGCGCACGTGCAGAGATGCAGGGTCGGCCGAATAGCCAAGCCTGTCGAACCATTGACGTGCGAACGCAGTGGCCACTGCTATGCCTCCAGACATATGAATCTGGACGAAAATGCTTGGCGTCCGAAATGACGGTTATTCATGCCGAGCGCCTCCGCCGGTGACTGTTGGCCGCTTTCAATGGTGGCCGCTCGGCGGCTCGCACGGATGAGAGGGGGAACAGCTCTAGCTGCGCGGTAGCCGCCGTGGCGTCAGACAAAGCGAATCCATCCCGGATGATTGACAGGTGCGGGTCCAGACAAATGAAAATGGCATCGTTCGCTGGTAGGGGCGCCTGATCGTCAAGCAGCAACAACTCGCCTTGAGACGTCAGCGCTAGACGCCGTCCCCACAGCGCGATGAAGGATGCAGATCGCAGTTCCATGCGCAGCTTTGCGAAATTTTCTTTGTGGAATTGGAGCTCGACGCCGAACTGGTCGCGGAGCAGCAGCGCCAACCGCAGGATCAAGATGGTCTGCCAACTGAACTGCGCGGGCGAGCCTTTCTGGCGAGGACGCACGTCAGCCGGCACGAGCGCACGGCGACTTGTCCACTCGCGCAGCTTTTCGGTCGAAAGCCCGGTGAGCCGGGAGGCCACCGGGGTTGGCACCAGGCGCACGGTCCACTCCTTTTGCCCAAGGTCGTTAGATCGCGCATTGTACCCGATTTAACGCGTAGAACGGGTAGCATACCCGACCTCACATTACCCTGCGTCTTCATTCGCCTACGCGCAATCCTGTCATGCACCCGGTTTTGGCGGAGCCTATGCAAGGCACCGCCTTGCCGCGCGGAATGAGCACCCATCTGAGCGCCAGCATGTCCAAAACGGGTGAAGGCTGAAATCAAGAGTCAAAGAAATGCAAAGCTAGCGCTACCTGTCCAGCAAGACTATGCGGCCCATTTTGATTTTAGAACGGACCTGCAAGCGTCTGCTCGCAATCAGCCGTTCGGCGACACCCCGGGCAGTCATTTGCATTACACAGGATTCACCGATTCACCGCGCCGCACACTGACAGGTCAACCGATGAACTTGGATACGCTGTCGATGTGATAGAAACACGGCTAACATACTGAATTCGTTCGGCTTTTATAGCTCTAGCCGACGGGGAAGGAGCAACCAAGGGGATTTTCGGCCCGCGCTCGTTCTCTCGCCTGCGGCGTTTAACGCGCTCGGCGTGGCGCTTGTCGCACCGATTACGCATGGAGGCGAATGCGCGCGATACGCCGGATTCGCTGTGCCGCTCTCGGGTTCGGGCACTGAGGCGCAGGGCGTGGCCTTGATGGACATGGTTCGCACGCTCGATCTTGAGGCGCGTGGTGCCCGCAAGGTCGAGCGAGCCCCGATTTAAGTTGTCGAAGTCGCGCTCGCGCGCGTGCAAACGATTTTGGAATAACGGAAAACGTTCGTTCACGGTCCCGTCTGTAACTACAAGTGAGCGTAGACGGGAGCGAAAGCAATCGGCCAGCAGGGGGAGGGGGCGACGCGGGCACCGGGCGGCGACACCCGCGCGTTCGATAAGCCTACGCGGGCATTGCACCCGCGCTGGCATTGACGCCGCGCTTGGCCGCAGACATCGGATAGACCAGCCAGGGATCGCCATCGATTTCATGCCATACCGCGCCTTGCGACTGCAGCACCCGCGCAAGGCGCTGCCGCTCCGCGGTCAATGCCGGGTTTGATAGCGATTCGAGGAACATCCCGCGCACGCTCTCGAGCTCGGGGACCTGCCGTTCGAGGCCGTGAACGAAGCGCACGAACGCCATGACGGCCCCGTTCGATTCGCGTTTGCCCTCCACCTCGCCCGGCAGAAAATCGCAGACGATCATCTGGTCGCCCTCGACGCGATAAACGAGCTCGAAGCCGGACAGGCGAACGCGCGAGCCGATGACAAAATCGCTCGAGCCGAAGCAGGCGACGGTCGGCTCGAGGCCTTGGGCCTTGAGGAACCGCGTCACCGGATCGAGCGGATCAGTACTCGTCATTGACTGCCTCCGATCAGAATCGCACCGCTTCCTTGATGCGCCCTTGCAGGGCGACCAGGTCCGCCGTGGTCTGGACGAGCTGACGCGAAGCGTCGTTGGCGCGGTCGAGCGCCTGATCGACAGTCTTCTCGAGGTCCTTGGCAAACTGGCTCTGAAGTTCACCGTCCAGGTCCATTTGCTCCGCATCGCGTCGCCAGGACGCGCCCCCCCACTTGGCGGTCCCCTCCATCATCTTGCCGCCGGCGGCGCTCAGGGCCTCGTTGTCCGAAGCCACGCCGAGCATGCCGATGGCGCCGGAGGCGATTTGCGTGCCGGCTTCGAGGACCGCCGCATCGAACCGTTTGAGGATCGCTTCTTTTTTCGTTTCAAATGCCGTCATCTGCCGCTCGAAAGCAGCATATTCCATCTTGCCCGCAAACTGCCGCTGAATGTCGCGCATGTCGATATTGAGCTTTTGCACCAGAAAAATCAGCTCCTCGATCGACGCCGCGGCACTGTCGAAATTGTAGTTGGAGGGCGTCGAGTCCGTTTGCGCCGGCGGCGAGATTGAATTCGTCGAGACAGCGGGCGAAGAATGAATAGCCGTCATGTTTTTTACTCCTCGAGATTAAACGAATTCAAATGGCGCTCGCGACGACGTGGGCCATCGATGCCGCCCCTTGCTGAGCGACGACGGCGGTCTGTCGCATCTGCTCAGAGCCGCCTCGGAGCGCTGTGGACTGACCTTCGATGAGATCCTTCATTTGCTCGCGCGTATCCTTCTTCTGCTGCTCGAACATATCGAACATGGCCTGCATCAACTGCTGATCCAGGATGAGCATGTCGATCTCCTTTTGCAGCTTCGCCTTTTCGATCGCGATGATGCCGGAGTACACGCCATCCACGCCGTTCACGGCGCCGCGCGTCACGTTGACCGCAGTGCGCGTCGCCGCCTTCACAATCGCCTTGATCAACTCTTTGCGAATTTCCTTGACGACCTGCTCGGTGACCTCCTTCGCAGCCACTTCGGCGCCGCGCTGGGCCGCCTGCTTCGCCGCAGTCTTGATGGCATTCTCGACAACCTTCTGGAGCCCCTCCCTGCCCAGCACGTCGAGCGCCTCCTTCGAGATCTGCTTGACGATTTGCTCGGTGAGCTCCTTCGCCGCTTCCTTGACCGCCACTTTCGAGCCCTCTTTCACTGCCGCGGTGACCAGATGCTCGGCCCCTTCCTGCAGCGCGGCCTTGGCCGCTTTGGGAATAATCTTGGTGACGACCATGTTCCGCGCGGCGCTCGTGATGTCGACGATTGCGCCCAATACCTCGAAGGCAAGCTGAACCTTGCCTGCCGTGTTGGCGATCGACTTGTACTTGTCGGCGTGCTTAGGGTCGATGAGCGCCATCGTTTCGGCGATCGCTTTCACGAGCCCAGCCGTGCCCGCCATCAAATCCATGGTGCCGCCCGCCACCATCATTGCGTTGCCCGACAGCGCGCCGCTGACGATCTTCGCCACGCCAGAGACGACTTCCACGGCCGCCACGACCCAGTCGCAAATCGCGCCGAAGATGCCGCCCTTCCGAGCCTTGTGCTGCTGCTCGATGGCCTTTTCGATCTGGTCGCACAGATCCCGCGCTTGTTTATCCTGAATTCGGCGCTCGGCGCTCCCCATGATCTCGAGTGCTTTTCCCTTCGCGTCGGCAACGTTGCCGAGCGCCTGAACCGCCATCATGGTGACCGCCATCATCAGCGTGTCCATCGGCTGCTTTTCCACCTGCCGCAGCGTGGCGACTCCGATATGGGGCTCTGGACCATGGGGCTCATGGCCCGCGAGACGCGCGAACACCCGTTGCAGCGCTCCCGCCGCCTCCCGCTGTGTCACCGCCTCGCCCGCCGCCGCGGGCTTCGCCCAACGGAATGGCAGCGCATTTCGCGCCTTGTCCGAGAGCGAAGGCAGATCGAGCAATCCGGCAAGGTCCCCAGCAGCACGGACGCCTTTCTTGTGCTCATCGAGCGGCTGCGTCGACGGCTCGAAGGCGGCCAAGTCCGCAAATCGAAGACTTGAAATGGCAGACATTGTTATTTCTCCTTGGATGAACAGTGCGAGAGCTGCTCGACGGCGCTCTTTCTGATCTCGTCGTAGCGTGGCTGCTGTCCGCACCATCTGAGCGCGGCATCGAAGGCTTTGCGCGCGTACTCTTTGTTGCCGAGCGCGCGGTAGCTGATTCCCGCAAAGAACGACGCGCGCGGATCGTCGATGTGGATCATGCCGGCCCGGGCGAAGGAAAAGACCGCTTCGTCGTGGGCGGCGAGACGCTGGCAGCAAAGGCCGAGCGCGAACCAGTAGTCGAACCTCCAATGATCGACGCGCACGAGAATCAAATAAACGTTGCGCGCCGCCTCGAATTCACCGGCCTCGAACAATTGCGTCGCGTAGGCGTACATCGTGCCCAAGTCTTTCTTCGAAATGTCGGCGAGCATCCAGAGGGAGCCTCCGTTCGCGAAGAATCGTTGCAGCACCTCGTGATCGTCGTCGGCGACGGAATTCGCCATCGTCATCTTCATTCCTGCGTTGATCGAGCAACGACAAGCGCGGCAGCTATCCACCGCGCCCGTCGAACGTTCACGTTTAACGGATCGACGATGCGATCGACTTGTTCATTTCCGCGCCCATGGACAACAGGCTGTTGACCATCTGCGTGGCGATGTTGTACGTCTGCATGACCTGCTGGATTTTCAGCTGGCTCGTTTGCACGAAGTTGGAAGCCTGGGTCTGGCGGCTATCGATCGCGTTTTTGACCAGCTGGAGTTGGCCCTTGTTGAGAGAGCCCTTAATATCAACGCCGTCGACATTGATGCCGTTATCCTGAAGGTACTTGATAACATCGGCTGGCAGCGTTTTTGTTGTTGTGGCGTCTGTGATATCTCCGATCACCGCCCCCACGTCATTCGACATATCCTGCGCGTGCCGGGCAACATTCTGCTCGGCGTCGATGTCATCCATGAGTGCATTCGCCACATAGTTGAGCAGCGCCATCATCTGCGACATCGTCAAGATACCGCGGCCCATTGGAGAGTCGTTGTTCCGCAGGGCAATCGAGTCGTCTTTCGAGGCGAACTCCGTCGCAATGTGGGAATGAAACGACGCCACTTGCTTCTGGACTTGCGCCTCGCCGATGCCCGGCTTCGCAAATTTCAGCAACCTGACGAAACCGGCGGTGAGCTGCGGCGAGTCGTCGCCTTGCGACCCGCTGTCGCCGCTGGCCATGTACTTTGCCAGTTGGGCCTTCGCATCTTCCCCGAGACTCGCGTAAAAGGTGGACACGTTGACTTGTGCGATTTGGCTTACATTGCCCGTCATTTTTCTCTCCTTCTTTCATCGATTTAAACAAATTTACGAGCCGCCTTTTTCGCGGTCGCGCATTTCGGCGATGGCTTACTTTCAACTGCTCGCCCACCGTCTTTTGGCAAAAGCTCTACGAATTTATCCGCAATGCCATTGATGACCGATTGCAAACGTCGTGTCTTTTCCCGTACCTGATTTTGCAATTGCTGGCCACCCGATCTCATGACCTCGTCGAGCCGCTCCAGCTTTCTGCGCGCGTCAGCATCAAAAGCGGCGCGTTCCCTCAAGACCGCGATTTCTCGCTGCAACGCTTCATACTCCCGTGCTTGCTTCTGTAACGCGAATTCCTGCTTCTTGAAGGTGTCAACCACGTTTTTGAATTTATCGAGCTGCTCCATGATCCCCCTGGAAGTAACATTCACATCGATATCCGTGCCGACGTTTCCGAGCCGATAACGGCGGCAAATCGATGATCGAATCGTAGATGGCTCTTTGGCCGCCGACTTACAAAAGTCCGCCGCGCTTTGCATTTTTTTCTTTTGCGCCAATTTGCCGCTCGCGGGGTCGGCGGGCCCGCGCCCTCGCGCAACAACGACTACCGCTTCAGGTGCTGGCCTGATACCCGGACATCAAGCCAGGTCGCACCATTGCACGAACGGTGCAATGCCTCAGCGGAGCGTTTCATGCAAAAAGTGCATTTCTTGTACGGCAGACAATCTGGCCACGTCCTCGTGCGAGGCGCGGCGCATGCCATCGCGGCTCATAGCATCGCTGTAGCATGCGGCGATGCCGCCATTTGCGGAACAGACGCCGCAAACGAGCTTCATGAAATCAACGTCGGTTCGGTGGACTTTCAGCGGCTTTATCCCGACATCGCCGATCTGCTCGACACGACGATTCCACTTCGATTCGTGCCGGAGCCCGTGCGCATCGTCGCAGCGTCCCCCGGCGTCGTCGAAACGCTCATGCTGCTCGCCGACGCCGCGCCGCAGATGCTTCTTCGCTTCGTCTACGCATATTGTCTCGCGCTCGACCGGGCCTACTTTTCCGCGCTCGCGCGATACGCGATGGCTGGTGATGTCGCCTTGATCGAATTCATCGAAGCGAATTACCTCAAGCAATGGTCTGTGGAGCGGTATGCGCACGAGTTCGGCATGCCAAGCCGCAAATTCGACATGCTGTTTCGAGAAAAGTACGGGATGTCGCCCAAGCGCTGGCTGCTCGAAAAGCGCTTGACGCATGCTCGCGAGATGCTGCAATCGACTTCCATGCGCGTACTCGATATCGCACTCGAATGCGGCTTCGCGAACCACGCCCACTTCACTGACAGCTTCCGCAAGCGGTTCCATTGCAATCCGACGCAATTTCGCATGAGCGAGACAAGAAAACTCGGACTCGCGCAAGGCGCCGCCGCCTGAAGGCCGCTTGATCGGCCCTATCGAACACCCGCTCTCACACTAGGCAATCATGGATGTCGAAGTCGTCAACAATCAGCTTTCTCAGCTTGCGGCGCAGGCCGGCCAAGAGGTGCAGTCGAAAATGACCTCAGCCGATATGACGGACCCCGCGAAAATGCTGCAGGCGCAGTTCGCGATCCAGCAGTACTCGATCTTCATCGGTTACCAAAGCGCGGTCTTGAAGGCCGTCAAGGACATGATGCAAGGCATCATTCAGAAAATATGATCGAGCGCGATATTCGCCGGCTCGTTGCGGAAGCGGGCCTCGCCGCGGTCAACCACGGCTTGTTCGCCGAAGCGCAAGCGATCCGTGCTGCGCTCGTCGATCTCGTTCCGGCGCCCGATCTTCGCCGCCTGCTGGAGGCGACGATCCTGATCGGCCTCGGCGAGCTCGAGGAAGCGGCGCGCCTGCTTGAAAACGACGCTTCAGTCGAAGCCGACACGCTTCGCATGCTGCTGCCCGAGAGGCGCACTAAAGCGGTTGATTTCCGCGCTGCGCATCTCAAGCCGCTCGCCCGCCACACCCATTCCCGCAAGGATATCCGGCATGGACATTGATCCGACTCAAGCCACCCAGACCCAGCGGCTCGCCCATGTGCGCGACTCGCAGCGCACGCCGTCCGCGCACGAGGTCGATGCGTTCACGCAAGCGCTTTTCGGCGCCGCACGACAACTGCCGGAGGACGTCGTCACTTCCGGTCTGAACCAGACATCCACCGGCGTCGACACGGCCATTCGAAACGCACGGGAACTGTCGGTCGTCGAAAAAGGGCCCATCGAGATGCTCGCGGCGCAATCGACGTTGCTGCGCGCGATCGTCGAAGTGGACCTGACCGCGAAAATGGCAGGAGCCGTGTCGCAGGGCATCAATAAACTGACGAGCATGCAGTGATGCGGCGGCACCTCGAGCTCGGATGCATCGTTCTTGCCGTCTCGCTCCTCGGCGGATGCAAGATCGAGCTCTATAGCAATCTCCCAGAAGGGGAGGCGAACACGATGCTTGCGCTGCTTTTGCTGCGCCATATCGACGCCGAAAAGGAGATCCTCAAGCACGACACGGCGACGATCCTCGTGGACAAGTCTCAATTCGTCAATGCGATCGAGCTGCTCCGTCAGAACGGCCTGCCGCGCGCGAGTGTCGTCACGGTCCAGGACTTGTTCCCCTCGGGACAGCTCGTGAGCTCGCCGGCGCAGGAGCAGGCGAAGATCGTCTTTCTGAAGGAACAAGCGCTCGTCAACATGCTGCGCGGCATCGACGGCGTCATCGACGCTGAAGTCGCCATCGCCGAAAGTCCGAGCCCGAATCGATACGATCCTCCGATACCGTCCGCGTCGGTCTTTATCAAATACAGCCCCGACCGCAATCTCGAAGGCAGGGAGACGGACATCAGAAGCCTCGTCCTGAAAGGCGTGCCGGGCTTGAGCCCCGCAAACATCAGTGTCGTGATGCAGCGCGCCGACTATCGATACTTGCCAGGCGCGCCGCACGAGACGGCGGCGGTTAGCGAAACGGCGCCTGCCCGTGCGCCGGCCGCCCCGCGGCGCGGCGGATGGTTCGCAATCTTGCTCGTCATGGCCACCGCGCTCGCCGGGGCCGCGGCCGCCGCTAGCGTATGGCTTTTCCGCCGCAGACGCACTGGATCATGAGCACGATCGTCGACAGGGGTGTTGGGCGACTTCACGAGCTCGCCTGGCGCCCTGGTGCATGGATGCACGAAGCATGGTGGGGTCGCCTCTCGCTCGATGATTGGCGGGCGAGCTATCTGGCCCGCCCTGCGTGTCGCCCTTCGATCGATCGCCTGATCGTCATGCGGCGTGCGTTTCCGATGCAAGCGCTTCCCGCCTCGCTCTGCAGCTGGGACCAGTTGCTGATCGCACTCGAGCCTCGTTTGCCGGCATTGGTGACAGCGCTTGGCGTCGTCGCCCTCGGATGCGTCGATCATCTTTTGCTGAAGTCTCATCGCGAAGCGCTCGCGAACCACCTCGATCTGAAATCCTGCGATCAACTTTTGGCACTGCACGATAGCTGGGATGCGGGGGCCGCGTGCCTCCCGCCGAGCCGGCTCGCCCAGATGGCTTTCTCGGTCGGTGCACGCTGGTGGCATCGCGATGCGCAGCGCAACGTCTGCGCGCGCCTTCTTGCCACATTGTTGCCCCCCGGTGACGACCGTCCGTGCACGAACGAGGGTTGCGCGGTTGAGCACGTCGTCAAGCTGTCACGCTTTCTTTGAGCCCATGCAGCTTCCCATCGTTTATCTGAAAGGCCCCGCGCCGCCCGATCCCATCATCCGCGCGCAGGAGCTGGCGCTCTACTTCGATGCCGCATCGATTGTCGCGGAGGCACGCCGGGAGGCCGAAGCGCTGATCGCGAGCGCCGAGGAAACGCTTGCCCATGCGACGCGCGACGCGCAGCGCATCCGCGCAGAGGCACACGAACAGGGCCTCGCGGACGTGCAAGCCGAGCTGGAGCCTATGCGAGCGTCGCTCGTCGCCGAGACCGTGCAATGGTGCATCGCCGAAAGCGCGCTCGAAGCAGAGATCGCTGCGCGCATCGACGAGCGCATCGGTGCGGTCATCGCCGAGGCACTCGCAGAGTTCGTGGCGGAGCGAGACGACGTGACGCGGCTCTCTGAGCGGGTCCGCGAGCGCTTGAGGCGATGTGCCGAGCATCGCACCCTGACATTGCGCGTGGCGCGCGAGACGTTTGACGCGGCGAGCCGTGAATGCGCGAGCGACGAGGGCGGGTGGCGGGTCGATGTGACGGCAGACGCGACGCTGACGAATGCACAGGCAGTCATCGAAACGCCGTTCGTCCAGATACGCATCGATCTCGACGCCCATTTGGAATCGGTGCTGGCGCAACTGCGCGGCGCCGGCAAAGAAGAGGAGCATACGCCGTGATTGTCGACAAGGTGAACGCGTCGGGTTGCAAGCCGCAGACGGCACAGGCCTTACAGCCATCTCAGCCCGCAGTTCCGGCGGACGCGAGTCAGGCGTTCCCGGCGAATTCCGTCTTCGAGATCGCGCAAAACGAATTGAGCTCAAACCCTGGCGAGTTCGCCTCTCTGCAAGCCAGCTTGAGCGGCATCGATAAGGCGTCCTACACTGAAACTGTCGAAGATATCGGCTTCGCGATTGGGGCGCGGGCACGTGAGTCCCGCGCGCTCAAAGAGGGCCGCGCCGACAAGACGCGTGCGAAGGCCATGCTCGGCAAGCTCGCGGAAGTTGCCACGGAGCACGCCGACGAACTGCGGGCACGTGTTCCCGAAATCGAGCAATCGCCCGCGCCCTACGACGAAATGCGACGGGCGAAGTTCGACGCCGGCGAAATGGCACTGGTCCTCGCGGCCTGTCTGGGGGGCGGCAAGCTGGACGAGAAAGCCCGACGTCGCCTCGAAGATGCTTTATCCACCGTCATGGAAAGCGAAGAGTGGGTGCTGCTGCTCTTCAATCATCTCGAATTCGGCGCCGCCGGTCGAGCGGGACTCACGGAGCTTCGCGAGCTCTACCGGCGCGCGTCGGCGCAACGTCCGCGGCTTGCGCAATGGTTCGAGCAGTTGCGCGGGCTTGCGGACCGCAAACGGAAGCTGAAGACGTTGATTCGCGCGCTCGCGTTCGAGCTTTCGGCGGAGGGCCCCGCGACGGGAGCGCAGCTCGCTGCGGTTATCGGGGACCTTAAGCGCATTTTGCAATTCCTCGGCATGGAGGATCATTGCGAGCGACTCGCCCGCTCATTGCACAGTGCGGACGTCGATGGGGATACGGTATTGGGGCTGTTGATCGATGCCGTTCAGGAAGTCTGGCTCGATAAAAGCTGGATAGCCGACCGCACGGG
The DNA here is from genome assembly GCF_040965455.1 of Trinickia sp. EG282A. Lineage (NCBI taxonomy): Bacteria > Pseudomonadati > Pseudomonadota > Betaproteobacteria > Burkholderiales > Burkholderiaceae > Trinickia > Trinickia sp. EG282A. Next base: position 929,978 of record NZ_JBFRCC010000002.1, on the reverse strand, counting down.
CGCGCTCATAAACGACGAGACACAGCAATACGTGCTCGTGCAGAGGCTAAACGAAGTCGCCAAGCTGCTGCCAGACGATTGCTTCAACGACGGTGACCAGAGAGACACCATGCTCGAGGCTTTCTCCGGTTGCCTCGACATGCTGGCCGACTAATCGGTCACGCAAGCCGGGGCGTCTAAGCCCCTTCCGCTGGGAATCACTACGCGGCATCGACGTGATAGCGATGCCAAAGCGTTTCGATCACGGCCTGAGCACTTGCCATCGCCTGCGCACAACGCAGCATCGCGTCATGCTTCTCGGGCTTTTCTGGCGTCCGCAATTGCCTGCGCAGTTCCTCCTCCGCACGGCGCAGCTCGTCCAGCAGCACAACGCGCGCCGATCCTTCGCCATCCTCGTAAAGCATGTCTTCCAGACAGGTGATGCGAGTCATGAGAGCCTCGTCGCCTTTTTGAATACGATCGGTTATAGATTGAGCGGTACTGCGATTAGCAGCGGTCCCCTTCGCAGCTCCAGGAATGACGTGCTGAGCGCATAGACTGAAAACCCATTCGGCAATACCGCACCGCGCTGCAAGCGCATGCCGTTCTCGAGTTCGATGAAAAGCGCGTTCGCATTTCCCCCGACACTCGCTATCCTGGCTGGCAGCAATCCGATGGTGGCCGCGGCCGCTGCCATTTTTTCGAAGCGCGCCGGGATGCCCGCTCCGCCGAGGTTGTATTGCGCGATGACGTCCTCGACCATCCGTGACCGCTGCGCCGACAATGCGCCCGTCACGACAAGCGACCTCCCGTCGACGGAGAGGCTGAGCCCTTCGATCAAGTCGCGCTTTGCCAACATTTGCAACAGCCTCTCGAACGACTCGGCGCCGTCATCCACGACCGACCAGTTGCGCAGTCCGCGGACGCCGCGCAATTGCTCAGCTGTCGATCGCCATTGCGCATCCGTAACGATGGCGCCATGGATGACGACCGCTCCTGGCGTGGAGGCGTCCCGCACATCAATGTCTTCATAACCATTCGAATTCAAAACAGCACGTACGTTTCGGCGCAGTACGTCCGCACAGACGCTATCGTCGCGAACCAATCGCCCCGCTTGCTGCAGTTGCTGCCGCAGGCGGTCGATCTCGGCTGAGTCGGCGCAGTATCCCGATAGGACGACGAGACCGGACGCGTCCTCGACGATCTTCAGCCCGTGTCGGGGCTGCGTCTGCAATCGCGCGACGAGCGACGGTTCCGGTGGGGTCGGTGCCGCCTCTCGTGCCGGCTTTGACAACAGCAGCACCGCCACCGCGCCACCGAGCGCAGTAATCGCGACGATGCAAACGCCGAGGGTGCGCGGTGCGATCGGCTTTTGCCACGGAGGCCATCCTCGCCTCTTCTGATGCCCTTGCAGCCCTTCTTTCCCTTGCGGCGATGCTCCGCCGCAGCGAGCAGGGACCGGCAGGTTCGCCAGCGTGTCCGACGCCGCCCCAAGGACGAACGCCTGCCCGGCGATGTCGATCGTCACGTTGAGCGGCAGCCTCTCGTCGCTTTCCCAGCGATGGCCGTCGACCCACGTCGGAACTTCCGAATTCAGGTTGACGCCGCGATCGTCGACGACGAGCACGGCCTGCCGCCCATCTTCGAGCGTGACGGCGACGTCCGCGTCCGACCCTCCCAGGGAAACCTCGCCGGCCGGCAAGGCCAGCTCGCGGCCCGCGAGCAATCCGTTCAGCCACTTGAGCTTGTAGCCGCTGTCCATGTCGTCCGGTTACGATGGCGTCCGGGGTTCGGCCGTGAGCAGGAAAAGCCTGACGGCGCGGCGGCTCGCTTTCTGCGTCGTGCCGAACAGCTTGCCGAGCACCGGGATATCGCCAAGCAGCGGAATCTTGCGTGAGCCCGCGCGCTCCTCGTCCTGCACGAAGCCGCCGAGCAGCAACGCTTGCCCCGCTTTCAGCAGCGCCTGTGTCGTGACTTCGGAATTGAGCGTTTGCGGCAGCGGCTCGGCCCGGCTTATCGGGTCGATCTGGCGCCCGTCTTCGATACTCAGGCTCAGCATGATGTCGGCGTGTCCGTCGCTGTCGATGACGCGAGGCGTCACACGCAAGAGGGAGCCTGTCGATACGGACTCGAGCTTGGCCACTTGCTCTCCAACGAGCTTCGTATAGAACGTGACGTTCCTGTCGAGGATGGCCTGCAGATTGTCGAGCGTCAGCACCGAGGGCCGCGACAGCACGCGAGCCTTGGCCTCCTGCTCGAGCGCGGACAGCCGCACCTGAAAGGCCCCCATATTGCCGACGACGGTCGAGAAATCGCCGGGCGAGGTGGATCCGTTAAAAGTCACAGCTCCCCCGCCGATCCGCGTGGTCGCGGCCCAGTCTATGCCGAGCTGGCCGACGTCCTGCTCGTCGACGTCGATGATCGTTACCGAAATCTCCACGAGCTTGGGTTTATGATCGAGCTGCGCGATCAGCTTGGCATAAAGCGGCAGGTTGATTTTCTTGTCGCGGACGACCACCGCGTTTTGCCTGGGGTCGGCCGAGAACATCGGCAGAACGTTGTCACCGGCCGCCTGCGCCACCTTGTCGTTGCTCAACTGCGGCGTGCGCCCCTGCGTCATCTCTCTGAGCAGCGAGACGACACCGGGGACGGTCACATGCTCGCTTCGATAATCGTAGGTGGCATCGGTTGCGGCCGCGTATTTGAGCGCAAACAGCTCGATCCCTTCCTCGTTGCGCTCGCGATCGAGCTTTTGCTCGTCGACTCGTTTGAGAAACTGCGTGACGCGCTCGACGCAAATCGGGACGCCGTGCACCTGAATCGCGTTCGACCCGGACACGGGATGAACATCGCAGCGCCCTGCCGCAATCAACTGCGTGTCACGCAACTCGGTCATTAAGGTATCGACGGGCAAGTAGGCCGGCGTAAAAAGATCGGCACCGACTTCGTCGGCTCTGTAGATATAGACCGTTTGTCCGTCGTAGTACCACGCGAGGCGATACAGACGGGCGAGCGAATCGAGCGCGCGCTCGAACGGCATGGCATCGATGCGGCCGATGAACGCGCTGTCGATGCGCGGGCTCACCACAACGGGTACCCCGTAGTTGGCGCCCATATCGCGCACGACCGCGGCAAGCTTCGCACCGTGTGTCGAAAAGACGAACGCCGGCGCCCCATTCGTCCGGATCGCCGCTTGGGCGCCTGCCTGCGTCATAAAAAGCGCCGTAAGGGCGAAGCGCCGGGCGATAGCGGAGAAGCGTCGGCGCACTACGCCCATGCCTCGAGTTTTCGCATCCGCTCGTCGTTCGCGCGCTGGCGCTGGCGCCGATGCCGATCGCCGAGTCGACCCGTGATCGCCACCTGCTGATTGAAGAGCGCTTGCCATTCCGTGTCCGCCAGTTGCGGTTCGTACCGCCGCACAAGCCACAATCCGTCGTCGTCGAGCGAAAATGCATCGTCGATCGCATCGCGGACCGAGGCAAGCCACAAGCTCGCTTGTTCGAGCCAATCATCCTCGATCGATCCGCATTCTAATTTCACGGCAACGCACAAGCCTTGAGAAAATTCGCAACACCAGGCTTGCGCGTCGGCGATCTCGAAGAACCAACGCGCGCCGCGTTGCTCGACGCTCGAGATCGATCCCAGATTGGCAAGCGGTGACGGAAAGTCCATTGCGATAGCAGTGAAAAAACTGAGATTTTGGCAGCCCGCGCTCACGCTCACGATCCGGTGATAGCCTTAGCTTTCTCTCGAATTTTCTTTTTTCGGAAACACGGGAGGTGCACGCACGGCACGCCCGCGAGTCCGTCTCTAGCTTTGTCCTTGGGAGGGTCGCAGTGCTCAAGACGCATCGCTTGCTGATCGTCGACGACCATCTTTTGCTCCGCGATGGCATCAAGCACGCGCTGAATGCGGAGCCGTCTTATCGAGTCGTGGGAGAGGCCGCCGACGGGCTCGAGGTCTGCGCGGCTTGCCACGTGCTGCAGCCCGATATCGTCATCATCGACTTGGCATTGCCGGGCATGAACGGCATCGAGGTCATTCGCCAATTGAAGCGCCGATGGCCCGGAATGTACATCGTGGTCCTAACCGCCGACGGAACGGAGGCCAGGGCGCGCGAGGCGCTCGATGCGGGCGCGAATGGCTTTGTGCGCAAGGAAGGCTCGAAGAATGCGCTCCTGGCCGCACTTGCGACGACCCTTCGTGGCGGCCGATATCTCGACCCTGCGCTCGATCGGACGCAGATCGATTCGGGCTCGTCCGATTCGACGATACGATCGACGCTGACGAGCCGCGAGCGCCAAGTGCTCCAACTCGTTGCGGAAGGCGCGCGCAACAGAGATATCGCCGACAGGCTGAGCATATCGATCAAGACGGTCGAGACCCATCGGCTCAATTTGATGCGCAAGCTCGATGCCCATAACGCGGTCGAGCTCGCGAACTGGGCATACCGCCTTGGATTGCGCGCGTCCGCCCTGGCCGATGGGCGATCCGCGCGTAACTGATATCTGCGCAAAAAGCCATCGACACGGCTTTCAGGTGTTCGCCCGATGTCGCCGCCTCGTCGGCATCGCGGACAATGCACGCCTGATCGGCAGTCCGCCGGCGCCGCCCGCGCGCACGCGCAAACGAGATGAATCTGCAAACGCAGCGACGGCTGGAGCAATTCGCTCGGCTCGCCGAGCTACCTGTCATTCGAATCGAACCGCGCATGGAGTTCGCGTTGCCACCGTTTCGACTCTACGTCGAGGTCGTCAATGAGCGCGTGGTGATGACGCTCGCGGCTCGCGTCGATGCCAAGGAGCGCGCGCGCATCCTGAAGCTGCTGCTCTCGGCCTGGCGGCCCGCCGCGTTGCATGGCGTGCCAGTACGTGCCTTTGCGGTGCGCGGCTATCAATTGCTGGCCTGCTCGCCAGCCCCCGGTAGCGACAGCGGCGAGTGGCTCACCTGCTACAAGGCGATGCGCCGCATCCTCGAGCACCACGCAGGCGGGCGCGCATGAAACGGCTGACGGCATGGCTCGCGATCGCGGCGAAGCGCCAGGACGTCATGCTTGCCGTGATGTTGCTCGTCGCGGTCTTCATGATGATCATCCCGCTGCCGACGGCGCTCGTCGATTTGATGATCGCGATCAATCTGACGATCTCCATCGTGCTGTTGATGATGGCGCTCTACATTCGCGAGCCGCTGGAGTTTTCGGCGTTCCCGTCGGTACTGCTCATCACCACGCTCTATCGTCTCGCGCTCACCATCAGCACCACTCGCCTGATCCTGTTGCAGGCCGACGCCGGAGAAATCATCTACACGTTCGGTGCCTTCGCCGTGGGCGGCAATCTGGCCGTCGGCGTCATCGTCTTCATCATCATCACCATCGTGCAGTTCATCGTCATCACCAAAGGCTCGGAGCGCGTCGCCGAGGTCGGCGCGCGGTTTTCGCTCGACGGCATGCCCGGCAAGCAGATGAGCATCGACGGCGACATGCGCGCGGGCGTCATCGACGCCAACGAAGCGCGGCGCCTTCGCGGTCTCGTGCAGAAGGAAAGCCAGCTCTACGGCGCGATGGACGGAGCGATGAAGTTCGTCAAGGGCGATGCGATCGCGGGCATCATCATCATCCTCGTCAACATTCTCGGCGGCACGGCGATCGGCGTATTCATGCACGGCATGAGCGCAACGCAGGCGATGTCGACATACGCCATCCTCTCGATCGGCGATGGGCTCATCAGCCAGATTCCCGCCCTGCTCATCTCGATCACGGCCGGGATCGTCGTCACGCGCGTTCCCGGCGAGCAACGCCGCAATCTTGCGGCCGATCTCGCCGAGCAGGTCGGCAGACAGCCTCAGGCGCTTTTGCTTGCGGCTGGCGTGCTCGTCGTATTCGCATTGATTCCGGGCTTTCCTATTGCCTACTTCACGCTGCTCGCCATCGCGGTGTTCGGCTGCGCGTGGAGGCTCAGAAAGCGCCGCGCGAGCGGCATGGCGGGACCCGTCTCCGGAGACGGCGCCGATGAGCGCGGCGACACGCACGCAGGTCATGCGGGCGCCGGCATGACGCCAGGCGCCGTTCCACTCATGATCCGTGTCGCCGACGATCTGATGCGCGCCGATCGCTACGCCGCGCTCTTCAACGACTTGCGCGCGCAGAAGTTCGAAGCGCTCGGCATTCCGTTGCCCGAAATACAGGTCGCTCGCGGTCCGTCGCTCGACGCGGGCACGCTGCAGGTGTTGGTGTATCAGGAGCCGGTGCTGAGTGTGGTCATTGCCGACGGCATGCTGCTGGCCGGCGCCCGCACCGCGCCGCTCGGCGATCCCGCACGCGTCGACAAGCTCCCATTCGGCGGCCTTCACCTTCAATGGGTCGAGCGAGAACGTGCCAGTGCGCTGCAGGCGCTGGGGACGACGCTCTACGAAGGCGACGCGCGCATCGCGCATTGCCTTTCGCTGGTGGTGGATCATCACGCCGCGGAGTTCGTCGGCGTCCAGGAGACACGCTTCCTGATGGATGCGATGGAAGGCCGCTACGCGGAGCTCGTGAAGGAAGTGCAGCGGCAATTGCCGATCGGGCGCATCGCCGACGTATTGCAGCGTCTAGTCGAAGAGAACGTATCGATTCGCGACCTGCGCAGCATCTTCGAAGCCCTGATCGAATGGGCGCCGCGAGAGAAGGACCCTGTGATGCTGGCCGAGTACACGCGCCTCGCCCTGCGGCGTCACATCACCACGCGCCACCGCGCGGGCCGCCCGTGGATCAACGGATGGATGATCGGCGACGCAATCGAAAACATGATCCGGGAATCCGTGCGGCAAACGTCGGCAGGCTCGTATTCCGCGCTCGATCCGCGTCAAAGCAAGGCGATCGTGGAACACGTGCGCGAAGCGCTCGCCGGCACCGAGGATCGCAACGTTATCCTCATCACGGCGATCGACGTGCGGCGTTTCCTGCGCAAGCTCATCGAGCGCGATTTCTTCGCGGTCCCCGTCCTCTCGTTTCAGGAAATCGGCGACGAGGCCGAGCTGCGTGTCATGGGTAACATCGAGTGGTTCGAAGCGCAATGACGATGCGTCATCCCGATGCCCGAACGATCGAGGCTGCGCTGGCCGCTCGCCTCTCGCGCCGCGTCGAACGCGTACTGGACGCGCTGCCTGCCGAAAAGGTGTACGGCCGCGTCACCGAAGTCGGGCCGACGCTGCTGCGCGCGTCGCTGCCCGGCGCGGGGCTCGCGGAGTTATGCCTGCTGCATCCTTCAGGCATCGAGGCCGAGGTCGTCGGCGTGCAGGGCGAGTTTGCTCTGCTTTCGCCGTTCGCCGAGCCACTCGGCATGAAGACCGGCAGCGAGGTCGAGCGCCTCGGGCGTCCGCACGAAATCGCGCTCGGCCCGTTTTTGCTCGGCGCGGTACTCGACGGAATGGGGCGGCCGCTCGATGCGGCCGTCACGCCGCGCGATTGCGCATATCGCACGCTCGAGCGCAACGCGCCCGATCCGCTGACGCGCCCCATCATCGACACGCCCCTGCCTCTCGGCGTTCGCGCGATAGACGGCTTGCTCACCTGCGGGCGAGGACAACGAATCGGCGTCTTCGCGGCGGCCGGCGGTGGCAAGAGCACGTTGCTCGGCATGATCTGCGACGGCAGCCTGGTCAGTGCGCGCGGGAAGCATTCCGGCGCGGATGTCATCGTTCTCGCGCTGATCGGCGAGCGCGGCCGCGAAGTCCGAGAGTTCCTCGATCACACGCTTTCCGAGGAAGCGCGCAAACGCAGCGTCGTCGTCGTATCGACCTCCGATCGCCCTGCACTCGAACGATTGAAGGCTGCCTACACGGCCACCACGATCGCCGAATATTTTCGCGATCAGGGCAAGAACGTGCTGCTGATGATGGATTCGCTGACCCGTTTCGCCCGCGCGTGCCGCGAGATCGGCCTCGCGGCCGGGGAAAAACCCGCGGCAGGCAGCTATCCGCCGAGCTTTTTCGCCCGCTTGCCGCGTCTGCTGGAGCGTGCCGGTCCCGCGTGCACGGGCAGCATCACCGGTATCTACACCGTGCTCGTCGAAGGCGACAACCTCAACGAGCCCGTTGCGGATGAAGTTCGATCGATTCTCGATGGACATATCGTGCTCTCACGCAAGCTCGCCGAAGCCAATCACTACCCGGCCATCGACGTCGGCGCGAGCGTGAGCCGGATCATGTCGCAAGTGACAAGCGCCGAGCACGTCGAGCTCGCCGGCCGACTGCGCCGCCTGATGGCGGCATACAAGGAAATCGAGTTGCTGGTGCGCGTCGGCGAATATCAGCAAGGGCAGGACCCCGAGGCCGACGAAGCGCTCGCCCGCAAAGAAGCGATACGCGCCTTTTTGTGCCAACGCACTGGCGAAACGAACGATTTCGAGGAGACGGTCTCACTGCTGTGGAAGACGGTGCAAGGGTAGTGCTGGGTCGACTGGTGTCGCTCAAGGCGCGCCGCGAGCGATCGATCCGCGCCTCACTTCATGCGCTCTCGCGCCGGGAAAGCGCGTTGCTCGCCGAATTGGATGGAATCGGCGTGGAGCTTGCCGGTCTGCGAGAGCGGTGGCGAGAACGGTGCGACATCCTCGACGTCCTCGACCAGGACGCGCTGCGCGACCTCAAGATCGAACTCGGCGATTACTACCTGGCCGAGCGTCGCCTTCTCGAGCGTATCGATACGATGCACCAGCTGCTCGAGGAAGTGAAAATCGAGCGCGATCGGCTGAATCGGCTGCTGCAAAGCGCGGTGATCGCGCAGGACAAATTCATGACATTGCTGGAGTAGAAGCCATGCGCTTACCAAAGGCTGTGGGATACGGCTATCGTTTATCCGTCGAGGCAGGCCGCGAAGGCGCCCATGGCAGCGCCGGCGACGAGCGCCATTTTCGGGCGCTTCTCGAGGAGGTCGCCAACCCGAGCGATTCGCTACGCACTGCCGTTCAGCGAGAGCGCGACGATCTCCACGAACACACGGCGCTCGCGCAGCCGTGGCGATCCTCCGATAACGCGTTGCGCGCGCCGACCGAAAGCGAGCAAAGCATGCATGCGTTCGCCGCGCCGACCCGCTTCGATCTCGACACGCTCAAGGTTCGGCTGACGAACGGGCCGTTGGCCGGCTCCGAAATCGAGGCGTACCGCCGAGGCCAACACCTTTCGATCCACGTGCGCGCACGCGCCGTCTTGCGCGGCGACGAGCGACCCGTTTCAGCCAAAGAACTGTGCCAGGCGCTGTCGGCGCAGCTGGGGCTCGATGTATCGGTCGCGATGGAGGGAGTCATTGAGCACTGCGATTCGCCAACTACCGCACCTCGATGAGCGGGGCGCCCGGCTGCTGCGCAAGGTAGGCGCCGGACGCCGCATCGATTTCACTGACGGCGCATTTGCCCTCGCTTATCGGCGCTCGGCCGGCGGCACCGGGCTCGTGCTCTCGGGCGCGCTGGGCACCGATGCCGTGCGGCTCTGGGTCGACGAGGGGCAGTGGTGCCGCTGGATCGAGCCTCTCCTCCCCGTTCCGGATGCCTCCGCGATTCCGGCCGAGCTCCGCGACGCACTCGCGGCATGGACGTTCGATACGATCGGCTCCGGCCTCGAAGGATCGAGCAATGGCGAGCCGCCGCCTTGGCCTGTCGGTGCGTCGCTACGAGCGTGCACGGTCGAGCGGCGGCTCGACTGGTGCCTGCGAGCCGAGCGAGGAAACATCGCTCTCGAGCTGCTCGTACTTGAAGCCCCGGTCGACTGGCTCGATGCACTCGCCGATCGGCTCGCGCCTTGCTCTGCGGACGACTCGCCTGAAATACAGGTTCGCACGAGCCTTATCGCCGGTTGGAGCAGCATCGCGCGCAACGTGGCTGAAAGTCTGCGCGTCGGCGACGCGCTCGTGCTTCGGCAAGCGTACCGCGTCGCGCGATGTGAGTTCGGGTTATTCGCAAACAAGCCGCTCGCTCGCGTGAATTGCAGCGAGGCCGGCGTCTTTTCCATCGAGGAAGTCATGGATGAATTCGACGATTGGTTCGATGTCGAGCCAATCACGCCCGCTTCGGAAAAGCCCGGGGCGCACGATCAAGTAGCGCATGACCCGATCGTGACCGTGGTGGCCGTTGCAGGCCGCTTCGATGTGCCGATCAGCGCGCTCGCTGCCCTGAAACCCGGCGACGTCCTGGACGGTCAGGCGCGCGTCGACGAGCTCGTCACGCTGAAAGTGGGCGGACGTACGATTGCGCGCGCGACGTTGCTCGATATCGACGGGCGGCTGGCGGCAAGGATCGAAGCGATTTAACGACGGCGCAGGATATTCAGGTGCCGGCCCGATGGCCGCGCGCACCGGCGGGCTCGACAATCGAGCCCCGCCCGTGATGCATTCCGGAGTCCTCAATGACATTGCTGAATCAGCCCATTCAGCTCGTCGTTCTATTGTTCGCGCTGTCGATCGCCCCGCTGATCGTCGTTCTCGGAACGTCGTTCCTCAAGTTGACGATCGTCTTTTCGTTGCTCCGTAACGCATTGGGGACGCAGCAGATTCCGCCGAACATCGCCCTGTACGGCCTCGCCTTGATTCTGACGTTCTTCATCATGGCACCGATCGGCCTCGAGATCCGCGACAACCTCGCGAGCCACCCGCTCGCGCTAGACGCCGACGATTTCACGAACCAAGCCGAAGCGAGCGTGCTCTCGCCCTATCGCGTCTTCCTTCAGCGCAATACGTCACCCGATCAGGTCCGCTTCTTCGCCGACATCGGACATAACATGTGGCCGGAAAAGTATCGGACGCGTATCGCGGACGAGTCGCTGCTCGTCCTGATGCCGGCGTTCGCGGTCAGCCAGATGAAGGACGGCTTCAAAATCGGGCTGTTGCTTTACCTTCCCTTCGTTGCGATCGATCTCGTCGTGTCGAACGTGCTTCTCGCGATGGGGATGATGATGGTCTCGCCGATGACGATCTCACTGCCGCTCAAGCTGCTCGTCTTCGTGCTGATGAACGGCTGGCAGAAGCTCATCGGCCAGTTGCTGCTGTCGTTTGCGTGATATCTGGAACGTTTCAATGAGCGAGGCCGTCGTCACTCAGCTTGCCGCGCAGATGATGTGGCTCGTCTTGCTGCTCTCCCTTCCAGTCGTCGTGGTCGCCTCCGTCGTCGGCGTCCTGGTCTCACTCGTTCAGGCGCTCACGCAGGTCCAGGACCAGACAGTGCAGTTCCTCATCAAGCTGCTTGCCGTCGCGGCGACGCTCGCCGGCACCTATCACTGGATGGGAGACGTTCTGCTCAATTATGCAAACCAGTCTTTCGACCAGATCGCACGCATGAAGCCATGAGTGCCGCAGCGTGGGCGCAGTGGCTCTCGGCGCTCGGATTCTCCCTATTGCGTCCGCTGGGCGTCGTTCTGATGGTGCCGCTCTTCAGCCGCGCGACGCTTGGCGGCACGCTGACGCGCAATGCGCTGATTCTGCTGATCGCGCTTCCCCTGCTGCCGCTTCACGACGCGTGGCCTGCCGTCGACACCGCTCGCCGTGCGTGGCCCACCTGGCTGGCGACAGCCTGTACCGAGATCGTGATCGGCCTCGTGATCGGCTTTGCCGCCGCGATTCCGTTCTGGGCGCTCGATATGGCCGGCTCGTTCATCGACACCATGCGCGGGGCGACGATGGCCAACGTCCTCAATCCGATGCTCGGGCAACAGTCTTCGCTGCTGGGCATCGTCTTCTCGCACGTATTCAGCCTCTTGTTCATGATGACCGGCGGGCTTAACGAACTCGTCGCGGCCATCTACGACTCGTATCGCACGCTTCCTCCTGGAGTGACGCTCGCCCGAGATGCGGACTGGCTTTCGTTTTTCCTGCGCGACTGGCAACTGATGTACGAACTCTGCCTGCGCTTTTCAATGCCCGCACTGGTGGGCATTTTGCTCGTCGACATGGCACTCGGCCTCGTCAACCGCTCCGCGCAGCAGCTGAACGTCTTTTTTTTATCGATGCCGTTGAAAAGCGCATTCGCGGCCCTGCTCTTGATCATGAGCTCGGGGTTTGCGTTTCACGCATTCGTCGAATACTCGTCGACGTTCGCCCACGCCATCCGTGCGTTGCTTTCGCTGAAGCGATGAGCGAGAAGACCGAAAAGCCCACTCCGCAGAAGCTGCGGGACGCACGCAAGAAGGGGCAGGTCGCGAAGAGTGTCGAGATCACGTCCGGGGTGCAATTGGCCAGCCTGCTCGGTTACTTCATCGTGGAAGGCAGGCACCTGCTGCAGGCGTTCGAAGCGCTCACCGTGCTTTCGATCGAAGTCTCCAACGACGATTTCGTCAGCGCCGCGGGCCGGCTCATGGGCGCGACGGCCGAGCTGGTGCTGCGCTTCACTGTCGGCATCGCTGCGCTTCTCGTTGTGGTGACAGTTGCCGCGGTGGTCGCGCAAACCGGCCCTCTGCTCGCCCACGCGGCGATGAAGCCATCGCTCGACAAAGTCAATCCGCTCGCAAACTTGAAACAAATGTTCTCGATGCGCAGCCTTTTCGAGCTTGGCAAATCCATGTCGAAGGTCGGGCTGCTTTCGCTCATCTTCTTCTATCTGATTCGCCAATACGGTCCTTCCCTGCAATTTTTGCCCTTATGCAGTGTTTCGTGCGGCTTGCGACTAAGCATTGAGCTGCTCTACTGGATGTGGTGCGCCCTGCTCGGCTTCTATGTGTTGTTCGGCATCGCCGATTACGCGTTTCAGCGCTACAGCACGATGAAGCAGCTCATGATGTCGCTCGAGGACGTTAAACAGGAGTACAAGAACTCGGAAGGCAACCCCGAAATCAAGCACAAGCGCAAGGAGGTCCACCGCGAGGTGCAAAGCGGCAGCCTCGCCGCCAATGTCGGCAAATCGAACGTCGTGGTGCGCAATCCCACGCATATCGCCGTTTGTCTCTTCTATCGCCCGCCTGCAACACCGCTGCCACAAGTTCTCGAAATCGGCCGCGGCGCGCGTGCGCAACACATTGTCGATCTTGCCGACAAGGCGGGCGTTACCGTCGTTGAGAATATTCGCGTCGCGCGCTCGCTCGCGGCGCAGACGGAGGCCGGCGGGTATATTCCGTCGAGCTTGTTCGAGCCAGTGGCGCAGATCCTGCGCCTCGTCATGAAGCTCCAATACGAGCGAGACGAAGGGCAGGAAGAAGATGTCCCGGATTGAACGCGCCTGCTTGCGTCGCCGCATGAATGCCCACGTCCGCGCAGTTTGCGCAGGCCTCTCGCTCGCAACCGGCTTCGTCGATATCACGCCCGCCCTCGCCGATGAAAGTCCGTTTAATGCGCCGCTCGTATGGGAAACCGGACCCACGCCGTCGCCTCCAACGGTCAGCCCGACGATACCGCCGCGTGCAACTTCGCGATCCGCTCGATCATTGCAGCCTTCGATCGACTCGGGCAGGCAAGCGCTCTACGATCCGCTTATCGCATCGGTCGCCAATGGGTTCGGTCTCGACGCCGGATTGCTCCATGCGATCGTGAGAACGGAATCGGGATATGACGCGTCAGCCGTGTCATCGAAAGCGGCGATTGGTCTGATGCAGGTCATGCCGGCAACCGGGCGGCGTTTCGGCTTCGAAGACCTGCACGACCCGCGCGAAAATCTGAGCGCCGGCGCCGCCTATCTGAGGTGGCTTCTCGATCGGTTCGGCAACGATCTCGAGCTTGCGCTCGCCGCTTACAACGCCGGCGAGAACGCCGTGGAACGATACGGATCGAGCATTCCCCCGTTCCCGGAAACGCGCCAGTATGTCGACACCGTGATCGCACGCTATCGGAATTCGCAGTCTCAGGCGCAGCCAACGTTCGAGGCGCGCACGGCGAAAACGGCGTCACCAGCGCTTCATACGTCGAAGACGGGCGAGGACGGCAACCGACAGGCTGCGATTTCGTTGACGCCGCTGAAGCTTCTGGAAAAGGCGGGCTCGCTCATGTTGTCGGCGCCGCCTAGCCCCAAATCCTCAGTGCCGTAAAAACAAGCATCCCAACAACGATCGTGCCGAGCATGCTACGCCGCCAGAGAAACCAGGCGAGCCCGGCAAGCGTGCCATAGAGCGCATGATTGTCGAGCGCGACGGATAACCCCTGAGGCGTTTCCAGCACATCAGGCACGATCACGGCGACGAGCGCGGCCGCCGGCGCATAGCGCAGCGCGCGCTGCACGCGCTCGGGCAGCGTGGCGCGCTCACCGCCGAGTAGAAAGAACGCGCGCGTCACCGCGGTGACGACCGTCATACCCGCAATGGTGAGCCAGATCTGCATCGCACTCACGGCGCCTTCTCCCCGCGCACGCCAGGACCGGCCTCGGTGCCGATGCGGCGCCCGGCCGCCCGGTCAGCGAGCAGGTCCGCGACGCTGCCCGCGCCGAGCGCCGCGAAGACCGCGAGCGGCAGCCCGAGCCGGAACGGCAGATCGATCGCGACGATCGCGATGACGGCAGCCACGGCGACAGCCGCGAGCGTCGACCGGTTGGCAATCGCCGCCACGACGAGCGGCACGAGCGCAAGCGTGCCGGCGAGCTCGAGCCCCCAGTTGTCGGGAAAAATGCTCCCAAGCACGATGCCGGCAATCGACGACACCTGCCAGCTCGTCCAGCTGACGGCCGCCATCCCCCAGAAATAGGCTTCCTTGCCGGGTACGCGCCCCGTCGGGAACGACTTTTTCAAGAAGAGCAGGTAGACGATGTCGCCGTTGAAGTAGCCGAGCGCGACGCGCCGCCAGAACGACAGATAGGAGAAGTGCGGCACGAGGCCGGCGCTGAAGATGACGAACCGGAGATTGACCATCGCCGCCGTCAGCAGAATGGTCCAGATCGGCAGTTTCGCGGCAAGGAGCGGCAGGATGGCAAGCTGGGACGAGCCGGCATAAACGAGCACCGACATCACGAGCGCCTGCGGCATCGTCAGCACCGATTTGCTCATCGCGATCCCCGTCACGAGGCCCCACGAGATCAACGCCATCACCGTCGGCGAGTACGTGCGCGCGCCGTCGAGAAAAGCGGCACGGTCAGTCGGGCTTAGGCGGGAGAGCATGGGACAAAGAACGGCGGAACCGGCAAGCGCCCGATTATATCGCCCCTTTGCGCGCTCCATGTCCGGAATGAGTGCAAAAGACGCTAAAATGGCGCATTTACCGGACGGGGCCCACCCGCTAGGAGATTACGAATGTCAATGGCCGACCGCGACGGCAAGATCTGGATGGACGGCAAGCTGATCGAGTGGCGCGATGCCACGATCCACGTCCTCACCCATACGCTGCACTACGGCATGGGCGTCTTCGAGGGCGTGCGCGCCTACAAGACGGCCGACGGCAGCACGGCAATCTTCCGCCTCAAAGAGCATACGAAACGGCTCTTCAATTCGGCGAAGATCTTCCAGATGGATATTCCGTTCGATCGCGAAACGCTGATCGCCGCCCAAGCCGAGGTCGTGCGCGCGAACGGGCTCGAGTCGGCTTATATCCGGCCGATCGCCTGGGTCGGCTCAGAAAAGCTCGGCGTGTCGGCGCGCGGCAACACCATTCACGTCGCGATCGCGGCCTGGCCCTGGGGGGCCTACCTCGGCGAGGAAGGCATCACGAAGGGTATTCGCGTGAAAACGTCGTCGTTCACGCGCCACCACGTCAACGTCTCGATGGTGCGCGCGAAGGCATCAGGCTGGTACGTCAACTCGATCCTCGCGAACCAGGAAGCGACGGCCGACGGCTACGACGAGGCGCTTTTGCTCGACGTCGACGGCTACGTTTCCGAAGGCTCGGGCGAAAACTTCTTCCTCGTGAACAACGGAAAGATCTACACGCCCGACCTCTCGTCGTGCCTCGACGGCATCACCCGCGACACCATCATCACGCTTGCGCGGGAAGCCGGCATCGAAGTCATCGAAAAGCGGATTACGCGCGACGAAGTCTATACGGCCGACGAAGCGTTCTTCACCGGCACGGCCGCCGAGGTGACGCCGATTCGCGAGCTCGACAATCGGACGATCGGCAGCGGCGTGCGCGGCCCGATAACCGAGAAGCTGCAATCGGCCTTCTTCGATATCGTCTCGGGCAAGAATGCCAAGTACGCCCATTGGCTCACGAAGGTGTGACGCGCGGCCCGCGCCGCGACGCCGGCAATGGTCCGGCGTCGTTTGCCGCGCCCGCATCGCCGCAGCATATCGCATACAACGAGAACTGGTCCTCATGAGCACCATCAAAGAAATGCCGCTGATCGAGCTGTCAGCGAAAGATCTGCCCGCTTATTGCCCCAACCCCTCGATGCCGCGCTGGAGCGCGCATCCGCGTGTATTCATCGACGTCTCGCACGGCGAAGCCCGCTGCCCCTACTGCGGCACGCGCTATAAGCTGCGCGACGGAGAAATCGTCAAGGGCCATCATTGACGGCACACTCGACGCCGCATTGAATCATCGAAGCCGCTGCGCTCCGCTCGGATCGAACGGGCGGTGCGTGGCTTCGCTCGATTTCACTGCCTCGTGCGGCCCCATCAACGGCCGCGTTTGACTTGGACCTCGGATACTCACACTGATGCGTCGCGCGTTGGTTATCGCACCGAACTGGATCGGTGACGCATTGATGGCGCAGCCGCTTTTCGCGCTGCTGAGGCAGCTGCATCCGCGCATCGTCATCGATGCGCTCGCGCCCACCTGGGTCGCGCCCGTCCTCGAGCGCATGCCCGAAATCCACGAGGTCCACGCCACCGACCTCGCTCACGGCAAGCTGCAGCTCATGCGGCGCTGGCAACTCGCCGGCGATTTGCGCGACGTGGGCTACGACGCGGCCTATGTGTTGCCGAATTCGCTGAAGTCGGCGTTCATTCCGTGGCTCGCCGGCATCCGTCTGCGGATCGGCTATACGGGTGAGCGGCGCTATGGGCTTCTCAACGTCCGCCACGCGAACCCAAGCAAGGACGCGCGCGGGCCGATGGCCGCGCATTACGCCGCGCTGGCCTATGCGCCGGGCGCCAACCTGTCCGACCTGTCAGCGCGCCTGCCGACGCCCCGTCTCGAGACCGACCTGAACGAGTCGATGCGCGTATCGACGCGCTTCAATCTCGATACGCGCGTGCCGCTCGTCGTCTTTTGTCCGGGGGCCGAGTACGGCAACGCCAAGCGCTGGCCTGCCGAGCATTTCGCGTCCCTCGCGCAGATGATCGGGCAATCGTTCCCTTATACGCAGATCGTCGCACTCGGCTCCGGCAAGGATGCGCCGCTCGCGCAGGCCATCGCCGAGCGAGCGCCGGCGCTGCGCAACCTCTGCGGTCAAACTTCGCTCGGGGAAGCATGCGCGCTCATCGCGCGCGCGAGCGCCGTCGTCAGCAACGACTCCGGGCTCATGCACGTCGCCGCTGCGCTGCGGCGCCCGCTCGTCGCCGTTTTCGGCTCGAGCGATCCGCGCCACACTCCGCCGTTATCGGACCTTGCGAAGGTACAATGGCTCCACCTCGAATGCAGCCCCTGCTTTGCGCGCGAATGCCCGCTCGGTCACTTGCGGTGCCTGCGTGAGCTCACGGCCGAGCAGGTGTTCGGCGATTTGCGCGGGATGCTGCTCGGCGAGCGCTGACGCACGGACGCCGCACCGCCTTCGTGCGTTCATAGAGCGAGGGCGCGACACGGCGGGCGGAAGAATTGGGCTTGGCCGGCGGCGAACGCACATCGTTGCAGCGTGCGCATACGCCGACCAAGCCAGCCGAACCAAGCGCCTTGGCGCGCGAGAAAAAACCTGGACGAGCTATCCGATGCCACGCTTTGCCCGACTCTTCGAAGCCGCAGCCGACACACTGAACGCGTACTACCAGACCGTCGCTGAAAACGATATCGACGGCCTGATGGCCCTGTGGATCGACGAGGACTTCGCGAGCTTCATCGACGCGAGCGGGTCACATTGGCATGGCATCGACAGTATTCGTGCGGGGCTTGCGCAATTGGCGGCCGGGCAGGCGCTGCCGGCCGCGGTGGAGCCGCTCGACGTCCGTGTCTACGACAGCCTCGGAACCGTCGTCTATGCCGTCGCGGAAGCGCACCGGCTGCGGGACCCGCTCGCGCCACCGCGCATGGTCTACACGACCTACGTGATGGTTCACGAGCGCGGCGAATGGCGCATCGCGCACGTTCATGCGAGCACGATGCCGAACGAGACGGCCAACGAGTTCGTCGCGAAGATGCGGCAAGGACAGGGCGCATTGCACTAAGCGGGACGGCTTGCCGCCGCCCGCCGCGTTTTGGTGTTGGGGAAAGCAATGAGCACGGCAAACGGGAAGTCAACTTCGGTTCCGGCAGCGAGCCGGGTAGCCGCCGAGACGCTCATCGATCTGCTCTACTGCCCACCGCGATGGCTGCCGACGAACCACGCGCAGACGATCATCCCGGCGCTCTTCGCACGCCTGCCCGCCGTCGATTACCGGCGCGAGCGATGGACGACGCCCGATGGCGACTTCATCGAACTCGACTGGATCGCCTACCCCGAGGGCAGCGCGGCGGCGCCCCCGCCCGACGCGCCGCTTTTCGTGTTGTTCCACGGTCTCGAGGGCAGCTCCGATTCGCACTATGCGCGCGTGCTGATGGCTACGGCGCGCGGTTTCGGCTGGCACGGCGTGGTGCCGCACTTTCGCAGTTGCAGCGGCCCGCTCAATCTCGCGCCGCGCTTTTATCACCTCGCCGACAGCGACGAGGTGGACTGGGTGCTGCGCCGCCTACGAGACGGACATCGCGGGCCCATCGTCGTCGCAGGCGTTTCGCTCGGCGGCAACGTGCTTTTGCACTGGCTCGGCGAGCGCGGCACGGACGCGGCATTCGTCGCCGCCGCGGCGGCCATCTCGACGCCGCTCGATGTTCACGCCGGCGGGCGGGCGCTTTCGCAGGGCTTCGCGCTCGTCTACACGTTGAGCTTCCTGAAAACGCTCAAGAAGAAGGCGCTGCAAAAGCTCGAGCAATATCCGGGGCTCTTCGACCGCGACGCGATGCTTGCGAGCCGCACGATGTACGATTACGACAACGTTGTGACGGCGCCGCTGCACGGATTCCGCAATACGGACGATTACTGGACGCGTGCGACGACCAGGCCGCTTTTGCCTGACGTAGTCGTGCCGACGCTCGTCCTCAACGCGCGCAACGACCCGTTTCTTCCGAGCACGGCGTTGCCGACGCGCGCCGAGGTCTCGCCGGCCATCGAGCTCGATCAGCCCGAAGCCGGCGGGCACGTCGGTTTCATGACCGGGCCGTTTCCCGGGCGCATGGACTGGCTGCCGCGGCGCGTTTTCTCGTTTCTAGAGCCACACACGAAAAATGGATGACATCGTCAAGGCCGCGCTCGCGAAGTGGCCGAACGTGCCGCACTGCACAGGCTGGCTACTGCTCGACAGACGCGGTGCCTGGCGCATGCGCGACGAACGCGCCCAAGCGCTCGGCGAACTCGGCGCGCCTGTCAGGCATGTCGCGCTCTTAGGCTTCATCAACCGCAACTACGAATGCGACGAGCGCGGCATGTGGTTCTTTCAGAATGGACCGCAACGCGTCTATGTCGAGCTTGCCTATACGCCATGGGTCGTGCGCCTCGCGCTCACCGATCGAGATGGAAAGCGCACGCTGACGCTCACCGATCAGACCGGCGGCGCATTCGAGCCTCGCTCGGCGCTGATCGACGAAGAAGGCGCCGTGCTGTTCGTCGATGCGGCAACGCGGCCGCGCGTGGCATTGCTGCACGATCACGATCTCGATCTTTTCAGCGACTTTGCCTCGCTCGGCGACGATGGCGGTGTGGGCCGCTTCCATTGGTGCGACGGGCAAGACTTGCCGATCGAGACCATTGCCCGAGCCGATGTCGCCAGTCGCTTCGGCTTCGTCGCGAGCCCCGCCTCGGCGGGCGTCGGCGCGACACATTCGTCAGGCGATTGACGCCAAGTCGAACGCCCTGCCGACGCCTGCAATCGTTGCAACGAGCGCCTACACTCCAATAAAGGCGCGAGTGCTATAGACATACAAATGACTAGTTGACCAATGGGCTGTTCTTGCAAGGAGAAGGGTCGCGCCGGATATCGAGGGACGGAAGATGTCGATCGACACTCGCTTGCCGCGCTATCAACGGCTTCGCGACGAACTCGCCGGGCAGATCGCCGAACACCGTTGGTCACCTGGACAAGCGATCCCGACCGAGCACGAACTCGCAAGCACTTATGGCCTTGCGATCGGCACCGTTCGCAAGGCCATCGATCGGCTCGTCGCCGACGGCTTGCTCGAACGTTTTCAGGGCCGCGGTACGTTCGTGCGCCGGCCGAACTTCGACGGCTCGCTTCTGCGCTTTTTTCGCTTGCACGACGAACGGCACGATCGATCTGTTCGCGCGAGCCGAATTTTGATGCGGGAGGTGACGGAGGCGCCTTCGGAAGTCTCCGCCACGTTGCGAATCGAGCGGTCGGCTCGCGTCATTCATATGTCGCGGCTGCGGCTCGTCGGCGATGCGCCGATCCTGGCCGAGGAAATCTGGTTGCCTTACAAGCCTTTCGCGGCGTTCGCCATGCTCGATACGAGCGAGATCGGCGATCTTCTTTATCCGGTCTATGAAACGTATTGCCACCAGGTGATCGCCTCCGCGAGCGAGAGACTGACGATCGAGATCGTCGACATGATGCACGCGCGGCTCTTGCGCATCGATCCGGGCACGCCCGTGGTCGTCGTCGAGCGGCTCGCCTATGGCTACGATCGTCGCCCACTGGAATGGCGCCGCTCGCGCGGACCGGCGAGCGAATTCGCTTATCAGGTCGAGATCCGCTGACCGAGGCTGGGTGGCGCGGATCCGCGCATACTAGGTTCGACTGATCCAGCCGCCCGCACCTCGACCAGCTCGGCTAGCGCCGAGCGCGCGGGCGGCTGCTAACATAGGCGCCCTCTTAAGGAGCCCACGTGATGGCGGAACTGACACATTTCGATGCGGCCGGTCAGGCGCACATGGTGGACGTCGGCGGGAAGGACGAAACGAAACGCATTGCGGTCGCGCGCGGCTCGATCCGCATGCTGCCGGAGACGCTCGCGCTGATTCGCGGCGGCACCGCGAAGAAAGGCGATGTGCTCGGTGTTGCGCGCATCGCTGCGATTCAAGGTGCCAAGCGGACGGCAGATCTCATCCCGCTCTGTCATCCGCTTGCGTTGACGCGCGTGGCGGTTGATTTCGCGCTCGACGATGCGCTGCCCGGCGTGCATTGCACGGCGCAAGTGGAAACGCTCGGACGCACCGGCGTGGAGATGGAAGCGCTGACTGCTGTGCAGGTCGGCCTGCTGACGATTTACGACATGTGCAAGGCGGTGGATCGGGGGATGACCATTACCGATGTCAGCGTGCGCGAGAAGCACGGTGGGAAGTCGGGGGACTGGACGGCGCGGGGGTAAGGTCCAGTCGGAAGCCTACGCTTGAACGCTAGACACAGACCGTGCGGCTCCCGAGCAACGCCGCGAACTTCTCGGCGTCCTGCGGCCGCCCGAGCAAAAAGCCCTGTACTTCGTCGCACTTGAGCGCTTTCAGCCGCTCGAGTTGCGACACCGTTTCGACTCCCTCCGCGACCACGTCCATCTGCAGCGAATGCGCCAGTGCGATGATGGCCTGCACGATCGCGCCGCCTTCATAGCCGTCCGCGTCGAGCCCGCTCGTAAAGAAGCGGTCGATCTTCAGTTGCTTCGCGCGGAATCGCTGCAGGTAGGCGAGGCTCGAGTAGCCGGTACCGAAATCGTCGATCGCGATCTCGAAACCGCTCTCCTGAAACGCCCGAATCATTTCGGTCGTGCGCGGTGCATCCTGCATCGCAACGGTCTCCGTGATCTCGAACATCAAATGTTCGGGCGCGACCTGCTCCGCACGCACGATGTCGAGGATCGATGCGACGAGATCCGGTTGTGCCAACTGCCGCGGTGAAAGGTTGATGGCAATGCGAACCGTCGGAAGCCCCTCCGCTCGCCAACGCCGCATCTGGCGGCATGTCTCCCGCACGACCCAATAGCCGATCTGCACGATCTGGCCCGAGCGCTCCGCAATCGGAATGAACTCTTGCGGCGCGAGTACGCCCAGTTCCGGATGTGAGAGTCTCAGCAAAGCCTCCGCGCCCGCGAGATCGGCACTGGCGCCGCGGAATTTCGGCTGAAAATGCACCGCGAAGTGACCTGACCGAAGCGCATCGTGCAACGCGCGCTGAATCTCCAGCGTGCGCGTGGCTGCCTCGTTCATCGCCGTCTCGAAGAATCGGTACATGCTGCGTCCGCCGCGCTTCGCTTCGTACATCGCCGCATCGGCGTTCTTCAGCAACGCTTCGGCGGTATCGCCGTCTTGCGGATACAGCGCTATGCCGATGCTGGGCGTCACCTGCAACCGTTGGCCGACGACGCGAAGCCCTTTGCGCATGCGCTGGAGCAAACTCTCCGCCATCCGGCGCGCATCGTCGCGCGCGGTGATGTCTTCAAGCAGCACGACGAATTCGTCTCCCCCGAGCCGAGCGACGGTGTCCGTTCCGCGAACGCAGTTTCGCAGCCGCCACGCAAAGGCTTTCAGCACCTCGTCGCCCATCGAGTGGCCCAACGAGTCGTTGATGGTCTTGAAACCGTCGAGGTCCATGAACAGGATTGCGAACCGCGTATCGGCCGCGCTCGCCCTCGCGATCGCCCGTTCCATCCGCTCGTTCAGCGTCCGGCGGTTCGGCAGGTCCGTGAGGCTATCGAAGGTGGCCATCCGCACGATCTGCCCGTTCAGTTGTGAGACGGAGCTCGAGAGGAACGCAGTCCGCGCATCGAAGCGCGACAGGATGAGCGTGACGATCAGGATCGCGAACGTGAACAGCGTGACTGTCGTCGCCAGCCAATACATGTCGATACCGCTGGCCGCGCCGCATACCGAACCAGGCAGGAATGTGGCCGCGACAGTGCCGGTGTAGTGCATTCCGGTAATCGCGAGCCCCATCACACACGCGGCTGCCAGACGCTTGCGGCTCAAGTGACGCTGCGCCGCGTCGCTGAGCGTGCGCGCGATCCATAGCGCGGCGCCCGAGGCAACGATTGCAATGACGATCGACAAGGCGAGCAGCGTCCGGTCGTACACGATCCCGGGCCGCATCAGCATCGCGGCGTCACCGGTATAGTGCATCCCGGCGATACCGAACCCCATCAGGACGCTGCCGGCGGCAAGGCGCCGCCAGGTCAGCCGCGCGCCGGTGATCACATAGAGCGCAAATCCCGAGACGAGAATCGCAATCAGCAGCGAGACGCCCGTGAGCGTGAGGTCGTAACCGATGGGAATCGGCAGCGAGAACGACAGTACACCAATGAAGTGCATCGACCAGATGCCGATGCCCATCGCGGTAGCGCCGCCGCCAAGCCAGGCGAGACGCAATCGCTTGTTCCCGAGCAGCACGATGCGGCCCGACAAGTCCAGCGCCGTATACGACGCGAGCGTCGCGACAACGAGCGACAGCGCGACGAGCGGCAGATTGTAGGTGCCGTGCATGCCAATTCTCTTACCAGAACCCCGGTGAACCCCTTCTTACTCGATATCGGCACGGCGGGGCGCTTGCTTGAGAACAGTTAACCCCTACTCGTCATCGCCTTCGTCATCGTGTCCCGTTTCCGGCGGATTGCCGTATCGTTTTGCGAGCTCGGCCTTGAATCCCGCCAGCTTCGGTTCGTCGTCGCAAAGCTCGTAAAGCCCCGAAAGCTGGGCCGGCCAGTCGTGCAGTACGGTGGCAAAGATCTTCAGTCGTTCGACGGTATCGAGCGCGTCGGCCTGCCGGCCATCGAGCGCTTGCAACACCGCATAGCGCCTCAGCACTGTCTCGCCGGGGAGCAGTGCGATCGCCTGTTTGTGCATCGCGAGCTTCGTCTGGAGATCGTTGCTGTCGATCGGGAGCAGCGTGGCCATCCCGTATTCACCCCACGCGCCGAACAGGAACGACGGTGCCGCGCGATATTGCTCCCCCGGCCGGGCGCCGTAATAGAGCACCTCGGCGCGCGCATAGTCCCGATGGATCGGCTCGAGCGCCGCGAGCCCGGCGATGACGATGAGCGTATGCAGCGCCAAAGACGCGCGCGGCGGCACGAAGCCGAGCGGTTTCGTCTCCAGGATGCCGAGTACGAACATCGCGGGCAGCAGGAAGAACATGTACTGCTGCGGGTACTCGACGAGCGCATGCATGACGAGCACGCCGATGAGCGAGAGGCCGAATACACGCGAACGCGTATGCCGCACGCGCAGCACCCGCACGAGCCAGGCGAGGAGGCCGATCAGCACCACGCCAAGGCCGATCACACCCGTCTTCGCAAGCAAGTCTATGAAAACGTCGTGCGAGTTGTTGGCGATCTCCACGTCGCCGAGCGTCTTCACGAGCTTGAACTGATAACGCGGAAACTCGCCCCAGCCGACGCCGAGCCACGGATGCTGCTCGAACATCGTCCACCCGTATTTCCACATGGCGAGCCGCGGCGCGATCTGACCTATGTCATGGAAGCGGTGCGCCGCGGACACATCGAGGTTAAGGTGATAGCGAACATTCGCCCAGCGGACGGCGACGTTCACGATGACGAAAAGCGCCACGAGCACGACAGGGATCAGCCACGGGCGCCCGCCCGCACGCCAATGTTCGCGCCGTGCCGTGACAGCCGCCATCCAGAACCCGGCCACGACGACGACCCCCGTCTGCAGCCACGGCCCGCGTGAGACCGTCAGCGCCTGGCCGAGGACGTAAATCGATGAAAGGACCGCCCATAGCAGGCCGTCTAGCCGACGCGTCTGCACCAGATACATCGCCGCGGCGAGCGCGAACGCGATGACGGTCGCAAGGTGGTTGGCTTGCGCCATATTGCCGAACGGCCGGCGGTCGACGGTCACGTTGTAGGCCACCACGAATGGCGCAAAGCGCGCCTCGGCATGGAAAAGCTGAACGAGCTGGCAAAACACGGCGAAGAGCCCGCCGACGACAAGCGCCCATGCCACCCACTGCAGCGCCTCTCTGGTGAGATTCGCACGTGCAAACCCATATCCCGCATGCGCCGCCATGAATGCCGCTAGCAAGAACCCGGCGCCGAGCCAGTTCATCGACGGCTGCTCGAGGCGCAGGACGAACGTCTGCGCGATCAGGACGAGCCCGAAGAGAAGCGGCACGAGCGCAACCGAGGGCGTCCCGAACGAGGGAGCCGGCCGCGCGGTCGTCGCAAGCCATGCCACCGAAGCGCCGACCAGCAGGTAGAGTGCGAGAGCGGTGAACTCGGAATAAAACGTCGGGATCGGGTAGGTATGGTTGGTCACCGCGTACGGAAGCAACATCGCGAGGGCCAACAGTACGAACGACAGATAGCGCGCAAACGGTGAAGTCATGAAGGGAACGGACGGTCGGCAATCGGCGCACTATACAAAAAAAACGTTACGCTGTGCGACGCCCGTCATGACCTTTCGAGCCGCCCGTTCCCGTGGCGCCACCTCGACCGGCTCTTTGTCATGCTCGACATTCGGGCGGCGCGACGTTCGCGGGTAGCGTCGCGGCCTCGGCCGGCATGGGTCCCGAGCCCGGCGCCGGCAGCGACGAGGCGCTCTTGCCGCTCGCAAAGCATTCCCAGTTCACCGCGCCGGCCGGCATGGCGCCGCGCGTAAGCGCGACGCGCCCCGTCGGCGTAAAGGCGTCGTCAGGCACCGATGGGACGAGCACCAGCGTCTCGCTCCCCTGTGGCGCCACGCGCGCGGTATAGCGGATCGAGATTTCGCCGCTGTCGTCGTCGATCGCGATCGATTCGACGTTGCGCGTGGGCGGCGGCGACGCATAGCCGCTGCCGAGCGCATTACCGCTTGCGGCGTTTTCGGCGACGGCGAGCCGCGCGGCCGCGGCAAGCGACAACCCCTCGCCCACGCGACTGCGCGCAAGATAGTCCTGATAAGCAGGAATCGCGTATGCCGCGACCACGCCGACGATCGCGAGCACGATCATCAGCTCGACGAGCGTAAAACCCGAACCGCAACCAGATGTGCGGCGAACGCGCGCCATCGATGCCAGCGCGGATACGAAAACGACGACGGACATTGCCAAACTCCTCGAACCGGATCGGCCCGAACGCCCAGAACGGAGCGACGCGAGACGAAACCCGCATCCGCGCCGGACGGACGCCTCGGATGGAAAAGCTCCCCTTTGAGCAGGGGCAGTGGTTCGGAGAGTAGCCGGCGGATGCCGGCGGGGGCAGTCAGCCGAACGGCCAATCCGTGGGCGGGATGCCGATCGATCAAAGGAACGCCGAGCGGCGGCGTCCGGAAGAATGCGAAAAGCGCTCAGTCGCGGCCGGACGAGCGAGGCGTGTCGGTCTCGTGGGACGCGTCCCGCGCAGCCTCGCGCCGGCGCATTCGGCGTTTGATCGCATAGCCCGCGGCAACGACGAACACCGCACCGGCAATGCGTGCCCCGTACTCCGCGGCGGGCGTATCGAGTAGCGGCCAGCGATCGCCGGCCGGGTCGTTGACGATGAGACCGCCCGCGATCCAGCCGAGCAACGCCGCGCCAAGTGTGACGATGATCGGAAAGCGATCGAGCAGCCTCAGCACCAGCGTGCTACCCCAAACGATGAGCGGAATGCTGACGACGAGGCCGAACACGACGAGCGCGACACGATGGTGCGGTTCGGCGGCCTCGGCCGCGCCGGCGATCGCGATGACGTTGTCGAGACTCATGACGGCGTCCGCGATGATGATCGTCTTGATTGCTGCGATGAGCTTGTCCGCCGGCTTGATGTTCTCGTGCGCGTCATGCGCCGGCGCGAGCAGCCTCACCCCGATCCAGAGCAATAAAAGCCCGCCCGCGAACTTGAGCAGCGGCACATCGAGCAGAGCGACGGCGAACGCAATGAGAACGACGCGCAGCAGGATAGCGCCGGCCGTTCCCCAGATCACGCCTCGCATCCGTTGGCTGCTCGGCAGCTTGCGACAGGCAAGCGCGATCACGACGGCGTTATCGCCGCCGAGCAGGATATCGATGACGATGATCTGAAAAACCGCGCCCCAATGGAGCGTCGTAAAGAAGTCGAGCATGGAATCAAGCATAGAAGAGGCGCAATAGACGTTCCCGGACGGCAGCGAGATCGAAGCAAAGGGTTGAAGCGGCGCCGACAACGAGCGGCAATCGGCGAAGACGAAAAAAAAACGAGGAAGCCGTTCGTGCTTCCTCGCTTTGCGTCGGCTATCGGTTACCTTACGAAACGGTTTCGCAAGGATACCAAAACACCGCGGTCTGATGCGCTTTGCTTCGCGATCCTGCCCGCGCTGCGGGAGGGACCGCGAACGAGCCTCAGATAATCGACTTCAAAAGGCGGCCCATCTCCGACGGGTTCTTCGTGACCTTGATCCCGCAGGCTTCCATGATTTCGAGCTTCGCCTCGGCCGTGTCGGCTCCGCCCGAGATCAGCGCGCCCGCGTGACCCATGCGCTTGCCCGGAGGCGCCGTGACGCCGGCGATGAAGCCGACGACGGGCTTCTTCATGTTGTCCTTGATCCAGTAGGCCGCGTTCGCTTCGTCGGGGCCGCCGATCTCGCCGATCATGATGACGGCGTCCGTATCGGGATCGTCGTTGAACATCTTCATGACGTCGATGTGCTTGAGCCCGTTGATCGGGTCGCCGCCGATACCGACCGCCGACGATTGGCCAAGGCCGAGCGCCGTCAGTTGAGCCACGGCTTCATAGGTCAGCGTGCCGGAGCGCGAAACGACGCCGATGCGGCCTTTCCGATGAATATGACCGGGCATGATGCCGATCTTGAGCTCGTCGGGCGTGATCGTGCCGGGGCAGTTCGGCCCGAGCAGCAGCGTCTTGCGGTTTTCGCGACGCATGCGGTCCCGGACTTCGATCATGTCGCGCACCGGAATGCCTTCGGTGATGCAGATGGCGAGATCGAGATCGGCCTCGACGGCTTCCCAGATCGCCGCGGCGGCGCCTGCCGGCGGCACGTAAATGACCGAGACGGTCGCGCCCGTTTGGGCCTTCGCCTCCTTCACGCTCGCAAAGATCGGGATGCCCTCGAAATCCTCGCCGGCCTTCTTCGGATTCACGCCCGCGACGAACGCCTCGCGGCCGTTCGCGTACTCGCGGCATGCGCGCGTATGGAACTGACCCGTCTTGCCGGTGATGCCCTGCGTGATGACCTTCGTGTCTTTGTTGATCAGAATCGACATGTATTGACCTCTAACCGTATCCTGTTTCGCACGGGCGCGTTACGCCGCCTTGCCTTCGGCCGCCGCGACAACCTTCCGCGCGGCCTCTTCCATGCTGTCCGCCGAGATGATCGGCAGGCCCGATTCGGCGAGCATCTTCTTGCCGAGATCCTCGTTCGTGCCCTTCATGCGCACGACGAGCGGCACTTGCAGATGCACGGCCTTCGAGGCGGCGATGACGCCTTCGGCGATCACGTCGCAACGCATGATCCCGCCGAAGATGTTCACGAGAATGGCCTTGAGGCCGGGATTCTTCAGCATCAGCTTGAACGCTTCGGTGACCTTCTCCGTCGTGGCGCCACCGCCGACGTCGAGGAAGTTCGCCGGCTCGCCGCCGAACAGCTTGATCGTATCCATCGTCGCCATCGCGAGGCCCGCGCCGTTGACGAGGCAGCCGATGTTACCGTCGAGCGAGATATAAGCGAGGTCGAACTTCGACGCTTCGATCTCGGCCGGATCTTCTTCATCGAGGTCGCGGTAGGCCACGATCTCCGGGTGACGGAAGAGCGCGTTCGAATCGAAGTTGAACTTGGCGTCGAGCGCGATCACCTTGCCGTCGCCCGTCAGGATCAACGGGTTGATTTCGGCCAGCGATGCGTCGGTTTCCCAAAATGCTTTGTAAAGCCCTTGAAGCACCGCGCGCGCTTGCGGCACGGAAGCGTCGGGCACGCCGATCTTCTTGGCGAGCGAATCGGCGTCCGCGTCGGCCAGCCCCGCGGCCGGATCGACGAACACCTTGTGGATCGCCTCGGGATTCTTGGCGGCGACCTCTTCGATTTCCATACCGCCTTCGCTCGAGCCCATGACGGCGACCTTTTGCGTCACGCGGTCGATCACGAGGCCGACATAGAGCTCCTTCTTGATGTCCGCGCCTTCTTCGACGAGCAGACGGTTGACCTTCTGGCCTTCCGGACTCGTCTGGTGCGTGACGAGCTGCATGCCGAGGATCTGGCTCGCGTACTCGCGAACCTGCTCGATCGACTTCGCCACCTTGACGCCGCCGCCCTTGCCGCGACCGCCCGCGTGAATCTGGGCCTTCACGACCCAGACCGGACCGCCGAGCTCCTCAGCGGCCTTGACCGCGTCATCCACCGAAAACACGGGCTTGCCGCGCGGCACCGCGACGCCGAATTTCCGCAGGATTTCCTTACCCTGGTACTCGTGAATCTTCATGCGTGATTCCCTTCAGTCTGAGAGTTGGATTGAACTTCGTGATGGGCTGATTCGTTCACGCCTGCCGCGTCGGGCAAGCGGGGATGGCGCGCCTCTGCGGCGCCGCAATGTCCCATGGGCCATCGTCGCGCTCGAACGCTTGCGCCCGGATAGCACGCCGATGGTGCAAAGGCGGGACGCGGGCGGAAGGAGCGGCATGCTAGGAGAGACGGCTGGAGAAGAAACCGGGGAATTTTAACATAGTGGAAAGCCCGGGTTCCGCCAGGAAAGCGGGGAAGGAAGCGGAAGCAAGCGGGACGAAACGGCGCTTACTCGTCGCCGAGGCCCTCGTCGCCTTTCAGGGTCTGGATGATCGTCGCGCGCGAGAACCCGCGCCCGGCCAGAAAGCGCGCTTGCTTCGCACGTTCTGCCGGCGTCTGCGGCAATTGTCCGTACTTCTTGCGCCAAACCGCTTGTGCACGCGAGAGTTCCGTTTCTCGCAGCTGAGCGCCGACCGCTTCGATCAACGCATCGTCGACGTCATGGCGACGCAACTCGCCGACGATCCGGTTCGCGCCCATCCGAGATGCACGGCGATGAACGACGCTTTCCGCGAACCGCGCGTCCGATAGCCACCCTTCCCGCTCGAGCGAATCGATCAATGCGTCGATCGATTCGTGCTCTTCGGCGAACGGCGCCAGCTTGCGAGCGAGTTCGCCACGGCTATATTCGCGCCTCGATAGATATGCTAGCGCTCGGCCTTTGAGCGAGCGCCCCGGTCGAGCAGGCCGCTCGCGAACCGTTGCGCCCGCCGCATCGCGGTCCTTGCCCGCCACCGACGCTTACTCCTCTTCGTCGGCTACTTCTGCGCCAGCGCCCGCCGCGGTTGGCATTGTATTGACGCCGAGCGATTCGCGAATGCGATTTTCGATTTCACGGGCGATATCAGGGTTCTCGCGCAGGAATTCGCGCGCATTGTCCTTGCCCTGGCCGATTCGTTCGCCGTTGTAGCTGTACCAGGCACCTGCTTTGTCGACGATCTTCGCCTGCACGCCGAGGTCGATGATTTCCCCTTGGCGCGAGATGCCTTCGCCATAGAGGATATCGAAGATCGCTTCGCGGAACGGCGGCGACACCTTGTTCTTGACGACCTTCACGCGCGTTTCGTTGCCGATCACTTCGTCATTCTTCTTGATCGAGCCGATGCGGCGAATATCGAGCCGCACCGACGCGTAGAATTTCAGCGCGTTGCCGCCCGTCGTCGTTTCCGGATTGCCGAACATCACGCCGATCTTCATGCGGATCTGGTTGATGAAGATGACGAGGCAGTTCGTCCGCTTGATCGTGCCGGTGAGCTTGCGCAGCGCCTGCGACATCAGGCGTGCCTGCAGCCCGGGGAGCGCATCGCCCATTTCTCCTTCGATTTCGGCTTTCGGCACGAGCGCCGCCACCGAGTCAATCACGATCATGTCGATCGAGCCCGAGCGCACGAGCGCATCGGCGATCTCGAGCGCCTGCTCGCCCGTATCGGGCTGCGAGACCAGCAGATCGGAAACATTCACGCCGAGTTTGGCCGCATATTGAATATCGAGCGCATGCTCGGCATCGATGAATGCCGCCGTGCCGCCGAGCTTCTGCATTTCCGCAATGACTTGCAGCGTCAGCGTGGTCTTACCCGACGATTCCGGACCGTAGATCTCCACCACACGCCCGCGCGGCAGGCCACCCACGCCGAGTGCGATATCGAGGCCGAGCGAGCCCGTCGAAACCACCTGAATATCCTGGGCCACTTCGCCATCGCCGAGCCGCATGACCGACCCCTTGCCGAACTGCTTCTCGATCTGCGCAAGCGCGGCGGCGAGCGCCTTGCTCTTTTCCGCAGTCAGTCCAGCCGAGCCTTTCTTGCTTTCTTCCATGAATCGTCCTTTGCTATGATGAGCAGCGTCTCTCGGCGGGCGGCCGACGCCGAGGAAAGGGTCGCGCGGTAGCCCTGGGAAACGCAGACACTGTATAAAAAAACAGGGTTCTTTGCAAGCCCGACGCGTTGCGGATTTGCGTTGCGACAACGAGCGCAGCACGGCGAGACGGGGAAAGCCGCCGGGACGCGGAGCACCGGATTGGAGACAACGGCGCATCGGGCCATCCCGCCCGCGCCTCTCGCGCACCATGCGAATACTCATTGCCGAAGACGACAGCATACTCGCGGACGGCCTCGTCCGATCACTCCGCCAATCGGGCTATGCCGTCGATCATGTGAAGGGCGGCAGCGAAGCCGACGCGGCGCTCTCGATGCAGACGTTCGATCTCCTGATCCTCGATCTCGGCCTGCCACGCATGTCGGGTCTCGAGGTCCTGCGCCGGCTGCGCGCGCGCAATTCGAACCTGCCCGTGCTGATTCTCACGGCCGCCGACAGCGTCGACGAGCGCGTGAAAGGGCTCGACCTCGGCGCCGACGACTACATGGCCAAGCCGTTTCACCTGAACGAGCTCGAGGCCCGCGTCCGGGCGCTGACGCGGCGCGGCATGGGCGGCGGGCCGACCGTCGTGCGGCACGGCTCGCTCGCGTTCGATCAGGTCGGCCGCGTCGCTTATGTCAACGATCAGGTGGTCGAGCTTTCCGCGCGCGAGCTCGGCGTGCTGGAAGTGCTGCTCCAGCGAATCGGTCGGCTGGTGTCGAAAGAGCAGCTCGTCGACCATCTTTGCGAATGGGGCGAGGAAGTCAGCAACAACGCGATCGAAGTCTACGTGCATCGGCTGCGCAAGAAAATCGAGCCGAGCGGCGTGCGTATCATTACTGTGCGCGGGCTCGGCTACTGCCTCGAAAAGCCCGCAGCCACCGGCCCGGGGCCGGGGCCGGGGCCGAGTTCGACGGCCGATGTCAGCGCTGCGGCGATCGCGCCCCCGCCCGCGAAGTAGGCAAACCGTGGCCTCGCCCGTTTCCTCGGAGGACGGCGGCACGCCGCGGCCGGTGGGGCCGTCCGACCCGATACGCAAAGCTGCGCCCGCTATCGCGTCGTCTCCCACGCCGTCTTCCTCGACCGCCCCCGCCCGCGCTGCAACGAGCCACGGCGGCCGAGACGATCCGTTCCTGCCGGCCGACGAAGCCGATGCCCCGGAGCCGGGGCGCCCGCGCTCGCTCTTCGGCGAAATTCTCGACTGGATGCTCGCGCCGCTGCTGCTGCTGTGGCCGATGAGCATCGCGGTGACCTATCTCGTCGCCAAGACACTCGCGAACGGCCCGTTCGACCGTGCGCTCGAAACCGACGTCTATGTGCTCGCGCGTCAGATCCATCCCGTGAATGGCGTGGCCGAGCTGTCGCTGCCCGATGCCGCGCGTGACTTTCTCTCGGGCGACAACCCCGACAAGGTGTTCTATCAAGTGCTGGGCGCGCGCGGCGAGCTTGTCGCCGGCGTGCCCGACATGCCGTCGCCGGCCGATGACGATCGTCCGCACCCGGGTATCGTCGAGTTTCGCGATGCGCAACTCCATGGCGATGACATTCGTGTTGCCTATACGACCGTCGAGGTTCCCACCGCGCCGGGCGGGCAAAGCGTGCTCGTCCAGGTCGGCGAGACGCTCGACAAGCGCAGCGCGCTCGCCAACGACATCATCAAAGGCGTGATCCTGCCGCAGTTCGTAATCTTGCCGCTCGCGATCGTGCTCGTCTGGTTCGGCCTTTCGCGAGGGCTCGCACCGCTGACGGCGCTGCAGGCCAATTTGCGCGCGCGCCGGCCCGACGACCTCTCGCCGCTCGAGGCTCGCCGCGCGCCGCCCGAGATCGAGCCGCTCGTCACGTCGTTCAACGAGCTGCTGACGCGCCTCGAACAGAACATCGACCTGCAGAAACGGTTCATTGCCGACGCCGCGCATCAGATGAAAACCCCGCTCGCGGGCCTGCATACGCAGGCCGAGCTCGCGCTGCGGCAGGAAGTCTCGCCCGAAGTGCGGCTCTCGCTCGAGCAGATCGCCGCGAGCGCCGATCAGGCGGCGCGTCTCGTCACGCAGCTGCTCGCGCTCGCGCGCGCGGAAAACCGGATGACAGGGCAGATCTTCACGTCGCTCGAGATCGCGCATCTCGCCCGCCTCGCCGTGCGCGACTGGGTACAAGCGGCGCTCGCGAAGGAAATGGACCTCGGCTACGAAGGCCCCGAAGAACCGGTGATGGTGACAGGCAACGCGGTGATGCTGCGCGAAATGCTCTCGAACGTCATCGACAATGCCATCCGCTATACGCCGGCGGGCGGGCGCATTACCGTGCGCGTCGCGCCCGATCGTGCCAAGGGGTTGGTCCTGCTCGAAGTCGAGGACACAGGGCCCGGCATCGCACCGGCCGAACGTCCGAAAGTCGTCGAGCGGTTCTATCGAATACTCGGCCGCGAAGGTGACGGCAGCGGGCTCGGTCTCGCGATCGTCCGTGAAATCGCGACGATGCATGGTGGGACCGTGACGATCGACGATCACGTCTACCAGACGTCGCCGCGCCTCGCCGGCACGCTGGTACGCGTCAGCTTGCCGCTGCTTGCGGCGGCTCGGGATTTACCCTGAGCGTGGTTCGCCGATTGGCTTCAGACCAACCAAAGTAAACCGAGATAAAGAAACTTGAGCGTGGATTGCGAGCTTTTACCGTAAAAAAGAGCGAAGAAATCTAAAAAGGGTATGGATCACAGCCCTAGCCGATAAAGCGCCCGCGCGTCAGTCCGCAGTAAGTTTGTCTTCCAATAATCGCTGACAAGCGCTGCCGCGCGCGACGGCGGCGCTGTCCCATATCTAAATTGAGGAGACAACACATGGCAACGGTTGGCGGGCATTTGGCGCACGCGCCGATGACAGCCGACGAGAAGCGGGTCATCTTCGCTTCGTCGCTCGGCACGGTTTTCGAGTGGTACGACTTTTACCTCGCCGGCTCCCTGGCGGCGTACATCAGCAAGACCTTCTTCGCGGGAGTCAATCCGACTGCGGCCTTCATCTTCACGCTGCTCGGCTTCGCGGCGGGCTTCGCCGTGCGGCCGTTCGGCGCGCTGGTGTTCGGGCGGCTCGGCGATCTCGTCGGACGCAAGTACACGTTCCTCATCACGATCACGATCATGGGTATTTCGACGTTCGTCGTCGGCCTGCTACCCGGTTATGCGTCGATAGGATTCGCGTCGCCCGTCATCTTCATCGCGATGCGGCTGCTGCAGGGCCTCGCGCTCGGCGGCGAGTACGGCGGCGCGGCGACCTACGTCGCCGAGCATGCGCCCGCCAACCGGCGCGGCTATTACACGTCGTGGATTCAGACGACGGCCACGCTCGGCCTGTTCCTTTCGCTGCTCGTCATCCTCGGCGTGCGGACCTGGGTGGGCGAGGAATCGTTCGGCGCGTGGGCCTGGCGCATTCCGTTCCTGGCATCGCTGATCCTGCTCGGCATTTCCGTCTGGATCCGGCTCCAGCTCAACGAATCGCCGGCGTTCCTGCGGATCAAGAACGAGGGCAAGACGTCGAAGGCGCCGCTCACCGAATCATTCGGCCAGTGGAAGAACCTCAAGATCGTGATTCTCGCGCTCGTGGGGCTGACGGCAGGCCAAGCCGTCGTCTGGTACGCCGGCCAGTTCTACGCCCTCTTCTTCCTGACGCAGACGCTGAAAGTCGACGGCGCCAGCGCGAACATCCTGATTGCGCTCGCGCTGCTCATCGGCACGCCGTTCTTTGTGTTCTTCGGATCGCTGTCCGATCGCATCGGCCGCAAGCCGATCATCATGGCCGGCTGCCTCATCGCCGCGCTGACTTACTTCCCGTTGTTCAAGGCGCTCACGCATTTCGCGAACCCCGCGCTCGAGGCGGCGACGCAGAAATCGCCAATCGTCGTCATCGCGAACCCCGACGAGTGCTCGTTCCAGTTCAACCCTGTCGGCACCGCGAGCTTCACGAGCTCGTGCGACGTCGTCAAGAGCGCGCTGGCGAAAGCAGGCCTGAACTACTCGAATGTGGCCGCACCGGCCGGCACGATCGCGCAGGTGAAGGTCGGGGATACGGTCATCGATTCGTATGACGGCAAAGCGCCCGGGGCAAAGGAGAAGGGCGCGGCGTTCACGAAGACGCTCGGGGCCACGCTGAAGAGTGCGGGCTATCCGGCGAAGGCGGATCCGTCGCAGCTCAATTGGCCAATGACGGTCGTGATTCTCGCGTTGCTCGTCATCTACGTGACGATGGTCTATGGGCCGATCGCGGCGATGCTCGTCGAGCTGTTCCCGACGCGGATCCGGTACACGTCGATGTCGCTGCCCTACCACATCGGCAACGGCTGGTTCGGCGGCTTCCTGCCGGCGACGGCGTTCGCGATCGTCGCGGCGAGCGGCAACATCTACTCCGGCCTCTGGTATCCGGTGATCGTCGCGCTGATCACGTTTGTGATCGGGATGCTGTTCGTGCGTGAGACCAAGGACTCGAACATCTATTCGCAGGACTGACATTGGCGGCGGCGGCGAGCGGTGCTTGGCGGGCGGCGCGAACTCAGCGCCGTCCGGCAGGGGGCCTGCCGCGAGCGAAGCCCTTGACAGCACCGGCCGTCGCGGCCATAATTCGCCTTCTTTCGGCGAATTAGCTCAGTCGGTTAGAGCGACGGAATCATAATCCGCAGGTCCGGGGTTCGAGTCCCTGATTCGCCACCAAATCCACGGAAGCCCTTGACCTAACGGTCAAGGGCTTTTGTTTTGGTGGCCCCGATGGCAGGTAGCACAAACCTGCAGCACCTGCCGCTGCGCGGTCGCCGTCGGCGACCACGACGACGCTGATGCACGTCGCAGGGATGTCCGTAAGCGAGAAGGCGGGCAACACCGACATGGCAAACCTCCCCACTGCCTCGGCCGCGCGCGGCTTCTACCGCGCGCCGCATTGCGCCTTCTGCGATCGCGATGAGCAGCGTCGACGTCATTAGATCGGATGTCGTTGGCGATTGTCGTTTCGCCACGGCAACGCGCGGCAGCACCTTTATTGATAAATGGGGTCAATAGATAAAAGCAACCGATGGCAGTGGCGGGACGATGGCACAATCCGCCTCGACGACTCGCGAGTCGTTGAATCAAGAACGTGAGGCGTTGACGGGAACGCCCAAAAGCCGGTAACACGTCGAATATAAAACCTAGAAGCCATGATGCGATTGTCCATAGTTGTCGTTTGCGGCGCGCTTGCCGGCTGCGCTTCCATCGTCGGCGGCACGCGCCAGATAGTCTCCGTGGAAACGAAAAAAGACGACGTGCCCGTATCCGGCGCGACATGCAAGCTAACCAACAGCAAGGGCACGTATTACGTCACGACGCCAGGCACCGTGACGATTCATCGCGCTTATGGAAATCTCAACGTGCGGTGCGACAAAGCGGAAATGGATGCCGGCTTTGCAACAGTGAAGTCGTCGACCAAGCCCATGGCATTCGGCAATATCGTGTTCGGCGGCGCAGTTGGCGTTGTTGTCGACACGTCTTCAGGCGCTGCCTATGACTATCCGAATCTGATCCTGGTGCGCATGGGCACTAACTCCGTTGTCAGCATTCCTGGCGCAGGGGGAACGGGACACGCGCAGGCGTCCTTGCCGGCCGCGACGGGTTACGCGGACGCCAACAACGTCGACGCCGTGCCCTACGAGCGCGCGCGAAAGGACTACGCCGCTTACCTCGAACGCAAACCACCGAAGGCATTCGTGCTTGCGGACGGCGGACACCATACGTACTGGTCGAACAACAAGGATGCCATCGAAAAGGCCATGGATTTGTGCGGCAAGAAGGGGTTCATCCACTGCCAGCTCTATGCGTATGACGATGTCGTCGTTTGGCCTCGAAACGCGGTCATCACGCCGGGCGAAACTTCGCAGAATCGGGCTGCCGCTGCTGCGCAGTGATCGGCAACGCGATAGAGCGTCAGTCAAGGATCCGCCGGCCACCCGGCACTTACAGCGCAGACGCGAAGGGAAGTACCGGGCGTGGGTAGCGACCGTCTGTAGGAACTAGGTACCTCTTGCTTCTTCGCCCGCAACCCATAATAATTATGGGTATGCCGTCCCAAGTCCTACCGTTCAAGCTCAATGACGCAAACCTGCGGCGACTGATCCACGAAGTGGCACGCGATACCGCTCGCGTGTTCTTCGTCCCGCATGCAAAGAAGCGAATGCGGGAACGAAAGATCACGCCAACGCAGGTCTACGATTGCCTGAGAAACGGGCAGGTATCGGAACGCGCGCACGTCAATCTGCATGGCAGCTGGCAGTGCACGCTCACCCGGCGACATGCCGGCGACGAGGTCACAGTCGTAGCCGCGCTGGAGCGCGATGACCACGATGACTGGGTAGTCGTCATTACCGTTTATTAAGGAAGCCATGTACCACTACACAGAAACAGGGTTGCAGAACGTGTGGCTGGCCAACGGCTATCACGTTCGGAAAACGGCGTATGGCAAAGCCGTCTCCATTGAAGACGCGGACGGCCTTCATCGCGCCATCGGCCGAGCGCTTGCGCGCAAGAGCTATCTCACAGGCGCGGAATTCCGCTTCCTGCGTAAGGAACTCGATCTCTCGCAGCATCGCGCGGCGGACCTGCTAGGCACTTCGGAGCAAACCGTAGCGCTTTGGGAGAAACGAGGCAAGATTCCCAAAACCGCCGACAGGATGTTCCGCGCCATCTACCTGGAGACAGTCGATGGCAACGTGAAGCTGCAGGAATTGATCGAGCGTATCTCGAACCTCGATCGACATGTCGACGAAAAAATGATCTTCCAGGACACGGAGGAAGGCTGGCTGCCGCAAGCCGCTTAAGCACTTGGCCGTCGTGCCGCCGTCATCAACCGAGCGGCGTCCATGGCCATCCCGTTTTTCCAAGCGGTGAACGCTCTTGCACAGGCGCCGGGGTTGATGGTCCCACTGTTTTCGTATCCGACGTAGAGGTATCGGGAAGCTCCACCCCGAACCAAACGACCTTTTGCCGCATATAGCCGACATACGCGTCCCAACCGTCCGCGCCGCGATCGAACAGTTCGCGCCGGACAGGCAAAGCCAGCGCCGCATGATCTAGCTCGGCGTCGAGCAGCGCCCGCGGCCAATGCCCATATGCGCTCGCCACGCGTTGCGGAAAATCCTTGGCAAGCACGGTAGTCGCCACGTTGCGCAAGAACGGAAACGCCTGCAACGAGGAGTCGTTCAAAGCGAGTCGCGAAACGGGCACGTCGGGTCGGTCAACCTTCGCGACACCGCTCGCTGCTTCGAGCACATCGCCAAGGTGTAGAAGAAGTTCGCGCCGGTCGAATCGATCATCCACGGTAAGCCTCACTGGTGCATGTCTGGTAGCGCAGGATTCGACAAATCCAAGATCGTGAGCGCCATATCGCGCCGACGTCGCTACCAGCTCGATCAGGAGGTGAAAGTTTACCGGCTATCGGCCGATCCAGCGACCAAGTACACAACTGACATAAACTATGCATGCGGCGCGAACGGCTCCCGCGCTACGGCAACGCGTAGTGCCATGCGCACTACGATTCACTTCACGCAAGTTGTGCAAGATAGGTCCACGGATAAATGCCGCGCGCGTGGCCATCGCTGAACACGATCTGCATGCCGTAGCCCATCGATTGCAAATCGGTCACGCTGACACCCTCGGCCGCCCGCACTTCATCGCCGGCAAGCCGGCGCCGGCGACATTCGGCGCAAGGACACGACTCGCGAAGCTGTGCATGGCCGATCGTTCGTTCGTCGCCATCCGGCCAGCGCAGTGTCAGCAGACGTGCGCCACGGTCCACCCGGATCTCTGAAGGTAACTTCATGCGCTGGGGCTTTCGATCTGCTGAATCGCGATCCGTGCCGCTTTGCGCACATCGGGATCGGAGTCATCGAGCGCATCCCGCAATGCCGCGAGGGCAGCGCGATCCCGGATTTCGCCGAGCGCGAGCGCCGCCTCCTTGCGCAGATTGCTGATCGTATGGGTCAGTAACGCCTGCACGGGCCGGACCGCCGCGGCTTCTCGCAGTTGACCCAGCGCACGCGTCGCCCGCACACGGACCTGCCAATACGCATCGTCGAGCGCGGCAATGAGCGCATCGCGTGCAATCGGGGCGCGCAATTTGCCGAGCGTGGTCGCCGCTTCCTCGCGCACTTGCCATGCGTCGTCGACGAGCGCGTCGAGAAGCGCGGCAACGACGAACCCGTCCTCGAGGGCCGCAAAGCCAAGCGCACCGACCGCGGCGCGACGTACGCCGGCGTCCGCATCGCCCGTGGCCTTTTCAGCCAGCGTCGACAACGCGCGCGCATCTTTGAGCCATCCCAGCACAGCGACGGCCTCGAGCCTCACCGTTGCCGCGTCGTCGGCAAGCGCACGCAGCGCCAGCGCGAAGCTGCTCGCGAACCGCAATTCACGCAGACCACGCAATACAGCCGCCCGTACAAACGGTTCCGGCCGGTCCGCCCATCCGACGAGGACATGCGCGGACGCCGGATCTTTGAGCTCGGAAAGGCTTTGCGCCGCCGCTTCGCGAACGTCGGC
The DNA here is from genome assembly GCF_040965455.1 of Trinickia sp. EG282A. Lineage (NCBI taxonomy): Bacteria > Pseudomonadati > Pseudomonadota > Betaproteobacteria > Burkholderiales > Burkholderiaceae > Trinickia > Trinickia sp. EG282A. The sequence goes on along the minus strand of NZ_JBFRCC010000002.1, from coordinate 890,141 downwards.
ATCGGCATCGAGCAACGCCTCGCATAGTGCGGCGATCACGTCGCCCTCCTCCCACGACGCCAGCACGCGCGCCGCCTCGCTGCGCACTTCGGGGGCGTCGTCGTTGCGCAATACGTCGACGAGCGCAGGCAGTAGATCCGCGTCCTCGTGATCGGCAATGTCGAGGACCGCGATGCGACGCACGGTGGGATCCGCATCGGTAAGACGCGCAATGAGCGCAGCCGCTCGAGCGGGCAACGCATCCGCATTCGCGGCAATGAAAGGTGGAACAGTCATATAAGGGGTCAGCCAAAAAGCTCGAAAGGCGCGCGCGCGGTGGGTGAAATAGCGGCCGGTCGTCAATCGGACTCACGCAGCAGCGCCAGGCAACGGCGCTTGATGTCGACGAACACCGCTTCCGTCGTGGACTCGTCGCTGCGCGGGCGCGGCAGCGGCACCGTCATATCGGCGACGATCCGCGCGGGACGTTGCGACAGCATGACGATGCGATCGCCGAGAAACAACGCCTCCTCGATATCGTGCGTAACGAAGACTACGGTCGTCCTTACTTTGGACCAGATGTCGAGCAGCAGCGTCTGCATCCGGCGGCGCGTCTGCGCATCGAGCGCGGCGAACGGTTCGTCCATCAATAAGATGCGTGGTCGGTTGATCAACACGCGCGCGATCTCGACGCGTTGTTGCATGCCGCCCGACAACTGTGCCGGGTAATGCGATTCAAAGCCGGCCAGCCCGACCAGCGCGAGCAATTCGGCTGCCTCGCGCCGCCGCTCGTGCTTCGGCAAACCCTTCATTTTCAGGCCGAAGGCGACGTTGTCGATGACGCGCTTCCATGGAAAAAGCGTGTGCTGCTGAAAGACGAGGCCGCGCTCGGGATGCGGACTGTCGACCCGCACACCGTCGATCGCGATTTCCCCTCCGGTAGTGGCGATGTGACCGGCGATCGCGCCAAGCAACGTCGACTTCCCGCAACCCGACGGTCCGAGCACGCAGACGAATTGTCCAGGCTCGACGTCGAGGTCGAGAGCATCGAGCGCGGCGACTCGTGCGTGCGGCGGCCCGACTTCGATGGTGAGCGCCCGAACGTCGACACGGCCCGGCGCATATGGGGCGAGAGATTCCGCACTCACTGGCGCGCTCCTCGCAAGCGGTACCAGGGCGTCAGCGCTCGTCCTATCCGCTTGACGAGCAGGCTGCTGCCCATGCCAAGCATGCCGATCAGCGACATGCCGACCACGATATCCGCGTAGTTCTGCAGCGTGTAGGACTCCCACGTGAAATAGCCGATCCCGTACTGGCCGGCAATCATCTCCGCTGTCACCAGGCAGAACCATGCCGTTCCCATGCCGATCGAGAGCCCCGTGAAAATCGCCGGCGCGGCGCCGGGCAGCACCACTTCGGTATAGAGCGCGAGCCGCCGCGTGCCCAGGCTGCGCGCGGTTGCAACCAGACGGGCATCGATCGCCTCGACGCCATGAACGGTATTGAGCAAAATCGGAAACAGAGCACCAATGAACGTGATGAACATCATGCTGAGTTCGGACGAGGGAAACATCAGCACCGCAAGCGGTATCCACGCAACGGCGGGGATCGGCCGCAGCACTTCAAGCGGCGGCATCAGTGCGTCTTCGACCACGCGATGACGCCCGATGGCCAGACCGAGTCCGACGCCGACGATGGCGGCGGCACCGAAGCCGACCAGCACGCGCGTCAGACTGGCCGCCAGGTGCATCGGCAGCTTCGGCGAATGCAGCAGGGCCCACAACGCGGGTACAACATCGGTCGGCGCCGGCACGCTCCGCATGCTCACGACGTTAAGCGAGAGTCCGTATTGCGCGGCAAGCTGCCATAGGCCGATCGCGAGCGCGAGCGATATGAAACGCACCGCGTTTCGCCGCGTAGCTAGCGCGGGTTTGCGCGGCGCGGCCGCCGTTGCGGTGTCCGGTTTCACCGGCGGCAACGGGTCCGGTGAGCGGCGATCTACATATTCGAGCGCGGCAGACATGCAGTGTCCGTATCGGTTGAGCATATGAATCGCGGAAAGCGCATGCGACGGTATGCGGTCGGTTCAGCGTGCCGCGACGGCTTGTGAGCCGCTCTTCGCGGCGGCGTAATCGACGACCGAACCCGCTACGCGCTGTGCGTACGCATCGGCCGCGCCCTTGAGCAGGAACGCAGTGACCGTTCCCTTGGCATCTTTCACATACCAGGCTTGATCGGCAAAGAGCTTCAGACCGGTACCGTGGTTCTGCACGTACATCGCGCGGACCTTGGCACCCGAGCCGAGCTTGCGGAGCGCATCGAACGCTTGCGCGGGCGTTGCATAGTCGCGCACTTTGTCTTCGTCGACGAGCCAGATCTGCGCGACATCATTGAAATCGCGTATCGGCTTGCCCGTCGCGGCATCATTCGCGATGAGCGGCTCTTTCGCATAGTTCTTCAATGCCGCCTCGTAATCGAGGCCCGATTCCTTGAACGCTTCGCGGATATAGCGATCGTCGACGAACGTGTTCACGTCGAGGTGGCTATCCGTCTTCTTCAGCAACCGCAAGGTCTCGATCGCGGTGGCAACCGCTTGCCGGTATTCGGGCTTCCACGTGAAATCGCGCGTCTGGACGCCGAGCGGACCGTGATAGAGGTAGTCGACAGGTGCCTCGATGCCGGTGACCTTCTCGATGAGCAGGCTGTATTTCTCCGGGTTCTGCTCGAGCAGGCGATTCGCTTCGAGCGCCGCCCTCAAGTACGCGACGACGACCTCCGGGTATTTTCGCGCGTACGCCTCATCGACGAGCGAGCCGTGAAAAGTCGGCGCATGGCTCTGCGCGCCGTCGTAGATCTTCCGCGCGATTCCACGATAGGGGAAGAGGTCGGCGAACGGCACGAAGTCGGCATGCGCATCGATCTTCCCGGCTTTCAACGCGCTTCCGGCCACTTCGGGCGCTTGCGTGATGATGTTGACGTCGGTGTCGGGATTCCATCCCTGCGCCTTGATCGCGCGCAGCAGCATGCCGTGCGATGTCGATGCGAACGGCACAGAAATCGTTTTGCCCTTGAGGTCCGCGATTGAATGGAGCGGCGAATCGACAGGCACGACGATGCCATTGCCGCTGCCGTCGATGCTGCCTTCGAGCACGGTAATGAACACACTCTTCCTGCCGGCCTTCTCGAACGCCGCGCCGTTGAGCGTGCCCGGGAAGTCGGCCATGACGCCGAAATCGAGCTTACCGGCAACCATTTCGTTGGTGATCGGCGCGCCGGATGTGAAGTCCTTCCACTGCACATCGTATCGAGCGTCCTTGTATTTGCCGGTATGCGGCAGGTATTTGTCGAGCAGATGCAGTTCGCGAATCAGCAGGCCGCCGGCCGCACAGTTGATCGTCGTATCCTGCGTGCCGATGGCCACACGAATCGTTTCGGCGCGGGCGCCGCCTGCCAGCGCGAACAGCAGCAGCGTTGCGAGGATGCGTGATATTCCCCTTCGAATTGTCGTCATCGTCATAGCGTGTCAAATAGGGTTGGGAACAGCGACGGCGCGTGTGAGCCAATCGCTGTCGCTAACGCAACAGGTACGGAATCTCGACTTTCACGGCACCGGTCGGGCAGTCGCGCTCGCACGGCATGCAGTACCAGCATTCGTCGAACTGCATATAAGCCTTGCCCTTCGTCATGTCGATCGCAAGCAGATCGAGCGGGCATACGTCGACGCAGACGGTACAGCCCTTGTCGGCAATGCACAGATCCTCGTCGATCGTCACGGGGGCGCTCGTGCGCTGAAAGATTTCATGCGGACTGTGTGACATGTCGCATTCCTTAATGAGTCACGGTCTCGGCACCCGCAGCCGGTTCACGAATTCGCAGCAACGCGTACGCGCTTCGCTCTTCGTCGGCAAGCGGAACGATGTACGGTTCGACCTCGCGCTTCGCGCTCGCCATCCGGCCGTCCGTATCCTTGTAGAGATGCGTATGACAGAACCACTCAGCGTCGTTTCGATGCGGATAATCGACGCGATGGTGGTACAAGCCCCAACGGCTCTCGGTCCGAAAGAGCGAAGCACGCGCGGCCATTTCCGCGCAGTCGCGAATCGCGCGCACTTCGGCCGCCCGCATGAGCTCGTGCGGGTTGTTCGCCTTGATCGACTCGATGTCCTCGGCGATCTCGTCGAATCGCTGCAGCGCGATTTCCATCTTGCGTGTCACCTTCGGCGGCTGGAGATAGTCGTTCACCATCCGGCGCAACTTGTACTCGACCTGCATGGGCGCAAGACCGCTCTCACGCTCGAGAGGGCCATAGATACGCGCGCGTTCCGCCGCAACCTGCGCTTCGTCGATCGGCGTATGCGCGCGGCCTTCGACATCACGAGCAGCGTTTTCCCCCGCGAACCATCCGTAAGTGAACGCACCGAGCATGTAGTTGTGCGGGACCGCCGCCATGTCGCCGGCCGCGTACAGCCCAGGCACCGTCGTCTCCGCTCGCGCGTTGACGTAGACGCCCGAGGCGCTGTGTCCGCTGCAAAAGCCGATCTCGGAGATATGCATCTCGACCATCTGATGCCGGTAATCGGTTCCGCGACGCGCATGAAAGCGCCCCCTGCTCGGCCGCTCGTTCGTGTGCAGGATCTGCTCGATCGTCTGGATCGTCTCCTCGGCGAGATGATCGAGCTTCAGGAACACGGGGCCGTTGCCGCTTTGCAGCTCCTGATAGAACTCCCACATCATCTGTCCGCTCCAGTAATCGCATTCGATGAAGCGCTCGCCCTTGCCGTTGGCCGTGAAACCGCCGAGCGGGCCGGTCACGTAGGCACAGGCTGGGCCGTTGTAGTCCTTGATGAGCGGGTTGACCTGGAAGCACTCGAGGTTGGCTAGCGCGGCGCCCGCGTGATACGCCATCGCATAGCCGTCGCCGGCGTTGGTCGGGTTCTCGTAGGTGCCCATCAGATAGCCCGAGGCGGGCAAGCCGAGTCGGCCGGCCGCGCCGCAGCAGAGAATGACGGCCTTCGCGCGCACCACGTAGAACTGCGCGGTTCGGCAATCGAAACCGAGCACGCCGTTCACCCGGCCTTCGCTATCCGTCATAAGCCGCGTTGCGACGATGCGATTGGTGATGTCGACGCGCGCACGCTTCAGCTGCCGATAGAGAATGCGTTTGATGTCGTGCCCCTCCGGCATCGGCAGCACGTACGATCCCATGTGATGGACCTTCTTGACCGCGTAGTCGCCCGTGCCGTCCTTCTCGAATTTCACGCCCCAGCGGTCGAGCTGCTCGATCGTTGTAAAACTGTGCTTCGCATAGGCGTAGACGGCCTCCTGGTCGACGATGCCGTCGTTTGCGATCGTGATCTCGCGCGTGTACTGCTCAGGGGTGGCGTGGCCGGGGATGACGGCGTTGTTGAGCCCGTCCATGCCCATCGAGATCGCGCCGCTGCGCTTGACGTTGGCCTTTTCGAGCAACAGCACGCTCAGGCTCTTGTCGCGTTCCTTGGCCTTGACGGCCGCCATCGGTCCGGCCGTGCCGCCGCCCACCACCACGACGTCGTATTCGAGTACTTCGGTGTTCATCGCGCTTTCCTTGCGGGTTTGCGGCCGCTGTCCTTGTCACGGTCGATGCGCAATCGATACTGGAATGCGTCGCCGCGGAAATAGAGGTATTCGTAATCGATCGGTTTGCCGCTTGCGTCGTGCGTCAGGCGCTCGATGCGCAACACGGGGCTGCCCTCCTCGACGCGAAGGGCATCGACGATGTCCTCGTCCGCAAGGATCGCGTCGATCGATACGTCCGCGTGGCCGAGCGACACGCCGCAGTCGTTTTCGAGGATCAGGAAGATGTCTCGCGTCGCAAGATCCGCGTTGGCGAGCCGCTTGCCGAGCGCCTCGGGCACCCATGTCAGCTCGAGCGAGACAGGCTCGCGGTTCAGCAGCCGCACGCGGTGGATTTGCGCAACCGGTGCGCCCTCCGGCAATGCGAGCCGCGCTGCGATACGGCGATCGGCCTTCACGATGCTGAAGCTGCGAAGCTGGTTGACGATTTCATAGCCCATCGACGACATGGCCTCCGCGAACCCTTGCAGCGACCGGATGTTCTGGAACGCCTTCGGCTTAGAGACGAACGTGCCCTTGCCATGCAGCCGAAAAACGAGGCCCTCCTTCTGCAAGTCGCCGAGCGCCTGCCGCACGGTGATGCGGCTCACGCCGTACATCGCGCAGAGTTCGTGCTCGGACGGCATTCGACTATGGGACGGATACGTGCCGTCGAGGATGCGCGCGCGCAGCGCATCCTTGATCTGGACATATAGCGGCTGCGGCACCAGCGGCACGAGGTTGCTTCCGGTCATGTTCCACTTGTAATGACAAGATGAGACCGGAGTGTAGACAGCGCCGCGCGTGCGGCAAACGAAGCATTTCTGCTATCGATTTTCCACTTTTCACGGAAAGCCCACGTCGCGGCGGGTCGAGGCGAGACGGCATGGCTATGCTCGATGCGAGAGACGACGCGCCTGCGTCGATGCGTGCAGCGTATCGTTGCATCCGGTGCCGTCGGTGTTGCGGTACGAGGACTCGCGCCGGATATCATAGGGCTCCGAGCGGAATTTCGCGGCCGCCCGGCGCCCGTGCGACTCGACGGCAACCAGCGACTTCCACCGAGACTCCCATGAACTCCAGCGCAGACAGCTCTTCGCGCCACGCAATACGTCATCTCACGCAGCTCGAGGCGCGCGTGGTAGGTGTCCTCTTCGAGAAGCAGTACACGGTGCCCGACACGTATCCGCTATCGCTCAACGCCCTGGTCTCCGGCTGCAATCAAAAAACGGCTCGGGTGCCGGTGATGAATGTCAGCGAGGCGGAGGTGCTGACCGCGATCGACGGCTTGAAGCGCCTGAGTCTGGTGCTGGAAGGCAGCAGCAGCCGCGTGCCGCGCTTCGAGCACAACATCAATCGCGTGCTCGGCATCCAAAGCCAAAGCGCCGCGTTGCTTGCGACGCTGGTGCTGCGCGGCCCGCAGACTGCCGCGGAATTACGGCTCAACAGCGCGCGTCTGCACAACTTCGCCGATATTTCATCGGTTGAGGCATTTCTCGACGAACTCGCCAATCGCGAACCCCCGCTTACCGTCAAGCTGCCGCGCGCACCGGGTGAACGGGAGAGTCGCTGGATGCATCTGCTATGTGGTGAAGTTAGTGCAAGTGAAGCGCCTGAGCACGGCGGCAGCGAGGAAACCATCTCGCCAGCGGCGATCGAAGCACTGAGGGCCGAGCAAAAGGAGTTGATCGAGAAAGTGAACCGGCTGCAGGCGTTCGTCGAACGGATGGCCACCGAACTCGGAATCAATATCGACGACCTGATGCGTCGATCGTGAGCGCGGCGCGATGGCCACCGCGCCCGCGCCCGCGCGGACGACGAGCCCTATCGCCGCCGAACGCCCCTGCTTTCGAGCGCGCTCAGCAGGACGTTGGTCTGATCGAGCAACGTCGTATGGTAGACGCCCGGCAGTTCCATGTCGTCGGTGCGCGCCATCGCATCCTCGACGCCGCGCCGGAACGACTGGTCGATGTCGGCGCACTGCACAGCGGTCAATTGCGGCAGGACCGCATCGACGAACTTGCAGAGCACGACCATGCGCGCGCCGATGCGCGATACCGCCTCGCCGTACCCTTCGACCATCTCGGCCCACGACCCCACCATCTCACCCATGTTTTGCGCCGCCGAGGTATACGTCAATAGGGCCGCCACCGCTTGCCTGTCGATGTCGCTCATGAAATCGTGCATTCGTCAGAAGGTCTGCCAGTCGGCGCCAGCCGATTCGACGGAGGCCGGCGCCGACACGGCCGGCGCGGCGTCTGCCGACTCGACCGCCGCCGGCTTCACCGGCTGCAGCGCCGGCCGCTTGAGCGGTGCCGACGGCCTCGCGGGCGCACGGGCTGCCGGGCGAGCGGAAACCTTGGCCGACGTGAAGGCCGTCGCGCTCGTCGCGATCCGGAAAGCGGAAACGGCGCGTCCGAGCTCGCTGCCCTGGTCTTCGAGCGACTGAGCGGCTGCGGCGGCTTCTTCGACGAGCGCGGCATTCTGCTGGGTCACCTGGTCCATCTGCGTGATGGCCTGATTGACCTGCTCGATGCCGCGGCTCTGCTCGTCCGACGCGGCGGCGATCTCGCCCATGATGTCCGTCACACGGCTGATGGCCTGCGTCACTTCCGACATCGTCCGCCCCGCCTCCTCGACCTCCGTCATGCCGCCGCGAATCTTGTCGATCGAGGCGCCGATGAGTTCCTTGATTTCCTTGGCCGCGGCCGACGAGCGCTGCGCGAGGCTGCGCACCTCGCTCGCAACGACGGCGAAGCCCCGGCCTTGCTCGCCGGCGCGCGCCGCTTCCACGGCCGCGTTCAACGCGAGAATGTTGGTCTGGAAGGCGATGCCTTCGATGATGCCCGTGATGTCGCCGATCTTGCTCGAGCTCTCGTTGATGTCGCTCATCGTCGCCACCACACGGCCTACCGCGTCGTTGCCCTTATCCGCGACGTCAGAGGCATTGGCGGCGAGCCCGCTCGCCTGACGCGCGTTGTCCGCGTTCTGCTTCACCGTCGCCGTCAGCTCTTCCATGCTGGATGCCGTCTCCTCGAGAGACGCGGCCTGCTGCTCGGTGCGCGACGACAGATCGGCGTTGCCGGCGCGCACTTCGCCTGCCGCGACGTTGATCGAGTCGGTCGAGGTCTTGATCGAGGAAACGACCGAGACGAGTTTGTCCTGCATGCCGGCGAACGCACGCATCAACGAGCCGACTTCATCGGTGGTCCGCGAGACGATCGTGCGTGTGAGGTCGCCGCCGGCAATCGCCTCGGCAAGCGCCACCGCCTCGCGCAGCGGCACGGCGATGAGCCGCGCGATCCACGTCGCAAAAACGAGCGCGAGCGCAATTGCCGCCAACGTACCGGCGATCAGCACAATCTGCGTTTTCGTCTGCAGCGACTTGACCTCGGCCTCGCGCACGGAAAGCAGCGAAGACTCGTTGCCTGCCACTTCCGATAACGTCGCGCGCATCGCGTCCATTTGCGCCTTGCCCGTGTTTCCCTTGAACGACGCGATGAACTGGTCCATCGTCGTGCTGCCCGAGATCACGGTCTTGCGCTTGGCAAGCAGGTCGTCCGCAAAGCTCGACACCCATTGCGTCTCCTGATTTTCGAGCTTGTGCAGCCGCTCTTGTTGCTGCGCGTTGTCGCTCGTGAGATTCCGGATCGTCGCTAGGTGCTGCTTGAACGATTCGCTGCCGTTACGGTATGGCTCGAGCATTGCATCGTCGCCGACAATCGCATAGCCGCGCAGACCCGTTTCCATGTTGATGAGGCTTTCGGTCAACGCGCGCGTCTCGTCGATTACCTGATAAGTGTGGACGTTCCATCGGTTCGCCTCCATCACCGACGAAAAGAACGAATAGAACGTAATGCCCAATATCACCAATATGGCAATGACGATGCCGAATGTAGCGTAAAGCTTCCGGGCAATGGAAAGGTTAGCGATGCTCATGCAATCTCCGAAACACAAGTGGCTTTCAAGCGGGCCATGCTCGATGCGAATCGCGCAGTGACGGAGCGGTATTACGACCTGCATTCGTATTACTTTACGGTTGCTTTCGACGCTTTCTAGCGTCCTTACCTGAGATTCAGGATATCCCTACAACCACTCGCGGATGAATCAGCCGAGAATCGTTGGTTCTCGATTTCTTACCGATTCTTTTCACGCGAACTGGAATAGGACGCCTATCGATATTTGATGTCGTCCCGAAGAGATCCGGATTGGCGGCGAAACATCAGTCCCAACCCCGACGCGTCTAAGCGCCTTCGATGCGCCTCTCGTCTTGCAGGCGTTCGATCGCCGCCTTCTTCAAAGCGGCGCGATCGATCTTGTTCGTCGCGGCGAGCGGAAATCCGTCGACGAACCAGACGCGGCGTGGGTGCTGATAGGCGGGAGCCTGCTCGAGCGCAAATCGTTTGACGTCGTCGGCGCTCAGTATGGCGCCAGACTTCAGCTTCACGAACGCGACCGGTTTCGTGCCCTTGATCTCGTCGACGACGGGCACAACACACGCCTGCTCGATCAGCGGATGGCGTTCCAACATTCGCTCGACGTCGCCGGGATAGATGTTCTCGCCGCCCGAGACGAACATATCGTCGCGCCGGCCGATAAAGGTGTAGAAACCGTTCGCGTCGCGCTGAAACACATCCCCGGTTCGGTAATAGCCATCTGACGTGAAAGGCGGCGGCAGGCCAGGCCGATTGTGATAGCCGTTCATGAGGCCCGGGCTGCGCAGCTGCAACTCGCCCTCGTCGGCTTCGGCACCTGTCTCGTCGACGAGACGAAGATCGACGAGCGGATGCGCGGCGCCGACCGAGAGCGTCGGCATCGGCAATCCCCGCGGGTGCGGGCCGAACACGACAGGACCGCCCTCGGTCGTGCCGTATGCGTTGATGATGCGCGCGTTGGGCAGCAGCTCATGAATCTGATCGAGCAACGCAGCGCTGACAGGCGCGGAGCCCATGCGAATGAAGCGCACCGACGACAAGTCGCTTTGCGCGAGCAATGCGCGCTCTTGCATCATCATCGCGATCATCGGCGGCACGGCCGTGAGCCATGTGCAACGCCATGCGTCGATCGCGCGAATGTAGTTGGCCGCGTTGAATTGCGGCAGCATCACCATCGCCGAACGCGCCGCGAGCGCGATAAACGCAAGCGCCAGGGCATTCATATGAAAGAGCGGCGCCGCGATCAGCAGCCGCTCGCCGGCGAGCGGCTGCGATTGAAGTCGCGTCCGAACCACCCACCAATGACTCTCGTGCGAAAGCACCACGCCCTTGGGCCGGCCCGTCGAGCCCGACGTATAAAGAATCAGCGCCGCCTCGCGCGGCTCGGGATCGATCGCTTCGAAACGTGCGCCGCGTGCGTCAGTATCATTGCCAGGGCTCGCGCCGGCAACGAATGCCGAAAAGGTCACGACGTTGGCGGGCGGCGGTTCGGACAACATGGCAGTGCCGCGTGCATCGAACACGACGCCCGGCAGCGTCGCGGGCACATGGTCGATTCGCGCGGCGTCGCAAAAGGCGAGCCGGGCACCGCTATCCTCGATCACGTCCTCGATGAGCGCCCGCGGAAAGCGGAAATTGATCGGCACGGCGACAAGGCCCGCACGCATGATGCCGAGCACGGTAGCGACGAAATGCGCCGAATTCGCGGCGAGGATCGCAATGCGATCCCCCCGATCGTATCGGCCGGCCAAGGTCGCAGCCACGTCGTCGGCGATCGCGTCGAGCGCACCGAAGGTATATCGAACGGGGTCCATCGCATCGTCAAGTTCGATCAGCGCCACGGCATCGGCATGCGCGCCGTTCTCGCGGTCGATCAACATGCCGAGGTTGTCCGATGGGGTCACGGGATGAACTCCAGCAACATGTCGAAGCGCGGCAGCGCAACGACGCTGCGCATGCCGTCGATTTCGACGGGCTGTCCTGCCGTGATCGCGCGCGTACCCGTCTCGCGCCATTGCGGCGTGCGGATCGTGATGGCGGCAAAGCGCGGCGATCGATCCTCGATCCGCGCGGCCGCGGCGCCGAAACGCGCAACGAAGTCCGCGCGCGTCCAGAAGGCCAACGAAAAATCTGACGTCGTTTCGCCAAGGCGCTCATAAGCTTCGCGGTCCGCGCCAATCAGATGGAGGTGCGCCAGCGCATGGGCCCCGTTTGCATGACTCCTCCACTGATCGCGGAACACGAGCTCGGGCGTCAAATGCTGGCAGAAGTAGACCCGGCCGCCCGGCAACTGCCCCGGTGCGAGACGCACCGTCGTAAAGCGCGCATCGCCGAACGGCTCCACCGGGCGGGAGAAGGTTTGCGGTGAACCCGCATCGAAGCCCGCGCGGCCTAGCCACTCGAAGGTCCGACGAGCGTCGTCGCTGCGAAACACCAGACCTTCGGGCCCGATCGGGCTCCCAACGATCTCCTCGCGAATCGTCTTGCCATCCGCCGGCAGACCGACCAGCTCGAGATAGTGGTCGTCGAACACGATCGTATGGTTGACGGACCCGAGCGTGTGATAGCCGCGCGGCGTCACCGTAAAGCCGAGCTGGGCGAAAAGCGTCGCGGCCGCGTCGATATCGAAGCGCGCGTTGACGACAAGATGATCGAGCGTCACGCCTTGCTCGCCGCGGGCGGCGCCGAAGGCGTCGCGCTCGCGTAGGTCCCGCGGCCGCTCGCGACGAGCTTACCGTCCGCATCGTAGACATAGGCCTCGGCTGTCGAGACTTGTCCGCCGAAGCGAACCACCTTGCCGGTCACGCGCAAATCGCCCGGAAAGGCGGCGCGATGGTAATCGACACGCAGATCGATCGTCGGTACGCCGCGCCCCGTCTTCGAGACGAGCGCCCAGTCCGCGGCGAGATCGACGAGCGCGGCAAGAATGCCGCCGTGCGTATAACGCTTCTCGGGGTTCACGACCCACTCGTCGCGCCATGTGGCCGTGAGCTCGATCTCGCCCTCGCCCACGGACAGCACCTTGAGCCCAAGCCAGTCGTGAAACGGGGCGCGCCGCAGACGCGCCTCGATTTCCCGCGCATCGGGCAGCGCTTTCGCATCCGCGTTTTCGGTCATCTTCGCTTCCTCGAATTGAATGGGAATGAGTCCGGTTGGATCGGAATGGTTAGATGTTCGATTCAGGGATTGACGACGACCTTGCCGAGGACCTCGCGGTCGCGAATCAGCCGCAAGCCTTCGGCGGCCTCGCCGAGCGACAGCACGCGGTCTATCGACGGCTTCAGTTCGCCGCGCGCAATCTGCTCGACGAGCGCGCGCAAGTTGTCGTCGTAGAAGCTGTTCGAGCCGATCACTTTGAGCTCGAAGCTCCAGATGTAGCGCAGGTCTTCCTTCGGATCGTGGCCGGCCGTCGCGCCGCAGACGAGCAGCGTGCCGCCGCGCTTGAGGCACTTGAGCGACGGCACCCACGTTTCGCCGCCCGTGAAGTTCACGACGACATCGACGCCGCCTTCATAGTTGCGTCGCTGCGGCTTGCCATAGTGCTCGATCGCCCATTTCGAAAAATCGGTCGTCCGATAGTTGACGACATGGTCGGCTCCGAGCGCCTTAAGCTGCGCTGCCTTCTCGTCGCTGCCGGCGCAGGCGATCACCTCGGCGCCGAGCTGCTTCGCAAGCAACAGCGACGCCGTGCCGACGCCGCCACTCGCGCCGAGGATCAGCACACGATCGCGCGCCTTGACGGTGCCGTGCGTGACGAGCATGCGGTGCGCGGTGCCATAAGCGACCGGCAGCGCCGCCGCTTCGTTGAAGCCGACCGCGTCGGGCAGCGCGATGAGCTGCGCCGCGGAGACGGCACAATACTCGGCCATGCCGCCGTCGAGCATCTCGCCCATCAATCCCTTCTCACGATTGAGCGGGTTCACGAGCACGCGATCGCCCGTCTTCCAGCCGTCGACACCATCACCGACCTCGACGATCTCGCCGGCCATGTCGAGCCCGATCACCACCGGCAGCGGTACTTTGATGCCAGGCATGCCCTTCACCGTGAAGACGTCGTGATAGTTGAACGACGACGCGCGCACGCGGATGACCACGCCATCGGACGCGGCGCGCGGCATGGGCTTGTCGCTCACGACCGCGAGCTGATCGAGCTCGCCGTGCGCACGCAAGACGAGCGCTTTCATCGTCGACGGAAGGGAGGATGCCATTTAGGACTCCTAATGGTTATCGAATGAACTCATCTAAAGCGGGCCGAGCCGGGTCTCCGGTCGAATGCTGGCGCGTGGATCAGGCGTCGATCATCGCCGCAGCTCCGCAACCGAGAAGACCGGCAGCGATGCTCTGGCGCTCGACAGGCTTGCATAAACCTTTTCCATCGTCATGTCGCGAAACGTCTCGATATGACGGCGTGCGATTGTTTCGGCCCGGCGCTCGTCGCCCGCCTCGAACGCCTCGATCATCGCGTTGTGGTCATGCTTGATCTCAGGCTTCGTGCCCTGCACGCCGAAGCCGAGCGCGACGAGTCGCGTCATCTCATCGAGCAGGTTCGCGAGTGCGCGATGCAGACGTTCGTTGCCGCTTGCCCGCGCAATCGTCAGATGAAACTCGCGGTTCGCATCGAGGAATACGCCGATCTGATCCGACAGCTCGCGCTCGGGGTGAGGGACACGGCAGGCGGCCTCGAGCCTTTTCAGGAGCGGTACGTCCACGCGGCCGCACGCGAGCCGAGCGGCGAGCGGCTCGAGCTGCACGCGTAGCGCGAACACCTCCTCCACGTCGCGCAGCGTGATCGGCGCGACGCGATAGCCCTGACGCGGCATCGAGCGGACGAGACCTTCGTGCACGAGCCGCACGAGCGCGATGCGACAGCTGTTCTTGCCGATCTGATAGGCGCTCATCAACTGGCTTTCGGTCAGCGTCGAGCCGGGCATGAAGCGGCACGAGAGGATGTCCCGGCGGATTCGCTCGTACGCGTCGTCCCCGCGCGATACCGCGGCCGCGGAAACGACCGCTTCGGATACCTCTTCGCACAATGCCGGCTCGGCGGCTTCGGATTCTTGGGTCATCGGTGGATCGAGTCGTCGTGAGCTGCTCACGACAGGGTTGTGGGAGAACCAAGCACACATCGTAGGATGATGCGCCGGTTTAGACAAAGAAAAATTTTTGCGAAAGGCGCGCCCGGTTCCTGCGATCGTGAGCCGCTCAGCGATGTATCCCGCCCGCGGCGGGCGAATCTTTGTGAGTTCTGAAACCGATTATTTCTGGCGGGGATGCGGGCGCTCCTCGGCGCGCAACGTCAGCACGATCGGCGTGCCACGTCTTGTTACACACCCACACATCGGTAATACGGTCGCTCCCTAAACTGAGCGCACCACTCACCCACGGGGACTTTCATGAAGCGGATCATCGGCTGGATGCTGGCGGCGGCATTTCTCGCAGGCGCGCTGAGCGGTTGCATCATCGTGCCGGACGACGGTTACCACCACCACCATCATCATGACTGGGACGATCGCTATTGATGATCGATCAGTTCGTCTGCTCGACGGGCGTCAGCCGCAGCACGAGTTTGTGCGTCAACCTCAAGACGGTCATCTCGACCACGCGGTCGATCCGCGATGCATCGAGTGTGCGCTGCAAGGCGTCGATGCCGTCGACCGGGATGCCGTCGATCGCGACGATCGTATCGTCGACACGCACGCCGCCTTCGGCCGCGGGGCTGCCTTTGACGACTTCCATCACGCGCACGCCCGTCGTACCCGGCAATTCGAAGTAGCGCTGCACCTTGCGCGGGATCGGCACGGTCGTGCCGGCCACGCCGATATGCGCCCGCCGCACGCGGCCGTAGGCGAAGAGTTGCATGATCACCCACTTTGCCGTATCGATCGCCGTTGCGAAGCAGATGGCCTGTGCGCCGGGGATGATCGCGGTGTTGACGCCGATCACCTGGCCCGCCGAGTTGACGAGCGGTCCGCCCGAATTGCCGGGATTGAGCGCGGCATCGGTCTGGATCACGTCGTATATCATGCGGCCCGATACCGATCGCAGCGAACGGCCGAGCGCGGAAACGACGCCCGTCGTCACCGTTTGCGCGAGGCCCAGCGGGTTGCCGACCGCGATGGCGATCTGCCCGACGCGCAGCTTCGACGATTCGCCGAGCTCCGCATGCGGCAGCGGCTCCGTCGAGCCGATACGCAAGACGGCGAGATCCGTGCTCGGATCGTCGCCCACGATGCTGGCTTCGTGCGTGGAACCATCCGCGAGCGTCACACGAACGGACGTGGCGCCGTGAACGACGTGGCTATTCGTCAAAAGATAGCCGTCCGGCGTGAACAGAAATCCCGATCCGCTTCCCCCGCGTGCACCGCGCCGCCCGGTCTCTCCGGGTGCGCTGCGGTCTACAGAGATGAACACGACGGCCTGCTGCACGCGCTCGAGCGCGCCGATGACGGTGCGCGAGTACGCGTCGAGCAGTGCATCGTCGTCTTGGCCTGACAGGTTGCTCGCGGTGCCCGGTATGTCGTCGCCGGATGTACCGCGCGCAAGGTCGTCGATAAAGGCTGGACGGCTTCCCATGATCAGCGATCCTGAAAAGAAACAGTGGCTGTCAGATGCGGGGGAAGCGATGCGATTTCAAGGGGTGGGCAAGTGTCGCTCCAAGAGACAAGCCCGCGCAGGCGCGCGGGCTTGTCGATCGGATTGGGGCCAGGGTCGGGGCGTATGCGCGATCCGGCGCGGTCCCCCGCTCTCGCCGCGCTTACATGCCGAAATAGATCGACTTCGCGCCGGCGTTGTTCGCGGACACGCTCGAGTGAGCGGCACCGCCCGTCACGCCACCGACGTCTTGAGCCGGCGATTGCACGTTGCCATTGGCAGCCGTGATGCGCGCTTGCGCGGCTTGCAGATCGGCGGGGTAGTACGGGTCCGTCCCGGCGTTGGGACGATAGCCGGCCGCCTCGAGTTGCTGCAGCTCCGCCTTGACTTGCGCGCGAGTAACGGGTTGAGCGTCCTGGGCAAACGAAGCGACGGGAGCGGCAACGGCGACAGCAACGATAACAGCCTTGATGAGCGAGTTCATGATCGATTCCTCCGAAACTTGGTTTTCCTGAATGCCGCTGAGACGGTCATCAGCAGCGGGTGATTGAAGTCTACGGAGGTGAAGACTCGCGATAAATACGCGATTCGCAACAACACTTTCGCAAAAAACGATAACAATCGGCGCGCTTGTGTCGCTCTATCGGCCGCTTCGTTTGCTCAGGCGAACGTCACGTTGGGCAGCAAACGCATTCCCGAACCGATCACCGATCTCACACGCGCGGCGCGTCGTCATGCAAGTACGCGCGAATCACATCGGCGAAGGTGCGGTCGCCGCGCAAGCCTAGCGATTCCGCGCGCGACGCATCGCATCGGCCGGGCCAGCTCGCGACGATCCGTTCAATGCGCTCGTCACGCCGCCATATGATCCGCGAGACGATGGCGTCGCCCGCGACTTCGCGCAACGCGTCGACCATCTCCTCCACACTGACCGAAAGACCGGGCAGATTCAGGACCGGGCGATCGCCAAACGCGCGCTGCTCGAGTTCGTATACCCCTATCAGCGCGTCGATCGCGGCGCGCGGCGAGAGCAGCCACAAGCGTGTCTTAGGCTCGACGGGGCAGATGGTCTCGACGCCCGCAAGCGGCTCGCGAACGATGCCGCTCGCAAACGACGACGCCGCCGCGTTAGGCCGGCCCGGTCGAACACTGATCGTCGGAAGTCGCACGGCGCGACCTTCGATAAAGCCGCGCCGCGCAAAATCGCAAACCATCAGCTCGGTCATCGCCTTTTGCGTACCGTAGGACGACTGCGGATTGAGCGCCGTGTCGTCGCGCACGACGTCCGGCAGCGTGCCACCATAGACGGCCACCGAACTCGCGAAGACGACCCGCGGACGATGCCCTCGTGCTCGACATATATCGAGCAGCAGCCGCGAAGCGTCGAAGTTGATGCGCATGCCGAGCTCGAAATCGGCTTCGGCCTGGCCGCTCACGATGGCGGCGAGATGGAAAATCGCGTAGGTGTCCGAATCGATGGCGGCTTCGAGGACATCGCGTTGCGAGATGTCGCCGGTATGGACGCGCACACGCGCATCGCCCATGTCGGGCGCGTCGGCAACATCGAGCAGCACGAGTTGCGAGATCGGCTGTGGCTTACCGTCCGGACCGGCGACAATGCCGCGTTCGAGCAGCTTGCGAGCAAGACGTTGGCCGAGAAAACCCGCGCCTCCCGTGATCAATACTTTCATTGAGCGTCCTCTTGGTTATGCGTGTCCGCGATACGGCGCGAACCATCTAAGCCCTTCGGACGTGCCCGCGCGCGGCCGATATTCGCAACCGATCCATCCGTCGTAGCCGAGAGCGTCGATGCATTCGAAGAGATAGGGATAGTTGATCTCGCCAGTATCGGGTTCGTGCCGCTCCGGCACCCCGGCAATCTGGATGTGGCCGATGCCGCCGATATCGCGCTTCAGCTTCACGGCGAGATCGCCCTCCATGATCTGGCAGTGATAGCAGTCGAACTGGACGAGCAGATTCGTCGCGTCCAGCTCGCGGCGTATCGCCTGGCCTTCGTCCTGGCGGTTGAGAAAATATCCCGGCATGTCACGCGTATTGATGGGCTCGATCAGAATCGTGATGCCAGCCGAACGCGCCGCTTTTGTCGCATGCTCGAGGTTACGCAGGTAGACGTCTCGATAACGGACGCGATCGTCGTTGGCGCCGACGAGCCCCGCCATCACGTGCAGCTTTTTGTTGCCGAGGACGGCCGCATACTCGAGCGCCGTCTCGATCCCGCGCTCGAACTCGTCTTCGCGCCCCGGCAGCGCGGCGATACCGCGCTCGCCGCTGGACCAGTCGCCGGGCGGGGCGTTGAAAAGCGCCTGCACGAGCCCATGCGCGTCGAGCCGCGCCTTGATTTCGGGCGCGGCAAAATCATACGGAAAAAGATATTCGACCGCCTTGAAGCCGTCCTTCGCCGCCGCGGCGAAGCGCTCGAGAAACGGAACCTCGTTGTACATCAAGCTCAGATTCGCAGCAAAGCGCGGCATGGTGCGGTTCCTCGGATAGCTATTCGATGATGCCGGGAAAGATCTTGATGACGGCCGAATCGTCCTCGCCCCCGTGCCCCGCGCTCGAAGCCATCATGAACATCTGGTGCGCGGCCGCCGAGAGCGGCAGCGGAAACTTGCTGCGTCGCGCGGTATCGAGAACGAGGCCGAGATCCTTCACGAAGATATCGACCGCGGAAAGCGGCGTGAAATCGCCGGCAAGAATGTGCGGCACGCGATTCTCGAACATCCACGAGTTGCCGGCGCTGTTCGTAATCACCTCGTAAAGCGCTTGTGGGTCGACGCCTTCGCGGATGCCGAGCGCCATCGCCTCGGCCGCGGCCGCGATATGCACGCCGGCCAAGAGCTGATTGACGATCTTGACCTTGGAGCCGATGCCGTGCTCGGCGCCGAGCCGGTAGACCTTCGTCGCGATCGCGCTCAGCACATCCTCGCATTTCTCGTAGGCGGCGGCCGGACCCGAGGTCATCATCGTCATCTGGCCCGACGCCGCCCGCGCGGCGCCGCCCGAAACCGGCGCATCGAGCATCTGAAGGCCCGCCGCTTCGACGCGCTTGCCGAGCGCAGCCGCGAACTCCGGAGCCACGGTCGCGCTCGCGATCACAACACCGCCGCGCGCCATCGCGGGCACCGCGCCTTGTTCGCCGAAGAGCACTGTTTCCGTCTGTGCCGCATTGACGACGAGCGTCAGCACCACTTCGCAACGCTGCCCCAGTTCCGCCGGCGTCGCGCAGGCTACGCCGCCTTGCGCCGCGAACGCATCGAGCACATCGCGGCGCAGGTCGCACGCGTGGGCCGCGAAGCCAGCGCGTAGCAGCGACTGTGCAACGCCCGCGCCCATGGCGCCAAGTCCGATGACACCGACATTTCTCGACATGTTGTACCCCTATCGACGTTGAGAACTGCTACGCAAGACCCGCCGCCGCGACCCGGCGAGCCGCCGCGATATTTTATCTGGAGTGCTTCACCTGGAGTCGCCCAACCCGGACATACCCTTAGACAATCGGGGCCTTGACGGGCGACCCATCAACGGGTTCGCCGCAATCGATCGAAATGGGCACCATACACCGCTCGTTTCGAGGAATTGATCCAACGGACCCGCGACTACACTTCTTCTCATGGGGTGCGGCATCGACCCCATCCGCGCGCTCCCCTCGCGTGGGCAGTTCAGCAGTGCCGGAAATCAAGGCCATACCAACAGCAGTAGCAGTTCGAAAAGCAGTTCAGTAGTGGCAGCAGCGCGCAGCCGCGACAGGTTGTCGATTCACGCGGGCGCGATCGGCAGTACACGGGTTGCAGTTCGTAGTTGGCAGTACTGACCATGTCGATTCAGCAGTTGATGTAAAGCATTCGCGTCCAGAATGGCGGCCGCGGCGCCGAAGGTCGGCGCCGCCTGGCTGTCAGGCGCAACGGGGTATCAGAGCAGCGAAGAGACCAACGGGGGTATCGAATACGTAGTCAACGAGTAGTCCCGACTCAGTCGTTCGAGCCGCTTGCACCGGAAACGGTGGAAGCGGCTCTTTGTTTTCGATCGTGCGATCGGCCAACACGGTGCCCGGACGGCGCGCCCGCCCCTCTCTTCGCGCGCTACTTCCATCCTTCGAGCCTGAGCGTCGAGCGTACGAGACGCTGCTCTTCCTGCTCGATCTCTCTCAGGCAGAGCGCCACAGTTCGGATATGGTCGCTTGCCGCGCGCCGAGCCTGCTCGGGCATCTTGCCCACGACGGCGTTGTAAAGCCGGGCATGTTGCCGGTCGATCGTGTGCTTTTCGGCTTCGCGGTGATACAGGTTGTTGACCGATGCGAAGACCGAACTGAGGAGCAAGTCCGTCAGCGAACGAAGCGTATGCACGAGGATCGGGTTATGTGACGCCTCGCAGATCGCAAGGTGAAACGCGTGGTCGAGACGCGCATGCGTCTCGGCGTCGCGCTCGCCGGCACTCGTGTCGATCATTTCCTCGTAGCGGCGCTTGATGAGCACATAGTCGGCGGAGGTGCCGCGCAGCGCGGCAAGCCGCGCCGATTCGCCCTCGAGCAGCCCGCGCACCTCGAAGAGGTCGTAGAGCGTGCGCGGCTGCGAAGCAAGCAAATGCATAATCGGCGTCGTATGTTCGCGCGAGGCGAGGCGCGCGACGAACGAGCCGCGCCCCTGGTCCGTCTCGATGATGCCGCGCGCGCGCAGCAGCTTGAGCCCCTCGCGCAATGCGGTACGCGAAACGCCGAGCTTCTCCGTCAAGCGCCGCTCGGACGGCAATGCCTGCCCTTCTTTCAAAACGCCGTCGACGATCAAGGTTTCGATCCGCTCAGCGACGACGTCGGCGACCCGCCTGGCCGCCCTCTCTTCGAGTCTCTGTTCCACTGGTATGACCACCTGCGCGCAATCTGGGCGACACGTTTGCATCGCGCTCCCATGCCGCTAATGATAAGCGCCGTCTGACCATCCTCGCAAAGAGGTCATCCAAAAACTGGTATGACCACCAGACTTCCCCATGGACAGATGGGGCAACCCCGGACAACAATCATTCGCACCACCAGGGAACATCATCGAATGAGCTTCACCTATGACGAAAGAATCGACGGCGCCTTGCCGCCGGTCGATCGCGAAGCGCTGATCGCCGCGCTGCATCGCCTTTCACCGACCATGGAAGTCCTGCACGAGCCGGAACGGCTGCGCCCTTACGAGTGCGATGGGCTCTCGGCCTACCGCACGGTGCCGCTTTGCGTCGTGCTGCCCGAGACGGTCGACGAGGTCTGCGCCGTGCTCGAGCTCGCCGCGAAGCGGGGCGTGCCTGTCGTTGCGCGCGGCGCCGGCACCGGTCTCTCGGGCGGCGCGCTGCCCCTCGAAAAAGGCATCCTGCTCGCCATGTCGAAGTTCAACCGCATTCTCGAGATCGATGCATCGGCCGGCATCGCGCGGGTTCAGCCCGGCGTGCGCAATCTCGCGATCTCGCAGGCGGCCGCGCCGTACGGCCTTTATTACGCGCCCGATCCTTCGTCGCAAATCGCCTGCTCGATCGGCGGCAACGTCGCCGAGAACGCCGGCGGCGTGCATTGCCTCAAGTACGGGCTCACCGTGCACAACATTCTCGCGGTCGACATCGTCACCATCGACGGCGAACGCATGACGCTCGGCGCCGCATCGCTCGATAGTCCCGGCTTCGACCTGCTCGCGCTCTTCACGGGATCGGAGGGCATGCTCGGCGTCGCCGTCGAAGTGATGGTCAAGCTGCTGCCCAAGCCGCAATGCCAAAAGATGCTGATGGCGAGCTTCCACGACGTCGAGACGGCCGGCAACGCCGTTGCGCGGATCATCGGCGCCGGCATCATTCCGGGCGGGCTCGAGATGATGGACAACCTCGCCATCCGGGCCGCCGAGGACTTCATCCATGCGGGCTACCCCGTCGACGCCGCGGCGATTCTGCTTTGCGAGCTCGACGGCGCGGCGAGCGACGTCGACGAAGATCTGGCGCA
The DNA here is from genome assembly GCF_040965455.1 of Trinickia sp. EG282A. Lineage (NCBI taxonomy): Bacteria > Pseudomonadati > Pseudomonadota > Betaproteobacteria > Burkholderiales > Burkholderiaceae > Trinickia > Trinickia sp. EG282A. The sequence goes on along the minus strand of NZ_JBFRCC010000002.1, from coordinate 868,061 downwards.
CGTGAGCGAGCTGCTGGCAAGCGCCGGCGCGGTCGAAATCCGGATCGCGCGCGATGAAGCGGAACGCCTGCGACTTTGGGCGGGCCGCAAAAACGCGTTTCCCGCGGTCGGCCGGCTAGCGCCCGATTACTACTGCATCGACGGCACGATTCCACGCCGCGAGTTGCCCGGCGTGCTGAAAGGGATCGCGGCCCTTTCGGACGAATACGGCTTGCGCGTCGCCAATGTCTTTCATGCGGGCGACGGCAACCTTCACCCGTTGATCCTGTTCGACGCGAATCGACCTGGCGAGCTCGAGCGCACCGAAGCGCTGGCCGGCAAAATCCTCGAACTCTGCGTGGCCGTGGGCGGCAGCATCACCGGTGAACATGGGGTGGGCCGCGAGAAGATCAACCACATGTGCGTGCAGTTTTCGAGCGACGAAATCGAGTTCTTCCACGCCGTCAAGGCCGCATTCGATCCGTCTCGCCTTTTGAACCCGGGCAAGAACATCCCGACGCTGCATCGCTGCGCCGAGTTCGGCGGCATGCACGTGCACCGCGGCAACGTGCCGTTCCCCGAGCTGGAGCGCTTCTGATGCGACGAGAGTTCAACTCGACCGACCGCAGCGAAGCGCTCGTCGAAGCCGTGCGCGCCGCCATCGACAAGCGCACGCCGCTCGCGATCCGCGGCGGCGGCACGAAGGCTTTCCTCGGCCGACCGGTCGATGGGCACGACGGCCACGCGGTGCCGATCGATACGACCGCTCACGCCGGCATCGTCAGCTACGATCCGACCGAGCTCGTCATCACGGCTCGCGCGGGCACACGGCTCGCCGATCTCGAGGCCGCGCTCGACGAAGCCGGGCAGATGCTGGCCTGCGAGCCTCCCACGTTCGACGGCCGCGCAACGGTCGGCGGCATGGTCGCCGCGGGCCTGTCCGGGCCGCGCCGCCCATGGGCCGGCGCCGTGCGCGATTACGTGCTCGGGTGCCGCGTCGTGACGGGTCACGGCAAGCACCTGCGCTTCGGCGGCCAGGTCATGAAGAACGTCGCCGGCTACGATGTTTCGCGCCTTCTCGCGGGCAGCTTCGGCTGCCTCGGAATCATCACCGAAGTCTCGCTGAAAGTCGTGCCGAAGCTGCGCGCCACGGCCGATCTCGCGCTCGACATGCCGCCCGAGGCCGCCCTGCCCAAGCTGGCAGGCTGGCTGCGAGAAGGCGTGCCGATCGCGGGCGCCTGCTTTGACGACGGCATGCTCCGGCTGCGGCTCGAAGGCGGCGCGGGTTCGGTGCGCGACGCGCGGGCGCGCTTGGGCGGCGTCGTGTCGGATGGTGCGTTCTGGGCCGCGCTGCGCGCGTTCGCCTTGCCGTTTTTCGCGCGTCCCGAGCCGCTTTGGCGGCTCTCCGTGCCTGCCTCGGCCCCGCTCGTCGAACTGCCGGGCAAGCCATTGCTCGACTGGGGCGGCATGCAGCGCTGGCTCAAAACCGACGCGCCGCCCAGTGTCGTGCGCGATGCGGTGCGTGCGCTCGGCGGACACGCCACCTGCTTCACGCCCGAGCTCGTGGATGAACCGTTCGAGCCGCTTTCCCCCGCGCTGCTGCGCATTCATCGACAGTTGAAGGCGCAACTCGATCCGCACGGGATCTTCAACCCCGGCCGCCTCTACGCCGGACTCTGAACGCCCGGCGTTGACGCACCGCGGCTGAAGAGACGACCACGCGAACACCCGAATCCGAATACCCGAATCGATGCAAACCACTCTGAGTGAAGAAGCCCGGTCGATCGCCCGGGCCGACGAAGCCGAAGCGATCTTGCGAGCCTGTGTCCATTGCGGCTTCTGCAACGCGACTTGCCCCACCTATCAAGTGCTCGGCAACGAGCTCGACGGTCCGCGCGGCCGCATCTATCTGATCAAGCAGTTGCTCGAAGGCAAGCCGGTCGGCGCCGCGACGCAAACCCATCTCGACCGCTGCCTCACCTGCCGCAACTGCGAGACGACCTGTCCGTCGGGCGTCCGTTATCACACGCTGCTCGACATCGGCCGCGCCGAAGTCGAACGGCGCAGCGAGCGTCCCGTGAAAGAGCGGCTGCTGCGCGCCGGCTTGCGCCGCGTCGTGCCGAACTCGTCGCTCTTCGCCAAGCTTTTGACGGCGGGCCGCGCGGTGCGCCCGCTCTTGCCCGGCTCGCTGCGCCGGAAGATTCCCGCGTCGGCCGCTCGCGCGTTGCCGCGGCCGCCGGTACGGCATGCACGGCGCGTCCTGCTGCTCGAGGGCTGCGTCCAGCCGTCGCTCTCGCCCAACACGAACGCCGCGGCCGCGCGCGTGCTCGACAGGCTCGGCATCAGCGTGACGCCCGCAGGCGAGGCCGGCTGCTGCGGCGCGGCCGAATATCATCTCAACGCGCAGGACGCCGGGCTACAGCGCGCGCGGCGCAACATCGACGCCTGGTGGCCGGCGATCGAGGCCGGCGCCGAAGCGATCGTGCTGACGGCGAGCGGCTGCGGCGCCTTCGTCAAGGAGTACGGCGATCTGTTGCGCGACGACGCGGCCTATTCGGCGAAAGCGCGACGCGTGAGCGAGCTTGCGCGCGACCTCGTCGAAGTCCTCGCAGCCGAGCCCGTCGAGGCGCTGCAGCCGCCCGGCTCGACCGGGAAGGATCGCGCCCACCGCGCGGGCCGTATCGCCGTGCATTGCCCGTGCACGCTACAGCACGCGCAAAAGCTCGGCGGCAGCGTCGAAGCGCTGCTGCGGCGCCTCGGCTTCGATCTCACCGAAACGGCCGACGGACACCTTTGCTGCGGCTCGGCCGGCACCTATTCGATCACCGAGCCCCAGCTGGCCCGCACGTTGCGCGACAATAAGCTCGACGCGCTCGAAGCCGGCAGGCCCGACACGATCGTGACGGCCAATATCGGCTGCCAGACGCATCTGAACGGTGCTGGCCGCACGCCCGTGCGGCACTGGATCGAACTCGTCGACGCATCGCTGGCGTCCTCCTGAATCAAGATTCGTCGATCGACATCGGCGAGCACGGACGCCCGCGCCAGATCAGTCAGTAGTCCGACGAGAAAAGAGAGAATCGAGATGAATACGAAATCCGTACTCGGCGTCGCCGAGGTCAACGACATCCTCACCGCCGCGCGCGCCGAAGCCGAACGGCACGGCTGGGCGGTGGCGATCGCGGTCGTCGACGACGGCGGCCATCCCCTCGGCCTGCTGCGCCTCGACGGCGCCCCGCCGAGCAGCGCCTATATGTCGACGGAGAAGGCACGTACCTCGGCCCTCGGCCGGCGAGAATCGAAAGCTTATGAGGATATGATCAATGGCGGACGCTACGCCTTTCTCAGCGCGCCGCTCGCCGGTACGCTCGAAGGCGCCGTGCCCATCGTCGTCGATGGGCAGTGCGTCGGCGCGGTCGGCGTATCGGGCGTGAAGTCGGACCAGGATGCGCAAATCGCCAAGGCCGGCGCGGCAAGCGTCACGCAGCGTGCCGCCTGAGGCCCCCATTAACAACAACCCCATACGCATGACCATCATGAGCAATCTGACCGACCTTCACGGCTTGCGCGTCGACGACGCGCTCGTCCGCTTCATCGAAGACGAAGCGCTGCCCGGCACCGGCGTCGATCGCGACGCATTCTGGCAAGGGTTCTCGGCGATCGTCCACGATCTCGCGCCGAAAAACCGCGCGCTGCTCGCGGAGCGCGACCGTCTGCAGACGGCTCTCGACGAGTGGCACCGCGCGCATCCCGGCCCCGTGACCGATCCGCATGCCTATCGCGCCTTCCTCGAGCAGATCGGCTACCTCGCACCCGCGCCTCAGAGCGTGCAGGTGACGACCTCGAACGTCGACGTCGAGATCGCCGAGCAAGCCGGCCCACAACTCGTCGTGCCGCTCTCGAACGCCCGGTATGCGCTCAACGCGGCGAACGCGCGCTGGGGCAGCCTCTATGACGCGCTTTACGGCACCGACGCATTGCCCGAGGACAATGGCGCGGCGCGGGGTGGCGCTTACAACCCGATTCGCGGGACACAGGTGATTCAATACGCGCGCGCGTTCCTCGATCGCGCCGCGCCGCTCGAGAACGGCTCGCATCGTGACGCGACGCGCTATGCGGTAGTCGATGGCGTGCTCACCGTCAGCACGGCGAAGGGCGCGACGAAGCTCGCCACGCCGGCCCAGTTCGTGGGCTTCCTCGGCGAGCCCGATGCGCCGACGGCCGTCCTGCTCAAGCACAACGGGTTGCACATCGAGATTCAGATCGACGAGGAAACGCCGATCGGCCGCACGGATCCCGCGCATGTGAAAGACGTGCTGCTCGAGGCCGCCGTGACGACGATCATCGATTGCGAGGACTCGGTGGCCGCCGTCGACGCGGACGACAAAGTCGCCCTCTATCGCAACTGGCTGGGCCTTATGCAGGGCACGCTCACCGAGGAGGTCACGAAGGGCGGCAAGACGTTCGTGCGCCGCTTGAACGCGGACCGCAGCTATCGCACGCCGGACGGCAAGACGCTGACCTTGCATGGACGCTCGTTGCTTTTCGTGCGCAACGTCGGCCATTTGATGACGAACGGCGCCGTGCTCGATCGCGATGGCAACGAAATTCCCGAAGGCATTCTCGATGCGGTGGTGACGACGCTTTGCGCGCTCCACGATCGCGCGAGCAAGCTGAACTCGCGCACGGGCTCGATCTACATCGTGAAGCCCAAGATGCACGGCCCGGCCGAAGTCGCGTTTGCCGGGGAGCTGTTCGATCGCGTCGAGGATCTCTACGGTCTGCCGCGTAACACGTTGAAGATGGGCATCATGGACGAGGAGCGCCGCACGAGCGTGAACCTCGCCGCCTGTATCGCAGCGGCCAGCGCGCGCGTCGCGTTCATTAACACGGGCTTCCTCGATCGCACCGGCGACGAGATGCATTCGGCGATGGAAGCCGGCCCGATGTTCAGGAAAGGCGACATGAAGACGTCGACGTGGATCTCGGCCTACGAGCGCCACAACGTGCTCGTCGGCCTCGCCTGCGGGCTGCGCGGCCGCGCGCAGATCGGCAAGGGAATGTGGGCGATGCCCGACATGATGCATGCGATGCTTGAACAAAAGGCCGGGCAACTGCGCGCGGGCGCCAACACGGCCTGGGTCCCGTCGCCGACGGCCGCCACGCTGCACGCGCTCCACTATCACGATGTCGACGTGCAGGCAGTGCAAAAAGAGCTAGAGAAGATCGACTATGCGAGCGAGCGCAACGCCCTCATCGAGGGCCTCTTGACCGTGCCCGTCGTCGAGCGCGCCCAGTGGTCGCAAGACGATATCCGTCATGAAGTCGAGAACAACGCGCAAGGCATTCTCGGTTACGTGGTGCGCTGGATCGATCAGGGTGTCGGCTGCTCGAAGGTGCCCGACATCCACAACGTCGGCCTCATGGAAGACCGCGCGACGCTGCGCATTTCGAGCCAGCACATCGCGAACTGGCTGCGCCACGGGGTCGTCGACGAAGCGTTCGTGAAGGAAGTCTTCGAGCGCATGGCCATCGTCGTCGACAAGCAGAACGCCGGCGATCCGAACTACCGGCCGATGGCGCCCGACTATGCGGCTTCCGTCGCATTCAAGGCGGCCTGTGCGCTGGCGCTGCAAGGCCGTGCGCAGCCGAGCGGCTATACCGAGCCTTTGCTGCATCGGTTCAGGCTCGAGATCAAGAAATCCGCGCGGCACTGAAAGTCACGCCATATTCCTCTCGGGAAGCCGCATTTGCGCTTCATACCGTGCCTGCCGCCCTTGCTCAAAGGGCGGTTTTTTTTGAGCCCGCTTGTTATAATCCGATCACGTCATCGATACGAATATAACGCTCCGCGCGCTACGCGCCGGGCGGCTGCGCTACCGATTCCTATGCTCAAGACCGAACGCCTGCGCTCGCTCGTCGATGCGCTCGCCAAGCACAACGTCATGCATCTGCGCGACGCGGCCACGCTGCTCGGCGTGTCCGAGATGACGGTGCGGCGCGACATCGCCGCGCACCCAGACCGCTTCACCTATCTGGGCGGCTACATTGTCAGCGCCGTCGACGTGCCGAACGCGGCGGGCTACTCGCTGGAGCAGGAAAAAGACCATTTCGCACAGGCGAAGGCGCAGGCCTCGGCGCACGCGGCGCGGCTCATCGCCGATCACGAAACGATCTTCATCGACTGCGGCACGACGCTGACCGCGCTCGCCCGCCTCATTCCGGCCAGCATGCAGCTGACAGTCGTCTGCTATTCGCTGAATATCGCCGAGATCGTGCGGCGCATGTCGAACGTGCGGATGATCATGCTCGGCGGCGTCTACGTACCGTCGTCCGATTCGTTCGCGGGCGACGAAAGCCTCGAGACGCTACGCCGGATGGGAATCAACAAGGCGTTCATTTCGGCGGGCGGCATCGATGCCGCGCGCGGCGTCACCTGCTGGAACTTTCACGAGGTCGCGATCAAGCAGGCGGCGATGGCCAACGCGGTGGAACGGCATCTCGTCGCGGATTCGAGCAAGTTCGGCATCGTCAAGGCCGTGCGCTTCTCGCAGATCGAAGACTTCGATTCGATCATCACCGAGAAGGGGCAGGAGCGGCAAACGCGCAAGACGTGACGCGACGGCCCGCGCCGCCGCGGGCAACGAAGCACCGCTTGGCGATCAGCCGCGCCGGCGCAACGCGAAGAGCGTACCCGCGACCAGGATGAACGCGCCGATGATGACCTTTTGCCACGTGCTCGGCACACCGACGAGAATCAGCACACTGTTGATGAGCGTGACGAGCACGACGCCGAGCAGCGTGCCCACCACCGTGCCGGTCCCGCCCGTAATGCGCGCGCCTCCGAGAATGACGGCCGCGATCACGTCGAGCTCGGAGCCGACGAGATCGAATGGATTCGCGATCCGCCCGTTCGACACGTGGATGATGCCCGCGATGCCGGCCAGCAGGCCCGTATAGCCGAACACGAAGAGATGGACGGCGCGCAGGTTGTACCCGAGCCGCTCGGCGATCGCGAGACTGCCGCCCATCGCATAGACGGCGCGCCCCATCATCGTCCGGTTCAGCAGCCACCAGGTGAGGACCGCGGCGACGAGGAGCGCGACCACGGAAACGGGCAGGACCGCGTGGAGGCCGTCGGCGGTTTGATAGGCAAAGAGCGGAATGCGGCCGAAGCGATCCATGCTGTGCGGGATGTTCATGAAGAACGTCGTGCCGACGAACGTCAACAGAATGCCGCGATAGAGATATTGCGTGCCGATCGTCACGATCAGCGAAGGCGCCTTGAGCCGATGCACGAGCAAGCCGTTGACGACGCCGAGCAGTACGCCGCCCAATGCGCCCGTGCAAAGAATCAGCGCGAACGGCGCATCGGGCCACCAGACGAGCACGGCCTTCGTGATCGAATACATCGTCAGCGCGCCGATCGCGGTGAAGGACACATCGATGCCGCCCGATGCCAGCACGACGAGCGTGCCGAGCGCGAAAAGCGATGTCGTCGTGGCCGAATGCAGCATGTCGAAGAGCGTCGCCCACTGCAGAAAGCGCGGATTGAGTACCGCGACGACGATCGACGTCAGCACGATCAGCGCGACCGTGAACCATTCCGGATTGCGTGCAAGCCTCGCGCGCCAGGCGGGCGGCCGACCTTCTCGCGCGATATCCATGGCTTTGGGGGTGCTCATCGTCGATTGGTTCATCATGCTGGTTCCGAAAGGGGGGCATCCGACAAAAGGGCACGGTACAACGCGGCCTCCGTGAGCCCTTCGGCGCCATACTCGCCGACGACGCGGCCTTTCTTCATCATCAGAATCCGATCACAGTTCTGCAAAAGCTCGGGCAGGTCGTCGCTGATCAGCAAGATGCCGATCCCTTGCTGCGAGAGCCGCTGCACGATGCGATAAATGATGTCTTTCGATCCCACGTCGACGCCGACGGTCGGCCCGTGCAGGATCAGCACATGCGGATCGATCGCGAGCCAGCGCCCGATCAGCACGCGCTGCTGGTTGCCGCCGGAGAGCGACTGCACGGCGCGGTCGACGTCGGGCGTCGCGATCTGCAGCTCCTTCACCGTCCGCTCGGCGAGCGCGCGCGAGCGCTTGCGATCGATCTGGCCGAAGCGGTCGCGCAGGCTCGAAATCATCGCCGTGATGACGTTCTCGCGAATCGATTTATCGAGAAAAAGGCCTTCGCTCAAGCGATCCTCGGGCACGTAGCCGATCCGGTGCCGCTTCGCGTCGGCGGGCGTCGCCAGCGTCACGGGCTTTCCCTCGAGCGTAATGCGCCCGGCATCGGCAGGCGCGACGCCCGCCAGTGCGCGGGCGAGCTCGTTGCGGCCGGAGTCGAGCAGACCCGTCACGCCGAGAATCTCACCGCGATGCAAGGCGAACGAGATATCGCGGAATTGTCCGCGGCGCGCAAGGTCGCGCACATCGAGGACGACCTCGCTTTGCGAAGCCGCTTCGCGATAGCGCTCCTGCGATAGCTGCCGCCCCGTCATCAGCTCGGATAGCTGCGCTTTCGAGTAGTCGGTAATTGGCCCCTGAGCCACCTTTTGACCGTCGCGCAACACCACGACCTCGCCGCCGATCGCATAGCATTCGTCGAGCTTGTGGCTGACGAACAGCACCGTCACGCCCTGCGCGCGCAGCGCGCCGAGCACCTCGATCAGATTCGCGACTTCCTTTTGCGTGAGCGACGTCGTCGGCTCATCCATGATGACGAACTTCGCCTCGCTCGCGATCGCGCGCGCGATGGCGACGAGCTGGCGCGTGGCCAGCGGCAGCTGCTCGATCAGCGTCGCCTGGAAGTCGGCATCGCTCGGCAGTCCTACCGATTCGAGCGCCTTCGCGGCGGTCGCCGCGAGGACGCGGCGATCGAGCGTCCGCGCGAGGCGTCCGCCATGCTCGGCGAGCTCGGGCGTGAGCGCGACGTTTTCGGTCACGCTCATGTTCCATAGCAGCGAAAGATCCTGATAGACGGTCTCGATCCCGGCATCCAACGCCTGCAGCGGCGTCAGCCGCGCATAATGCCTGCCCTCGATCACGAGCTCGCCTTCATCGGGCGGCTGCGCCCCCGAAATGATCTTGATCAGCGTGCTCTTGCCGCAGCCGTTTTCGCCGAGCAGGTGATAGATCTGGCCTCGCTCGAACGCGAGCGTGACGCCGCGCAGCGCATGCACGCCCGTGAAGCGCTTGTGGATGCCGACCACCTGCAGCAGCGGCTCGGAAGCCTTGTCTTCGTTCATCGTCGCCTTACCGCCCACCGTTTGCGTCAAACCTTTACAGAACTCGGGCGCGCGCTCGACGTCCGAGCGCGCGCCGTGCTTCTCGCCGATCCGATCAGAAGTTGTATTGCTTGTAGTTCGACTTGTCGACGCTGACCCAGCCCTTGCCGCGTACGATGATGCCCTTGCCGGGTCCCTTGCTGACGGTCACGCTCTCGTAGCCAGGCAGTCCGAGATTGTCGCCGTTCTTGACGGTCTTGCCGTCGATCAGCATCTGCGCGATCTTGTTCATCGCGAGGCCCGCGAGCTTCGGATCCCAGAAAGCGATGCCGTTGATCGCACCGCTCTCGAGATACTTCGCCGCTTCGGTCGGCAGGCCCGTGCCATAGACGCAGACCTTGCCTTGCAAGCCGGCTTCCTCGACGGCGCGGCCGATGCCGAGCACATCGAGCGATGAGGAGCCCTGGAAGCCCTTGATGTCCGGGTGCTTGCGCAGCACCTCCTTGGCGACGACGTACGCGTGCTCGCCGTCGTTGTTCGTCTCGAGATTCTTCTCGACGAGCTCCATCTTCGGGTACTTCTTCTTCGCGTTGTCGATGCCGCCGTCCGCCCATTGCACCTGCGAGCGGCTGCCGAGCGAGCCGACGAGCGTCGCCCACTTGCCTTCGCTATGCATGCAGCTGGCGAGCCGATCGTTCAGCGCGGCACCGTATGCGGAGTTGTCGAAGGCCTCGAGGTCGACCATCGTGTTCTTTTCGTTGTCGGCCTCGTGCGTGACGACCTTGATGCCTTTGTCCATCGCCTTCTTGAGGACGGGCTCGAGCGTTGGCGGATCGTACGGGACGACGGCAAGCGCGGTCACCTTCTTCGCGATCAAATCCTGGATGATCTGCGACTGCTGCGCGGCATCGGCCGTGCCCGGCCCGGTCTGGTAAGCGTTGACGCCCTGCGCTTTCGCGAATTCCTTGACGCCTTCGTCCATCCGGTTGAACCAGCTGATACCGGTCACCTTGACCACCGTGACGATCGTTTCGTTCGTCGCCGCCTGCGCGGCCACGACGATGCCCGCGCTCAATGCACACGCCGCGAGCGCAAGGCTCAATCGATTCAATTTCATGCCGTGTCTCCTTCTTTTTTCGCTTGACGCCCCTTGTTACGCGACGCGGCGCCCGAGGCTTGGCGCTCGTCGATTACCGAATGCTGTTCGTTCAGGGCGCTAACCGCCGCCTTCGCGCTTGCCCGCGGCAGCTGGCGGCTTCACGCCGCCGACGCCGAAGATCGCGCGCACACGCTCGCCGCCCGCGAACGCGAGCGACAGCAGGAGCAGGAACCCCCATGTGCAATCGCGAAAGAACTGCGAGAGATTCATGAGGTTGAAAAGGCTCGACAGAAACTGCAGAACGGTCGCGGCGAAGACGACGCAGATCACGCGTCCGTACCCGCCCGCCGGGTTGACGCCGCCCATGACGGCGATCAGGATCGCGATCAGCAGATACGAGTTACCGTAGTCCCACTTCGCGCTCATCGTATGGGTCGAGCTGATGAGCCCGGCGACCGAAGCGAGCACGCCGCAGATCGTGTAGGTGATGACGAGCATCCGCGCATTGGGCACGCCCGCATAGAAGGCCGCGCGCTGATTCGTGCCCATCAGATAGAGCCGCAAGCCGAACGGCGTGCGCGCGAGCAGCCAGCCCAGCAGCAGCGCCACGGCAATGTAGATCGCGAACGAAATCGGCACCTGGAGGAACGTGCCGTTGCCGATGTCGGAAAGCGGCTCGATGTAGTCGATGTGAACGGACGCGCCATTACTGAGCGCGACCGCGAAGCCCGTAAAGACGAGCTGGGTGCCGAGCGTGCAGAGAATGGGCGTGAGGCGCAGCCGCGCGATGACCATGCCGTTCAGAAAGCCGCCTGCGAGCCCCATGCAGACGACGATCACGCAAAAAAGCGATGTATAGAGTACAGGCGAGTCGTCGCCGTTGACGAAGCGTGGCACGACGAGCGCGGCGACCATCCCCGACAGGTTGGCAAGCCCGACGCCCGACAAATCGATGCCGCCGTTGCCCGACAGCATCGACAGCATGATGCCGAACGCCAGCAGGCCGACTTCGGGCAGCTGGGAGCCCATCGACTGCAGGTTGTCGATGCCGACGAACTGCCCTTGCGAGAACCAGATAGCGACGAGCACCACGACCAGGTTGACGGTCAAGAGGAAGTTCAATTGCCGATCGGCGAACCATCGGCGAAGCGTCAATGAGGACCACATGGCGACAATGGGCTCCTAATCGCAATCTCGGTTGTTACGCGCTTTCACGCATCGGCGCGGCGTTGCCGAGCAACGCTTGCACTTCGGCCAGACTCGGCATCGAAGGCGCGGTGCCCGCGCGCGTCACCGAGATGCCGGCGAGCGCACAGCCGAAGCGCACCGCTTCGAGGGGTTCGGCACCGCTCGCAAGCGCCGCCGCGAAGCCGCCCGTGAAGCCGTCCCCGGCGCCTGCCGTTTCGACGACCGTACCGCACCGGAACGCCGGCACGAGTACCGATTGCGAACGTGAATGCAGTAGCGCGCCGGCCTCGCCGAGCGTGACGATCGCCGCGCCCGCGCCTTTCGCCAGCAGGACGTCGGCCGCGCGCCGTGCATCGTCGGCGTCGCGGATTTCGATGCCCGTCAGCGCGGCCGCCTCGGTTTCGTTCGGCGTAATGTAGTCGCAAAGCGGAAAGATGTCGTCGGGAAGCGGCAGCGCGGGCGCCGGGTTCAGCACCGTGGCGATACCATGGCGGCGTGCGATCTCGAGACCTCGCCGTGCGGCCGCGACCGGCTGCTCGAGCTGCGTCACGAAGACCTGGGCGGCCGAGATGTCGGCTTCGATCGCGTCGGCGTCGCTCGCGTCCATCGTCGCGGCCGCGCCAGCCGCAACGATGATCGCGTTGCGGCCGGTTCCTTCCTCGACAAAGATGTGCGCGGCGCCCGTCGCCACACCGTCGAGGACCTTCGCGCGCGCCACGATGCCTTCGGCTTGCCAGGTCGAGCGGGCGATTTCGCCGAACGCGTCGTTGCCGAGCCGCGTGCAGAACACGACCTCGGCACCGGCGCGGGCCGCCGCCACGGCCTGATTGGAGCCCTTGCCGCCCGGACCGAGCGCGAAAGCCGAGCCGGCGATCGTCTCGCCGATGAGCGGCATGCGATTCGCGCGAAACGCGAGATCCGTGACGTAAATGCCGAGGATGACGACGCGCCCGCTCATTGTCCCCGCTCCGTCGTGCCGCCGCTCGGCGCATCGGGCGCGAGAATCACGCCCTTCGCGAAGATGAAGCAGCCATAGCCGCGCTGCTCGCCGGTAGCGATCACGCAATAGGCCTTGCGCGCACGGGCATAGAACGCGTGGCGCTCGATCGGCGCGAACGGCACGGCGCGCCCCTCGGCGGCATTCACTTCGGCCTGGGCCTCGCGCTGAACGATGGGCAGCGCGTTCGGGTCGCCCACCACTTCCATGCGCATCGCGGGCGCTTCGACGAACGTGTCGAGCGGCAGCAGCGAAAGAACGGCGCGCACGGCACGCGCGGAGTCGGCGCCGTCCATGCGCAGGAGCCGCCCGAGGGTGGTCGCGCGCGCGACCGAATCGGCCGGGAAGTTCGCGTCGCAGATGACGAGTTCGTCGCCATGTCCCATCGCGCTCAACGCATAGAGGATGTCGGGATTCAACAGCGGGTCGAGTTGTTTGAGCATATGTCTCCTCCATTTCGATGTTGTGCCGCTTTGCGCCAACGGCTGCCCGGGTCAGGTGCGTCGCCGGATCGAGTCTGTCTCGATCCGGCGAACGAAAGCGGTCAATCGCCGTACGGTATCCAAATGTTCTTGATTTGGGTAGCCTGACGTAAAAACGGCAGACCCTCGCTCGAGCGGTCGAACCAGTCGATTTGCCGTCCGTAGTCGACAAAAGTCCGCTTCAAATTGCCGACGGACTCGCGCTCGACGAGCGTCGACTCGTCGGCACGCCCGAAGCTCCATACCGCGTCGACGTCGTCGTGCTTCACGAGCGCGGGCAACAAAGCGCTCCGCGAGCCGGTGACGATATTGAGCGCCCCAGCTGGCACATCCGACGTTTCGACAACTTGATAAAAGTCGGTCGCCATCAGCGGGCAAGCCTCGCTCGGCAGCACCACGACACGATTGCCTAGCGCAAGCGCGGGCGCAACGAGCGAGACGAAAGCGAGAAGCGGCGCCTCGTCGGGACAGGCGATGCCGATCACGCCGACGGGCTCGTGCATCGCCAATGCGACGCCGCGCAGCGGCGGGGCGTGCACCGCGCCGTCGAACTTGTCGGCCCACGCCGCGTAGCTGAAAAGCCGCCCGATCGCCGCATCGACTTCGCGTTGCGCGTCGAGGGCGACCACGCCCGCGCGGCGCGCGAGCTGCCGAGTGAATTCATCGGCGCGCGCGGCAAGGTTCTCGGCGAGGTAGTAGAGCACCTGCGCGCGACCATGCGCGCTCGCCTGCGACCACTTGCCCGCCGCGCGCGCGGCGGCCACGGCATCGCGCACGTCCTTGCGGTTGCCGTCGCCGACTTCGCCGACGAGCTCGCCGCCCGGCGTATGGACGGCCCGCGAGTAGCCGCTGTCGGGCCGGACCTGCTTGCCGCCGATGAAAAGCTTGGCCGTCCTGTCGATTCTCTCGATGCGCGAACCGTCGTCGACATGACCGGCTTCATCGGCCCGCCGCGGCGTACGCAGCGGCAGCTTGCTCCATGCGTGCGGCTTCAGGTATTCGTAGACGCCCTCACGCCCGCCCTCGCGCCCGTAGCCCGATTCGCGATAGCCGCCGAACCCGACCGCCGCGTCGAAAAGATTCGTCGCGTTGACCCAGACTACGCCGCAGAGGAGTCGAGGGGCAATGTCGAGCGCGCGGCCAATCGTCTCGCTCCAGATGCTGGCCGCGAGCCCGTAGCGCGTGTTATTCGCGAGCGCGACCGCCTCCTCGGGTGTGCGAAAGCTCATCGCCACGAGTACCGGCCCGAAGATTTCCTCCTGCGCGAGCGTCGAGGCCGGCGCCACCTCGGTGACGAGCGTGGGCAGATAGAACGAGCCGCGCTCGGGCAGCGCGACTTCGCGCGGTTGCCAGATCGTGCAGCCTTCAGCCCGCCCCGTCTCGACGAGCGATTCGATGCGCGCGAGCTGCACGGGATCGACGATCGCGGCCATGTCGATGCCCTTGTCGAGCGAATGACCGACGCGCAGCGTCGCCATGCGGCGCTTCAGCTTCTCGATGAATTGCGCTTCGACGCCTTCCTGCACGAGCAGCCGCGAGCCCGCGCAACAGACTTGCCCCTGGTTGAACCAGATCGCGTCGACGACGCCCTCGACCGCCGAATCGAGATCCGCATCGTCGAAGACGATGAAAGGAGACTTGCCGCCGAGCTCGAGCGTGAGCGACTTGCCCGATCCCGCCGTTGCCGCACGGATCTGCCGGCCGACTTCCGTCGAGCCCGTGAACGCGATCTTGTCGACGCCCCGGTGATCGACGAGCGCCGCGCCGGTCCGGCCGTCGCCAGTCAAGATGTTGAGCACGCCATCGGGCAACCCCCCGCGCTGCGCGAGCTCGGCGAAGAGCAGCGCGGTAAGCGGCGTGTACTCGGCGGGCTTCAGTACGACGCAATTGCCGAGCGCGATGGCCGGCGCGATCTTCCACGCGAGCATCAGCAGCGGGAAGTTCCAGGGCACGATTTGCCCGATCACGCCGAGCGGCGCCCATTCGGGAAACTCGCTCTCCTGCAGCTGAGCCCACCCGGCGTGGTGAAGAAAGTGACGCGCGACGAGCGGCACATCGATGTCGCGCGTCTCGCGGATCGGCTTGCCGTTGTCGAGCGCCTCCAGCACCGCGAAGAGCCGGCTGTGCCGCTGAACCATCCGCGCGAGCGCGTAAAGATGCCGCGCACGCCCGGGGCCGCCAAGCGCATGCCACCCGGGCTGCGCCGCGCGCGCTGCCGCTACGGCCGCTTCGACGTCGGCGGCGTCGCCCTGCGCGACGCGCGTGAGCGTTTCGCCCGTGGCCGGCGCGATGACGTCGAAGAACGTCCCGGCGGCCGGCGCGCGCCGGGCGCCGCCGATGAAATGGCCGAATCCCTCGCCGTGACGCGCGAGCCACTCGCGCACAGGCTGGTCGTCCTCAGGGGCGGGACCGTACTCCATCGAAGAAAAATACTCGGCTACGCTCATCGGAAATCGGCTCGGTCAGGCTGCGGGGTGTCGGTGGAAAGCGGAGTAACGACCGCTCACGTGATGCTCGAGTTGCCGTTCGATATCGGCCAAAAGGCTCGAGGCGCCGATGCGAAAGAGCGCCGGCTCGAGCCACGGACGGCCGAGCTCTTCCTTCATCAGGATCTGGTAGGCAAGCGCGGCCTTCGCCGTGGAGACGCCGCCGGCCGGCTTGAAGCCGACCATCGCGCCCGTGCGCTCGCGATACTCGCGAATCGCGCGCACCATGACGAGCGACACGTCGAGCGTCGCGTTCACGCCTTCCTTGCCCGTCGAGGTCTTGATGAAGTCGGCGCCGGCCATCATGCAAACCATCGAACCTCTTGCGACGTTCGAAAGGGTGCGAATGTCGCCCGTGGCGAGGATCGCTTTCACGTGCGCCGGGCCGCAAGCCGCGCGAAAATCGCGCACCTCGTCGTAAAGCGCGCGCCAGTTGCCGGTCAGGATGTGCTCGCGCGTGACGACGATATCGATCTCCGCGGCACCGTCCGCCACCGATGCTTCGATTTCCTTCAGCTTCAGGGGATGCGGCGTCAGGCCGGCCGGGAAACCGGTCGAGACGGCCGCCACGGGTATGCCGCTGCCCGCCAGCGCATCGACCGCCGCGGCGACGAACCGGTGATAGACGCAGACCGCACCCGTCGTGATCGGCGCGCCGGCCATGCCTAGCGCCTCGAGAATGTCTTCGCGAACGGGCCGGCGCGCCTTCGCGCACAAGCGGCGCACGCGGCCTTCAGTGTCGTCGCCGTTCAGCGTCGTGAGATCGATGCAGGTGACGGCCTTCAGCAGCCAGGCCGCTTGCGCATCCTTCTTGACCGAGCGGCGCGTGCCGAGCGTGGCGGTGCGCCGCTCGACGGCCGAATGGTTGACGCGCAACGTATCGAACCATCCGGCGTCGAATGGAACGCCCGCGTTTCGCGCCGCGTGCACGAGCGGCGCCTGACGCAGCGCGACGACGGAGTTCGAGGGAGCTTCGGACATAGGAATGGGGGCCTCGATCGTGCGAAAAGCGCTCGCCGCTTTCGCAATGCGAGGGAAAGCCGAGCGCTAACTGGCACCCATCCTAGCGCAGCCGATATGATCGTGACAATAGGTTGTTACGATCATCTCTACCGATCGGTCTTGTCGGCGTCATCGGTACGCAATCGATGCATCGACGCCTGCAACGCGGGATAGAGCTCCTTGTAGACCTCGAACTGCCGCGCGTAGATCGCACGGCGGGCAGGGTCGGGGCGCGCATGCTCGCGCAGCGTCACCCAGCCGCGGGTCGCCGCCACCTCGTCGGCGAGCCCTGAGCCGATCGCCGCCAGCAGGGCCGCCCCCATCGCCGCCTCGACTTCCTGCTCGATCGTAAAGACCGGGTATCCGGTCACGTCGGCAATGATTTGCATCCAGAGATCCGAGTGGGCCGCGCCGCCGACGACGATGAGCCGTTCGTCGAGCGCGCCCGCGCCGCGCCGGCCTGCCTCGATGTTGTGTTGCAGCGCGAAGGCGACGCCTTCGAGCACGGCGCGATACAGATGAGCGCGCGTATGGACGAGATTGAGACCGACGAACGCGCCGCTCGCCTGCGCATCCCAGATCGGGCTGCGCTCGCCCATCAAGTACGGGAGAAACACCACGCCGCCGCAGCCCGCCGGCACCTCGGCGGCGGCGCGCTCCAGCAGCACATGAGCGTCGCCGGGGGCGAGGCTGCCGGCCTCCTTGGCGGCCTTGGCCGCTTCGACTTCGGCCTGGCAAAACTGATCGCGGTACCAGGCCACGCAGGCACCCGCGCAGCTCGCGCCGCCAAACACGTAGAGATCGCGGCGCCCGTTGACGACGTACGGCATGCTGACGAGCCCGTGCCGCGCGTCGACGCTTTGGTTGATATAGCCCCAACACATGCTTGTGCCGATCATCGCAACGTGTTGACCGGCGCGGGAGACGCCGGCGGCGAGCGTCGCGATGGCCGCGTCGACACCGCCCGCAACGATCGGCATGCCTGCTTCGAGACCGAGCTCGTCCGCCCATTGCGGAAGCACCCCGGCGACGACCTCGGACGACTCGACGAGCCGCTGCGGCAGCATGGCGGCTGGAATGCCGAGCATCGCGAGCGCTTCGTCGGACCAGCGGCGCGCGGCCACGTCGTAGATGCCGCCGATGTTGCCCGCTGAACTGTGGTCGACGGCGACCTCGCCGGTCAGCCGATAGGCGACGTAAGCGTTTGGCGGCAGGAAATAGCGCGTCTTGGCCCAGACGTCGGGCTTGTGCTCGCGCAGCCAAAGCATCTTCGTGAAGCCATAGTAGCTATCGACGCCATTGCCCGTGATCGCGAGAAGCCGCTCCATGTCGACGTTGCGGCGTACCCATTCGACTTCGGCTGTCGCGCGCCGATCCATCCAGATGAGGCACGGGTGAAGCGGACGCATTTCGTCGTCGACGGGAATGCCGGAGCCGCCATAGAGGCTGCTGATCGCGAGCGCCTTGATGTCGCGGGCCTCGACGTCCTTGGCGCGCGCGTCGCGCGTGCAGGACGCGATGCAGTTCACGACGGCATCGAACCATACGCTCGGCCATTGCTCGGCCCACAATGGCCGCGGGGTATCGGGCCGGTAGCTTTGCGCATGCTGCGCAATGATCGTTCCGTTCTCATCGGCGAGTATCGCCTTCGTGCTTTGCGTGCCGATATCGATGCCGATGACGTAGTTCATCACGTTGTCTCCGAGTGGTTGTATCTCGAGGCCGGCGACGGCTTCGCCGCGCGGACGGACTAGTGCGTTTATAGGCCGATGGCTTCGCGCGTGCAACCGCGGCGCGCGACTGCCTCGACCGATGCCGATCGGATAACGCTCGGAGAAGACGTCGCCGCTGGGGTAAGTGGCGGCGTCGGGGATGTCCAGCGTCGAGCGGCGGGCTCAGAAGGCGGTCGCGCCGGTCGAGGCTTGTTCGCCGTGCGCGGTTTTTATGACACGTGCAACCGCGGCGAGAAAATGCTCTAGGTCAGGAGTGACGATCGAGGCGTCCTTCGCGGCGTCGTCCCATTGCCGCAGACGGACGGCGTCGGACGCATACGGCTTGCGATAAAAGGCGTCGGCTTCTTCTCGGCTGAAAACGCCGCCCTGTAGTTCCAGGCTGCGCTTGGAGTCAGCCGAGAGCCGCTCGTAATAGCTGTCGTCGACAGCGCAGAGATAGCGCTTCGCATCGACATGGAGGCGGATCGGCTCGAGCACGCTGTCAGGCAACACGGGGCGCAGAAACGGCAGCGCGAAGTATTGGTGCATGTCGTCGATGCCGTGCTCGGTGGGCGTGTCGCCCTGCAGGTTCAGCAGATGACCGAGATCGTGCAGCAAAGCGGCCGCGACGAGCACGTCGCTTGCGTTCTCGCGCTCGGCGCACGTGGCGCACTGAAGCGCATGCTGAAGCTGCGTGACGGGTTCGCCGCTGTATGAAATGTCGCCGTGCTGTTGGAACAAGGCGCGAATATCGTCGAGTTGCAAAGCCACGGAACGGTCTCGTACTGAAAGAGTCAGCCGAAGAGCGGGACGTGCGTTCACGCCCCGCATTGTTCGAGCGCGATAACGTCCACGCTCGAGGTCCATAGCTTCGTCGGGTTCAGTGACGATTCCATGACGGGCAACTGGCAATCGACTCTCAGGTCACCGGCCATGGCCGTCCATCACACTTGCAATGGCTTTAGTCGCCCTACCGCTCGTGCTTCTTCGGAATCTTCGCGCCGTGCTTGCGCGCCTGGTTCAGCGCGATGGCAACGGACTGCTTTTGCGACTTGCCGTGTTTCATTTCGGTCTTGACGTTCTTCGAGACGTCCTCACGAGATGTACCTTTTCGCAGTGGCATGGTCCTCTCCTGTGGTAGTTGCGGACTCGTTCACCGTTAGTTCGGTGTACTGATGAATCGAGCAACCCTCATTCCAGGAGCCGCACGTGCCCGCCTCGACCCACTGCCTCACGCCTCGATGCGCCGCCTCGTCATGCCGAGCAGCCCGGCCATCGCCGCGCGCGCCGCCTCCACGTTGCGCGCGCGGATCGCGTCGAAAACGGCCGTGTGCTCGCCGAGCGCCGCGTTGAACACATCGGCGCGCTTCGCGTTGAGCCGCAACTGCGCCTCGAGCGTGCGCTCGATGACCGAGCCTAGCGGCATCAGAAGCTCGTTGCAGCTGGCGGCCAGGATCCCGAGGTGAAAGCGCAGATCCGCCCGCACCCACTCGTCGATGCTGCGCGCCGCCGCCATCGCCGCGTGCGCGTCGGCGAGCGCGCCCATCGCCTCGTCCGTTTGCGCACGCGCCGCAAGCGCGGCAGCGTAAGGTTCCACCATCTCGCGCATCTCCTGCAGCTTGAGCGCAAATTCGAGCGGCGGCGCCACCTGCGAGTACCACTCGAGCAAGTCCGCGTCGAGCAGGTTCCAGGCGTGGCGCGGCCGCACGCGCGTGCCGACCTTCGGCCGCGACTCGACAAGCCCCTTCGATGTCAGCGTGCGCAGCGCCTCGCGCAACACCGTGCGGCTGACGCCGAATGTATCCATCAACTCGGCTTCGCGCGGCAGCGTCGATGCCGGTGCGTAGTCGCCGCGCAGAATGCCGGTCGCAAGCAGGTAGGCGACGCGCCCATGCAGATCGCGCTGAATGATCGTTCTCCCCAAATGTGTGGTCTCGTGGATGCCGACGCTTTCCTTTCAATCCGCGCCGACGACGGCGATTATCGCGACATGCAGGAAAAGCGCAACCCCGCGTCAGATAAGGATGAGTAGTACTATTAATACTACTTCATAACGACTTCGTGTACCATTCGTCTCCAACCGCAGTCGCCTCTGAGCAATCGCAAAGTCGGCACCGGGGATACCGCCAATCGTCATAGCAATCGTTGGAGACAGGAGAACCCTCCCCCATGAAGATCACGAAGCTCGAAACTTTCGTCGTCCCGCCGCGCTGGCTCTTCCTCAAGATTGAGACCGACGAGGGCATCGTCGGCTGGGGCGAGCCCGTCGTCGAGGGCCGCGCGCATACGGTCGAAACCGCCGTCCAAGAGCTCGCCGACTATCTGATCGGCAAAGATCCGCTCGCCATCGAAGACCACTGGCAGGTGATGTACCGGGCCGGCTTCTATCGCGGCGGTCCGATCTCGATGAGCGCGATCGCCGGCATCGACCAGGCGCTATGGGATATCAAGGGCAAGCACCACGGCGTACCGGTGCATGCGCTGCTCGGCGGGCAGGTTCGCGATCGGATCAAGGTCTACTCATGGATCGGCGGCGACCGCCCGAGCGACGTCGCGAACAACGCGCGCGCGGTCGTCGAGCGCGGCTTCAAGGCGCTCAAGATGAACGGCTCCGAGGAAGTCCAGATCGTCGATACCTACGACAAAGTCGAGCGCGTCATCGCGAACGTCGCCGCCGTGCGCGAGGCCGTTGGCCCGCACGTCGGCATCGGCGTGGATTTCCACGGCCGCATTCACAAGCCGATGGCCAAGGTGCTCGCGAAGGAGCTCGATCCGTACAAGCTGCTCTTCATCGAAGAGCCGGTGCTTTCCGAGAACGCGGAAGCGTTGCGCGACATCGTCAACCAGACCAACACGCCGATCGCGCTCGGCGAGCGGCTCTATTCGCGCTGGGACTTCAAGAACATCCTCGCGGGAGGTTACGTCGACATCCTGCAGCCCGACGCCTCGCATGCCGGCGGCATCAGCGAATGCCGCAAAATCGCGACGATGGCCGAAGCCTATGACGTCGCCATCGCGCTGCATTGCCCGCTCGGACCGATCGCGCTCGCGGCTTGCCTGCAGATCGACGCGGTCAGCTACAACGCGTTCATCCAGGAACAAAGCCTCGGCATTCACTACAACCAGGGCAACGACCTCCTCGACTACATCCGCAACCCGGAGGTCTTCAAATACGAAGACGGCTTTGTATCGATCCCGCAAGGGCCGGGGCTCGGCATCGAAGTCGACGAAGCGAAGGTGCGCGAAATGGCGAAGGTCGGTCATCGCTGGCGCAATCCGGTCTGGCGCCACGAGGACGGCAGCGTCGCCGAGTGGTAATCGAAAAGCCGTCACCGTGCAGCCGTAACACGTAACGCGAAGGACGTAACGCCGCGGGCAATCCTGGTCGAACCGGTCGCCCGCCGAGCGTTGCGCGAATCGCGCGTCTTCCCGCAACGCCTCGCCCCATCAGGCAGCGCGCCTTCGAGCGCACCCCTCCGCATCCGCGGTACCCGACCTGGCCTGCGTTTTGCAAAGTGTCACCGCAAAACGACCAATCAGGGAGAGGCCGCCATGGCGGAGTATCTGCCGGACTATTTGATCCGGGAACAAATGGCGGTGGGCGCGCTCGTGATCTTCGGCGTGCTGCGCGTGCTGGCCGCGGCGTTTGCGGTACGCCGCGGCTGGCATGTCGCTTTGGTCGACAAGGCCGGCATCGCCGCGGCCGTTCTTTATTGCGCCCCGCAGATCGTCGATCTGCTCTCGCATGCGTACCTCGTACCGGCAGCGACCGCCGAGCTCGAAGGCAAAGTCATCGGCTGCGCGATCGCGCTGTTTTGCGCGCCGATCGTGAGCCACAAGCTGGGTTACGAATAGGCGCCAAGCAGGCGCGACCGCAACCTTCCGGCGGGCGCCGCGCCGCCATCGTGGACGACCGCCGCCGCAGCCGGGTTTCGGCTTCATGCAGGCGGCGTAAGCGCAAGCACCGCCGCCGCGATGAACACCCCCAGTATCACGAACGCCTCGAGATGCAGCACATTGTTGAACGTGTGCGCATCGGCCGTCGACGCGGAGCGGCGCAAGCGCGGCAACACCGAGATCCGGTTGAGCCCGCCGAGCACGATGGCGAATAACACGAGGGCGGCCTTGAGCGCCAACACATGGCCCCAGGTGCTCGTGCGCAGCGCGGTGAGCGTGCCGCCGAGGCCGCGCTCGGCGCTGACGAGGCCGGTCGCAGCGACGACGACGAGCGCGACGAGCGAAGTCGTCGACACAAAACCGGCCACGCGGATCAAGGCGCCGCGCGTCGGCGACGCGTCGAGCGCGGGCAGGACCACGAAGCCGCCGGCCAACACGAGCCCGCCCCACACCGCCGTCGACAGCACGTGCAAGACTTGCGTCGCCGCCGCGAACGAGAGCGCACCCGCATCGGCCGCATGGCCGAGCAGCGCGGCACCGGATGCGCAAGCCAGCGCCGCGAGCCCCATTGCGAATCGGCCGAGCGGCCCGCCGCGATACATGCAAGCCGCGACCACGAGCACGGCCGCCCCGCCGAACGCCACGCACCAGGCGTGGCCGACGTGCGTCTTCACGAGCACGTCGGGCAGGTAGGCCACGCCGTCGACCAACCCCGCGCCGCTCATCGAGGCAGCCTCGTAGACCAGCCAGCCGCCGTCGGCGAGCACGAGGACGAACGCGGCGGCGACGATGGACGAGCGTGCCCGATGCCAGGCCGAATGCGATGACGCATTGCGCACCCCGGCGCCATCCCCCGCCAGCCACCGCTCGAAAAGCACCGAGCCGACGACGAACGCAAAAGCGATATTCATCAATGCGGCCAGCGTGGCCTGCCCGATCAGCAATCCGTCGAGATTCATCGGTCGGCGCGCCCCGCGAAGGTCGGTGATAGGCGAACGGCGTCTGCATGCGACAGCATGCCGCAGGGCACGCGGGAGGACTGACGAACAAGCTTCATGAGCGGCCAATCGAAAGAAAAACGACAGGAAGACGAAAAGCGCGGAGGCGTCGCGCATGCCGCGACACTCGCCTCGCGCGCCAGGCGAGAGTGTACGCTGTCGGCAGACCTCGGCCGACGACGTGAGTTCACGGACGATCCATTGCGAATGAAGCACGCATCGGCTTTGATACCAATACGATGCGCAGGCAGCCCTCAACCCATCCCGCATGAGCCCTGCGCACGGCTCCGACGCGGCAAATTGTCGCGGGAACGCGTCGTGCGCGATCGCGGCCATGCGCAACGAATAGCTCGTGACCGGCATCGATGTTAGAATGCTGCGTCGCAACGCCGCAGCACGCCGGCCGGAAGGTGACCCGCACCGTAGGCACCGAGCCCACATCCGGCAGTCACGAGCCAATCACAGAGAACCACCGGGCCGATCGAAGTCCGGCAGGTCCCACGAATAACGATGGAGTTACGCGTGTCTTCAAGACGCATTTTCCGCCCGCTACTCGCCCTTCTGCTGATTGGCGGTATCGGTCTCTCGATCAGTGCGCAAGCGCAGACGCAGCCCCAAGCCCCCGATACGATGGAACAGCGCGTGCAGGGTTGCACGGCGTGCCACGGCAGTCACGGGCAGGGCACCGATAATGACTACTTCCCGCGTCTGGCGGGCAAACCGGCCGAGTACCTGTTCAACCAGCTCCAGAATTTCCGCGAGGGCCGGCGCAAGTATCCGCCGATGAACTACCTCGTCACGTACCTTTCGGACGACTACCTGCACCAGATCGCGGATTACTTCTCCAAGCAGCGTCCGCCCTACCCGGATCCGTCGAAGCCGACCGTCTCGGCCGATACGCTCGCGCGCGGCAAGCAGATCGTCTTGAACGGCGATCCGTCGAAAAACGTCCCTGCCTGCGCGGCCTGCCACGGCAAGGCGCTGACGGGCATGGAGCCGGCCATCCCGGGTCTCGTCGGTCTGCATCAGGACTACATCAGCGCGCAACTGGGCGCCTGGCGTTCGGGCACGCGTCACGCGAAAGCGCCCGACTGCATGCATGAAATCGCGACGCGCCTGACCGACGACGACGTCAACGCCGTCGCGGCCTGGCTCGCGACGCAGCGCGCTCCCCAAAACCCCGTTCCGGCTCCGGCCCGCTCGATGAAGACTCCGCTTGCCTGCGGCAGCGAACCGCAATAAGCGCGAGGAGAGACATAAACATGAAACGCAAGTCCCTGTTCGCCCTCACGGCCGTCGTCGTCGCGGCCGCGGCGCTCGGCTCCGTCCTCTGGTCGGGCGGCGATAACCTGCACAACGGCGCGGCTGTCGCGGCCACGCCGGCCGATCAGGCCGCGCTCGTCAAGCGCGGCGAATACCTCGCCCGCGCCGGCGACTGTATCGCTTGTCACACCGTGCGCGGCGGCCAGCAATTCGCCGGCGGCCTGCCGATGGCGACACCGTTCGGCACGCTCTACACACCCAACATCACCCCGGACGATCAATACGGTATCGGCAAGTGGTCGGCCGACGATTTCTATCGCGCCCTGCACACGGGCCGCTCGAAGGACGGCAGCCTGCTCTATCCGGCGTTCCCGTTCGCGAGCTACACGAAGGTGACGCGCGCCGATTCCGACGCGATCTACGCGTACCTGCGCACGGTTCCGCCGGCGGAAGTGCCGAGCCGCCCGCATGAGCTGCGCTTCCCGTTCAACAACCGCAATCTGCTGATCGGCTGGCGCACGCTCTTCTTCCGTGAAGGCGAGTACAAGGACGATCCGACCAAATCGGTCGAATGGAACCGCGGCGCTTACCTCGTCGAGGGTCTCGGGCACTGCACGATGTGCCATACGTCGATCAACATGATGGGCGGCCCGGTCAACTCGGCGGCATTCGCGGGCGGGCTGATCCCGCTGCAGAACTGGTATGCGCCGTCGCTCACGTCGAACAAGGAAGCGGGTCTCGGCGATTGGGACATCAAGGACATCGCCAGCCTGCTCAAGACCGGTGTCTCCGAGCGCGGCGCCGTGTTCGGGCCAATGGCCGAGGTCGTCCACAACAGCCTGCAGTATCTGTCGGACGACGATGTCCGCGCGATGGCGACGTACCTGAAGACGATCCCGCAGAAGAGCGAAGCGCCCGAGACGATGCAGTACGAGACGTCTCAGAAGTTCGGCAGCGAGCTGCTCGACCAGGGCCAGAAGATCTACAAAGACAACTGCGCGAAGTGCCACGCCGACAACGGCCTCGGCAAGCCGCCGGCATACCCGCCGCTCGCGAACAACCAGTCGATCCAGATGCCTTCGGCCGTGAACCCGATCCGCATGGTGCTGAACGGCGGCTATCCGCCGAGCACGGGTGGCAATCCGAAGCCGTACGGCATGCCGCCGTTCGCTCAGGCTCTGTCGAACCAGGAAGTCGCGGCTGTGGTCACGTATATCCGTATGTCGTGGGGCAACCACGGCACGCCGGTCTCGCCGCAACAAGTGAGCGACCTGCGCTCCGCACCGCTCGATTGAGCCCATGATGCGCGAGGGCGCGGCCACGCGGGCAACCGCGGCCGCGCCCTCGCCTTTTTGGCGATGACGCGTCAGTCACGCGTCGCGCCTCTCGTAAAGATAACGTTATGTCATTCGATTCCCTCGGCCTGTCCGAACCAGTAGTACGGGCCGTTCATGAGCTCGGCTACACGTCGCCGACGCCAATACAAAAGCAGGCGATTCCCGCCGTTCTCGAAGGCGGCGATCTGCTCGCCGGCGCGCAGACCGGCACGGGCAAAACGGCCGGCTTCACGCTGCCGATCCTCGAGCGTCTCTCCCGCTCGTCCACCGGTCACGAGAGCGGCGCGCGAGCGGCCCGTCCGGTGCGCGCACTGATCCTCACGCCGACGCGCGAGCTGGCCGCGCAAGTGGAAGCCAGCGTACGCGCCTATGGCAAATACCTGAAGCTCAAGTCGACGGTGCTCTTCGGCGGCGTGGGCATCAATCCGCAGATCGAGGCGCTGAAGCGCGGCGTCGATCTTGTCGTCGCGACGCCCGGCCGGCTGCTCGATCACATGCAGCAAAAGACGATCGACGTGTCGCGGCTCGAAATCCTCGTGCTCGACGAGGCCGACCGCATGCTCGACATGGGCTTCATTCACGACATCAAGCGCGTGCTCGCTCAGTTGCCGAAGAAGCGCCAGAACCTGCTGTTCTCTGCCACGTTCTCCGACGAGATCAAGGCGCTGGCCGACAGTCTGCTCCAAGCGCCCGCGCTGATCGAGGTGGCCCGCCGTAATACGACGGCCGAGCTCGTCACGCAAACGATCTACCCCGTCGATCGCGAACGCAAGCGGGAGCTGCTCACGCATCTAATCAAAACGCGCAACTGGTTTCAGGTCCTCGTGTTTACGCGCACGAAGCACGGCGCGAACCGACTCGCCGAGCAGTTGACGAAGGATGGCGTGAGCGCGCTCGCCATTCACGGCAACAAAAGCCAGTCCGCGCGCACCCGTGCGCTTGCCGAATTCAAGGATGGCACGCTGCAAGTGCTCGTCGCTACGGATATCGCCGCGCGCGGCATCGATATCGATCAACTTCCCCACGTCGTCAACTTCGATCTGCCGAACGTGCCCGAGGACTATGTGCACCGGATCGGCCGCACGGGCCGCGCAGGCGCCACGGGCGAGGCGGTTTCACTCGTTTGCGTCGACGAGCGGCAATTGCTGAAGGACATCGAAAAGCTGATCAAGCGCGCGGTGCCGCAGGAAGTGATCCCAGGCTTCGAGCCCGATCCGACCGCCAAACCGGAGCCGATCCAGCCGCGTCGCAACCAAGGCGGCACGAATCGTCAGCCGCGCTCGGACCAAAGCCGGCCGCAACCGGCGGCGCGCGAGAAAGAGCCAGCAAGCGGTCGTGCCGCGCCGCGCGCCGAAACTCGCGGCGGGCAGACGAGCGATGCCAACCGTGTCGATACCAAGCGGGTCGATGCAAAGCGGGGCGACACCAAGCGCTCGGACCCGAAGCGTGCTGACGCGACGCGCCCCGATTCGACGCGCCCGGACGCCAAGCGCGCGGACCCGAAGCGTGCTGATGCGAAGCGCCCCGATTCGACGCGCCCGGACGCCAAGCGGCCGGATGCAAAGCGCGGCGCCGAAAGCGACAAGCATGGTCGCGGCCCCGCTCGCAGCGGGAACCCGAATGCAGCGCCGGGCACCGATACGCGCAAACCCGACGGTCGCAATAAGAGGCAGGAGATGGAACCACGCGGACGAGGCCAGCGTGCAAGCAATCCTGGCGCACTGCTCGGCGGCCGGTCGCGGCCTTCAGCCGCCAGCGGCGACTAACCGCAACCGCCATCAATCGCCGCTCGCTCCCCGCGCGGCTCGTCGGTTTTGCGCCGCGAGCCGCAGGCGATCGACCTGGCTCCGCCAACGGTCGAGCACGGCATTGCGGCTTTCGTCGGCGAGCTCGAAAGCGATTCCGCCCGTGAGCCGCGCATAGGCGACGCGCTGCAGCTCCCCCGTATCGATCGACGCTTTAAAACAAGCCAGCTCGCCGTCGTCGGGCAGGATGTCGACGTTCAATTGCACCTGATAAAACGCCGAATCGTGAACGAACGTCAGCGCGGCGCGAGCAGAGCCCTTCGTCGCCTGCTCGGTCAGCGCGCGTGCGGCGCGCGCACCCGGCCATAGCGAAAACGAAAGCGTCCGCGCATCCGGCGCATAGAGCTCGCCGAGGCTCAGGAGCGAGGTGCGCAGGTGCCCGTTCGCATCGACCGTCACGAGCGATGCCGTAAAGCCGGTCTCACGGGCGAGCGCCGTCCCGTCGAACAACGCGCGCAACTCGGACGGCCATTCGTCGAAGACTTGCGACTCGAGTGCACGCGCTCGAGAGGAAGGATCGCTCATCTGCGTGCTCCGGACACCCTATCGAAAAAACACATGCTGCGTGATTTTCGCAAGCGGGTAGTGGACGCCGGGCTGAATGCGCGCGGGAAGGTCGAGCGGCTTCAGCAGCATCTTCACACACATTTCAGCCGACAGATTGCGACGCACGAGCGCGTTGATGCGCGCGGCGCGCTCGCGGTTGTAAGCCGTATCGTGCACGCGCTCGGGGTAGCGGATCGCAAAAACGTGCCGCAATGCGATCTCGGAATCCTCGCTCTTGATCTCCATCACACGGCGCATCAACGCGCCAAGGACGGCCAGCCGGCCGTTGCCTTCGACCTTGTTGTACTTCTTGAAGTATTTGAAGAAGTGCTTGTAATGGCGGACTTCGTCGGTCCGGATGTTGTCGGTGATCTCCTTCAGCACAGGCTCATCCGAGCACTCGTTGATCGCGCGGTAAAGCGTGGCCGTGCCCGTCTCGACGACGCAGCGCGCCACCATCTCGAGCGCGCGCGTCTTCTCGAACTCTTCGACCGAGCAGGTCCGCGAGTATTCGTCGAAGAAGTTGCGAAAGGCAGTGTCCCAGTCGAATTCGGGCCAAACGTACGCGATGTAGGCCTTGAGGGCGCGCCCGTGCTGCAGCTCCTCGGGCTCCCACTGATGGTTGAGCCAGGCCGAGACTTCCGGATCGTCGTCGAAGTAGGACGTGAGGTTGCTCGTGTACAGATCGGAACCGCTTTCAATGAACGAAGCCGCGCACAAAAGCAGCAGCAAGTCTTCGTTCGCGGCCGCGCGTTGGCGGTCGATCCGGGTCAAATCGATGTCCTCGATGCGCCAGGGCATCACATGCGTGGAGTCCGTATACGTCATTGCATTGAGCTCCCAAAGCCGCGTCCCATGGGGTCCGCCGCGCGCCGGTCAACTCGCGCGAATACCCAATCGAGAGATTTCCCAAGACGTATTTCAGGCAAGCCTCGGGCCCGCCTATGCGTGCAGGAAATCCAATGCGGCGCTTCAGTTAATTAAACCTTATGCCGGCATGTTAGCCGGAGTTGGACGAAAGTGCTTCGGCACACTCCAATGACCGCCGAAGCGTATCGCCGGTTCCGGCCCTGATCACCTCGATCGGCCGGCGATGGGTGCATACGTCTTTCGGCGTATTACGAAAGAGAGAGCGCAGCGTCGCCCCGCGCGCTCGCCCTTTGACGCTCGCCCTTTGACGCTCGCCCTGGAACGCGCTCGTCTTACAATACGCACCTCAATTTGCCCAATGCGAACGCCGCCCACCATGACCCGAGACCCCCGCCTGAGCCTCAATGCGCGCCAACAGGAACTGCTCGAATGGGTCCAGCGCGACGGCTTCGTCACCGTGGAGGATCTAGCCTCGCATTTCGATGTGACGCCGCAGACGATTCGCCGCGACGTCAACTGGCTCGCGGACATGAATCTCTTGCGCCGCTACCACGGCGGCGCAAGCCTGCCGACGAGCTCGGAAAACGTCTCCTACACGGCCCGTCAGCGAATGTTCCATGACGAAAAGCGCCGCATCGCAGCGCTCGTCGCCACCCATATCCCCGATCAGGCATCGCTTTTCATCAACCTCGGCACGACCACCGAGGAAGTCGCGCGCGCACTGAACCGTCACCGCGGATTGCGCGTCATCACGAACAACCTCAACGTCGCCAACATGATGAGCGGCTACCCGGAATGCGAGGTGCTCGTCACCGGAGGCATCGTGAGACCCTGGGACAAGGGGATCGTCGGCGAGCTCGCCATCGATTTCATTCGCCAGTTCAAGGTCGACTTCGCGATCATCGGCACCTCGAGCATCGAGACCGATGGGACGCTGCGCGATTTCGACACGCGCGAGGTTCGCGTGGCCGAGGCCATCATCGAACACGCGCGCACGGTATTCCTGGCCGCCGACCACTCGAAATTCGGCCGCCCCGCGCTCGTCCGGCAGGGTCACCTGAACCAGGTCGACGCACTTTTCACCGATGGGCCGGTCCCGCCGGAAATGGACGAGGCGATCAAAGCCGCCGGCACCCAGGTATATATCGCCGAGCCGCAGTGAGCGGCGCGCGCCTCCGCTTATCATGCTGCGGCGCACGCGAAACTTGAAGTACTTTCGCGAAATCGCCACGGACGGCAGACCGCTTTGGCCCCGATCAATTGTCAAACGGAAAATTATCAGGGGACGATTTGGATAAGGCACTCCCCTTGACTACACTGCAGTTCCCCGGCGCATGACCGCGTTCAAGCGCCGCGATGTCTCCCTCTTCCGCCAAGGTTGAGTTCGACGGTAACCGCAAACGCGGCCGCCGCGGCAATTCGATTGCCCATGCATGGAGAGAACGAAATGCTGAGTCCGCATGAATTCGCTACGTTGCTACTCGTGAAGGATGCCCCGAACCAAGTCGATATGGACCGAGAAGAACTCGATGCACTCCTCGAGCATCAACTCGTGCGTCTCGAGAGCCTCGCCTCGGGCCACCGCGAATTGCGCCTGACCGAATCGGGCGATTCTGCGGTCAAAGCAATCAAACGCCTGTCGTAGGTTCCACCGGTTTCACCCGCTTTCGAAGCCTTGCGGCGCACCGCGCCGAAAGGCGGGCTTACGTGCGGCGCCATCATAGGCCCGATCCCGTGGTCTGCTCAGGCCGGTAGCGCGCTCGCCGCGATGCGGCGCGCTCGGATTCGGGTGGAACCGCTCCCCCCGCGCCCTTCAGTTCACCCCTAGCCTCCGCGCAGCGACGGATCCACGGCCGCGCGCCAATTGATCGCCTTCACGCGCGCCTCGTTGAAAAATTCCGCCCAGGCGGGCCGGGCATCCGAACCGCCCGCGACCAGCGCCGCATGCCGCTCGGCAATGGAGTTTTGAAACGCGCAAAAGTCGGCCTGTGTCACGCGGCGGTGCCGATAGCCGACATAGGCGTCGAGCAGCGCCGAATAGACGGCCGGCGCATCCGCACCGTAGTCCGCCTGCAAGCCGCCGCATTGCGCCTGCAGCGCCGAGAGCGGCGGCGCGCCGAATCCGGCCACGCCCGCCGCGCATCCCGTAGCGAGCACGACCGCCAGCACCACACCGCACCATCCGAATCCTCGCATCGTCCACCTCTTCGCAGTTTTCGTCATAGTAGCGCCGCACACACCCTCGCGCGCTGACGGCATGCGCGCCGCTCAAACCTGCGGCGCACGAGTCATTTGCTTTACTTTTTCGAAAATGTTCGATAGATTTCGAAAACGAACATGACGCGTTCGCTACGCTTTCCAATACCGGCGAATCGCGGCCATGCAGATGGCCAGGCAAAGAGGTGAGCGAGTGACAGAACTGAGGGAAGGGGCGCGATACGATCTGCTCGTCGTCGGCGGCGGCATCAACGGAGCGGGAATCGCGCGAGACGCCGCGGGGCGCGGGCTCGCCGTGCTGCTCGTCGAACAGGACGATCTCGCCGCGCATACCTCGTCGTCGAGCACAAAGCTTATTCACGGCGGGCTGCGCTACCTCGAATACAAGGAGTTTTCGCTCGTTCGGAAAGCGTTGAAGGAGCGCGAGACACTATTGCGCGCCGCACCGCACATCATCCGCCCGCTGCGCTTCGTGATGCCGCATATGCCGAATCTGCGTCCGGCGTGGCTGATTCGCGCCGGGCTTTTCCTCTACGACCACCTCGCGCGGCGCGAGCTGCTGCCGGGCTCGCGCGGCATCGTCATGCGCCGTCATCCGGCCGGAGCGCCGCTCGTCGATTCGATCGAACGCGGGTTCGTCTACTCCGACGGCTGGGTCGACGACGCGCGGCTTGTCGTGCTGAACGCGCTCGATGCGAGCGAACGCGGGGCCGCGATTGAAACCCGCACGAAGCTGGTCAGAGCCGTCCGTGCCGGAGGCGAATGGCAAGCCGAGCTCGAGCGCGCCGACGGCACGCGGCTGGCCGTCCGTGCCCGCGCACTCGCGAACGCGGCGGGGCCGTGGGTCGGCCAGCTCCTGCACGAGGCGCTAGGGCGCGGCGCACAGCATACCGTGCGACTGGTCAAAGGCAGTCATATCGTGACGCGGCGCCTCTTCGAGCACGATCACGCGTACATCTTTCAAAACCCCGACAAGCGGATCATCTTCGCGATCCCGTACGAGCGGGAGTTCACGCTGATCGGCACGACCGACGTCGAGTATCACGACGATCCAGCCCGAGTCGCGATCGACGACGCGGAGATACGCTACCTCTGCGAATCGATCAATCGCTACTTCAAGCGCAAGGTCGCACCGGCCGACGTCTGCTGGAGCTACTCGGGCGTGCGACCGCTCCTCGAGGAGGAAGGCGCCGCCGACCCGTCGGCCGTCACGCGCGACTACCGGCTCGAACTCGATACCGGCACGAACGCGAGCGGATCAGACGCCCCTCTGTTGTCGGTCTTCGGGGGCAAGATCACGACGTTTCGCAAGCTCGCCGAAGAGGCCGTGGACCTCCTCGGCGAGGCGCTCGACCACCGCGCGCCCGGATGGACGGCGGGTGCGGCGCTACCGGGCGGCGACATCGCGAACGGGCAATTCGATCGGTTTGCAGCACGCTTCGCGAGCGGGCATCCTTGGCTTCCGGCGGAGCTTGCGCACCGCTATGCGCGAGCTTACGGCACCCGGGCCGAGCGCATGATCGGCGAGGCGCGCTCGGTCTCCGATCTCGGGGCCGAGCTGGCACCCGGGCTGTACGAACGCGAACTGGCCTATCTGAGCGGCACGGAGTGGGCGCGCTGCGCCGACGACGTGCTGTGGCGCCGTTCGAAGCTCGGTCTTCATCTCGCGCCGGGCACGCTGGACCAGGTGCGATCGCGGATCGACTCGTGGTTCACCCAATCCCGGTCGCTCGAGAGCGCTTCGCGGGCTTCCGTTTTTCCGCAGTAACCGGCGGCGCGCAAAGCGCGGCCGGAGCAAACACACGCCGCACGCGGGCCGCGGCGAATGACGACAATCACATGGAGGGCAGACAATGCAGGACCAATACATTCTTGCGCTCGATCAAGGCACGACCAGTTCGCGCGCGATGGTCTTCGACCGAATGGGCAATATCGTCTCCGTCGCCCAAAAGGAGTTCACGCAGATTTACCCCCGGCCCGGCTGGGTCGAGCACGATCCGCAGGAGATCTGGTCGACGCAGGCCGGCGTCGCGGCCGAAGCCGTCACGCGCGCGGGCTTGAACGGCGGCTCGATCGCCGCGATCGGCATCACGAATCAGCGCGAGACGACGATCGTCTGGGATCGCGAGACGGGCCAGCCCATCTACAACGCGATCGTCTGGCAGGACCGCCGCACGGCCGAGCTCTGCGACGCACTCAAAGCACAAGGGCTGGAGGCCGAGGTCCGCGCGAAGACCGGGTTGCCGATCGACGCCTACTTTTCGGCGACGAAAATCCGCTGGATTCTCGATAACGTCGAGGGCGCGCGCGAAAAAGCCAAGCAAGGCAAGCTCGCATTCGGCACCGTGGACAGCTGGCTCGTCTGGAACTTCACGAAGCAGGCGCTGCACATCACCGACGTGACGAACGCCTCGCGCACGATGCTCTTCAATATCCATACGCTGCAATGGGATGGCGACCTGCTCGAAGCGCTCGATATCCCGCGCAGCATGCTGCCCGAAGTGCGGTCCTCGTCCGAGGTCTACGGGCCGACAGTGACGACCGTCTTCGCCTCGAAGATTCCGCTCGCGGGCATCGCGGGCGATCAGCACGCCGCCCTCTTCGGGCAAATGTGCACGAAGTCGGGCATGGTGAAGAACACTTACGGCACCGGCTGCTTTCTCGTCATGAACACGGGCGCGAAGCCGATCGAATCGAAGAACAACCTCGTTACCACGCTCGCCTGGAAGATCGGCGATCGTGTCGACTACGCACTCGAAGGCAGCATCTTCATCGCGGGCGCCGTGGTTCAGTGGCTACGCGACGGACTCGGCATCATCAAGTCGGCGAGCGAAGTGGAAGCGCTCGCCGCGAGCGTGCCGCATTGCGACGGCGTCTACCTGGTGCCGGCCTTCGCCGGCCTCGGCGCGCCTCATTGGAACCCGCGAGCGCGCGGCACGGTGTTCGGCGTAACGCGCGGCACGACGAGCGCACACCTCGCGCGCGCGGCGCTCGATTCGATCGCCTACCAGTCAGTCGACGTGCTGACGGCCATGCAAGCCGATTCGGGTATCCGCGTGGGCGAGTTGCGTGTCGACGGCGGTGCCTGCGCGAACGATCTGCTCATGCAGTTTCAGGCCGACTTGCTCGGCGTGGCGGCCGTGCGCCCGCGCATCAGCGAGACGACGGCGCTCGGCGCCGCCTATCTCGCCGGGCTGGCAGTCGGGTACTGGAAAGACATCGGCGAGCTCGAGAGCCAGTGGCAGCTCGACAAACGTTTCTCGCCGACGATGGAGCGAGGAGCGGCGCGCGAGTGTCTGGCCGGCTGGCAGCGCGCGGTGGCGGCCGCGAAAGCCTGGGCGGACGCCACCTGAGTCGCGCCGGCGGACGGCCGAGACCCACTCATCGATCGCATGGGCCGTGCGAGCGAAGAGAAGCCGATCCGAACGACAAAAAAGCAAGCGCGGGCGGCATCGCCCCAACCCGCGACTCGATACCAACGAATGCCATTCCGGAGACAAACATGTCACCTCTCATTGCTGAATTCGTCGGCACGGCGCTGCTCGTGCTGCTCGGCAACGGCGCCGTTGCCAATGTGTTGCTCGCGCGCACGAAGGGCAAGGGCGCCGATCTCATCGTCATCGTCTGGGGCTGGGCAATGGCCGTGTTCGTTGCCGTGTACGTCACGGCTTCGTTCAGCGGCGCTCACCTGAACCCGGTCGTCACCGTGAGTCTCGCGCTCGCCGGCAAATTCGCCTGGAGCAAGGTGCCCGGCTACGTGGCGGCGCAGATGCTCGGCGGGATGGCGGGCGCCTTCCTGGTCTGGCTCGCCTACCGGCAACACTTTTCGAAGACGGACGATCCCGACGTCAAGCTCGCCTGCTTCTGCACCGCGCCGGCAATCCGCAGCGTGCCGCACAACGTCGTGACCGAAATGATCTGCACGTTCGTGCTGATTCTCGGCGTGCTCTATCTTGCCTCGCCGCAGGTGGGGCTCGGCGCGCTCGACGCACTGCCCGTCGGCCTGCTCGTGCTCGGCATCGGCATCTCGCTGGGCGGGCCGACCGGCTACGCGATGAGTCCGGCGCGCGATCTGGCGCCGCGCCTCATGCATGCGCTGCTGCCGATTCCCGGCAAGCGCGGGAGCGACTGGCGCTATGCGTGGATCCCTGTGTGCGGGCCGCTCGCGGGCGGAGCGATGGCATCGTGGGTCTATATGCACATGCATTGACGCCGCGCGAGGTCGGCCGCCCCGGGCGTTGCTGGCCGGCGCCATCGCCGCCAGCCGGGGGCACCGGGCGGCGCCCGCTGCGGCAGTAATCGAACACACGCTCCGGGTTGTGCGGCAACCACTGCGACTCAGCAGACCTGCTCGGTCGCCCGGCGCGGCTCCGCCACGCGCCGGCGATCCATCCGTGCCGCCACCACCGTGACGAGAAGCGCGGCAAAAGTCACGGCGACGGCCACCCACGGCAGCGCCGCGAGTTCGAGCCCATGCGTGAGCGCGAGCCCGCCTAGCCAGGCACCTCCGGCATTGCCGACATTGAACGCGCCGATGTTCAGCGTCGACGCCAGATTGGGCGCGTGCCGCGCCTTCTCGACGACGCGCATCTGCAGCGGCGGCACGGTCGCGAAAGCCATAACGCCCCAGACGAATACGGTGACGGCGGCGGGCAGCGGCAGATGGCTCGTCTTCGCGAAGATGGCCATGACGGCCGCGAGCGCGACGAGAATCGCCATCAGCGAGGGCATCAGCGCGCGATCGGCGAGCTTGCCGCCGACGACATTGCCGACCGTCAGCCCCGCACCGAACAGCACGAGGATCAACGTCACGGTGTGCGGCGCAAAGCCGGTCACCTGCTCGAGAATCGGCGCAATGTACGTGAAGACGACGAATACACCGCCGAACCCGAGCACGGTCATGGCAAGCGCGAACCAGACCTGCGGCTCCTTCAGCACGCGCACTTCGCGAGCGAGGCCGACGGGCCCCGCGTCGTGCCGATTCGGCACGAGCGCGGCGATGCCGGCGAAGGAGAGGACGCCAAGCCCCGCCACGATCCAGAACGACACGCGCCAGCCGAAGTTCTGGCCGACGAACGTGCCGAACGGCACGCCGAGCACGTTCGCGAGCGTGAGCCCCGTGAACATGAGCGCGATGGCGCTTGCCTGCTTCTCGCGCGGCACGAGCGAAGCCGCGACGACGGCGCCGATGCCGAAGAACGATCCGTGCGCGAACGACGTCACTACGCGCGCGATCATCAGCATCCGGTAGTCGCCCGCGATCGCGCAAAGGATGTTGCCGATCACGAAAATCGCCATCAGGAGCTGCAACGAGGCTTTGCGCGGCATCTTGCTGGTCAGCACGGCGACGAGCGGCGCGCCGACCGCCACGCCGAGCGCGTAACCGGAGACGAGCAACCCGGCGGACGGAATCGACACGGCGAGATCACGGGCGACTTCGGGCAGCAGCCCCATGATCACGAACTCCGTCGTGCCGATGGCGAATGCGCTCAATGCAAGCGCAATGAGAGGAAGAGGCATGGCTAATCGAAACCAAGAGTTCGAGACCGCGCCATTGTCGCGAGGCTGCGGGAATTTGATAATTGGCCTATCGTTTGAATCATTCTCAATTTTCTTGGAATAAACAACCGATGGATCGGCTCGGCGACATCCGGCTTTTCGTCGAAGCGGCGCAAGCGGGCAGCATTACGGCGGCCGGCAGGCGGCTCGGGCTGACGCCGGCGGCCGCGAGCGCGCGTCTCGCGAAGCTGGAGGCGGCGCTTTGCACGCGCCTGTTCGAGCGGACGACGCGCCAATTGAGGTTGACGGACGAGGGCCGGATCTATCTGCGCCATGCGACGCAGGCGCTGCAGGCGCTCGACGACGCCGAGGCCGCCTTGCAGGCCGGACGCAACGTCGTGCGCGGCAAAATCCGCGTATCGACGACGTCCGACTTCGGGCGCAACATGCTGATAGGGTGGCTCGACGAGTTCAACGCGCTTTACCCTGATGTCACGTTCGCGCTTTCGCTTGCCGATTCCGTTTCGAACCTGCTCCAGGACGACATCGACATCGCGATCCGGTTCGGCACGCCGCGCGAGGATTCTTCGCTGGTGGCGCGGCGGCTCGCCACGAACCGACGGGTGCTCGTCGCCTCGCCCGAGTATCTTGCGCGGCACGGCACGCCGGCCTCGCCGGCGGACCTGGCGCGCTTTCATTGCATCGTGCTCGTGATCGCGTCGGGACCGCTCAACGAATGGACTTTCGTGCGCGGCGCGCAATCGGAGAGTTACACGGTGCCGCTCGAAGCCTCGCGCGAAACGAACGACGGCGCCGTGACGCGGACGTGGGCGATCGGCGGCTATGGCATCGCGCTGAAGTCGCTCTGGGACATCGACGCGGACCTGCGCGCGGGCCGCTTGCAAGTCGTCCTGCCCGAATGGCGCCACGCGAGCGATACACCGCTCACGGCCCTCTTCCACGGGAACCGCTATCGGCCGCCGCGCGTGCGCGCGCTGCTCGATTTCCTCATCGAGCGTTTCGCTCACGTGGAGCGGCACTGGGTCGAGCTGCCGGGGCTCGCCGCGGCGAGCC
This sequence comes from Trinickia sp. EG282A, assembly GCF_040965455.1. Taxonomy (NCBI): domain Bacteria; kingdom Pseudomonadati; phylum Pseudomonadota; class Betaproteobacteria; order Burkholderiales; family Burkholderiaceae; genus Trinickia; species Trinickia sp. EG282A. Next base: position 830,384 of record NZ_JBFRCC010000002.1, on the reverse strand, counting down.
CAGAACTCGACGTGCCGGACGCACGCTCCCCGAGCCGAGGCCGGCAACCCGAAGGGCTATAATTCAGGGCTATGCGGAGCGTGGCCTGCCGGTCCTGTCGACCGGCATCGCGCCCTTTTTTATCTCGAATTTCACCGCCCCCAGGTCAACCACTGCGATCGGCGACTTCATGACCAAAAAAGTGTATGTAAAGACCTTCGGCTGCCAGATGAACGAGTACGACTCCGACAAGATGGTCGACGTGCTCGGGCAGGCGGAGGGCCTCGTCAAGACGGATACGCCCGAAGAGGCCGATGTCATCCTCTTCAACACGTGCTCGGTGCGTGAAAAAGCGCAGGAAAAGGTCTTCTCGGATCTGGGCCGCGTGCGCGAGCTCAAGGAAGCGAACCCCGATCTGCTGATCGGCGTCGGCGGCTGCGTCGCGAGCCAGGAAGGCGCGGCCATCGTCGCGCGCGCGCCCTATGTCGATCTCGTCTTCGGCCCGCAGACGCTGCATCGCCTGCCGCAGATGATCGGCGCGCGCCGCGCGACAGGGCGGGCGCAAGTCGACATTTCGTTTCCCGAGATCGAGAAGTTCGACAATCTGCCGCCCGCGCGCGTCGAAGGTCCGAGCGCGTTCGTCTCCATCATGGAAGGCTGCAGCAAGTACTGCAGCTACTGCGTCGTGCCGTACACGCGCGGCGAGGAAGTGTCGCGCCCGCTCGACGACGTGCTGACTGAAATCGCCGGCCTCGCCGACCAGGGCGTGCGTGAAGTGACGCTGCTCGGCCAGAACGTCAACGCGTACCGCGGACCGCTCACGGCGGGCTCCTCGGAGATCGCCGACTTCCCCACGCTGATCGAATATGTCGCCGACATGCCCGGCATCGAGCGGATTCGCTACACGACCTCGCACCCCAAAGAGTTCACGCAGCGCCTCATCGACACCTACTCGAAGGTCGACAAGCTCGTTTCGCACCTGCACTTGCCGGTGCAGCACGGCTCCGACCGCATCCTCATGGCGATGAAGCGCGGCTACACGGTGCTCGAGTACAAATCGGTGATCCGCCGGCTGCGCGCCATCCGCTCGGACCTGTCGCTCTCGACCGACATCATCGTCGGCTTTCCGGGCGAGACCGAAGCCGATTTCGCCAAGACCATGGCGCTCGTCGACGAGATGAATTACGACACGAGCTTTTCGTTCATCTATAGCCCGCGCCCCGGCACGCCGGCCGCGAACCTGCACGACGATACGCCGCGCGAAGTGAAGCTGAAGCGCCTGCAACACCTGCAGGCGACGATCGACGCCAACGCCGCGCGGATCAGCCAGTCGATGGTGGGCGGCATCGAGCGCATTCTCGTCGAAGGGCCGTCGCGCAAGGATCCGACCGAGCTCGCCGGACGCACGGCGAACAATCGCGTCGTGAATTTTCCGGCGCCGCCCGCGGTGCACGCGCGCCTCATCGGGCAAATGATCGACGTGCGCATCGGCCATGCTTATCCGCACTCGCTGCGCGGCGAGCTCGTGCTCGCAGACGCCGACGCCAATGCCGCGGCGCATTGAGAACCTTCTTTCAGGACTACCGTTCCGGACAACCGTTTGACCTTGAAAACAGCCCAGCCTCTGGAATTCAACGCACCGCGCGACGACAATGCGCGCCTTGCCAACCTTTGCGGACCGCTCGACGAGAATCTGCGGCAGATCGAGCAGGCACTCGATGTGACGCTGCAGCGTCGCGGGCACCGGATCGCTATCCGCGGGCGCGGCGCCAAGGTTGCGCTCGGCGCGCTCGAGAACTTCTACAATCGCGCACGCGAGCCGCTATCGGTCGACGACATTCAACTCGCCCTCGTCGAGGCGCGCCACCCCGGCAACCGTGGCGCGGGCATGGCCGACGAACCGCTCGAGGCGGCGGGCGTGCGCTATGACCCCGATCACCCGTTCGACGAGCCGGCGGGGCTCGACGACGAGGATCTGGAAGAGCTCGGTCCCAAGCTCTACACGCGCCGGGCGGATCTACGCGGGCGCACGCCGCACCAGCGCGAATACCTCAAGCAGATCGTTTCGCACGACGTGACGTTCGGCGTCGGGCCGGCCGGCACTGGCAAGACCTATCTCGCTGTTGCCTGCGCGGTCGACGCGCTCGAGCGCGATCAGGTGAAGCGCATCGTGCTCACGCGGCCGGCCGTCGAAGCCGGCGAGCGCCTCGGCTTCCTGCCGGGCGACCTCGCGCAGAAAGTCGATCCGTATCTGCGCCCGCTTTATGACGCGCTCTACGATCTGCTCGGCTTCGACAAGACGGCCAAGATGTTCGAGCGGCAGATGATCGAGATCGCCCCGCTCGCCTACATGCGCGGCCGCACGCTCAATCATGCGTTCATCATTCTCGACGAAGCGCAGAACACGACGCCCGAGCAGATGAAGATGTTCCTCACGCGTATTGGCTTCGGCTCGAAAGCCGTGGTCACCGGCGACACGACGCAGGTCGACCTGCCGCGCGGGGCAAAAAGCGGGCTCATCGAAGCGCAGCAGGTGCTCGCGAACGTGCGCGGCATCGCGCTCACGCGGTTCACGAGTGTCGATGTCGTGCGTCATCCGCTCGTTGCCCGCATCGTCGAGGCTTATGACAAACATGCGAAAAACGACGACCAGGAAAAGCCCGGGCGCGACGATCGTTAGCGCCCGTATGACGCGGCGCCAGCGCGGGCCACGGCGTTCCGCGCCATTTGGCAGCGATCACGACAGAGACGGATTGCCCACATGAGCGCCACCCACACGCCCAAGCTGACACTGGCGCTGCAGTTCCCGGCAGCGTCGGCTTATCCGCGCCATAAGGCGCTGCTGACGCGCGCGCGCGTCGCCAAGTGGATCAAGTCGGCCCTCTTCGCCGACGGCGAGCTGACGCTGCGCTTCGTCGACGCCGACGAGGGCCGTCTGCTCAATCGCACCTATCGCGGCAAGGACTATGCGACGAACGTGCTGACGTTCGCTTACGCGGAAAGCGCCGACGAGCCGGTCACGGGCGACATCGTCGTCTGCTGCCCCGTCATCGAAAGAGAAGCAGCCGAGCAAGGCAAAGCGCTCGAGGCGCACTACGCGCATATGATCGTGCACGGCACGCTGCACGCGCAGGGGTACGACCACGAGCAGGAGGACGAAGCGCGCGAGATGGAGGCGCTCGAAACCGATATTCTTGGAGGACTCGGTTTCGCCGATCCGTACGCCGAGCACGAACGTTGACGGCGCCCGACGAATTTCGACATGGCGCGATTTCCCGATTCCCCCAACCTTCGCCTCGATGACGGCGCCGCTGCCGCCGGCGATTGCGCCTATCCGCCCGCGTTGGCCGAAGGCCGGCTGCTGTCCGACGAGGAGCTCGCCGCGTCGCTCGCCCGTGCGTTGAAAGACTGGGACGGCAAGTGCGATCTCTGGCTCTTCGGCTATGGATCCCTCATCTGGAACCCGGGCATGCCCGTGGCGGAAAGCGTGCGTGCGCGCGTGAACGGCTACCACCGCGGGCTTTACCTTTGGTCGCGCGTCAACCGCGGCACCCCCGAGCAGCCGGGGCTCGTGCTCGCGCTCGATCGCGGCGGCTCCTGCACGGGCGTCGCCTTCCGGCTCACCGGTGAAACGGCGATGCCGCATCTGCAAGCGCTGTGGCAACGCGAAATGCCGATGGGCTCGTATCGGCCGCAGTGGCTGCCCTGCCGGCTCGTCGACGGACGGTGCGTCCCGGCGCTCGCGTTTGTCATGCGGCGCGATGTCCCCACCTATACCGGGAAGCTGCCCGATGCCGTCGTCAAGGCGGTGTTCGGCTGCGCGCGCGGGCGCTACGGCACGACGCTCGATTACGTGAGCCGCACCGTGCAGGCATTGCGCGAAAGCGGCATGCCCGATCGCGCGCTCGAGGCCTTGCTCGCGCGCTGCCGCGCGGACGATTGAGCTTTCCGAGGGCCCCGCTTCGCTGACTCAAAATCCCGACGCGGCCGCCACGCCGACGAGCACGCCGACGCCGGCCACGCCCAACGCCCCGACGAGCAGCCATCGGCGTCGCGTCAGCAGCGTGATGGCCGCCAGCGAAATCGCGATCTGCGTAAGCGTCGTGGCCTGCGCCCAGCGATGATGCCTGTGGAGCTGCTGTTCGCTTTCGGCGTCGGCTTCGCGCACGCCCTTTTCTAGCGCTTCGGCATGCTCGCGAATCGCCGCCTTCTGCTGCTCGTATTTGGCGACGTCGGCCTGGAACTTCGCGCTCGCCGCCGTATCCTTGCTCGTCAAGGCCGCACCGAGCTCGGCGAGGTTCTGCTTTTCCCCCTTCGCCTGATAGTAGCTCCACTGATCGGCCGCCTCGGTCTTGCGAATCGCCGCTTCGTTCTTGTAAAAGAGCGCGAGCCCTTCGGTGGAGCCGCCCTGATACGAGAAAATGGCGCCCAACGTCGCGAATACGGCCGTCATGACCGCGACCCGACCCGCAAACGGATCGGGCGGCGCATGATGACCGCCATGTCCCGCATGTTCGAGGGCTTCGTCATGGGGACCGTGCACTTCAAAATCGTCCGACATATTTGTTTCGCGCGAGAAGGGTAAAAGAGCACCGTGCATGAGGTATGCGCGCATTCGTCGATGCGCGTTGCGCGACTTTATCAGGATGGCGCGCGCGCTTGGAGAGTCTTGCGCCTGGTGTATCCTTAACTTTCCGCTTACCACGCGTCCGGCCGTCTCGGACGCTTCGCCATGAACGACTCCTATCCCAGTCGACGACACACCGACAAACCGCATGAAAAGCGTTCGCTGCTCGAACGCCTGACCGATCTCATCTCGCCCGAGCCCGAAACGCGCAGCGAGCTGCTCGAAATCTTGCAGGACGCGCATACGCGCAATCTCATCGATGCGGACTCGCTCTCGATGATCGAAGGCGTATTCCAGGTCTCCGACCTATCCGCGCGCGACATCATGATCCCGCGTGCGCAGATGGACGCGATCAACATCGCCGAGCCCCCCGAGCAATTCATTCCGTACGTCCTCGAGAAGGCCCACTCGCGCTATCCCGTCTATGAAGGCAACCGCGACAACGTGATCGGCGTCCTGCTCGCGAAGGACCTGTTGCGCTACTACGCGGAAGAGGATTTCGACGTGCGCGGCATGTTGCGGCCCGCCGTGTTCATTCCCGAGTCGAAGCGGCTCAACGTGCTGCTGCATGATTTCCGCGTGAACCGCAATCACATCGCGATCGTCGTCGACGAATACGGCGGCGTCGCCGGCCTCATTACGATCGAAGATGTGCTGGAGCAGATCGTCGGCGACATTGAGGACGAGTACGACTTCGACGAAGAAAGCGGGAACATCATCGCGTCGCCCGACGGCCGCTACCGCGTGCGCGCGCTGACCGAAATCGAGCAGTTCAACGAGACCTTCGGCACGCAGTTCTCCGACGAGGAAGTCGACACGATCGGCGGGCTCGTCACGCATCGCTTTGGCCGCGTGCCGCACCGCGGCGAGCGCATGCGCATCGACGACCTGATCTTCGAGGTGCTGCGCACCGACGCCCGCCAAATCCACATGCTGCTCGTCCGGCGCGATCCGCTCGCCGGCCAGCGCGAGCGCGAACAGCAGCACGTGGAGAGCTGAGTGGCCGAACCGATTTTGCCCCGCGCGCGCCAACGCGCAGCCACCTCGGTCGATGCGGCGAACGCCGCCGGCGCCAGCCTCCGTTCCGGTAGCGCGGGACGCTACGATCGCCCAGGACGCCCGTTCGACCGACCGATCTCGGCACCGCGAGCGCTGCCCCGCTGGCATTACCTTGCCGCGCTCGCGGCCGGCGCGGCCAACACGCTGTCGTTCGCGCCGACGCCGCATGGCGGCTGGCTCGCGCTCGCGCTGTTCGCTTTTCTCTACGCCTGGCTCACGCGCACGACCGGCTGGAAAAGCGCGGCGCTGACGGGTGGCGCGTTCGGCCTCGGCAACTTCGTCACGGGCGTCTGGTGGCTTTACGTCAGCATGCACGACTATGGCGAGATGGCGGCGCCGCTCGCGGGCGCGGCGGTCGTGCTGTTCTCGCTCTACCTCGCGCTCTACCCCGCCCTATCCGCGGGCCTATGGTCGTTTTGCGCCGGCCATGCCGAAAACGGCAGGCGACGCGGCGAACTGCCGTTCTACCCGACGTGGCACGGCACGTTCGCGTTCGCGAGCGCGTGGGCGATCGGAGAATGGCTGCGCGGCACGATGCTGACCGGCTTTCCGTGGCTCGCGAGCGGGTACGCACAGGTGGACGGCCCGCTGGCGGGCTTCGCGCCGATTGCGGGCGTCTATGGAGTCGGGTGGATCGGGGCGCTCGTCGCGGCGCTCATCGTCCAGGCGGTCCACGCGGGCATCGCTCGCCGCGGCCGCGAGCGGTGGGTGGCCGCCGCGATATGCCCGGGGCTGCTCGCGCTGGGGCTCATCGCGAGCGGCATGCTGCTCACGCGCGTCACATGGACGCTGCCGGCGAACGCACCGCTCAACGCACGCGTTCTGCAGGGCAACGTCAAGCAAGAAATGAAGTTCGACGAAGCGGGCGTGCGGGACGCTATCGCGCTCTATCAAAGGATGATCACGGAGAAGCCGGCCGATCTGATCGTCACGCCCGAAACGGCCGTGCCGCTGCTGCCGCAGCAATTTCCGCCGCCGTTCGCGCAGGCTGTGCGCAAGTTTGCCGACAGCACCGGCTCATCCATCCTCGTTGGCGCGTTCGGCGCGACGATCACGCCCGATGGCCAGATGATCGATCCGACGAACAGCCTCTTCGGTATCACGCCGAACTCCAATGAGCTCTACCGCTACGACAAACGCCATCTCGTCCCGTTCGGCGAGTTCGTGCCGTTGGGCTTTCATTGGTTCGTGCAGCTCATGAACATCCCGCTCGGCGATCTCGCACGCGGCCAGCCGGTGCAGCGGCCGTTCATGGTCCACAACCAGCCGGTCGACGTCGATATCTGCTACGAAGACATCTTCGGCGAAGAGATCGCGCGCTCGCTGCGCGAAACGGCGACGCCGGCCGGCGTGCTCGTCAACGTGTCGAATCTCGCATGGTTCGGCGACACCATCGCGCTCGATCAGCATTTGCAGATGGCGCGCATGCGCACGCTCGAGACGGGCCGCCCGATGCTCGCGGCGACGAATACGGGAACGACGGCCGCGATCGACGCGCACGGCCGCGTCGTGGCGAAGCTGCCTGCGATGACGGTCGGCTCGCTCGATGTGACGGTTCAGGGCACGGCAGGCCGCACCCCCTATATCGCGGCGGGCAACAACATCGTGCTCGCCGTGTCGCTGATGCTGCTCGCCTTCGGCTTCGCGTTCGGGCCGGCCAGGCAAAAGCGGCGCAACGACTGAAGCGCCGACTGCAACCGGCGGATCACCCAGCGGCCTGGCGGGCTGCAACGCGCATCGGAGAAGGGAGAGACGCAGCCCCCGCCTCACAATGCCGGCAGCAACTCCGGCGGATGATGCTTGAGCGTATGCCGCGCTTCGCGGAACTCGGGGAAGATCGACTCAACCGTTTGCCAAAAGCGCGGGCTATGGTTCATCTCCCGCAGATGCGCGAGTTCGTGCGCGACGACGTAATCGATGATCGAGAGCGGGAAATGAATGAGGCGCCAGTTGAGCCGGATGCGCCCGTCGCTCGAACAGCTGCCCCAGCGCGTCGCGGCCGATGACAACGCATACCCCTTGAAGCCGACGCCGAGCTTTTGCGCGTAGACGTCAAGCCGCTCGCCGAAAAGCCGCTTCGCCTCCCCTTGCAGCCAACCTTGCACGCGGTCCTTGATCTGCTGCGCGTCGGCGGATCCCGGCAGCGCGAGCGCGAGCAAGGCCGCGTCCACGTCGAAGGTCAACCTTCCGTGCGCCGACGCGAGCGCGATACGCACCGGCTTGCCCAGGTAGGGAATCTGCGCACCGTCCTGCCAGTCGATCCGCGGCAGCGCGCGCTGCTCGGCGCGCGTCTGCCATTCGGCCAGCTTGGCGAAAATCCAGCGTTCCTTGCCGACGATGGCCGCCTCGATGTCGGCAAGCGTGACCCAGCGCGGCGCCGTGATCGTGAGGCCGGTGCCGTCGATCGCGAAACCGATCGTGCGCCGCGCCGACCGCTTCAAGCTGTACTCGAGTGTGCGGCCGTTCAGCGTCAGGCGGCGCAGTTTGGCGGCGGGGGCAAAGGGAGAAGCCGGCGTCTGCGTCGGCGATGAAGGGGACGACGGCGGCAAAGCGGCATCGACGTGCGGCTCGACGAATAGCGGCAAGTCGAGCTGCCGGCTATCGAGTGCTTTGGCTGAACGGGGCGTTACGGGCTTCGGCATCGGCTTCCCTGTTCGAATAGGCGCCTGGGTCGATGCGGCGCATCTCGGCTTCGATCCATGTCTCGACGCGCGTATTGAGCTCGTCGGGGGTCAATCCTTTCGGATCGATCGGCTTGCCGATCGAAACGGTGACGATGCCCGGGTACTTGATGAACGAGTTGCGCGGCCAGACATGTCCTGCATTGTGCGCGATCGGGACGACGAGCGCTCCGGTATCGAGCGCGAAGCGCGCACCGCCGGTCTTGTACTTGCCCTGCTTGCCGACGGGCGTGCGCGTGCCTTCGGGAAACATGATGACCCAGGCGCCTTCGTCGAGGCGCCGGCGCCCCTGCTTGACGACCGAAGCGAAGGCGTACTTTCCTTCCTTGCGATTGATATGGATCATCTTCAGCATGCCGAGCGCCCAGCCGAAGAACGGCACGTAGAGCAGCTCACGCTTGAAGACGAAGCAAAGCGGGTGCGGCATCGTTGCCGGCAGCGCGAGCGTTTCCCAGGCCGATTGATGCTTCGAGAGCAGCACGGCGGGGCCGTCGGGCAAATTTTCGAGCCCCTCGACACGATGGCGGATCCCGTTCAGGTGCCGCAGCACCGCGAGGGTCGAGCGGCACCAGCCGACGGCCATCCAGTACCGCTTGTCGGCACGCAGGAACGGAAAGGCGATGAAACAGGCGATCGCGTACGGAATCGTATAGACGACGAGGTAGAGGAAAAGCAGAAGGGAGCGAAGGAAGCGCATCGGTGTCGTCGATCGTTTGGCGTCACTCGTCCTGATCGGCGAGGTACGTGAGCGCGAACGCCTTCAGATTTTCGTGCACGCGCGTGCCTTCGGGCAAGCCGCCAGCGACCAGCGTTTCGCCGCCTTTGCCCGTCAGCACGAGATGCGTCGGAAAGCCGAGCGCGGCGCCCGCCTGTAAGTCGCGTAGCGAATCGCCGACAACGGGCGTCACGGCCGGCTCGATCTCGAAGCGCTCGACGATCATCTTGAGGAGGCCCGGCTTCGGCTTTCTACACTCGCACTGGTCGTCCGCCGTGTGCGGGCAGAAAAACACGGCATCGATGCGCCCGCCGACGGCCGCCGCCGCGCGTTGCATTTTCGCGTGCATCGCGTTGAGCGCGGCCATGTCGAAGAGCCCGCGCCCGATGCCCGACTGATTCGAGGCAACGACGACGCGATAGCCGGCCTGATTGAGCCGCGCGATGGCTTCCAGACTACCCGGAATCGCGACCCATTCGTCGGGCGACTTGATGAACGCATCCGAATCGACGTTGATGACTCCGTCGCGATCGAGGATGACGAGTTTCTTGGTCATGGGCTAAGCCGCAAGCTTCGAAATATCGGCGACGCAATTCATTTGCGCGTGCAGCGCGGCGAGCAGCGCGAGCCGGTTCTTGCGCAGCGCCTCGTCGTCGGCATTGACCATGACGTCGTTGAAGAAGGTATCGACGGGGTCCCGCAGCGTCGCGAGCGCCGACAGCGCGCGCGTGTAGTCGCGCTGCGCGAGCTGCAACTGGACTGCCGGCGCAACCTTGCGGAGCTCGTCGTTGAGCGCCTTTTCAGCGGCTTCGACGAGCAGCTTCGGCTCGACGCCAGGCCGGATGTCGGCAACCAACGGGGAAACGGTCGCCGGCGCGGGCTTTGCCTCGGCTTCCGACTTCTTGAGGATATTGGCGATCCGCTTATTGGCCGCGGCCAGCGCCTCGGCTTCAGGCAACGCCGCGAACTCGCGCACCGCGTCGAGTCGCTCGACGATATCGTCGAGCCGCCTCGGCTCGAGGCTCAGCACGGCCTCGACCTCGCCCGCCGTATAGCCGCGCTCGCGCAGCAAGCCGCGCAGGCGGTCCATGAAGAAGGCATAGAGCGCCTGAGTCGCTTCCGCAACATGCGGCTCGCTCGCAAAGCAGGCATAGGCCGCGTGCAGCAGATCGACGAGATCGATCGGCAGCTGCTTCTCGATCAATAGGCGCAGCACGCCGAGCGCATGGCGGCGCAGCGCGAACGGATCCTTTTCGCCGGTCGGCACGAGGCCGATCCCCCAGATGCCGACGAGCGTCTCGAGCTTGTCGGCAAGCGCGACCGCGGTGCCCACGCCCGTCGAGGGCAGTTCGTCCCCCGAAAAGCGCGGCTGATAGTGCTCGCTGCAGGCTAGCGCGACATCCTCGGCTTCGCCGTCGTGCCGCGCGTAGTAAGTGCCCATCGTGCCCTGCAACTCGGGGAATTCGCCGACCATGTCGGTCAGCAGGTCCGCCTTCGCCAGATAGGCAGCGCGCCGCGCGAGCTCGACATCGGCATGAATGAACGGAGCGATCGTCCCCGTCAGCGCGACGAGTCGCTCGACGCGCTTCAGTTGGGACCCGAGCTTGTTGTGGTACACCACATTGGCGAGGAGCGGCACGCGCTCGGCCAGCGGCCTCTTTTTGTCGTGCTCGAAAAAGAACTTGGCGTCGGCCAATCGGGGGCGCACCACACGCTCGTTGCCTTCGACGATCTCGACAGGCGTTTTGGTCTCGATATTCGAGACGATCAGAAACCTCGAGCGCAGCTTGCCGGCCGCGTCGGTCATCGCGAAGTACTTCTGGTTGGTCTGCATGGTGAGGATCAGGCATTCCTGCGGGACCTGCAGAAACTCGTCCTCGAAGCGGCACTCGTAGACCGCCGGCCACTCGACGAGCGCCGTCACTTCATCGAGCAAGGCATCCGGCATCAGCACCTTGTCGGCCTGCGCGTGCGCGAGCAGTTGCGTGGCGATCGTCTCGCGGCGCTCGGTGAAGCTCGCGACGACGCGCCCCTTCGTGCGCAACGTCGATGCGTATTCGTCGGCATGGAGAATCGCCACAAGGCCTTCGGACATAAAGCGGTGGCCGAGCGTCGCGTCGCCGGCATCGATGCCGAAAGCCGTGACCGGGACGACCTCCTCACCATGCAGGACGGTGAGCCGCTGGACCGGGCGCACGAATTGAACGCTCGTGCCGTCGGGACGCTGGTAGGTCATCACCTTCGGGATCGGCAGTTTCGCGAGCGCTTCGTCGAGCGCAGCCTGAAGGCCGTCCGCAAGCGTCGCGCCGGGCGCCGAGTAGCGGAGGAAAAACGCTTCCGCCTTGCCGTCGGACGCGCGTTCGAGCTCGTCGAGCCGAGTGTCGGGAAAGCCGAGCGCGGCAAGCTTTTTGGCTAGCGGCGCGGTGGGCTGGCCGTTCGCGTCGAGCGCGACCGAAACGGGCAGCACTTTCTCGCGCACATGCTTCTCGGGCGCGACGGCGCGCACGCGTTTGACGAGCACGGCGAGGCGGCGCGGTGTCGCGAAGCGCTCGAAAGACGGCTCGCCGTCTATCAGATCGCGCGCCGCGAGCCGCTCGACGAGCCCTTGCGCGAAGGCATCGGAGAGCCGCGCCAGCGCTTTCGGCGGCAGCTCCTCGGTCAGCAGCTCGACGAGCAGGGAGGCGGTAGAGTCTTGATTCATGTTGTCGGATCTTTATCGGGTCTCGTCACTTCTCGTCGACCGTTCGCTCCGCTCTGAGCGGCGGCGTCCAGGCCGGCATCGCGGCGTCCTGCTCATCGGTCGTGAGGCCTCTCACGCCGTGCACCGGGTTGCCGAGCATCGGAAAGCCGAGCTTCTCGCGCGAATCGTAGTAGGCCTGCGCAACGAGCCGCGAAAGTGCACGGATCCGGCCGATATAGGCCGCGCGCTCCGTGACCGAAATCGCACCGCGCGCATCGAGCAGGTTGAACGTGTGCGCAGCTTTCAGCACCAGCTCGTAGGCCGGCAGCGCGAGCTGCGCTTCGATCATCCGCTTTGCCTCGGACTCGTAGCTGTTGAAAAGCGTGAAGAGCAGATCGACGTTCGCGAACTCGAAGTTGTAGGTCGATTGCTCGACTTCATTCTGGTGATAAACGTCGCCATAGCTGAGGCGCCGCAACTCCGGACCGTTCGGGCCCGCCTCTTCCCATTCGGTCCAGACGAGGTCGTAGACGTTCTCGACCTTTTGCAGATACATTGCGAGGCGCTCGAGGCCGTAGGTGATTTCGCCGAGCACCGGCTTGCAATCGAGGCCGCCGACCTGCTGGAAATAAGTGAACTGCGTCACTTCCATGCCGTTCAGCCAGACTTCCCAGCCGAGCCCCCAGGCGCCGAGCGTCGGGTTCTCCCAATCGTCTTCGACGAAGCGCACGTCGTTTTGCTTCAAGTCGAAGCCAAGCGCCTCGAGCGAGCCGAGATAGAGATCGAGAATGTTTTCGGGCGCGGGCTTCAGCACGACCTGGTACTGGTAGTAGTGCTGCAGGCGGTTCGGGTTGTCGCCGTAGCGGCCGTCCTTCGGGCGGCGCGACGGCTGCACATAGGCGGCACGCCAGGGCTCGGGGCCGACGGCGCGCAGGAACGTGTGCACGTGCGACGTGCCGGCGCCGACTTCCATGTCGATCGGCTGAAGCAGCGCGCAGCCCTGTTGATCCCAATAGGACTGCAGCGTCAGGATGATTTGCTGGAACGTGAGCATGTCGTGCCTTTTGCGGCGGGCGGCGCATGAGGCCGCTGAGTTCCGCCGACGTGTCGAAAGGCCGGCCGGACTGGATTTCCGAATGCACGGCCGGGCGCGGGACGCGATCATTCATGCGACCCGCGCTGCGAAACGATGAATTTTACCGGATTGGTGCGGCGTTGAGGCTTTTGGCGGGTCGCGCTCGAGCGCGAGGGCTGTGGCGCAAGGCCGATCGGACAGTTCCATCGAGGGCAGAGCCACGCGCGCAATGGCGCGCGCGGCGCGGTTACGTCAACGCTTTCTCTGAATGAACTCGATTTTGTAGCCATCCGGATCGGTGACGAATGCGATCACCGTCGTGCCGTGCTTCATCGGGCCCGCCTCGCGCACGACCGTGCCGCCTTGCGCCTTGATCTGTTCGCAGGCCGCGTACGCGTCGTCGACCTCGACGGCCAGATGACCGAATCCCGTGCCGAGGTCGTACGATGGCGTGCCCCAGTTGTGCGTGAGCTCGATGACGGTGCCCTCGCTTTCGTCCGTATAGCCCACGAATGCGAGCGTGAAGCGGCCCTCCGGATAGTCCTGCCGGCGCAACACTTTCATGCCGAGCAGGTTCGTATAAAACGCGATCGAGCGATCGAGATCGCCGACTCGCAGCATCGTGTGAAGCAGGCGCATGCTGTCCTCCCTTCGGTCGAAAAACGGAACGCGACAAACCTTGAATCTATCAAGAAAGCCGAAACGCCGCTGCGAGCCCGGCGCGACTCGAGCGCCGAAACGGCACGCCGCACGGCGCGCTCACTCGGAAGGCACTCGCCCCGGCGCAAGCGCCTGCGCCACACGTACGTATTCGTCGACGGACACTTCTTCGGCTCGACGGGAGAGATCGAATCCGAGCGCATCGAAATCGACTTGCTCCCGGTAGGCGGACAACGTATTGCGCAGCATCTTGCGCCGCTGCGAAAACGCGGCCAGGACGAGATCGGCGAACACGCGCTCGTCGACGGGCGCGAGCTCGTCCGGAGCAAACGGGATCATCCGCACGATCGCCGAATCGACTTTCGGCGGCGGCTGGAACGATTCGGGCGGCACGTCGAGCAGCTTGTCCATCACATAGCGGTATTGCAGCATGACCGACAGGCGCCCGAACGCCTTCGAGCCCGGCTCGGCGACCATCCGCTCGACTACCTCGTTCTGCAACATGAAATGCTGGTCGACGACGATCGGCGCGAACGACATCAGGTGAAAGAGCAGCGGGCTGGAAATGTTGTAGGGCAGATTGCCGACGATGCGCAGCGTCGGCCTGTCGCGCGTCTCGACGAGCGAGCCGAAATCGAACGCGAGCGCATCGCCCGCGTGCAGCGCGAGCCGTTCCCCGAATTTCTTCTCCAACCGCGCGATGAGGTCTCGATCGAGCTCGACCGCATGCAGCGGCGAGTCGGGCGTCGCGATCCGCTCGATCAGCGGCTCCGTCAGCGCGCCGAGCCCAGGGCCGATCTCGACCATGCGCTGGCCCCGCTCGGGACGGATCACGTCGACGATCGAATCGATGATGCCCATGTCGACGAGAAAGTTCTGCCCGAACCGTTTGCGCGCCAGGTGGCCTTCATGCTGGCGGCTTTGATGCTGTCTGCTCGTGGACATCGGGTCGTGGAAAGCGCGGAAAAGATGGAATCGAAGTGATGGATAGTCGAGCGGCGCGGCGAATCGGCTCGAGCGCTCGCTCAAGCGCCGCGCCGGTTCCGCGCCATCGCCACCGCCGTGTCGATCGCGGCGATGAGGCTGCCCGCATCGGCCTGCCCGGTGCCGGCCAGATCGAGCGCCGTGCCGTGATCGACCGACGTGCGGATGATCGGCAGCCCGAGCGTCACGTTCACGCCTTCCCCGAACGTCGCGTACTTGAGCACCGGCAGCCCCTGATCATGGAACATCGCGAGCACGCAATCGGCTTGCTCGAGGTAGCGCGGTTGAAACAGCGTATCGGCGGGATAAGGGCCGCGCGCGTCGATCCCGCGCTGCTCCGCGAGCGTCAGCGCCGGCGAGATCACATCGATCTCCTCGCGCCCGAGATAGCCGTTTTCGCCCGCATGCGGATTCAGGCCCGTGACGAGAATTCTCGGCACGGGCAGCCCGAAATCGCGCCGCAAATTCTGATCGATGATCGCGAGCGTTTCGACGAGCCCATCGACAGTCAGCGCCGCGGGCACATCTTTCAGCGGCAGATGCGTCGTTGCGAGCGCGACGCGCAGCGGGCGCGCGCCCGTGCCCGCGAGCATCATCACGACGCGCGCGGTTCCCGTGCGCTGGGCCAGATACTCGGTGTGGCCCGTGAAAGGCACGCCCGCGTCGTTGATCGTGCTCTTTTGGAGCGGAGCCGTCACGATCGCATCGAAGGTGCCGGCGAGCGCGCCGTCGATGGCGCCGTCGAGCAGGCCGAGCACGTAACGACCGTTGGCCGCGTCGAGCCGGCCGGCCTGAGCGGCGGTAGCGAGCGGACGATGCTCGACGTGCACGCGGACGTCGCTCGGCGGGCGCCCGCTGGTTGCGGCCATGCCAGTCGCAGCGGAGCCACCGACGAGCGCAGTCCAGTCGACGCCGACGGCGCGCGAGCGCGCCTCCAGCAAAGCCTCGTCGCCGAATACGGTGAAGTGGGCATCGGGCCAATGGGCCGCGGCGCCCGCGAGCGCCATCGCCGTCAGCTCCGGGCCGACGCCAGCCGGCTCGCCCGTCGTAATCGCGATCCGCAGGGGGGAACGCTTTTCGTTCGTCGTCGCGTTCGTCATCTCTCGTCGCTCATTGCGCCGCTGCACGCCTCAATCGCAGCGGCCGGCGCCTCGCTCCCGCACGGCGCCGCTTCTCTCGTGGCCTTACTGCTGCGCGAGCGAGCTGCCGAGCTTGTACTCGACGTAGGCCGAATCGCGCAGCTGCCGCAGCCAATCGGCATACGCCTGCTCGGCCTTGCGCTGGCCTATCGCCTGCCGCGCCATATCCATCTGCTGCTGGATCGAACCCGGCGCTTCGCGCCGGCCGAGCACCTGGATCAAGTGATAGCCGTACTCGGTGCGCACGGGCTCGCTCACCTCGCCGTCCTTCAGGTTATTCATGGCCCGCTCGAACTCGGGCACCGTCTCGCCGGGGCTGATCCAGCCGAGGTCGCCGCCTTGCGAGGCGGAACCGTCCTGCGAGTACGATTGCGCGAACTTGGCGAAATCGCCGCCCTGTTCGATCTGCTGGCGGATTTCGAGCTCCTTCCTGCGCGCCTCCTGCTCCGAGAGGCCGGTCGGGCTCACGCGCAGCAGGATATGGCGCACATGGGTCTGCATCAGCTTTGCCGCCTCGCTCGTCGAGCCGCCGACGCCCGTGCGCCGATCGACGAGACGCATGATCTCGAAGCCTTCACTCGTGCGGATCAGATTGGGGCTGACCTGGCCGGGGCGCAACTGCGAAGACGCTTCGACGAACTCACTCGGCAACTGCGACGGCGGCTGAAAGCCGAGGTCCCCGCCCTTTTTCGCGTCGGCCGCCTGCGATTCGTCCTTGGCGAGCGACTCGAAGTTCGCGCCGTCCTTCTTGGCGCGATCGAGAATCGCCTGAGCCTTCTGCTGGGCCGCCCCGAGGACGTCTTGCGTCGCGCCGTCGGGCACCTTCACGAGGATATGCTCGATGCGCAAGTCCTGTTCCGCCTTCGAGCCGGGACCGCGTTGGCTCGCGATGTAGTTGACGACTTCCGCATCGGATACGCTGATCCGGCTGTCGACCTCGCGCTCGCGCAGCTTCGAAAGCGTGAGCTCGGTACGCGCGTCGCGCGTGAAGACGGACCACGGCACGCCTTCCGCTTCGAGCCGCGCGCGGTAGACTTCGAGCGTCATGTTGTTGGCTTGGGCGAGGCGCTGCAACGTCGACTGCACGGCTGCATCGTCGATGTTGATGCCGTCTTCCTTCGCCTTTTGCAACTGGATCCGCTCGAGCACCATTTGATCGAGCACTTGCTGCTTCAACTGCTCGGCGGGAGGCACCGGCGCATTTTGCTGCTGCAGACGACGCGCGACCAGATCGACGCGCAGCTGCAGCTCGCGCTCGGTGATGACGTCGTCGTTGACGACGGCCGCCACCGAATCGACGGGCTGCGCCGCCTGAGACGACCCGGGCGTCGACGCGGGCGCGCCTTGCAATGCCTGCGCCGCCGCCGGCGTTGCCGGAACGACGAGAAAAACGACAAATAGGCCGCAAGCGGCGGCAATATTGGCCGCAAGCGTTGCCATGCGAAGCTTATTCGTGATTGCCACAGCTACTCCATTGTTGTCGGGCCGTCGAAACACGAGGCCCTTCCCCGTCGTCTTGCACAATGCTCCTCGCGCCCGCGGCGCGCCGGAAAATGCTGACCGCCGCCTCGCCCTCACTCGTAATCGGAGAATCGCGAAAGCGGCGGCGCCGGCGGCGGGGGCGGCTGATAGCCTTCCACGCCGGCCCTGAACGCCGCCGTGAGCCCGTTGTCCACGTGCGAGAGGCCCTTCAGCGTCAGTTGCGCGAGCACGCGCGTGCCGGAACTCGGCACACCCGAGGCCGTGATCCCGTTCACATAGCGTTGCAGACCGATGCCGAAGCCCCAGCAGTCGGCATCGTACTGGAAGCCGACCAGTCCGTCGACAACACGGTTGTCGGCCAAATCGTACTCGATCCGCCCGACCGCGAAGATGCGCCGGGTGATCGGCCATTCGCCCGAGATCAGCAACTGGTTGATCGGCTCGTTGTTGTTGAGTGCCAGATCGGCCCGCGTGTATTGATACGACAAGTTGATCACTTTGCGATCGGCGGGGCTGAAGCCGAAGCCGGTGATGGCCTGGACGAACTGACTCTGCTCGGCATTATATTGGACGGCCGCCTGCGTCGAAAAACCGGCGCCGATCTTGAGCGATCCGCCCGCGATGACGTTCGAGCCTTTCGTCCCGGGTTGCACGTTGGTCGTGCTGACCAGCACGCGCTGGTTGACGAAGTTGTATTGCTGGGCGATGACGAAGCGCGCGCGCTCGTCGCCCGTGGCGGCGTCGATGAAACGCGTCGTGAGCGCCGTCGTGACGCGGTTCGCGTCGGCCACGCGGTCGTTGCCGACGAACGAATTGGGCATGAACATCTCGGCAAGCCCGAAATCGAGCGGAGCCGTGTCGAAGAGCGGCGCGCGATTCTGATTGCGGTACGGCGAATAGACGTAGTAGAGCCGCGGCTCGAGCGTCTGGATGTAGTCGCCGCCGAAAAGCCGCACCGACCGTTCGAAGATGAGGCCGCTGTCGAAACTGTACGTCGGGACCGCCTCGGTGAAGTTCTTGGGCTCGCCCGCCGGCACGTCCGTGCCGATATTCGTGAGGTTGTACGCGGCAACGTGGGCCTGCACTTTCGGCACGATGAAGTAGCCGGGCGCATAGATGCCGTAAGACACGTACGGATTGAAAGCAAACCGATCGCCTTGCGTGGAATTGGAGACCGGTATCGTGAAACGCGTCGCGTCGGCCTCCGCGCCGAAGTCGAAGCCGCCGACGTTGTACCGCGTGTACTTGACGTTCAATTGCGGCTCGCGCCCGTAAGGCGTCGCGCCGGGATCGAACGACAGCCAGTGCTGCTCGCGCAACAGCACCGACCAAGGCCCGCTGTTATAGGTGAAGCCGGCTTCCTGCGCATACACGAGCTGCGCGCCGACCGTGTACTGGTTGCCCGCCGAGCCGAGCTGGTACGGATAGTTGATATCCGAGACCTTGTTGTAGTTGACGTAAAAGCCGAACCCGTTGCCGAGATTCTGATTGTGCTGCCAGAAGATCGCGTAGCGGTTTCGGTGGGCGGCGGCGTCGTTCGGCAGGTAATCGGTATAGAACGTGCCCGAGTAACTCGGCGAAAGATAGCGGAACTGCTGCTGCAACTGCACGCCGCGCCTTTCGATGTAGCGCCCCGTCACCGTCAGATCGCGGTTCGGCGCGATATTGAAATAGTACGGCTGCGAGAAATCGAACCCATTCGTCGAGCCGAACGAAAAGGTCGGCGGCAACAGGCCGCTCTTGCGCTCGTTGCTGAGCGGAAACGAAAGCCACGGGCTCGCGAAGATCGGCACGCCCTGGAAAAACAGTACGCCGTTGCGCGCGACGCCCTCGTCCTCGCCCGTGTCGAATTCGAACTTGCTGCCGCGGATGTACCAGGCGGGGCGCGTTTCGCACTGGCACGCCGTGTAGGTCGCATCGGTGAATACGGAACGCTCGCTATCGAGCAGCTTGACCTCTTTTGCGCTTCCCGAGCCGCCGCGCGTGGTGAAGCGATACTTCGGCACCGGCATGAAGCCCTGGCTCGATTCGACCTGCATATGGGCCTCGGGCCCGTAGAACACCGCACCGTTGGTGCTGATCCGCACATGCCCGTAAGCATCGGCCATGTCGGTGTCCTGATCGTAGTGAAGCGCATCGCCTTTCACGACCGACACGCCGCGCCGCACTTCGGCGGCACCCTTCGCGGCCATGTCGCGGTCCGCCGTGCCGCTCGCCTGGTCGCCGAGCACGAACGTCGAGGGAGCGCTGCCTGGGGCGAGCGGATGCTCCTCGATCTGCGGCGCGAGCCGCAGCCCCCAAGGCACGTCGATCTGCTGCGGCTCGGCTGCGGCGCCGGATAGCTGCGCATTCGAGATCGAGGGCATGAGACCCGGCACGGCAATCAATGCCGCGGCGAGCCGTTTCATGCGCGGGGCGCGATCGCAGATGCGGAAGCCGAAGGGATGCGTTCGAAGGTGTCTGGGCGGCATGTATCGATATTCGAATCGGCCGGCGGGCCGGCAACGGGCCGGTCGCTGCCTGCGTGCACCGCCGCGGGACGTGGCGGTCTCATCGAGCGCCCGCTTACCAGGGCGCGCGATGAAAGGCGGTCCAACGGGACCGTGCGAGGGCCAACACGGGGCGCATCAAAAAAAGTCGTCGGGTATTATATGGCAAGACGTTTTGCATCCCGCCTTTCATGACGACGACCTCCCCCGCCGACGCCCGCCTCGATTTGATGGGCGAGTGGCTTGGCACGCACGCGGCGCGCTATGCGCTCGACCTTGCCACGCTCGCACCCGCTTCCGCCGATGCAAGCTTCCGCCGCTATTTCCGGTTGGTATCGGCTGGCGATCACGGCGCGACGCTCATCGCCGTCGACGCCCCGCCGCCCGAGAAATGCCGCGAATTCGCCGAGATCGCGGGCCTGCTCGCGCAAGCGGGCGTGCACGTGCCGCGAGTGCTCGAATGCGATCTCGAGCGCGGCTTCATGTTGGTGACCGATCTCGGCACGCGGTCCTACATAGCTGCACTCGACGCGAACGATCCACAAAGCGCGCGGCCGCTCATGCGGGACGCGCTCGACGCGCTGATCCGCTGGCAGCTCGCGTCACGCGAAGGGGTGTTGCCCGTGTTCGACGAAGCGTTCATGCGCCGCGAAATGGAGCTCATGCCCGAGTGGTACATTGGCCGCCACCTGAACCGTGCCGTCGACGAGAAAACGCGCGCCGTGCTCGACCGCACCTACGCGCTCGTCATCGCGAGCGCACGCGCGCAGCCGCAGGTCTACATGCTGCGCGATTTCATGCCCCGCAACCTCATGATCCGCGAGCCGAACCCGGGCGTGCTCGACTTCCAGGATGCGGTGATGGGGCCGATCACTTACGACGTCGCTTCGCTCATGCGCGATGCCTTTCTGACCTGGGACGAGGAGTTCGAGCTCGATTGCTTCGTCTACTATTGGGAGCGCGCCAAAAAGGCGGGGCTTCCCGTGGACCCCGATTTTGGCGAGTTCTACAGGCAGATCGAGTGGATGGGCCTGCAGCGCCACATCAAGATCCTCGGACTCTTTTCGCGGCTCAATCACCGCGACGGCAAAGCGCGCTATCTCGCCGATCTGCCACGCTTCATCGGCTACGCGCGCAAAGTCAGCGAACGGTACCGGCCGCTCGCGCCGTTCGCGCAACTGATCGACGAACTGGACGGCCGCACCGCCGAAATCGGCTATACATTCTGAGCCTTTCGACGTTTCCAATAACTGGATAAACAGAACGACATGACGGCCAAGCCGACCAACGCGACACAACGAGCGGCGGCAGAAGCCGCGAACGCGGCGCCGATCAAGAAGGCGATGATTTTCGCGGCAGGCCGCGGCGAAAGAATGCGGCCGCTTACCGATACCTGCCCGAAGCCGTTGCTCGAGGTGGGCGGCAAGCCGCTCATCGTCTGGCAGATCGAGCGCCTCGCTCGCGCAGGCTTCACGACGATCGTCGTCAATCATGCATGGCTCGGCGAGCGGATCGAAGCGGCGCTTGGCGACGGCTCGCGCTGGGGCGTGCGCCTCGCCTACTCGGCGGAAACCGTCGCACTGGAAACGGCGGGTGGGATCGCTCAGGCGCTGCCGCTTCTCGAGGATGACGGCCGGCCTCAGATCTTCGTCGCGGTGAGCGGGGACATCTACTGCGATTTCGATTACGCCCGCTTACACGAGCCCGCCGGGCGACTCGCGCAATCGGCGCAACCGGGCATGCACCTCGTCATGGTCCCGAACCCGCCGTTTCATCCGACGGGCGACTTCGCGCTGATCGACGGTCAGCTTGCACTCGACGGCGCCCCGCGCTACACGTTCGGCAACATCGGACTCTACGACACACGGATGTTCCGCGGCCTCGGCCGCGGCGAGCGCTGCGCGTTGAAGCCGTACTACCGCGAAACCATCGGAGCCGGCCGCGCAAGCGGCGAGCTCTATGACGGACTCTGGGAAAACGTCGGGACTCCTCAGCAATTGCGCGAGCTCGACTCGACACTCAGCGTGCGGACCCGTTGACGATCGCCGGGTCGGCGAGCGGCGCCTCGCGCGCCGCCTGCTGCTGTTGCAGTGCCCACATCTGCGCAAAATGACCGCCCGCGCGCACGAGCTCGGCGTGCGTGCCGCGCTCGACGATGCGGCCGTGGTCCATCACGATGATCTGATGCGCGTGGACGACCGTCGAGAGTCGGTGCGCGATGACGAGCGTCGTGCGTCCGCGCGCGATCTGATCGAGTTCCGCCTGAATCGCGCGCTCCGAGCGGGAATCGAGCGCCGAGGTGGCTTCGTCGAAAACGAGGATCGGCGGGTCCTTGAGGAGCGTGCGCGCGATCGCCACGCGTTGCTTCTCGCCGCCCGACAGCTTGAGACCGCGCTCGCCGACGGGCGTGTCATAACCCTTCGGCAATCCCTCGATGAAGTCGTGAATATGCGCGGCGCGCGCGGCCGCGACGACTTCCTCGCGCGTGGCGCTCGGCCTGCCGTAAGCGATGTTGTAGTAGATCGTATCGTTGAACAGCACCGTGTCCTGCGGCACGATGCCGATCGCCGCCCGCAGCGTCTCCTGCTTCACGTCACGGATGTCCTGCCCGTCGATGCGGATTGCACCGCCCGACGTCCGGTCGAGATCGTAAAAGCGAAAAAGGAGCCTCGCGAGCGTCGATTTCCCGGAACCGCTTGCGCCGACGACGGCCGTCGTCGTGCCGGCGGCGATCGTGAAGCTCACGTCGTGAAGGATCTGCCGTGACGGCTCGTAGGCGAACGAGACGCGCTCGAACGAGAGCTCCGCCCCGCGTACGGCGAGCGACGCGGCGCCGGGCGCATCGGGTATCTCGCGGGCGGCGCCCAGCAGCGTGAACATCCGGTCCATATCGGTGAGCGCCTGCTTCAACTCGCGATAGACCACGCCGAGAAAGTTCAGCGGGATATAAAGCTGAAGCATGAACGTGTTGATGAGAACGAGGTCGCCGAGCGTGAGCCGTCCCGCCATCACGCCCGAGGTCGCGCGCCAGAGAATGAAGACGAGACCCGTGCCGATGATCGTCTGCTGCCCGAAGTTCAGCAGCGAAAGCGAGTTCTGCGATTTGATCGCCGCCGCGCGGTAGCGCTTGAGGTTTTCGTCGTAGCGCTTCGCCTCCCACTCCTCGTTCCCGAAATACTTGACGGTCTCGTAATTGAGCAGCGAATCGATGGCGCGCGAGTTCGCGCGCGAATCGAGTTCGTTCATCGTCCGGCGAAAGTGCGTCCGCCATTCCGTGACCTTCACCGTGAATGCGATGTAGACGACGAGCGCAATCAACGCGACCACGGCGTAGTAGGCCTCGTACTTGACGATGAAAAAGCCGAGCACGAGACCGACTTCGACGAGGGTCGGCAAGATGCTGTAGAGCGAATAAGAAATCAGTTGCTGAATGCCTCGCGTGCCACGTTCGATGTCGCGCGACATCCCGCCCGTCTGCCGCTCGAGATGAAAGCGCAACGAAAGCGAATGGAGGTGCCGGAAGACCTTCAGCGCGAGCTCGCGCACGGCGCTTTCCGTGACTTTCGAGAACAGAATCTCGCGCAGCTCGGTGAACGCCGACGTCGAAAGCCGCACGACCGCATAGGCGACGACGAGCAGCGCGATGCCGCCCGCGAGCACGATCGCCGGTTCGTGCTCGGCCCGGCCGAGCGCCGTCAGATGCCGCATCGACGCAAGACCATCGACGATGCGCTTCATGACGATCGGCACGCCGAGGTTCGCGACTTTCGCGCCGACCAGGCAGGTGAGCGCAAGCGCGACGCGCCGCTTGTAGGTGGCGAGGTAAGGCAGCAGCGAGCGAATCGTCTGCCAGTCGCGGCGCGGCGCGTCGGACGGCGGAGCGAGCTCGGTGGAAGCGGAAAAACGTCGCATGAAATCGGCGGCGACAGCCGCGGCAACAACTCTGCAAAATGTGGGGACTCGGGCTCGGCGTTGCCCGTACAATTCCAACGCCGCCACACCGCCCGTGCCGGTATTGTCGCAGAACCCGATCGGCGGCGTTTGCGCCCTTGCGGCGCGGATCGTTTTTACTTTTTCACAGTGCACCCATGACCTTTTCGCCCATGCTTCCGCAAAAATCCTGCGCCTTGCGCGTCATGCCCCAACCGTCGGACGCCAACGTCCACGGCGACGTATTCGGCGGCTGGATCATGGCGCAGGTCGACATTGCGGGATCGATCCCCGCGAGCCGCCGCGCCAACGGCCGCGTCGCGACGGTGGCCGTGAACTCGTTCGTTTTCAAGCAGCCGGTATTCGTCGGCGACCTGCTGAGCTTTTACGCCGAGATCGTCAAGACGGGCAACACCTCGATCACGGTGGACGTCGAGGTGTTCGCGCAGCGCATGAGCCTCTCCGAGGAAGTCGTGAAGGTGACGGAAGCCACGCTCACCTATGTCGCCACCGATCGCGATCGCCGTCCGCGCAAGCTGCCGGAACTCGGCTGAAGCACCGCCAGCGCCGCGCCTATGCGCCTATGCGTCGGCGTGTTCGGTCTTGCGCCCTCGGTCGCGCTCCAGAAGCTGGGGAATCGCATCCTGCGGCATCGGCCGCGCGAAGTAGTAGCCCTGCATTTCATGGCAGGCGCGCGCTTTCAGGAAGTCGAGTTGCGCGGCCGTCTCGACACCTTCCGCAATGACCTGCAGATCGAGCGAATGCGCGAGCGCGATGATGGCCGAGGTAATCGTCTCATCATCGCTGGAGTCGCCGATGTCCGAGACGAACGAGCGATCGATCTTGAGCCGGTCGACCGGAAAGCGCTTCAGATAGCTGAGGCTCGAATAGCCGGTCCCGAAATCGTCGATCGCGAGGCCGATACCGAGCGCGTGAAGCTCGTTGAGCATGATGACCGCTTCCTCGGCGTTGCGCATGATCGTGCTCTCAGTCAGCTCGAGCTCGAGGTAGCGCGGCTCCAGCCCGGTCTCCTCGAGGATCGACATGACGAGCTTGGCGATGTCGCGCTGCTGAAACTGGCGGGCCGACAGATTCACCGAGACGCGCGCGGGCGGCAGCCCTTCGTCCTGCCAGGCTTTGTTCTGGCGGCAGGCCTCGCGCAGCACCCACTCCGACAACGGGCCGATCAGGCCGCTTTCTTCGGCGACCGGAATGAACGCCGAGGGCGGCACGAGCCCCACTTCCGGGTCGTGCCAGCGCACGAGCGCCTCCATGCCGACGATGCGCCCGGTCCCGATGTCGACCTGCGGCTGATAGTGAAGCAGGAATTCGCCGTCGCGAAGCGCGCGGCGCAGGCGCCGCTCGAGATTCAGGCGCGCACCGACGCTCGTGTTCATCTCGGGCTGATAGAGCTGGAACGTGTTGCGCCCCATGTCCTTCGCGCGATACATGGCGAGGTCGGCCTTTTTCAGCAATGTTTCGACGTCCTCACCATCTTGCGGAAAGAGGCTCGCGCCCATGCTGCAGCCGACATAGAGCTCGGTGCCGTCGAGCATGACCGGCTCCGAGATCACCGCGCGAACGCGCTCCATCCACTTCACGAGCGCACCGTCGCCGACGAGCTCCGTCAGTACGATCACGAACTCGTCGCCGCCATGACGCGCGACGGTATCGCCGGCCTGAACCGTGCGCGCGAGCCGCTCGGCGACGACGCCGAGCAGGCGGTCGCCGACGCTATGGCCGAGACTGTCGTTGACGTTCTTGAAGCCGTCGAGATCGACGAACACGACCGCGAGTTCGATGCCGCGCGCCATTGATTGCTGCAGCCGCTCGCGCAGGAGGATGCGATTGGGCAGCCTCGTGAGACTGTCGTAGTTCGCCTGATATTCGAGTTGTTCCTGATAGCGGATCAGCTCGGTCACATCGTTGATGACGCCGATATGGTGCGTGATTCGGCCGTCCGTATCGGGCACGGGTGCGACGTAGAGCTGATTCCAGAACAGCGCGCCATCCTTGCGGTAATTGCGCAAAACCGCGCTGACCTCACGGTTCGCCGCGAGTCCTTCGCGAATGGCGACGAGCCCGTCCTGCTCACGATCGTCGCGCTGCAGGAGCCGGGAGTCGTGGCCGATGACCTCGGCCGGCTCGTATCCCGTGATGCGCTTGAAGGCGGGATTCGCGTACTCGATGACATGGCCGCCTTCGGCCGGCCCCGTGATGACGATCGCATTGACGCTCGCATCGAGCGCGCGGCTTTGCAGGCGCAGCGCCAGATCGGAGCGCTTGCGATCGGTCGTGTCCGTGTAGGAACCCAGCACGCCGATCACCGTGCCGTCGCCGTTCGTGAGCGGAATCTTGCTCGTGATGCCGGCGCGCAAGACGCCTTCCACCACAACTTCGAACTCGAGGTTCATCTTCGGCACGCCGGTCACGACGATTTCGCGATCGGCTCGCTGCAGCGAGTCAGCCATGCTTTTCCACGGCATGTCGTAGTCGGTCTTGCCGATCACTTGCTCGGGATAGGCGAGCCCCGCGTCGCGCGCGAACGCCATATTGCAGCCGAGATAGCGCGATTCGCGGTCCTTCCAGAAAATGCGCTGCGGGATGTTGTCGATGACGGTCTCGAGCATCTGGTTCGAGCGCTGGGCCTCGGCTTCGGCCTTGATCTGATCGGTCACGTCGTCGGCCAGCACGAACATCGCCGGACGGCCCATGAAGCTCAGCACGTGGTTCGAGATATCGGCCGAGAGCAGCGAGCCGTCGCGACGCCGATGGCGCCAAACCCCGGCCATGACACGGCCGCGGCGCGGCGTCGCGCTGGTGCGGCCCAGATACGAATCGAGCCGCGCGAGCTCGTCGGGCGGGTGAATCTCGCGGATCGTCATCGAAAGCAGCTCGCTTTCGCTGTAACCGTACTGCTCGACGGCGGCGTCGTTCGCCGCGAGAAAGCTCAGCGTTTCGCGGTCGTAGATCCACATCGGCACGGGATGGGCATCGAAAAGCTCGCGAAAGCGCTCGTCGCTGCGACGCATTACGCGCGCGACACGCAGCTTCGCGCGCGCGGCGCCCTCGCGCGCGCCAAAGGTGTAGATCAGCACGCCGCAGCCCGCGATCATCGTCACGAGCAGAAGCAGCATGGCAAAGCGCGTCGAACGCATCGAAGCGGCGACCGCGGCCGCGACGACGACGACGAGGTTGATCAGCAGCCGCTTCGAAAAGAAAGATGTCATTTATCGAACGTCGTTCGCACTGGGGACGACGCACCCATCCTGCGGGGCAGGCACCCCATTATTGAAGGAGTACGAAACAATACGGGTTTTTTGACGCGCCAACTCGTGGATAACGGCAACGCCGCGCAAAAGTTGAGCGTGTCGGCGCAAAAAAGCAAAACAACATGCTCAATTATTCGTATGACGAAATCACGAAACGAATCCGTACTCGATCGCTCGGCGAAATTCTCAACGATTGTTAAATTCAAGCCGCAAGCCCGAATTCCTTCATGGCCGGTATGAAGTCGTGATTGCCTTCCGGCTTGCGCGACAGCTTCGCCAGCACATAGCGCTTGAACGGCGCGAGCTGTGCCCAGCGGTCATTCGAGGGGACGGGGATCCCGGCGATGCCGCACTGATGGGTAACGCCTTCGGGCACGGTGTCGACCTTGCGCCATGCGGGGTCGGCGTCCGGCGTGAACCATTCCGGCTCGACATTCGCATGCGTGCGCATCATCTCGAAGAGCGCATGGTCGAAATTCGGCTCGATCGCCGTATCGTCGTCGACGGGAAAGCGCGCGAGCAGCACACGGTCCGGGTAGGGCAGCATCTGCCATTGCGCGAGCGAGATACGCAGCCCAAAGCGATCGAGGTTGAAGCGCACCGACATCGGCATGAATTTGAAGTCTTCTGACGACACCACTTCGAAATCGAACAAGAACGGCGCTTCGAGCAGTCCCATGACGATGTCCTCTCGGTCAACGAAGCCTTGTTTCGGCAGGCAGATATGGTCCGGTTCGGGTATTTTAGACTTTAACCGGCGCGTCAATGCGGCCAGCAAGGAGCGATCTTGAACGAACCATTGGATTACACCGAGCAATCGGGCGTCGTTGAGCAGCAAGTGCGCCGGCATCGCGCGGGCGCCGTCGAGACCGCCGCTGACCGGATCGGCCAGGAGTGGCCGGTCGCGCTCATTTTCAACGGCATCTCGCATGCCGTCATGATGTGTACGCCACGCGATCTCGAGGCGTTCGCGGTCGGCTTCGCAATTTCCGAAGGGATCGTCGAGCGCGGCAGCGACATCCATGACATCGAAGTGACGATGCACGGCGAAGAATTGCCGTTTCCACACGCTCAGGTCGAACTGACCGTCGTCCAGCAGGCGTTCGTCGCACTCAAGGAAAAGCGGCGCGCGCTCACCGGCCGCACCGGATGCGGGGTGTGCGGTATCGAGAGCATCGATTTGCTCGATCTCGCGCCCGAGCGCGTCCCTGATACGGGATTCCTGTCACGCCTCGCACCCGACGCGATCGCACATGCGGCGCGCGCGCTGCCCGAGCATCAGGCGCTCACGAAGCTCACGGGCGGCCTGCATGCCGCCGCATGGTGCGCGGCCGACGGGTCGATTCGGCGCGCCTTCGAGGACGTCGGCCGACACAACGCACTTGATAAGCTGATCGGCCAGCTCGTCCTCGATCGCACGGATACGACCGACGGCTTCGTCTTCCTTTCGAGCCGTGCGAGTTACGAGCTGGTACGCAAGGCGGCGCGCGTCGGCATCCCGATGGTCGCGACGATATCGGCGCCGTCGTCGCTGGCCGTCACGATCGCGCGTCAGGCAGGCATCCGGCTGCTGAGCTTTTGCCGCGAGGCCGGGTATGTCGACTACGAAACGGCATAGGGACCGCCGTGCCTCGAACGGAACGGCGCACCGCTGGGCCAGCGCGGCCCGCTAATCGAACTGGCGAAAGTCCGGCTTGCGCTTTTGAAGAAATGCCGTCATGGCTTCGCGTGCTTCGGGCGCGAGCAGCATCTTGCCGAAGTGCACGACTTCCTCCTTGATCCGCTGCGCGACTTCCTGGTCTCCCGCCTGCTTCATCAAGCGCTTCGTCACGCGCAGCGACGCGGCAGGCAACGTCGCCAGCTTGGCTGCCTGCGCGAGAGCAAACGCATCGACTTCGCCCGCAGGCAGCAGGCGGTTCACGATTCCCATCCGATGCGCCTCGCGTGCGTCGAACGCCTCACCCAGCAGCAACTTTTCCGCGGCGAGCTGGTAACCGGCCAGGCGCGGCAGCAACATGCTCGAAGCCGCCTCCGGACACAGCCCCAGCTGCGCGAACGGCAACGAGAACGTCGCCGAATCGGCCGCATAGACGAGGTCGCAATGAAGCAGCAGCGTCGTGCCGATCCCGACCGCGACGCCCGTTACCGATGCCACGACCGGCTTTGGCGCCGTGCTGATGCTGCGCAGAAACCGCAGAACCGGCGCGTCGTCGCCCATCGGCGGCGACTTCACGAAATCCTCGAGATCGTTGCCCGCGCTGAATGCGCCCCCAGCGCCGCGCATCACGATCGCACGCACGGCCGCATCGTCGCGGGCATCTTCGAGCGCTTCCGTCATCGCGGCATACATCGCCGACGTGATCGCATTCTTTTTATTCGGACGATTGAGGGTAATCGTCATCACGCCATCGGCGCGCTCCACCAGAATTTCGTCCGTCATTTGTCGACTCCAGAAAAAGCGATTGCTCGCGAAGCTGTCCGATCGTCGAGGAACGATCATTAGCCCGCGAGCCGGCACCGATATCCGCCGCGTCAGGCCGATCAAAGGCGCTCGATAATGCCGGCGGCACCCATGCCGGTACCGACGCACATCGTCACCATCCCGTACTTAAGATTGCGCCGACGCAGGCCATGCACGACCGTAGCCGCCCGAATCGCGCCGGTCGCGCCGAGCGGATGCCCCAGCGCGATGGCTCCGCCGATCGGATTGACCTTTGCGGGATCGAGCCCGAGCTCGCGAATGACGGCGAGCGACTGCGCCGCGAACGCTTCATTGAGCTCGATCCAGTCCAAATCGTCCTGCTTGAGGCCGGCGGCCTTCAGCGCCACGGGAATCGCTTCCTTCGGCCCGATGCCCATCACTTCGGGAGGCACGCCACGCACGGCGAAGCTCACGAAACGCGCCAGCGGCGTCAGGTTGAACTGCTTCAGGATCTTTTCGGAAACGACGATGAGCGCGCCCGCGCCGTCCGATGTCTGCGAGCTGTTACCGGCCGTCACCGAGCCCTTGCTCCTAAACACAGGCTTGAGCTTCGCGAGTCCTTCGATCGATGTATCAGGCCGAGGGCCCTCGTCGAGCGCGAGCTCGCGCGTGCTGACTTTGACCTCCCCCGAGGCCAGATCCGGAAATCGCTCGACGATCGCATAAGGCGCGATCTCATCCTTGAATTCGCCAGCCTTTTGCGCGGCGATCGCCTTTTCGTGTGAACTCAGCGAAAAGCGATCCTGGTCCTCGCGGCTCACCTTCCAGCACTCGGCGACGCGCTCGGCCGTCAGCCCCATGCCATAGGCGATGCCATAGTCTTCGTCGCGATCGAAGATATGCGGCGACATCGACGGCGTGTTGCCCATCATCGGCACCATGCTCATCGATTCGCACCCGCCCGCGATCATCGCGTCCGACTCGCCGACACGGATCCGGTCGGCCGCCATCGCGAGCGCAGTCAGGCCCGATGCGCAGAAACGATTGACCGTCACGCCGCCGACCGACCTCGGCAGGCCCGCGAGCAGCGCGCCCATGCGGGCGACGTTGAGCCCTTGCTCGGCCTCGGGAATCGCGCAGCCGACGATCGCGTCTTCGATGACGTTCGTATCCAGCGCCGGCACCTGCGCGACGGCCGATCTGATCGCATGGACCAGAAGCTCGTCCGGGCGCGTGTTCTTGAACGCCCCGCGCGGCGCCTTGCCGATCGGCGTGCGGCTTGCCGCGACGATGTATGCGTCTTGCAGCTGTTTGCTCATTTGCAGCTCCTCATTGCCACCGCGTTAGTTGCGCACCGGCTTGCCGGTCTGCAGCATGCCCATGATCCGCTCCTGCGTCTTTTGCGTGCCGAGCAGCTCGACGAACGCGCGGCGCTCGAGCGTGAGGAGCCACTCCTCGTCGACGAGGCTCCCCGCCTCCACGTTGCCGCCGCATATGACCTCGGCGATGCGCGAGGCGATCAGGTAGTCATGCGCGCTGATGAAGTTGCCGTCGCGCATGTTGACGAGCTGCGCCTTGATCGTCGCAATCGCCGAGCGGCCCGCGACGGGGATCTGCGAAGCCCGCAGCGGCGGCCGATAGCCGGCGGCCGCCAGTGCGCGCGCTTCCTTCTTCGCCGTATCGAGCAACTCGAAGACGTTGAAGACAATCGTGTCCGACGGCTTCAGATAGCCCATTGCGCGCGCTTCGAGCGCGGAGCCCGAGACCTTCGCCATCGCCGCGTTCTCGAACGACTTGCTGACGAACTTGAGCAGCTCGCCCTGCGGCGCGCCGACCGCGGCAGCCGTTTCCGCCGCGCGCAACACCGCCTCCTTGAGACCGCCGCCGGCTGGCAACAGCCCGACACCGACTTCCACGAGCCCAACGTAGCTCTCGAAATGCGCCACGCGCTTCGCGCTGTGGAGCATCAGCTCGCAACCGCCGCCGAGTGCGATGCCCGACACCGCCGTCACGACGGGCACGTTCGCGTATTTGACGCGCAGCATGCCCTGCTGGAACTTCTTCACGAACGGCTCGATGCCCTTCGCGCCGCCCATCATGAATGCGGGCATTGCCTCTTCGAGGTTCGCACCGGCCGAGAACGGTCCGCCGGGCGTGCCAAGCGTCAGCGAGGTCGGCTGCCAAATGACGACGGCGCGGTAGTCCTTCTCGGCGAGGTCGATAGCCTGCACGAGCCCGTCGATGACGCTCGGCCCCATCGTGTTCATCTTGCTCTTGAACGAAACGATGACGACGTCGTCTTCGCCGGCGCGATCGTCGACCCAAGCGCGCAGCGTCTCGCTTTCGAAGAGCGTCTTGCCCTGCTTTCTCGGATCGCGGCCGGTCTCGCCGACGAGCGGCGCGCGGAACATCTGCTTGTCATAGACGCCGAGCGTGGAACGCGGCACGAACGATTTCGCGGCCGGCGACCACGATCCCTCGTTCGTATGGACGCCGCCTTTCTCGGCGACGGGGCCGTCGAAGACCCACGAGGGCAGCGGCGCCTTCGCGAGCGCCTTGCCCGCGGCGATATCGTCCCGCACCCATTCGGCCACTTGCTTCCAGCCGGCGGCCTGCCATCCTTCGAACGGCCCGTCGCTCCAGCCGAAGCCCCATCGAATCGCGAGATCGACGTCACGCGCGTTGTCCGCGATCGATTCGAGATGAACGGCGATGTAGTGGAAAACATCGCGGAAAATGGCCCATAGAAATTGGGCCTGCGGGTGCTCCGATTCGCGCAGCAGCTTCAACCGCTCGGCCGGCGCACGCTTGAGGATGCGGCCGACGAGCTCGTCCGCCTTGGCACCGCTCTCGACGTACTCGCCCGTCTTCGGATCGAGTACCTTGATCGCCTTGCCTTCCTTCCGATAGAACCCGCTGCCGCTCTTCTGTCCGAGCACGCCCTTCTGGACGAGCGATGCCAGCACGGCAGGCGTCTCGTAGACGGGGAAGAACGGATCTTCGGGAAGATTGTCCTGCATCGTCTTGATGACGTGCACCAACGTATCGAGGCCGACGACGTCGGCGGTGCGGAACGTCGCCGACTTTGCGCGCCCGAGACGCGCACCCGTCAGGTCGTCGACCTCGTCGAAGCGAAGCCCGTATTTCGCGGCTTCCGCCATGACGGCGAGGATGGAAAAGACGCCGACGCGGTTCGCAATGAAATTCGGCGTGTCTTTCGCACGGACGACGCCCTTGCCGACGACGCTCGTGAGGAACGACTCCAGATCGTCGAGGATCTGCGCGCGCGTCGTCGCCGTCGGGATCAGCTCGACGAGATGCATATAGCGCGGCGGATTGAAGAAATGCACACCGCAAAAGCGCGACTTCAGCTCGTCCGAAAATCCTTCGGACAACTGAGTGATCGAGAGGCCCGACGTATTCGTCGCGAAAATCGCATGGGGCGCGAGATGGGGCGAGACCTTCTGGTAGAGATCGTGCTTCCAGTCCATGCGCTCGGCGATCGCTTCGATCACGAGGTCGCATTCGGCGAGCCGGGCAATATCGTCCTCGTAGTTCGCCGGTTCGATGTAGCGCGCATCGTCCTTGACGCCGAGCGGGGCCGGCGAGAGCTTCTTTAGATTGTCGATCGCCTTGAGGGCGATCGCGTTCTTCGGACCTTCCTTGGCCGGAAGGTCGAACAGCAGCACCGGCACCTTGGCGTTGATGAGGTGCGCGGCGATCTGCGCGCCCATTACGCCGGCGCCGAGCACGGCCACCTTGCGAATGATCAGGTTGCTCACGTGTCTCTCCAGTTAAAACAGCGCCTCGTCGATCTCCATCAGCGGCTTCGCCCCCGCGCGCGCCATGCGGATCGTCGCGGCCGTCTCGGGCAGGAGCCTCGCGAAGTAAAAGCGCGCGGTGGCGAGCTTCGACTTGTAGAACGGGTCGCCCGACGCCTCTTTGTCGAGCGCAATGCGTGCCATGCGGGCCCAGAAGTACGAGAAGACGAGATGGCCGACGGTGCGCAGATAGGGTACGGCGGCAGCGCCCACTTCGTCGGGGTTCTGCATCGCCTTCATGCCGATCTCCATCGTGAGCTTCTGCACCTTTTCGCCGATATCGGCGAGCGGGTTGACGAACTCCTGCATCTCGGGCTTAACGCCCTCCGCTTCGACGAACTCGGTAACGAGCTTGCCGAACTTCTTCAGCTTCGCGCCCATGTCGGCGAGCACCTTGCGGCCGAGCAGGTCGAGCGCCTGCACGGCATTCGTGCCCTCGTAGATCATGTTGATGCGTGCGTCGCGAACGTACTGCTCCATACCCCATTCGGCGATATAGCCGTGCCCGCCGAAGACCTGCAGAGCGTGATTGGTGCACTCGAACGCGTTGTCGCTGAGGAATGCCTTCAGCACCGGCGTGAGCAGCGCGACGAGATCGCTCGCGTCCTTGCGCACGGCCTCGTCGGCATGCGAGAGCTCGCGATCGATCTGCACCGCGGCCCAGTACGAAAACGCGCGCGCGCCTTCGGCGTAGGCCTTTTGCGTGAGCAGCATGCGGCGCACGTCGGGATGGACGATGATGGGATCGGCCGGCTTCTCCGGCGCCTTTGGGCCGGAGAGCGAGCGCATCTGCAAGCGCTCCTTCGCGTAGGCGAGCGAGTTCTGGTAAGCCACTTCCGTGAGGCCGAGCCCCTGCATCGCGACGCCGAGCCGCGCCGCGTTCATCATGACGAACATCGCCTGCAGGCCGCGGTTCGGCTCGCCGACGAGCCAGCCCTTCGCGTTGTCGAGGTTCATCACGCAGGTGGCGTTGCCATGAATACCCATCTTGTGCTCGATCGATCCGCACTTGATGGCATTGCGCTGACCTGGCTCACCGTCCGGCGTCGGAATGAACTTCGGCACGATGAAAAGCGAGATACCCTTCGTCCCCGGCGGCGCATCGGGCAGCCGCGCGAGAACGAGGTGCACGATGTTCTCCGCGAGGTCGTGCTCGCCGCTCGAGATGAAGATTTTCGTGCCCGACAGCGAGTAGGAGCCGTCTCCATACGACTCGGCCTTCGTGCGCAGCATGCCGAGGTCCGTGCCGCAATGCGGCTCCGTCAGGCACATCGTGCCCGTCCAAGTGCCGGCGACGAGCTTCGGCAGATAGACCTTCTGCTGCTCCGGCGTGCCGTGCGCGGTGAGGCACTCATAGGCGCCGTGCGAGAGCCCCGGATACATCGTCCAGGCCTGGTTCGCCGAATTCATCATCTCGAACAACGCATTGTTGACGAATTTCGGCAGCCCCTGCCCGCCATATTCGGGTTCGCAGGAGAGCGCGGGCCATCCCGCTTCGACGTACTGCCGGTAGGCGTCCTTGAAACCCGTGGGCGTTTTGACGATGCCGGCGCCCTCGTAGACGCACCCTTCCTGGTCGCCGCTCTGATTGAGCGGGAACAGCACCTCTTCGCAGAACTTGCCGGCCTCTCCGAGCACCTGATTGATCGTATCGGCGTCGAGTTCGGCGTGCCTCGGCATGCCCTTCAGTTCGGCTTCGACGTCGAGCAGCTCGTGCAGAACGAACTTCATGTCGCGCAGCGGCGCGGCGTATTGGCCCATGACTACCCTCCAAAGATTGCGGCGACAAGCTCGGCCGTCGATCGAGGCGGGCACTGGCACGCGCCCCGCTAACGGCTCTGGTAAGAAACGATCGTCTTTTCCAACGCGGCCCACGTGAGGCGCGCGGCATCGGGCAGATGCAGAAACCGCGCGTCGTGATGCAGACCGAGCGTGAAGCTATACAGTTCGAACAGCATCAGGTTCGGATCGGTATCCGCACGCAGATGCCCTTCTTCCACCGCCTGCGAAATCGCGCGCAAAAGCGCCGCGCGCCAGGTCGAAACGCTTGCGACGAGCTGCTCGCGCACCGGGTTGTCGCCGCGATCGTCGTACTCGACGGCGCCGCTGATATAGATGCATCCCGTCATCACTTCCTGGACGCGCTTATCCATCCAGCGCGACAGCATCGCCTTCAAGCGCGGCAGACCGCGCGGCTCGCGCAGGCTCGGGTAAAACACCTCTTCCTCGAACCGGCGGTGGTACTCGCGCACCACTTCCACCTGCAGATCCTCGCGCGAGCCGAAATGCGCAAACACGCCGCTTTTGCTCATCTGCATGCGCTCGGCCAGAAGACCGATCGTCAGACCTTCGAGCCCGTCGCGGCTCGCCAGGTCCAGCGCTGCATCGAGGATCGCGGCGCGCGTCTGTTCACCTTTTCGCATGGCCTCGTACCGTTCTTTTCGTGATCGAACCAAAAAAAATAGAACGGCCGTACTATTATTGAGTGCGGCCGTCGTCGAAACAAGGACTTTATTAGAACGCCGTATCTAACTGGGGGCCTTATTCTTGCCTCATTTGCCGAGGGCGGGAAAGAGGGCTTTCGCGAATTGCGATCGCGAGCGCCGCCGTTGCCCTCCCGTTACCGCGCCATGACGGCGCCGTTACGTTATGCCCCTCGATCCCATCAATCGTATCCCCCGACGGTGATGAGTTTCATGACGGCCCGGTACGCGACGTAGGCGGCGCCGTTGATCGCTCGCTCGAAAAAGGGCCGTGCGGCGTACCGATCGGCATCGATCGGCCGCGCCTCGTCGAAGGCGGCGACCATCGCCTCACGCAGCAGCGCGATTTCCGGATGCTCGACGAGCACGACGTTGGCCTCGTTGTTGAGCACGAGACTGAGCGCATCGAGATTGGACGAGCCGACCGTCGCCCAGTTGGAGTCGACCACGGCCACCTTGCCATGGAGCATCGTCTTTTCATACTCGGCTATCCGCACGCCGGCTTTCAGCAGCGTCCGGTACAGGTAGCGGACCGCGTAGTCGAGCAGCACGAACTCTTTGCGCCCGACGACGAGCCGCACGTCGACGCCGCGGCGCGCCGCGCTCGCGAGGGCCCGGCGGATCTTGCGTCCAGGCATGAAGTAGGGATTCGCGACGAGGATTTCGCGTCGAGCCCGGCCGATGGCAACGAGATAAGCCTTCTCGATCGCCCGCCGGTTCACGAGGTTGTCGCGTGCGACGAAGGCGACGGCCGGCGAGCCGAGCGGAATCGAAGCGCCTCGCCGGCCGCGCGCCCAGGCCGGCAGCCAGGCGCCTGCTCGCAGCGCTTCCAGCGGATGCGGGCGATGGCCGCTCTCGATGCGCCGCCATTGGATGTCGAACGCCGCGCTCACCTGCGCGACGACAGGTCCCTCCAGCTCGACGGCGAAGTCCCAGCGCGGAAACGGCAGGCTTACGCCGTTCGAGTCATAGTCGTCGACGATGTTGATGCCGCCGCAAAAGGCAAAACGCTCGTCGACGACGGCGATCTTGCGGTGGGTGCGCGAAAAGCCGAAACGGCCGAAGAGATGCGGATTGTAGACGCGATGCGCGACGCCGGCGGCGAGCCATTCATCGAAAAACGGCAGGCGCCCCGTGCCGATACCGTCGGTGATGATACGCACCCGCACGCCCCGCTTTGCCGCGCGGATCAGCGCGGTCGAGACGGGCTGCCCGGCCGCGTCGTCGCAGAAGATATAGGTTTCGAGCACCACGCTCACCTGCGCCGCATCAATGCGAGCGATCAGCGCCGCGAAGTAGTCGGCGCCCGTGCTCAGGAGACGAACGCCGTTGCCCGCGGTGAACGCAAGCCGCACGAGGCCTCGGCGCGAGAGCAGGCCCGCGCCGAATCGCGCCAGCCGGCGCGTGCGGCGCCGGCTCATTCGTCCCGTGCACGCGCGCGGCGCGGCAGTTCGAGGATCGCGTCGCGGTTCGACGAGGAGAAGCAGCGTGCCGCCGCTTCGGCATAGGGCAGCCACAAATAGGCGGTGTGCTCGCGCGGCGCCAGTGTCACCGCGATCCGGTAGGGCACCTCGAGCCCGAACCAATGCTCGACGTTGCGGGTGATGCCCTCGGCGTATCGATGCCGCCAGACGGGATAGATTTCGTACTCGATCTGGTGATGCCAGTCG
Organism: Trinickia sp. EG282A; assembly: GCF_040965455.1. Classification (NCBI taxonomy): domain Bacteria; kingdom Pseudomonadati; phylum Pseudomonadota; class Betaproteobacteria; order Burkholderiales; family Burkholderiaceae; genus Trinickia; species Trinickia sp. EG282A. Next base: position 793,216 of record NZ_JBFRCC010000002.1, on the reverse strand, counting down.
ATCAGTGCATCGGCCGGCACTTGGTCACCGCCGATCTCGATCCCCGTCTCCTCCGCGACTTCGCGCACTGCTGTCTGTATGAGCGGTTCATCGAGATGGTCTTTCGAGCCGGTCACCGATTGCCAGAACCCCGGGCGATCGGCGCGCTCCATGATCAGCACGTCGAGCTCGGGCGTGTAGATGACGACGAGGACGGACTCCGGAATCTTTGGCGGCTTTTGCATGGTTTTTCAATCGTAGCCCGCGAGAAGAAAAAAGGCGCCGACGCGCCTTTTCTCTTCCAACAAAACAGCGAGGCCCTCTCAGACCTTCGATTGTTCCGGCTGACGCAAGCGGATATGCAGCTCGCGCAACTGGCGCTCATCGACAGCGCTCGGCGCCTGCGTCAGCAGATCCTGCGCGCGCTGCGTCTTCGGGAAGGCGATGACGTCGCGGATCGAATCGGCGCCGGCCATCATCGTCACGATGCGGTCGAGACCGAACGCAATGCCGCCGTGCGGCGGCGCGCCGTACTGCAACGCGTCGAGCAGGAAGCCGAACTTCGCCCGCGCCTCCTCCGGCCCGATCTTCAGTGCACGGAACACCTTGCTTTGAACGTCCTCGCGGTAGATCCGCACCGAGCCGCCGCCGATTTCCCATCCGTTCAGCACCATATCGTAGGCCTTGGCCAGGCATCGGCCAGGGTCACTCTCGAGATACTCGAGATGCTCGTCCTTCGGGCTCGTGAACGGGTGATGCGCGGCGACGTAGCGTGCTTCTTCTTCGTCGTACTCGAACATCGGAAAATCGATGACCCAGAGCGGCTTCCAACCCTGCTCGACGAGGCCGTTCGCCTTGCCGAACTCCGAGTGGCCAATCTTCAGACGCAGCGCGCCGAGGCTGTCGTTGACGACCTTCGCGCGATCCGCGGCGAAGAAGACAATGTCGCCATCCCGCGCACCCGTGCGTTCGAGGATCGCGGCGATCGCGGCATCGTGCAGGTTCTTGACGATCGGGCTCTGCAAGCCGTCGCGCCCCTTTGCCGCATCGTTGACCTTGATCCAGGCGAGGCCCTTCGCACCGTAGATGCGCACGAACTCGGTATAACCGTCGATGTCGCCGCGCGTGAGCTCACCGCCCTTCGGCACGCGCAATGCGGCGACTCGCCCATCCTTGCTGTTGGCCGGCGTGCTGAATACCTTGAACTCGACGTCCTTCATCGCATCCGTGAGCTCGGTGAACTCGAGCTTCACGCGCAGATCGGGCTTGTCCGAGCCGAACCGCGCCATGGCCTCGGCGTACTGCATGACGGGGAACGGATCGTCGAGCGCGACGTCGATCGTTTCCTTGAACACGTGGCGAATCATCTTCTCGAACAGGTCGCGGATGTCCTGTTCGGAAAGGAACGAGGTCTCGCAGTCGATCTGCGTGAACTCGGGCTGGCGGTCGGCGCGCAGGTCCTCGTCACGGAAGCACTTCACGATCTGATAGTAGCGATCGAAGTTCGCGACCATCAGAAGCTGCTTGAAGAGCTGCGGCGATTGCGGGAGCGCGAAGAACTGCCCCGCGTTGACGCGCGACGGCACGAGATAGTCGCGCGCGCCTTCAGGCGTGCTCTTCGTGAGCATCGGCGTTTCGATGTCGATGAAGCCTTGCGCGTCGAGGTACTTGCGGACCTCCATGGCCACCCGGTAGCGCAGACGCAGATTCTCCTGCATCTGCGGACGGCGCAGATCGAGCACACGGTGGGTCAGGCGCGTCGTTTCGGAGAGATTGTCGTCGTCGAGCTGGAACGGCGGCGTGACCGATGGGTTCAACACCGTCAGCTCATGGCAAAGCACCTCGATCTTGCCGCTCTTCAAGCCCGTGTTGACCGTGCCCTCGGGGCGGTTGCGCACGACACCGACGATGCGCACGCAAAACTCGTTGCGCACGCCCTCGGCCGCCTTGAACATCTCGGGGCGATCCGGGTCGCAGACGACCTGAACGAGCCCCTCGCGATCGCGCAGGTCGATGAAAATGACGCCGCCATGGTCGCGCCGGCGATGCACCCATCCGCACAGCGCGACGGATTGGCCCAGCAGGTGTTCGGTCACCAGACCGCAGTATTCAGATCTCATCGACATGGTGTTCGTCTTTCGTTTGCATGAATGAGCGGGACGCGCCACGCGGCGCGCTTCGCATTAAAGGGGCGGCTCGACCGGACGTCGTATCGGCGCAACCGGCGTCGGCGCGGCCGGGGCGACGACGCCCATCGAGACGATGTACTTCAGGGCCGCATCGACGCTCATGTCGAGCTCGACGACCTCGCTTCTCGGCACCATCAGGAAAAAGCCCGACGTCGGATTCGGCGTGGTCGGGACATAAACGCTCACATGCTCTTCCTGCAAATGATTGACGACGTCGCCGCCGGGCGCGCCGGTCAGAAAGGCAATCGTGTATGAGCCGCGCCGCGGATACTCGATCAGGAGCGCCTTGCGAAACGCGTTGCCGCTGCTCGAAAGCAGCGTGTCGGAAACCTGCTTCACGCTCGTGTAAAGGGGCCCGACGACCGGGATGTGGCGGACGATCGCATCCCACCAGGTGACGAGTTTCTGACCGACCAGGTTCTGAGTGAAGAGACCGACGACGAAGATGAATGCGATCGTCAGCAGCGCACCGATGCCCGGCAGATGGAAGCCGAAAAGCTTCTCCGGTTGCCACGAGGATGGCAGGAGTAGCAGCGTCTGGTCCATCGTGCCGATGATGAGCCCGAGCACCCAGAGCGTGACGGCCAAGGGCACGATAACGAGCAGACCGGTAAGGAACACGGATTTGAGCGTCGTCTTCTTCATGAGTACCGCCAGAAATTTTTAGAGCCCCCGCGCTCACTTCGTTCCGTGCCCCCGAGGGACTTCGGCTGCCTTGGCGCGAAACCGGCGCCACGAACGTTCCCCGGGGGGCAAGCCCCCTCCGGGAGGGTAGTCGTGCGCCACGGAAAAGAGTCGGCGCAGGGTGCGAGCCGCTTACTGCAGGTCGAGCGGCAGCGACTGGCGACGGCGCCCGGACGGTGCGCTCGCCGGCGTTCCGGCCACGCCTTCCGCCCGAACCGTGTCACGCGTCCGACGTGCTCGATGCAGCGGCCGTCGAGCTCGCCGTACTCGTGGGCGCGCCCGTCGCCGCACCGGCATTCGTCGCGCCGGCATTCGTCGCGCCGGCATTCGACTCGCCGGCATTCGACTCGCCGGAATTCGACCCGCCGGCTTCCTGCTTGCCGCTGTCGGCGCCCTTGGCGCCGTTCGCGCCCTTTCCGCCGCTCGAGCCACCGCGGAAATCGGTGACATACCAGCCGGAGCCCTTCAATTGAAAGCCGGCCGCCGTCAACTGCTTGCGGAATGTTTCACTGTGGCATTCGGGACACTGCGTGAGTGGCGCATCGCTGATCTTCTGCAGGACGTCTTTCTCGAAGCCGCACGATTCGCAACGATAAGCGTAGATCGGCATGATTCTCTTCCCGTCAATTCCGACGAAAACGGTTCAAAGCTTGCAAAACGTTGAATTATAGCCGTAATCGGCTGACGCCCCGATGTCGGGCCGCGGCCGAAAGGCGCTAGTGAGATGGGGGCGGCGATTCGGAACTTCAAGCCCCATATGCCACCACGAGCCAGAAGCGCGCGACGACGGCCCCGACGCCGACCGCCACGCCGAACAGAAGCAGCGCCTGGAGCAGCCGATTCGTGCGCCGTTGCTCGACGAGCAGCATCTCCATGACGGCGTCGTTCGGCGAACGCGAGCCCTCGCGCACGTCGGCGAGCACGTTGTGCACAAGCCGCGGCAGCTGCGGCAGCGTCTTGCTCCATTGCGGCGCCTCGATCTTGAGCCGCTCATACCAGCCGCGTAAGCCGACCTGCTCGTTCATCCAGCGCTCGAGATACGGCTTCGCGGTCTTCCAGAGATCCAGCTCCGGGTCGAGCGAACGGCCGAGACCTTCGACGTTGAGCATGGTCTTCTGCAGCAGGACGAGTTGCGGCTGGATTTCGACATTGAACCGCCGCGAGGTCGAGAAAAGCCGCATCAGCACCTGGCCGAGCGAGATGTCCTTCAGGGCCCGGTCGAAGTAGGGTTCGCAAACGGCACGAATCGCGCTTTCGAGTTCCTCGACGCGCGTCGTGGGCGGCACCCAGCCCGACTCGAGGTGAAGCGTCGCGACGCGGTGGTAATCGCGTTTGAAAAATGCGAGAAAGTTCTGCGCGAGGTAATTTTTGTCGAAGTCCGAAAGCGCGCCGATGATGCCGAAATCGAGCGCGATATAGCGGCCGAAATGCGCGGGATCGAGGCTCACCTGGATGTTGCCCGGGTGCATATCGGCATGAAAAAAGCCGTCGCGGAAAACCTGCGTGAAAAAAATCTCGACGCCTTCGCGCGCGAGCTTCGGTATGTCGACCCCCGCCTCCCGCAGCGTCTCGATCTGGCTGATGGGCACACCGACCATACGCTCCATGACGAGCACGCTCGGCGTGCAGAACTCCCAGTACATCTCGGGAACGAGCAGCAGATCGAGTCCGGCGAAGTTGCGGCGCAGCTGGCTGCCGTTGGCCGCCTCGCGCATGAGGTCGAGCTCGTCGTGCAGATACTTGTCGAATTCGGCGACGACTTCGCGCGGCTTCAAGCGCTTGCCGTCGGCCCAAAGGCGCTCGGCCCAGACGGCGAGATCGCGCAAGAGCGCGAGGTCCGAGTCGATGACGGGCAGCATGTTGGGCCGCAGCACCTTCACGGCCACGGGCTTGCCGGCGTGTTGCCCCGATTTCACTCTGGCGAAATGCACCTGGGCGATGGAAGCACTCGCCACGGGAATTCGCTCGAAATCGTCGAAGAGAACGTCGACGCTCGCGCCGAGCGATTTTTCGATGATCCCGATCGCCACGTTGGAATCGAATGGAGGCACCTGATCCTGCAGCTTCGCGAGCTCCACGGCAACTTCGGTCGAAAGCAGGTCGCGCCGCGTCGAGAGCACCTGGCCGAACTTGACGAAGATCGGGCCTAGGCTTTCGAGGGCAAGCCGCAGCCGCACGGCCGGCGGCGACCTGAAGCGGCGGCCGATCGTGCCGATGCGAAGCAGGAATCGCACGCGGCGATCTTTGATGCGCGCGAGCATCATCTCGTCGAGGCCGAAACGGATGACGGTGAAGACGATCTTGATAAAGCGCAGAAGACGCATGGAGGAAAAATCCCGGGGCCGACGTCTAGCGCACGCCGCGCATGGGTACGCTGACCGCTCGCCCGCCGCGCTCGATGCGTTCGATGCGCTTTTCAAGCCGCGCGAGCGCGTCGCGTGCGCGTGCAAGCTCCGCATTGAAAAGATCGAGCGATGCACCCCGGACGAGCTGCGGATTTTCATCGAGCAGATACTCGGCAACCGAATCGCGCAAATTGCGGCCCGCGCGCGCCGCCTGCTCGCCGGCCATTCGCACGAGCGTGGCGACTCGATACGCCGGTGCATCGCCGATCACCTTGGCGAGGTCTTCTTCTGGCTCCCAGCGCAAGTGCTCGGCCAGCTTGCCGAGGAGCGTCGCGAACTCGGCGTCGCCCTCGATCTTCACATGCTTCATAACCGCGGCCTGGCCGCCTTGCACGAAGGCGGGCAAGGCGTCAGCCGGGACGGCGATCGCCACGTCGACCTGCGGCGCCTCCGTCTCGTCGATACCGTTTAGATAGCCGTCGGGTTGGACGACGAACGTCACGGCGACGGACGAGAAGGCGAGCCGGGCCGTCTTGCCCGCATAGGGCGCCAGGCGCTCGCGCGCCCAGGCTTCGCGAGCGAGCAGGTGATTGACAGCGGCGGCAATCGGTTTGGCGGCGAGGATCATCGGGCTCGAAAATGAAAAGCCCGCGCGAGCGAGGTGGCCTACGCGGGCCTCTATTGTAGCGTCCGATCGACCGCCGGCCGCCGACGACATGCCCCGGCGGTCGACGCAACGACGCTGACGGGACGACGCCGCGCTGGTAACCGGCGCGCGGTGCGACAGGCAGCATCGATCAGCAACGGGCGCGCTTACTGAGGCGCACTCGTGGTCAACGGGTTGACTGACCACGAAGCCGGCGCGGGCGGCAATGGCGGACCGCCCAGTTTGATTGTGATGTTCCCATGCATGTCGGAATCTTGATTGAGGCAATTGGCTCGCTCCCAACTCGCCTTGTCGGAACTTTCACAGATCGCCGACTTGAAAAGCGTGCCGTCCGTGCAGAGATCGGACGCGCCCGGCGCGACCGGTTCTACGGGTTCTATTTCGACTTTGGTTCGAAACCAACGAATTTCTGCATCAAACCGATTGGTCAAACGCATGCGGCATTGCCACCGAAAGTTGTCCTCTTGCCGGGACGCTGTGACGAGCCAGCGCAACTCCTTGGTTTCGTAAAAACAACTATCTTCCGAAAGAAGTTCATAGTACCTGTATTTTTCGTTCCATCCCCGTTCCAAGGTAAACTTTTCTTTCCCCGCGACGGGTTTCGCACAGGAGGCGAACTCTTGCGTCATTTCAAATCGAGGATTGTTTGCGCCATAATTATCGACCTCAATTATGTTAAAACGCCGCACCGGATCGGCATTGGCATGTGGCGAGACACTTATTGCAGAAATCGCTAACGCAAACAGGACGAATATCCTCATGGGAGCAGGTCTGGCGAATTGAACACGCTCTAATGAGGCGCGGACTGTTGGATCCCGGCAAGCAGCCAGCCCTCTCCTGCGCGCGCCGACTTGGTCAAATTCCACACCTCCGAAAACGGCTCGGCCGGCGCGCCAGCCGATTCGCGAATCAGCCCGCTGAAGCGAACGCTCGCGAGATACTCGGGGCCGCGGTCTTCGACGCCGAGCAGTTCGGCGTTCAACTGGACGACGTCGGTCCGATTCGTTTCGCGGCCGCGCGCGTCGATGTCACGTTTCAGCTCGCTGAACATTTCGGGCGTCGTGAGGTCGCGGATCTCGGCGACATTGCCCGCGTCCCAAGCCGCCTGTAAGCGCGCAAAGTTGAGCTTGGCGTGATGCAGAAACGTCCCCTCGTCGAAGCCAGCGGGCAGCGTCGCGGCCGTGCCTGCGGACTGTCCCGCGCCCGACCACGCGGCGCCGCCGGCGCGGCGGCCGAACGCGTCATCGCTGCCGGCCTGCATGCGGTTTTCTCCGAATGGCCGCGAACCGAACGGCGTCGCACCCGTCGCCGCGCCGGCGGCGCCGTATGCGGGCGACGGCGCGCGTCGGCCACGCGACACGAGCTTGCGCACGAGCCAGATGCCGATCATTGCAAGCAGCGCAATGACGATGATGTTCGCCATCGCCCCGGCGAACGCGGAGCCGAGGCCGAAATGCGACAAGAGCGCCGCGATGCCGAGACCCGCCGCGAGCCCGGCGATCGGCCCGAGCCAGCGCGAACGCGGAGAAGCGGCGGGCGCGGGTTGCGGCGATGGGGACTGTTGCGCGCGCTGCGCCTGAGACGGTTGTGCCGATTGCTGCATCGGTTGTTGCTGGGCCGGATTACGAGGCGACGACGGCGCATTCTGCGAGGGCTGCAGCATCTGCGCCTGGCGCCCGACGCTCCGGCCGCCACCGAGCCGCTTCGCGTGCGCATCGAGCGACGCGATCGTGCTCGCGGCGATTACGGCGACCACGACCGCCGATCCGATTCGCTTCCCCAAAGTCTTGGAAAGCTTGTTGAAAGCACAGGAATGCGAACCGGTCATCTCAAAATCCTCCGTTAAAACAATGAGCTAGCGACGCTAATACTTCGTCGCGACATGCAAGGCTACCACGCCAGCTGACAAATTGTAATATTTGACGGCTTCGAGGCCTGCTTGTTCCATCATTGTTTTCAACGTGTCCTGGTCCGGATGCATGCGAATCGATTCGGCGAGATAGCGGTAGCTTTCGGCATCCTTCGCGAACTTGCTGCCGAGCCAGGGGAGCACCTTGAACGAGTAGATGTCGTAGGCGCGGCGCAACGGCTCCCAGACTTTCGAGAATTCGAGCACGAGCAGGCGTCCGCCCGGCTTCAGCACGCGCCGCATCTCGGCCAGCGCGATTTCCTTGTGCGTCATGTTGCGCAGGCCGAACGCAACCGTGACCACGTCGAAGTAGTTGTCTGGAAACGGAATTTTCTCGGCGTCGCAGAGCAGCGCAGGGGTGATCACGCCGTCGTCGAGCAGCCGGTCCCGGCCCACGCGCAGCATCGACTCGTTGATGTCGGTCAGCCAGACTTCGCCCGTCTGTCCCGCTTGCTTCGCGAACGTCTTGGCGAGATCGCCGGTGCCGCCCGCGATGTCGAGCACCTTGAACCCGGGCCGCACGTTCGCCTGCGCGATCGTGAACTGTTTCCAGACCCTATGCATCCCGCCCGACATCAGATCGTTCATCAGGTCGTAGCTCGGGGCGACCGAATGGAAGACACCCGCCACCTTCTTCGCCTTTTCTCGTTCATCGACCGTCTCGTAGCCGAAATGAGTCTTGGTCATGGCGTACATCCTCCCTTCTTTTGCATGGTTGCGCGCGAACGCGGCGGGAGCCGCGGCGGTGCGCGATCTACTATGATCCCTTGCCCGTCGCCGAGAGCTGCCGCCGCGGCACCCTGGCACGGACTCCCTCAGTGGCAGTGGCCGTGCCCGCCCGGTGTGTCCGGCGCGCTCATCGGCGCGTCGCGATCGACGCCCGCCGCGGCGAGCTTGTCGAGGTATTGCCGCCACAGCGCGTCCTTCTGTGTCGCGAGCTCGTAAAGCAAATCCCACGAATAGATGCCCGTGGAATGCCCGTCCGAAAACGTCGGCTGCAGCGCGTAATTGCCGACGGGCTCCATCGCCACAATCGTCACGTCGCGCTTGCCCGTTTGCAGCGTCTCCTGTCCCGGCCCGTGCCCACGCACTTCGGCTGACGGCGAATAGACGCGCAACAGCTCGAACGGCACGCGATAGCTTCGGCCGTCGGCGTATTGCAGCTCGAGCACGCGCGAGACGGCGTGAATGACGACGCTCGTCGGTACGGGCGTATCGGATGTGAGTCCGCTCATGGCTTTCTCGATAGGAATTCAGGGCGTGCGGGTTCGGGCGGTTCGGGCCTTCATGCCAACGCCTCGGCGATTTCGCGACGAACCGCGTCGCCAAGGAGCGTGGCTTGCGCGCGCCGCGACGACAGCAACGCCTCCGAGACGCCGCGCTGGCGCGGTGCCCAGACGGGCAACGGGAAATGCGCGTCGTTCGAAAAACGCGGGATCACGTGCCAGTGCACGTGCGGTACCTGGTTGCCGAGGCTCGCGAGGTTGACTTTGACCGGCTGCAGCACGTGCCGCTGCGCCCGCTCGACGGCATAGACGACGCGCATGAGACGGTCGCGCTCGGCGGCCATGAGATCGGAGAACTCGGAAACATGCCGGTTCCAGATCACCCTGCAGAAACCCGGGTAATCGTGCTCGTCCGCGAGGACGACGCGCATGGCGTCGTCCTGCCAGAGCACTACCCCGCCTTCGTCACGGCAGAATGCACAGTCCATCGTCGTCCTTTCGCGTCTTTTGCATTATCGCGGCCTCGATGAAACGCCCGATTCTCTCGCGCCTCGGCTCCTGTCCACCCCTATTAGACCAGCACGCGCTCGATCCCGCCATCGTTGGCCTTGCGGACGTAGTCGACCATCCAGTCCTCGCCGAGCACCTTGCGCGCCATTTCTACGACGATATAGTCGGCTTCGATGTCCGCATCCTCGTTGTAGCGCGAAAGCCCTTGCAGGCAGGACGGGCAGCTCGTCAGGATCTTGATGTCGGGCTGGCCGTGCGCACCGCTCCCCGCGCCGTCGGATGCGGCGCCGTGGGGAGCCGCGCCGTTGCCGGCCGCGCCCGCGTCGACGATCGGCAACGCGCGCAGCTTGGCCGCGCCCTTCCTGATCTCTTCTTCCTTGCGAAAGCGAACCTGTGTCGAGATATCGGGCCGCGTGACCGCGAACGTGCCCGACTCGCCGCAGCAGCGGTCGTTCTTCTCGATCTTGTAGCCGTCGTTGCCGGCCCCCATCAGCTCGTTGACGAGCTTGACCGGGTCCATCGTCTTGATCGGCGTATGGCACGGGTCGTGGTACATGTACCGCACGCCCTTCACGCCGTCGAGCTTCATCCCCTTCTCGAGCAGGAACTCGTGGATGTCGATGATGCGGCAGCCTGGGAAGATCTTGTCGAATTCGTAGCCCGCGAGCTGGTCGTAGCAGGTGCCGCACGAGACGACGACCGTCTTGATGTCCAGATAGTTGAGCGTGTTCGCCACGCGATGGAACAGCACGCGGTTATCGGTGACGGTCTTCTCGGCCTTGTCGTACTGCCCCGCGCCGCGCTGCGGGTAGCCGCAGCAGAGGTAGCCCGGCGGCAACACCGTCTGCACGCCCGCTTCCCAGAGCATCGCCTGCGTCGCGAGCCCGACCTGCGAGAAGAGGCGCTCGGAACCGCAGCCGGGGAAGTAGAACACCGCTTCCGAATCGACCGTCGTCGTCTTCGGGTTGCGGATGATCGGCACGATCTTGTTGTCCTCGATGTCGAGCAGTGCGCGCGCCGTTTTCTTCGGCAAATTGCCGGGCATCTTCTTGTTGACGAAGTGGATCACCTGCTCGACCACGGGCGGCTTGCCCGTCGTCGCGGGCGGATGGGCCGTCTGCTTCTTCGCGAACTGCTTGACCACCTCGTTGCCGAAGCGCTGGACCTTGTAGCCGACCCCCATCATCGCCGTGCGCGCGACGTTGATCGTGCGCGGGTTCGTCGCGTTGAGGAAGAACATGCCCGCGGCCGAACCCGGGTTGAACTTCTTCTTGCCCATCTTGCGCAACAGGTTGCGCATGTTCATCGACACGTCGCCGAAGTCGATCTTCACCGGGCACGGCGTCACGCATTTGTGGCAGACCGTGCAGTGATCGGCCACGTCGTTGAACTCGTCCCAATGCTTGATCGACACGCCGCGGCGGGTCTGCTCCTCGTAGAGGAACGCCTCGATCAGAAGCGAGGTCGCGAGGATCTTGTTGCGCGGGCTGTAGAGGAGGTTCGCGCGCGGCACGTGCGTCGCGCAGACGGGCTTGCACTTGCCGCAGCGCAGGCAGTCCTTGATCGAATCGGCGATCGCGCCGATATCGGACTGCTGCATGATCAGCGACTCGTAGCCCATGAGCCCGAAGCTCGGCGTATAGGCGTTGCGCAGGTCGGCGCCCGCGAAAAGCTTGCCCTTGTTGAAGCGACCTTGCGGATCGATGCGCTCCTTGTAGGCGCGGAATTCGGCGATCTCGTCGTCGGTCAGGAATTCGAGCTTCGTGATGCCGATGCCGTGCTCGCCCGAGATGACGCCGTCGAGCGAGCGCGCGAGCTTCATGATGCGCTCGACCGCCGCATGGGCGACTTGCAGCATCGCGTAGTTGTCCGAGTTGACGGGGATGTTCGTATGAACGTTGCCGTCGCCCGCGTGCATGTGCAGCGCGACGAAGACGCGCCCGCGCAGCACCTGCTTGTGGATTGCCTGAGCCTGCTCGAGGATCGGCTTGAATTCACCGCCGTTGAAGATCTGCCGCAGCTCCGCCCGGATCTCCTGCTTCCACGAGACGCGCACGGTGCGATCCTGCGTCACGTGGAAAACCGTCGCGTCGGATTGGGCGTCGACGCGGTCCGCGAACTTCTCGGCGAGCGCTTCGTAGCCGAGCTGCACGAGCGTATGCTGAGCCTCACGCAACGGCATGTCGAGGTTGTCCCGCAGGAACGTCCAGCGCTCGCGCACGCGCCCGAGCAGCTCGAGCGCATGCTGAACGCGGTCTTCGAGCAGCTCCGCGCTGGGAATTTCGTTGGCGTCGTCGGTCTTGCCGAGCGGCAGGTTACCCGCCTTGAAGAAGGCCTCCAACGCGTCGACGAGCTCCAGCTTGTTCTTGATCGAGAGCTCGATGTTGATGCGCTCGATGCCGTCCGTGTACTCGCCCATCCGGTCGAGCGGGATGACGACGTCCTCGTTGATCTTGAACGCGTTCGTATGCTTGGAGATGGCGGCCGTGCGGCTGCGATCGAGCCAGAAGCGCTTGCGCGCCTCGGCGCTGACCGCGACGAATCCCTCGCCGCTCCTGCCGTTCGCCATGCGTACGACTTCGGAAGTCGCGGCGGCGACGGCGTCGGCATCGTCGCCGACGATGTCGCCGATCAGCACCATCTTCGGAAATGCACTGCGCTTCGACTTCGTCGCATAGCCGACCGCGCGCAGATAGCGCTCGTCGAGGTGCTCGAGGCCGGCGAGAATCGCGCCGCCGCGCCTGGCGGTCTCGAAGAGGTAGTCCCGGATCTCGACGATGCTCGGGATCGCCTCGCGCGCCTGGCCGAAGAACTCGAGACAGACCGTGCGCGTATGTGCCGGCATCTTGTGGAGCACCCAGCGCGCCGACGTAATAAGGCCGTCGCAGCCTTCCTTCTGTACGCCCGGCAGGCCGGCGAGGAACTTGTCGGTCACGTCCTTACCGAGCCCCTCCTTGCGGAAGCGCCGGCCTCCGATCGAGAGCGTCTCGGTGCGCAGGAGCTTCTCGCCTGGCGCATGCTCGCCGTCGAACCATTTGAGCTCGAAACGTGCTGTCTCGATATCGTGGATCTTGCCGAGGTTGTGTTCGAGGCGCGTGATTTCGAGCCAGTTGCCGTCCGGATCGACCATGCGCCACCAGGCGAGATTGTCCAGCGCCGTTCCCCAGAGCACCGCCTTCTTGCCGCCCGCGTTCATCGCGATATTGCCGCCGATGCAAGACGCGTCGAGCGAGGTCGGATCGACCGCGAAGACATAGCCGGCCGCTTCCGCCGCCTCGGTCACGCGCCTCGTGACGACGCCCGCGCCCGAGAAGATCGTCGGCACTTTGCGCGCGACGCCGGGCAGCTCGGTCAGCTCGACCGCGCCGAGCAGTTCGAGCTTTTCCGTGTTGATGACGGCCGAAAAGGGCGTGAGCGGCACCGCTCCGCCGGTATAGCCCGTGCCGCCGCCGCGCGGAATGACCGTGAGGCCGAGCTCGAAGCAGGCTTTGACGAGGCGGGCAATTTCCTCTTCCGTATCGGGTGTCAGCACGACGAACGGATACTCGACGCGCCAGTCCGTTGCATCCGTGACGTGCGAGACCCGGGAGAGTCCATCGAAGCGAATGTTGTCCTTCTGCGTGCAGCGGCCGAGCACTTTGAGTGCGCGGCGGCGCAGGTCTGCCGTCTCGGCGAACTCCGCCGCAAATGCCTCGACTGCCCGACGGGCGGCGGCGACGAGCGTCTCGACGCGTGCGGCGCGCTCCTGACCGGCCACGTCGTCATGCGAGACGAGATCGGCGCGGCGGCGCTTCTCGATTTCGGTGAGCCGGTGATGCAGCGCTTCGATCAGCAGCTTGCGGCGCTTCGGATTGTCGAGGAGGTCGTCTTGCAGATAAGGGTTGCGGCGCACGACCCAGATGTCGCCGAGCACTTCGTAGAGCATACGGGCCGAGCGGCCCGTGCGGCGCTCGGCCCGCAACTCGTCGAGAACCTGCCACGCCTCTTCGCCCAGCAATCGGATGACGATTTCGCGGTCGGAGAAGGACGTGTAGTTGTAGGGAATCTCGCGCAAGCGCGGTTCGGGATCGGCAGCCAGCGCGGCGGCGGCGCCGTTCGGATCGAAGACTTGAGGTGCGTTCATGGTCGGACGGATCGATGGGCCGGCCGCGCGCTCGTCGATCGAGTCGATCTAGTCGACTTGGCGACCGCGCGGCGAGCATTGCGCATCAGGCGCGCTATTTTCTGGAAAGTTTGGCTTCGTCAGGCGAACGGCCATCGCACGGCGGGCGCCGGCGAGCCCTCGCAAGCAGCGTCTCACACCGGCCACGATCGTCCATGACGGACGTGCCGCTCCGCCGCGGGGCGCGCTTCTCGCGGTGCGGGGATCAAGTGGGCGGTCCGAGGTTGCCAGCGCATTTTCCGGTCCAGGGTGTATCGAAATGCGATTCTACCGCAGGATGGCGGTGGGCGTGGGAGGGGGCTGCCGTCGTTGCAAGACGATAGTGGAGGACCTTCCTTCATCTCAATGACGGCATGGCTCACGCCGCGAGGCGCCCTCGGCCGCTCCAGATCTATGACCGAATGGTGCTCAGCGGAACAAACTTCGACACTCGCATGGCAATGTCCACAACCCGGCATCCGCCGGGTCGATGTTTCAACGGAATAAGAGATTCTTGAGGACCACATATACGATGAAGCTCATCATCGCGGCGAAACAACTCCACCAGATGATTTTTTGTACTCGCGTTTCAGGTACCTGCCCTGAGAAACTCAGCATAATCACCACTCCGTTCCAGTTGTCCCTTTATCGACCGCGTACCCCATACCCGTTGACGCAGAGATATTAGGTCTACCTAGGTTTGCGCCGACTCTAACCCTGAGAACCGTTGCTCTCGCGATGAACGCCTGCAAGAAGAAAGACCACTCTCATCTTGACTGTGCGTCCTTCATTCGACGCAATCTCCTCTTGAATTCGAGAATCGGCAGGAGCGGATAACTTGACACATCACAGCCTTGCCGCTTGGCCATAACAAGATTCCACCGCGCCTTCTTGTGATTTTCATTGAATGATGCAGCGTAAGGAGAAGGCGCATTTTGCTTAATCAGATACAATTGGACCATCGCTCCTGTTATATCCCCACTTGTTGAGTAAGCGCGATCGAAGTTGTCGCTGGCCCATTCGTTCAGGCCACGCGCGAGTTCAAGACGTTGCTCGCAGGTCAACGCAGCCGCATCATACCCACGCGTAGCAAAGGAGCAGGACGTGACCGACATCGCCAAGGCGCTGACGAATAAAACGTTCATTAATATCGACAATCTCATTTCTCCAACCATCATCAATGCATATCTCAAGAATCAAAATTACCTGGACCAGCGCCCCTGCGCTTCCGCACAACGCCCATCTCCCGCACCAATTGGTTAGCAGTCGCGGACCATCGTTTCGGTATCTCATCAATCTCAACTATCGACGCATATGCGCAAGTCTGCCGAGAGGGCATCGCGGATGTCGCGATTCCCTCATTTCTCGGACAAACGGAAGGGGTAGAATAGATCCGTTATCGGTCCCACAAGATGAGCATCGCTACAGCAACGGCTCGGTGAGATTCAAGGACCAATCCTTGTTTGGCTTGGAGTTCATCAGCGCCTGCTGGTTCTTGATATCGGCTCCGGTATAGGTCAGGCCTTGTTCCTTAGCCAGTGCCGAAAGCCGCTTCGCCTGCTCCCGATCCTTGTCATTCAACTGCCGGTTGCATAAATCAAAGTGCTACAGACCGATCCCGGATGGCTTTCACGCCCTGCGCGGCCAGGTAGCCAAACACGGCGAGCAACGCTGAAAACGGAAAGGAAGCAAACCAGAATTGCGGCGGCTGCCCGCCGAGCAAGAACACAGGTAGCGTGAACAACCATGCAAGAAGCGACGAGAAGCAGACATGGACAAGTGGCTCTTTCGCCACTCGCATCACAAGAATGCTGTACATCAAGGGGGTCATAATGACGTTGATCCAGATCAGCGTGATGAAGACTATCGGGTTCTCGCGTAGCAGATAGCCGACGAGCACACCCAATATAGGCGGTACAAATGCAATCAGGACGAACGGTAAGAACCAACGCCCAATCTCCAGATGCCAATCAGTTGATAAGCATGAAAGGGCATTCAGCTTCCGAGCGACGCGGTGAGATATTCCCCAGCCACAGGCACCGACGATCCCTGCGATTAAAAATTCCCAAAGATTGAAACCCGCAGATTGATCGAACATCCCCCGAAAAAATCCCTCGAACGACGAGATTGCAATCATGCCGCCGAAGGCCGAATAAACAAACATTCTTTTTCTCATGGATTTTTAGCTCCGTTTCTACCTTTCAGTCTACACCTGGGAAACCACCGATCAAATGTTTCCGGCTCGAGCGCGGCAAGCTCGTCATCACGCACGCTCACGCAGGCCAGGCACATCACTTTTCTTTGGATGGAAATTATTGAACATCCGTATCCTTTTCTTGCTCTGTGCGCTCGAGACCTGAGATTCTTGCGATCCAAACCAAAACGACAGTACCCATGCCGAGGCCGATCGCGATCAGTATTCCTTCTGCAGTGGCGACACGTGGTAGAACCTCCTCCATCGCACTATTCCACCCCTGTCGAATACCCATCGACAGAAATGAAATGAATGGAATACTAAGCCCTCCGACGATGAAGAAGACCCAATAATTCACCCTTCTCGTCCAATGTGCGACGAAAGGCATCACAAATGGCACCACTAGCCCGTACATCGCTCCTATAAGAGCATCGTGCTTCATGAGTTCCTCACGTCATTTTGTGTCTTCGTATTGGTTCACGGCAGCCTGTGCCGCTCGACCAGCCGCCTGCCCCTGAGTGAAGCCATTGATCCGAATTACAGCTCCAGGGACCGTCGACACGTTCGTAATCTTGTTCGGTATGTCGGCCCACTTGAACATCGATGTTCCGAAAATGCCATTTGCAGCCCCGATGGTCGCTGCAGTGCCGAATCCCAGCAGCGAAAAACGCTCGTCAAATGCACTCGCCGCATCAGCGCCTTGATATTTCGCTAGTGCAGCAGCGGCTGCAGCAGCGAACGTGTATGAACCTGCGGATACACCAGCGCCAGTTAGCGCCCCCGTGGTCAACGAGTATCCGGCTTGAGCTGCCTTATAGGCTGCGACGAAATCTGCGGCGTATCTCCCTCCGGCCGACACGATTGCAAGCACCCGTGGCGTGGCCGCTGCTGCCGCCAAACCTCCGGTCACGGCGCCAGCTATGCCCAAGCCCAGCGCAGGATTGGCGACCGCTCCCGGTAGGGCCCGCTGCTCCGGCTTCAGCGGCCCGCCCAGTGACCCTGGATCGGCACGCTCGGCCGCCGTCGCCTTGAACAAATTGCCGGAGTTCTCCGAGATGTACTGCGCTGCCGCCATATCGTAACCGGGGCCGGCCTTCGCCTTGTCGTCCACCATCATGTAGCCCGTGCCCAGCAACGACTTTTCCGCTCGTTCGAGCGTGATTACCTGGCCCGTTTTCTTTTCATAGGCGGCGGCAAACCGGTTCGCATGTTCCTTCGTCCAATGCCGTTCTTCATCAAGAAGCTGCCGGTTATATAACCCCTCCGTGCCCGCCGCGTTCGCGGCGGTCATCGGATCGCCCATCACGCCTGCCACGCCCGCGACGAAGGACGTGACCAGATTGGTCTGCGCCTCCTTCTCCTGCGCGCTGAGCCCCGTCGTCGGCCCGAGCAGCGAGCCCAGCACCGAACTGGCCGCCGCCCCCATCGCGCCCGCGTTGCACGTCTGCGCGCTCGCAGCCGCTCCCGCACATCCCACGATCGCGTGCAACGCCGCACGCGCCGCTTCAGCCTCCGGCGTCCCTTCCCCGAGCCGGTTGGCCAACTCCTTCGCCTCGCTCACCGCCAAGCCTTGGAGATAGCTCACCGCCGCCTCCCGCATGAACGCTTCGGCTCCGCCCGTCACGTTCCCGCCGGCGGCCGCCGTCAGCGCCGTCAGCACCCGTCGGTAGCTGCCACCGGGCCCCCAAGTCGCCGTCAACTCGTCCGCCTTCTGCTGCGCCAGTACCCGCTCCTCCGGCGTCAGCCTCGGGTCGTTCGCCGCTGCCTGCGCCGCATCCACTTCCTTGGCCCGATTGGCAAGAAAGGCCCCCGTCTCCCGTTGCCAAGCGCCGACGATCTCGAATCCCGCCTGGAGCTCCCGCTCATCGAATATCGGCTTCAGCGTATTCGCTCCGTCGCGCTCCGTCGTCACGGCGCGATTGACGCTTGCAACCGTCTCCTCCGCGCTTTTGCCGGTCAGCGCTTGCTGCTTCGCCTCGTCGGTGATGTGAATCGCCCCGCCGCTGATGCCGCTGACCGTCGTGCTGCTGCCGTCACCCGACGCCCCCATGACCACGGGCGGCGCAGCACTCCAATTGCCCGAGCGCGGCAAGTCGGTGCCCGGGACCTTGTCGCCACCCGTCGTCGCCTGTCCCTGCTGGTTCGTGCCGACGCCGCCAGCGGTCGAATTGCCCTTGCCACCTCGTGGCGACATGCCGCCACCATCGGAGCTATAGCCGCCTCCTAGCGCGAAGCCGCTCGCGCTGTATTCCGCACGGTTCTGAATATCGCTCGTCGTCAGCGTCGCCGTCGTTAAGCTGTTCAGGCCATCGGCAATCGCACGCTCGGTGCTCGTGATCACGCCGCCGTTCAGGTGAGTATCGCCCTTTACGTTGATCTGGAAGCCGCCGTCACCTGCCTTGATGCCCGACTGCTCCGTCACGCTCGCGAAGTCGCTGTCCATCTTCTGCTGACCATAGTTCGCACTGCCCGAGACCCCATAGCCCACCGTGACGCTGCCGCTGACGGATTCATCCTTGCTTTGGTACGTGCTCGTATCCTGCAGACTCTCGATCGTCAAGTTGCCGCCTACGTCGGCCAACACTTGCCTGCCGCCAACCACCGCCCCGCGCAACGTTGTGTCTCCACCCGACTCCAGTTTGAACTTTTTGCCCGCCGACACATGCGTGTTCGTCCACATGACATCGGTGCCGTCGCCCTTGCCGCGTGAAGCGCTCGCATTGGCCGTCACGCCGAAGGACGCACCATTTGAATTGCCGCTCACCGCCACCCCCACGCCGCCACTCATACTGCTGCTGGAGCGATGCATCTCAACGGCGTTCTTCGCCGCCAGCAGGGCAATCGCACCGTCGGCCTTCAGGTGCACATCGCCGCCGCCCTCGATGTCGCTGCCCTGCACGGTCATCTTCGAATCCTCTCCAGCGCCCGTCGCGCGAATGCGCACGCCGCCACCCGCGAGAACCTTGGAGCCCGCCACCCGCACGGTGTCTTCCGTCGTCTTGCTTTGGCTCTTCGATCCGCCCACCGTAATCGAGGCGCTCACGCCGCCGCCCGACTTCGGATCAGCCTTTGCGGCATCGGCCGCATTCTTGCCCGCCAGCCCCGTCGTTGCCCCGGCGAGCAGCTTGAGGCGCATGTCCGATGTCTCGCCGGCCGCATGCTTCATCTGCCCGGCCGTCTGTATCGCCGCGACCACCGGAGCCGTCACCGCCACGGTGAGACCCGATTGCTTGAACCGCGTCTCCTGCGCACTGTGGCTGATCTCCTCGGCTGCGAGGATATCCACCTTCTTCGCCTGAATATCGATGTCGCCCTGCGGCGCCAGGACATGGCTGCCAACCTGCCTGTAATGGTTGCCCGCGACAATAGCGACATTGCCGTTCGTCGAGCCGACAACCGACGCGGACGCAGTCGCTCGAGAATTCCGATTGTCCTGGCTATGTTGCTGCGTCCCAATCGTGAAGCCGATCCCACCGGTGCCGAAAAGACCCGTCTTTCTCTCGTCGCGGTGGTGCCGCTCCGTCGCCGAATTGATCGCCGCTTCGATATTCACATCGTGCAATGCAAACAACGAGGTACCGTGCGTCGATACGACGTTGCTTCCCTTTAGATTGATATCGTGGCCCGCCTGCAGATGGACAGTGTCGCCCGAGAACGTCGTGCCTTGATGCATCGTTTCGGACAAGGTATTACGCGTCGAAATCGTCTTCGACGAGAACCAGCTGCTCTTGCCTTTGTGCTGGTGCGCCTCGTCGACGTTGTGTGTCGTTTTCGACGATGTCAGGTTGATGTCGTTTTCCGCTGTTGCGATCAGCGCGCCTTGCTCGCTCGTCACCGAGGCGCCGCGCGCATTCAAATCGCGGCCAGCCGACAGGCGCAGATCGCCGACTGTCTGGATCGACGCCCCCAGCTCCCGGTGCGTACTATCCTTGCGCCAATTGTTGGCATCCCATTTCAGCGAATGGCTGCTAGACGTATCAATCGTAGTCAGATTTAGATCGCGCCCCGCCGCAATCACCGTCTGCCCGTCCGTGCTTGCATTGCCGATATGCGAACCAGCAAGCGTCAGATCCCGCCCCGCCGCGGCAACCAGCGTCCCTCCCGACGGGTCCGTCACATATAGCCCCGCCACACGGCTTATGTTGGTTATCGTGCCCTGGCCGTTCGCATTGCTGTTCGTCGTACTGACGCTCTTCAAATCGCGCCCCGCGATGGCCGAGAGACTGTTGGCAGCATCGATGGTGCCGCCCAGATTGAGAAGATCGGTCTTCGCCTTAACCGCAACATGACTACCTGAGATGCGCCCGCCAAGGTTTTTGACGTTCTCGGCCGTGAGCGAGAGAACATCGCGGCCCGCAATCGTCCCTTGGTTCACGAGATCCTTCGATAGTTTCAGGTCGACCGTTTGCCCCGATATCAACGCTCCCGTTCCGTCGATATCACCTTGCTTCACAAGCACATAGACCTGCGGAACGAGTGCCTTTGCGGTCTGCCCATCCGGCAACGTCACCTCGCTTTCGACGAGCCAGACAATATCGCTCGTCAATCGCGCCATCTGGGCCGCCGTCAGCGCAATGCCTGGCCGCAAATCCCACTCTTTCGCGTAGGTCAAGCCGTTGTTGATCAGCGCCCGATATTCCGCTTCATCGCTCGCGTAGCCTCTAAGGAACCTGCGCCCCGTCAGTTGTGCAATTTGCTCACGGATCAGCTTCTGCTCGTAAAAACCGTCGCCCAGGCGCTTGTGCGTCAGCGCCGGATCGATCCGCAGTTGTTCCAACATATAGTCCGATGACAACCACTCCCGATAGTTGACGAAGCGTCGATCCGTTTCGATCAGATAGTGGCCCGTCGGATTTCGGTTCACGGAAAAGAGGCTAGTGTTCGGCACCGTAGTGTTGACGGCGGCACTACGAATGACGAACGAGTGACCGCTTGCGGGCGCGTTGACGGCTTCGACCTCGGTGATGGGGTTTATCGCCCTGCCGGCACGGACCGTCACATCGGCTGCGCCTGCACCCGCTGCGCCTCGTACGAGAGGTGCGGTACTGACGCCCGCGATCTGCGTGCCGCTCCCGCCCGGCGCGGTATGACCCCGGTAGACCGTCGGCGTCAGTCGAATCTCGCTGATCGTCGCCGGTGGCGTATATGCTGTGGAGCGGCTACCTGTATCATCGCGACCCTTCCTGTGATTGCGCCAATACGATGTGACTGTGCCGACATCCGTCACTATCTGTTGGCCAGCCACCTCGGTGTTCTGGAGCTTCGCTCCATTTCCATCGAGCGCACCTCCCGCGATGATTTGGCTTTTGTCGTTGAGTACCTTCCTCGCGTCGATGCGCATGGCACCGCCCGATGTGATCCTCCCCGGATCGGATTCTGCAATGACAGTGGCCGCCGTCGTGCGATCGTATTCGTACTTGCTCCAGCTCTCGTAGTTGCGTTCCGGAGTATGCAAGTGGTCGGACTCGTCGTTGTACACGCGAACGTCGGAGTCGCCGCTCGCATAGCGATTCGGTGATCCGTCGCCCTGGTACTCGACGATATGCGCGGGCTCACTTTGCCGCTGAACGGTGGTGGCGAAATGCTCGTTTGTGTTGTTGACGTCGACGGCGGTCAGCTTGAGCTCACCAAGCGCTTCGATCGACGCGCTGTTGTTATTGACGACACCCGCCGAACCTGTCGCCGTGCGGCTACCGTCGATGGCGCCGCCGATCGCCATATCACCCGCGCTGAAGATCAGTGAATGCTCACGGTTCGTGATGGTCTGCGCGCCGATATCGAGGCGACTGCGCGCGGCAATGGTCGCCGCCCTATCGTTCTCGGCGTCATTGTTGACCGTGCCGGCCGATATTGCAGAATGGTCGCCGTAGATGCGGCCAGTTCCCACGTTATTGAGGACTCCGGACGTAACGGTCGTATCCTGCCCGTCGATCAACCCTCGATTCGTGATCGTGCCTGCGGCGCTGATCTGCGATGTTGCGGCGCTGAACTCGCCACGTTCCACGTTTTCGATGTCGCGTGCATTCACTGTTAGCGTCTTGCCAGCCCGCATCACCGCCTGGTTCGTAAGCTTCCCGGCAGTCTCAAATTCGGCGTTGCTGTTCGCTTCAAAATTGCCCGCATTGAGGAAGTCGCCCGCGAGGCTGACATTGAGGTCGCCTTGCGAAAGCACGCTTCCGTCACCGGATAGTCCGGCGCTGTTCACACCGAGCGATTTAGCCGCGATCAACGTGCCGCCTTTGTTGATCACTCGCTGAGTCTTTTGCGTCAGATCGCGGTCGCGCACATGCACGGATTGCGCGGACGAGATCAGACCTCCGGTGTTGTCGATCGTGCCCGAGCCTGTCAGTGATAGCGACGTGTCGGCTCGCACAGCACCGGACCGGTTGTCGATCGCATCGGCAGTCACGCTGATGCTCTGCGCTTCGACGCCTCGGTCGTTGCCATGCGTGCCGCGATTGATGAGGCTGCCAGCACCTATCGTCAATGCGGCACCCGAGCGCATCAAACTTGCGCTGTTGTCAACGGTACCGCTCCCTACATCGATCGTCAGGTTGCCGAGCGCTTGAACGTTGCCACCGCGGTTATCAACGCCGGTGCCGGTCAGTGTTATGGCTTCCTTTCCAGTTATTTGCCCGCCCCGCGCATTGGTGATCTGCGCTGTTGTCGCGTTGATGTCGCCCGTGGCACCGATAAAGCCCGCCGAGTTATCGAGCTTGCCCGTTCTCAGTGTGATGGCGCTCTGGGCGATAATGCCGCCTGCCGGACCGGAATGCGTGTTCGACAGCGTCTGGCCGTGGGTGTCAACGGTCACAGTCCCGCTGGCCTGCAAGCTGCCCGCATCGTTGGTCAACCGTCCGCTCTGGACTTCGAGCAATCCGCCTGCGGCGACCGTGCCGCGCGTGTTGTCGAGCGGCCGCCCACTGCTATTCAGTCGCACGTCGGTGCGACCGGACACCACGCCATCCGTATTGGTGAGTCCATTGGCCGCGATCGCGACGGGCCGCGCCGCCTCGATACGGCCAGACGTGTTGTCGATGACCCCCGCGGACGCCGTTACCTTTGATCCACCGCGAGCCGATCCAATCTGACCGCTCGCGTTATCGATCGAGCTTCCGACAATGGTTACGTTCTCGTTCGCGGCAAGCAGGCCACCAGCATTGACCACAGCGCCAGCCGTCAGCACATCGAGTGCGCCGCCCGCGGTGAGTCCGCCGCTTGCGTTCGACAACGTCGCTGCCCTTATGCTTGCGTCACCGCCCGCGGCAATCTTGCCTTTCGCACTGTTGTCCAATGCGCCCGACAGGTTCATCGTCAGCGGCGATGCGCCTGCGGCCTGAATCGTGCCGCCCTGATTCAGCAAGTCTCTGCCGCTCACTGTCAGCGCGCCATTGGCGGCAATCGTGCCGTCGCTATTGTTGAGCGAGGAGCGAACGGCGATCGATGCGTTGCCGCTACCGGCCTGAACGATATGTCCGCTGCGATTCGACAGCAAGTGGGTGTCGAAGCCAAGCTTATTCGCCGCCACGTTACCGCCGTCGAGCGTGATCGTCTGTGACGTCATCGACAGCGTACCGTTCGTACCGATCGCGCCGCGCGCGCCATTTACAGTGATGGCATCCAACGACAGCGTCCCGATACCAGCATGCTCGATGCGTCCATCGGTATTGATCAGCGTCTGCGAACCGATCGATAGATTGCCTCCGTTCGCAGCAATCCGCCCGTTGGTGTTATCGAACTGTCCGGGAAGTCGAATCGCCAGATCGGTGGTGCCCGTCTGAACAAGGTTGCCCTGGGTGTTGAAAATATCGCGCGCCGCGAGCGATAACCGATCGGCCGATACCGTGGCGCTATTGGTACTGAGCGTACCGGCTGCACTGGCCGTCAATGTCTGTGTCGCCGAAATGCTCGCCCCGCTCAACTCGATGCCACCGCCGCTCGCCGTCAACGTGACGTCCTTCGCGGCCGTTTGGCTGCCGGCCAGACTGATTTCCGCGCCGCTTGCCGTCGCGTCTGCACTCGCGAGGTTCTGCCCGTGCGCGCCGATCTGGCCCGTCGCGGCCAGTTGCAGGGTACCGCTCCCGCCAATCGTGCCGTCGCTACCTATGCCGGCTCCGAGTAATGAGTTCGATTGGCTGTCGATCGCGCTGGCCGTTCCTGCGGCTTCGACCGACGTATTGCCCTGCGCCGCGATCGTGTGCGTATTGACTACATTGCCGCGCGTCGTCACTTGTGTATCGCCAAGTGCGTAAACAATCCCCGAATTCGAGACACCGCGCTTCGTGTCGACACGCACCATCCCGCTCGCCGTGATGCGTCCGCTGTTCTCGAGCTGGCCGTCGGCCGTCACCAAGACGTCGCCAGCCGATGCCCCAATCTGCCCTGCGTTGCGCACGCCCACGCCTGACTCGGTGCCGACGAGCGTGATCTTGCCGGCATACATGCCGCCGAGGTTCGCGACATCGAGCCCGTAGGCGGGCGCGCTGCCGCTCGCCGTGATCGCCGCCGTTTGCGTATGGTCGGCACTAACCTTGTTCGGCCCTGCGGTCACCTTCAATGAGTTCGCCCAGATGCCGGCGTTCACCTGCACGGAGCGCGCAATGATATCGGTATAGTCTGTGCGGCTCGCGTCCAGTCCGGCTCCCGTGATGCCGATCATGCCGTTCTGAACGCGATAGCTGTCGAGATTCCCATTGTTGAAGATTGGTGTACCCGTGGTCAGCGTGGCCCGATTGGCGTTGATGAATCCGCAGCCGTCGCACGTGATGCCCGCCGGGTTTGCGATGACAACCTGCGCGCGATCTCCCGCTACCTCGAGGTAGCCGCGCAGCAGGCTCGGATTGCTCGAATTCACCTCATTGAGAATCACACGTGCGGTACCCGCCGCCAGCCACGGGTTGCCCTGCACCCAGCCGCCTAACTGCGTTTGCGCCGACTTTCGCGCGTTATTGAGAATGGCGCCTTGTGCATTGACATCGAACTGGCTGTAGGTGTTGCGCGAAACGCCTGCGGCGCTCGGCGTCTGGATGTTGATCAACGGCACGCCGTTGCCCGCGTTCAGGACGGTCGGCTGCTGATTGCCAGGCGCGCGGGGGTCCGCCACTATCTGGGCCCTTGTAGCAAGGCTCGCGAGCCCCAATGCCAGCAAGATCGAATACTGCAATGGACGGAAGGCTGCAACAACGGTCGTCGCAGCCTCTGGTGTGGCCCCCGGCACACGTGAGGTGCCCGGCGCCTTGCCAGTGGTCACCGCGGTTTCGGCGACAGCCATCAGCATGCCCCGGACCTTGTTGAAGACGATGCGATAGAGGGACTTGTTCATTTGCTTCGGTCCTTCGAATGCGGTAGTGGACACGCGATGGGATGATCAAAGAACCAGGTTCGCGCCTCCTCCTTCGTCACAGCGATGCCGTTGAACTCCATGACACGCAATCCGCGCTCATCGCCGCGGTGATAGAGCGAACGCAAACAGCGATCGGCAAAGAGCCGTGCCACGAGACGACGCAAGATTCGGGTGTGGCCGAACGGCGCCACCCAGTCGAGGATCCATATCCGGTCGCCACTCGCCCAGTCGGCCTCCAGCATGAGTTCGGGCGGATGACTCAGGTAGCGCGCTTCCGCTGCTTCGCAGAAGCTCGCCCAGGCGAGATAGAAGACCGGCTTGCCGGCTTCTGCAGCCAGCACAAATTGTTTGTGCTTGATGGCCGGCAACAACGCGGATGCAAGGACATGCAGCGGGGCGTCCCGATGCGCGGCCGAATGCATCCAGAGCCAAACGGCGCTCCCAAGCGCTTCTGCCTCGTTGCACGGCGTATTCAACAGGCCGGGAGCGATAATCTCGAGCGATTCATTCCTCATGCATCGCCCCTCAATACGTCCAGCTGATGTTGAAGCCCGCGGTGGTGCTGGCGGTCTGAAATCCATCGGGCCTGCTGATGGGGCGGCCGGCAAACGCATCCCAGTAAAACCGTTTGTACCCTCCGCGCAGGCCGATCACCGCGCCGGCGAGCTGCGTGCCGACGAGCTCTTGCGTCGATGGCCCGCGGACCTGACCATAGTCAACGCCGAGGTAAAGCTCCTGCCCTGTGTTGCCTATAGTCCAGCCGAGGTCGTTGCGCACGAGCCAGCCGCGCTCGCCGAGCAGCGTGGTTTCGCCGTCGAAGCCGCGCACCGTGTACCGTCCGCCGATCTGAAAGCGATCCTGCGGCACCAGTGATGTACGGTTCCACTGCGCGCGCCATGCAACGAGATATCGGAACCGCTGCTTCGACACCGCGATGGGGATGTTCAACTGCCCTTGCGCGGTAATCACCGCCGAGCGCGACGTGCCTTCGCCGAACGCTTCTTCCGGCGCGGCACGTGCCGACAACATCCCCGTTCCGCGCCGGTACGCGACGTCGGCATCGAGCGTTGCAGCGCCGATGAATTCGCGATGCGCGAGACCAACCGCCCAACCGGCCATGCGGCGGCGCTGCACTTCGATTTCCGTATCGTCGATGTAGTTACGCGAATTGCGCGACCAGGCGGCGACGTACGCACTCGCCTTTCGCACAGCATCGCGATAGAAGAGGCGCGACAAGCGCAGCTCGCTGTTTTCGCTGCTGCCGCTGAAGACGTAGGTCCGATTCCCACCCGCTACCGACTGGCGGTAGTCGTAGCCGCTGATCGTGAAGCCTAGCAACCAGTAGTCGTACGGCACCTCATAGTGGACCGTGTATCCGCGCGTCCCTTTGCCATCGCCATAGCCTCGGCCAAGATCGCGGTTGAGGCTGACGTAGAAGAGGTCGTTGAGCGTCCACCAGTTGTCGTAGGAGAGCGTTACGCTCCCTTGGTATTTGCCCGTGTATTTGCTGCCCGAATCATCCGCCGACAACGTGATCCGAAATGGGAAGTCCTGCTTCCATTTAATGACAAGGTCGCTATCTCCAGGCTTGGCGTCGGGACCTTCGGCGGGCGTGATCTGAATGTCCGCATCGACAGTGGGTACACGCTGAAAATTCTCGAGTGCCTGCTCGATGTCGCGCACATTGAGGATATCGCCGGGGCGCGCGGGAACAGCATTCCATTTCGTCCCGCGGCGGCCACGGCCCTCAGAGAAGCGAATTCGGCGAACGCGGCCGGGGATGACCGCGAGCGTCAACGTGCCTTGCTTGAGATCTTGCGGCGGGGCGAGGACCCGCGTCGTGACATACCCGCGCGCGACGATTGCGTTTTGCACGCGTTTCATCGTCAGGCTGATGCCTTCGCTGCCGAGGCACCGGCCCGTTGCATGATCGTTCGCCGGGTTGGCCGCCTTTACCGCCCACTGGAACCGTTCCGCAGCATCGCCTTCAAGCACGATGCGGTCAATGCGAAAACAGGGCGACTCGTGCTCCGGCAGCCGTTCATCGCCCGCCTGAACCGGTCGTTGGAGCCGCACGTCGGGAGCGGCTTCCTGCTGTGACCTCAAAGCACGCTCACGCTCGCGTTGACGCAACTCTTGCTGCAAGCCATCCACCATTGACGCAGGCTGCGCCGTCGCAGGCGTCACCGCCAGCGCCAAAACGCAGAGTGCGACACAACATTCGCCGCGCCTGTGGATGAACCTTCCTAGCCTCATGCTTGCCGCCCGTGTTCGTTCGTCGTTCGAAACGGAAAAGCAGCGGCGGCCCGACCATCAGGCTGGATCGGTCTGTCTTGTGCACGCCCAATTCCGTCTTGCGATCAAGATGGGCCGTACTCTGCCTGCACTACTGGCAAGAATCGAAAGGTTAACGTAAAAATCAGACGGATTAACGGGGGAGCGTAGAGCGAGGGAGAAGCCGCGCCGGCTGCGTAGGCCGGACCGATGAAAACCCGACGCGAAGCCCCGGGCGACGAGCACCGGCTAATTTCGACTTACTGAAACAGGCCGATCAACTAAACGTTCGATCACCGCCCGCGGCGCGAACGAGGCGGCTTCCGTCGCGAAAGTACGGCGAGCGGCTGGGTCGCAGTTCGTGGCCGAGGCGCCGTTGGCGCTATCATTGTCCTTTTCAGCCTCTGGCGGTCCGTCGAAGCGCATTGCCGCGTCATCACATGTCCACGTCTTCCCACGATTACCTCAAGAAAATCCTGACAGCGCGCGTCTACGACGTGGCTCACGAAACGGAGCTCGAGCCGGCCCGCAATCTGTCGGCGCGCCTCGCGAACCGCGTCTACCTCAAGCGGGAAGACAATCAGCCCGTCTTCTCGTTCAAGCTGCGCGGCGCCTACAACAAGATGGTGCACCTTTCCGCCGACGCGATGGCGCGCGGCGTCATCACCGCCTCGGCCGGCAATCACGCGCAGGGCGTCGCTTATTCGGCCGCGCGCCTCGGCGTGAAAGCCGTCATCGTCGTACCCGTGACGACGCCGCAAGTGAAGGTCGACGCCGTGCGGGCGCATGGCGGCCCGACCGTCGACGTCGTCCAGGCCGGCGAATCGTATAGCGACGCCTACGCGCACGCGCTCGAGCTTCAGCAGGCACGCGGCCTCTCGTTCGTCCATCCGTTCGACGACCCGTACGTGATCGCCGGCCAGGGCACGATCGCGATGGAGATCCTCAGTCAGCACCAAGCCCCGATCCACGCGATTTTCGTGCCGATCGGCGGCGGCGGGCTCGCGGCCGGCGTGGCTGCCTACGTGAAGGCCGTGCGCCCAGAGATCAAGGTCATCGGCGTGCAGACGGAAGACTCGTGCGCGATGGCGACGTCACTAAAAGCCGGCGAGCGCGTGACGCTCGACGAGGTGGGGCTCTTTTCGGACGGCACGGCGGTCAAGCTCGTCGGCGAGGAGACGTTCCGCCTTTGCAGCGAGTATCTCGACGACGTGCTGACCGTCAA
The DNA here is from genome assembly GCF_040965455.1 of Trinickia sp. EG282A. Classification (NCBI taxonomy): domain Bacteria; kingdom Pseudomonadati; phylum Pseudomonadota; class Betaproteobacteria; order Burkholderiales; family Burkholderiaceae; genus Trinickia; species Trinickia sp. EG282A. The sequence continues at coordinate 764,530 of NZ_JBFRCC010000002.1, read as the reverse complement.
CACGGACGAGATCTGCGCAGCGATCAAGGACGTCTTTCAGGACACGCGAAGCCTGCTCGAACCCGCCGGTGCGCTCTCCGTCGCGGGCGCGAAGCAATATGCCGAGCGCACGGGCGTCGAAAATGAGACGCTCGTCGCCATCACGTCTGGCGCGAACATGAACTTCGATCGGATGCGCTTCGTCGCCGAGCGCGCCGAGGTGGGCGAGGCGCGCGAAGCCGTATTCGCCGTGACGATTCCTGAAGAGCGCGGCAGCTTCAAGCGTTTTTGCGAGCTCGTCGGCGAGCGCAGCGTCACCGAGTTCAACTACCGGATCGCCGATGCGAGCGCCGCGCATATTTTCGTCGGTGTGCAGATCAAGAGCCGCGACGAATCGGCCGACATCGCGAGAACGTTCGAGGCGCACGGCTTTCCGACCGTCGACCTCACGAACGACGAGCTCTCGAAGCAGCACATCCGCTACATGGTGGGCGGACGCTCGCCGCTCGCGCAAGACGAGCGGCTCTTTCGCTTCGAGTTTCCGGAACGGCCCGGCGCGCTGATGAAGTTCCTCTCGTCGATGGCGCCTGACTGGAACATCAGCCTCTTTCATTACCGGAATCAAGGCGCCGACTACAGTTCGATCCTCGTCGGCATTCAGGTGCCCGTCGCCGACGATGACGCATTCGCGCGCTTCCTCTCGACGCTCGGCTATCCGCATTGGGATGAAAGCCGCAATCCGGTCTACCGGCTCTTTCTCGCCTGAGGGCGCATCAACGGACAGATCCAAGAAGTTTTGCCATGACCCCCGACCAATCGCCGCTCGGCAAGCCGTCCTCATACGCCGAGCAGTACGATCCGACTCTGCTCTTTCCGATCGCGCGCAGCCTTGCGCGCGAAGCGATCGGCATCGGTGCGCAGTTGCCGTTTTTCGGCACCGACATCTGGAACGCTTACGAGCTTTCGTGGCTCAATGCGCGCGGCAAGCCGCAAATCGCGATCGCCACGTTCTATGTGCCGGCCGAGTCGCCGAACATCGTCGAATCGAAGTCGTTCAAGCTCTATCTCGGCTCGTTCGCCCAAACGCGCATCGAATCGATCGACGCATTGCGCGAGATGCTCAAGCGCGACGTGTCGGCCGTCTGCGGCGCGACCGTCTCGGTGCGGCTCGCATCGCCGTCTGAGTTCGGCAAGCTCGAGCTCGACGAACTCGACGGCCTCTCGCTCGACCGCCTCGACCTCGAGACCGACGTCTATCATCCGGAACCGTCGCTGCTGAAGGCGGCGCTCGACGAGGCGCCTGTCGAAGAGACGTTGTTCTCCAATCTGCTCAAGTCGAACTGCCCCGTCACGGGCCAGCCGGATTGGGGCAGCGTACAAATTCATTATGTCGGCCCGCAGATCGATCAGGCCGGGCTCTTGCGCTACATCATCTCTTATCGCAATCACACCGGGTTTCACGAGCAATGCGTCGAGCGGATGTTCGTCGAGATCCTGCGCGAATGCCGGCCCGTGAAGCTCGCGATCTATGCGCGTTACACGCGGCGCGGTGGGCTCGACATCAACCCTTTCCGCACGAACTTCAACCTGCCGATGCCTGACAACGCACGCACGGCGCGGCAGTAAAGCGCGCGTTTCGCGCGCAGCGGGCATCGACGATTCGAGAGCTCGCCGGTTCGGCGCGGTCACTGCTCGCGCCAGGTTGCCCCGCGGGCGACGAACCGGCCCGCCCGCTCGCCCGTCGCCTCTCCGTTACGACACGACAGCACGCCGTTGACCCAGACGGCGTCGATGCCGTCGGCGGCCTGCCGAGGGTTTTCGAAGGTCGCGGCGTCACGGATACGCGCCGGGTCGAACAGCACGAGGTCGGCCTGGAAGCCCACGCGTACCTCGCCGCGAGGCCCGAGCCCGAAACGCTGCGCGGACAGGCTCGTCATCTTCCGCACCGCCTCCTCGAGCGGGATGAGCTTCGCATCGCGCGCATAGTGGCCGAGCACGCGCGGAAACGCGCCCCATAGGCGCGGATGCGGCAGCGGATCGTTCGGCAGGCCATCGGAGCCGATCATCGTCGCGGGGTGCGAGAGGATGCGGCGAACGTCGTCCTCGGACATGTTGTGATAGACCGCGCCCGCCGGCTGCAGACGTTCGGCCGCCTCCCGCTCTTCGACGCCCCACTCGGCTGCGATCGCCGAAAGTCGCTTGCCGGCCTGCTCGGGATGCGGCGTCGACCACGTGATCGTGATTTCGATGTCGCCCGTGACTTGCTTCAGATCGAGCGTCGACGAGCTGCGGTCGTACGGATAACAGTCGCAGCCGATCGGTTGGATCCGCCGCGCCGCTTCGAGCGAGGCGAGCACCTCTTTGCTTCGGCCCCAGTTGCTAGGCCCTGCGCACTTCAAGTGCGAGACGACGACGGGCACGCGCGCATGGCGGCCGATCCGGCACGCTTCGTCGAACGCCTCGAGGATGGCGTCGAACTCGCTTCGCATGTGTGTGGTATAGACGGCCCCTGCGGCGGCGAGCGGCTCCGCCAGCGCCATCACCTCCTCGGTCGGCGCGGCGTTGGCCGAGGCGTAGGCAAGCCCGGAGCTCAAGCCGAGCGCGCCATGCGCAAGCGCCTCCTCGAGCTCGGCGCGCATCGCGGCCACCTCGCGCTCGGTCGCGGCACGATCGAGGCGATCCATGTGGTTGTTGCGCAGCGCCGTGTGGCCGACGAGCGCCGCGACGTTGACGGCGGGGCGCGCCGCTTCGATTGCATCGACGTAGGCCGCGAATGTGGGATAGCGAAACGCGTCGCGCTCGCCAAGCAGGTTCATCGGGTCGGGCGGATCGCCTTTCAGCGTCACGGGCGACGCGCTGATGCCGCAGTTGCCGACAATGACCGTCGTTACGCCTTGCGTGATCTTCGGCAGGCATTGAGGCGAGCGGATGACGTGCGTATCGTCGTGCGTATGAACGTCGATGAAACCCGGTGCAAGCGCCCGGCCTTCCGCCTCGACGACTTCCTCGGCGAGCCAGTTCGAGAGATTGCCGATCGCGGCAATGCGCCCGTCGCGCACGGCAACATCGCGCACGACGGGCGGCTCGCCCGTGCCGTCGTATAGCTGCGCTCCGACGATCAGCGTATCGGCGGCTTCGGGGTGAGAATGCATGCGTAGTCTCCTGTCAGTGGGTGTCCCCACGGGGATTTCCTTCGGTCACCGGGCCGTCCCAAGCCACTGACGGCCCCCTCGCGCCCCGAAGGGAGCACCGTTTCGGGGCTCCCTGGGGAAGTCCCCTCGCGGGAGCGGGCAGCGAACGCAGAGAGCGTGGGGGCGACCCATTAGAGTCGGGGTCATCGCTTCGATCCTACCTGCAGGTTCGGTACCATGCACGGAAAGCGGATGTTTCGACCGGCACGCGGATCTGCGCTTTCTTACGATCGATATCGTGCCGGATTCATCATATGCAGTCGAGCAGCGCCCGACAACCGACGACGACCGACAAGGACAGTTAGCAGCCATGAAGATCACCTATCAAAACGCGACGATCGATCCCCGCAGCAAGGGCCTGGGCACGGTGCCGAGCGCGAGTGTGCCGCTCGAATCGGCGGCCAACCTCGAATGGAATCTGCTCGCCGAGGACGTCAGCCTGCCGGCCGCCGTGCTCTATGCGGACCGGATCGAGCACAACCTCCAGTGGATGCAGGCTTTCGTCGCCGAGTACGGCGTCAAGCTCGCGCCGCACGGCAAGACGACGATGGCGCCGCAACTCTTTCGCCGACAACTCGAAACGGGCGCCTGGGGCATCACGCTCGCCACCGCCCATCAGACGCGCGCCGCGTATCTCGGCGGCGTCCAGCGCGTGCTGATGGCGAACCAGCTCGTGGGGCGGCACAACATGGCGATGATCGCGGAGCTCCTCACGGACCCGGATTTCGAGTTTTTCTGTCTCGTCGATTCCGTCGACGGCGTCGAGCAGCTCGGCGCATTCTTCGAGTCGGTACGCAAGCCGCTGCAGCTTCTCATCGAACTCGGCGTGCCGGGCGGGCGCACGGGCGTGCGGGACGATGCACAGCGCGACGCGGTGCTCGCGGCCATCGCGCGGTATCCCGATACGCTGCGGCTGGCGGGCATCGAGATTTACGAGGGCGTCCTCGCTGACGAAGCGGCCGTGCGGACCTTCTTGCGCCGCGCCGTCGAAACGACGCGCGCCCTCGCGGCGCAAGGCCGCTTCGCACGCACGCCGGCGATCCTGTCCGGCGCCGGCTCCGCCTGGTACGACGTGGTCGCCGAGGAGTTCGCGCAGGAATCGAAGTCGGGCGCCGTCGAGGTCGTACTGCGGCCAGGCTGCTATGTCACCCACGACGTGGGCATCTATAAGAAGGCCCAGGCCGCCATCCTCGCGCGCAATCCCGTCGCGAAGAAGATGGGCGAGGCCCTGCTGCCGGCGCTGCAGCTTTGGGCCTATGTTCAATCGATCCCGGAAGGCGATCGCGCGATCGTCGCCTTGGGCAAGCGCGACGCCGCTTTCGACTCCGGGCTGCCGGTTCCGGCACGCCATTACAGGCCGGGTACGCCCGCTCCGCGCGAAATCGCCGCCGACGAAGGCTGGGAAGTGACGGGACTCATGGATCAGCACGCCTACATGCGCATCGCGCCGGGCGCCGATCTGAAGGTGGGCGACATGCTCGCGTTCGACATTTCGCATCCCTGCCTGACGTTCGACAAGTGGCGGCAGCTGCTGATCGTGGATGAGCAGTATCGAGTCACCGAAGTCGTCGAAACGTACTTCTGAACGACCAGGGCCTGCTCATCGTGACTTACCGATCGCAGGCCCACCCGACTCAGACCGTCTCCGCCTGCGCTACCTCGGCGATGCGCGTCTCGAACTTGGCGAGCGCGGCCGAGAGCGCCCGCAGCGCATCGTCGGGCAATGCACCCATCGTTTCGCGCAAGAATGCGTTGCGGCGCGGCAGCGCTTCGGCGACGACGGCCGCGCCTTCGCTCGTCAGTTCCACGTTCGTCACGCGGTTGTCGCGCGCGTCGACGCTGCGAGCCACCCAGCCCAGCGCCTCGAGCGCCTTCAATTGCCGTGTCAGCGCGCCCGGGTCGATCCGCAGGCGCTCGACGAGGCGCTTTTGCGACCATTCCCCGAGCTGATCGGAAAGCGCGAAAAGGATGCGCCAGCGCGGCATCGGGTGGCCGACGTGCGCCTCGAATGCCGACATGAAAGCGCGATAGGTGCTGCCGAACTGGCGGACGACCGCGACGTATTCATGTTCTTCCATTGCCTGCTCCAGGTCCGGTTCGGTTCATTCGCTCGCGACGGCAGGCTCGGGCGCGCGTGCGATCTTCACCCGCGGCACGCGCCGGCATTGCCAGGCGGCGAAGAGCGCGACGGCCATCGCGACGGCGATGCCGGCATGAATCGACGCGACGAGCGCCTCGCGTGCCGCCTCGAGCAGCGCGGCACCGTCATGGCCGGCGTGCGCGAGCTGCGCGATGAGCGATTGCTGGGCCTCACGGTTCACGAGGATTTGCGGATCGCGCATCTGATCGAGCCATGGCGTGGCATTCGCCGCTTGCAGCGCGCCCCCGACGCGATGCCGGTACATCAGTGAAACGAGCGTGCCCGTCAACGCCGTGCCGAACATTCCGCCGATCATCCGCAGGGACTGCAGCAGCGCCGTGGCGATGCCCAGGTGCTCGCGGCCCGCCGTCTGCTGCGCGAAGACGGTAAGGTTCGGCAGCACGAAGCCAAGACCGAGCCCGCCCGCCACCATGAAGGTCATCAGCAGTGCGTGCGGCATGTTGCGCGTCGCGGCGACGGTGCCGAGACATGCGACGGCGACGAGCAGGAACCCGATCCAAAGCATCGAATTCGGATTGCGGATGCGCGTGACGATGCGGCCATTCGTGATACTGCCGATCGTGATGAATACGACGAGCGGCGTGATGACGAATCCTGCATCGCGCGGCGAAAGCCCGAAGCCGCCCTGCAGCAGCAGCGGCGCGTAAAAGAGCAGAGAAAACATGGTGAACCCGCCGAGCACCGACAACGCGAAGAGCGCCGCGAGGCTTGCATTGCGGAACATGTCGAGCGGCAGGATCGGCTGTGCGCTCGCGCGCTCCCATTTCAGCAGGGCAAAAGCGCTGGCGACACTGAGCACGACGAGTGCGGCGACGACCGGCGTGAAGCCGTCGTGCGCGACCCATTCGACGAAGAGTTGCAGACTGGAGAGCGAGATCGCGATCAACAGCGCGCCGGGCCAATCGAGCCGTATGCGGCCCTTGTGCTCGACGTGCCGCATATGCGGCAGATAGCGCCAGACGAAGACGAGCGAGAGCAGGCCGACCGGCAGATTGACGTAGAACGCCGAGCGCCAGCCGTAGTACTGCGTGAGAAAGCCCCCGAGCGACGGCCCGATCGCGTTGGCAATGCCGAAAGCCGAGCTCATCAGCACCTGCCAGCGCAGCCGCACGACCGAATCGGGGAAGAGATCCGCGATACAGGCGAACGCGGTGCCGACGAGCATGCCGCCGCCGATGCCCTGCAAGCCGCGCGCAAAGACGAGAAAAACCATGCTGTTCGCGGCGCCGCAAAGCGCCGACGCCCCGGTGAAAAGGGCGATCGACGCAATCACGAACGGCTTTCGGCCATAGTAATCGCCGAGCCGTCCGAAGATCGGTACCGTGATGACGGATGTGAGCAGATAGGAGGTCGCGACCCATGCATAAAGGTCGAAGCCCTTCAGCTCGGCGACGATCGTGGGCAAAGCCGTGCCCACCACCGTTTGGTCGAGCGCAACGAGCATCGTCACGAACGATACGCCGAGCATCGCCAGCAGCGACTCGCGAAAAGGGAGAACCTGCCCCTTCGAGTGGTGAGGGGCCGTATGAACAGCCATCGTTTGATGAAGCAATCGTTGTGTCGTCAAAGAACTGAAATGATAGCATGGTGGCGCAGTCGCCGCCTCGCGCTCGCGCCGTCCTTCGCGCCCGTGCCGCCGGCGGGCGCTCTGCCTCACCGTCAAGGGAAATGCTGTGATGGAAAATTCGACCCCGGCCATTGCCGGCCCGCTCACGGCCGACGATCTCGCGGCGCTCGCGCGTGCGAAGCGCGCGCTCGAGCGTGCGCCGCTTGCGATGAAGCTGGCCGGCGCCGCGGGCGCGCCGGTGGAACGGCTGATGGCGCGTCTGCCGGCGGCGGCGCACGAGACCATCGCCGAAGCGACGCGGCGTGCGCTGGACAAGTGTCTGCAGGCCGCGCTGGCGAGCCTCGGCGTGCACGGCGAGACCGAGGGCCTCCTACCGGGCGGGTCGGCCGCGTCGGCCAAGGCCCGCGACATCTGGCACAAGCTCGCGGTCGCGACCACCGGCGCGGCCGGCGGTGCCTTCGGGCTGCTGGCGTTGCCGGCGGAACTGCCGGTTACGACGACCCTGATGTTCCGTTCCATCTGCGATATCGCCCGCAGCGAAGGCGAGGACTTGCGGACGATCGAGACGCAGCTGCAATGTCTGTCCGTATTCGGCCTCGGCGGCGGCACCCGGTCGAAGCGCGAGCAGGCCAACGAAGACGCGGAGTTCGGCTACTTCATCGCGCGGGGCGCGCTCGCGCAGGCCATATCGAAGGCATCGTCGGACCTCGCGTCGAAAAGCCTCGCCTCCCACGGCACCGCCGCGCTACTGAGACTCATGAACGCGATCGCAGCGCGCTTTTCCGTGCAAGTCAGCGAGCAGGTCGCGGCCAAGTCGATTCCCGCGATCGGGGCGGTGCTCGGTGCCGTCGTCAACACGGCCTTCATCGACCATTTCCAGCAGACGGCGCACGGCCATTTCACGATCCGTCGGCTCGAGCGGCGATATGGCACAGAGGTTGTGGAAACCGCCTACAGAGCAATCGACCTCTCGCCGCTGCGCTGACGATAGCGTTCGCTGGCATGCCAGCGCGCGAACGCAGCCGCCCGATCGAGGGCGCGGCGCGCCTCGGGAATGAACGGGGCGAATAGTTGCCAGACATGCGGCATCTTCGCCCAGACCTCGAACTCGACGACACATCCGGCCGCCCGCGCGCGCTCGGCGACGCGCCGCGCGTCGTCGAGCAGCACCTCCGTGCTGCCAGCCTGAATCATCAGCGGCGGCAGGCCCGTGAGATCTCCGTAGAGCGGCGACGCATACGGGTGCCTGGGATCCGCGCCGGCCAGATAGAGACGCGTCGCGCGCTCGATGGCCGCACCGCGAAACATCGGATCGGCTCCGTCGTTCGTGACGAGCGTCTTGCCCGTCGCCGCAAGGTCGGTCCAAGGGGAGAACAGCAGCGCGGCGGCAGGCAACGCGTCTTTCGCGTCGCGCAGCGCGAGAAGAAGCGCGAGCGCGAGGCCACCGCCCGCCGAGTCCCCCGCTACCACGATCGAATCGGGCGGTATCCCGTCGGCGAGCAGGCAACGATAGGCGGCGAGCGCGTCGTCGACGGCGGCGGGGAATGGATGCTCGGGCGCAAGGCGGTAATCGAGCGAAAACGCACGGGCGCCCGTACGCACCGCCAGCGGAAAAACGAGCGAGCGATGCGATCTTGGCGAGCAGAAGTAGTAACCGCCGCCGTGCAAATAGAGTAGCGTGCGCATCGGCGCGCCAGCGTCGGGCACGGCCGCACTATCGAGAGGCGCCGTCGCGGCGGGATGGGCAGGGGCGCCGAGTTTGCCGGCCGGCTCGAGCCATTCGCCGCGTAACGGCGCGTCGTCGACGCCGTAGTGCTCGGTGAGCCGCCAGCCGGCCGGCACCTTTGGCGACCAGACGCGCTCGGCCGTGCGCGTACGGGCACGCTCGACGCTCACATGAGGCTTCTCCGTCTCCGGACGGAACTGCTTCTTGAGAACCCAGCTGACGACGGCGCTTTGCCAACTCATCGCGGCCCACTCCCTGAACGCGGCAAACGATCATGGTACTTGCGACGAACGTGCCATGAACGAGCGGTTCTCGAATATCCGATCTAGACCGGATGGACAGAAGTCAGTGCGGCGCAGCGGGCGACGGCAACAACTGGCCGCGTATTTCGCCGCTCTTGTATTGCTCCGTATAGATATTGAAGTACCACTTGCCCGTCTCGAGGTCGTTGATCTGCGCGTCCGTCAACGTGGCTTGGCCTTCGATGTCGCCGCGCAGCGCCTTCGCGAGCGGGGCGTCGATCTGCACGGCGGCGTTTTGGCCGACCGATGCCGGTCCCTGAAACCGCGCCATCGTTGCGGGGCCGGAGAGCCCCTGAAACGAGCCGGCCCACTTGAGGAGCTTCGTCGAGGTGTCGAACATCGCTTTCAGCTCACCGCTTCCCCTGCTCGTCGTCGGCGGCACCTCGCTCGACGGCTGCAGGCTTGCCTTGTAGACGACTTCGTCGGCGAGCGCAGCGCCGATCGTCAAAACCGACAGCAGCGCAGCAACTCCGAGCTTGCGCGTCATACGCATATTGTCCTCGCGATCGAGACGTCTCCGCCGGCACAGCGCGTCGCTGTGCATGCGGGTCGGCAGCAATGGTAGACCAAAGCATCAGGCCGTATGGGGTTCCCGCGTACACGGTCGCTCAGCACACTTTCCGAAACATCAGGTCGACGACGGTGCCGGGCCCGATGGGCGTCCAAGCCGCATCCTTCGGTTGGGCCTTGCCTGCCGGCTCGCCCTCGGCCGTCATATAGTTGGTATCGATCGCGCGCCACGCTTTATGGTCGCAGTCGATTTGATAGCGGGTGATGGAGACGGCAACAGGCTTCGTCGCCCCGGAAAGCATCGCGGGGACTTTCCACAGCGTCTTCGCAACGTACTCGAGATAGCCGTCGGGACCGCTTTTGACGCTATCCATGTCGACCTCGTAAGAGAGATCGCGCTCGCTCGCCAGATGGACCCATTGCGCCGCATCGGATTGGGAGCTTGCCGCAAGCGCCACGAAACAAATCAGCAATCGACGGAGCAATTTCATTATCTTTCCTATGATCGAAATTGGCCCACGACGTCGATTCGAATTTATTCCGGACTTCTTTATATCGCCCTTTTTGCCGGCGTCTTCGACGTTACTGGATTCTAGCAGAGCGATCATTCACCGCGCGCAGCGATATGGAAAATTCGACATGACCGAACGACTCGAGCCAGAGCGCGTGGCGCGCGTAACGAAAGGGCATTGTTCACTGCTCGAGGCACGGGAAGCGGGGGTTCGGGAAACGGATGCAGCGAGCGCTAGCGCGCACCGCTCGCGTCGAATGCGATGTCAGGCGCGCTTGCCCCGACGCCCGCCTCGAAATCATGGACGCGCAGGCTCACTTTGCGGGCATAGGCCGACGATCCGCCGTAGCTCTTGAGCGCCGCGGCCACGTCGCCCTGGGCCGACTCTATATAGCCGTGAAGGATCGCGGACCCGGCTTCGATATTGGCGGCGGGCTCCGTCAGATCGATATGGCTCACCAGGCGGCGGTGTGCGGCGGGCACGACCTGCATGAGTCCAGTCGCGCCGTGCAGGCCATGCGCCTTCTCGCGAAACCGCGACTCGATCGAGATGATTGCAAGCACGAGCGCCGGCGGCAGAGAGTACTTCGATGCCGAGGAAATTACCGCGTTGGTGATCTCTTCCGCCTTCGCACGGGCGAGGCCGAATTTTTCCACGAGCATGCTCGAGATGCGATGCGTCTGCGCAGTCGCGACTTCGCTCACGGATGCGTGGGCGGGTGCCGTCGCGCCGCTTGCTTGCGCTAACGACGATGCGTCGATTCCACTCGTTGCCGGCGCGGGTGCGGGTACGGCTGTCGATTCAGAGCCCTCGGCATAGGCATGCGTCAGGATTCCGAACGAAATCAGCAGTGCGCAGAGGACTCGGCTCATGGGTCGATGCGGAACGAATGGTCCCGCATTATAACGGCGCCCATTAATCAGCAGACAAGAAGACTCGGATATCGATGGAGCGCTCTAGGAAGCCCGAAGCACGTGGATCGTCGACCGCAGCCGCCAGATCACAATGGAATGACAATGGAAGTGACGACTCACTTGCAGCCGCGGGCACAGCCGGACGCGAAGCGGTTTGTCAGCTCGCGGGCTCGAGCACACGCTGAAGCACGGCGTCCTCGATCGCGGCGAACGCGGCCGTGCCACGCGCTCGCGGCCGCGCGAGCTCGACCTGCCGATCGAGCGCGATGCGCCCGCGCTCGATGAGCAGAATTCGGCTCGCGAGCGCCACGGCTTCCTGCACATCGTGCGTCACGAGCAGCGCGGTGAACCGGTGCTCGCGCCAAAGCCGCTCGATGAGCTCGTGCATTTCAATGCGCGTGAGCGCGTCGAGCGCGCCGAGCGGCTCGTCGAGCAGCAACAGATCGGGGCGATGCACGAGCGCACGCGCAAGCGCCACACGCTGCCGCTGGCCCCCTGACAACTGCGCGGGCCAGTCGTGCTCGCGGGCCGAGAGCCCCACCTCGTCCAGTGCCGCGCGCGCTTCATCGCGCGCCGCGCGCGGCAGGCCGAGCATGACGTTAGCGAGCACGCTCTTCCACGGCAATAGCCGGGCATCCTGAAACATGATGCGTGTGCGGGGCGCTCCACGCGGCTCGCGACGCCCGCCTTCGCCCCTTTCGCCCCTGACGAGCTCGCCGTCGTCGGGCGTCTCCAGACCGGCCACGAGGCGCAGCAGCGTCGACTTTCCGCAGCCGCTGCGCCCAATGATCGCAACGAAGCTTCCCTTGGCGACGGTCAGGTCGAGACGATCGAGCACAACGCGCTCGGCATAACGCTTCGAAATCGACTTCAGGGCGATCGCCGCCTCGGTGCCCGTTTCGAGCGTCGCATCGTTTGCCTGGCCGATCCCGTCCGCCATTGTCGAGGCACTCACGCCTTCACTCCTCGCCACCCGTGCGGCCGCTTCACCGCCCTCGCCCACCTCGCGCCGAGGCTCGTGCGCGCCGCGCGCGGACGCACGGCACTGCCCGCATAGGCCGGATGCCAAGGCAGCAGACTTCGTTCGAGGCCGCGCGCGAGCATGTCGGCCAACTTGCCGAGCAATGCGTAAAGCAGAATGCCGACCACCACGACGTCCGTTTGCATGAATTCGCGCGCATTCATCGTCATGTAGCCGATGCCCGACTGCGCGGAAATCGTCTCGGCGACGATCAGCATGACCCACATCAACCCGAGCGCGAAGCGCACGCCGACAAGAATCGAGGGCAACGCGCCCGGCAAAATCACATCGCGGTAGAGCGCCAATCCCCGCACGCCATAGCTCCTTGCCATTTCGACGAGGTTGCCGTCCACCGAGCGGATTCCGTGAAAGGTGTTCACGTAGATGGGAAAGAACACGCCCAGCGCGACGAGAAAAAGCTTGGCCTGCTCCTCGATGCCGAACCAGAGGATGACGAGCGGGATCATCGCGAGCGCGGGGATGTTCCGAATCATTTGGACGGTCGAATCCAGCGCCGCTTCGATCGACTTGAAAAGCCCCGTCGCGAGCCCGAGCGCAAAACCGATGCCGCCGCCGATCGCGAAACCGACCAATGCGCGCCACGCGCTCACCTCGACATCGGTCCACATTTCGCCGCTGAGCATGAGCCCCCATGCCGCTCGCGCAACCGCAAGCGGTTCCGGCAAGACGCGCGCGGAAAGCCAACCGATGCGTGCGCTCACCTCCCACGCGAAGAGGATGAGGGCCGGGACGATCCACGGCACGATGCGCCTCGTCAACGCCTGCGTTTTCACGGTGCTTCCCCTTTCAATCATTTCGTAGTGCGAAGGTTTTCGTCACCCGCGTTCGAGCAGGTCCCGCTCAGCCGTGCGCTGCTTTCGGCAAGTGCGTCACGCCGACGATTTCGCCGAAAGGCCCTGGCAGCGCCGACTCCAAGTTCTCGCGCACCCGCAGCGGTAGCCTTGGAAAGACGAGTTCGGCGAAGCGATAGGCTTCTTCGAGGTGCGGATAGCCGGAAAGAATGAACGTGTCGATGCCGAGCTCGGCATACTCGGTCATGCGCGCCACGACCTGGTCGGGAGTGCCGACGAGCGCCGTGCCGGCCCCCGTGCGCACGAGTCCGATGCCGGCCCAGAGGTTCGGATAGATCTCGAGCTCAGCCCGAGTGCGGCCCTTGCCGCCATGCAGTGCAGCCATGCGGCGCTGCCCTTCCGAATCCATCTTGGCGAAATCGGCTTGCGCTTTCGCGACGGTTTCGTCGTCGACGCGGCTGATGAGCCGGTCCGCCTCGGCCCATGCTTCGTCCTCGCTTTCACGCACGATGACATGGAGCCGGATCCCGAACTTGACCTTGCGCCCCTTGCGCTCGGCCCTCGCGCGCACGCTGGCGATCTTCTTCGCCACCGCGTCCGGCGGCTCGCCCCAAGTCAAATAGGTATCGATATGATCGGCCACGATCGCCTGAGCAGCCTCCGACGATCCGCCAAACCACAATGGCGGATGCGGCCGCTGGAAGGACGGGTAGAGCAGCTTGCCGCCGCGCGAGCTCAGATGGCGCCCCTCGAACTCGACCGACCCGCCGTCATGGGCTGTCCTGAAGTGGTCGCGCCAGATCGACAGAAACTCGTCGGTGATCTCATAGCGAACGTCGTGATCGGCGAAGAAGCCATCGCCTTCCAGCTCCACGGGGCTGCCGCCCGTCACGACGTTGATGAGCAGCCGGCCTTTCGAGAGCCGGTCGAACGTCGCCGCCATCCGGGCCGACAAGCCGGGCGAGCTGAGCCCCGGCCGAATGGCGACGAGAAACTTGAGCCGACGCGTTGCCGCGATGAGGCTCGATGCGACGACCCATGCGTCCTCGCAGGAACGGCCCGTCGGCAGCAGCACGCCTTCGTAGCCGAGCGTGTCGGCTGCCACGGCAATCTGCTGGAAATAGTCATAGGTGGCGGCGCGCGCGCCCTCGGACGTGCCGAGATAGCGCGAATCGCCGTGCAGCGGGATGAACCAGAAAACCTTCATGCGCCTCTCTCCGCTCTCTCAGGCAAGCCACTGCGCGTCTTTGACGGCGATTTGTTTCGGAATGAGCCTGAGCTCGCTGAACGTATCGGCGATCGTTTGCTGTGATGCCAGCACGTTTGCCGAGACCGGACGGGCGCCATACGACGAGCGGCGCGCCGCGACTTCGACGATGGCCGGCTCGAGGCCGACGAGCGGCGCGAGCTGGGCGGCAACCGCGGCCGGGTTCGCCTTCGCCCAGGCGTCCGCGCTCGCCAGCTCCTCGAGCGTCGCGCGCACGAGCTGCGGCGCGCTCGATGCGAAGCGCCTCGACGCCAGATAGAACTGCGTGTTGTCGACGAGACCGGTGCCGTCGGCGAGAATGCGCGCGCCGGTTTGCTTCTCGATCGCGGCGAAGTAGGGATCCCAGATTACCCATGCGTCGACGCTGCCTTGCGTGAACGCGGCGCGCGCGTCGGCTGGCGCGAGGTAAGCAGGCTGAATGTCGGCGTACTGAAGGCCGGCGTGCCTCAACGCCCGCACCAGAAGGTAGTGGACATTCGATCCCCTATTGAGCGCAACCTTCTTGCCGCGCAGATCCGCGACGGACTTGATCGGCGAGTCGTGCGGCACGACGATCGCTTCCGCGGCAGGCGACGGCGGCTCATTCGCGACATAAACGAAATCGACGCCGGCGGCCTGCGCGAAGATGGGAGGCGTTTCCCCGACGGTGCCGAAATCGACGGCTCCTGCGTTCAGTCCTTCGAGCAGTTGCGGGCCCGCGGGAAACTCGAGCCACGAAACCGTGACGCCTTGGCTCGCGAGACGCTTCTCGAGCGTGCCGCGTGCCTTCACGAGCACGAGCGAGCCGTACTTCTGATAGCCGATACGCAAGGTCTTGGCAGCCGCGCCTTGGGCGAGCGCCCACTGCGGGTATCCGGCGCCGAGCGCGCCGGCCGCCAGCGCGGCACCGCTCGCGGCTGCTGCCTTGAGCCAGCGACGACGTGCGGGTTGATGAAGCTCGTTGTTCTTCGAAGACATGACTTCTCCACGACGCTGATTGAGCGCCTTCGGCACAAAACTGTTCGGTTTCAAGAGAAAGGGGATCGAGCGGCGCTACCGCTACAGGAACCGCCAGTCTAGGAAAGGCGCGATGCGATGAGAACGATTGTTTTCAGCTTTGCTCTTGCCGGATCGTCATATGGGGAAATCGTGCAAACGATTTGACATCCACGCAGATCTCGAATGCCTGGCGCGCCGGCACGCGAGTTGCGGCGCAAGCGGAATACGATGGCGATCGGGAGAAAACGATGGCGACGCGACCGCAGACGGACTTGCCGCAATTCGACCGGCCGTTCCGACTATTCGCAACCGGAACGCGCGTGCTCGCGCAAAACGCGGCGGGTAAATTGATCGACCTAGGTGCGATCGACTGCAGCGAAGGAGGCGCGTGCACGATCCGCCTCGACGTCGACGGCGTCGACAGCGGCCCGCAGGCTGGAGCCGAGGCGGCGCTTCGGGCCCTGGTGCCGATGTTGAGCTTCGATTACCTCGATGGCCTCTTTACGAGCGAGGCCGACGCGCAGTTCGATGGGTTGCTCGACGATTTACCACATGTCGCCTTTACACTGCCCGAGCCGGCTCCGCGCGAATTCGTCGATCGCAGACCACCTGAACTCTTCTAGGTCTAAGGCGGCACTGGCGCGGCGCCCCTCGCGCCCGTCGACGCTTCGAACACGAACGCAGCATTCACCAGAGGCATGACTTGGGCGCCTGAAAATGGGCGAACGCGGCACGCACCCATGCGGCGTACCTACTGCTGCTCCAAGTTGCCCCACCGTGCCACCGCCGGCTCGGCATCGGCCCACTTCCATCGCGTCCCTTGCTGACAAGCGCTTGCCGTATACCAATCCTCGTGCGCGTCCGGACCATCGCCATGCGCGACGGAGAACACGAAGTCCTTGCAAAGGGCGAGCGGGGTCGCGAATGCGCGCGTCACGCGCACGCGCCCGCGCCCGTTCTCGATCGGTAGCCAATGCTTGACGCGCCACGCCCCGCTTTCGTCGACGGGCAGCGCGCCGACGACGGCCGCGAT
The DNA here is from genome assembly GCF_040965455.1 of Trinickia sp. EG282A. Taxonomy (NCBI): domain Bacteria; kingdom Pseudomonadati; phylum Pseudomonadota; class Betaproteobacteria; order Burkholderiales; family Burkholderiaceae; genus Trinickia; species Trinickia sp. EG282A. The sequence goes on along the minus strand of NZ_JBFRCC010000002.1, from coordinate 748,557 downwards.
CGCATCCTGCTGATCCTGGTGCAGATGGCGCGTCGTACGCCTGACCGCTTCATCCGTTGCCGCCTCCACCGCAATGCCGACACCGATTCCGATGGCAGGGTTCGTCGTCGCCGCCCCGGTCGCCACGCCGGCCGCGGCGCCACTTGCGGCGCCAATCGACTGGCAACCTGTTCCGACGATCATCCACAACGCGGCAGTGATCGCAGCGATCCCGGCGAGATAGCGTGCATTCATTGCATCGGACCCCATCGGCTTGTCGCGGGCTCGGCCGACGCCCATTTCCACTTGGTGCCGTCGCGGCATATCGATGCGACGTAGAACTCGTTTTGGGCGGGTGACTCGCTGACCTTTACCGCACTTGCAGCGCTAGCAGCACTTGCAGCGCTAGCAGCACTTGCAGCGTCAGCACCCGCGGAGCGCTTCGCGACCGGCCGATCGACGGAAAAAACGATCTCCTTGCAGTCGAGCGCACCCGTGCTAATGACGCGGCTGACTGTCACGCGTCCGTGTTGGTTGGGCTCGATTGGGATCTTGTGCGAAACCGACCAGGAGGCCACCGCGCCGACGTCGAGCGGCCCTGCTGCTTCAGCGATGCGCTCTTGAGTAGCGTTGTGCGCGACGCGCTGCGTATACGCGACTCCTGCGCGAGCCGCGGCCACGGCGCCGAGACCGATGCCCGTCGCGACCGCGGCGTTGCGCGTCACCTTCGATGCGGCGGCGGCCCCGGCAATACCCGCACCCGCATTCGCACTCTCGGTATAGATGGAATTGCAACCGCCGAGGACTAAAACGCTCGCGTACGCAACGATCGCGAGCGCGATCGAGGCGCCTGTCCCGCGCCACGTTGCCAGAAACGACCCAGGTTCTCCGATCACATCCGCCATCGCTATCTCCTTGCCTTGCATCCCGCTATCTGCAATCGGCGTGCCGAGGAAAGGGCTCCATGGGCGTGAGAGTAAGATCGCGTGGATGTCGACTGACTTTACCGGGATGTTCAAATGGACCTATTCGCTTTCGCGCCCCGCCCTGTCCGGCTCATTTGCGCGGCGCTGCTGCTTGCGCTGACCGCCGGCGCCGCCGAAGCCGGGCAAAACACCAGTGTCCGTTCACCTGCTTCCGGCGTCCTCTGTGATCGATATATGTGCGCAAACGACAAGGGCGTCTCTCGCGAGTTGACGTCTCGGTATCTGGGGAAGAAGGCTGCGGCAAGGCTTTTTTCACAAGGTGAATTCAGCCAGACGGAATTCACCTTCGCCAACGGTATCTTCTGCGACGTCAAGGAACGTCTTTGCCGCGAAAATCGCTTCTACGGTGCGGATGGGAAGCACACTGGGGCGGTATCGGGAAAGTACACGGCGCAGCTTTTCGGCAAGTGACGGGCGCCGAGTGCGCTCGGAGAGCACGCCTGAAAACGCTTCAAGTGGCCGAAAGCGTCGGCTCATTGCCTTTAGGGGCGAAAACCTCTTATCACAACGATTGGAAGTACGAGTTGCACGTCTGTACCGAATCAGTGACTGCCCCATTCCGATCACTGTCGGCGTTGTAGACAAAACAACAGCCGTTGTTTATTCAACAACAGACGGCGTATCATCGCCGTCGCGTTGTGCGAACTACAACAATCGTTGTAGAATGAACAACGACAAGCGATGGACCGTTGCAGAGGATCCGCCGAGGCGTATCGAGCGCATGAACGAAAAAATGTTTGCCGAAATCTTCGGCGGAGTGGGTCGAGTCAAAGCCCTGCGCCATTTGTTCGAACACCCTAACGAGGAATTCAGCGCTAGGGAGCTCGCCGCCCAGGCCAAGCTGGACCCTGGCAACACGCATCGATGGTTGCAACGCTGGGAGGTGGTAGGGCTCGTGAAACGCGGCGCAACGAAGGCCGGCTATCAGATAGCGCGGGATCCGGCTCTAGTGCCGCTCATCGATCTTTTTCGCCAAAGCAGCGCGCTCGTTGCGGATCTCCAGCAAGTGCTGCGAGAGACAACGGGCGTTCAAATTGCCTTCATTTTCGGATCGTTTGCGCGGCATGAAGAAAGGGCGGCGAGTGACATCGACGTGCTCGTGCTCGGCACCATCTCCGAGCTTAGGACCAATGCTCTGCTGCGTCCGCTCGCACGCAAGTACAGCCGACCGTTCAACGCCTCGGTGTTCACGATCGAGCAATTCCGCGCATTGTTGAAGCAAAGCGATCCATTCGCGACTGAAATCATGCAGCATCCCAAGGTCAGCTTGATAGGAGACCTGGATGCCGTCGCTCGATGACCTGCTAAACACGCCAGATACACCGTTGACCCGCCAATCCGCCGTCAACAAGGTGCAGTTGCAAGGCAGGCTCAAAGAAGCCGCCCTCAAATACGCCGACGCTCAGCGCAAAGAGAATAGCGCCAGCACGCGTATGGACGCCGCCTATGACTCCGTCTTCTTCTGAGCGTTGGCAGTGCTCGCCAGCCAGTCAGTTCGAGTATCGTCCAAGCCAGGGCATCACCAGATGGCTTTGGAAGCGGCTGCCCATATCATGGGCCTACCGCAAGAACTCAGCGATACGGTTGACGCGTTGAGGGACTGGCGCAATCGCAAATACCAAGCGGCCTTCATCGCGAGCGATGCGGATGTGACTGATGCTCTCGATACTGTACGTCGCTATCTGGAGGCCACCGCTGGCTGGTTTCAGCGAGTGTGTCCATCTCTGCTCAAATAGTCGTTGCGACGCGTGCTCGCGATTCGCGCTTGTGGAAGCAGTGACCGAATGCGCGCACGCGAAGACTTGGTCGCTAGAGACTAGTAATCGCTGCAATTTGCTACCTCACCCACCCGCTCCAAAGAAACCTGAGCACAGCGCAAGCGGCCCCGAGAATCTCACCGAATCGTCGATTCGAATGAGAAACTCGGGGCCGCGCTTACATCAGTGGATGAAGCTACCTCTAGAAGGGAATATCGTCATCCATCTCGTCGAGCCCGCCGCCGGCCGGCGCGCTGGGCCGGCCACCGCCCGCGCCACCACTGCCGCCACCGCTGCGCGCCGCGCCACCGCCCGCGGGCCTACCCCCTCGTTCAGCCGGCTCACGGCCATACCCACCGCCTTCGTCACCCATGCCGCCACCGCCGCCCGAACCGCCACGGCCGCCGAGCATCTGCATCTGATCCGCGACGATTTCAGTCGAATAGCGGTCCTGACCGTCCTGGCCCTGCCACTTGCGCGTGCGAATGCGCCCTTCGATATAAACCGACGAGCCCTTCTTCAGATACTCGTTGACGATCTCGGCAAGCCGCCCGAAAAACGCGACGCGATGCCACTCGGTGGCTTCCTTCATTTCACCGGTCGTCTTGTCCTTGTAGCGGTCGGTCGTCGCGAGACGAATGTTCGCAATGGCGTCCCCGCTCGGCAGGTAACGCACTTCAGGATCGGCGCCGAGGTTACCGACGAGAATGACCTTGTTGACGGATGCCATATGTTTCTCCAGTTGATTCCGTGTTGCCCGAGAGCGCCGCGCAAGCAGCGACTCCGGCCCCATGCATAGCGCTATTGTGCGGCGACGCCGTTCGTGTGGACAGGAACAGGAATCAGCGCGAAAAGCAGCCGCCCCGATCCCGCGCCGGGTTGTGTCCTGGAGGCCATCTTGCCTCGAACCATCACCGGCTGCCGGCTCCCGTTCACGCCTTGCGCGGCGGCGGCTTCATATTCGCGGCGATTATAAGCCACCCCAAAACGAGCCCCGAGCACGCGAAAAACACCGCATTCTGCCCGACCGATTTCAGCAGCCACCCGCCGATCACGCCACCCAACGCGAGCCCGACGGACTGCGTCGTGTTATAGACGCCGGCCGCCGCGCCCTTTCTCGTGCCGGGCGCAAGTTTCGAAACGAGCGAAGGCTGCGACGCTTCCAGGATATTGAAACCGAGGAAGTAGACGAACAGAATCGCCGCCACGGACAAGATGGTATGCGGTGCCGCGCCGAGCAACAATTGGCCGATCAGGATAAGCACGATGGCACCGAGCAGCACCGGCTTCATCTTGCCGCGCTTTTCCGCGGCAATGATCGCGGGCACCATCATCACGAAGGAAAGCCCCATCACGGGCAGGTACACCATCCAGTGCGAGGCGACGGGCAAGCCGCCCGCCTCGAGAATCCGCGGCACGACGAGGAAGAGCGCCGTTTGCGTCGCGTGAAGCACGAGCACACCGAAGTTCAGGCGCAAGAGCTCCACGTTGTGAAGCACCTCGGCAAAGGGCGCCGGCACGTGCACCGGCTTTGGCGCGTTCGGCACGATCCAGAGCACCACGCCGACTGCGACGAGCGACAGCACGCCGACGAGCGCGAACAGCCCGTTCATGCCGATCCAATGGAAGACGATAGGCGCGCCGACGATGGCCACCGCGAACGAAATGCCGACGCTGCCGCCGATCATCGCCATGGCCTTCGTCCGGTGCTCCTCGGCCGTCAGATCCGCGATGAACGCGATGACGGCCGACGAAACGGCACCCATCCCTTGAATCACGCGCCCGGCGATGATCCAGGCCATCGAGTGCCCAATGGCCGCGACGAAGCTTCCCAGCGCAAAGATCGCGAGCCCCACGGCGATCACGGGCTTGCGGCCCAGCTTGTCCGACGCCCAGCCGTAAAAGATGTAGAGCATCGACTGCGTGACGCCGTATGCGCCGAGCGCAATGCCGACCAGCAGCACGTTGTCGCCGCCTGGGATCGTCTTCGCGTAGATGGAGAACACCGGCATGATCATGAACAGACCGAGCATGCGCAGCGCGAAGATGCCCGCGAGCGACACGGTCGCGCGCAACTCGGGCGCGCTCATGCGTGAGGAAGTGACGGAAGCGTTCGACATCAGGGGAGCGGATCGGTAGCGGTGGCGACGCCGTTCGACGTCTCGTTCACGCCGCGTCCCGTCCGCCGAGGGGGCATTCCCTCAACGGGATTTCCTCGGGGCGCCAGGCCGTCCCAGCGGAGGCGCTGTAAGGACGCCGTAACGGCTGTCTGCAAAAGTCGTTATAGTAGCAGGTTTGGTCCGCCTCCTCCTCGCTCAGGTATGGAACAGATTCGCATCCGTGGGGCTCGCACCCACAACCTGAAAAACGTCAATCTCGACCTGCCGCGTCACAAGCTCATCGTCATCACCGGGCTCTCCGGCTCGGGCAAATCGTCGCTCGCCTTCGATACGCTCTATGCCGAGGGGCAGCGCCGCTATGTCGAGAGCCTCTCCGCGTACGCGCGCCAATTCCTGCAGCTGATGGAGAAACCCGATGTCGACCTGATCGAGGGGCTCTCGCCCGCCATCTCGATCGAGCAGAAGGCGACCTCGCACAACCCGCGCTCGACGGTCGGCACCGTCACCGAAATTCACGACTACCTGCGCCTGCTCTACGCCCGCGTCGGGACGCCCTACTGCCCGGATCACGGCATCGCGCTCGAAGCGCAAAGCGTCTCGCAGATGGTCGATACCGTCCTCGCGCTGCCCGAGGACACGAAGCTGATGATCCTCGCGCCCGTCGTCGCCAATCGCAAGGGCGAGCATGCCGAGCTCTTCGAGCAGATGCAGGCGCAGGGCTTCATCCGCTTTCGCATCCGCTCGGGCGGCGGCACCGCCAACGAGGGTGAAGCGCAGATCTACGATGTCGATTCGCTGCCGAAGCTCAAGAAGAACGACAAGCATACGATCGATGTCGTCGTCGATCGCCTGAAGGTGCGCCCCGACATCAAGCAGCGTCTCGCCGAATCGTTCGAGACGGCGCTGCGGCTTGCCGACGGCCGGGCGGTCGCGCTCGAGATGGATGCCGGCCAAGAGCATGTATTCAGCTCGAAATTCGCCTGCCCGATCTGCTCCTATTCGCTGCCGGAGCTCGAGCCGCGCCTTTTCTCGTTCAATAACCCGATGGGCGCGTGCCCCGATTGCGACGGGCTCGGGCAGATCACGTTCTTCGATCCGAAGCGCGTCGTCGCGTATCCGTCGATTTCGCTCGCGGCAGGCGCGGTCAAGGGATGGGACCGGCGCAACCAGTTCTATTTCCAGATGCTGCAAAGCCTCGCGGCCTACTACGAGTTCGACATCGACACGCCGTTCGAGGACCTTCCCGAAAAAATCAAGAAGCTGATTCTCTTCGGGTCGGGCAAGGAGACGATCCCGTTTTCCTATATAAACGAGCGCGGCCGCGCGACGGTGCGCGAGCACGTGTTCGAGGGCATCGTCCCGAATCTCGAGCGGCGCTATCGCGAGACCGACTCGGCCGCCGTGCGCGAAGAGCTCGCGAAGTACCAGAACAATCAGCCCTGCCCGTCGTGCGACGGCTCACGGTTGCGCCGCGAGGCGCGCTTCGTGCGGCTCGGCGCGAATGGCGACGCGCGCGCCATCTACGAGGTGAGCGGCTGGCCGCTGCGCGACACGCTGGGCTACTTCCAGACGCTCAAGCTCGACGGCGCAAAGCGCGAAATCGGCGAGAAGGTCGTGAAGGAAATCGTCGCGCGGCTCATGTTCCTCAACAACGTCGGGCTCGATTATCTTTCGCTGGAGCGCAGCGCAGACACGCTCTCGGGAGGCGAGGCGCAGCGCATTCGCCTCGCCTCGCAGATCGGCTCGGGACTCACGGGCGTCATGTACGTGCTCGACGAGCCATCGATCGGCCTCCATCAGCGCGACAACGATCGGCTCATCGCGACACTCAAGCACCTGCGCGACCTCGGGAACTCGGTCGTCGTCGTCGAGCACGACGAGGACATGATCCGCATGGCCGACTATATCGTCGACATGGGCCCGGGCGCCGGCGAGCATGGCGGCATGATCATCGCGCAGGGCACGCCGGTGCAGGTCGAGGGCGATCCGGCGTCGATGACGGGTCAATACCTCTCGGGCACACGCCGGATCGAGTTTCCGGACGAGCGCAAAGACCCCGACGAGCGCCACCTGCGCATCGTCGAAGCGCACGGCAACAATCTGAAGCGCGTCACGCTCGATCTGCCGGTGGGCCTTCTGACCTGCGTGACGGGCGTCTCGGGCTCGGGCAAGTCGACGCTCATCAACGACACGCTCTATAACGCGGTCGCGCAACACCTGTACGGATCGTCGACTGAACCCGCGCCTTACGAATCGATCGAGGGTCTCGAGCACTTCGACAAGGTCATCAACGTCGATCAATCGCCGATCGGCCGCACCCCGCGCTCGAATCCGGCCACCTACACGGGCGTGTTCACGCCGATCCGCGAGCTTTTCGCCGGCGTGCCGGCCGCCAAGGAACGCGGCTACGATCCGGGACGCTTCTCGTTCAACGTCAAAGGCGGCCGCTGCGAAGCCTGCCAGGGCGACGGCGTGCTGAAAGTGGAGATGCACTTTCTGCCCGATGTCTATGTGCCTTGCGACGTCTGCCACGGCAAGCGTTACAACCGCGAGACGCTCGAGGTTCACTACAAAGGCAAGAACATCAGCGAGGTGCTCGACATGACGGTCGAGCAGGCGCACGAGTTCTTCGGCGCGGTGCCCGTCATCGCGCGCAAGCTGAAGACGCTGCTGGACGTCGGCCTCGGCTACATCCGGCTCGGGCAATCGGCCACGACGCTCTCGGGCGGCGAGGCGCAGCGCGTCAAGCTTTCGCTCGAGCTATCGAAGCGCGATACGGGCCGAACGCTCTATATTCTCGACGAGCCCACGACCGGCCTGCACTTCCACGACATCGCCCTTCTGCTCGAAGTGATCCACCGGCTTCGCGATCACGGCAATACAGTCGTCATCATCGAGCATAATCTCGATGTAATCAAAACCGCCGACTGGGTGATCGACCTGGGCCCCGAAGGCGGCGCGGGTGGCGGGCAGATCATCGCCCAAGGCACGCCCGAGCAGATCGCGAGATCAAGGGCGAGCTTCACAGGGAAATATCTCGCACCGCTGCTCGAGCGGCGTTAAGGCCGCGAGCGAGGCGCCTGCCGCACCGCACAAGCGCGTTGCCTCGCAAATACGGGTGGAGACACAAGGCGTCATGGGTAATCGCAACGAAGCACCGAAGGAAATTGCCACACGGGACAAGGCTGCGCGTCCCGTGCGGCTCACGAGCGACATGAGCCTGCCCAAGCTATCCGTCGTCGAAGCCTGCAGCTACGTCGCCGCCTTGGCCGGCATGTGGGCCGTGATGCACCTGAAGCTGCTCGCCGCGCTGCTGGCCGGCATGCTCGTGCATCAGCTCGTCCATATGATCGCGCCGGTGATCGAGCGGCATATGTCGAGCCACCTGGCACGCCTCGTCGCGGTCGTCATCCTCGCAACAGTCGTCGTCGGCGGATTGACGAGTCTCGCGATCGGCATGATCGAGCACTTCGAGCAAACCGTGCCGAACATCCAGAATCTGCTCGGGCAGGTCATGCAGATGATCGAGCAGGCGCGCTTGCGCACGCCCGACTGGATTTCGACGATGCTTCCCGTCGACGCCGAGCAGATGAAAGCGAAGGCCGGCATGCTCGTCCATTCTCACATGGACCAGCTGCAGCAAGGCGGCAAAAACGTCGCGCGCGCGTTCGGACACGTGCTCATCGGCATGATCCTCGGCGCCTTGATCGCGATCACGGCCGATCGGCACGCGCAGCGACTGCCGCTCGGTCGGGCACTGGCGACGCGAGTCGGGCGTTTCTCCGATGCGTTCAGACGCATCGTCTTCGCTCAGATCAAGATTTCGGCGATCAATGCGGTATTCACCGCGCTCTATCTGCTCGTCGCCCTGCCCATTTTCCACGAGCGGCTGCCGCTCTCGAAGACGCTCGTCCTCATTACTTTCATCGCGGGGCTCCTGCCCGTCATCGGCAACCTCGTCTCGAACACGCTCATCGTCGCGATATCGCTATCGGTCAGCCTGCCGACGGCCGTTGCCTCGCTCGGCTTTCTCATCGCGATTCACAAACTCGAATACTTTCTGAATGCGCGTATCGTCGGCGGCCAGATCGAGGCGCGCGTGTGGGAGCTGCTGCTCGCCATGCTCATCATGGAAGCGGCATTCGGCGTCGCCGGCATCATTGCCGCGCCTGTCTTTTACGCTTATATCAAGCGCGAGCTCATCTACCTGCGGCTCGTTTGAATGCCCGCGGCACCGCCGAACGTGCCACGGGATATTGCCTGGCGGCGCTTATCGGAAAACGACTGTCTTCGTCCCGTTGAGCACGATCCGATGCTCGGTGTGCCACTTGACGGCGCGCGCGAGCGTCACGCATTCGACGTCGCGCCCGATCGCCGTCAGCTGCTCCGGCGTCATGCTGTGATCGACGCGCTCGACCTCCTGCTCGATGATCGGACCTTCGTCCAGATCGGTCGTGACGTAGTGCGCCGTGGCGCCGATCAGCTTCACGCCGCGATCGAAGGCCTGGTAGTAAGGCTTCGCGCCCTTGAAGCTCGGCAGGAACGAATGGTGGATGTTGATCGCGCGGCCCGCCAGGCGCTCGCAAAGCGTCGGCGAGAGAATCTGCATGTAGCGCGCGAGCACGACGAGATCGGCCTGGCTTTGCTCGATGACCTCGTAGACGCGCGCTTCGTGCGCGGTCTTCGCATCGGCCGTCCCTTCCGTCAGCGGAAAGTGATGGAACGGAATATCGTAGCTCGCGGCGAGCTGATAGAAATCCTTGTGGTTCGAGATGATCGCCGGAATCTCGATCGGCAGCTGACCCGTGCGATAGCGGAACAGCAGATCGTTCAGGCAGTGGCCGAACTTCGACACGAGAATGACGACGCGCGGCTTCACCAAGGCGTCATACGCCTCCCAGCGCATCGAAAAACGCTCGGCGAGCGGCGTAAATGCCGCGCGCAGCGCGTCGAGCCCCGGGTCGCCGCCGACTTGCTGAAAATGCACGCGCATGAAGAACTCGCCGGTGCGGCTGTCGCCGAATTGGGCCGAGTCGAGAATGTTGCCGCCACGCTCGTAAAGAAAGCCCGAGACGGCGTGCACGATGCCGGGCCGGTCTGGGCACGACAGTTTCAGGATGAAGCTGTGTTCGGTCGACATGACCAGCGAAAACTCCTTTCGTTTCTTAGCGATTGCTGTCGGCGAGCCGCGCCGCCTTCAGATCGACGGCGGCACGCTCGGCGCGGGCGGCGCGAAGAGCGCCTCGATGCCGGCGCACGCCTCTTCGTCGATCCATCGATGCCGCAGCATGCAATCGAGCGTCGCGAGGCTCGCGTCGACCGTCAACGCGCCTTCCTCGATCCAACGCGCCACCTCGTCGATGCGCGCGAGCCGGTGCTCGCCGACTTCGCCGTCCTGGTTGTGAGGCGTGAAATCGTCAGGCAGCGGAAGATCGTAGACAAATATCTGCTCAGCTTGCGTCCCTTCGGGAATCGACTGCAGCACATGAACGGTCCGGCCACGTGCAGCGCGCTCGGCCAGATGCACACCGATGCCCGCCTCTTCCCAGCATTCCTTCGCGATCGTCGCCTCGATCCCGAGACCCCAGGCGATGCCGCCCGCGACGACGTTGTCGAGCATGCCGGGATCGGTCGCCTTCGTCTCGCTGCGCCGCGCAATCCATAGCTGCGGCGCGCGATCCGCGTATTTTACGATGCCGTTCAAGTGAACCGCATACGTCATCGTGCCGAAAAAGCGCGCCGCCGCGCGTTCGATGTAGGCGAGCGGCTCATCGTCGAACGCATTGCGGATCGCGTAGATTTCGTCGCGCCAGCCGACGATGCTGCCGGCGGCGGCCAGCGCGCCGATCACGGCGCCGAGCGCGGAGGACCGACTGTCGGGGGTTCCGTCAAAGCGCGAGGCGAGCACGACGCGGGCCGGCTCGATATCGAACACGTCGGGCCAGCGCTCGAGCTGCGGCAGATCGCTCTCGCGGATCCAGCCGACTTGGCGTCCGGCGAGCCAGAACGAACGGTGGGCGCGGGGATCGAACTGGCGCGCCGCGACGATGCAAGGCAGAGTCATCGGGGCCTCCCCGCGCGAGCGGGCAAGGGGCGAAGTGAGCATGGACTTCGCTTCATGTTCAGTGCCCGCCGAACTCGGTAACCGTAAACAGCGGCAGCCCGTTCTCGCGCAGCAGCTTCGAGCCGCCGAGATCGGGCAGATCGATGATCGCCGCGCCTTCGACGACGACGGCGCCAAGCCGTTCGAGGAGCCTCTTGCCGGCCATCATCGTGCCGCCCGTCGCGATCAGATCGTCGAGGATGACGACTCGATCGCCGGCGCCGCATGCGTCCTCGTGGATCTCGACCGTCGCCGTGCCGTACTCCAGCGCATACGATTCGGACACGGTCTTGTACGGCAGCTTGCCGATCTTGCGGATGGGAATGAAGCCGATATTGAGCTCGTAGGCGACGATTGGCGCGATGATGAAACCGCGTGCATCGAGCCCCGCCACATAGTCAAGCTTCGCTTCAACATAGCGCTCGATGAAAAGGTCGATGAGGATCCGCAGCGTCTTCGGCCGCTGCAAGAGCGGTGTGATGTCGCGAAACTGCACGCCGGCCATCGGCCAGTCGGGAATCGTGCGAACCTGGCTCTTGATGAACGCGGCGGCGTCGTGCGGCGTGTCCGCGGGCGCGTGGGGCATGGACTTCTCCGAACAAAGGCGGTCCGCCCTCGGTTTGGCGGACCTGATCGATCAAAAACGGTGAGTGGGCGACGGGCCCGAGCGCATGGCGAGCCCGGCGGCGTCCGGCGCCGCTCAAACGGCCGTGGCACCCGCGCGGCGGCTCCTCGTCAAGCGTTCCTCGGCCTGCGCGAGCGCTTCGGGCTGGCCGCGCAGCACGACGATGTCGGCGGCGCGCAGCTTCGTCTCGGGCCCCGGCTCGACACCGCGAATGCCGTGGCGTCTGATCGCGGTGACCTCGACCCCGAGTCCGGCGAGCCCGAGTTCCTCGAGCGTGCGTCCGACGGCTTCGGCATTGTCGTCGACAGGCACCGATTGTAGCCGCACCTGCTCGTGCCCGTCGTCGTCGCCGAGATCGTCGGCGCCGCGGAAATACCCGCGCAACAGGCTGTAGCGCTCATCGCGCATCTCCTCGACGCGGCGCACGACGCGCCGCATCGGCACGCCCATCACCACGAGCGTATGCGATGCGAGCATAAGGCTGCCTTCGACGATCTCGGGGATCACTTCCGTCGCGCCGGCGGCGAGCAATCTTTCGAGGTCGGCGTCGTCGACGGTGCGCACGATGACGGGCAGCGCGGGCTCGAGCTCATGCACGTTGTGCAGCACGCGCAGCGCGGACGGCGTATTGGCATAGGTGATCGCAAGCGCCGCGGCGCGATGAATGCCCGCGGCGACGAGCGATTCACGCCGGGCCGCATCGCCGAACACCACCGATTCGCCCGCTGCCGCAGCGGCCGAGACGCGATCGGGATCGAGGTCGAGCGCGACATAAGGAAGTCCCTCGTGCTCGAGCATGCGCGCGAGGTTCTGGCCCGCGCGACCATAGCCGCAAATGATCACGTGAGCCTGCTGACGCAGGCTCTGCGTCGCGATCCGCGTCATTTGCAGCGACTGCTGGAGCCATTCCGTCGACGATAGGCGCAGCACGATCCGATCGGCGTTCTGAATGATGAGCGGCGCCGCGAGCATCGAAAGCAGCATCGAGGCGAGAATCGCCTGCAGCAGCGTGGCATCGACGAGATGCTTGTCCTCGATCAGGTTCAAGAGCACGAATCCGAACTCGCCGGCTTGCGCGAGCCCGAGTCCCGTGCGCATCGCGACGCCGGGCATCGCGCCGAAAAGCCGCGCGAGAGTCGTGATCATGACGACCTTGAGCAGAACCGGCCCGATCAGGAATGCCAGCACCATCAACGGATGCGCGAGCAGCACGCGCGGGTCGAGCAGCATGCCCGTCGTGATGAAGAAAAGGCCGAGCAGCACGTCGCGAAACGGCTTGATGTCTTCTTCGACCTGATGCCGATACGGCGTCTCGGCGATGAGCATGCCCGCGATGAACGCGCCGAGCGCGAGCGAAAGTCCGAACTTGTCCGTGATGAAGGCCGCGCCGAGCGTGACGAGCAGCACGTTCAGCACGAAAAGCTCCTGCGAGCGCCGCCGCGCGACGACGTTGAACCAGCGCGTCATGAAGCGCTGCCCGACGAACAGCAGGAGCGAGAGCGCGACGACGATTTTCAGCGCCGCCACGGAAAGCGTCGCCGGCAGATCGTGCGTGTCGCCGCCCAACGCGGCGATGACGATGAGCAGGGGCACGACCGCGAGATCCTGGAACAACAGCACGCCGAAGATGTTGCGGCCGTGCTCGGTCTCGATCTCGAGGCGCTCGGCGAGCATCTTGCTGACGATGGCCGTCGACGACATCGCCAGCGCGCCGCCGAGCGCGACCGATCCCTGCCAGGTGACATGCACCCATCGCTCGAAGATCGCGCCCGTTAGGACCGCGACCCCGACTGTGCCGATCACCTGCAGCAGGCCCAGGCCGAACACGAGCCTTCTCATTGCGCGCAGCTTGGCGAGCGAGAATTCGAGGCCGATGGAAAACATCAGGAACACGACGCCGAACTCGGCAAGATGCTGCGCGCGCTCGGTATCCGGCGCGATGCCGAGCGCGTGGGGCCCGACGATGATGCCGACCGACAGGTAGCCGAGCATCGGCGGCAGGTTGAGAATCCGAAACAGCACGACGCCTGCCACCGAAGCGAGCAGCAGCAGCAGGGTCATCTCGAGCGGGGATATCACGTGCGAAGCGTCCTCGTTCGTCTCATCTGCGACAGCCGCGCCGCGCGTTGGAAGGAAAGCGCCGCCCCGGGCCGCCGCGCGCCTCTCTCGGCCCCGGCAGCGTCCGGCGCGGCAAACGCCTTTGTTATACTCGCCGAATGATAGCGAAAATCAATGGCGACCGGGCGGTGGCGCTCGCCCGGAACGTGCTCGACATCGAGGCCGATGCTGTGCGCGCCCTCGCCGAGCGCATCGACGGCGGCTTCGTCGCCGCCGTCGGTCTATTGCTAGGCTGCAGAGGACGCGTCGTCGTCTCGGGCATCGGCAAGTCGGGCCACGTCGCGCGCAAGCTCGCCGCGACGTTTGCAAGCACCGGCACTCCGGCCTTCTTCGTCCACCCGGCTGAAGCCAGTCACGGCGATCTCGGCATGGTTACGGCCGACGACGTCTTCGTTGCCGTGTCGAATTCCGGCGAATCCGAAGAGCTCATCGAGATCCTGCCGCTCGTCAAGCGCATCGGCGCCAAGCTGATCGCGATGACGGGCCGCCCGGAATCGACGCTCGCGAAGCTCGCGGACGTCCATCTGGACTCGGGCGTCGAGAAAGAGGCATGTCCGATGAATCTTGCGCCGACGGCCAGCACGACGGCGGCGCTCGCGCTCGGCGATGCGCTCGCCGTCGCGGTGCTCGACGCGCGGGGCTTCGGCCCCGACGATTTCGCACGCTCGCACCCGGGCGGCGCGCTGGGGCGGCGGCTGCTCACCTACGTGCGCGACGTGATGCGCACGGGCGACCAGCTTCCGAAGGTGCCGACCACGGCAACCGTCAGCGACGCCCTCTTCCAATTGACGGCGAAGCGCATGGGAATGACGGCGATCGTCGACGACGGCGATCGCGTGACGGGCATCTTCACCGACGGCGACCTGCGCCGCGTGCTCGAGCGCACAGGCGACTTTCGCGAACTGCCGATCGTCGAGGTGATGACGCGCGGGCCGCGCACGATCGTGGCCGATCACCTCGCCGTGGAGGCCGTCGAGTTGATGGAGCGCTACCGTATCAATCAGTTGCTCGTCGTCGACGACGCGGGCAAGCTGATTGGCGCGCTCAACATGCACGATCTGTTTTCGAAGAAGGTGATCTGATGGCCGCTGCGCCGCTCACGGCCGCCGAACGCGCGAGCCGCGTCAAGCTGATGATTTTCGACGTCGACGGAGTGCTGACCGACGGCAGCCTCATGTTCACGGCCGAAGGCGATTACATGAAACCGTTCAATTCCATGGACGGCTACGGCCTGAACCTGTTGCGCAAGGCCGGCATCGAAACCGCGATCATCACGGGCCGACACTCCGAGATCGTCGTGCGGCGCGCGCAGGAGCTGAAAATCTCGCATGTCCACCAAGGCGCCGCCAACAAGGCCGTTGTCTTCGCGGAACTGCTGCGCGCGACGGGCCACACGCCCGACGTATGCGGCTACATGGGCGACGACTGGCCCGACCTCGGGGTCATGGTGCAATGCGGCTTCGCGGCCGCGCCGGCCAATTCGCATCCCGAAGTCATCGCGCGCGCGCACTGGGTGTCGCAAGCACGCGGCGGCCACGGCGCCGCCCGCGAACTCTGCGACGTGATCCTGCGGGCCCAGCACCGCTACGACGAGATGCTTGCCGTTGCATTGGGAGCGCCCGGCGCATGAACGCTACGCGGCTCACTTCGCTGATCTCGTTAATCGCGATGACCGCCCTCGCGGGCGGGACCTACTGGTTGCTCCAGGCCACGCGGCCGCCCGCGAGCGAGGGCGCCGAGCGGGCGAAGACGCATTCGCCCGACTATTTCGCCGAAAACTTCTCGGTTTCGGAGCTCGATCAATCGGGCGCGACACAGTACCGGCTCACGGCGACGAAGATGATCCATTACGAGGACGACGACAACAGCGACCTCACGCACCCGGCCATCCGCGCATTCCAGCCCGGCAAGCCGATCGTGACGGCCACGGGCGAGCGCGGCACCGTGAATGCCGACGCGTCGATCGTCGATCTCTACGACCACGCGCGCATCCTGCGCGCGCCGGGCTACGGCGATCCCGAAATGCAGGCCGATTCCTCGCACTTTCGCGTGCTCGTGAACGACGACGTCATCGAGACCGAAAAGCCGGTTAAACTGCGGCGCGGCCTGTCGATCACGACGGCCAACGCAATGAACTACAACAATGTCGCCCGGGTCATGCAGCTATTCGGGAACGTCCGCGGAAACATTGCCGCATCGGACGCTTCCGGGGCCAAGGCGAAGTGACCCCGTCCTTACGTATGGACCGCATGAACGAAACGTCCTTTTTCCACGGGCCACATCGCACGCGCGCGTTTCTCGCGGCGATGCTCGCCGCGCTCGCCTGCGCGACGCTCTCGCCGCGCGCGCACGCCGAGCGGGCGGACCGCGACAAGCCGCTCAACATCGAAGCGGACAACATGACGTACGACGACCTGAAGCAGCTCACGATCTTTACGGGTCACGTCGTCGCGACGAAGGGCACGATCGTCATCAGAGCCGATCGCGTCGCGGTCCACCAGGATCCCGAGGGGTATCAATACGCGACGGGCACGATGAACAAGGGCAGTACCGATCTCGCCTATTTCCGGCAAAAACGCGACGGCGTCGACGAGTACATCGACGGCACCGCCGAGAAGATCGACTATGACGGCAAGCAGGACTTGACGACGCTCACGACGAATGCGACCGTGCGTCGATTGCAGGGCCTCTCGACGGTGATGGACACGGTCCACGGCAGCGTCATCACCTACGACGGGCAAACCGACTTCTATACGGCCAAGGCCGGCAAGGACGTGGCGAGCCCCGGCAACCCGACCGGCCGCGTGCGCGCCATGCTCGCACCGCGCAACGGCGCGCCGCCTCCGCTTGGCGGCGCTTCGGCGACGCTCGCGCCGGCCGCCGGAATTCAAGGAACACCGCAGCAGTGAACACGCTCTCCAGCACCGCCGCACAGGCTGTCGCCACTCCTCGGAGCGAGCCTGCCAAGGCGACGAGCTCGCTCGTCGTGCGCAATCTGAGGAAACGCTATGGCTCGCGCACCGTCGTCAAGGACGTGTCGCTCGACGTGAAGAGCGGCGAAGTCGTCGGCCTGCTCGGGCCGAACGGCGCGGGCAAGACGACGTCGTTCTACATGATCGTCGGGCTCGTGCCGCTCGACGCCGGCGAAATCGTGCTCGACGGCAATTCGATCAGCCTCATGCCGATTCACAAGCGCGCGGCGCTCGGGCTCTCCTACCTTCCCCAGGAGGCCTCGGTGTTCCGCAAACTGACGGTCGAGCAGAATATCCGTGCCGTGCTCGAGCTGCAAACCGATGAAAACGGCAAGCGGCTCTCGAAGTCTGCCATCGAGGCACGCACGGAAGCACTGCTCGACGAGCTGCAAATCGCGCATCTGCGCGAGAATCCGGCGCTTTCGCTGTCGGGCGGCGAGCGGCGCCGCGTCGAAATCGCGCGCGCGCTGGCGACGAATCCGAGCTTCATTCTGCTCGACGAGCCGTTCGCGGGTGTCGATCCCATCGCCGTGCTCGAAATCCAGAAAATCGTCAAATTCCTCAAGCAGCGCAATATCGGGGTGCTCATCACCGACCACAACGTGCGCGAAACGCTTGGCATCTGCGATCACGCCTACATCATCAGCGACGGCAGCGTACTCGCAGCGGGGGCCCCGCGCGAGATTATCGAGAACGAGAGCGTCCGGCGCGTCTACCTCGGCGAGCACTTCCGGATGTAACGGGACGCGCGGGGCCGACGCGAGGCGGCTCGGCCCTGACCCGACCTCCCCCCGCGCCGCGCCGCCGGCCGAGCCGCGCCAGCCTGCGGACCCGGGGCTTTCGGGGCCACATGGAGCCCGGCATTCCCCGTTCCGGGATAGTCGAGCACTGCGTCATCGAGGTTTCGCGCCGATGGCAAAGTCTCTACAATGAAAGCCAACCGCCATGAAAGCCAGCCTCCAACTCCGCCTATCGCAGCATCTTGCGCTCACGCCGCAGCTGCAGCAGTCTATCCGGCTGCTCCAGTTGTCGACGCTCGAACTCCAGCAGGAGGTCGCGACGGCGTGCGCGCAAAATCCGCTGCTCGAGACCGAGGACGAATGGATCGCGAGCCCGCTGCGGGTCGCCGCGGACGGCTCGGTCATCGCCCAGACCCCCGCGCCCGCCGCGGCTGAGCCGATGAGCGGCTCGGCGCCCGCGACCGAATCGGATCGCGCCGACGGCGCCGAGCCGGCCGCTACCGACGAATACAACGGACTGTCGTCATCCGACAACGCCGATGCGTCGCAGTGGAATCTCGACGATTACGGCCGCTCGGCCCCCTCGTCCGACGACGACGACTTGCCGCCGCTGCAGATCCACGAATCGACGACGACGCTGCGCGACCATCTGATGGCGCAACTGCGCGTCACGCAGGCGGGCCCCCGCGATCGGGCACTCGTCACCTTCCTCATCGAATCGCTCGACGACGACGGCTACCTGACGTCGTCGCTCGACGAAGTGCTCGCCGACATACCGGAAGAGCTGGAGGTGGATCTCGACGAGCTGTCCGCGGCGCTTGCGCTGCTGCAAAGCTTCGATCCGGCCGGCGTGGGCGCGCGCTCGGCCTCTGAATGCCTGAAGTTGCAGCTCTTGCGGCTGCCCGATAGCGCCACGCGCAAGCTTGCGCTCGAAATCGCCGCGCATCATCTCGAGCTGCTGGCCGCACGCGACTTCACGCGCCTGAAAAAGCAGCTGAAGGCAAGCGACGATGCATTGCG
Source organism: Trinickia sp. EG282A (assembly GCF_040965455.1). Lineage (NCBI taxonomy): Bacteria > Pseudomonadati > Pseudomonadota > Betaproteobacteria > Burkholderiales > Burkholderiaceae > Trinickia > Trinickia sp. EG282A. The sequence goes on along the minus strand of NZ_JBFRCC010000002.1, from coordinate 730,137 downwards.
CGACGCGCACGCGCTGATCCGCTCGCTCGAGCCGTTCCCAGGGGCGGCCTATGGCAAGGCGGAAGCCGATTACGTGGTGCCCGACATCATCGTCAGAAGGACGACGCAGGGCTGGCAAGCCGAGTTGAATCCCGAGGTGGTGCCGCGCCTTCGAATCAACCATCTCTATGCGAACATCCTGCGCAACAACCGCGGCGATCCGGGCAGCGGCTCGTTGCGTCAGCAGTTGCAGGAGGCGCGCTGGCTCATCAAAAACATTCAACAGCGTTTCGAGACCATCCTGCGCGTCGCGCAGGCGATCGTCGAGCGCCAGAAGAACTTTTTCGCGCACGGCGAAATCGCCATGCGCCCCTTGGTTTTGCGGGAAATAGCTGATACGCTGGGCCTGCACGAGTCGACCGTCTCGCGTGTCACGACGGGGAAGTACATGCTTACCCCGTTCGGAACGCTCGAGTTCAAGTTCTTCTTTGGTTCACACGTGTCGACCGATACGGGGGGCGCGGCCTCGTCGACGGCCATTCGCGCGCTCATCAAGCAACTGATAGGAGCAGAAGACTCGAAGACGCCTCTTTCAGACAGCCGCATAGCCGAACTGCTGGCGGAACAGGGCTTCGTGGTGGCACGCCGGACAGTGGCGAAATACCGCGAAGCGCTCAAGATCCCGGCAGTGAATCTGCGTAAGTCTCTTTGAGCTCGCCGCACCGGATGTTCCGGGCGGATCGAGCGTTTCCGGCCGCGATGCTGTTGGCGCAAATGGCCGGCCGATACGACCCGCCGCTCGTCGATCACACGGGGTGATGATTCGAGCGGGCCGCTCCCGACCGGTTTTGCCGCACCAAAGGTGTCAGGCGGCCATTCGTTTGGAGAGCACTATGAATCTGAAGATCAGTGGACGCCATCTCGAAGTCACGCCCGCGCTGCGGGAATACGTGATCACCAAGCTCGACAAGGTGCTACGACACTTCGATCAGGTGATCGATGGCAATGTGGTCCTCTCGGTCGACAATCAGAAAGAAAAGGATAAGCGGCAAAAGGTTGAAATCAACCTCCACCTGAAGGGCAAGGACATCTTCATCGAAAGTGCCAACGGCGATCTCTACGCCGCCATCGATCTCATGGTCGATCGTCTCGATCGGCAGGTCGTCCGCCACAAGGGGCGCATTCAAGAGCACCAGCACGCGCCGATCAAGCATCAGGAGCTATCGGTCGGCGAGCAACCGCAGCAATAAGCCGGACGCGGCACGAGGCGCCCGCGTCGGCGCCCGCCGCTCTCCCGCGCAAAGCGCGGGTTTCCCGCGAAAACCGCCCGGATTCGGGCGGTTTTTTCGTTCCGGCCGCTGGAGCCGGCCGCCCCCGTGGCGGCCTCCCACCGATGCGCCGGCAGGGCCGATGCGCGCGGCATTGCGCGAAAAGCGCGCCACCCAGCATAATGCATGCAACATTGCGGTTGCCGCGATGCAACATCGAATGGGCCTGATCTATAATGTGACGGTAATTTTGATGGGGCAGCCGGCCGAGTTGCCATTCGCGAAGTCAGGGCCATGCGTCCATGATCCGCCGGGCAAGGCCGAAAATGGACAACCAGTCAGTTGCCGCGAGGAGCGCACAGGCGACGCATCAAGCCTGCCAACATGAATCGTTTAGCCAAATTCCTTCCCCTCGATAACGTCGTTATCGGACTTTCCGTCACCAGCAAGAAACGCGTCTTCGAGCAAGCAGGGCTTATCTTCGAAAACCAGAACGGCATCGCGCGCAGCGCGGTCACGGACAATCTGTTCGCGCGCGAGCGGCTCGGCTCGACAGGGCTCGGCGAAGGCGTCGCGATCCCGCACGGCCGGATCAAGGGGCTCAAGCATCCGCTCGCGGCCTTCGTGCGCCTCGAGCAGCCGATCCCGTTCGAATCGCCCGACGGACAACCGGTTTCGTTGCTGATTTTTCTGCTCGTGCCCGAACAGGCCACGCAGCAGCATCTCGAAATTCTTTCGGAAATCGCGCAACTGCTGTCCGATCGCGAAACACGCGAGCGGCTGCATAACGAAGCGAGCCGCGAGGAGTTGCATCGGCTGATCACTGAGTGGCACCCTTGACACTGTCACGGCCCGCGCGCCACGCACGCGGTGCAGGAGGCGCTTGCAGCCGGTGACTCGGCAAGGGCCCAGCCGCGCGCGTCCAGCGTGAGGCGGTCTCATGCGGCCCAACCAGGAGCCAGCGATACATGGATACATCCAGCATCAACGCCCAGAGCATCTTCGACGACAACGCCACCTCACTCAAGCTGAGCTGGCTGACCGGGCATGAGGGCTGGGAACGCGGTTTTTCGGCGGAGACGGTCGCGAATGCGACTTCGAGCGCCGACCTCGTCGGCCACCTGAACCTCATCCACCCAAACCGGATCCAGGTGCTCGGCGAAGCCGAAATCTACTACTACCAACGTCAGACCGACGAAGACCGCTCGCGCCACATGGCCGAGCTGATCGCGCTCGAGCCGCCGTTTCTCGTCGTGGCCGGGGGCGTGCCGGCACCGCCCGAGCTCGTGCTGCGATGTACGCGCTCGTCGACGCCGCTCTTCACGACGCCGATGTCAGCGGCGGCCGTCATCGACAATCTGCGGCTTTACATGTCGCGCATTCTCGCGCCGCGCGCGACGCTGCACGGCGTGTTCCTCGACATCCTGGGCATGGGCGTGCTGCTGACCGGCGATTCGGGCCTCGGCAAGAGCGAGCTCGGCCTCGAGCTGATCAGCCGCGGGCACGGGCTCGTCGCGGACGATGCCGTCGACTTCGTGCGCCTCGGCCCGGACTTCGTCGAGGGGCGCTGCCCGCCGCTTTTGCAAAACCTGCTGGAAGTTCGCGGCCTCGGCCTGCTCGACATCAAGACGATCTTCGGTGAGACCGCCGTGCGGCGGAAGATGAAGTTGAAGCTCATCGTCCAGCTCGTGCGTCGGCCCGATGGCGAGTTTCAGCGGCTGCCGCTCGAGAGCCAGACCGTCGACGTGCTCGGCCTGCCGATCAGCAAGGTCACGATCCAGGTGGCGGCGGGTCGCAACCTTGCCGTGCTCGTCGAGGCAGCCGTGCGCAACACGATTCTGCAGCTTCGCGGCATCGATACGCTGCGCGATTTCATGGACCGTCAGCGTCTCGCCATGCAGGATCCGGACAGTCAACTTCCCGGCAAGCTGATGTGACGCGCGCGAAGCGGCGGCGAGCGAAGCGGCGGCTCGCGATAGAGCCGGAACCAGGTGCTATGATGAAACGAACGGGTCATCCTCCATGCGCATTGTTCTGATCACCGGCATCTCCGGCTCCGGCAAATCCGTCGCATTGAACGCGCTCGCGGACGCGGGCTACTATTGCGTCGACAATCTGCCGCCGCGCTTTTTGCCCGAGCTCGCGCAATTCCTCGCGAACGGCGAGGAATGTCACGAACGGCTCGCCGTCGCCATCGACGCGCGCTCGAGCGCCTCACTCGACGAAATGCCCGGCATCATTCGCGATCTCGCGAGCGAGCACCATGTGCGCGTGCTGTTTCTCAACGCGAGCACTCAAGCACTGATTCAACGCTTCTCCGAAACGCGGCGGCGCCATCCTCTATCGGGACCTCCCGCGCGCGACGCCGACATCGGGCTCATGGCGTCGCTGGAGGAGGCGATCGAGCGTGAGCGCGAGCTCGTCGCGCCGCTTGCCGAGTTCGGCCACCAGATCGACACGAGCAACCTGCGCGCGAACGTGTTGCGCGCCTGGGTCAAGAGCTTCATCGAAGACGAGCGTGAAGGGCTGCTGCTGATGTTCGAATCGTTCGGCTTCAAGCGCGGCCTGCCGCTCGACGCCGATTTCGTCTTCGACGTGCGCGCGTTGCCGAATCCCTATTACGACCACCGGTTGCGTCCACTGACGGGGCGCGACGAGGCCGTCATCGAGTATCTCGATGCGTTGCCGATCGTGCATGAAATGATCGACGACATCCATTCGTTCGTCCTGAAATGGCTGCCGAGGTTTCGCGACGACAACCGCAGCTACCTGACGATCGCGATCGGTTGCACGGGGGGGCAGCACCGATCGGTATTCATCGCGGAGACGCTCGCCGCACGTCTCGCTCGCGAAGCAACGGTTATCGTGCGGCACCGTGACGCGCCGATGGAAGTCGGCGAATCGTCGAGATCAGTGGCCTCTGGCCACATGGCCTAACTTGCCGCGCACGCGCGGCCCCTCTGAAGCTCGCGCCATGTCCTCGAACCCAGCCGTCTGCGCCGATCTACCGCTCTTTCCGCTTCACTCCGTGCTCTTTCCCGATGGCCTCTTGCCACTCAAGATTTTCGAGGCACGGTACCTCGACATGACCCGGACCTGCCTGCGCGAAAGCAGCCCATTCGGCGTGTGCCTCATCAAGAGCGGCTCCGAGGTCGCGAATGCCGACGAGCCCTGCGTTCCCGAGCCAGTCGGATGCCTCGCCTCGATCGAGGAATGCGACGTCGACACGTTCGGCATGCTGCACGTGCGTGCGCGCGGAGGCAAGCGCTTTCGGCTGCGCTCGCATCGAGTGGAGCCGAGCGGCCTTCTCGTCGGCTCGGCCGAGCTGCTGCCCGACGACATTCCGCTCGAAGGCAGCGACGCGCTCGCCAAGTTCGGCGCCTGCGCCGAAGTGCTCGAGCGCATCATCGAGACGATCCGCGAGCGCGACGCCGACAGCCTGCCGTTCGCCGAGCCGTTCCGCTTCGACGATCCCGCCTGGGTGTCGAATCGGCTCGCGGAAGTGCTTCCGATTCCCCTGCGCACACGCCAGAAGCTCATGGAGATGACCGACGCGGGTGCGCGCATCGATTGCGTTCATCACTACATGCAGCACCGCCAGCTGCTTTGACGCCTCCGCCGTCTATCGAGCCCGCTAAAACCTGCGAAAGCCGGCTAAAGCAAGCTGCCCTGCAAGGCATCGAGCAGCTTACGAACGGGGGCCGGCACGCCGTAAGCCTCGATGTCGGCGAGCGGCACCCAGGCGCTGTCGTCGTCGCGCGCATCGAGACTCGCCCGCGTCGCGGCGACGTCGAGCCGGCCCACGCGCGGCTCGATATCGAGCCTGAAGTGCGTGAACGTATGCGTGAGCGGCGCGAGCGTATCTAGCGAGGCCGTCGCCCCCAGCGTGCGCGCGCGCTCGGCGAGCGACGATTCGTCGGCCGCTTCCGGCAAGCTCCAGAGCCCGCCCCAGATGCCCGCGGGCGGCCGCCGTTCGAGCAGCACGGAGCCGCCGTCGCGCAACACCAGCATCCATGTCCGGCGCGTCGGCACGGCTTTCTTCGGACGCGCCGCCGGCAATTCGCGCTGGCGGCCCGTCGTATGTGCGACGCAGTCCTCGGCGAACGGGCAGCGTGCGCAATCGGGCTTGCCGCGCACGCAGAGCGTTGCTCCGAGGTCCATCAAGCCTTGCGTGTAAGCCGAGAGATCGGCGTCGCTTGCATCGGCGGCCGGCATCAGCGTCTCCGCCAACGCCCACATGGCGTTTTCGACGCGCTTTTCTCCCGGAAAGCCGTCGACCCCGAACACGCGCGCGAGCACACGCTTCACGTTGCCATCGAGGATCGTTGCACGCGCACCGAATGCGAACGACGCGATGGCCGCAGCCGTCGAGCGGCCAATGCCGGGCAATTGCGCCAACGCATCGGGAGTCGCTGGAAAGGCGCCGCCAAACTGCTCGACGACGACTTGCGCGCAGCGATGCAGATTACGGGCTCGCGAGTAGTAGCCGAGACCAGCCCATGAGGCCATGACATCGTCGATCGGTGCCGCGGCGAGCGCGGCGACGTCGGGAAAGCGCGCAAGAAACTTCGCGTAATACGGGATGACCGTCGCAACCTGCGTCTGCTGGAGCATGATTTCCGAAAGCCAGATCCGGTATGGATCGCGCGTGTTCTGCCAGGGCAAGTCGTGGCGGCCGTGACGGCGCTGCCAGGCGATCAGGCGCTCGGCGAAAGCGAATTGCAGGGCGAAAGTGGGTGAAATCGAAGCGATCGCGGGTTCGGACATGGAAAGGTAAGGTATCGGCTTGAAGCCGCGGCCGGCTCAGCGCTGGCAGCGAGGGCAATGATAGGTCGACCGCTGCCCCTGCACGAGGTGGCGAATCGGTGTCCCGCATACGCGGCAGGGCTGTCCTGCTCGATCGTAGACGAAGCAGTCGAGTTGAAAGTAACCGCTCTCGCCGTCGCTGCCGACGAAGTCTTTCAATGTGCTGCCGCCACGCGCGATCGCGTCCGTTAGCGTCGCGCGGATCGCGTCGGCAAGCCTGTCGCAGCGCGCCGCCGAGAGGCGCCCCGCCGCCGTGGTCGGCCGCACCCCCGCGCGAAATAGGCTTTCGGAGGCGTAGATGTTGCCGACGCCCACGACGATTTCGCCGCCGAGCAGCGCCTGCTTGATCGACATCGTGCGTCCGCGCGTTCGCTCGTGGATCAGCCGGCCCGAGAACTCCGTCCCGAACGGCTCGACCCCGAGCCCCGCGAGCAACGGGTGCGTGTTCACGTCGCCCGCCGCGCGCGGGTGCCAGAGGACGGCGCCGAAACGGCGTGGGTCGCGGTAGCGCAGCACGAATTCGTCGAAGATCCAGTCGATATGATCGTGCTTGGCGGGCGCGGGCAGGCCGGCATGCGGAAGCACGCGCAGCGTGCCCGTCATGCCGAGGTGAACGATGAACCAGCCCTCGTCGACTTCGAAGAGCAGATACTTGCCGCGCCGCCCCACGCCGATGATCTTGCGGCGCGAGAGCGTCGCGCCGAGCTCGGGAGGCACGGGCCACCGCAAAGCGCCGGAGCGCACGTCGACGCGCTCGACAAGGCGGCCGCGGACGTACGGCTCGATGCCGCGCCGCGTCACCTCTACTTCTGGCAGTTCAGGCATGTCGGCGCGCCTCCCCGGGCAGCGAACGCGGTGAGCGTACGGGCGGTCTCATAAATGGCGGTTAATGGCGAGGAATGGGTGTGCAACTTGCATCGTCGAATCTGCGTGTATTGTAGCGAGCGCGTTACAATCGTCCGAAACCCTCGAACGGATCTCCATGATTTTGTCCCTGAAGCCGCAATCGCAGCGCGCAGGCAGCGTGCGCTCCGCCCGGTGCGCCGCGCCGCTCGGCCGCATCGCCGCCGCCGTCGTCTGTGCCTGGACGCTCGCCCTCGCCGCACCGGCGTTTGCGCAAGATCCCGCTCCTTCTGACGATTCGGCGTCGGCCGCGCCGGCGGACGCCTTCGCGCCGTCGCTCCCCGCCGAGACGCAGGACCTGCCGAACGTCGAGTTGTCGAGCCAAATCGTATTTCAGGTCCTCGCGGCCGAGATCGCGTTGCAGCGCAACGAACCGGCCCCGGCGTACCAAACCTATCTTTCGCTCGCGCGCGATACGCACGATCCGCGCATGGCTCAGCGCGCGGCCGAAATCGCGATTGCGGCGCAGAGCCCCGCCGACGCATTGACGGCCGCCCAGCTTTGGCGCCAGTACGCGCCCGATTCCGAGCGCGCCGCCCAACTCGACGCGTCGCTGCTCGTCCTGTCAGGCAAGCCCGAAGATGCCGAGCCGCTGCTCGCGGCCGAGCTCGCCAAGGTCCCGGAACAGGACCGCGGCAACGCGATCGTCGCGCTGCAGGTGCTGCTCGCGCGCGGACCGAATCACGTGGGCGGGCTGCAGGTTCTGAAAGATCTCGCCAAGAACGATCTCGGCCGGCCAGAGGCGCAGCTCGCGGTCGGCCGCCAGCAGCTGCTCGCCGACGACCAGCCGGGCGCGCGCTCGTCGTTCGAGCGCGCGCTGAAGCTGAAGCCCGATTACCTGCCTGCCGCGCTCTCGCTCGCGCAGATGGGTCCCGATGCGCGCAACGAGGCCATCTCGACGTTCGAGTCATACGTCAAGCAGAATCCGAAGTCGCACGACGCCAGGCTCGCGCTCGCGCAGCTCTACCTGTCGAGCGACCGCATCGACGATGCGCAAAAGCAGTTCGAGGCGATGCACAGCCTGGATTCGCACGATCCGACGCCGTTGATGGCGCTTGGCCTCATCAAGGTTCAGCAAAAGCAGTACGACAGCGCGCAGAAATACCTGCAGCAATATGCCGAGCTGACCGAGAAGACGCCGGGCGCGGACCCGGGGCAGGCTTACATCTTCCTCGCGCAGATCGCGCTCGAGCAGAAGAACGAGGGGGAGGCCGCGAAGTGGCTCGACAAGGTCTCGCCGGACAGCCCGCGCTATACCGCCGCGCGCGTGACGCGCGCGCAGTTGCTCGCGAAGGCGGGCAAGATCGATGAGGCGCGCAAGATGCTGGCCGATCTGCAGAGCCCGGACCCGCATGCGCAGGCGCTCATCGCGCGCACCGACGCGGCGATACTCTTCGATGCCAAGCGCTACCCCGAGGCGGAGAGCCGGCTCTCGGCCGCCGACGACGCGATGCCCAACGATCCCGAGATCATCTACGACTACGCAATGGCCGCGGAAAAGAACGGCCATTTCGATCTGATGGAGTCGAAGCTGCGCCAGCTCATCAAGGTTCAGCCCGACAATCCGCAGGGCTATAACGCGCTCGGCTACTCGCTCGCCGATCGCAACAAGAATCTCGACGAAGCCGAGAAGCTCATCGAGAAGGCCTCGGCCCTGGCGCCGAACGACGCCTTCATCATGGACAGTCTCGGCTGGGTCAAATACCGGCTCGGCGATACGACGGACGCGGCCAAGCTCTTGCGCCGCGCCTTCGATCTTCAGCCGAACGCCGAGATCGGTGCCCATCTCGGCGAAGTGCTCTGGAAGAGCGGAGACCAGGCCAAGGCGCTTGCCGCATGGCGCGACGCGCGCAAGCTCGAGCCCGACAACGATACGCTCGTGAAGACGCTCAAGCGCTTCCAGGTGAACAGCAACGATCTTTGATGCACGTGAACGTCAGCGATTTTCTGGCGCGCGTTGCGCGCTACTTCCGTTTTGCGCGTCCGATGCATGCCGCGCGGCTCATGGCTCTCGCGCCGCGCCGCACGCGTGGCATCGCTTTGCCGCTCGCGTCGGCGTCGGCAACGGCGATGGCCATCGCATTGCTCGCGGGCTGCTCGACCGCGCCAACGCGCGGACCGTCGACATCGAATGCCGCGACGGCGCTTTCGACACAAACGAGTCGCGCTTATCACGGCCGGTTCTCGGTGAGCTACACCGACCGCTACGGCCGGCCGCAAAACGCCTACGGCAATTTCGACTGGCAGGAACAAGGCGATACCGTCACGCTGCAGCTCTTGAACCCGTTCGGCCAGACACTGGCGATCGTCACGTCGTCGCCGTCCGCCGCGACGCTCGAGCTGCCCAATCGTCAACCGCTCACGGCCGACAATGTCGGCACGCTGATGCGTAATGCCCTCGGATTTGCATTGCCCGTCGAAGGCCTGCGGTACTGGCTGCAGCCGTCGCCGGCTCCGACCTCGCAAGCGAAAACGATCGTCGACCCGCAAGCCGGAACACGGCTCAAGGAGATCGATCAGGATGGCTGGACGATCCAGTATCTCGCCTACACGGATGCACCCGAGGTCGGCGTCAAGCGCGTCGATTTGACGCGCCGCGATCCGCCGCTCGCGATCAAGCTCGTGCTGGATCGCTGATCGCCGTGCCGGCCGACGAGAGCGCCGCGAACCAACCGGGCGGCGCACTGCCAGCAGCCACTGCTTTTCACGAAACGAAAGCATGATTGAAACGAAAGACTCGCTGCGGGATTGCCCCGCGCCCGCCAAGCTGAATCTCTTTTTGCACATCACGGGCCGCAGACCGGACGGCTATCACTCGCTGCAGACCGTATTTCAGCTGCTCGACTGGGGCGACAGGCTTCACTTCACGCTGCGCGCCGATGGAGAGATCCGAAGGCAGACCGAGGTGCCGGGCGTGCCCGAATCGGCGGATCTGGTCGTGCGCGCCGCATCGCTATTGAAAGGGCATACGGGCACGGGCTTCGGGGTCGACATCGAAATCGAGAAACGGGTGCCGATGGGCGGCGGCCTCGGCGGCGGGAGTTCCGACGCGGCAACGACGCTGCTCGCGCTCAATCGGCTCTGGAAGCTCGGATTGCCGCGGGACATCCTGCAGGCGCTCGGCCTCGAGCTGGGCGCCGACGTACCGTTTTTCGTGTACGGGAAAAATGCGTTCGCGCAGGGCGTCGGCGAGGCGTTGGCGGCCGTGTCGCTGCCGAGCCGCAGCTTTCTCGTCGTGACACCGAATGTGCACGTGCCGACCGCTGCGATTTTTTCCGACGAGTCGTTGACACGCGACTCGAAAGTCGTCACAATTACGGACTTTCTCGCACAGCAAAGTTGCGATGCACGATGGCCAGACAGCTTCGGCCGGAATGACATGCAACCCGTTGTCGTGGGAAAATACGCGGAAGTCGCGCAGGTGCTCGAATGGTTTGACGATACGTTCGGAGATAAGGCACCCGCGCGGATGACTGGTTCGGGTGCGAGCGTGTTCGCCGCCTTTTCCAGCATCGCCGAAGCGGAACAAGCGCAAGCCAAGCTGCTTGCGAGTGGTCGAGCGGATTGGAGGAGCGCTCTCGCGCCGAGTCTCGATACGCATCCGCTCTTCGCCTTCGCGGCGTGATAGTTTCGCATCGTCGGACTGCCTACAGGTCCGGCGAAGCGCTGAGTCAGTGTAGGGGAGTCGCCAAGTTGGTCAAGGCACCGGATTTTGATTCCGGCATGCGAGGGTTCGAGTCCTTCCTCCCCTGCCAAACATTCTCGTAGTTCCCGCCTCGAGCAGCAGGTGCATGATGAGCAGCCATGACGGCCTGATGGTGTTTACTGGCAACGCGAATCCAGCGCTTGCACAAGAAGTCGTCAAAATCCTCGGCATTCCCCTCGGCAAAGCGATGGTGAGCCGTTTCTCCGACGGCGAGATTCAGGTCGAGATTCAGGAAAACGTGCGCGGCAAGGACGTCTTCGTCCTGCAATCGACTTGCGCGCCGACGAACGACAACCTGATGGAGCTCATGATCATGGTCGATGCGCTGAAGCGCGCGTCGGCAGGGCGGATCACGGCGGCCATCCCCTACTTCGGCTACGCGCGTCAGGATCGCCGTCCGCGCTCGGCGCGCGTCGCGATTTCGGCGAAGGTCGTGGCGAACATGCTGGAGATTGCCGGCGTCGAGCGGATCATCACGATGGATCTGCACGCCGATCAAATCCAGGGCTTCTTCGATATCCCCGTGGATAACATCTACGCGACGCCCGTTTTGCTCGGCGATCTGCGCAAGCAGAACTACGAGGATCTGCTCGTCGTGTCGCCCGATGTCGGCGGCGTAGTGCGGGCGCGCGCGCTTGCCAAGCAGCTCAACTGCGATCTCGCCATCATCGACAAGCGCCGTCCGAAGGCGAACGTCGCCGAAGTGATGAACATCATCGGGGAAGTCGAGGGGCGCACGTGCGTGATCATGGACGATATGGTCGACACGGCGGGTACGCTCTGCAAGGCCGCGCAAGTGCTGAAGGAGCGCGCGGCGAAGCAGGTCGTCGCTTATGCCACGCACCCGGTGTTGTCGGGCGGCGCGGCCGAGCGCCTCGCGAACTCGGCGCTGGATGAGCTCGTCGTGACTGATACGATTCCGCTCAGCGACGAAGCGCGCGGATCGTCGAAGGTCCGGACGCTCTCGTGCGCGGGGCTGCTTGCCGAGACGTTCTCGCGGATCCGTCGCGGCGATTCGGTGATGTCGCTGTTCGCCGAGAGCTGAGCAAGCGGCAACAATGATAGTGCTTGCGGAGAAGGCGTTGCATGAAGCGGCGCCTTTTCCGTGTAATGGGCGCGGTGAGCCTCTGGTTGGTTGGGCAAGCGCGCCGTTTTCGCAGGGCGGTCATTTGGCGCCGTGTGCGATCGTTCGCATGCGAGCCGAAGCGCCCTTATTCACTGCCTGGTCGCGGGCAGTTCATGGAGATTGAACATGAAAGTCGTCGCTTTCGAGCGCAACCTGCAAGGTACGGGTGCGAGCCGCCGCCTGCGCAACTCCGGCAAGACGCCGGGGATCGTGTATGGCGCAGCAGAGCAACCGCAACTGATCGAGCTCGATCACAACGCCCTCTGGCACGCGCTGAAGAAGGAAGCCTTCCACTCGTCGATCCTCGACCTCGAAGTGGCCGGCAAGTCGCAGCAAGTGCTGCTGCGCGACGTGCAGTACCATCCGTTCCGTCAGCTGGTGCTGCACGTGGATTTTCAGCGCGTCGATGCGAAGAAGAAGCTGCACACGAAAGTGCCCGTGCACTTCATGAATCAGGAAACGAATCCGGCCGTGAAGCTCGGCGGCGCCGTGATCTCGCACGTCGTGACCGAGGTCGAAGTCGAGTGCCTGCCTGGTGATTTGCCCGAGTTCGTCGAGCTCGATCTCTCGAAGATCGAAGCCGGCCAATCGCTGCACGCCAAGGACATCACGCTGCCGAAGGGCGTTTCGCTCGCGGCTCGCGTCGAAGCCGAAAATCCCGTCGTCGCGGCTGCCGCCGTGCCGGCCGCCGCGGTTTCGAGCGAGGCTGCCGAGGGCGAAGCCGGCGAGACGCCTGCCGCCTAAGGATTTCGTCGATCGATATCCTCTCGATCCGTTTCGCTGAAACGGACGACGTGACCCGCCGCGGCTCGCCCCGGCGGGTTTTTTTTCGAGGGTAGCAAGAACGTCATGATCAAACTGATCGTCGGGCTCGGCAATCCGGGCGCCGAATACACGGCCACACGTCATAACGCGGGCTTTTGGTTCGTGGATCAACTCGCGCGCGAGGCCAGCGTCGCCTTGCGCGACGAGCGGCGCTTTCACGGCCTATACGCGAAGGCCAGGCTTTTCGGCGATGAAGTCCATCTGCTCGAGCCGCAGACGTTCATGAACCGATCGGGGCAATCAGTCGTTGCGCTCGCGCATTTCTTCAAGATCCTGCCGGATCAGATTCTCGTCGCACATGACGAACTGGACCTGCCGCCCGGCGCCGTCAAGCTCAAGCTCGGTGGCGGAAGCGGCGGCCATAATGGACTCAAGGATATTTCGGCGCATCTTTCGTCGCAGCAGTACTGGCGGTTGCGCATCGGCATCGGACATCCGCGCGATCTGATTCCCGAAGCCGCTCGTGCGGGTGCGAAGCCTGACGTCGCCAACTTCGTGCTGAAGCCGCCGCGCAAGGAAGAGCAAGAAGTGATCGACGCGGCTATCGAGCGGGCGCTCGCCGTCATGCCGCACTTCGTCAAAGGGGAAACCGAGCGCGCAGTGATGCAGCTGCATCGCGGCGCGTAGTGATAAGCGGGGCACGGTTGCGAGACGCAATGGCGTGCTGCGAATGGCGCCGCAGCCACCCAATTACAACATCAGCGTTTCGCCGCTGACGCTCCAGCGCTCAGCCAACCATCACCGGCTAGGCGTCCTCTCCCTTTTTAGCCTGCTGGAGCGAGCCATACTTCGCGAGTAGCTGCTCCCGCGTTTCGACATGCTCGGGGTTGATCGGGATGCAATCGACCGGGCACACCTGCCGGCATTGCGGTTCATCGAAGTGACCGACGCATTCGGTGCACTTCGAAGGGTCGATCACGTAGATATCCTGCCCCATCGAGATTGCGTCGTTCGGGCATTCGGGCTCACAGACGTCGCAGTTGATGCACTCGTCGGTAATCATCAGGGCCATGCTTTTCACCAAAAACTTCAACGGGCGAGCCGCCGGCCGCCCGCAGAGGCGGTATCGGCGCGAAGTCCTCGCCATTGCTCTTCCAGAGCCCACATTCTACGCCTTACGCGCAAACCGGCCCTGCAGGCGTCGACAACTCGCGCATGTCCTCCCGCGCCCCGCTGTGGCCGCCTGCCGGGGCTAATGGAACCTCGGAATGCCGGAAGAAAAGCGCGATTTTCGGAAGAAATCGCGCCGTCGCCCACGTATCCTGGCCTCACTCAATTTATCAGGAGCATTTACGCATGCGCGCATCTTCCATGCAGAACTCGCCTCCTACGGATCCTGGGCTCGGCAAACGCGAGGCAATTCAAGTAGGCATCTCTGCTCATCTCCACGACCGGTATGCAGCGCTCATCGAGGAGCACGGCAATCTCGCCGATGCCTTCGGCATTGCCGAACAAGAGATCCACGATTGCTACGAGGAAGCGCTACAAGCCTATCGCCGTGGCGACTACCTTCTCGCGTCCCAAGATTTTTCGCTGCTGACATTCGTGAACCCGAAAGAAGGTCAGCTGCATTTGGCGACGGGCAATGCACTCCAGCAGCTCGGCGAATATGCCGAAGCACTGCAGTACTTTTCGGCTGCGGTAAAGCTTATGCCCGCGGACCCTGGCGCATGGTTTCGCGTCGCTGAATGCCAAGCGGCACTATCGCAGCGGGGGGAGGCATGCGACACCCTGCGTCAATGCTTGAACTTGTGCACGGCTGGCAATGTGCGTCCGGACCTGTACCCGCACGCCAAGGCGTTACTCGATCAGTTGCTCTGAATCCAAACCACGTACAGCAGGAGGTAGTCATGCCCGACATTCCGATCGCTTCATTCCCGCGTGTTGATCTTACGCATATCGACACTACTGGTCCGATCGGACCGGCGTCGCACGCCGATGCTCCAACGCTAAGAGCGGATAGCAACACGGTATCGCCATCCGACACAATAACGCTGTATGCCGTCAAAGACAGGGCACACAAAAATCCGATTGCCCTGATCGAGGGACAAGGTGAATTAAAGAAGGGCGACTTCGCGAAGTTCGAAGATAAAAGCGGCGCTCGGTATCTTTATAAGGTGGATGGCCCCAACACGTTCATCGACAAGAAGGGCAGAAAAAACTATGTCATCGGCACTCCTCAGCACTGGGAGGCGAGCCAAAGGGTAAAAACCGAGACGGACATGAAAATCACCGATCTCAGGAATGCGCCATTACCCAAATACGTCGAAAGCGCAAGAAAATACGGTGGCTTGATCGGGGCAGGATTAGCGGGTTCGTCCGCGGCCGCCGCGGCGGGGGCAGGAACCGTGGTCGCCACGGCGAATCCGGCAGTCGCTGGGATGGCCGGGTTCGCCGCCGGAACGGCTGCGGGTATCGTCGGGAAGAGATTAGGAAGGACGTTCGCTGGAGCGGCCGCAACTTCCATTGCCAATGGTGTGATCGCGCTGGACCAGAGTGCGCTCAGGCGAAAATCCGAAACGCTCGTCAAGCAAGGCGTCGAGGTCCGAGCGGAGACTTGGCAGGACGCCGTAATCAATGGTCACCGTGGGACGACACAGTCGATCGTCGGTTGGGGGGTGAACACCATCGAAGATACCGGCAGGATTGTCGCAGACGAGATGGCTGCCGGGCTAGACGAGCTAGCCGAAAAGGGTACCGCTGCAGCCGCGTCCGTCCAACGCGAAACCGGCGTGCCGATCGGTGCCGCGGAAAGCGGCACCTCGGCCGGCTGAGTCGCGATCGTTGGCGATCATCGTGGGGCCGGCCTGGCGCCGGCGCCCGCCCGCCAATTCATCGGGTCAAGGTTGTACCCCGGAACCTTGCCCCATTGCAGCGACTTTATCCGTCAGCCACTTCTCGACCGACGGAAACACGAATTTGCTGACGTCGCCGCCGAGTTGAGCGATTTCGCGCACGATCGTGCCTGAAATGAATTGATACTGGTCCGACGGGGTCATGAACATCGTCTCGACATCGGGCAACAAATAGCGGTTCATGCCCGCCATCTGGAATTCGTACTCGAAGTCGGACACCGCACGAAGCCCTCGGACGATCACGCGCGCGTTATGGGCACGCACGAAATCCTTCAACAGCCCCTGGAAGCTCATCACATGCACGTTCGAGTAGTGGCCGAGCACTTCCTGTGCGATGTCGAGGCGTTCCTGCAACGTGAAGAACGGCTTCTTGGCGCGACTGTCGGCCACGCCGACCACGAGGGTGTCGAATATGCTCGCCGCACGGCGCACGAGGTCCTCGTGACCGCGTGTGAGCGGGTCGAATGTACCCGGGTACACGGCGACTACCATCGGCATCTCCTCTGATCGTTTATTCCCCGGCGGTCCGAAACCGCGAGCCGTCACGCGTCTCGCTGGCCGTCCCGCGCCTCTCGGCACCGGGCGGCGCTTTCGGAACGCGCATTATTCACCATTTTCGCGCTGCAGCAAATGGTAGTGGACCGCGCCCGCCTTATCGTGGCGGACGATGGTCCAGCCGGCCAAAAGCGGGGCGTCGTCATCGAGGGGCTCTCCGGACTCGATATACAAAAACCCGTCGGCGCTGACGAGCGGCATCGCCAGCTCGAGCGCGCGCTCGAGCATTCCGCTTTCGAACGGCGGGTCGAGAAAAACGACGTCGAACGAGCCGGGCGCAAGGCCTGCCGCGAGCCGCAGGCCGTCAGCCTCGACGACCTCGATCATGCGAGCGGAAAGCCGCGCTTGATTGTCGCGCAGTTGCCTTGCGGCGCGCGCGTTGCGCTCGACCATGACGACGCGTGCCGCGCCGCGCGAAGCGGCCTCGAAGCCGAGCGCCCCGCTGCCCGCGAAGAGATCGAGGCACCGTTGACCGTCGAGCCGTTGCCCGAGCCAGTTGAAGAGCGTCTCGCGCACGCGGTCGGGCGTCGGCCGCAGGCCCTCGAGGTCGAGCACCGGCAGCGGCGTGCGCTTCCAGTCGCCGCCGATGATGCGCACGGTGTGCGGCTTGCCGCTGCGGTCCGGCGTTACCGCCTTGCCCCGCGTTGCCGAGGAACGCCTTGCCTCGGAAGAAGACGGAGAAGGCGAAGAGGAAAAGGTAGACGAAGACCGGCGCATGCGAAAAGTCGAAAAATCCTTCAAGGGAAGCCGCTGCCTCACGCTCCAGTCATTCGACAAGGTGTTGAAGCGCAAAACCGACGGCCAACGTTACCACAGCGCACTGGCCCACGCCTCTCGGCGACGCCCCGCCTAAAGAGTCGCCCCTGATAAAATACCCCCCTTCCCGCGCATCGTGGAACGCTTGCCGCCGCTCGATGCCGCGGCATCCGGCCCTTGCGCGCCGGCGTGAAGCCGCGCGAGGCCCATGAAGGCCTCTGTACCGCCGCTGCGCGACATCCATTACTCATACCCATGTTCAGTTTTTTCAAACGCTTCAAGGGCTCGAAAACGCCCGAAAACGGCCAGGAGAGCGACGAGCGACCGGCCGAGCCCGCCGCCCCGGAGCCATCGTCGCCGGCTGCGGCGACGCCCGCGTCGAGCGCTGCGGCCCCGTCCGCGGCCCGTTCGGCTCAGGTCCCGTCCGCGGCGCCGTCGACGCCGACACCGTCGCCGCCGGCACCCCCGAGCAACGGAGCGGGCAAGTCGGGCGGCTCATCGGCCGGCCCGGCCGCGGACACGGCCACCGAAACAATCGAAATCGTGCCCCCGCCGCCCATCGAGCCGGCCGCCAGGCAGTCCTGGCTAGCCAAGCTCAGGTCGGGGCTCGCCAAAACGAGCGCCGGCCTCACGGGCATCTTCGTCGGCACGAAGATCGACGACGTGCTCTACGAAGAACTGGAAACGGCGCTGCTGATGTCCGATGCGGGCGTCGAAGCGACCAATTACCTGCTCGATGCATTGCACGAAAAGGTCCGAGCGGAACGATTGACCGATCCGCTGCAAGTGAAGGCGGCCCTGCGTACGCTGCTCGTCGATCTCCTGAAGCCGCTCGAAAAGTCTCTGGTGCTCGGCCGCGCCGAGCCGCTCGTCATGATGATCGCGGGCGTGAACGGCGCCGGCAAGACGACGACGATCGGCAAGCTCGCCAAGCATCTGCAGCGTTTCCAGCAGTCGGTGCTGCTCGCGGCCGGCGACACGTTCCGCGCCGCGGCGCGCGAGCAGCTCGCGATCTGGGGTCAGCGCAACAACGTGACTGTCGTCTCGCAGGAAAGCGGGGACCCGGCCGCCGTCATCTTCGACGCCGTGAGCGCCGCGCGTGCGCGCGGAATTGACGTCGTGATGGCCGATACGGCCGGCCGCCTGCCCACGCAGCTGCATCTGATGGAAGAGTTGCGCAAAGTGAAGCGCGTGATCGGCAAGGCGTACGAGGGCGCGCCGCACGAGGTGCTGCTCGTCATCGATGCAAACACGGGCCAGAACGCGCTCGCGCAGGTGAAGGCGTTCGACGATGCGCTCTCGCTGACGGGGCTCATCGTCACGAAGCTGGACGGCACGGCGAAGGGCGGCATTCTCGCCGCGATCGCACGCCAGCGGCCCGTGCCGGTCTATTTCATCGGCGTCGGCGAGAAAGTCGAAGACCTGCAGCCCTTCAGCGCCGAAGAGTTCACGGACGCGCTGCTCGGTTGATCGGGCCTCGTCGATTCGGCCTTCATTCGGCGTCGGGTTGCACGCCCGGCGCCGCGCGCGCAAACGCATCGAGCCCGCAGGCATAGTCGTAGATGCGCTGGATCGTCGGATAGCGCGCGGTATCCACCTTGAAGCGTTGCGCGTTGAAGACCTGCGGCACGAGGCAGAGATCGGCAACCGTCGGCTCGTCGCCGAACACGAGCTTGCCCACGCGGCGCTCGGTCGACAATCGCGATTCCAGCGTTTCGAATCCCGCCTCGATCCAATGCCGGTACCAGCCGTTTTTCGCCTCATCCGAAAGACCAAGCTCGTGGACGAGATATCTCAGCACGCGCAGGTTGTCGAGCGGATGAATCTCGCAGGCGATTTGCTGCGCCACGGCTCTCACGTAGGCGCGATCGACAGGATCGCGCGGCAATAGCGGCGGCTCGGGGCGCGTTTCCTCGAGATACTCGACGATCGCGAGCGACTGCTGCACCGTGACATCGCCGTCGACGAGCGTCGGCACGAGCCCGTCGGGATTGACCTTGCGGTATTGCGCCGTCAACTGCTCGCCGCCCGATCGCAGCAGATGCACGGGCACGTACTCGTAGGGCAGCCCCTTCAGGTTCAGCGCGATACGCACGCGGTACGACGCCGAGCTGCGGAAATAGCTGTAGAGCTTCATACGGACCTCCCTCGTCTCTCGTCGTCCCGTCTCGCCTCATGCGGGTGTTCAGACCACCCGCACGCTGAATTCGCCGAGTCCGTCGACGCCGCCCTTCATCAGATCGCCCTTCACCACCGCTCCCACGCCCTCGGGCGTGCCCGTGAAGATGAGATCGCCGGGCTGCAATTCAAAGAGCTTCGAGAGATGCGTAAGGGTTTCGGGAATCGACCAGATCAGCTGCGAAACATCCGAGCGTTGCTTCTCCACGCCGTTGACGCTGAGCCAGATCGCGCCGCGGTCGATATGGCCGACCTCGGCAACGGGATGGATCGGCCCGAGCGGCGCCGAATGGTCGAATCCTTTGGCGGGCTCCCAGGGCCGGCCGAGCTTCTTCGCTTCGGCCTGTAAATCGCGGCGTGTCATGTCGAGCCCTAGCGCATAGCCGTAGACATGATCGAGCGCGTGCTCGACAGCGATGTCTCGCCCGCCTTTGCCGATCGCGACGACGAGCTCCATCTCGAAATGGACGTTGCTCGACAGCGTGGGATACGGAAATTCGCCCGTCGCTCCCGGTGCCACGTAGAGCACCGCGTCGGCGGGCTTCGAGAAAAAGAACGGCGGTTCCCGGTCCGGGTCGTGCCCCATCTCGCGCGCATGCGCTTCGTAGTTGCGCCCCACGCAATAGATGCGGCGCACCGGAAAATGCCGGCGCGCGCCGGCGGATCCTGCGGTCTCGACGATCGGCACAGCAACCGCGGGCGCGGGGGCAAACGCGTAATCCATTCGATTCTCCATGTTGTTGGAACGCATCAGCGACGAGCGCCGCCGCGTTCGGCGAAGAATTCGAGTTTAGCGCGGCGGCTTAGGACGTGCCTCGAACCGGCAACGGCGCTCGCTACAGCCCACTACAGCCCCTGGTCCGCTTGCCGGATGCCGTCGCATGCGATACTGAGCATCGTTACACGCGTCCCAAAGGAAAGGCTCGCCCGCCGCTGCTTCGATGACAGAATCCGCTGCTACCGTCCCTGCCGCATCGTTTTCGTGCGCCCGCTTCATCAAGGAGATCGGGCGCGGTCCGAACGGCGCGCGAGCGCTGTCGCCCGAAGATACGCAGGCGCTATACAGCGCCATGCTCGACGGTCGCGTCTCCGACGTCGAGCTCGGCGCCGTGCTGCTCGCCTATCGGCTGAAGGGCGAGACAGCGCCCGAGCTGGCCGCCATGCTCACGGCTGCCCAGGCTTCGTTCGAGCCCATCCGGGTTGCCGCCGATGCCTACCGGCCCGTCTCGATTCCAAGCTACAACGGAGCGCGCAAGCAGCCCAATCTCGTGCCGCTGCTCGCGCTGCTGCTCGCCCGCGAAGGCGTGCCGACGCTCGTGCACGGGGTGACGTCCGATCCGGGCCGCGTGACGAGCGCCGAAATCTTCGTCGCACTGGGGATCGAGCCGTGCGAATCCAATACGTCGATCGGAGCGGCCCTCGCCGAGCGGCGT
Organism: Trinickia sp. EG282A; assembly: GCF_040965455.1. Lineage (NCBI taxonomy): Bacteria > Pseudomonadati > Pseudomonadota > Betaproteobacteria > Burkholderiales > Burkholderiaceae > Trinickia > Trinickia sp. EG282A. Next base: position 709,747 of record NZ_JBFRCC010000002.1, on the reverse strand, counting down.
CTCGCGTTCGCCCCGATCGACGTGCTCGCGCCGAAGCTCGCGCGCCTGCTGGCGCTCCGTCGAATCATGGGCGTACGCAACTCCACGCACACGCTCGTCAAGGTTTTGCAGCCGTTCGCGCCGGCCGGCCTGCGGCTCGTCAACTACACACATCCTGACTATCGCGAGAGCCTCGCCGAGCTTTTTCTGTCTCACCCCGACGCCGCCGCGGGCGGAGTGCTACTCGCGCGCGGGACCGAAGGCGAAGCCGTCGCCGATACACGCCGGCAAGTCCGCATCGAGTGGCTTCACGACGGCGCCGCCGACATACTCGTCGAAGCCGAGCGCTCCTCTCCGGAAACAGAACCCGTGGAGTTGCCCGAGTCGCGCGACGCGGCGGACACCGCGACCTGGATCAGGTCGGTGCTCGCCGGCGATACGCCTGTTCCGCCCACACTCGCGCGTCAGGTCGAATCGATCGTCCGGCTCGTCAGCGTGGCGTGAATCGATCGAGGGCCGGCCGCGCGACCGTCTTCGTGCACGAGGCCCCTCGACGCGCACGCGTGCTGTTGACATGGCCCCGATCGCTGTCATAAAGTGCATGCCATGCGTTCCTTTCCGAACACCCTCCGAATTACTTCCGGCCGTCTAGCGCGGTCCCTATCGCTACGACTAGCGTAAGCAAGCCGTAGCGCCGCGAGCCGTTTGCGCGGTCCTCCAGCAGTTCGCAGCACTCCGTTTCACCCCAAACCGCAGTTCCTTTTACAACCCGTAGTCGTCAGCATTCGGCCGAATACCGTTCGGACGATTCGCGAAAGCCTCGGCCACCGTTGGACGTCGCAACGATCGGCACGACGACGAGCTGGCAGCTTGCACTGTGCGTAGCTTTCGCAGACGACCGAACGAACGAGGTTCACCATGCTCCGCAACCCTGCCGAGAAATACCGATCATTCGAGCCCGTGCGTCTTGCCGCCCGCAAATGGCCGAGCCGGACGATCGAGCGCGCGCCGATCTGGATGAGCACCGATCTCCGAGACGGCAATCAATCGCTGATCGAACCGATGACCATCGCGCAAAAACTGGAGTTCTTCGAGACGCTCGTCGCGATCGGCTTCAAGGAAATCGAGGTCGGTTTCCCCTCCGCCTCCCAGACCGATTTCGATTTCGTGCGCAAGCTCATCGTCGAAGGCAGGATTCCCGAAGACGTGACGATCGAGGTGCTCGTGCAGTCGCGTGCTGATCTCATCGCAAGAACGTTCGAAGCGCTCGAAGGGGTCCCGCGCGCCATCGTGCATCTTTACAACGCGATCTGCCCGTCGTTCAGGCGGATCGTATTCAATGCATCGAAGGCCGACGTGAAGGCGCTGGCCGTCGAAGGGACGCGACTCATCAAGGAAGAGGCCGAGCGCAGGCCCGGCACGCATTGGACCTACCAGTACTCGCCCGAGACGTTCAGCATGACCGAGCTCGCGTTCTCGCGCGAAGTGTGCGACGCGGTCGCGCAAGTCTGGCGCCCAACGCGCGATCACAAGATGATCGTGAATCTGCCGGCGACCGTCGAAGCCGCCACGCCGAATGTGTTCGCCGATCAGATCGAATGGATGGACCGCAATCTCGCCTATCGCGACAGCATCGTGCTGTCGGTGCATCCGCACAACGATCGCGGCACGGCCGTCGCCGCAGCCGAGTTGGCGCTGCTCGCGGGCGCGGACCGTATTGAGGGCTGCCTTTTCGGCAACGGTGAGCGCACCGGCAACGTCGATCTCGTCACGCTCGCGCTCAACCTCTACACGCAAGGCATCGACCCGAAGCTCGACTTCTCCGATATCGACGCGGTACGGCGCGTGGTGGAGCGCTGCAACGCGATTCCCGTACACCCGCGCCATCCTTACGCGGGCGACCTGGTCTTCACGGCGTTCTCGGGCTCGCACCAGGACGCCATTCGCAAGGGATTCGCGCAGCAGCAGAGCGACGCGCCGTGGGAAGTGCCCTATTTGCCGATCGATCCTGAAGACTTAGGCCGCAGCTACGACGCGGTAATTCGCGTCAACAGCCAGTCCGGCAAGGGCGGCGCGACCTATCTCATCGAACGCGGACTCGGTTTCGCGCCTCCGCGCAGGCTGCAGATCGAGTTCAGTCACGCGGTGCAGAAGATCGCCGACGAATCGGGAGCCGAGGTGACAGGTGAAGCGGTTTGCGAGCGCTTCAAGCATGAATACGTTGCTGTAGAGGGGCCTTGCTCGCGCATGGACGCGACGGTGCGTTGGCACCGGCGCGAGGTGGCACGGATCGCGCAAGGCGAGAACGATGTCCAAGCCACCGTCGAAGCGCTTGCGCGGGCGCTTGGGAGCGCTGCGCCGCGCGCGGTCGAGCTTTGCTCGTTCGAGGCGACGCCGAGGGCCGGCGGCGGCTGGGCCGCGTTTGTCGGCTGCAGGGTCGCGGGCGAGCCGTTGCGCCACGGCGTGGGCATCCACGCCGATGCGGCAACGGCCGCGGCCGACGCGCTCATCAGCGCCATGAATCGATTCGATTGGGATAGCGACGAGCGACAGGCAGCGGCATAAGGCTGACGCGCGACGAGCTCATGCAAGCGAGCCGGCAGGGAAGAGGAAGACGAAGACCGGAGGGACGATAGCGTAGGCGAGCCCGCCGGTCTCACTCGAGCGCGCAGCGTGTCGCGTGCCATGCGACAAGACGCCACTGGCCGCCTTCCTGAGTCTGGATGGCCGTATAGGCGATCGGATAGAGCAGCGCCCCGCTGTTCGCCTCCATCTCGAAGAGCGCGCGCCCCGTGACGACACAGGTCTCGCTGCCGACTGGCAGGACCTCCTGCGATTGAACTTCGATCTGCCGATAGCGGCGATGGCCGGCCGAGATTGCATCGATGAACTGCTGCTTCGTCTCGCGCTTGCCGTTCGTATGCACGAAGCTCGCATTATCCGAGAGCAACTCGTTCAACAACGGAACGTCGCCGTCGACCATCGCGCGAAAGCGGTCGCGCTCCAGCACGCGAATCGCCTCGATTACCTTTGCCGCCATCGCTCAGCCCCCATGCGCATGGACGCCCGCGGGGAGCATCCTTGTCGGGGCTCCGGGAGGAAGCCCCTTTGGAGGCGCCGCATGGGTATCCGCGTCAGAAGTTGTACTGCAAATATAGCTGGCTGAAATTTATACCAGGATTCGGCTCTTTGATACCGGCATTCGAGATATGTTGAAAACGCAGCCCGGCCTGGTATTGCTGATGGCTGCCGAACTGCGCGCCCACGCCGACGATCTCGGTGAACTGGAAGGCCGTCCCGAGTCGATAGTCGTCGTTGACGGTGGGATGCGTGAGCCCACGCACGCCCGCGCCCGCTTCGATGTATGGTCTGATGGCGCCCGAGTCCTTGATGAAGCGCACGAGCGGATTGACGCCCAGTTCATAGACGTCGTTGCGTGAAGTGCCTTCGCCCGAGTGCCAGTAGGCGACGTGTGCTTCGCCGATCAGCGCGAAATGCCAACCGCCGATGTACCACCAGCTGATGCCCGGGTCCCAGACCAACCCGAGATCCACTTTGTCGACTTTGTGCTCCCCCAGCCCTCCGGCTACCTGCACGCCGAACGAGTCGGCCCGGGCTGCCGCCGAGCAAAGGAAGAGGACCGCTGCCGCGCCGGCCAGCAGTGCGTGGGGGCGCGAGTACCGGTTCTTGTTGTCGAGCATGTGTCAGTCTCCGAAAGACTCCGTTGAAGGTCGCGGGGCCCCGGAAAAAGGATACGGGGACGAATCGCCACGCCGCGAAATATTACGGTACTTGAGATCTCGCAATCATTCAGCGCCACGCAAAACAGCATCTCGCAAAACGACGGTTGCCAGCCGGCGCCGCAACGCGATTGCGCCCTTTTTGCGTTCCTTTTGCGCGCTGCAGGGCCCCGAGGAGAAGAGTATCATCACTATTGAAACAGTAGATTTGATAGCTACAAGGGAACTTAGGCCGAATGAGCTACTCCAATACTTAGCAGTCGGCTCCCTGGAGTGCTAATATCCCCGAGGAGTCGCATTCGTGACTGAGCAGTCCGCAGTCTGATTTCAAGGAGTTTGCTACGTGAGCAATGCACTGACCCTTCCGAGCCCGCTCGCCCAGGCGTCCGCCACGGCCGCTTCGGCAGGTGCTCTGACGCTCGCGCCTTCTTCGATGCTGCCCGGCCAGCTTGGCAACATCGACGCCTACATTCAGGCGGTCAATCGGATTCCGATGCTGACGGCAGCGGAAGAGCGCCAGTACGCCAACGAGTACCGCGAGCACAACAACCTCGAGGCGGCGCGCCGCCTCGTGCTCTCGCACTTGCGTCTCGTCGTATCGATTGCGCGCAACTACCTCGGCTATGGTCTTCCGCATGCGGACCTGATCCAGGAAGGGAACATCGGCCTCATGAAGGCCGTGAAGCGCTTCGACCCGGAGCAAAACGTACGCCTGGTGTCGTATGCGATCCATTGGATCAAGGCAGAAATCCACGAGTACATCCTGCGCAACTGGCGCATGGTGAAGGTGGCCACGACCAAGGCGCAGCGCAAGCTCTTCTTCAACCTGCGCAGCCATAAGCAGGATCTGCACGCGTTCACGCCCGAGGAGATCGACGGCCTCGCCAAAGAGTTGAACGTGAAGCGCGAAGAGGTCAGCGAGATGGAAACGCGCCTCTCCGGCGGCGACGTCGCGCTCGAGAGCCAGGTCGAGGATGGCGAAGAAACGTATGCGCCGATCGCCTACCTGACGGATCCGCACAGCGAGCCGACGGCCGTCTTGGCTGCGCGTCAGCGCGACAAACTGCAGACGGACGGGATCGCGCAGGCGCTCGATTCGCTCGACGCGCGCAGCCGCCGCATCATCGAAGCGCGCTGGCTCAACGTCGAGGACGATGGGTCCGGCGGCTCGACGCTGCACGAACTCGCAGACGAGTTCGGCGTCTCCGCCGAGCGCATTCGCCAGATCGAGGCAAGCGCGATGAAGAAGATGCGCAATGCGCTGACCGCCTACAAGTAATCGAGCCATCGCGCGGATGCCGATCGCGATCGATCGGCATCGTGTTGCGGATCGCATCCCGCCGCCTTTCGAAGCGGCGGGATTTTTTTAGGCGGGCTGCGGCGCCGGTCCGCCCGGCGCAGCCAGGCGCGTCGACAATACCGAAGCGTAGCGTTGGGCCGCCGGCCCGCAAACGAGATGGAACGTGTCGCCCGAGACCCACGCGACGTCGAGCAAGCCTAGCCGCTGCCGGTCGACGGCGGATGCGTCGCGCACGACGACACGCAGCCGCGTTTGAGCGATCGCGTCGAGCGAAACGACGTTCGTCGCACCGCCGAACACGGCCAGCCAGCGCATCGGATCGGGATCGAGCGGACCCGCTGCGCCCGCGCCGGAGGCCGTAGCGGCTGCCGCCGCCGTCGCTTGCGCCCCCGCCACTGCACCGGCGGCCGAATCGCTGCCGAGCGCGGCCCGGATTTCGTCGGCGATGAGATCGGCTTCCGGTCCGATCACGACCTGCACGTTGTGCGCGTCGCGCTTGAGCACACCGCGCACGCCGATCTGCTTCAGCTGAGACTCGGAAATCTTTTCGGTGTCGACGACAGAAAGGCGCAGACGTGTGGTGCAGGCATCGACGAGCGTCAGGTTCGAGGAACCGCCGAGCGCCGCGATATAACGGGCCGCGCGCGGTGCGCTTGCACCGGCCGTCGGTGCGACGAAGCCGCCCGACGCATACGAGTCGACTTGCGCGTCCACGGTAGCCGGCTCTCGGCCCGGCGTCGCCATGTTGAACTTGCGGATAAAGAAGCGGAAGAGCCCGTAGTAGACGACACCGTACGCCAGGCCGATCGGGATCGCGAGCCAGCCTTTCGTCGACAGTCCGTAGTTGAGCACGTAGTCGATCGCGCCGGCCGAGAAGGTGAAGCCGAGATGAACGCCGAGCGCTTGGCAGATCGCAAGCGAGAGACCCGTCAGCACCGCGTGGATCACATAAAGCACGGGCGCGAGGAACATGAAGCTGAATTCGACCGGTTCCGTGACGCCGGTCAGGAACGATGTGAGCGCCATCGAAAACAGCAGCCCGCCGACCATCGCGCGGCGCTCCTTCGGCGCTTCGTGAAACATCGCGAGACACGCGGCCGGGAGCCCGAACATCATGATCGGAAAGAAGCCCGTCATGAAGCCGCCCGCGGTGGGATCGCCGGCGAAGAAGCGATGCAGATCGCCGGTGACGGGCGCGCCGCCGCCCGCAGGCGTGAACGTGCCGAACACGAACCATGCCAGCGAGTTGATGATGTGGTGCAGTCCCGTCACGAGCAGGAGCCGGTTCAACGTACCGTAGACGAACACGCCGATCGCGCCGGCCGTCGTGAGCCAGTGGCCCGTCGCATCGATGGCCGCCTGGACCGGTTGCCAGACGTAGCCGAAGACGACGCCGAGCACCACACAGGCAAGCCCCGTGACGATCGGCACGAACCGCTTGCCGCCGAAGAACGCCAGGTAATCGGGCAGCTTGATGTCCTTGTAGCGGTTATAGAGCATCCCCGCGACGATGCCGGCGATGATCCCCGACAACACGCCCATGTTGAGCTTGTCGTTGATGTCCTTCATCACCGCGATTTCGATGAGGTAGCCGATGCCGCCGGCGAGAGCGGCCACGCCGTTGTTGTCCTTCGCGAAACCCACGGCCACGCCGATGGCGAAAAGGAGCGGCAGGTTGTCGAAGATCGTGCCGCCCGCGTCGGCAATGAGCTTGATGTTGAGCACGTCGGCCTGACCGAGCCGAAGCAGGATGCCGGCCACCGGCAGCACCGCGATCGGCAGCATCAGCGCCCGCCCTAGGCGCTGTATTTTCAAGAATGGATTCCCGTCCATGTGATCCTCCTGGTGGTTTCTCGTCGTCGTGCTTGTGTCAATGTCGAGGGAAGCGACCTCCGGTCCCGCGGCGAGTCGGCAGCGGAGCGGCACCTGCGAGCCGCTCCGGCGACGTCACTCGAGCGGCCAGATTTCGCGGCTTGCTGCTCTTACCGCCTGCGCCGATTCGAGCGCCAAAAGATCCCCGGCGCGCTGGCGGCACAGTTGATAATCGAGGCGGCGCACACGCGCCTTGATGCCCGGCACGGCCACCGGGTCCACGGAAAGCTCGGTCACGCCGAGGCCGACGAGCAACGGCACGGCGAGCGGATCGCCCGCCAGCGCGCCGCAGACGCCCACCCACTTGCCGTATTTCGCCGCGCCGCGTGTCGTCGCTTCGATGAGCCGCAGCACGGCCGGATGGAGGCCGTCGGCCTGCGCCGCGAGGTCGGGCTGGCAGCGGTCCATCGCGAGCGTGTATTGCGTGAGATCGTTGGTGCCGATCGAAAGGAAATCGGCGTGGCGCGCGAGTTGATCGGCCAGCAACGCCGCCGAAGGCACTTCGATCATCACGCCTACCTCGATCGGGTCGTTTCGGCCCATCGCGCGCGCCAGGTCGTCGATTCGCTCGCGCAGCCGCGCGAGTTCGTTGGCGTCGGTCACCATCGGCAACAGAATGCGCACCGCGCCGTGCGGCGTCACGCCGATGAGACCGCGTAATTGATCGTCGAGCAGATCGGGGCGCACTTGCGCGAGCCGCACGCCGCGCAGACCGAGCGCCGGGTTCGCTTCGGGGGGCAGCGTCAGATAAGGCACTTCCTTGTCCGCGCCGACGTCGAGCGTCCGGATGATCGCCGTGCGGCCTTCGAGCGCGTCGACGATCGACTGATAGCTCGCGCGATGCTCGTCCGTGCTGGGCGCCGTCGCACGATGAATGAAAAGCAGCTCCGTGCGCAGCAGACCGACCGCATCGGCACCGTTCTCGACGGCCGTGTGCGCGTCGTCGAGCGTCGCGATGTTCGCGGCGACTTCGATCGCGCGGCCATCCGTCGTCACGGCCGCCTCCTGCGACAAGCGGCGGTTCGCCTCGCGCACGCCCGCGAGGCGCTGGCGCTCGACGCGCGCACGCTCGACGTCGAGCGCCGTCGGCGCGTACTCGAGACGGCCCGCGCTCGCGTCGACGACGACTTGCGTGCCCTCCGGGATCGCATGGAGCGCATCGCCAACGGCAACGAGCGCCGGAATGCCGAGCTGACGCGCAATGATCGCCGCATGCGACGTCGCGCCGCCGCCGGCCATGACGATCGCCGCCACGCGTGTCCGATCGAGCGACGACAAATCCGAAGGCGTGAATTCGGCCGCGGTCAGCACGGCGTCGGGGGGCAGCGTGCGAGCCGTCTGCCGCGCGTAGCCGAGCTCACGCAGCACGCGCTTTTCGATATCGCGCAAATCGGCGGCGCGCTCCGCGAGCAGCATATTTTCGACGTTGTCGAGAACCGCTATCTGCGCGCGGATCGCCTCGCGCCATGCGAAACCCGCGCTCTTGCCGAGGCTGATGAGATCGCGCGCCGTATCGATCAGCGTCGGATCCTCGAGCAGCACGCGATGCACCGCGAAGATGCCCGCCTCGCCGACGGCTCCGCGCTGCGACGCGTCGCGCACCGTCGAATCGAGCTCGGCATCGATGGCCGCGAGCGCACGATCGAGCTTGCGGCTTTCGGCAGCCGACGGTCCGCTCGCGGCCTCGGGCAGGTCCAGCTCCGCATCGTCCCAGCGCACGAGCGGGCCGACGGCGATACCGGGCGCGGCGCATACGCCCGCGAGCGTATTCGGATCGAGCGGCGTGGCGGACGCGCGCGGCGCCTGCCGAGGCGCGGGCGACGCAAAGCGCGCGGGCGTTTCCTCGAGCTCGCCATGCACTTCGCGCAGCAGCTCGTGTGCGACAGCCTCGACGGCCTTCGATGCATCGGGCCCGACGCCATGGATTTCGACTGTGGCGCCCTCCCCGGCCCCGAGGCCCATCAGCGCGACCACGCTCTCGACGTTAGCGACGCGCGCCTCGTGCCTCACTTCGACGCGCGCTTCGAGGCCGCGCACCGCTTCGCGCGCACGCGCCGCCGGCCGTGCGTGCAGACCACCCGCCACCGAGAGCGTAATGACGCGCGACGCGTGCGAGCCGGCGCTCGCGGTCTGCCCGCCGGCGGCAGAGGCAGAGGCAGAGGCAGCGGCAGCGGCCGTTGCGCCCTTGCGCCGCAAGACGAGCAGCTTGTCGCCGCTCTTCACCATCGCATGCCCCGCGCCGCCCGCGCGCTCGACGATCTCGAATGCATCCGAGTTCGCGACGGCCACGACGGACACCAGGCTCGGCGCCTTCGTCGCCACCGAATCCTGATCGAACTCGATCAGCAGATCTCCCGCTTTCACGTGTGCGCCTTGCTGCACCTTTGCCGTAAAGCCCTGCCCGTTCAGCTCCACCGTGTCGATGCCGATGTGAAGCAAAATCTCGGCGCCTTGCGGTGTTTGCAGCGTGAGCGCATGACCCGTGCGCGCGAGATGCGTGACGACACCGTCGCATGGCGCGACGAGCCGCCCGTCGAGCGGGTCGATGCCGATGCCGTCGCCGAACATGCCGCCCGCGAAGACGGGGTCGGGCACGTCGGCAAGCGGCACGACGGGACCGGTCAGTGGTGCGAGCAAGACGATTCGTTCCTCTGTCTGGCTCATCAATCGTGACTCCTCAGCTAGTTCCATCAGGATTTCTCGCTCAGTGTGTTTCGGTGATCTTATTCAGGTAGCGCGGCTGGTCGGGATCGCGCCCGCGCGCGGACGCCAGCTCGGCGGCCATGACGTAGAACGACTGGATCGCGGCGATCGGATCGAGTGCCGCGTGCTTCGTCGGCTCGAGCCGCAGCTCGGCGTCGCTCACGTCGTGAGGCGCCGCAAGCAGAACCCGCGCGCCGCGCGCTCGCATATCGGCCGCGAGGCGCACGAGCCCTGCCTGCTCGGGTCCGCGCGGCGCAAAGACAATGAGCGGGTAGTCGCGATCGATGAGCTCCATCGGCCCGTGCCGGACCTCCGCGCTCGAAAACGCTTCGGCCTGGATGCCGGACGTCTCCTTCAATTTCAACGCCGCTTCCTGCGCGATCGCGAGGCCGAGGCCTCGACCGATGACGAACATCCGCTCGACGCCGACGAGCGCCTCGACGGCCGGCGCCCAATCGAGCCGCGCCGCCGCGCCCAGCGCTTCCGGCAGCGCGCGCAACGCTTCGAGCAGCGGCTCGTCGTTCTGCCAGAACGCGACGAGCTGCGCCGAGAGCGAGAGCATCGCGATGTAGCTCTTCGTGGCCGCGACCGAGCGCTCGGGGCCCGCCTGCAACGGCAGCTCCCATTCGCAGGCACCTCCGAGGGGAGAATCAGGCGCATTGACGGCCGCGACAGTCAGCGCGCCGGCCTCGCGCAGGTTCGTCATGGTGTCGATGAGATCGGGGCTCCTGCCCGACTGGGAAAACGCGATCGCCAGCTCGCCGGCCACGCGCAAAGGCGCGGCCTGCAGCGTCGCGATCGACATCGGCAGCGAGGCGACGGGCACGCCGATACGGCTCATCGCGAGGCTCGCGAAGAAGCTCGCCGCATGATCCGAACTGCCGCGCGCGACGGTCAGCGCGACGTGGCAAGGCCTCGCGGCGAGCGCGGCCGCGAGCGCCGCGACGCGCGCGGTGTCGGCGCATTGCGCCGCGACGGCGGCACCCGCGGCGAGCGCCTCGTCAAGCATATTCGACAATCTCTTCTCCTTCGACGTAGGTCGCCGCAAGCGTGAGGTCCCGCTCGAATACGACGATGTCCGCCCAGGCGCCGCGCGAGAGCCTGCCTCTGTCCTCGATCCCGAGATAGTCGGCCGCATAGCGCGACATGCGGTTCGAGACGTCCGCAAGCGGAAGACCCAGCGAAACCAGATTGCGCAGCGCTTCATCCATCGTCAGCGTGCTGCCGGCCAGCGTGCCGTCGGCAAGACGCACCCCGCCGAGACACTTCGTGACTTGCTGGCTGCCAAGGCGATACTCGCCATCGGGCATGCCCGTCGCGGAGGTGCTGTCGGTGACGACGTAAAGGCGCGGAATCGCGCGCAGCGCGGCACGGATCGCACCCGGGTGTACGTGCAGCAGGTCCGGGATGATCTCGGCGAACTCGGCATGCGCGAAGGCGGCGCCGACCAGGCCAGGATTGCGGTGATGCATCGGCGACATCGCATTGAACAAATGCGTGAAACCGCAAGCGCCATGTTTGAGCGCGGCGACCGCATCGTCGTACGTGGCGAGCGAATGCCCGAGCTGCACACGCACGCCCCGCGCGGCCATCTCCGAAATGATGTCCATGTGGCCGGCAATTTCCGGCGCGAGCGTGACGACGCGAATCGGCGCGATCGACAGATACTTGAGCACCTCGTCGAGCGCGGCCGAGACAGCCGCGTCGGGCTGGGCGCCGAGCTTGCCGGGGTTGATGTAGGGTCCTTCGAGATGCACGCCGAGCACGCGCGACGCGCCAGTCGGACGGCGGCGCGAGGCATCGCCGAGACCGGCGACGACGGCCATCAGCTCGTCGCGCGGCGCGGTCATCGTCGTCGCGAGCAGGCTCGTCGTGCCGTGGCTCGCATGCGTGCGGGCGATCGTCTCGATCGCCGCGCCGCCCTCCATCACGTCGGCTCCACCGCCGCCGTGCACATGCAGATCGATGAAGCCCGGAAGGATGTAGGGGCTCTCGTTCGTCGAGGGGTCCGCGGGCGTGCCCTCGATCGAAGCGATACGTCCGTTTTCGAATTCGAGCGTGCCGTGGATCCAACCGTCGGGCGTCAGGATGTTTCCGTTGAGCATGGGTGTCCAGTCTCGGGTGATGCGGGGTGCCGCGGTCTTGCTGCGAGGAGCGTGCGAGTGGGCGAGCCACCGGCCTTCATGCGGCCGGCGATGCATCGGCCTCGTCGTGAGCCGGGCTGCAAATTGGAGCCCATTATATAACCAGCTTAGTACCAGTCAATCGCTGATCAAAAATAGGCGAATGCGCCGGAAATCCTTACTGGATAAGGCTTCTACCGTAAATCGGGCGGACCGACCGGTATTGAAGTGGAGTCAGTGATTACCCGTAGCGCATGGGAAGGCGGCGCAGGTTTCGTCAGCGGAAAACCCGCACCTGCCATCTGTCATTCGCTTGACCGCGCGAGCATATCGGCTCGAATGGGCGACGAATATGACGTGCCCACCGATAAAAAAAACGCGCCGCGGCAACATCGCCGCAGCGCGCTTTTTTATCAGCTCGAATTGAGCTGAGAACGATGGTCCGATCAGAACGACGGAACGACGGCGCCCTTGAATTGCGTGTCGATGAAGTGCCGCACGTCTTCCGATTGATAGGCGGCGACGAGCTTCTTGACCCAGGGCTTGTCCTTATCCTGCGCGCGCACGGCGATCAGGTTCGCATAAGGGCTATGCACGTCTTCGCGCGCGATCGCGTCCTTCGACGGTTGGAGCCCCGCTGCGAGCGCGTAGTTGGTATTGATCGCGGCGGCGTCGACGTCGCCCAGCGAGCGCGGCAGTTGCGCGGCGTCGAGCTCGACGAGCTTGACCTTCTTCGGATTCGATTCGATATCGAGCGGCGTCGCGTTGTTGCCGTTCGTACCGGCGCCAGCCTTCAGTTTGATCACGCCTTGTGCCTGCAGCAGGAGCAGCGCTCGGTTCTCGTTCGATGGATCGTTGGGCAGCGCGACCTTCGCGCCCTGCGGCAGCTCGTTCAGCGACTTTACTTTCTTCGAATAGATGCCGAGCGGCGAAATATAAGTGAGCCCGACACTGACGATCTTATAGCCGCGCTGCTTGATCTGACTGTCGAGATACGGCTTGTGCTGGAAGCTGTTGGCGTCGAGATCGCCGGCGTCGAGCGCCGCGTTCGGCTGAACATAGTCGTTGAATTCGACGACCTTCACATCGAGGCCTTCGCGCTTCGCAACCTTCGTGACGACGCTCCAGATTTGCGCATCGGGACCGGATATGACGCCCACCTTGATCGCTTTGTCGTCGGCGTGCGCGCCGGCGCTCATGACGAGTGCGGTCGTCGCGGCGGCTGCGAAGAGGACTTTGGAAACGGCTTGGGGAAGCGTTTTGAACAGCATGAATACTCGCTTTCTCATTGGAGATGACTTTGAAAGACGGCCATCGTCTCACAAGCAGGATCCGAGAGGAAATACAGTGATCGCATATCCATATGAGCATCGATCCCGGCCGCGATGAAGGGCGCGGCACAGCGGCTCGTGCTTCGAATAGCGGGCAATGAGCGATGCCGGATGCGTCAGCTCAGCAGCAGCTTCAGATCATGCACCCACGACTGCGCGCCCTGTCCATCGCGCGCGAAGAGCCGCAGCTTGCCCGACGGATCGAACACATAGCTCGCCGCCGTGTGGTCCATCGTGTAGCTATCAGGCGACTTGCCGGGCACCTTCGCGTAGTAGACGCGAAAATCCTTCGCGACTTTGGCGAGCTCGGCGTCGTCCGGACGCAGGCCGATGAAGGTTGGATTGAATGCCGACACATACTGCGAGAGCACGTTCGGGGTATCGCGAGCAGGATCGATCGTGACGAAGAGCACCTGCACGCGCGCCGCATTGGTCCCGAGCTGCTGCAGCGCCTGCGACAGCTCGGCCATCGTCGTCGGGCACACATCGGGGCAATGCGTGTAGCCGAAGAAGAGCACAACTGCCTTGCCCTTGAAATCGGCGAGCGTGCGCATCTTGCCGCTCGTATCGGGCAAGGCGAAGTTCGAGCCGAACTGCGTGTTGCCGGTGATGTCGAGATTCTGGAAAGCGGGAGCATCGTTGCCGCAGCCCGCCAGCAGCAGTGCGCCGCCGACGACGCAGGCGGCGAGCAGCGCGCGCATGCGCCGCGTGACCGAGGAGATGCGCACGCCGTTCATCACGCGCCGATCAGCCCGCGCGCATAGTGATCGACGAGCAGCGCGCCGAAGAGCAGCGAGAGATAGACGATCGAGTAACGGAAGGTCTTGCGCGCGAGCGCGTCGGAGTATTCGCGGTGGATCTTCCAGGCGTAAGCGAGAAAAACCGCGCCGAGCAGAACGGCCGATACGAGGTAGACGATGCCGCTCATCCGCGAAATGAACGGCATCAGCGACACCGCGAAAAGAATGATCGTGTAGAGCAGAATGTGGAGCCGCGTGTACTGCTCGCCGTGCGTGTTCGGCAGCATGGGCAGGCCGGCATTCTCGTAATCCTGACGCCGATAAAGCGCGAGCGCCCAAAAATGCGGCGGCGTCCAGACGAAGATGATGAGCACGAGAATCCAGGCATCGCCGGGCACATGACCCGTCACGGCCGCCCAGCCCAGTGCCGGCGGCATGGCGCCCGAGGCGCCGCCGATGACGATGTTCTGCGGCGTGGCCGGCTTCAGCAGCAGCGTATAGACGACGGCATAGCCGACGAACGTCGCGAGCGTGAGCCACATCGTCAGCGCATTCGTGAACATATAGAGCGTCCACATGCCGAGCCCGCCGAGCACGGCTGAGAACGCCAGAATTTGCGCCGTCGTGATTTCGCCGCGCGCGGACGGCCGCCATGCCGTGCGACGCATCATCGCGTCGACCTTTTGCTCGACGAGGCAGTTGATCGCGAACGCGGCGCCGGCGAGCAGCCAGATGCCGACCGTTCCACCGACGAGGACCGTCCACGGCACCATCCCCGGCGTCGACAGGAACATGCCGATCACGGAGCAAAAAACGGCAAGCTGCGTGACGCGCGGCTTCGTCAGCGCGAAGTACTGCGAGAACCGGGAGCCGAAGCTGTGGGGAAGTGTCGTGCTGTTGTTCATATCAGTCACGCTCAGTCATGCGGGAGCGGCGTCGCGCGTCGGGACGGCAGCGCGGCCGGGACGGCTGGAGGCGGTCCGAAAGTTTAGCATAACGACCAAAAGCAGCAGGACCGCGGCGCCGCCGTTGTGCGCGACCGCGATCGGCAACGGCCATTGCAGCACGATATTCGAAAGGCCGGTGGCAAATTGAATCGCCAGAACGAGCAGCACGCCGTTCGCCGGCCGCCGCAGCGACTCGAATCCGCGCAACCGGAGTGCCAGCGCGACGAGGTACGCGATGACCGCGAACGCGAACGTGCGATGCGTCCAGTGGATGGCGACGAGCGCATCCTGCGTGATGACGTCGCCATCGGCCGTCATGCCGAGCGCGCGCCAAAGATGAAAGCCGTGTGCGAAGTCCATCGGCGGAATCCACTGCCCGTTGCAGGTCGGAAAGTCGGTGCAGGCCAGCACAGCATAATTCGTGCTGACCCACCCGCCGAGCGCGATCTGGACGATCAGCAGCGCAAGGCCCACCGCCGCGGCGAAACGGTAACGCGCTATCTGGGGCTCGTAGACGGGGATCGGCGTCAGGCGGGCCGCGAGCCAGCCGAGCGTGCCGAGGAGCGCCAGGCCCAGCAAGAGGTGCGTGGTGACGATGATCGGCTGCAGCTTCATCGTCACCGTCCAGGCGCCGAATGCCCCTTGCACGCCGATCAGCATCAGCAGCGCCGTCGGCCACCACGGCGAAACGTGAAGCGGCAGGCGCTTGAAGCGAGCCCGCCAGGCAATCGCGGTCTGCGCGATGATGAGCACGCCGATCGCCATCGCGAAGTAGCGGTGGATCATTTCGATCCATGCCTTCGTCATGCTGACCGGGCCGCTCGGCAGCGCCGCGTGGGCAGCCGCGATCTGCGCATGCGCGACGAACGGCGACGCCGTGCCATAACAGCCAGGCCAATCGGGGCAGCCGAGCCCCGAATCGGTGAGGCGCGTGAAGCCGCCGAACATGACGAGGTCGAGGGTCAGGAACGTCGTCATCCAGACGAGCTTGCGAAATTTGTCGTCGCTCGCTTTCACCCAGACGTAGCTGAGCGGCAGCAAGGCAACGCAAAGTCCGATCAGCCCCAGTTCCAACACGAACATGTCATCTCTCTCAAGAAAGCGGCGAGCCGCTGCGAAACGCCGCAAAACGCCGCAACGACCGATACCACGCGGATTAACCGATGCTCGACCACTTCAACAGCTTCGTCACGTCGCCCTTGATCTTGCTCGGATTCGGATCCTTCGGAAAACGCATCATCAAATTCCCGTTGGGATCCACGAGATAGATGTGATCGGTATCGCGCGAGTCCGACTCGGCGGGCAGCCACGCGGCGATGGCGGCCGGATCCGCGACGAGCATCCGCGTGTCCGGATAAGCGCCCTTGATCACGTCGGGCACCGCGCCGGCATCGGTGCGCAACCAGACCATCGCGATCCGCTCGCGCTCGCCCGCCTGCGTCGCGCGCACCTGCCTCATGAAATAGAGCTTCCTCGCGCAGGCTTTGTCGCAGGCGCTCGCGTCGACGGCGATCATCAACCAGCGCCCGCGCAGCGTGGCAAGCTTCATCGGCTTGCCCGCCTCGTCGGTGACGACGAGCGTGTCGGGAATCGGCCGCTGCGGCTCGATCAACGCCCCATAATTCGTCGCACCGCCGCTCGGCTTGAACACGTAGTAGGCGAGATACGATGCGATCACGGGCGCAGCGGCCACTAGCGCGAGCAGGACGAGGACCCAGCGGCCGCGCCGCCCGGGGCCGCGTGTGGAAGCGGGCGCCTGAGACGATGCGCCCGGCGAGCGGCGCCCGCCGGCAGACGGCCGGGTACGGCTCGGACGATCAGAATCGGAAGATGGCATCAAAAAACCTTTTACCTCATGAAACGGTCTTTTTCGCGGCGCGGCGAGCCGCGTAAAGACCGAATGCGAGCGCCGCCGCGGCCATCGCCCACCATTGGACCATGTAGCCGTAATTGCGCTCGACGCCGGTCGTCGGCGCCGGCCAGTCGCGCACGAGTCCGTCGTCGAGATCGCTCGTTTGCTGAACCACGAACGGCTGCAACGGCAAGCCCGTCTCTGCGGCATAAGCCGAGACATCGACGTTTTGCCGAATCGCCTGATGTGGCGCCGATCCACCGTGACCCAGCTCGAACGCGCGCGATGCATCTGCGCGCGCAATGCCCTCTATCGTGACGTCGCCGGACGGCGTCTTGTAAGGCGCGATGGCCGTCCGCACGTCCGCGTTGCGCGGCAGCCAACCGCGGTTGACGAGCACGTAGCCGCCGTCGGCGAGCTGGAGCGGCATCACGACGTAGAAACCGGGCTCATCGTGATACGGGCGATTGTCGAGATAAACGACGTAGCGCGGCAGAAAGCGCCCCGTCGCCCGCATCCGATGGAACTCTACCGCCTTCAGAGAGACCGGTGCGGAACTCACCGTGGCGGGCGGTGCATGTTCGTAGCGAGCGATCCGTGCCGCGAGTGCTTCGCGCTGGTGGGCGCGATCGAGCTGCCAGAAACCGAGCCTGATCGTGATGGCCATCACCACGAGGACGGCCAGCGCGGGAATCAGACGAATCTTCACGCGGCCGTCCTTGGATACCTTGCGCCGCCGCATAGACGGCCGCGCGCCCGAAACACCACGGGTGCGATAATTGCGGCTATCGTTTTGCCTTTTCGATCATTCGTTGATTCCATGCACATCATTGTCGCTATCGCATTCGTCATCATCATCGGCAGCATGGCATCGGCACTCTACTTCATGATGCACGACCGGGGCAGAACGAAGCGGATGGTCTGGTCGCTCGCCACGCGCGTCGGCTTCTCCATTTCGCTCTTTCTCTTCCTTCTCGTCGCACATTGGCTGGGCTGGATTCACTACAGCCAGGTGCCGATCGGCCGCTGAGCGTCGCAGCGCTCGCCAACACCGACGATTCGCGCAGCGCGGGCCATCCACCTCGCTTCGGCCCGCGTCGTTTCGCCGCACTCCACCACGCAGAAAACGCAAACGCCGCCTCGACGAAATCGAAGGCGGCGCGTGGCCGATGCATTTTCCGTTCGAGCGCGCGCTCTTTCTCGAAGAGGCGCGCGGCCCGCCCGGCGACCGCATCCCGCAATCGCGGTCGCCGTACCGCTCGCTCGATCGTTACAGCCAGTAGACCACGACGTAGAGGCCGAGCCACACGACGTCGACAAAGTGCCAGTACCACGCGGCGCCTTCGAACGCGAAGTGATGATCAGGGTTGAAGTGGCCGCGAATCAGGCGGACGAGGACGACCGACAGCATCGTGCCGCCGAGGAACACGTGGAAACCGTGGAAGCCCGTCAGCAAGAAGAACGTCGAACCGTAAATGCCCGAAGCGAGCGTCAGGTTCAATTCGTTGTAGGCGTGGATGTATTCGAACGCCTGCATGCAGAGGAACGCGAACCCGAGCACGACCGTCGCGGCAAGCCAGGCAATCGCCTTGTTGCGGTGATCGTCGCGCAGCGCGTGGTGCGCGACCGTTAGCGTCGCACCGGAGCTCAGGAGCAATGCCGTGTTGATCGTTGGCACCGGGAACGGCACCATCGCCTTGAAGTGACCGGCCAGCGCCGCGGGCCCTTCGTTCGGCCAGACCGCCGAGAAATCCGGCCAGATCAGCTTGTAGTCGAGGCTGCCGAGTTGGTGCATCGCGATCTCGCGTGCATAGAACAACGCGCCGAAGAAAGCGCCGAAGAACATCACTTCGGAGAAGATGAACCAGCTCATGCTCCAGCGGAACGAGAGATCGACGCGCTTGCCGTACATCCCGCCTTCCGATTCGGAGATCGCATCGCCGAACCAGTGCCAGAGCACGAAGAGCAGCCAGAGCAGCCCGGCGAACATCGTATAGGGCGCCCACGGCGTATCGTTGAGCCAGAGCCCGAACGACCCGAGCATGATCAGGAGCCCGATGGACGCAGTGACCGGATGCCGGGACGGATTCGGCACGAAGTAATACGGGCTATCGTTTTGGCCACTCATCGTTGATTCTCCACTTCAGTCCAGTTTGTTTATTTGCCCACCACGAGGTGCACGATCGCGATCAAGACCGCAATGAAAAGCGCGGCCGTGATCACGGCGGCGATGATCACGTGCAGCGGGTTCAGCTGCGAGGCATCGGCCGCGTGATCGCGCCCCTTGCGCACGCCGAAGAACGACCAGAGCACGGCCTTCATCGTCCGAGCGAAGCTCCCCTTGCCGTCGGCCATACCGCCTCCCCGCCTTTTCTCGCCTGCCCGTCGAACTCAGCGGAACAACCACTGTTTGAGGACGGCACCCAAAAAGAAGACGGCGACGATCGACAGCAATATCAAGCCTAGTCGCAAATTGCCGGCTCGGATCTGCGCCGGGGTTCGTCTTTTTTCTGGATCCCGCGTCATGCTCAACATCTCTTTATAGCGAGGCGGCAACCATGCCGCCTCTTCGCATCTCGTCCGGGCCGGCTCCGCGAAAAGCTGGCTATCGCCACCAGCACGAACGCACAGCCCGGCTCGACTCTTTACTCGACCGTCGGCGGGGTCTCGAACGTATGGAACGGAGCCGGGCTCGGCACCGTCCACTCGAGGCCCGTCGCGCCGTCCCAGGGCTTGTCGCTGGCCTTCTGCTGCTCACCGCCGCCGCGATAGGCGGGCAGCACGACGGCGAACAGGAAGTAGACCTGCGCCAGGCCGAAGCCGAACGCACCGATCGTCGCGACCTGGTTCCAGTCCGTGAACTGGGCCGGGTAGTCCGCATAGCGGCGCGGCATGCCGGCGAGGCCGAGGAAGTGCATCGGGAAGAACGTCAGATTGAAGAAGATCTGCGACGCCCAAAAGTGAATTTTCCCGCGCGTTTCGTTGTAGACCCAGCCCGTCCACTTCGGCGACCAGTAGTACCAGCCCGAGAAGAGCGCGAACAGCGACCCGGCGACAAGCACATAGTGGAAGTGCGCGACGACGAAGTAGGTGCCGTGATACTGGATATCGAGCGGCGCCATCGCGAGCATCAAGCCGCTGAGGCCGCCGAACGTGAAGACGAGGAGGAATCCGATCGCGAACAGCATCGGCGTCTCGAACGACATCGAGCCGCGCCACATCGTCGCGACCCAGTTGAACACCTTCACGCCCGTCGGCACGGCGATCAGCATCGTCGCGTACATGAAGAAGAGCTGGCCCGTCACGGGCATGCCCGTCGCGAACATGTGGTGCGCCCAGACCATGAACGAAAGGATCGCGATCGAGGCCGTCGCATACACCATCGAGCTGTAGCCGAAGAGCGGCTTGCGCGCGAATGCCGGAATCACCTGCGAGACGATGCCGAACGCCGGCAGAATCATGATGTAGACCTCGGGGTGCCCGAAGAAC
This sequence comes from Trinickia sp. EG282A, assembly GCF_040965455.1. Classification (NCBI taxonomy): domain Bacteria; kingdom Pseudomonadati; phylum Pseudomonadota; class Betaproteobacteria; order Burkholderiales; family Burkholderiaceae; genus Trinickia; species Trinickia sp. EG282A. The sequence continues at coordinate 689,671 of NZ_JBFRCC010000002.1, read as the reverse complement.
CAGAAGATGTGCTGGTACATCACCGGGTCACCGCCGCCGGCCGCGTTGAAGAACGACGTGCCGAAGTGGCGATCGAACAGCACCATCGTGATCGCACCCGCGAGCACCGGCATCACCGCGATCAGCAGGTAAGCCGTGATGAGCCACGTCCAGACGAACATCGGCATCTTCATCAGCGTCATGCCCGGCGCGCGCATGTTGAGGATCGTCACGATGATGTTGATGCTGCCCATGATCGACGACGCGCCCATGATGTGCAGCGCGAAGATGGCGAAGTCCATCCCCGGGCCCATCTGCGTGGAGAGCGGCGTATAGAGCGTCCAGCCCGCGGCCGTCGCGCCGCCCGGCGCGAAGAAGGAGCCGACGAGCAGCACGGCCGCCGCCGGCAGCAGCCAGAACGAGAGGTTGTTCATCCGCGCGAAGGCCATGTCGGCCGCGCCGATCTGCAGCGGAATCATCCAGTTCGCGAAGCCGACGAAGGCCGGCATGATGGCGCCGAACACCATCGTGAGCCCGTGCATCGTCGTTAGCTGATTGAAGAACTCGGGGCGCATGATCTGCAGGCCCGGCTCGAACAGCTCACTGCGAAGCATCAGCGCTTCGACGCCGCCCACGAGGAACATGGTGAACGAAAACACCAGGTACATCGTTCCGATGTCCTTGTGGTTCGTGGCGAAGAGCCAACGGCGCCAGCCGTGCGGCGTCGCATGCGCATGATCATCGTGGCCGTGACCCGCGACTACATCGTGTCCGATGCTAGACATGAGAATCTCCTAAAGCGAATGGTGCAGCACCGACTGTGACGAACATGCGCACGTCAAGCGGCCGAACCGGTACGAGCGTGCGCGGCTTGGACTCGCGCGCGGCCCGTGCCCGGCTCCGACTGGTTCTTTTGAGCGGCATCGGCCGTCCGGACCGTTGCCGGCGCGGCGATCGACGCTTGCGGCCCGCTCGCGGCCGCGGCCCCGCTCGCGCCGCCGGCGGGCTCGCCGCCTCCTGCCGGAGCACCCGTCAGATGATCTCCGCCCTCGGGAAGCTTCCCGTTGCGGGCATCGGCCACCTGGCGCGGCTGCAGAATGTCGCCTGTATGGTTGCCCCACGAGTTGCGCTCGAACGTGATCACCGAAGCGATCTCGACATCGTTGAGCGTCTTGCCCCAGGTCGGCATCGCATTCTTGCCGTTCAGCACGATGCTGACGTGCTGCGCGATCGGGCCGTTCGCGATCTTGCTGCCGTCGAGCGCCGGGAAGGCGCCCGCACCTTTGCCGGTCGGCTGATGGCAGACCGCGCAGTTCGACGAGTAGACCTGCTGCCCGCGCTGCATCAGCTCGGCCATCGTATAGGTCTTGTTCGGGTCGTCGTTCGCGGACGACATTTTCTTCTTCTCGTCGTCGACCCACTTCGCGTAGTCGTCGTCGGACAGTACCTTCACGACGACGGGCATGTACGCGTGCTCCTTGCCGCAGAGCTCGGTACAGAAGCCGCGATAGACGCCGACTTTCTCTGCCTTGAACCAGGTGTCGCGCACGAAGCCGGGAATCGCATCCTGCTTCACGCCGAACGCGGGCACGTACCACGAATGAACGACGTCGGCGGCCGTCGTGATGATGCGGATCTTCTTGCCGACGGGCACGACGAGCGGATTGTCGACTTCCTGCAGATACGTATCGGTGATCGGCGCCTGCCCGTTCACTTCCGTGCGCGGCGTGGTCAGCGTCGAAAAGTAACTGATGCCTTCGCCGGGACCTTTGACGTAGTCGTAGCCCCACTTCCACTGGTAGCCCGTGACCTTGACCGTCACGTCCGCGTTGCTCGTGTCTTTCATCGCCACGACCGTACGCGTGGCCGGCAGCGCCATCAACACGACGATGATGAACGGCACGATCGTCCAGATGATTTCGACGGTCGTGCTTTCGTGGAAGTTGGCGGCCTTGTGGCCTTTGGACTTGCGGTGCGCGAAGACCGAATAGAACATGACCCCGAACACGCCGACGAAGATCACCGTGCAAAGGATGAGCATCATCGTGTGGAGGTGATAGAGCTCCTCGGCGAGGGCGGTGACGGGCGGCTGGAGGTTGATCTCGTTCACGGCCGGACCGCCGGGGCTGTCGCCGACTGCCCATGCGGCCGAGGCGCCGGCAAGCGCACTCGCCGCCAGCACGCCCGTGAGGGCTCGCTTGATTGTTTTCATAGCTTCCTTACCCAAAATTTCCATTCAAACCTCGCCCCCTTTTGCCGTCGCCCTTTGCTTTCGCCGCCGCCCGCATCCGCCGGGCGCATCGCTCAGCCGCATCGCCGCAGCGACACACGCAGCTCGTTGGCGAACTGCGCGCGCCGGTAGTGCGCGAGATGATGCCCGAGCGCAACCGTCTGGCCGCGCGATACGAGCTTGATCGGCTCGCGGGGCGTTGCCCCCGGCTCCACCCGCACCCAGCGCGGATTGAACTCGAACCGCACCACCCGGTCCGCACTCACCTGCTCGACGACGAGCCGGTTCGGATAGAGCCGGATGCGCTCGTAATCGACCGCGTGGCGCGCGTACATCACGAACGCGACGCCGACCACCAGAAGCTCGACGCCGGTGAACGGCGCGATCGGCCAGGCGCCCCGCGCGGTCAGCAGCACCGCAATCGCCGACGAGCACAACGCCAGCGACAGATAGAACAATACGAACTGCCGCGGCGACACGGAGCAGTTTCGCTTCATCAGCCAGTCCTCGAGGACCGGCTCCGCATCGGTCAGCAAGGTTGCCGTGTCCATCGCCACCTCCCGCGCATGCCGTCGCACACCGCGCCGCACTGCGCATTCGGCGCCGCGCCGCCTTGTATCGTGGGGTTCCCAAGGCGACAAACTGACGCATTATAGTCGTCACACCGCAAGCAGCCAATCGCCCGATGCAGCCCGCCGCGTCATGTCGGACGCCGCCGTCCGATGTCCTCGAGGCGGACGACGCCATACCCTTCGGCCGTTTTGCGCGGGACTGCCTTCCATGCGTGTCCGTAGATGACTTCGAACGTGAGGGCAATCGTGCCGTCCTCGCGTCGACGCGCCTCGAGCGCCGCGATCAGTGCCGCATGCAGCCTTCTCGCGAGCGCACCCGCGAGACCGCCGGCGCCTGCGGCTCGCGAGCCGCCGGCTGGCCCGGCCAGCGTTCGCGCAAACGGATACGCGCCCCAGCGGCGCACGTCGGCGAGCAGCGATTCGGGCGATTGATAAGTGATCGTCAACGTTTCCTGATCCATTACCGGGATCTCGAATCCGCTCTCGACGAGCATGTCGCCGAGGTCGTGCATATCGACGAAATCGATCACGTGCGGACGGCTTGCGACGCCATGCGCCGCCTCGACTTCCGCATAAGCGCCGCGCAGCTCGCGCAGCGTGTCGGGCCCGAGGGTGCTGAACATCAGCAGCCCGCCGACCTTCAGCGCGCGTTGCCACTCGGGAAAGACGAGGTCGGGGCGCGGATGCCATTGCAGCGCGAGATTCGACCAGATGAAATCGAATGCGCCCGCCGCGAACGGCAGCGCCGCGAAATCGGCTTGCGCGAGCCGCGGGCCGTGCGCGCCTAGCGCGCGCTGCAGCGCCGCCGGCAAGAGGCGCCGCCAGCTCGCGTCGCCGCCCGCTCGGGCAGTCGCGCGCACCAGCATCGCGTGAGAAAGGTCCGTGCCGAAGACCGGCGCCTCGGGAAAGCGCTCGCGCAGCGCGGAAAAATCGTCCCCAGCGCCGCAACCCGCATCCAGAATACGGGCGGGCTCGACCTTGATGAAGTCGAGCCGCTCGCGCATGCGCTGAGCAATCTCACGCGGAAGAAACGAGACTTCGCCGAATGCCGCCGCGCGGCGATCGAAGATTCGCCTCAAGAACCCGGCATCATAGGCCGGACGGCCGGATTTCGCGGAATTGGAGGACATGACGGTCGAACGGGCGAGGAGCCCGAAGTATACTCGCTCGCTCCGTTCCGTTCACTAAACGAAGCTCATGGAACCGCATCGCAACGCGCCTTCCACGATGTCCCCGAAATGGCGTGCGCGTTGGCTCGGCCGCAGCGACGCGAGCCGCGTGCAAGCCCTCACTGTCCGCGCGCTGACACGGATTGGCCGTCTGGCGCTCTCGCAGACCTGCGTGTTGTGCGGAGCATCATGCGGCGCGCATGGCCGCACGAATGCCGCTGCGTGCGTCAATATGTCGCAACGCCCGCTCTGCCCGGGGTGCGATGTCGCCTATTGGAACGAGCCGCGTTTGCGCTGCGTCCTCTGCGCATTGCCGCTTTCGTTGCGAAGCGGTGGGCCGCGCGGCGAGGCGCGCTATCTGTGCGGCACCTGCCGCGGCGCTCGGCCGCCGTTCGACAGGACGCTCGCGCTCGCCGATTATCGCGCGCCGCTCGAGCGCCTTGCGCTCGGGCTCAAGTTTCGCGCGCGGCTCGTCGTTGCGAGAGAATTCGCGCAGGGGCTCGCGCGCCTCGCCAGCGATAGCCTCCCCGCCGACGATTGGCCCGACGTCGTCGCGCCCGTGCCGCTCGCGCATGCTCGCCTCGTCGAGCGCGGTTTCAATCAGGCTTGGGAGATCGCGAGACCGTTCGCCCGGGCGATCGGCGTACCGGCCGATGCAACGCTCGTCACGCGCCTCGTGCATACGTCGCCGCAGTCGCGCCTCGATCTCGATACGAGACGGCGAAACGTCGGAGCCGCGTTCAGCGTCTCACGGCGCGTCGCCGGCTTGCATGTCGCGCTCGTCGACGACGTGATGACCTCGGGCGCGACGCTCGAAGCAATCGCGCGCGTGCTGAAGGCCGCGGGCGCGCGCAAAGTCACCAACTTCGTCGCGCTGCGCACGGCGAAAGATTGACCCAGGTTCAAGTCACCATGTTCAACGTCGTCCTCGTCGAACCCGAAATTCCGCCGAATACCGGCAACATCATCCGGCTTTGCGCCAACACGGGCGCGAGGCTCCACCTCATCGAGCCGCTCGGGTTTCCGCTCGACGACGCGAAGATGCGCCGCGCGGGTCTCGACTATCACGAGTATGCGCAAATGCGCGTGCATCGCGATTGGGATGCATTCATCGCCAGCGAAACGCCCGATCGCTCACGCATGTTCGCGTTCACGACGCGTGGCTCGAGCCGCTTTCACTCGCACGTCTTCGCCCCCGGCGATTGGTTCGTGTTCGGCGCCGAAACGCGCGGCCTGCCCGATGCGCTGCTCGCGCAGTTTTCGAACGAGCGCCGTGTGCGTCTGCCGATGCGCCCCGGCAACCGCAGCCTCAATCTCTCGAATACCGTGGCCGTCGTCGTATTCGAAGCCTGGCGTCAAGCCGGCTTCGAAGGTGGCGATTGAGATGGCGGGCAAAGCGGACGAACGTCTGATCGACGCCCGATGAGCGTCGCGGCCGCGAAGACCGCGAACCGTCAATCGAACCGTCAATGCTTGGACTCGGCGCGCGCATCGCGGCGCAGCAGCGCGCTCACCGCGTCGCGCGGCGCGACGCCTTCGAAGAGCACCGCACAGACCGCTTGCGTGATCGGCATGTCGACGCCATGCGCATGCGCAATCGCGAGCACGGCCTGGGCGCAGCGCACGCCCTCGGCCACATGCCCGAGCGCGGCGAGGATATCGTCGAGCGTGCGCCCCTCAGCCAGTCGAAGGCCGACGGTACGATTGCGGGAAAGGTCGCCCGTGGCCGTCAGAATGAGATCGCCGAGGCCCGTCAGTCCGGTAAATGTCCCGGGTTGTCCGCCGAGCGCCACGCCCAGGCGCGACATTTCGGCGAGCCCGCGCGTGATGAGCGCGGCGCGTGCATTGAGCCCCAGCGCGAGGCCATCCGCGATGCCGGTCGCGATGGCGAGCACGTTTTTCACGGCGCCGCCGACTTCGACGCCAACGACGTCATCGCCGGTATAGATCCGCATCGCGCCATGGTGAAACGCGCCGAGCGTCCGCTCGCGGCAAACGGAGGACGCGCTCGCGACAGTCAAGGCGACCGGCAGGCCGAGCGCCACCTCGCGCGCGAAGCTCGGCCCGGACAGCACGCCGTTGCTCGCATGGCCGGCCAGCTCCGCCGCGACGACTTGATGCGGCAGCAACTGCGTATCGGCCTCGAACCCTTTGCAGACCCAGACGATATGCGCGGGCACCCGCCGGGCATCGCGCATCGCCCCGAAAAGCGCGCGCAAACCCGCGACGGGCGTCGCCACCACGCAAAGCGCGTCGTCTTCGGCGCAGTGCGCGAGCGCCGCCGCGAGATCGGCTTCGCAGCGAAGCTCGGCCGGCAGCGTGACACCGCCGAGGTAGCGCTTGTTCTCGCGTGTCGCGCGCAGCTCGTCGACGAGCGAGCCGTCGCGCGCCCACAGCAGCGCGTCGTGACGCCGCGCCAGATGCGCGGCCAGCGCCGTGCCCCAGGCACCGGCGCCAAGAACGGCGACCTTCATCGTCGGCACCTCGATGCGCGTCTAAAGCCGCTCGGCTTCAATGCTGCGTCGGGGTTGACGACGCGTCGTTCTGCGCATTGAGTTGGGCGAGGCGCTGCTCGTAGAGCGCCTGGAAGTTGATTTCGGCGAGGTGAATCGGCGGAAAGCCCGCGCGCGTGATCGCATCGGCGATGTTCGAGCGCAGGTACGGGAAGATGATCGTCGGACACGCGATGCCGACGAGCGGATCCACCTGCTCAGCGGGAATGTTGCGAATGTCGAAGATACCGGCCTGCTTCGCCTCGATGAGAAAGGCGACTTTTTCCGAGATCTTCGCCGTGACGGTACCGGTGACGATCACTTCGAAGATACCCTCGGCGAGACGCTCCGCCTTCACGTCGACCTCCACTTCCACCGAAGGCATTTCCTGCTCGAGGAAGATCGCCGGCGAATTGGGCTGCTCGAGCGAGAGGTCCTTCAGATAAATGCGCTGAATGTTGAAGAACGGCTGGTTGTTCTGGTCCGACATGATGACTCCGGTGGATTGATTTTTGTGGACGGGTTCGACGGTGCACGCGCCGAACCCGCCGCCGACATGCGTTTCAGGCGCGGGCGCGGGGCGGCAAGGCACCCACGTCGCAAGCGCGCGGCCCTGGCTGCGCCGCGCGCGAAGAACTGACGGATCGGGCGTCAGACCGCCGTCGCGGCGTCAGGCCGCCTCGAGCAACGGCGTGAGACCGCCCGCGCGATCGAGCGCGGAAAGGTCGTCGTAGCCGCCCACGTGCGTCTCGCCGATGAAAACCTGCGGCACCGTGCGACGCCCCGTTCGGCTCATCATTTCCTGGCGACGCGACGGGTCTCTGTCGATCAGGATTTTCTCGATATGCTGCACGCCGCGCGACTTCAACAGGCGTTCGGCCATCTGGCAGTACGGGCAAACCTGCGTGCTGTACATGACGACGGTATTCACGCTTGCGACTCCTCTACTTGACGACCGGCATGCCGGCCTGCTGCCAGGCGTTCAGGCCGCCTTGCAGAACATGGACTTCGGTGTAGCCGGCCTCCCTGACGATACGCGAAGCCTTGTTCGACTGCAGACCGTTCTGACAGACGAGCAACACCGGGCTAGCCTTATTCTTCGCGATCTGGCCGATTTTTGCTTGGAGCTCCGAAAAATCCAGATGGCGTGCCGACGGCAGATGGCCGCTCGTGTAGTCGGCCGCGGGGCGCAGATCGACGACGACGGCGTTGCGCCGGTTGATGAGCTGCGTCGCCTCGGCCGCGGAAAGGCCGCCGCGCCCGCCGCCGGTCAACATCGGCCAGAGCAGAAACCCGCCCGAAACGAGGAGCGCGACGAGGAGCACGAGGTTCGTGTAATCGGTAAAGAACGTCACGGAAGATCCGCCAAGAAGGAAGAAAACCAAAAGGGCAATCCCGCCATTATAAAATAACCGTTCGACGCGATGGCGACGCCCCCTTTCTCGCGCGTCCTGCAGCCGGCGGCCGCGGACGGAACGCAGGCGGAACGCGGGCGCCGACGTCCGAGGCTTCCTTACTACCGACCGACACACCATGCACAAGCTCGTCCTCATCCGCCACGGCGAATCGACGTGGAACAAGGAAAACCGATTCACCGGCTGGGTCGACGTCGACCTCACCGAGCAAGGCATCCGTGAAGCCGAGCAGGCGGGCCGCCTGCTCAAGGACGCCGGCTACACTTTCGACATCGCCTACACCTCGGTCTTGAAGCGCGCGATCCGCACGCTTTGGCTCGTGCAGGACCAGATGGACCTCATGTACATCCCCGTCGTCCACTCCTGGCGGCTCAACGAGCGCCACTACGGCGCGCTCGCGGGCCTCGACAAGGGCGAGACGGCGGCCAAGTACGGCGACGAGCAGGTGCTGATCTGGCGCCGCAGCTACGATACGCCGCCGCCCGCGCTCGAGCCGTCCGATCCGCGCGCATCCTACGAAGATCCTCGCTACGCGAAGGTGCCGCGCGAGCAGCTGCCGCTCACCGAATGCCTGAAGGACACCGTCGCGCGAGTATTGCCGATCTGGAACGAATCGATCGGTCCGGCCATCAAAGCCGGTAAAAAAGTACTCATCGCCGCGCACGGGAATTCGATGCGCGCGCTCGTGAAGTATCTCGATCAGATCTCGGACGCCGATATCGTCGGCCTCAACATTCCGAACGGAGTACCGCTCGTGTACGAGCTCGACGAGGACTTGAAGCCGATTCGTCACTACTACCTCGGCGATCAGGAGGCGATCGCCAAGGCGCAGGCCGCCGTCGCCAACCAGGGCAAGGCGCGTTGACCGGCATGGCGCCGCTCTTGGGGCGGGCGCCATGTGACAACCATCCCGCACCATCAAGGTCGAACAGTTATACTTGACCGTCCTCCGCTTTTCGGCGCTCCCGCCGTTTCCAGACCGCACCAGACTCTATGCGCACGAAACTCAAGAACATCGGCCTGATCGCCGCGGGCCTCGCAACCGGCGTGTTCGCGACGCTGCAGTTTTCCGCCGCGGCGCAGCAACAGGTTGCCACTGCGCCATTGCCGCTCGATCAGCTCAGGCTTTTCGCCGAGGTGTTCGGCCAGATCAAGCACGACTATGTCGTGCCGGTCGACGACAAGAAGCTCCTGACGGAAGCGATCAAGGGCATGGTTTCGAGCCTCGATCCGCACTCGTCGTACCTCGACAAGACCGACTACGAAGAGCTGCAGGAACAGACGAAGGGGCGGTTCGCGGGTCTCGGCATCGAGATCTCGCAGGAGGACGGCCTGATCAAGGTCATCTCCCCGATCGAGGATACGCCCGCCTTCCGCGCCGGCATCCGGCCGGGAGACCTCATCACGCGCATCAACGACAAGCCCGTGCGTGGCATGACGCTCGACCAGGCCGTCAAGCAGATGCGCGGCGACCCGGGCACGAAGGTCACGCTGACGCTCTTCCGCAAGAGCGAGGACCGCACGTTCCCCGTCACGGTCACGCGCGCGATCATCCGCGTGCAGAGCGTGAAGACGAAGGTGCTGTCGCCCGGCTATGCCTACGTGCGGGTCACGAGCTTCCAGGAGCGCACGGTGCCGGATCTCGCGGCCAAGCTTGCGGACATCGCGCGCGAGCAGCCGAACCTGAAGGGGCTCGTGCTCGATTTGCGCAACAACGGCGGCGGCCTGCTGCAAAGCGCGGTCGGCGTGGCCGGCGCGTTCCTGCCGCCGGACTCGGTCGTCGTGTCGACGAACGGCCAGATCCCCGATTCGAAACAGGTTTATCGCGATACCTATTCGAACTACCGGCTCCCGTCGTTCGATTCGGACCCGCTCAAGAGCCTGCCGGCCATCTATCGAACGGTGCCGATGGTCGTGCTGACGAACGCTTATTCGGCGTCGGCATCGGAGATCGTGGCCGGTGCGCTGCAAGACCAGCACCGCGCGCTGATCCTCGGCAAGACGACCTTCGGCAAGGGCTCGGTGCAGACAGTGCGGCCGCTCACGGCCGATACGGCGCTGCGGTTGACGACGGCCTACTACTACACGCCGAGCGGCCGCTCGATTCAGAACAAGGGCATTCGGCCGGACATCCCGGTCGATCAGTACGCCGACGGCGATCCTGACGATGCCTTCGTGACGCGCGAGGTCGATTACACGAACCACCTCGCAAACACGCAGGATCCGAACGAGAAGAAAGAGCAGGAGCAGCGCGAGCAGGACCGCCTGCAGCAGCTGCAGCAGCTCGAGCAGCAAGAAGACAAGATGACGCCCGAGCAAAAGGCCAAGGAGCGCGATCGCAAGCCGGTGGATTTCGGCTCGCCCGACGATTTCATGCTGCAGCAGGCCGTGAACAAGCTCGAAGGCAAACCGGTGCAGGAATCCAAGTCGGTCGCCGAGCGCAAGCTTGCGCAGCGCAAGGTCGAGCAGTCCGCTTCCGCGCCTGTCGCCGTCAAGCCGCAGTCGTCGACACCGCTGCCTGCTTCGAGCCCCGCGCCGAGCAAGTAATCTGGCGTAATACTTGAACGACGATCAGCTTCTTCGCTACTCGCGGCACATCCTGGTCGACGAGCTCGGCATCGAGGCGCAGCAGCGGTTCCTTGATGCCCATGCGATCGTCGTCGGCGCGGGCGGGCTCGGCTCGCCCGCCGCCATGTATCTGGCCGCCGCGGGGATCGGCAAGCTGACGCTCGTCGACGCCGACACCGTCGATCTCACGAATCTTCAGCGGCAGATCCTGCACGTCACGGCCTCGATTGGCCGTAAGAAGGTCGAGTCGGGGCGCGATGCCATCGCCCGCTTGAATCCTGAGGTGATCGTCGAAGCCGTCGACGAGCGCGTGAGCGACGCGTGGCTCGAGGCCGCCGTGCCGCACGCGAGCGTCGTCCTCGATTGCACGGACAACTTTGCTACCCGGCATGCGATCAACCGCGCGTGCGTGGCGCACGGTGTGCCGCTCGTCTCCGGCGCGGCGTTGCGTTTCGACGGCCAGATCAGCACGTTCGATTTCCGCAACCCTGCTTCGCCCTGCTACGCATGCATCTTTCCCGAGGATCAACCGTTCGAGGAAGTGGCGTGTTCGCAGATGGGGGTGTTCGCGCCGACGGTCGGGATCATCGGCGCCATGCAGGCCGCCGAAGCCCTGCGCGTTATCGCGGGCATCGGGGAATCCCTGACGGGGCGGCTCATGATGCTCGATTCGCTGCGGATGGAATGGACGACGATGAGCATCGCGCGCCAGCCCGACTGCCCAGTGTGCCGCGGCAGAGCTTAGCGCTTCAGCGCTTACCTATGCCCATGCAAAGCTCTGCGGCAGAGGTTAGCGCTTAAGCGCCCTAAGCCTCCGCGACACACTTGAGCGCCGCCTGCACCTCCTCGGGCTCGAATGCCGCGAGCACGTCCGCGACAGGCTTCTCGAGCTTTCTGAGATCAGCGCGCAAGATTTCCTGCTTCACCACGAGGAGCTGGCTCGGATGCATCGAAAACTCGGTCAGCCCCATGCCGAGCAAAAGGCGCGTGAGCTGCGGATCGCCAGCCATTTCCCCACAGACAGACACAGGCATGCCGGCGCGCTTTGCTTCGCGCAGCGTAAAGGCGATCAAATGCAGGACGGCCGGATGAAGCGGGTCGTACAGATGCGCGACTGAGTTGTCGGCGCGATCGATCGCGAGCGTGTACTGGATCAAGTCGTTCGTGCCGATCGAAAGGAAATCGACGCGCTTCAAAAACAGCGGTAAGGCGATGGCCGCCGCCGGAATTTCGATCATCGCGCCGACCTGCACGCCAGGATCGTAAGCAAGGCCGGCGTCGTCCAACTGCCGTTTCGCTTCGCAGATGAGATCGAGCGTCTGATCGATCTCCTGCGCATGCGCGAGCATCGGAACCAGGATCTTCACCTTGCCGAACGCCGATGCGCGCAGGATCGCACGCAACTGCGTCAGGAACATCTGCGGCTCGGACAGGCTCCAGCGAATCGCTCGCAAGCCCAACGCCGGATTCTGCGCCGACTCGAAACCGTCGCCGCCCGCCAGCGTCTCGAGCGGCTTGTCGGCTCCCACATCGATCGTGCGGATCGTCACCGGCAACCCGCCCATCAGCTCGACCGCGCGCCGGTAGGCTTCGAATTGCTCCTCTTCCTCCGGAAGGCGATCCTTGTGGTTCATGAAGAGGAACTCGGTGCGAAAGAGCCCCACCCCGACGGCGCCTGCCTCGATCGCCGCGCGGGCGTCGTCCGGCAGCTCGATGTTGGCGCAAAGCGAAATCTTGTTGCCGCATAGCGTCTGCGTCGGCGAGAACTTGAGCCGCTGCAGCTTCTTCTGCTCGAGCGCTTTCTCGGTTTGCCGATAGGTGTACTCCTCGAGCACGATCGGCGCCGGATCGACGATCACGATACCGTGATCGCCGTCGACGATGATGAGATCGTCCTGTCGGATCAGCGCGCTCGCATGCTGCACGCCGACCGCGGCGGGGATGCCGAGGCTGCGCGCGACGATCGCCGTATGCGAAGTGCGTCCGCCGAGATCGGTGACGAAGCCTTGGAACGTTTGCGTCTTGAACTGCAGCATGTCCGCGGGGGAGATATCGTGCGCCACCACGATCATTTCCGCGCGCGCATCGCCGTTCGCTCCGTCCACGAGCGCCGCGGCCGAAGGCGCGCCCGCCAGCGCCTTCAAGATTCGCTCGACCACTTGCTGGATGTCGGCCTTGCGCTCGCGCAGATACTCGTCTTCGATGTCGTCGAAATGGCGTGAAAGGCGCTCGAGTTGCTCAGTCAACGCCCACTCGACGTTGTATTTGCGCGTGCGGATCAGATCGATCGTTTCCTGAACGAGCATCGCATCGTTCAGGATCATCGTATGGACGTGAATGAAGGCGCCGACTTCGCTCGGCGCGTCGGCCGCCAGATCCTCCGAGAGGCGCTCGAGTTCGTTCTGCACGGTTTTCAGCGCCGCGCGGAAGCGCTCGATCTCGCCCTCGATCCGCGGCGCATCGACCAGATAGTGGTCGACGTCGAGCGCAGCCGGCGCGATCAGGTAAGCCCGCCCGATCGCGATGCCGCGTGACACTGGGATTCCATGCAGCGAAAACGACACGCGCACCTCCTCGAGTTATGTGATGCCGCGGGAGTAATACCGCTGCAATGGGCGTTTGACCCTGATCGGCAATTATAGATTCCGTCGACGATGGCTGACAGCGTGCGGCGCAGCAATGCATGCTTCGACACGAGACGTCGCGGGGCAGCGCTCGCGTCGCCATTGCCATTGCGATTGCCCAACGGCCTTGAGCGGCCGCACGGCTTGCGTTTTAGCGCGCATAGAAAAAGCCGCGAAAAATCGCGGCTTTTGTCATTACCCGATGCGCCGGCCGGCGCCGCTCCTGACGTTCATTGTCCTTCACCGAATTTATCGGCGATGAGCTTCAAGAGTGCGTCCATTGCCTCCTTTTCATCGGGCCCCTCGGTCTCGATCGTGACGGTGCTTCCGATTCCGGCCGCGAGCATCATCACGCCCATGATGCTTTTCGCGTTGATGCGGCGCCCGTTTCGCGTCATCCAGATTTCCGCCTGGAAGTTGCCGGCCAGTTGGGTCAGCTTGGCCGATGCGCGCGCATGCAAGCCCAGTTTATTGACGATCGTCGTTTCTTGTTGGAGCATCGGTTGTCCTGGTGGGGCAAAGGATTGGAGAAAAGCGGAGCCGTTACGCCTGGGCCGGGCCTTCGTCCGCGCAAGGCGGCGCGCCGACCACGGAGGCGGCGGCGGGCATGGCGCCACCGGCCGCCGAAGCGTTGGACGGCAGACAAGTGGTGGCGTTGGCTGACTCGCACGGCGACATTTGCGGCCCCACCGCATGGACTCCCTTCGCGGCCCCCATCAACGCTTTTTCGACGAGCTGATCGAGTGGCGCGGCCCGGTAGCAGACGGCACGCACGAGCATCGGCAAATTGACTCCCGCGAGCACGCGCACGTCCGACGAACCGGCGAGCCGGCACGCGATGTTCGCCGGTGTCGCACCGTACATATCCGTCAGAACGAGCGCGCCGTTTTCTTCTCGCAGCCGATCGATTTCCGCTTCAGCATCGCGAATGACCTGGGCCGGATCGCAGTCGGGAAGGACATCGATTCCGCCGATGCGTGCCGGAAGCCCGCCGTAGATATGCGCGATGCACTCTTTGAGAGCCGTGGCGAGCGGCGCATGCGCGATGATCAGGATGCCTGCCATATCTGTCTTGCCAACCAAAAACGGCGCGGTGCGCGCGATAACGAGCGGCCGGCCGCGCCCTGTCCAGGCCCGCCACCGATGGTGGCGGACGCCGCCATGCCGTCCCGCACCCGCGAGACCGGCATTGTAGCAGGGTCATTTTCGCGCGATTCCTCGCGCCGCGCTGTCGGCCTGTGAACGATTCGACTGTCGGCGCAAACCGGCGGCGCGACCCTTTCGAGCGGTGCGCGTCTAGGCGGCCGCGCGCTCCAATGCGTCAATGAACATCGCCGCCACATCGAACCCCGTCTGGTCCATGATTTCGCGAAAGCATGTCGGGCTGGTGACGTTGACTTCCGTCAGCCAGTCCCCGATTACGTCGAGCCCGACGAGCAGCAGCCCGCGCGATGCGAGCACAGGTCCGAGCGTCTCCGCGATCTCGCGGTCGCGCGCCGAGAGCGGCTGCGCGACGCCAAGCCCACCCGCGGCCAGATTGCCGCGCACCTCGTTGCCCTGCGGAATGCGCGCAAGCGAATAGGGCACCGGCTCGCCGCCGATCAACAGAATGCGCTTGTCGCCCGCCGTGATTTCCGGGATGAACTTCTGCGCCATGACGGAACGCACGCCGTCGTGGCTCAGCATTTCGATGATCGAGCCGAGATTCATGCCGTCGCGCTTCACGCGAAAGACGCCCATGCCTCCCATTCCGTCGAGCGGCTTGAAGATGGCATCGCCGTGCTCGGCATGAAACGCCCGCAGCCGTGCGGCATCCCGCGTGACGATCGTCGGCGCGACGAACTGCGGAAATTCGCCGATCGCGAGCTTCTCGGAATGATCGCGGATCGCCTGCGGTTTATTGAAGACATGCGCGCCGGCGCGCTCGGCGAGCTCGAGCAGCCAGGTCGAAGTCACGTACTCCATATCGAACGGCGGGTCCTTGCGCATCAGCACCGCGCCGAACGACGCAAGCGATCGATTCTCATGCGGAGCGCTCTCGTGCCACGGTTGGCGATGCGGATCGGACTCGTCGCCGACAAGCGTCACGCGCCGCACAGTCGCTTCGACGTCACCGGACGCCCACGCGAGATGCTTCGGCTCGCAGGCGAAGAGCGTATGTCCGCGCCGGGCCGCTTCGGCCATCATCGTGTAGGTCGAGTCCTTGTAGATCTTGAACTTGGCGAGCGGGTCGGCGATGAAAAGAATGTCCATGAAGGGGCGGGCTCTGTCGTTGGTGGGATGCCGCGAAAGATCGAAGACGCCGCGCCGCGGCCACGCGGCCGCGCCCAGGCGCCGGCGTTCAAACCTGGATGGCCTCCGGGTCGGTTTTCTCGAGCTCGACCGAGGCCGCGAGCAGCCCGAGCCGCGCAACGACGCCGTACATATAGAACCGGTTCGGCGGCGCGGCGCCGGGCTTGGCATGCGCATCGGGCAACGCCGTATGCTCGAAGCCGAGCGGCACATAGTGCATTCCCGGCGCGTGCAGGTTCTGATCGCGCTCGCGGCTGCCGTGCACGCGGTAAAAGCCGCCGACGACATACCGGTCGATCATGTAGACGACGGGCTCGGCCACTTCGTCGCCGATGCGCTCGAATGTATAGACGCCTTCCTGCACGATCACGTCGTGCACTTGCAAGCCGCTCTTCGTCGTCGACATGCGCGCGCGCTCGCCCTTGGTCAGGCTCGTCACCTCGCTCGCGTCGTGCACCGTCATGACGCCGCGGCCGTCGGTTCCCGCATCGGACTTGATGACGACGTAAGGCTTTTCGCTGATGCCGTACTCGCGGTACTTGCGCGCGATCTTCTTCATGACCGCGTCGATGGCGCCGGCGAGCGCTTCGTCGCCCGCGCGCGCTTCGAAATCGACGCCTTCGACATGCGCGAAGTACGGATTCACCATCCACGGATCGATGTCGACAATCTTCGCGAACTTCTTCGCCACGTCGTCGTAGCAGGAGAAGTGCGTCGATTTACGCCGCACGGCCCAGCCTGCATGGATCGGCGGCAGCACGTACTGTTCGTGCAGATTCTCCAGCACGGGCGGCACACCGGCCGAGAGGTCGTTGTTGAGCAGGATGGAGCAGGGGTCGAAGTTCTTCAAGCCGAGTCGGCGCGGTGTGCGCTCGAGCGGCTCGAGGACGATCTTCTGCCCGTCGGCGAGGGAGATCGTGACCGGTCCCGCGATGGATTCGTCGAGCGTGCCGAAACGCACGTTGAGGCCCGCCTGCCGCATGATCGTCGCAAGTCGCGCCACGTTCTCGAGATAGAACGCGTTGCGCGTCTCGCGCTCGGGAATGATCAGAAGATTCTTCGCGTCCGGGCAAATCTTTTCGATGGACGCCATGGCGGCCTGGACGGCGAGCGGCAGCACTTCATTGGGTAGATTGTTGAAGGCGCCCGGAAAAAGGTTCGTGTCGACGGGCGCAAGCTTGAAGCCCGCATTGCGCAGGTCGACCGAGCAGTAAAACGCCGGCGTGTGTTCCTGCCACTCGAGGCGGAACCACCGCTCGATCGCCGGCGTGGCATCGAGGATCTTCCGCTCGAGATCGAGCAGCGGACCGTTTAACGCCGTAACTAGGTGCGGAACCATTGAGCACTCGCGGAACAGGGGAGAAAAAGATTGTAGAGCATGTGGAGCAATTGCCCTGCCGATTTGGGGGCGGCGCGTTCTTTCGCAAGGGCTCGGGCGCAATCGCTTTTTCTATTGACCCGATAGACGGTGGGGTGAAAGGCGGACTCCCAACAGATGCCCGCACATAAAAAAAGCCCGCCATGAAGGCGGGCTGAATCGCTGTGCTCAGTACCAGCGGTTTCTGGAGAGAGGAGTTGCTCGTTATTCGACGTGCTCGCCGTGCAGCACGACGTCGAGACCTTCACGCTCTTCTTCTTCGGCCACGCGCAGGCCGATGACGAGGTCGATGATCTTCAGCAGGACGAAGCTGATGACACCGCTGTAGACGACCGTGGTCAGCACGCCCTTCAGTTGCAGGATCACGCTGCCGTCGGCGCCGCCGATGTCCTTGACCGCGAAGACGCCGGTCAGAATCGCGCCGACGATCCCGCCGACACCATGCACGCCGAAGCAGTCGAGCGAATCGTCATAGCCGAGCTTGGACTTGAGCCAGGTAGCCGACCAGAAGCAGATCACGCCCGCCGCGATGCCGATGACGAACGCACCGGTCACCCCGACGTAGCCGGAAGCCGGCGTGATCGCCACGAGACCTGCCACGGCGCCCGATGCGATGCCGAGCGCGGACGGCTTGCCCTTGGCCACCCATTCGGCAAACATCCACGCGAGCGCCGCCAGGGCCGTCGCGACTTGCGTCGTTAGCATCGCAAAGCCCGCGCGACCGTCAGCCGCCACCGCCGAGCCCGCGTTGAAGCCGAACCAGCCCACCCACAGCATCGCCGCGCCCATCAGCGTCAGCACGAGGTTGTGCGGCGCCATCGCTTCGCGGCCATAGCCCACGCGCTTGCCCAGCACGAGGGCGCACACGAGACCCGCGATACCGGCGTTGATGTGCACGACGGTGCCGCCCGCGAAGTCGAGGATGCCCGCCGCCGAAAGCCAGCCGGTCGGCTCCCACACCATGTGCGCGATCGGCGAGTAGACGATGATCGACCAGAGGCTCATGAACACGATCATCGCCGAGAACTTCATGCGGTCCGCGAACGCGCCCGTGATCAGCGCCGGCGTGATGATCGCGAACGTCATCTGATAGACGAAGTAGACCGTTTCCGGAATCGTCGTCGCCAGATGGCTCACCGTCAGCGTCGTCGCCTTGTCGCCCTTGATGTAGTTCATGCCGGCAAGGAAGAAGCGCGACAAGCCGCCGATGAACGCGTTGCCGGGCGTGAACGCGAGGCTGTAGCCGATGACGGTCCAGAGGACGGTCACGATGCAGGTGATCGCAAAGCTCTGCATGACCGTCGCAAGCACGTTCTTCTTGCGGACCATGCCGCCGTAAAAGAGCGCGAGGCCCGGAATCGTCATGAACAGAACGAGTGCCGTCGAGGTCAACATCCAGGCCGTGTCGCCCGAATTGATCTTCGACGAATCGACCGAGATCGGAGCGGTCGGCGCGGCGGGGGCGGCGTCGGAAGCCGCGGCGGCCGACGCGGGCGCCGCGGCGGAAGCAGCCGCCGCACCCGACGCATCAGCGCTCGGTGCGGAGGCGGTCGCGGCGGGTGCCGACGCGGCGGCGGCACTTGCCGCATCGTCCGCCAAGGCGGCGCTGACGCCGCCCGCAAGCAGCGTGGCGGCCATCGCCACGGACATCAGGAATTTGCGCATCTTTCGGTTTCCTCTTATCGCTAACTTTTTCGACTTACAGGGCGTCCGCGCCCGTTTCCCCAGTACGGATCCGAATCACCTGCTCGATCGGCGTCACGAAGATCTTTCCGTCGCCGATCTTGCCCGTGCGGGCAGCCCGTTCGATGGCTTCGATTGCCTGGTCGACGATGTCGTCGGACACGGCCGCCTCGATCTTCACCTTGGGCAGGAAGTCGACGACGTATTCGGCGCCGCGATAAAGCTCGGTGTGCCCCTTCTGACGCCCGAACCCCTTCACTTCCGTCACGGTGATGCCCGAGACGCCGATCGCCGACAACGCTTCGCGCGCCTCATCCAGCTTGAACGGCTTGATGATTGCGGTAATGAGCTTCATGAAATCCTCTTTTCGTTGCGTGAACCCCGTTGCCATGCGGCGGAAAGTCTCGCAGGCGACGCCGTACGCCCGCCGACATCCGCGCGCCGCCGGTGCGGGCCGGATAGAGCAACTAGCGTGCCATCGGGCGCTACGGGCGACGGGACGCAGGTCTCGACAAGGCGGCCGCGGCGTCGGCCGAACGGCCAACGCCGGGCCGCCGCGCTGGCGCCGCCCATCGATCATTGCTAGAGTGTTCACACGGCCCGCGACATGAATCGCGCACCAGCAGCGCTCATGTTCGCGAAGACGGCGCGGCGCGCGCACCAAAACCGATCATCGGTGCGTTGGATCGCGCCCTTTGACGACTAAATGCACGTTTTTTGTGCAATCAAGAGGAACCATCATGAAGCAACCGAACGATTTCTTTCAGGACTTCCAGGCGCGCATGAGCGATCTGCTCAAGCATTCGCCCGCGAAAGACGTCGAGCGCAACGTGAAGGCGATGCTGTCGCAGGGTTTCTCGAAGCTCGATCTCGTCACGCGCGAGGAATTCGACACGCAGACTCAGGTGCTCTTGCGCACGCGCACGCGCCTCGAAGAACTCGAGCGGCGCGTCGCCGAGCTCGAGCAGAAGCTCGCCACGGCGCAGGAATCTTGAGGCTCGTCGAACCGGCATCTTTGCGAAGCGAACCCTAAAGCACGTAAAGCCAGACCCGCGCTCGGCAAGCGAGCCATACAGTCAGTTCCGCCAGGGCCGTCCCGGCCCTCGTCATCGAAAAGGGCGGCGCGTTCCGCTGCCGCCCTCCCCCAGGAGAATCCATGTCGCTTGCCGTGGTGCGTTCGCGCGCGCCGGCTGCCGGCCGTGCGCCTGAAGTGACCGTCGAAGTTCATCTCGCCAACGGGCTGCCGTCGTTTTCGATCGTCGGCTTGCCCGACCTCGAAGTGCGCGAGAGCCGCGAGCGCGTGCGAGCCGCGCTGCAGAACTGCGGCTTCGATTTCCCCGTGCGGCGCATCACCGTCAACCTGGCGCCCGCCGATCTCCCCAAGGAATCGGGGCGGTTCGACTTGCCGATCGCGCTCGGCATTCTTGCCGCGAGCGGGCAGATCCCCGAGTCGTCGCTCGGCGAGCGCGAGTTCGCGGGCGAGCTGTCGCTGACGGGTGCGCTGCGCCCGATGCGCGGCGCGTTCGCGATGGCTTGCGGAACGGCGCGCCGCCATGGCTCAGGGCAAGTATGGAGCGGTACGCGGGAGCGCGGCCATGACGGCGACGCGCAGCCCGACGAGCCGCCAAGCGATCATGCGCCGGAGCTCTACCTGCCGCTCGAGAGCGCCTACGAGGCCGCGCTGGTGCCCGGTGTCGACGTTTACGGCGCGGCCGATCTGCCGTCGCTTTGCGGGCACCTCGCGGGCGCATCCGATGGCAGGCTGAAACCGCTCGCCGTCCCGAAGATCGATCGATCGGCGATGGCCGTCGCACCGGACATGGCCGACGTCATCGGCCAGCCTGGCGCGCGACGGGCGCTGGAAGTGGCCGCTGCCGGCGGGCATCACATGCTGATGGTCGGTCCGCCCGGAGCCGGCAAATCGATGTTGGCGGCGCGTCTGCCGAGCTTGTTGCCGCCGATGAGCGACGAAGAGGCGTTGACTTCCGCGGCGCTGCTCTCAGCCAGCGTGCTCGGCTTTTCGCCCGCCCAATGGCGGCAACGGCCGTTTCGCGCGCCGCATCACTCGTCGAGCGCGGCGGCGCTCGTCGGCGGCCGAAATCCGCCGCAACCGGGCGAGATCACGCTCGCGCATCTCGGCGTGCTGTTTCTCGACGAATTGCCCGAATTCGACCGTCACGTGCTCGAAACGCTGCGCGAGCCGCTCGAAGCGGGTCGCATCACCATCTCGCGCGCGGCATTGCAGGCGGACTTTCCGGCGGCCTGTCAGCTCGTCGCCGCGATGAACCCGTGTCCGTGCGGCTGGCGCGGCGATCCTGCCGGCCGATGCCGCTGCACGCCCGAAATCGCCGCCCGCTATCTGCGCAAGCTCTCCGGTCCACTGCTCGATCGGATCGACATACAGATCGAGCTACCCGCCTTGACGGCAGCGGAGCTGTCGTCGCGCGCGACCGCGCAAGGCGAATCGAGCGCGACGGTAGCGCGCCGCGTCGCGGCCGCGCGCACGCGGCAACAGGCGCGGCAAGGCAAGATGAACCGCGAATTGAGCGGTCGCGAAGTCGATGAAGTCTGCCGCCCCGACGCCTCGGGCGAGTTGTTGCTGCGCGAAGCGAGCGAGCGGTTCGGCTGGTCGGCCCGCGCCTACTATCGCGTCCTCAAAGTGGCGCGATCGATCGCGGATCTGGCCGGCGACGAAGCGCCGAACGCGGCACACGTCGCCGAGGCGATTCAGTACCGGAGGGTGTTTGGCACGCCTTGATTAAAAAGCGCGCGGGAAGACTTATGCACAGCTCCGCGCTTGCGAATACCGGACAGTCGTTTGAAGACGTCGCGTTATCCGTCATGCTGCCCGGGGACGTCTGTGAACTTCAGTCGTACGCCGCCACGACAAGCGCCTCGCCTGCCGAAATGCGAATGACGCCTGCTTCCAATGTTTGACCGTCGCGATCCGCAAACGTCGATAGCAAGACCACGCCTGCCGGCGAAAGCACGGCGGCATTTTCGCTACCCATGTTCAGCGCGATGAAAAGCCGTTGATCGCGGTAGCACCGTTCATAAGTCAGCACATCGCCGTGCGCCGCGACGTTCTCGATCGTGCCCGCCAAGAGCGCGGCATTGCCGCGCCGCAACGCCAACAGCCGACGATAGAGCGACAGCATGCTGGATGCGTCACGCTCCTGTTCCCTCACGCTCCTGGTCGTGCCAATAGGTAACCAGGGCCGGCCAGTGGTAAAACCGCCATTGGGCAATGAGCTGTCCCATCGCATCGGAGTGCGCTCCGGATCACGCCCCTGGCCGAGGCCGGGTTGTCGAAGCTCCGCCGGGTCCCGAATCTCATCGGACGCGATATCCCCGTCTGTCATGCCGACTTCATCCCCGTAATACAGCGTCGGCGTACCGCGCAATGTCAGCAGCAGAACCGCGGCCACTCGCGCCTGCACCGTGCCGACGCGCGAAGCGACGCGCCGATTGTCGTGATTTCCCAGCACCCAGTTGGGCCACGCGTGCTCCGGTAAGGCGCGATCGTAATCCTTGATCACGCGAGCGATCTCGCTCGCCTTCCACGGCGTATTGAGCAGCTGAAAATTGAACGGCATGTCCGCGCCATCGCCGTTGATGCCGTAGTACTTCACGAGTTGCGGGACGGGCAGGTAGATTTCGCCGATCAGCACACGCTCGCCATACTCGCTAAGCGTGGCGCGCATCGAGCGTACGATGTCATGCACTTCCGGCTGATCCTCGGTGTAAGTCTGCAATTGCCGGTGATGCTGCGGCTCCCCGGGCCGATAGGCTGGGTTCGGCGGATTGTCGCGAAACTGCGCGTCTTTGATCAGCAACCAGAGCACATCCACGCGAAAACCGTCGACACCGCGATCCAGCCAGAAACGCAGCACGTCATCCATTGCGCGGCGCACTTCCTGGTTGCGCCAGTTCAGGTCCGGTTGTTCCCGTAAAAACGCATGGTAGTAGTACTGCCCCGTGAGCTTGTCCCGCTCCCACGCTGAGCCCCCCATCCTGCTCAGCCAGTTGTTTGGCGGCCCGCCATCGGGCGCCGGATCGCGCCACAGGTACCAGTCGCGCTTCGGATTGTCACGCGACGACCGGCTTTCCTCGAACCAAGGATGCCGATCCGATGTGTGATTCGGCACGAAGTCCAGCAGCACCTTGAGCCCAAGCCGGTGGGCGTGGTCCACCAATTGCTCGAACTCGGCAAGCGTGCCGAACATCGGATCGATGTCACAGTAATTCGCGACGTCGTAACCAAAGTCGGCCATCGGCGATGGATAGATGGGTGCAATCCAGACCGCAGTGACGCCCAGGGCGGCGACATATTCCAGGCGTGTGAGGATCCCCGTCAGGTCGCCGACGCCGTCGCCGTTGCTATCCTGAAACGAGCGGGGATAAATCTCATAGATGACGGCACTTTTCCACCAAGCTCGCTCAGACATCGTTATTCCTCTCCACGCTTGATTGTTTGGCACCCATGCTCAATGACCTTTGGTACAAGAACGCCATCATCTATTGCCTTTCGGTAGGTACGTTCCTGGACGCCAACGGTGACGGCGTCGGCGATTTCCAGGGGCTATTGCGCCGGCTCGACTACCTGCAGGGCCTGGGGGTGACGACGATCTGGCTGATGCCCTTCCAGCCGTCGCCCGGGCGCGACAACGGCTACGACATTTCGGACTATTACAACGTCGATCCGAAGTACGGCACGCTCGGCGACTTCACGGAATTCACGCACGCGTGCGACGAGCGTGGCTTGCGCGTGATCATCGATCTTGTGGTGAATCACACTTCAGACGAGCATCCATGGTTCAAGTCAGCACGTAGCGATCCCGGTTCGAAATACCGCGACTGGTACGTCTGGTCTGACAGGAAGCCGTCAAATGTGGATGACGGCGTGGTGTTTCCGGGTGTGCAGAAGTCGACCTGGACTTTCGACAAGCGCGCAAGGCGCTGGTACTTCCATCGCTTCTACGAGTTCCAACCGGACTTGGATACGGCCAATCCCTACGTTCATGCCGAGTTGCTGAAGATCATGGGCTTCTGGGTCCAGCTGGGCGTATCGGGGTTCCGCATGGATGCCGTGCCGTTCGTGATTGCGGCGAAGGGTGCGAAGGTGCGCGGGCATGTCGAGCAGTACACGATGCTGCGCGCGTTTCGCGAGTTTTTGCAATGGCGCGAGGGCAATGTGATCGTCCTCGGGGAAGCGAATGTGCTCCCCGATACAGACTTCGAATACTTCGGCGACGCAGGCGAGCGGTTGCCGATGATGTTCAACTTCCAGCTCAATCAGAATACGTTTTACACGCTAGCAACGGGCGACACCAAGCCGCTGAAGAAAGCGCTGCTGGCGACGAAGCCAAGGCCGGCAACGGCCCAATGGGGCGTGTTTCTGCGCAATCACGACGAGCTCGATCTAGGCCGCCTGACACCCGAAGCGCGCGAGGCAGTATTCGCCGCGTTCGCCCCGGAGCCGGACATGCAGCTATACGGGCGCGGCATTCGCCGCAGACTCGCGCCGATGCTGTCGGGCGACAGGCGCCGGCTCGAACTCGCCTACAGCCTAATGCTGACCTTGCCGGGCACGCCCGTCATCCGTTACGGCGATGAGATAGGCATGGGCGATGATCTTCGCCGCCCCGAGCGCGAAAGCACGCGCACGCCGATGCAGTGGTCGGCGGAGCCCCACGGCGGGTTCACCAAACATCCTAAGCCGCCCGTCCCCGCGATCTCCGGCGGTGCCTATGGTTTCGAGCGCGTCAACGTGGCTAACCAGCGGCGCGATCCGGATTCGTTTCTCAACTGGACGGAACGGGTCATCCGCATGCGCCGCGAAATGCCGGAAATCAGTTGGGGCGATTTCGAAGCGCTGCGCACATCGCGAAACGATGTGCTTGCACTGCGTTACGACTGGCGTAACAGCTCGGTTCTGTGCGTGCATAACTTTGGCGCCAAGACGTGCACAGTCAAATTCCACTCCGGCTGCAATGGGCCGGGCGACGAGCGGCTCATCAACGTTTTGTCGGACGACCACAGTCAGGCTGGCGGTGACGGCCGGCATACGGTCGTGCTCGAGCCTTACGGATACAGGTGGTACCGAGTCGGCGGTCTCGATTATCTGCTGAGGCGCGCTGAGATTTAGCGTTTTACCCATTCCCAACCGTGCCGCACTGCGGTCTGAAGCGTTCCCATGCTCGAAGCGGTCGCATCACCATCTCGCGCGCGGCATTGCAGGTGTTTGGCACGCCTTGATTAAAAAGCGCGCGGGAAGACTTATGCACAACTCCGCGCTTGCGAATACCGGACAGTCGTTTGAAGACGTCGCCTTAGAAAGACACAGCAAGTCATTGAATTTAGATATATTTTCCTGCCGAGAGAGAAATCGACGATCGAGCGCCAGCCACGTTGGGGGCCACCACCTGAGAAGATCCCCGATCTTTTCAACAAAGTTATCCACATCATCTGTGGATAGGCATGAAAAGCGCCAAAGAATCGCCGCGTTAGCGTTCCTTGTTACGAAGGAACTTTGAATTGGCAAAATTGTCTTCGCCGTTCGCCCTCCACCGGTGAGCATGGCCCGCATGCTTCGCGCGAGCCGCGCGAACCGCCGCTCAGAATACCTTGAACGATCCGAAAAACTGGTCCGACTGTTCCGGCGGCGGCGCCCTGTCGGCCGCAATGACAGCCTGATAGACGTGCCTGCCGCGCGCCACGAGCCA
This sequence comes from Trinickia sp. EG282A, assembly GCF_040965455.1. NCBI lineage: Bacteria > Pseudomonadati > Pseudomonadota > Betaproteobacteria > Burkholderiales > Burkholderiaceae > Trinickia > Trinickia sp. EG282A. The sequence goes on along the minus strand of NZ_JBFRCC010000002.1, from coordinate 664,544 downwards.
CGCGTGCAGCATCTTGTGCTCATGCTCGTCGCCGGCCGTGCCGCTCAAAGCGATTTCGAGCGCCGGCACCTGCCCACCCGCGGCCAGCGGCACGCCAATGGCACGCGAGCTGGGCGCCGCGCCGAGATTGCGCGCAAGCCCAGTGCGAAGGTAGTCGAGCACCGTGCGCTGCAGCTGCGGATCGTCGCTCGGCAAGACGATTGTCCCCACGGCGAACACGGCCCCCTTCAAGTGCGCCGCTCGCATGTGCATCGGCAGCGATTGGCCCGCGATATCGACTGAGCGTTCATCTTCCGTCGGCTTAGCCGGAAGATCGATCGCGTAGCCGTCCGAGTTGTCGGTGATCGTCCGCCAATCGTAAGTGGGGGAGCAGCCCGCCAGCACGGCGGCAGTCAGCGCCGCGCCGGCGGCTAGACGCCACCATGGCAAGCCCGGCCCGCGCGCCGCGCTCGAGGATCGGGCGGATTCGTTGGATTCCAGTCGGAGCTGAATCGTTCGGCGCGGCGAGCGGGGCGCCGATCGGAGGGCGAAGCGCATGCGGAACATCGAAGCCAGAAGAAGAAGAAGAAGAAGCGGAGGGCGAGCCGGCGACGGATACCTATCGCCGTGCCGGATAAACTTCGATTATCCGCCATCGCGAGGCGCGGCCGGGCGGAACAGCCGATCCCCGAAGCGGTGCGCGGAACACCGGACGCAAAACCAAAGTCCTCGCATCGACCGCGGATCCGCGCGGCACCGGACATAACGGCATGATTCACGCCGGGCGCAGCACCCGCCCCGGCCCCACCGATTCCCGAATGGCGCTAAAATTGCAGCGCTGTTTTCGCACCGTCTGCCTTCGAGGTCGCCATGAGCCAGACCCCCGCTTCTCCCGCGCGCCGCGGGAGCCCGCTCCGCTCTCTCGCGCTGGCGCTCGGCGCATGCGCAATCGCCGTAGCCGGCTATTTCACGTTCGGTACGTCGCAGCACGTGCCCGACGCCACGTTCACGTTGTTGTCGGGCAAGAAGGTCTCGACGGCCGATTTGAAGGGCAAGGTCTACCTCGTCAACTTCTGGGCGACGAGTTGCACCACGTGCATGCACGAAATGCCGCAGATGGTCGAGACCTACAATCGATTCAAGGATAAAGGGCTGGAGTTCGTCGCGGTCGCCATGAACTACGATGCGCCGATGTACGTGGCGAACTACGCGCAGACGCGCCAGTTGCCATTCAAAGTCGCCATGGACGACGGCAGCGCGGCGAAGGAATTCGGCAATGTGCAGTTGACGCCCACGACGTTCGTCATCGACAAGAACGGCACGATCCTCAAGCGCTATGTCGGCGAGCCGCAGTTCGCCGAGCTCGACAAACTGTTGCAAAAGGCGCTCGGCGCCTGAGTTGGCGCGGCGCGCGACGCGCCAGCCGCAGAAATTCGGCGACGCCGCGCCGCCTCGCGCTTTCGCTGCGCGGCCGTGCTTGCCGGCCCTCCCCCCTCGTTTGCCGGCCACCGCGCCGAGCGAAGCCGCTTTATTCAGGTCTCCTTTCCGCCGCCGTCGCTGCGCTCAGCCAAGCCGTATCGCTTGATCTTCTCGTAGAGCGTCGCCTTGCCGATTTGCAGCCGGTCCGCGGCGATCGCCACGGCACCGCTCGTCTGCTCGAGCGCATCCGCAATCGCCGCGCGCTCGAATCGCTCGACGCGCTCTTTCAGCGACAGCGCCGCTCCCGCGTCTTCTTCTACGAGACTCCCGCCGATCGGCGCTTGCGGATCGGCAATGCCGAGCACGAATCGCTCGGCCGCATTACGCAGCTCCCGCACGTTGCCCGGCCAGTCGCGCTCCATGAGGCGTTGCCGCTGGCGTTCCGTCAGCACGGGCGCGGGCCTTTCATAGCGCACGGCGGCATCGAGCACGAAATGCTCGAAGAGCGGCACGATATCCTCTCGCCGTTCCGAGATCGGCGGCAGCGCGATCGTCACCACGTTGAGCCGATAGAGCAGGTCGCGCCGGAACGTGCCGGCGGCGACATGCTCGGCCATATCGCCCTTCGCGGCGGCCACGACGCGGCAGTCGACGCGGATCGGCTGATTGGAGCCGAGCCGTTCGAGCACGCCGTCTTGCAGCACACGCAGCAGCTTCACTTGAAGCGAGAGCGGCATGCTCTCGATTTCGTCGAGAAACAGTGTGCCGCCCGATGCGTACTCGAGCTTGCCGATGCGGCGTTTCGCCGCACCCGTGAATGCGCCCGGCTCGTAGCCGAACATCTCCGATTCGAACATCGGCTCGGGCAGCGCCGCGCAATTGACCGCGACGAACGGTTTTGCGCGGCGCAGCGAAAGCTCGTGCAGGCTGCGCGCGATCAACTCCTTCCCTGCCCCCGTATCGCCGTTGATGAGCACCGATGCGTCGGTCGGCGCGACTTTGGCGATGAGTCCGCGGACCTGCTCGATCGCGGCGCTGCGGCCGATGATGCGCGGCACGAGCGCATCGCGCTCGGCAAGCTCTCGCCGCAACGCGACGTTTTCGAGCACGAGGCGCCGCCGCTCGAGTGCGCGGCGCACCGTCTCGATGAGCCGCTCCGAGGCAAACGGTTTTTCGACGAAGTCGTACGCGCCGTCGCGCATCGCCTGAACGGCCATCGAAATGTCGCCGTGTCCCGTCACGAGAATGACCGGCACATCGGGCACGCGCTCGCGGCAAAACTCGAGCAGATCGAGGCCGCTCGCCCCGGGCAATCGGATGTCGCTGACGATCACGCCAGGCGGCGTCGCCGCCGCGTCGAGCGCGGGTCGAGCCGCCTCGACGGACGCGTAGCCCGCAACCTCGAAACCGGCAAGCTGCAGACTCTGGACGCTCGCGCGCCGAACGAGCTCGTCGTCCTCGATGAAGATCACTTGAAGGCTGTCGGTCGCCGTTGCTGAGGCTTTCATGGCCGGTTCCGCGTCGGGAAATGAGGGATATCGAATCGTCGAACGTGGCATGCGCTACTGCGACGAAGTCTCCGACGGCGCGCTCGCCACGATGGCGCGCCGCAACGTGAGCACGAACGCCGCGCCGCCTTCGGGCACATTGCGCGCGACGAGCGAGCCGCCGCAGTCGCGCGCAATCGACGATGCGATCGCCAGCCCCAGACCCAGGCCCTGCCCCATGCCCTTCGTCGTGAAGAAGGGCTCGAAGAGCCGCGGCAGGACATCGTCCGGAATGCCCGGCCCATTGTCGCGCACCGTGATCGAGAACGTCGCAAGCGTTGCGTCGACGTCGATCCCGATGCGCGGGTCGGCCGCGCCCGCGACCGCGTCGAGCGCATTGCCGATCAGGTTGATGAGCGCCTGCTCGAGACGCAGATCGTCGCAATAGGCGACGAGCGTAGGATAGTCGGAATCGAGTTCCAGCCGCTTGCGCGGCGCGTCGGCCGAGCCGTCGGCCTCACGCAGGGTGAGATCGAGCGCGACGCCCTGAAATCGCTTTTGCAGCAGGTTCAGCGCATTGCGAACCGCGCGCGCCACGGGCGCTTTCGCCGTGCGCGGCTGCGCGCGTCCGACGAAAAGCTTGAGCTGGTTCGTGATCTTGCCCATGCGCTCGGTGAGCGCCGAGATCGCCTCGAGGTTTTCGCGCGCCGCTGTCTGGTCGCCGCGCTCGAGCAGCACGCGCGTGTTGTCCGAGAACGCGCGCAGCGCGGCGAGCGGCTGGTTGAGCTCGTGTGTGATGCCGGCCGCCATCTGACCGAGCGCGGCGAGCTTACTCGTCTGCACGAGCTCGTCGTGCGCCGCGCGTAACTCGTTTTCGGCGCGCGTGCGCTCGCTGACTTCCGTTTGCAGACGCGCATTGGCCGCCGAAAGATCGGCGGTCCGCTCGGCCACGCGCTCGTTCAGCTCGGCATAGGCGGCCTGCAGCATGGCGCGGCTGCGCATCATTTCGCGCACGCGCGCACGCCGCGTCCGCCAGTAAAACGCGAGCAGGCAGAGCGAGACGAATCCGAAGCCCGCGGCGGCCGTCGCATTGCGTGCGTCGTCGAGGACAGGTGTGACCGAGGAAAGCGTGATCAGCTGCCAGTCCGGCGTGCCGAGCGTGCGCCGCGTCACCAAGTAGTGCGGCCCGAACCGCTCGTCGCCGATGCGGACGATCTGGGCGTCGTCGACCCGCCGCACGGTCGAGAATGGCAACTGGGTCATCGGCTGGCTCGCATACTGGCGCGTTTTCTCGATCGCCGCCGCAAGCGAAGCCGGCAGCGGCGCGAGGGCGCGATATTTCCAGGCCGGCACCGACGACAGGAAAACCACGCCGTGGTTGTCCGCGACGATGAGCGGCTCGCTCGCGTCGGTACCCGGAAACCATTCGAGGTTCAGCTTGATGACAGCCGCGCCGACTATCCGCCCATCGCGGTGGACCGGCTCCGACAGGTAGTAGCCGGGCTCGCGTGAAACGGTGCCGATACCGAAGAAACGGCCGACCTCGCCTTTCATCGCATCGACGAAATACGGCCGAAACAGATAGTTGGAGCCGACGAAGCTATCGCTCTGGTCCCAGTTGCTGGCGGCGACGCACAGACCGTCGGCGCGGATCACATAGGTGACGTTGGCCTGCGCGTGACGGTTGGCATCCTGGAGATAGCGGTTGGCGCGCGTGGCGTTGTCGGGCGTCGAGTGCTCGAGCGCGTCCTTCACGAGCGGATGATTCGCGAGCAGATAGGCCAGCGATTCGTAGCGATCGAGCGTGTCCTTGAGCGCGCTCGCCGTGCGGTCCGCGCGCACGGCCGCTTGCTGTCGCAGCGCGTCGACGCCGCGCTCCCAGGCGATGCGCCAGGTCAGCGCGCAAACCGCCGACAGCGCCACGGCGAGCAGGAAGACGACGGTGAAGCGACGCGTCACGGTGGCCGATTCCAGCAATGACAAAGGCTCATTGTGGCATAGCGGCGCGATGGCGCCGCCGTCCACGCCTGCCGAGCGTTGCCCGCCGACCTGCTCGTTCGATGCGGGCGTGGCGCCGCTGCCGCGAACGATCCGTGAAGGCAAGCGCCCCGGCAGCGACTCGGCAGCCAACGTCAGACGCGTGCCGCTTCCGTTTCCGCGACCGCCGCCTCGCCACGCAGCGTGCGCGTGAGCTTGGCGCGATCGAGCTCCTTCTCCCACGCCGAGACGACCACGGCGGCAACGCCGTTGCCGACGATGTTCGTGAGGGCGCGGCATTCGCTCATGAAGCGGTCGATACCCAGGATGAGGACCATGCCGGCGAGCGGGATCGTCGGCACGACGGCGAGCGTGGCGGCGAGCGTGATGAAACCCGCGCCCGTCACGCCGCTGGCGCCCTTCGAGGTCAGCATCGCCACGGCGATCAGCGTCAGCTGCTGCGTGAGCGTGAGGTCCGTGTTCGTCGCTTGCGCAATGAAGAGCACGGCCATCGTCATATAGATGTTGGTGCCGTCGAGGTTGAACGAGTAGCCGGTCGGCACGACGAGCCCGACGACCGAGCGCGAACAGCCGAGCTTCTCGAGCTTTTCCATCAGTTGCGGCAAAGCGGCCTCCGACGAGCTCGTGCCGAGCACGATCAACATCTCTTCCTTGATGTAGCCGACGAAGCGCACGATGTTGAAGCCGACGAGGCGGGCAATCGTGCCGAGCACGACCAGCACGAACACGATCGACGTCAGATAGAACGTGCCGATCAGCTTCAGCAGCGGCAGGAGCGAGCCGATGCCGTACTTGCCGATCGTGAACGCCATCGCGCCGAAGGCGCCGATCGGGGCGAGCTTCGTGACGATGCGCACGATGCCGAAGAGGACATGCGAGAGGCTCTCGATGAAGTTCGTCACGGGCTTGCCGCGCTCGCCGATCGTCGCGAGCACGCTGCCGAAGAGCAACGCGATGACGAGGATCTGCAGGATCTCGCCTTGAGCGAACGCGTCGACGAACGTCTTCGGTATCAGGTGCATGAAGAAGTCGACGACGCTTTGGCCGTGCGCCTTCTCCGCGTACGAGGCGACGGCTTTGCCGTCGAGCGACGCGACATCGACGTTGAAACCTGCGCCCGGCTTCAGCAAGTGCGTGGCGATGAGGCCAAGCAAGAGCGCGAACGTCGATACGATTTCGAAGTAAAGCAGCGCCTTGCCGCCCACCCGCCCTACCTTCTTCATGTCCTCCATGCCTGCGATGCCGGTGACCACGGTACAGAAGATGATCGGGCCGATCACCATCTTGACGAGGTTGATGAACGCGTCGCCGAGCGGCTTCATGTCGATCGCGAGATTCTTCGCGTAGTGACCGAGCACGACGCCGGCGATGATCGCGGCGATCACCTGCACATAAAGGATTCGATAGAACGGTTTCTTGAGGCGGGGCATTGGATGTCTCCTTGCTCTTGACTAATGGTCCGAGCGGAAGGGGAGCCGCTCGGCTGTGGGGTCGTCAATTGCAAGGTCGATGCCAAGGCGAGGCACGCCTCAAGCTGCTGATTATTAAGGAAAAGAAATCGCGGGCACAAGCGCGCCATCCGGTTTCCTGGATTTCACCGCAAAACAGAATCCGGCAATCCGGAAACCCTCGAGCCCACGAGCGCTATCAGACAACGCCTGCTTCGTGCGCCTGCACATCGGCGTGGTAGCTCGAACGCACCATCGCGCCGACGGCCGCGTGCGTGAAGCCCATCTTGTACGCTTCCGCCTCGTACATCTTGAACGTATCGGGGTGGACGTAGGCCCGCACCGGCAGGTGATGCTCGGACGGTTGCAGGTACTGGCCGATCGTCAGCATGTCGACATCGTGCGCGCGCAGATCGCGCATCACCTGCAAGATCTCTTCTTCGGTTTCGCCGAGGCCCACCATCAGCCCCGATTTCGTCGCCACCTCCGGATGCAGCGCTTTGAAGTCCTTCAAGAGCTTCAGCGAATGAGCGTAGTCCGAACCCGGCCGCGCTTCCTTGTAAAGGCGCGGCACGGTTTCGAGGTTGTGGTTCATCACGTCGGGCGGTGCACTCGTCAAAATCGACAGCGCGCGATCGAGCCGGCCGCGGAAGTCGGGCGTCAGGATTTCGATGCGCGTTGCGGGAGAAAGCTCGCGCACCTTGCGAATGCATTCGACGAAGTGCGCGGCACCGCCGTCGCGCAGATCGTCTCGATCGACGCTCGTGATCACCACGTACTTGAGCTTGAGCGCGGCAATCGTTCGCGCGAGGTTCAGCGGCTCTTCCTGATCGAGCGGATCGGGACGGCCGTGGCCCACGTCGCAAAACGGGCAGCGCCGGGTGCACTTGTCGCCCATGATCATGAACGTCGCGGTGCCCTTGCCGAAGCACTCGCCGATGTTCGGACAACTCGCCTCTTCGCAGACGGTATGCAGGTTGTGCTCGCGCAGAATCTGCTTGATTTCGGAGAAGCGCGAGCTGCCCGTCGCCGCCTTCACGCGAATCCACTCGGGCTTCTTGAGCTTCTCGATCGGCACGATCTTGATCGGAATCCGCGCCGTCTTGGCCTGTGACTTCTGCTTGGCCGTCGCGTCGTAGGCGGTCTGGGGCGCGTCGGCGCTCGAAGCGGCCGGGCCGTTCGGGTGGGCGGTAACGTCAGTCATTCCGTAGGTCCATTCTTTGGGCGATGCGCGACGGCGCTATCGAGGTTCGCGGCAAGACGCGCCGCCAGGGTTCGGGCCGCATCGTCCCAGCCGGCAGCGGCGCCGAGCGTCGCCATATCGACTGTTTCGAGCCCTGCATAGCCGCATGGATTGATCGCGAGAAACGGCTGCAAATCCATCTTCACGTTCAGACTCACGCCGTGGTAGCTGCATCCGTTGCGAATCTTGAGGCCGAGCGCCGCGATCTTCGCGCCCGCGTGCGCACCGGCCGTGGGCCCGGGCGCGACATAGATGCCGGGAGCGCCATCACGGCGCTCGCCGGCGAGATTATACGCCGCCAACGTCTCGATCACGGCCTCCTCGATCAGCGTAACGAGTTGGCGCACGAGCAGACCGCGCCGCCGCAGGCTCACGAGCAAATAGGCGACGACCTGACCGGGACCGTGATAGGTGATCTGGCCGCCCCGGTCGACTTTGACGAGCGGAATCGAGGAATCGGCCGCGAGCAGATGCGCGGGGTTGCCGGCCTGGCCGAGCGTGAAAACGGGCGGATGCTCGACGAGCCAGATCTCGTCCACGGTATCCGCGGTGCGCGCCTCGGTGAATTCGCGCATCGCGGCGAAGCTCACTTCGTACGATTCGACGCCGCGCCAGACCAGTTCGAGGTCCGGCGCGAGCCGCTCGCGCAAAGGGAGGGCGGAAAGCCCTGAGACGGGCACCTGCGCGTCGGACGGTGCGAGTGGCGCGGCGAGCGGTTCGGAGAGCGGAACGGCAGACATGGTGCCGGCAGTTTACCGGAATCGGACGCGCGGCGCCGATGCCGGGCGGGGCCGGCCCGCCGCTCCACTGCGCCGACTACCGACGGCAACACTCACTACCACCCGCCGCAACGCCTCGAACGGCGGGCCTGTCGAGCGTCCGTTAAACCGTCCGCCAGCCGCCGCGCCAGCGCATGCCGAACAGCTCCCCCAGCGCGGCAAGCGCGCTGCGCAGGCGCTCGCCGGCCATGAGCGGGCCGTGGAACGCAACACGCGCCGGCCCGTCGCCGTCGACGCTCAGCCAAAGCCGCTCGCCACGCCGCAAAGTCAGCGACGACCCCGGCAGTACCCAATAATCCTCGACATCGTTGCTGCGCGAGACCCAGACCGATGCGCCTTCGACATTGAGGCGTGTGCTGTGCGCAATCATCACAGGTATCGTCTCACCCCGTTCGATCTCGAACGTGACGCTTGAAGAAATCTCTCTCATGACCGCCTCCAACCAAAGTGTCTTCCATGGCTAGAATCCTAGGCGTGGTAACGTTTGGCGTAAAACGATCAATTCTCACGCGTATGTGAGGCGAATTCACAATGGATCTGAGGAAGCTGCCCGCGCTCAACGCCCTGCGCACGTTCGAGGCCGCCGCCCGGCACGAGAGCTTTTCGCGCGCCGCCGATGAGCTCTTCGTCACGCACGGCGCGGTCAGTCATCAAATGCGCGCGCTCGAGGAGGAGCTCGGCGTTGCGCTTTTCGTGCGTACTGGTAAGCGCGTCCGGCTGACGGACGCCGGCAACCGTTATGCGAAGTCGGTGCGCGCCGCGCTGATGACGCTCGCGGACGCGACGCGCGATGTCCGAAGCGGCGAGCGCACGCGGCGTCTCGTCGTCTCCTCGTCGCCGTCGTTTTCGGCCCGCTGGATCACGCCCCGCATCGGCAGCTTCATGGACCGCCATCCCGAGGTCGATCTCGATTTGCTCTCGACGAATGCGCTCGCCGATTTTTCGCGCGACGACGTCGACGTGGCGATCCGCTATGGCCGCGGCAACTATCCGGACCTGCATGTCGAGCTGTTGCTCGATGAAGTGGCGTTCCCCGTCTGCTCACCGACGTTCAACGGCGGCCAACTGCCGAAGACGCCCGCGGAGCTCCTGCATGTCCCGCTTTTGCGCTCCGACACCGATCTCTGGCGGCCCTGGTTCGAAGCCGCCGGGTTGCCCGATGCGACCGAACCGCGGCGCGGCGTGCTCTTCGACGATTCGTCGAATCTTTTGCTTGCGGCAGGAGACGGCCAGGGCGTCGCGCTCGCGCGTAGCTCGATCGTCATGCAGGAACTCGTGGCGGGACGCCTCGTGCGCCTGTTCGATGTCGAAGCGGCGTCCCCGTGGAGCTATTACTTCGTCTGCCCGCCACCGCTCTTGACGAGCGCGCGCGTGCAGGCGTTCCGCGCGTGGATCTTCGAAGAGGTGAAGCGCTTTCGCGCCGTCTACGAGCAAACGTGCGGCGGCGTGAGAAGCGGCGTGAACGAAAGCGGTCCGCTCGCGCCAGCCGCCGTCAAAGGACGACCTTGACCATCGGATGTCCGGTGAGCGCCCGATAGATGTCGTCGAGCTGCTCGCGACTGACGGCGCGCACGGTCACCGTCAGGCCGACATAGTTGCCGCCGCTCGACGGCCGCGTCTCGACCCGCGTCGCGTCGAAGCTCGCGTCGAACTGACGCACGACGGACGCGACCGTGTCGGCGAAATCCGGGTGCGCCTTGCCCATCACCTTGATCGGAAAGTCGCACGGAAATTCGAACAGCGATTCGTTGACCGGGCTCATCGGCTTCACTCCCACCCTTGCACCATCACTTCTTCTTGCTGAACATCAGCATCAGCGAGTCCCAGATCCGTCCGCCGATGCCGGCTTGCGGCACCGGCTGCAGCGCGACGATCGGAACCTGCGCAAGCGTCTTCCCATCCGCCGCGATCTGTACCGCCCCCACTTGCTGACCATCGGCGATCGGCGCGATCAGCGGCGAATTCAGCGTGACTTGCGGCTTCACTTTGTCGCCCATGCCGCGCGGCACGGTAACGTACTGGTCGCTCTTCACGCCGACGGGCACGCTGTCGGCCACGCCCTTGTAGACACGCGGAGTCTGCACCGGCTGATTCGCCTTGAAGAGGCGCACCGTGTCGTAGGCGCTGTAGCCGTAGTTCAGCAGCTTCATGCTGTCCTGTACGCGCTCGTGCTCTTTCTGCTCGCCCATGACCACGGCGACGATGCGGCGCGATGCATCGGCCACGCCCGGCAGCGGGCGCTTCGCCGTCGCGATCAGGCAGTAGCCGGCCGCCTCGGTATGCCCCGTCTTCAGGCCGTCGACGGTCGGATCGAGCCAGAGCAGGCGGTTGCGGTTCGGCTGCTTGATCTTGTTATAGGTGAATTCCTTGACCGAGAAGATGCTGTAGTACTCGGGGAAGTCGCGAATGAGGCGAGCCGAAAGCGTGGCGAGATCGCCCGCCGTCGTGTAGTGCTGCGCATCGGGCATGCCGTTCACGTCGGCATAGTGCGTCCCTTTCATGCCGAGCTTCTGGGCTTCGGCATTCATCATCTCGACGAAATGCGATTCACTGCCGCCCACGAGCTCCGCGAGCGCGATTGCCGCGTCGTTGCCCGACTGCACGATCATGCCGTAGACGAGATCGTGCACGGTCACGGGCTTCTCGGCCTCGATGAACATCCGCGATTCGTCGTTGCGCACGCGGCGCACGGCCAGGCTCGGCGTCACGACCTGATCCATCGAGATCTTCTTGGTCTGCAGCGCCTCGAAGACGAGATAGGCCGTCATCAGCTTCGTCAGCGAGGCGGGCTCCACGCGTTCGTCGGCATTGCCGGAAGCCAGCACCTGATTGGCCGTCGCGTCGATCAGCACCCACGAGCGCGCCGTTACGGCCGGTGGGGGCACCTGGGCCGACGCGCGCGGCGCGTACGCCGCGGCACCGGCCGCGAGCGTCGCGGCGACGAGAAGGCTCACGGGCGCGCCGCGCGCAATCGATTGCGGGATGAACGACGAAGCGAACGACGAGAACGACGAGATCGGCGGAATCGAAGGCACCGACGAAGGGCCGAAGAAGGAAGAGCGCATAGGGTCAGTTCGTGCGAAAGAGAGCATGCGCGCATGGCGCGCGGCGGAAAGAGGCGGCCGGGCCAACGCGAGCGGCGCCGCGACTCGCGGAAAACGATCGGAATGCGGTGGCGGCGAAGCAGCGATTGGACACAGGCGAATGCGACCGGTTCGCGCAAGCGGCCTCGATGGGACGACGCTCGCGCAAAAAAATTGCGCCCATTATACGCGGCGCGGTGCTTCGAAATCGCGTTTTATGAGGACCTGTATGCGCAAATCGATGCATCCGCGCGAGAGGAGCCGCCGCGATCGTGCGCTTTTTTCGCGCACGGCGCCGCGACTCACCTCCAGGCGTCGACGATGATGCGCTTCAACAGATGCAGCTTGCGATGCAGAAAATGCTCGGCGCCCGGAATAACGACGACGGGCAACTCCTGCGGCCGCGCCCACTCGAGGGCCGCCCCGAGCGGGACTGTGTCGTCGATTTCGCCATGAATGACGAGCGTATTGTCGGGCACGGGCGCCACGTCCCAGCGGCTCGCCGCCGTGCCCACGAAGACCATGCGCTCGATCTCCTCGCCCGCCTCGCGCAATGCCGCCGCGACGTGCGACAGCACGACGGTGCCGAACGAAAAGCCCGCGAGCACGAGCGGAGCATCGCTTTGCCCCGGCTGCGCGCGCATGTGAGCGATCACGGCGCGCAGGTCGTCGCGCTCGCCGATGCCGTTGTCGTGTTCGCCTTCGGTCTGCCCCACGCCGCGGAAGTTCGAGCGATACGTGACGTAGCCGAGCTGCACGAGCGTACGCGCGAGCGTGACCGCGACCTTGTTGTCCATCGTGCCGCCAAAGAGCGGATGCGGATGCGCGACGAGGGCGATGCCGCGCGGCGCGCCATCGGGCCGATCGAGCGCGACCTCGATCTTGCCGACGGGCCCGTCGATGAGGAATCGTTGCGTTTGGGCGTTCATGCCGGAGGATTTCTCTCGATGCTCGCGGTCGATCAGCGATCGATCAGCAGACGCTCGACGATTTTGCCGTTGGCAAGATGCGAATCGACGATTTCGTCGATGTCCGATTCGTCGATGTACGTGTACCACGTGCCTTCGGGATAGACGACGACGGTCGGGCCCTGCTCGCAGCGATCGAGGCAGCCGGACTTGTTGATGCGAACCTTGCCGGGACCGGCGAGACCGAGCTGCTTCACGCGTTTTTTCGCGTATTCCTGCATCGCCTCGGCGTTGCAGTTCGCGCAACTCGGACGATCGGCGCCGGGGGCGCGTTTGTTCAGGCAGAAAAAGACGTGGTATTTGAAGAAGGGATCCATGATCTCGTGGCAATGAAAGGGGCGCCGATGAGCCGGCCGATTATAGCGAGCGGCAGGCACTGGCGCTCGCGAGCCGCACAGGGCGCCCCGCCGTCGACAAGCTCGTTGAAGCGATGGACGCAACGCGCGCGCCCGCGCTCGGCCCCCGCCGTCAGCCGTCAGCCGTCAGCGGGACGCGACGGGCGCCTGCATGCCGAGCCAGGCGACGAGCTGTGCAACGAAGTCGTCGCTCGCCGCCGAGAGCGCGCCTACACCGGCCGCCGCGTTCGGCATCATGGCCGGCGCGCGCGCAATGAACGTGTGCTGGGCGAGGACTTGTCCATCGCGCATCAGCGTCGCGCGAGCCGTAATCGCACCGTGGCTCTCGCCCTCCGAATCGAATACCTGCTCGAACTGCTCGAGGTCGACCGTCAAGAGCGGCGCGGCGATATCGCCGCCCGCGAGCACGACGCCTTGCGCCGATAGCGCGGCACGCACACGCTGCGTCAGCAAAAGCGCCGGCGGCATCGTCCAGTGGCTGTGCGCGTAGACAGCCGTGCGGTGCGGATCGGCATAGCTCAACCGGTAGAGGATGTCGTCACTCTCGAGCGAGCGCGGCGCCCGCACGTCGAAGACCCTCACCGCCGGCAACGGCTGACTTTGGGTGGAAGCGCTCGGCGCCGGCCCGAGGTCGTAACGGAGGTCCGACACGGCGGCGGGCGTAGCGAGCGAGCAGCCGCTCACGATGAGCATCGCAACGAATCCGGGCAGCAGCGCTCGCGCGGCCGGCGAAAAAAGACGGTCGATCGAATATGGCATTTGTCGATTTCCCCTGCTTGGCTTGATCGTTCAGTTCATCCGGGCCCTCGGCCCGCGTGGTTCAGCGCGCGGCGGGCGGCGCCGCGGGCCATCGGAATCCGGCCTCGCCCGGGCCGGGCTCCGCGGGTGCGACGCCGAACAGCACGCTTCTCGGGCTCGAGCCGAACACGGCGGCGGCGTGGTCGATCGAGCGCGCCGCGCCGCCGACGTCGGCGGCCAACTCGTTCACGCGCGGCAGCGTGTCGTACTGGACACGCGTCGACATGTTCTCCAGCGAAGCGTCCATCTGCGTGATCGCGGCACTCGCGCGATCGGCCGCGGAGCCGAGCCTCTCGAGGTTCGAGTAGAGCGGCCCGCGCGGCGCGTTGAGATTCGTGACGAGCGCGTTGGCCGAAGCGAGCGTGCGCTGCAGTTGCGTCAGCGTGGCCGGCAGTTGCGTCGCCGCGGGGCCGGCCGCGTGCGCGAGTTCGGTCACGGCGTCGGCCGCGTGCTGAATGCTTGCCGCACTCGCGAGAAGCTGCGTCTGCACCTCGGGCGAAAGCATGGCATCGGCGCGCGTCGCGACGCTCTCGAGCTCGTGCAGCAATACATCGCCGCGTTCCTGCAATTGCTCGAGCAGGCCGGCGTGCATCGGCAGCTGCGCGACATGCTTCGGCGAAGAAGCGATCGGCCTCGGGTCGGCCCCCGTATCGTCGAGCTGCACGAACGCCAGGCCGGTCACGCCTTGCAACGCCAGCGTGCCGAACGTGGAGTGCGTCATCGGCGCGTGCTTGTCGACGAGAATGCGAATGATGATCTGCCCCGGATGCGCCGGATCGAAGCGCAGCGACTGCACCTTGCCGACGTCGAGCCCGCGATATCGGACCGCGGCATCGGTCGTGAGGCCGGTCACGGCCGAGCGCGAGACGAGGTCGTATGGCACACGCACCGTCCGATCCAGATTGAACCAGAAAACCGCGAGCCCGATCGCGACCGACAACCCGATCGCGAATAGCCCGGCCAAGAATGCATGCGACTTGTTTTCCATGCGCGGATTCCCCTGCTCTCCTGTCTGTCGTTACAGCGACACTTCCGCCGATGCGGATGCCAGCGCGGCCGGCGGCAGCTTCGCGCGACGCTCGGGCGGCAACGCCTGCAGGGCGCGCCTTCCGCGCCGCCCGAGAAAGAATTCGCGGATGAACGGATGCTCGACGCCGCAGGCCTCCTCGATCGGCGCCGCGACGAGCACTTTGCGGTCGGCGATGACCGCCACGCGCGTCGAGAGCGACGTCATGGTATCGAGATCGTGCGTCACCATGACGACGGTGAGGCCGAGCGCGCGATGCAGCGTCGCCACGAGCTCGACGAATTCTTCGGACGATTGCGGATCGAGCCCGGCCGTCGGCTCGTCGAGAAAGAGCAACTCGGGCTCGAGCGCGAGCGCGCGCGCGATGCCGACGCGTTTCACCATGCCGCCCGAGAGCGCGGCCGGCATCTTCGACGCATGCTTGCAGGGCAGCCCGACCATTTCGAGCTTGAGCATGACGATGTCGTGAAGCAGCGCGCGCGGCACGCGGCCGAGCTCGCGCAACGGCTGCGCGATATTGTCGAAGACGGACAGCGACGAAAAGAGCGCGCCCTGCTGGAACAGCATGCCGACACGGCTGCGCATGAGACGCGCGGCATGCGGATCGATCGTCGACATGTTCTCGCCGAAAAGCGAGATATCGCCCGAGGTCGGCTGCTCGAGGCCGAGGATCTGCCGCACGAGCGTCGTCTTGCCCGAGCCCGAGCCGCCGACGATCGAGACGATCTCGCCGCGCCGCACGTCGAAATCGAGATGCTCGTGCACGACATTGCCGCCGTAGCGCTTCGTGAGGTCGCGCACCTCGATCACCTTCTCGGCGATGGCGGGCGGCGGACGGTCGCGTACGGCGGCGGAAAGCGGTGCAGTCATGCGAACCTCAGAATCCGACGTTCTGGAACATGATGGCGAACACGGCGTCGGCCAGAATGACGACCGTGATCGAGGTCACCACCGACGACGTCGTGCCCGTGCCCAGGCTTTGCGAGTTCGGCTTGATCCTGAAGCCGAAGTGGCAGGCGACGAGCGCGATGAGGATGCCGAAGGCGGCCCCCTTGCCCAAGCCGATATAGAGGTTCGCGATCGGCACGACCGCGGGCAGCGCCCGCGCGAAGTACGCCACATCGATGCCGAGCACGAGCTGCGCGGCGAGCGCGCCGCCCACGAGCGCGACGATGTCGGTCCACATCACGAGCAGCGGCATGGCGACGGCGAGCGCGAGCACCCGCGGCAAGATGATGCGCAGCCCGTGCGGAATGCCCATGACGCGCATCGCATCGAGCTCCTCCGTCACGCGCATGACGCCGATCTGCGCCGTGATCGCCGAACCCGAGCGGCCCGCGACGAGAATTGCCGCGAGCACGGGCCCGAGCTCGCGGATGACCGCGAGCCCGAGAATGTTGACGATGAACTGGTTCGCCCCGAAGAGCCGCAGCTGCTGAGCCGACAGGTAGCTGAGCACGATGCCGATCAGGAACGCGACGAGTGCGGTGATCGGCAGCGCCTTCGTGCCGGCACTGTAGACGTTGGCCGAGATTTCCGTCCAGGGCGCGCTGGCCGGCCGGCGGACGATGGTGAGCGCGTCGAGCACCACGCGCCCGAACATGGCGACGCCGCCGTAGACGTGATCGGCGAAGCCGAACATCGCATAGCCGAGCCTCGTCACCGGACTGATCCGCTCGACGGGCTCGGGGTCTTCGCGATGCGTCTCCAGCAACGCGATGCGGGCGAAGATGTCGCGCTGCGTCTCGGTGAGCGTGATCCGCTCGGGCATTTGGCGTCCCCAGACACGCCAAAGCGCCTGGCCGCCGACATGGTCCATGCGCTCGACCGCTGAGAGATCCCACTGCGCGGCCGTGTTCCCGATCAGCGACGAGAGCCGCATCGTCGCGCCGGCGCGGGCGCGGTCGCGCGCGAGCGCGAGCGCCGTCCACTGCCCCGACAGCCGGACGAGCGGGCCCGGGCTGCCGGCGCCGATCTGCAGGCCGGGTGGCGTATCGAAGTCCAAGGGAGCGGTGCTCATCCGTTGTGAACAGCGGCCATTGTAGCCAGCGAAGCGTCGATCGTATGCGTCGTTGGCGGCACGTGTCGCCGACATCGCGTCCGAACCGGCGGCGGGGGTACGCGCAGCGCCACTACAATAGCGCCTATGACCGATACCACCCATCCCGCACGGCCTGTCGCGCCGGCGCCTGTCGCGCGCGGTGCGCTCGCGTCCGCCTGCGACGATTGGCGCATCGACCCGGCGCGCGTCCTCTCGGCCACTCGGGCTGCCATTCCCGCCGAGCGGCTCGAAATCGTCGACGAAACGGGCTCGACGAATACCGACCTCATGCAGCGCATGCGGAATCTGCCGCGCGATGCGGCCGAGCCCGGCGTGCACGCCGTTCGCGTCGCCTACCGGCAAACGGCGGGCCGAGGACGCCAGGGGCGCAGTTGGCATGCTGAACGCGGCCGCGCTTTGACGTTCTCGCTCGCCTGCGTGCTGCCGCGCCCGCTGGCGGGCCTGGCCGGTTTGAGCCTCGCGGTCGGCACGATGCTCGTCGAAGCATTGCGCGCCCTGCCGGCGCTCCCCCCCGGCGACGCCGCCCGCATCAGGCTCAAGTGGCCCAACGACATTCTGCTCGACGACGACAAGCTCGCCGGCATCCTTGTCGAGACGGCGTGGAGTACGCCAATCGCAACGGCCGCTGTCATCGGCGTCGGCATCAATGTGCGCGACGACGTCGCGCTCGCGGCCGAACAGGCTACCGCCGGCGCCGGAATGGAGCTGCAGGGAGCCGCGCTCACACGCGCGATGACGCCCGCGGCGCTCGCTCGCGTGTATCCGAACGCTAACCTGACCGAAACGCTCGCGGCCGCGCTCGACGCACTCCTCGGTACGATCGATCGCTTCGCGGCCGAAGGTTTCGCGCCGTTCCGGCCGCGCTGGAACGCCTTCCACGCCTATGCAGGCCGCGAGGTCGCGCTGATGGAGCAAGGCATGGAGGTGATGCGCGGCACGGCCATCGACGTCGATGAGTCGGGGCAACTGCTCGTCGCCACACAACACGGGGTCATGCCGATCGCAACGGGCGACGTGTCTTTGCGCCCCGTGCCCGTCCCGGGACAATCGAACCATCCATGAAGCGCGCGTCCTCTCCGCCCTTTTTGCTGATCGACGCGGGCAACAGCCGTATCAAGTGGGCGCTCGCCGACGCGCCCGGGCTGTTCTTGAGCGAAGGTGTCTTCTCGCACGGGAACGGGAACGGAAACGGAAACGGGAACGACAGCGTGCCCCCACCGGGCGCTGCGACGAGCCTGACCGCCGAGCCCGACTGGTCGTCGTTGCCGCCTCCGGGCGGCGCATGGATCTCGAACGTTGCGGGCGCCGAAGCGGCCGCTCGGATCGACGCGCTGATCGAGCGCCATTGGCCGGCGCTGCCGCGCACGACGATTCGCGCGCGTGACCGTCAATGTGGTGTGACGAACGGCTACGCGGAACCCGCGCGCCTCGGCAGCGATCGCTGGGCGGGGCTCGTCGGCGCTCACGCGGCGTTTCCGGGCGAAGATCTGCTCATCGCGACGCTCGGCACCGCGACGACGCTCGAGGCGCTCCACGCCAACGGCACGTTCGAAGGCGGGCTCATCGCACCGGGCTGGACGCTGATGATGCGCTCGCTCGGCGAGCATACGGCACAATTGCCGACACTCGCCGCCGATTCGGCGCGCGAGCTGGCCGGCGACGCGCTCGCGCGCCGCTGGCTCGCGACGGACACGCGGCAGGCCATTTCGGCGGGCTCGCTGCTGGCACAAGTCGGGCTCATCGAACAGGCGTGGCGCGAGTTTTCGCGGGCGCGCCAGGCGCCCACGCGGCTTGTGCTCGGAGGCGGGGCCGCCGAGGCGGTAGCGCGCGCCCTGAGCGTGCCGTGCACGCGTCACGACGGGCTCGTGATCTCGGGGCTTGCGCTCATCGCGGCCGACGACGCTCGATTGCTTTGAATCAAAGAGGGGGAAGTCAACGATGTTGCGCTGGCTGATCGCCATTCTCGTACTCGCCAACCTGGTCGCCTTCGGGCTCGCGAGCGGCGTGTTGGGGCCGCTGCCCGCATCGGGGCCGCGGGAGCCGAATCATTTGAATCGCCAGGTTCATCCGGAATGGCTGAAGACGCGCCCGATCTCGGCGGCGGAAGCCAACGATCAGGCGATCGTCGGTAAGGCTGCGCCCGAGCCGGCCGTAAAGGCTTCGGCGCTCACGCAATAGGGTCGGGCAACCGTACGGGTGCGCGAGAAGTCGCTCACGCGCCGTGCGCGCGCACCTTCTTCAAGAGCGCTGTCGTCGACCGTTCGTGCTCGAACGGAATCGCAAGCGCGCGCCCACCCCAGCCGCGCACGAGCGACGATTCCGGCAAGGCGTCCATATCGTAGTCGCCGCCCTTCACGAGGATGTCCGGCCGCAGTGCGGCGATCAGATCGATGGGCGTCTTCTCCTCGAAGCCAACGACCCAATCGACGCTTTCGAGGGCCGCAAGCAGCGCCATCCGGTCCTCGTCGCGGTTGATCGGGCGATCGTCGCCCTTACCAAGCATGCGCACCGATGTGTCGCTGTTGACGCCTACGATGAGGCACGCGCCGAGCGCGCGCGCCTCGGCAAGGTAACTGACATGCCCGCGGTGGAGAATGTCGAAGACACCGTTCGTGAAAACGAGGGGCGCGGGCAGCTCGGCACGGCGGGCAGCGAGGGCTTCGCGCGTGACGATCTTGCGTTCGAAGGGGCTCGGCACAGGCTTGTCTGATCCGAAGCGAATGCGTCAGGCAGGCTGATGCTGAGAATCGGACGAGCCCTGCGACTGCAGCCGCGTCGTGACTTCCTTCCGGTAGCGGTTGAGCTCCTGCGCCGTCGTGAAGGTCCGCTCGAAGAGCACCGACAGGTTATGCAGGATGCGCTCGACGACCTTCTTCTCCCAGCCGTCGTCAAAACGGATCTGCTCGTCGAGCCAGCGCTCGAGCCATTCGGGATCGGGCAGGCGCGATTGCACCGTGTCGCGCGGGAACAGCGCCTGGTTCACGTGCAGGTTCGTCGGATGCAGCGGCTTCTCGGTGCGCCGCGCCGACGCCATCAACACGCCGATCTTCGCGAACGCCGCGCGCGCCACGTCGCCGCAGTTCGTCAGCGCCTTCTTCATATAGCGCAGGTAGGCGCCGCCGTGTCGCGCCTCGTCGCGCGAAATCGTCTCGTAGATGTGCTTGATGACGGGTTCCGTGTGCCATTCGGCCGCACGGCGGTACCAGTGATTGAGGCGGATTTCGCCGCAAAAATGCAGCATCAGCGTCTCGAGCGGGGGCGCCGGATCGAACTCGAAGCGCACCGCGTGCAGCTCTTCCTCGCTCGGCACGAGCTCGGGCCGGAAACGACGCAAGTATTCCATGAGCACGAGCGAATGCTTCTGTTCCTCGAAGAACCAGACGCTCATGAAGGCCGAGAAATCGCTGTCGTGGTGGTTATCGCGCAGGAACATTTCCGTGGCGGGCAATGCCGACCATTCGGTAATCGCGTTCATTTTGATCGTCGTCGCCTGCTCGTCGGTGAGCAAGGAGCCGTCGAACTTGTCCCAGGGAATGTCCTTCTCCATGTCCCATCGAACGGACTCGAGCGATTTGTAAAGTTCCGGATAAAGCATGGTGTTCATCGTCCCACCCCTAGTCTGCCCATTGCGACTCGTGTGTCTTCAACTATTGCGGCAGCCGCACCAATAGGCGCACACGAAAAACCGAATTTGCAATTGTACGCGGTAACAGCCGCCGCAAATCGACCGAGCTCAACGGTGTCGGTCCGGCAATCTGCCCGCTCTAGCGGCACGTTTCGTCGCTGGCGATGTCGGTCGCAATGAGTTCGAGCGGGTTTCGCTCAAGGCAACCGAGCCTTTCCTTTCGTGTTCCGGCGGACGGCGGCGCGACGGACTGCCGCGATCTTGGTTTTTGATGTGCGCCCACAGATCGAAAGCTTCGAGATTATATCATGCGCAGGCTGTTCGCCGACGCGATCCAGCCCGCGAGCCGCTCAGGCGCCCGTCGGCGCAGGGCGGCGCCGACGGGCGGCATCATTTCTCGGTCGAAGACGCAGGCGACGAGCCCGCTGGCTTGTCTCCCGGCTTGCGCGCCGCGGAGCGCTTCGCCGCGGGTTTGTCCGTGCCGGCCGGATCCGCCGCGCGCTTGCCCGTCGATCCGCTCTTTGCCGCGTTGCCGCCTTTTTTCGCCGGCGGATCGTTCGTCGCTTCACCCGCGCCGGGGGATGCCGCCGCGCCTGACTGCGCCACGGCGAACGAGGCGAGCTGATTGAATTGCGACTGCAACAGATTCCACCAGGCCGCCGGGTCGAACGCCGCCCCCGCAGGCGCGGCGCCTTGCGGCCCGCTGGCGTTTTCGCCCGTCGATTCGCCCGACTCCGCTTCCTCTCGCGCCGCGCTTTCGCGCGGCTTGGCGCCCCACGCGGACGCGGCCGGAGCGTCTTGCGACTTGGCCGCGCCCTGCGCGGGCTCCGTCATCGATGCCTGCGCGAACGCGCCGAATGCGCGCAACGTGGAGAGGGTCGCGCGCTGCACTTCGAGCGCCTGCGTCGCCGATTGCAGCATGCTCAAATTGAGCTTCAGCCATTGCTCGACCGCTCGCATATCGGTGATGCGCTTATCGAGCTCCTCGACGCTCATGAGCGGCGTCATCATGTCCGACATCGCCGCGAGCGGCGAACCGAGCCCCTGCGCCGTGCCCGGCTGCATGCCTGGGAAGGCGGCACCAAACGGCGTGAGCCGCATCATGTCCCACATCTTGTCGAGCATCTCGGCGGGCGGAAAACCCGGGAAGCCGGGGAACGGCTTGTTATCGCCGGTGGTATCGGTCATCGTCTAGCCTCCGTTGCTGCGTTCGTGGGACATGCGTCGAGCCTTCCTTCAAGCGTGCGTCATTCTTCTGAAAAACCAGTGTAGGCCGGCGGGCGCGCCGAGGCATCGGGCGAAACCCGGCGCGCGAGCGGCGCTTCAGTCCACTTGCGCGAGTCGCGCGGCGGACTGGGCGGAGTCGTCGAGCGGTGCGACGGATTGCTCGATCGCTCCGAAGATCGACTTGCCGGCCTCGTCGAACATCTCGATCTTCACGGTGTCGCCATACTTCATGAATTCCGTCTTCGCCGCGCCGTCGGCTATCGTCTCGAGGCAGCGCTTCTCGGCGATGCAGCAATAACCGCGCGTGGCGTCCTTGTTCGAGACCGTTCCCGAGCCGACGATCGAGCCGGCTCGCAGGTTGCGCGTCTTCGCCGCATGCGCGATCAGTTGGCCGAAGTGAAACACCATGTCGACGCCCGCGTCCGGCTGGCCGACCTTACGGCCATTCCAATGCACCATCATCGGGCGATGCACGCGCCCTTCACGCCAATGATCGCCGAGCTCGTCGGGCGTGACCGCGACGGGCCCGAATGCCGTCGCCGGCTTACTTTGAAAAAAGCCGAAGCCCTTCGCGAGCTCGGCCGGAATCAGATTGCGCAGCGAGACGTCGTTGACCAGCATCACGAGCCGCACGCTGCGCAGCGCGGCGTCAGGCGTGACGCCCATCGGCACGTCGCCCGTCACGACGGCGACTTCGGCTTCGAAGTCGATGCCGAATGCCTCCGACGCGCAGACGATGTCGTCGCAAGGGCCGAGGAAATCGTCACTGCCGCCTTGATAGATGAGCGGATCGCTCCAGAACTCAGGCGGCATTTCGGCGCCGCGCGCGCGGCGTACGAGCTCGACGTGGTTCACGTATGCCGAGCCGTCCGCCCATTGGAACGCGCGCGGCAGCGGCGCCATGCAGTGCTTGGGCTCGAACGCGAATGTGTGGCGGGCCCGGCCCTGATTCAGCGTGTCGTAGAGCTCGTCGAGCTGCGGCCCGTAAAAAGCCCAATCGTCGAGCGCGCGCTGAAGTGTCGGTGCGATCGCGTTCGCGATGACGGCCGTCTGCAGATCGCGCGACACGACGATGAGCTGACCATCGCGCGAGCCGTCCTTGAGCGTGGCAAGTTTCATAGAAGATGGAGGCAGTGTGAGTGGCGTGACGATGAATGCGATCTATTTTACGATGGTGCGAGGCGGCGACCGTTCAGGCTGCCTTGGCTTGGCGCTTGCGCGCTTACGATTACCGCATACACGCCGCGATGCTCCGGCGCGTCCAGGTGACGACGGGCGTTGAGCACGTCGCTTTACTTTCGCTTCCCTTTCTCTTGACGCCGCATCCGCTGTCGCCATGCCACCCGCTTTCACCGCCGCCGACCCTCGCACCACACCCGTCGCTCGTTCAGCCGGTTCACGCGCGGCGCGCTGGTGCGTAGTCCTGGCGGTCGTGCTGATCGTGCACAGCGTAGTCGGTATCTGGTTTTCCCGCGAGCGCGAGACCGCGACGCCTTCCGCCGAAAAGCCGCCTGTCGAAATCGAGCTGCTGCGGCCGCAGCGAATCTCGCGCGAGCCCGCGCACGAAGCGGCGAATCCCTCGCGCCCGGCCGTACCGGCGGCGAAAAAACCGGCCAGCGCGTCTTCCGCCGAGCATGTCCTGCGGGCGATCGCGCCGCATGCGCCGCCCGCGCCGCCGTCGGCTCCCGCTGAAGCGTCCGCGCCGCCGGCCGCATCGGCCGCGCTTGCCGCGAACGGCACGGGGACCGCCGCGAGCGGCAGTGCAACGGCGGGCGAGGCCACATCGGCCGCCAGGAACGCGAACGGCGCGGCGGGTCAGGGCATCAAGTTTTCGACGCCGCCATCGGGCGAGCTGCGCTACGACACGTTCTACAACGGCGTGCGCAACGCGCCCGGCACGATTCATTGGGCGAGCGACGGCAGCGGCTATACGATGGTCGTCTCCGTGCCGTTGCCGTTCGTCGGCACCTACACCTATGCAAGCGAGGGGCGCATCGATGCGTTCGGCCTCGCCCCCCAGCGTTATATCGAGACGCGCGGCCGCCGCGGCCAGGACGTGACGACGTTCGATCGCGCAGCCGGACACATCGCCTTTACGCGAACGCCGTCGACGCTGCCGCTTGCGAACGGCGCCCAGGATCGGTTCAGCGTGATCATGCAACTCGCGAGTCTCGTGAAAGGCGATCCCGACGCTTACAAGCCCGGGGTCACGCGCGAGTTCTATGTGGCGGACAACGACAGCGGCGAACTCTGGCCGATCGAGATGATCGGCGACGAAACGGTGCGCACGCCGGCAGGCTTCGTCGAGGCGCGGCATTTCATGCGCTTGCCGCGGCGCGCGGGCGACGCGCGGCGCATCGACGTGTGGCTGGCCCCGGCGCTCGGCTGGTTGCCGGCGCGCATCATGCAAACGGAGCCGAACGGCGCGCAGATCGAGCTGGTCTGGGGCGGCGCCCTTGCTCCTCCGGGCGCGGAAAATGCGGCCTCTTCGGTGAGACCCGACAATTCGTCCGATAATGGCTTCACAACGCAGCCGTCACGCGTCGAGCCATAGGTCGAAGAGACCCTAAACCAACGGATCCGAGTGCCGTTATAAAAGGTGTCGAGGCGCACGGACGAGCCTCGATATCTGGCCGTCGCGCGCGAACGTTTGGCGCGGGCGAGGTCTAACTTTCAAGGACTCCGAAGTCGGAGGTTTGTTTTTTGCAACGGTCTGACGGGAGGTTTAAGCGTCGTTTAAGACCCACCCCTTGAAATTCCATGCATACGCTCCACCTTCAGGGCGGAAAACGGCCAAAGGCCATCGGAATAAGGAGTGTCGCCATGCAAATGATCTACAACAGCCCCAACTACTGTGTCGTCGAGTTTGCGCCCCAGGCCGGCCATCTTGCGATGAACGCCGGCGGCTATGAAATCGTGGACAAGAATACGCAGCGCGAAATCTTCATCGACGGCGCAATGGCGGCACGCTTTCGCGAACATGTTCGAAAGCTGATCGAGGAAGAGCCGACGCTCGATGAAGTCGACGAATTTCTCGGCCAGTTCGACAGCCTCATGAACCAGCCCGTCGTGCTCCACTGAGCCGGCGACCCGCGGCGACACTGCCCGCAGATAGACTCAACCCCGTCGATGCAAACGCGGCGGGGTTTTCCATTTTTCTCTCCTCTTTCCTCTTTTTACCGGCCCGGCGCACGGGAATAGCCCTTTGGGGAGAGTCCCCTTGCCGGGCGAGCCCGGGCCGCAACGGCTACAATGTGGGACTTCCCACTGTATCGAAGGCGTAGAGCCCGCTCGCCATGACTTCTTCTGCCGCCTTTTCCGCCGCGCCCCATTCCGATGCATCGGCTGCAACCGCCAAATCCTATACGCGCGGCGCAATGCTGCCCGAACTGCTCGCGTCGCGCATCCTGATCCTCGATGGCGCGATGGGCACGATGATTCAGCGCTACAAGCTCGATGAAGCGCGCTATCGCGGCGAGCGGTTCAAGGACTTCGCGCGCGACGTGAAGGGCAACAATGAGCTGCTCTCGCTCACGCAGCCGAGCATCATCAGCGAGATTCACGAGCAGTATCTGGCCGCCGGCGCCGACATCGTCGAGACGAATACCTTCGGCGCGACGGTCGTGGCCCAGGCCGATTACGGAATGGAAGCGCTCGCCGCGGAAATGAACCTCGAGTCGGCGAAGCTTGCGCGCGCCGCATGCGACAAGTATTCGACGCCCGAAAAGCCTCGCTTCGTCGCCGGCGCGATCGGGCCGACGCCGAAGACAGCGAGCATCTCGCCCGACGTGAACGACCCGGGTGCGCGCAACATCACGTTCGACGAGCTGCGCCAGGCGTATTACGAGCAGGCCAAGGCGCTGCTCGAAGGCGGCGTCGACCTTTTCCTCGTCGAAACGATCTTCGACACATTGAACGCGAAGGCGGCGCTCTTTGCGCTGGACGAGCTTTTCGAAGATACCGGTGAGCTGTTGCCGATCATGATCTCGGGCACCGTGACCGACGCGTCGGGACGCATTCTGTCGGGGCAAACGGTGGAAGCGTTCTGGAATTCGCTTCGCCACGCAAAGCCGCTCACGTTCGGCCTCAACTGCGCGCTCGGCGCCGCGCTCATGCGGCCGTATATCGCCGAGCTCGCGAAGCTTTGCGACACCTACGTTTCGTGCTATCCGAACGCGGGCCTGCCGAATCCGATGAGCGAAACGGGCTTCGACGAAACGCCCGCAGATACGTCAGGACTCCTGAAGGAATTCGCGCAGGCGGGCCTCGTCAACATCGCGGGCGGCTGCTGCGGGACGACGCCCGAGCATATCGGCGCGATCGCGCAAGCGCTGGCCGCGGTGAAGCCGCGGCGCTGGCCGGGCCAATACCGCGACGCGGCTTGATCACCCATCCCCAAGACTTTCCCATCGCATTCGCCATGACCGATCACACGATGCGCCTCGCCGGCCTCGAGCCGTTCAACGTCACGCCGGGCTCGCTTTTCATCAACGTCGGCGAACGCACGAACGTCACCGGTTCGAAAGCGTTCGCGCGCATGATCCTGAACGGGCAGTTCGACGAGGCGCTCGCCGTTGCGCGCCAGCAAGTCGAGAACGGCGCGCAGGTCATCGACGTGAACATGGACGAGGCGATGCTCGACTCGAAAGCCGCGATGGTGCGCTTTCTGAATCTCATCGCGTCCGAGCCCGATATCGCGCGCGTGCCGATCATGATCGACTCCTCGAAGTGGGAGGTGATCGAAGCGGGTCTGAAGTGCGTGCAAGGCAAGGCGATCGTGAACTCCATCTCGCTGAAGGAAGGCGAGGAGGCGTTCCGCCATCACGCGCGGCTCATTCGCCGTTACGGCGCGGCGGCCGTCGTCATGGCGTTCGACGAGCAAGGACAAGCCGACACGTTCGAGCGCAAGACCGAGATTTGCCGGCGCTCGTATCGGTTCCTCGTCGACGAAGTCGGATTCGCTCCCGAAGACATCATCTTCGATCCGAACATCTTCGCGATCGCGACCGGCATCGAGGAGCACAACAACTACGCGGTCGACTTCATCGAAGCGACGCGCTGGATCAAGCAGAACCTGCCGTATGCGAAGGTGAGCGGCGGCGTCTCGAACGTGTCGTTTTCGTTTCGCGGCAACGACCCGGTGCGCGAAGCCATTCATACGGTGTTCCTCTATCACGCGATTCAAGCCGGCATGGATATGGGCATCGTCAACGCCGGCCAGCTCGGCGTATACGCCGATCTCGACCCCGAGCTGCGCGAGCGCGTGGAAGACGTGATTCTCAACCGCCGGCCCGATGCGACCGATCGCCTGCTCGAGATCGCGGACAAGTTCAAGACCGGCGCTGCCAAGAAGGAAGAAAACCTCGAATGGCGCAACGGGCCCGTCGAGGCGCGGCTCGCGCATGCCCTCGTGCACGGCATCACGACGTTCATCGTCGAGGACACGGAGGAAGCGCGCCAGAAGATCGCGGCGGCGGGCGGGCGGCCCATCAACGTGATCGAAGGGCCGCTCATGGACGGCATGAACATCGTCGGCGACCTCTTCGGGCAGGGCAAGATGTTCCTGCCGCAGGTCGTCAAATCGGCCCGCGTCATGAAGCAGGCCGTCGCGCATCTGATTCCGTTCATCGAGGAAGAGAAGCGGCTGCTCGCCGAGGCCGGCGGCGACGTGCGCGCGAAAGGCAAGATCGTCATCGCGACCGTCAAGGGCGATGTGCACGACATCGGCAAGAACATCGTGTCGGTCGTGCTTCAGTGCAACAACTTCGAAGTCGTCAACATGGGCGTGATGGTCCCCTGCAACGAGATTCTCGCAAAGGCGAAGGTCGAGGGCGCGGACATCGTCGGCCTCTCGGGCCTCATCACGCCGAGCCTCGAGGAAATGGCCTACGTGGCCTCCGAAATGCAGCGCGACGACTACTTCCGCGTGAAGAAGATCCCGCTCCTGATCGGCGGGGCGACGACGTCGCGTGTGCATACCGCAGTCAAGATCGCGCCGAACTACGAAGGCCCCGTTGTCTATGTGCCGGACGCCTCGCGCTCGGTTTCGGTCGCATCGAGCCTGCTCTCCGACGAAGGCGCCGCGAAGTACCTCGACGACCTGAAAACCGAATACGCGCGCATCCGCGAGCAGCACGCGAAGAAGAAAGCGCTGCCGATGGTCACGCTCGAAGCCGCGCGCGCGAACAGGACGAAGATCGACTGGGCCGCGTACCGGCCCGTCAAGCCCAAGTTCGTCGGCCGCCGCGTCTTCAGCAACTACGACCTTGCCGAGCTCGCCCACTATATCGATTGGGGCCCGCTCTTCCAGACGTGGGATCTCGCCGGCGCCTATCCGGCGATCCTCAACGACGAGATCGTCGGCGAATCGGCGCGGCGCGTCTTCTCCGATGCCAAAGCGATGCTCGCGCGACTCATTCAGGGCCGCTGGCTGTCGGCCAATGGCGTCATCGCGCTTTTGCCGGCCAACACGGTCGGCGATGACGACATCGAGATCTACACCGACGAATCACGCTCGGAAGTGGCGCTGACGTGGCGCAATCTGCGGCAGCAAAGCGTGCGGCCTGTCGTCGACGGCGTCATGCGGCCGAATCGATCGCTCGCCGATTTCATCGCGCCGAAGGAATCGGGCGTCCCCGACTACATCGGGCTATTCGCGGTGACGGCCGGCCTCGGCGTGGAAGTGAAAGAAAAGCAGTTCCTCGCCGATTACGACGACTACAGCGCGATCATGCTCAAAGCGCTCGCCGATCGCCTCGCCGAAGCATTCGCCGAGGCAATGCATGCCCGTGTGCGGCGCGAGCTCTGGGGCTACGCCCCCGACGAGTCGCTCGACAACGACGCGCTCATCGCCGAGCGCTATGTCGGAATCCGGCCCGCGCCCGGCTATCCCGCGTGCCCCGACCATCTCGTGAAGCGCGACCTTTTCGCAACCCTCAAAGCCGACGAAGTCGGAATGAGCGTGACCGATTCGCTCGCGATGCTGCCGGCCGCCAGTGTGTCGGGCTTCTATATCGCTCACCCGGAAAGCCGCTATTTCTCGGTCGGCAAGATCGATCGCGATCAGCTCGAAGACTACGCGCGCCGCATGGGTCTCTCGATGTCCGATGCGCAGCGGGCACTGGCCCCGCAGCTTTGAGCGTCGAGGCTCGCGGCCTCTCTCGCGGGCCCCCGCGTGGCCTCGCGCGGAAGCACAAGAGCCCGCCTCAGCCGATCGGCTTTCGCGGGCTCTCGCGTTTTTGTCTTAGCAATGGAGTAGGCGGTTCAAACGCCCCAAAGCACGTCGGTGTTCTCGCGCTTGGCCGTGCGCAACATGTCGAGGAACGGATAGGCGCGCTGCGCAAGTCCGATCGGCAACTCGTGCGGCTCGTGTCCTTCCTCTCCTTCATGGAAGTGGCCGTCTTTCTCCGCGATCTCCTTCTTATCGAAGACGATCGCCTCTTCGAGCCGCCTGATGGCCTCGTCGAGTTCGTCATGCGTGATGACGCCGCGCTGACCCAGGTGCTTGCCGATGATTCCCACCAGATACTGGGCCAAGTTTTCCAGCATCATGACATCGGGCGTCGAGCGGCATTTGAAAGTGATGAGCATAACGCGTTCCCCACGTTTTTCTGTCGAATCCAGGAGGCTCCTCGCGCCGTGCCGAATGCGCGCCAGCCCTGAGCTGCCGCGACTCGCGACGGGAGCTGCTGATTGGACATATTAGCACCTGCTAAAATCCGTCTGGACTGCCGCGATGCGCCGCCGCGATGCAATAGCCCGCGGCCCGCGCCGGCTGCGCAATCGCCTTGATGGGTCGCGCCCGAGCGACAGATCGCTCGCCCACCCTCATCCGGCCGCGCCACCCCGCGGCCGCCCCCATTCGATCGCCTGAACCAGCATGCTGCCCGTACAAAAAGAGACTCTCGAAAAATTGCTCGCCGCGAGTGTCGAGCAAGTCGCCGCCAAGCTCGAAGGCGCGGCGCCGCCCGCGCTGCCCTCGATCACGCTCGAGCGGCCGAAGGTCGCCGCCCACGGCGACGTTGCCTGCAACGCCGCCATGCAGCTCGCGAAGCCGCTCAAGAAGAATCCGCGCGAGCTCGCGCAATCGATCGTCGATGCGCTGATGGCGCAGGCGCGCGCGCGCGGCCTCGTCGAGAGCGCCGAAATCGCCGGCCCGGGGTTCATCAACGTGCGCCTGACCACGGGCGCGAAACAAGCCGTCGTCGCCGCCGTGCTCGATGAAGGCGCGGCGTTCGGCCGCAGCGCGCGCGCGGCCAAGCACGTGATGATCGAGTTCGTCTCCGCCAACCCGACGGGCCCGCTGCACGTCGGGCATGGCCGTCAGGCGGCGCTCGGCGACGCGCTCTCGAACGTGCTCGCGAGCCAAGGATGCGACGTGCACCGCGAGTTCTACTACAACGACGCGGGCGTGCAGATCCAGAATTTGACCATCTCGACACAGGCCCGCGCGCGCGGCCTCGCGCCCGGCGACGCCGGGTGGCCCGAAGCGGCTTACAACGGCGAGTACATCGCCGAGATCGCGCAAAGCTATATGAAGCGCGAGACCGTCGCGGCGATGGACGGCGAGCCGGTCGTCGGCAAGGGCGACATCGACGATCTCGAAGCGATCCGCAAATTCGCGGTCGCCTACTTGCGCCACGAACAGGACATGGACCTGCAGGCGTTCGGCGTGAAGTTCGACCGGTACTACCTCGAATCGTCGCTCTACACCGAGGGACGCGTCGAGAAAACGGTCGAAGCGCTCGTCAAGGCGGGCAAGACATTCGAAGAGGACGGCGCGCTCTGGCTGCGCACGACGGAATACGGCGACGACAAGGACCGCGTCATGCGCAAGTCCGACGGCACCTACACGTACTTCGTGCCCGACGTCGCCTACCACGTCGCGAAATGGGAACGCGGTTTCACGAAGGTCATCAACGTGCAGGGCTCCGACCATCACGGCACGATCGCGCGCGTACGCGCCGGCCTTCAGGCGCTCGACATCGGCATTCCCGCGGGCTATCCCGATTACGTGCTGCACAAGATGGTCACGGTCATGCGCAACGGCCAGGAGGTCAAGATCTCGAAGCGGGCGGGCAGCTACGTCACCGTGCGCGATCTGATCGAGTGGTCGGGCGGCGCGGCGCCGGGCGCCGAGACCTCGCCCGAGCTGCTCGACGAGGAGACGATCCGGCGCGGGCGCGACGCGGTCCGCTTCTTCCTCATCTCGCGCAAGGCCGATACCGAATTCGTCTTCGATATCGACCTCGCGCTCAAGCAAAACGACGAGAACCCGGTCTACTACGTTCAATATGCGCACGCGCGGATTTCGTCGGTGCTCGGCGAATGGAAGACCCGATTCGGCGGCGATGAAATGACGCTGCGCGGCACCGACGTCACGCCGCTTTCGAGCACGCGCGCGATGGCACTCTGCGCCAAGCTCGCCGAGTACCCCGACGTGCTCGCGCACGCGGCCGCCGAGCTTGCGCCGCATGCGGTCGCCTTCTATCTGCGCGAGCTCGCGGGCGAATTCCACTCGTTCTACAATGCCGAGCGCGTCCTCGTCGACGAACGCGCCGAGCGCGAAGCGCGCATCGCGCTGATCGCGGCGACGCGCCAGGTGCTGGCCAACGGTCTCGCGATGCTCGGCGTATCGGCGCCAGCCAAAATGTAGCCGCCCATGGTGCCATGCCGTCCTCGGCCGTCGCTATAATCGATGGCCGCATCCATGACGTTCGCCGTGTTCGCGGTCCATTCGCCCCACCCGCGCGGCTTTCGCGCCGCGCCCCGCTCGTTTTTCGTGTTCCCGAGTTCTTTTGCAGGTAATTGAGACAATGGCAAAACCGAGCAGCAGTTCGCCACGCAACACCTCCCCCA
This sequence comes from Trinickia sp. EG282A, assembly GCF_040965455.1. Taxonomy (NCBI): domain Bacteria; kingdom Pseudomonadati; phylum Pseudomonadota; class Betaproteobacteria; order Burkholderiales; family Burkholderiaceae; genus Trinickia; species Trinickia sp. EG282A. The sequence continues at coordinate 633,187 of NZ_JBFRCC010000002.1, read as the reverse complement.
AGGGGAGTTCCTCGCGCTCGCCGAAGCCGAGGAAGCAGTCGGGGGGCACGTTCCTCGGCGTCGTGCTGGGCCTGATTGTCGGGCTCGCGATCGCCGTGGTGGTAGCGCTCTACATCACGCGCTCGCCCACGCCGTTCGTCGAAAAAGTCGTGCCGCCGGCGGCCTCGGGAACCGGCGCGGTCGAGCAGCAATTCGATCCGAACCGCTCGCTGCAAGGCAAGTCGCCGGGTCAGCCGGTGCCGCAATCGGCGCAGAACGCGCCGCCGAACACGGCACCGGGGCAATCGAGCCCCGCGACGAACCAGAACGCGCCGACCGGAATGCTGCAGGAGCCGCAGATCGTCGAGGTGCCGCCAGGCGCATCGGCGCCGAACGGGGCCACGCAAGCGCCGCCGAACATGCCGGCAACCAAGCCGCCCATCATCGCGAACGTGCCGCAGCCCGGCAGCGCGCCGGCGCCGCACGCGAACAATGCGCCGGCGGCGCCAGCGTCGAACGGATCGAACGTGCAGGCGAACGCCGCTTACTTCCTCCAGGCGGGCTCGTACGGCAGCGCGTCGGCCGCCGAGCAGCAACGCGCGCGGCTCGCGTTTCAGGGCATCGAGTCGAAGGTGACGCAGCGCGCCGAGCGCGGCGCGTCGTACTACCGCGTCCGGATCGGCCCGTTCGCCAAGTTCGAGGACATGAACGGGGTCCGGCAGCGGCTTTCGGAAGCGGGCATCGACACGGTCGTGATCCCGCCTGCACCCAAGCAATAGTCGATGCGGGCACGGCGGGAGTTGGCGTTTCAGCGCCTCCCCCTGTGCAAAGCCATGGCCGGCGTTGGCGCGAGCGCTTACGCCCGGTTTTTGCGAAGCCACAGTAAGATTGAGCTTCCGCCGGCCGCTCGTCGCTTCGCCGGTTCGGACCTGAACCAACGAGCGGCCGCGGCAGTCTCAGGACGGCAGCCGTCTCTTTGCGCGGCACATCGTCCCGCGACGGCGCACGTTGATCGATCACCGAGACCAAGACCTTATGAATAAGCTGATCCGCACACTGTTCTTCTCCGTCGGCCTCGCCATGTTCGGCGTCGCTCAGGCCTCGCCATCCGCGCCCGTCGCGGGCACGGACTACACCGTGCTCGCGTCGCAGCAGCCTGTCGATGTGCCGGCCGGCAAGGTCGAGGTGATCGAATTCATGTGGTACGGCTGCCCGCACTGCAACGAGTTCGATCCGTACATCGAGAAGTGGAAGGCCAAGCAAGGGCCTGACGTCGTCTTCAAGCGCGTGCCCGTCGCGTTCCGCGACGACTTCATCCCGCACTCGAAGATGCTGCTTGCGCTCGACGCGCTCGGGCTCACCGACAAGCTGACGCCGACGATCTTCAACGAGATCCATAAAAACAAGGACTATCTGCTGACGCCCGAGGCCCAGGCCGACTTCCTCGCGAAGCAAGGCGTCGACAAGCAGAAATATCTCGCCGCCTATAACTCGTTCTCGGTGCAAAGCAATCTCAAGCGCGCACAGCAGTTGATCGCCGACTACAAGATCGACGGCGTGCCGACGCTCGCTGTGCAGGGCAAGTATGAGACCGGCCCCGCGCAAACCAACAGCCTCGACGGCACGCTGCAAGTGCTCGACTACCTCGTCGCGCAGGTGCGCGCGAAAAAAGGCTGAAGTCCGATTGCCGACCGGCGGCCCGAGCTGAGGCTGCCGGCCGGGCGCGAAGCGCCAGGGCGAGACCGCCATGCCGGCCGAAAACGTCGATGCGAACGGCACCGCTCACGCACCCGCCGGGCCCGATGCCCGCATCGTCTCCCTCGTGCCGAGCGTCACCGAGTTGCTCTTTGCGCTGGGGCTCGACAGGTTCGTCGTCGGCCGCACCGGTTTTTGCATCCATCCGCGCGAGCGCGTGCGCGCCGTGCCGAAAGTAGGGGGCACGAAAGCGGTCAAGCTCGACGCGGTCCGTGCACTGCGCCCCACCCACCTGATCGTCAATGTCGACGAAAACGAAAAGGCGACGATCGATGCGCTCGCCGAGTCCGTCCCGCACATCGTCGTCACCCATCCCCTTACGCCTCGCGACAACCTGGCACTCTATGCGCTGATCGGCGCGATCTTTGGCTGCGAAGACGCGGCTCGCCAGCTCGGTGAAGCCTTGCGCGCCCGCCTCGACGCACTGTCGGCCACGCAATGGCCCGAGCGGCGCGTGCTCTACGTCATCTGGCGCGATCCTTGGATGACCGTCGCGCGAGATACGTACATTTCCTCCATGTTGCGGCTTGTCAACTGGCAGACGTTACCGGCCGTGTCGGGCGGCCGCGCCGGGTCCGCACGATATCCGTCGTTCGAGCTCTCGGCCGCTTGGATGGCCGATGTCGACGATGTTCTGCTGTCGAGCGAGCCCTATCGGTTCACCGAGCGGCACCGCGAAGCACTCGCGGCCGATCCTCTGCTCACCGGCAAGACCGTGCGCCTCATCGATGGCGAAATGGTTTCGTGGTACGGCTCACGTGCGATCGACGGGCTCGACTACCTGCGGCGGCTCGCGCTCGAAGGATAACGCCCCCCCGCCATGCCGACGACCGCCAGCCCGAGCTCCTCTGCAGCGAAGCCTTCGACAACGTAATATTCGTCGAGCGATTCCCGCGCCGCTTGCCTGTGGGAACCCCAAAACCCACGCGCTTCAAGGAGAACCAGAACCTATGCGCCTCAAACTGCTTGCCGCCTTGTTCGCCATCGCGCCCGCCGTCCTGCCGGCGCTCGCCGCCGCCAAGCCGCTGACCGTCTGCACGGAATCGAGCCCGGACGGCTTCGACGTCGTCGAATACAACTCGCTCGTGACGACGAACGCGTCGGCCGACGTGATCTTCAACACGCTCGTGTCCTATGACGAGGCGGACAAGAAAGTCGCGCCCGCGCTCGCCGACAAATGGGAGGTGAGCAGCGACGGCCTGACTTACACGTTCCACTTGCGTCCGAACGTGCAGTTCCAGCAAACCGATTACTTCACGCCGACCCGCCCCCTCACGGCCGACGACGTCGTCTTCACGTTCTCACGCATGCTCGACGCCTCGAATCCGTGGCACAAGGTCAGCGGACCGAACGGGTTTCCGCACGCGCAGTCGATGGGGCTCGTGAAGCTGGTGAAAGCGGTGACCAAAGTCGACGACAGCACGGTGAAATTCGAGTTGAACGAGCCGAATGCAACCTTCCTGCCGATTCTGACGATGGGCTTCGCTTCGATCTATTCGGCCGAGTATGCGGACAAGCTCGAAAAAGCCGGCAAGGAGGCCGATCTCAACGCGAAGCCGATCGGCACGGGCCCGTTCGTGCTGAAGAGCTACACGAAGGACGCCGTGATCCGCTACGACGTCAATGCGCGGTACTGGGGGCCGAAACCGAAGATCGATCGGCTCATCTACGCGATCACGCCCGATGCGACGGTGCGCGCGCAGAAGGTGCGGGCCGGCGAATGCGACATTGCGCTCTCGCCGAAGCCGCAGGACGTTGCCGCCGCGAAAGGCGACAAGGCGTTGAAGGTCGTGGAGACGCCCGCGTTCATGACGGCGTTCGTTGCGCTCAATACGCAGCACAAACCGCTCGACAACGAGAAAGTGCGGCAGGCGCTGAACCTCGCGTTCGATCGGACGACGTATCTGAAGACCGTATTCGACAACACGGCGCAGCCGGCCACGAACCCGTATCCGCCGAACACCTGGAGCTACGACAAGTCGATCGCCGCGTATCCGCACGATATCGCGAAGGCGAAGCAACTGCTGGCCGAAGCCGGCCTGCCGAACGGCTTTGCAACGACGATCTGGGTGCGCCCGAGCGGCAGCGTCCTGAACCCGAACCCGAAGGCCGGCGCGGAGCTGCTGCAGGCCGATCTCGCGAAGATCGGGGTCAAGGCCGACGTCAAGGTCATCGAATGGGGCGAGCTCATCAAGGAAGCGAAGCAAGGGCAGCACGATCTGCTCTTCATGGGATGGGCGGGCGACAACGGCGACCCCGACAACTACCTCACGCCGCTTTTCAGCTGCAACGCCGTCAAATCGGGCATCAACTTCGCCCGGTACTGCGATCCGAAGCTCGACAAGCTCATCGCCGAGGGCAAGGAGACGGCCGATCAGACCAAGCGCGCACAGGCTTATGAAGCGGCGCAGAAGATCATCCACGACGAGGCGCTGTGGATCCCGCTCGGCTATCCGACCGCGGCCGCGCTCACGCGCGCGAACGTGAGCGGGTATCAGGTGAGCCCGTTCGGGCGACAGAACTTCGGCGCGGTCGCCGTGCAGTAACGCCCATCGGCAGAACCCGGCCCCGTCGGGCGGCCGCTCGTCCGCCGCTTGGCGGGCGCCCGTCCCTTCGCGAGGCAGGCCGCACGATGGCGCTCGTTACCGCTTGCTCCAGTCGAGACGAAAGCTGGCAGCGGTAACGGCGGTGCCTTATCCTTTGGATTCGCCGATTCAACATGCCGTCCATCGCCCCACCGAAGGAGCTGTCATGTCCTACCTGCTACTGATCGTCGAGCCGCTCGAACAGCGCCGCGCGCGCACGCCGGAAGAAGGACGCGCAGCCTACGACGTCATGCTTCGTTTCGCCGACGAGCTGCGTGCGCGCGGCCTGCTCGTCGCGGCGCAATCGCTTGCGTCGACGGACGAAGCCGTGCGCGTCGAGGTTCGCGGCGGCGAGCGCCGCATCGTCGACGGCCCGTTCGCCGAAGCAAAGGAAATGGTCGGCGGCTTCTACCTCCTCAATTGCGATCGCGAGGACGAGGCCGTCGCGATCGCGGCCGAATGCCCGGCCGCTGAGTGGTGCACCGTCGAGGTCCGCCGTCTCGCGCCTTGCTACGAATAGGGGTTTGTACCTACTCGACCCGCGCCCATGTCGATGAGGTCCCGGTTCGTTCGTCGTATCGACAGGAGCCCGTTAAAGATTCGGGCATTCCATCAATCCGCGCTGAACAAGGAGCGAACGATGCGATTCATGATCATGGTGCGAGCGAACGCGCAGACCGAAGCAGGTGTCTTGCCGGGCCCAGGCGACAAGATCCTCGCCGATATGACGGCCTACCACGAAGAGCTGGCGAAAGCCGGCGTGCTGCTCGATGCGACCGGGCTCAGGCCGAGCGCGCAGGGCTGGCGTATTCGCTATTCAGGCGGCAAGGGCACCGTCATCGATGGCCCGTTTGCCGACACCAAGGAGCTCATCGCGGGCTATACGCTGATTCAGGTGCGCTCGCGCGAAGAGGCGATGGAATGGGCGCGGCGCTTTCCCGCCCCGTTCGGCGAATCGGCCGATGGGGAGATCGAGGTTCGGCAGCTTTACGAGCTCGACGATTTCGAGCCGAGCGCCGATATCGAGCGCTTCCGCGAGCTGCAAACGTCGAAGCGATAACGGACCGTGAACGGCAACGATGCGGCTGACGCGGTGACAAACGCGACCCACCGGGCGATCGAAGCCGTCTGGCGGATCGAATCGGCGCGCGTCGTTGCGCATGCGGCGCGTTACGTGCGCGATATCGGCGTCGCCGAAGAACTCGCGCAAGACGCGCTCGTTGCCGCGCTCGAGCACTGGCCGCGACAAGGCGTGCCCGACAACCCCGGCGCATGGCTCATGGCCACCGTGAAAAACCGCGCGCTCGACAAGCTGCGGCTCGACGCGCTTCATGCGAAAAAGCACGAAGCGATGGGCCACGATCTCGACGCGCTCGAGGCGCACGTCGTGCCCGACTTCGTCGATTCGCTGGATGCGAAACGCGCCGACGACATCGGCGACGATCTCCTGCGGCTCGTCTTCACCGCCTGCCACCCCGTTTTGTCGACCGACGCGCGAGTGGCGCTGACGCTGCGTCTTCTCGGCGGCCTCACGACGCACGAGATCGCGCGCGCATTTCTCGTTTCCGAGCCGACGATCGCGCAGCGCATCGTGCGGGCGAAGCGCACGCTGAGCGCGGCAAAAGTGCCGTTCGAAGTGCCGAGCGCGCAAGAGCGCGGTTCCCGCATGGCATCCGTGCTGGAAGTCATCTATCTCGTCTTCAACGAGGGATACGCGGCGACAGCCGGCGACGACTGGATGCGTCCCGCGCTTTGCGACGAGGCGCTGCGTCTTGGGCGGATCCTCGCGGAGCTCGCGCGCGACGAAAGCGAGGTGCATGGGCTCGTCGCCCTGATGGAGCTCCAGGCGTCGCGGCTTCACGCTCGGACCGATGCGCGCGGCCGGCCCATTCTGCTTGCCGACCAGGACCGCTCGCGCTGGGATCCGCTCTTGATCCGACGCGGGCTCGCCGCGCTCGCGCGAGCCGAATCGCTCGGCGGCTCGCTCGGCCCGTACGCGCTGCAAGCGGCGCTCGCCGCCTGTCATGCGCGCGCGCATACAGCCGAAGAGACCGATTGGGAGCAGATCGTCGCGCTCTACGACGCGCTCGTGCAAATCAGCCCGTCGCCCGTCGTCGAGCTCAATCGCGCAGTCGCCGTCGGGATGGCATTCGGGCCCGAAGCCGGTTTCGCGCTCGTCGAGGCGCTGGCCGCCGAGCCCGCGCTCGCCCGCTATCACTGGCTGCCGAGCGTGCGCGGCGACCTGCTCGCAAAACTCGGCCGTTATGACGAAGCGCGCGCCGAATTCGAGCGGGCCGCGGCGATGACGCAAAACGGACGGGAACGGGAGTTGCTGCTCGAGCGCGTGCGCGAGATGTCACGGGCCGGTGGCGGTGCCGCGAGCTAGCGGGTGAGCGTCACGTCGCTCGTCAGCGTGCGTGCCGCGACTCGATCGTGAGCGATCCACCGGGCGAGATCGTCTCGTCGCCCGCTGGGCTTCGGACGCGCACGGCAGCGCGGTTGGCGCCGTCCGACGCGATGATGCAGTTTCGCGCCGACGTCTCGATCGAAAACCGATCGCAGCGATAGAGAAACGAAAAGTGGAGCGGCGGCAACGCTCGCGGCAGTGCGGGGAAGATTCGAATGGCGTCGAAGTCGAAGTCGAGTCCGACGTAGCGGCGCTGCAGCACGTCGAGCACGGCCGCGAACGCGCCGAGGTGCAGGCCCTCCTGCGGCGAGGATCCCGCTTGTGGATCCACGTCGACGCGCAACGCATCGACGAAGTACTGCCACGAGCGGTCGGAGTCGATGCGCGCCAGCGCGCCGGCGCAGCTTATCCGTGAAAGCGTCGATTCGTGCGTCATTCTGTCGATGTAGTAGCCGACCGTGCGGCGTGCCGCATCGTCGTCGAACGCGTAGCCGAGGCGCTGCAAAAGCGCCTGCAGCGTATCGTCGCCGAGCAGGTAGTTCAGCATCAGCACGTCAGGCTGCTTCGCAACCTGATAGCGGTTCGTGCTGTCGCCGCGCGCATCGAGCGCCCAGTCGAGACGCGTATCCGCTTGCCGCGCTTCGATCGCCTGCTCGTAGGGCAGCAGCCGATCGAAGCCTTCGAACTGCGCGATCACGTTTTCATGCGTAAACGGCACGAACATGCGGCGCGCAATGTCTTCCCATCGGGCGAGCTCGTCGTTCGTCAGCGCGAGTGTCACGCAGAGGGCATCGCGGCGACCGGCGGGCAGCCGTGCGAGCACCTCGAGCGCGCACAGCAACGACCATACGGCCATGACGTTCACGTAGGCGTTGTCGTCGAGCCCCGGCGTGTCTCGCCATGGATACCCATCGTGGTATTCGTCCGGGCCGACGACGCCGCCGATCGTGTAACGCTTACGCGTGTCGTCGAACGAGGCAAGCGAGGACCAGAAGCGCGCGATCTCCACGACGAGCGGTGCGCCATAGCGCGACAGAAACGCCCAATCGCCCGTCGCGCAGAAGTAGGTCCAGACATTCCAGCAAATCGCGGCGCCGACGTGCCGCTCAAGCCGCGTCTCGTCGCGCATCCATTGGCCGCTGACGAGGTTCATTTGATAGGGCGGCGTCTCTTCGTAGCCGGTCGTCGCGCTGCGCCATGGAAACATCGCGCCGGTCAGCCCGGCTTCTCTTGCCATCTGCCTCGCCGCGTCGAGACGCCGGAAGCGATAGAGCAGAGGTGTCTTGGCCGTCTCCGGTTGCCGCACGGCAAATATCGGCGCCGCGAAAATCTCGTCCCAGAAGATGTGCCCGTGATAGGCCTCCTGCCAGCCGCGAGCCGGTATGCCGGCATCTTGCAGCGCCGCGAACGGCGACAGCGCCTGCAGCAAATGGAAGAAGCGGATGTCGAGCTGATGCGTCAAATCACGATCGTCGGCGACGATTCGACATCTCGACCAGTCGGCGTGCCACGCACGCTGATGCGCGTCGATGAGCGCATCGACGTCCGCAACATGCTCGAGTGTCGCGAGCGCCGCGTTGGAGACGCCCATGACCGTATGGTCGCGCGATGTCTGCACCGCGATCAGCTTGTCGATCGTGAGTGTCCGACCCGCCTCGACCGACGCCTCATGCATTTCGGCGATCGCTTCGGCGGCGTGTTCGACGCGTCTCTCGGCGCTAGACCGAGCGCCGGCCGTTTCGATCTCGAGGCGCGTCGCCACGGCGATCTCGACGCTCGACCCGCTGAGGCGCGCGGTCAGCAAGAGACGATCGTCGCCGCACGCCTCGCATTCGATGCCGGCCACGTGCTGGCCGACATAGGCCGCATGACGCTTGACGTTGGTGTTGCGCACGCGACCTTCGATGCCCGCGCCGATTTCGAGCGTACCGGACCAATCGAGCGGCACCACCTGCCAGCGCACGAGCACGAAGTAAGGATGGGCCGCGCTGACGAGGCGCGTTTCGACGATGCGCGTCGTGCGGCCGCCCGCACTGAGCACCAAGGTCCGGTAGGCGAGCGCATGTTCGAGGTCGAGCTCGTGCCGGTATTCCAGCACCTTCGCGAAGTCAGGCGACAGCCATTGGCCGCCACGCGGGCGCACCGCCAGCGGCGTCGCGTCGGGCAGACGCGGCATGAAGCTCATTCGTACGGGGGTCGACTGCGCATCGATCTTGTTTTCCAGCTCGTTGTAGACGCCCGCGCGGTAAGTGCCCGCATAGTGGCGCGCCGCGTATTCCCGCGCGCCGGGCTGCGCCGCGACGGTCCCGTCTTCGGCGAGCAGAGAGAGCAGCCCGGCCTCCGGCGCGCTCGCGCGCACGAACAGCATGCCGTTGCCGAGCCCGAGCAACGATTCGCGCCGCCGCTCGTCGGCGCGGTCGTAACGACTGAAGCGGACGCCTTGTTCTGACACGTTCACGTTTCCGGCTTAACGATGGCCGCCCTGACCGCGCGGCACGCGACGCACTCCGCCACGCAGACGCTCGATCATCGGCTGCAGTTCGTCCGGGCCGGGGTAGGCCGCCTGCGAACCATAGCGCGTGACGCTCCAATGCGAGACGGCGGCGGCATACAACACCGCCTCTTCGGGCGGCGCGCCGCGCGCGAGTGCGATCGACAGCGCGCCTGTAAAGCCGTCGCCCGCACCGGTCGTATCGACGACCGCAACAGGGGTCGCCGCGACGAACAGCGTCGAATCGTCGAATGCGGCAACGCAGCCGCCATCGGCAAGCTTCACGCACGCGAGCGCAATGCCGCGCGCATGAAGCGCCTCGGCGGCGCGCGCCGCGCTTTCGTCGTCTTTGATCTCGATGTCGGTCAGTACGGTGGCCTCCTCATTGTTCGGGGTGATGGCATGAAGCTCAGGGAGCAGATCGGCAATCGGCGAAACCGATGTTCGCTCCGTTGGCGATGGATCGAGTACGACGCGTAAGCCTCGGCGCGTTGCGGTCCGGATCGCGAGCGCCGCAGCATCGGTCGCAATTTCCGCGTCGACCGCCACGACGGCCGAGCTCGGGGCCGCGTCGACCTCGCGCTCGAGCGCGGCGAGGGCCGCTTCGTCCCAGACGTCGTTCGCGTTGTAGACATGCACGATCCGCTTCTTGCCGTCGGGCGGAACGAGAATGACGGCGACGGACGTGGCGTGGCCAGTCGCGACGCGCACGCGCGAGACATCGACACCGGCCCGGCGCAATGGGTCGAGCGCCTGCGTAGCGAGATCGTCGTCGCCGACCATGCCGATGAGCCGGCTCTCGATGCCGAGCAGCCGCGCGAGATAAGCGACGTTCGCCGCCTTGCCGCCCGAGGGGCGGATGAGCTCGCGGCCGGCAAGCGTCTCTTTGCCGCCGGGCGGCTCATCCACGCGCATCTGGAAGTCTGCGTTGATGCTGCCGATGCTGATGACGGTTTCCATATCCACGGCGTGTGAGGATTTGTCTGATTGCGGCGCAAGACGCATGCCGTGCGCCGTCATGGAGCGCCGCATCGACGTTGCCCGAGCCGCAAAGGCCACCGCTTGCCGAGCCGTTCATCGGCCAAACGCGCGCTTCGCCTGCTTGCCCTTATTTTTTTTCGCGCGCAATAATGGCCTTCGATTGGTTCTAACGGCGCGGTAAAGCACGTCCAGCTCTTCCCTGTCCCTTGGCTTCACACGCGGGAGCATCTCCACCCCAAAAGGAGTATCCGGCGGTGTTTCCTTGATCCACCTATTCAAAGGAGATGACAGATGGAAATCCGCAATCCTTCGCCGGGCCTCTACAACGAAGACCTGGCGCCAGCGCGGGAGCGCAAGTGGGGGGCCTTCAGCATCTTCAACGTCTGGACTTCGGACGTACACAGCCTGTGGGGCTACTACCTCGCCGCGAGCCTCTTTCTGCTGTGCGGCAACTTCGTCAACTTCTTGCTCGCGATCGGGCTCAGCTCGCTCGTGATCTTCGCCCTCATGAACCTGATCGGCTACGCCGGAGAGAAGACGGGCGTTCCCTACCCGGTCTTGGCGCGCGCGTCGTTCGGCGTATGGGGCGCCAACCTCGCGGCGTTGGTGCGCGCCGTGGTCGCCTGCTTCTGGTACGGCGCGCAGACGGCGGCGGCTTCGGGTGCGGTCGTCGCGCTGCTCGTGCGCAACGACAGCCTGATGGTGTTCGAGAAGAGCTCGCAGCTGCTCGGCCACTCCACGCTGGAGGTGATTTGCTATGTGGTCATATGGGCGCTGCAGTTGCTCATCATCCAAAAGGGCATGGAGACGGTGCGCAGGTTCCAGGACTGGGCCGGACCGGCGGTGTGGGTCGCGATGCTGATCCTGGCGATCGGCCTCTGTATCAAGGCTGGCGGCTTCTCGTTCTCCCACGGCATTCCGATGAACGTGCTGCTCGATAAAACGAAGGATGCCGGCATCAGCGGCGAACCGGGTTCGTTCTGGGCGCTGATGGCGGTAGGGGCAACCTGGATCACCTACTTCGCGGCGCTATACCTGAACTTTTGCGATTTCTCGCGCTACGCGAAAGACCGCGATGCGGTGAAGAAAGGCAATCTGTGGGGGCTGCCCGTCAACCTGATTGCGTTCTCGCTGGTAGCGGGCATCACGACTATCGCCGCCTTCAAGGTCTACGGCGAAGCGCTGCTCCATCCCGAGCAGATCTCGGCCAAATTCGACAGCTGGGTGCTGGCGCTCATCGCGGCGTTGACGTTCGCCGTGGCCACGCTCGGCATCAACGTGGTGGCCAACTTCGTGTCCGCGGCGTTTGATATTTCGAACGTGTTCCCGAAACAGATCAGCTTCAAGAGGGGCGGCTACATCGCCGCGCTGATTGCGCTCGTGCTCTATCCGTTCGCGCCATGGGAAGGCAATGCGGCGCACTTCGTCAACGCGATCGGCGCGACGATGGGCCCGCTGTTGGGGGTCATTCTCGCGGATTACTACCTGGTGGCCAAAGGCAACATCAACGTCGGGGCGCTTTACGAGGAGCACGGCGAGTACCGCTATGAAGGCGGCTGGAACGTCAACGCGATCGTCTCCGCTGGCGTCGGCAGTGTGTTTTCGACTTTTTTGCCCAACCTGACCTCCCTGCTGCCCGCCTGGTGGAACACCTACGGATGGTTCTTCGGCGTACTGATCGGCGGTTGCATGTACCTGATCATGGCGGCGCTGCGGCCGCGCACCGCGATCGTGCCGACGGCCCGCGTTTGAGCTGGAGCGATCCGGGCGACCGAGCGGTACGCGTGTTCACGCGGCCGCTTTGTCGCGGCCCTGGGGGTGCTGCGGCAACCCGTCCGAAATCGGCAGCCAAGGGAGACGTTGCGACGCCCAAGTGTGGTCGTCAGGCGGGACTGCCTCGGGTGCATCTAGGCTGCAGGTCGTCACGTCGATTTCGTCGGGGAAATCGTCGTGTTGGTACGTTAGCGGAGTGCCGCAGTCCGCGCAAAACGTGCGCAAGACCGGCTTGCTCGACGCAAAGCGCGCGATCGTGCCCCGGACGACGCGAAACTCGGAGCGTTTCACGCTGAACCACGCAACCAAGGGAGCCGCCGCGCATCGGCGGCAGTCCACACAGTGGCAAATCGTCGAGTGAAATGGCGCGCCCGTTACCTCGTAACGAACCTTTCCGCATAAACAGCCGCCTGTCAGCATTTTGTCCGCCTCGTCGTTCAAGCAGAGGTCATCAATGCGCAAGCCGCATGCCTTGGCGTGTGGCAGTTCCAATCCGCCCCGGCCCACGCGGCGGCAGCTCGCCGCAATAGCGAGGTAATTCGGTCTGAGCCCCCGGTGCAGGCGCGTCATCGCCTGAAGTCTTCTTTAAAGTTTGCGGCCGTGACTAGATCAACGCATTTATGCCGCGCTTATCCACGGACCAAATAGCCACCACTCGGGATCGCGTCGCGCAAGCGTGCCGGCAGCTCAGTATCGCAATTGGAGACTACAACTGATGACTATCGAAAAGATGTTCGCGTTCGGCCTGACTTGCATCGGCTTCGGCTTTATCCCGGGCCCTGCCCTGTTGCAAACTGTATCGCTGACGCTGCAGCACGGCCGCCGGGCGGGGCTGTTATCGGCTTTGGGAATTCACGTTGGCGCGTTCTTCCAGATCTGTCTGGTCGCGTTCGGAGCGGTTGTCGTTTTGCAAACGACCCCGTGGCTATACCACGCCTTGAGGATATTCGGGGGGGCCTATCTGGTGTGGCTTGGAATTGAGCGCTTGCGGACCAAGCCTGCTGACAAAGTGCAGACGGGATTGCCGACCAGGATCGTCTTTTCAAGCGCATTCATCGAAGCATCGAACCCGAAGTCGGCGCTCTTTTACATGTCCTTTCTGCTCCAATTCGCCGACCCCGCCGCATCGATCAATGTAGGGTGGCAACTATTCCTCCTCGGCGCGGCAGCGAACGCTTTCTTTACGATTGCCGACCTGGTCTGCATCCTTCTCGCACATCCGCTTCGCCGTAACGTTAGCTCGGAAGGGACGGCGCTTACTGTCGGCCGGTATCTCTCGGGCGCGCTCTTCATAGCCCTCGGGGTCGTTGCGATCGTCGATAGATAACGCGCTACAGGCGGAATCGCATCACCCCGTCCGCGCCCTCGATGCGCACGAGCTCCCCCTCATGCCAGAGCAAATGCAAATGCGCGAGCGCTTCGCCCATCGCGAAGGTCATCTGGTGTATATCGAGCTGCCGGCGGAACATGATCGGCACGATGTCAGCCGCGCTTTGCGGGCTGCGAGCGCAAGCTTCCCGCACCTCGGCAAGCCGCGCGTCATGGTGCGCACGCAGTTGCGCGATGCGCGTATGCAAGCCGCGAAACGGCCGGCCATGGGAAGGCAGCACGAGCGTATCGGCGGGCATCGGTTCGTACCGGCCGAGCGATTCAAGGTAAAGCGCGAGCGGGTCGCCCTCGGGCTCGATGTCGAAGACGGAAACGTTCGTCGAGATACGTGGCAGCACCATGTCGCCGGAAATCAGCACACCGGCGCTTTGGCTGTAAAGCGCGCAGTGCTCCGGCGAATGTCCGTAGCCGGTGACGATGCGCCATTCGTGAGCGCCGATCGTCACCTTGTCGCCTTCACGCAGGCGCCGGTATTGCGAGGGCATCGACGGAACCAGATTCGAATAGTAGTCCTTACGATTGCGCAGCTTCTCGAGCGCCTCCGGATCGGTCACCCCGTGCCGCGCGAAATGGCGCGCCGCGCCCTCGCCGCCCGCGTTCGACCCGTCGCCGGCAGCCATCACGCGCCCCAGCATGTAATCGCCGAGCGAAATCCAAAGCCGCACGTTCCAGCGCTCGCGGGCGCCGCCGTTGCAGATCCAGTCCGCGAGCCCCAGGTGATCGGGATGGCAATGCGTAACCAGCGTGCGAAGGACCGGCAAGCCTTCGAGCCGGGTATCGAAGATCGATTCCCAATGTCCCTTGATGACGTCGCTCGCGATGCCGCAATCGATGACGGTCCACCCTTGGCGGCCATCGATCTCGTCGCGCAGCAACCAGAGATTGATATGGTCGAGCGCAAACGGCAGCGGCATGCGCACCCAGTAAATGCCCGGCGCCACCTCAAGCGTGGCGGCCGGCTCGACGAGCGTGTCGCCAAGCGGATAGTCGAGTTGATGTTCGAGCGGATTCATCGGACCTATCGGATTCGCGCAGTTGCGCTTTGTCGAAGTTGACGATAACGTAAACGTCGACCGATTCTACCCGATCCGGCCGGAAAGCCGCAGCCGCCCCGCGAGCGCCGCACGAATGCCCGAGCGCGTGAGCCGCGCGGGCACATGCCGGCCGAGCCGAAGCGAACACCATGAGCCAGCATTTCACGATCACCGAGCTCGCGCGCGAATTCGACGTCACGCCCCGAGCCATCCGCTTCTACGAAGACCAGGGACTGCTCGCGCCGAAGCGGGAGGGCTCGGGTGGCTTGCGGCGCGTCTACTCGAGCCGCGATCGCACGCGGCTCAAGCTGACGCTGCGCGGCAAGCGCCTCGGGTTTACGCTCTCGGAGATTCGCCGGCTGCTCGATCTGTATGACTCGCCGACCGACACGGTACCGCAGTTGCGGGCGTTTCTCGCCACGATCGCGCAGCATCGCGAGGTGCTCGAGCGCCAGCTCGACGATCTGAACGCGACGCTCGGAGACCTCGCGCGATACGAAGCCCAGTGCCGAGCCATGCTCGCCGAAAACGGGGCGGCCGAGGCCGTGCGCGCATGAAGCATTTTCCGAAGCTCCTCTCCTCCCAGATCGGCTTCGACATGGCGCAGTCGATCCTCGAAGGCTTCAACGGCCACTACGGCGCGTTTCGCGAGGCCGGCGCGCGCGCGAAGACGCTCTTCGAAACGGCCGATTGGCTCGGACTGCAAAAGCTCGCGCGCGACCGGATCGCGTCCTACGACAACCGCGTCCAAGCCTGCGTCGAGCTGCTTCAGGATGAATACGACGCCGAGAGAATCGATGACGATGTCTGGCAGCAGATCAGGCTCCATTACATAGGACTGCTGACGAACCACCTGCAGCCCGAGTGCGCCGAGACGTTCTTCAATTCAGTCTGCTGCAAGATTCTGCACCGGTCGTACTTCAACAACGACTTCATCTTCGTGCGCCCTGTCATCTCGACCGAATATCTCGAGAACGAAGAGCCTGCCGCGAAGCCTACGTATCGCGCCTACTACCCCGGTAAGGACGGCCTCGCGGCGACGCTCGAGCGAATCGTCACGAACTTTCAGCTCGAGGTGCCGTTCGAAAATCTTTCACGCGACGTCGCCTGCATCATCGACACCCTCCACGAGACCTACGGACCGTTCCAGGAAGCGTTCAACTTCCAGGTACACGTGCTCTCGTCGCTGTTCTATCGCAACAAGGCCGCGTACGTCATCGGCCGGATCATCAACGGCGAGCTGCTGTTGCCGTTCGCCGTGCCCATCCGCCATGTGCGCCCGAGTCTGCTCGCGCTCGATACCGTGCTGCTCAGACGCGAGCAGTTGCAGATCATCTTCAGCTTCTCGCACTCGTATTTCCTCGTCGACATGGCCGTGCCTTCCGCCTACGTCGACTTTCTCGAGACGATCATGCCGGGCAAGCCGAAGGCGGAAATCTACACGTCGGTCGGCCTGCAGAAGCAAGGCAAGAACCTCTTTTATCGCGACCTGCTGAAGCACCTCTCGCATTCGAGCGATCAGTTCATCATCGCGCCCGGCATCAAGGGACTCGTGATGATCGTCTTCACGCTGCCGTCGTTCCCTTACGTGTTCAAGCTGATCAAGGACAGCTTCCCGGCGCCGAAGGAAACGACGCGCGAGAAGATCCAGGAAAAATACCTGCTCGTGAAGCGACACGACCGCCTCGGCCGCATGGCCGATACGCTCGAATATTCGAGTGTCGCATTGCCGCTCGCGCGGCTCGACGATGCGCTCTTGCGCGAACTCGAAAGGGAAGCGCCTTCGATGATCGAATACGAAGGCGATTGCGTCATCATCCGGCACGTCTACATCGAGCGCCGCATGGTGCCGCTCAACATGTTCCTGCAAAATGGCACGGAAGCCGATATCGAGCATGCGGTCAAGGAGTACGGCGATGCGGTGAAGGAGCTCATCCAGGCGAACATCTTCCCTGGCGATTTGCTCTACAAGAACTTCGGCGTGACCCGCCACGGGCGCGTTGTCTTCTACGATTACGACGAGATCGAATACCTGACCGACTGCAATGTTCGCCACGTGCCGCAGGCGCAAAGCGAGGAAGACGAGCTATCGGCCGAGACCTGGTACGCCGTCGGCCCCAACGACATCTTTCCCGAAACCTACGGCACGTTCCTGCTCGGCGATCCGACCGTGCGCCGCTACTTCATGCGCCACCATGCGGATATTTTCGATCCCGCGCTTTGGCAAAGACACAAGGAGCAGCTACTCAAAGGCGAATTGCCGGACTTCTTTCCCTACGACAGGAACGCACGTTTTTGCAATCGCTATCCCGAGCGCTTTCACGAGACTTCGTCCGGCGCCGAACCGCAGGCGAAGGACAAGCCGAGCCACGGCAAGCGAGCGGCTTGAACGGCCGCCGTTTCGCTCGCGGCATTCATTCGAGGACGCCAGTGTCCGGATCCGTATCAATCAGAGCCACCGTCACGACGCATCATGAACGATCAAAACCATCCGCTCGCACACCTCTTCGTCAACAACCAGGCCTGGGTCAAGCGCAAGCTTGCCGAAGACCCGCACTACTTCTCGCGGCTCGCCGATCAGCAAACCCCTGAGTACCTCTGGATTGGCTGCTCCGACTCGCGCGTGCCCGCCAATCAGATCATCGGGCTGCCGCCCGGTGAAGTGTTCGTCCACCGCAACATCGCGAACGTCGTCGTCCATACGGACCTGAACTGCCTGTCCGTCATCCAGTTCGCCGTCGATTTGCTCAAGGTCAAGCACATCATGGTGGTCGGCCATTACGGCTGCTCGGGCGTCGGCGCCGCCCTGTTCGACAGGCGCGTGGGGCTCGCCGACAACTGGCTTCATCACATTCACGATGTGCGCGCGAAGCACGCGGCGCTGCTCGACGAGTGGCCGATGGGCGAGGCCCGGCATCGGCGTCTCGTCGAATTGAACACGATCGAGCAAGTGGTCAACGTCTGCCGCACGACGATCGTGAACGACGCGTGGGCGCGCAGCCAGCCGCTCATGGTGCACGGCTGGACCTACGGCGTGCACGACGGCCGCATGCGCAATCTCGGCATGACGATTTCGAGCGCCGAGATGCTCGGCAGTACTTACGAACGCTGCGTGGCCGCGCTTTCCGCCAAGCGGGCGAGCGCGGCCGATATCGACATCGTCGCTGCCGACGCCGCCGAGCTGACGAAGATCGAGGCGGTCGTCGAAGGCGTAATCAAGGAGATCAAGCATGAGTGATGCAAGAGAGAGGTCCAGCGATCCCGTCGTCATCGTCGCCGTGGCGCGCACGCCGATGGGCGGGTTCCAAGGCGAGCTCGCCGCGCTCGCGGCGCCGCGGCTCGGCGCCATTGCAATCGAAGCGGCGCTCGCGCGCTCGGGACTGAAGCCGGAGCAGGTCGACGAGGCACTGATGGGCTGCGTGCTGCCGGCCGGTCTGGGCCAGGCACCGGCGCGCCAGGCCGCGCTCGGTGCCGGCTTGCCGCTTTCCACGGGCTGCACGACCGTCAACAAGATGTGCGGCTCGGGCATGCGCGCCGCCATGTTCGCGCACGACATGCTCGCCGCGGGCTCGTCCGATGTGATCGTCGCGGGCGGAATGGAAAGCATGACGAATGCGCCGTACCTGCTGCCGAAGGCGCGCGCCGGTATGCGCATGGGGCACGGCCAGGTGATCGACCACATGTTCTACGACGGGCTCGAAGACGCCTACGAGAAAGGCCGCCTGATGGGCACGTTTGCCGAGGAATGCGCCGGCTCGTTCGGTTTCACGCGCGAAGCGCAGGACGCGTTCGCCGTCGAATCGCTCATGAGAGCACGGCGGGCAAACGAGGACGGTTCATTCTCGTGGGAAATCGCCCCCGCGAAGATCGAAGGCCGCAAGGGCGACGAGGTCCTGATCGCGCGCGACGAGCAGCCGTTCAAGGCGAACATCGAGAAAATCCCGACGCTCAAGCCCGCATTCAGCAAAACCGGAACGGTCACGGCGGCGAACTCGTCTTCGATTTCGGACGGCGCGGCGGCACTCGTGATGATGCGCGCGTCCACGGCCGAGCGGCTCGGCATCGTGCCGCTCGCACGCGTCGTCGGCCACTCCACGTTCGCCCAGGAACCGGCGAAGTTCACGACGGCACCCGTCGGCGCAATCCGCAAGCTCTTCGAGAAAAACGGCTGGCGTGCCAGCGACGTCGATCTGTATGAAATCAACGAGGCGTTCGCCGTCGTCACGATGGCGGCGATGAAGGAGCACGGCCTGCCGCACGAGATCGTCAACGTGAACGGCGGCGCCTGCGCACTTGGGCATCCGATCGGCGCCTCAGGCGCGCGCATTCTCGTCACGCTCATTGGCGCATTGAGGAAGCGCGGCGGCAAGCGCGGCGTGGCGAGCCTTTGCATCGGCGGCGGCGAAGCGACGGCCATGGGAATCGAGATCGTCTCGTGACCCGCATCGGGCGATCCGGCGCCCTGGGGCATCAGGCGGCGCTCGACCGGCTGAGGGCAAGATGCGGCGCGCCTGCCACGTAAATTCCGCGGTCCGTTGGGAGTCCGAAGGATGAAGACAGCACTGATCGTGGGCGCGTCGCGCGGCATCGGGCGCGAGTTCGTGCGGCAATACCGTGGCGCGGGCTGGCGCGTCATCGCGACCGCGCGGGACGGCGAGGCGCTCGACGCGATCGAGGCCGACTTTGAAGCGGAGCCGATTCTGCTCGACGTGACCGAGCCCGATGACATCGACGGGTTGGCCGCCGTGATCGCAGACGAAGAGCTCGATGTGGCCATCATCTGCGCGGGTGTCTACGGGCCGCAGACGGAAGGCGTCGAGTCGTTCTCAGCCGACGATTTCGACCACGTGATGTCCACCAACGTCCGCGGCCCGATGCTGTTGCTGCCCGTGTTGCTGCCGCTCGTCGAATCGGTGGATGGGGTCCTGGCCGTGCTGTCGAGCAGAATGGGCAGCATCAGCGAGGCGACGGGAACGACGGGCTGGCTTTACCGCGCGAGCAAGGCCGCGCTCAACAGTGCGCTGCGCGTGGCGTCGCTGCAAACGCGCCGGGCGACTTGCATCGCGCTCAATCCCGGTTGGGTGCGCACCGATATGGGCGGGGCCAACGCGGCGATCGATCCTGAGCGCAGCGTGTCCGGCATGCGTCAGGTCATTGCACAGGCGGGCGCCGCGCGGGCCGCTTTCAACGGCCGGTTCGTCCAGTATGACGGGACGCCGGTCGAGTGGTAGCACGAGACGGATCACACCTTCTCGCATCATGCGTTCGATCGCGGCTCTGATCAGCGACTCGAACGCAAGGCCTCACAAGGGCCGCCAATTCTGCAGACATAGCAATCCAAGGCAACCAGCCAGGAGACGAACGAATATGGTGCTCGACCAGGATCACACGATGATCCGCGATGCGGTGCGTACTTTCGTGCGCGATGCCGTCACGCCTTTCGCGGCGCAATGGGACCGGGAACGGACATTTCCTAAGCACGTCCATCGGCAGCTCGCCGAGCTTGGCGCATATGGCGTGCTCGTACCGCACGAATACGGCGGCGCGGGCCTCGACGCGCTAGCACTCGCATTGATTCTCGAGGAAGTCGCCGCGGGCGACGGTGGGACCTCGACGGCGATCTCCGTCAACAATTGCCCCGTGTGCAGCATCCTGCTCGCCTACGGCGACGACGCGCAAAAGCGCGACTGGCTCACGCCGCTCGCACGCGGCGAGATGCTCGGCGCGTTCTGCCTCACCGAGCCTCAGGCCGGCTCCGACGCCTCGGCGCTGCGGACCACGGCCGTGCGGGATGGGGACGCGTATGTCATCAACGGCGTCAAGCAGTTCATCACGAGCGGCAAGCATGGCGATGTCGCGATCGTCATGGCCGTGACGGATAAAACCGCCGGCAAGCGTGGCATCAGCGCCTTCATCGTGCCGACGAATACCCCCGGCTACGTCGTGGCGCGCGTCGAAGACAAGCTCGGGCAGCATTCGTCCGACACGGCGCAGATCGTGTTCGAAAATTGCCGCGTGCCGGCCGCCCAGCGCATCGGCGCCGAAGGCGAAGGTTATCGGATCGCGCTGTCGGGGCTCGAAGGCGGGCGCATCGGCATCGCCGCGCAAAGCGTCGGCATGGCGCGCGCGGCGTTCGAGGCCGCGCTCGCCTATGCCAAGGAGCGCGAAAGTTTCGGAGAACTGATTTTCGGCCACCAGGCCGTGCAGTTCCGGCTCGCCGAAATGGCGACGCAGCTCGAAGCCGCAAGGCAACTGGTCTGGCACGCGGCCTCACTGAAGGATGCCGGTCAGCCGTGCCTCAAGGAAGCGGCGATGGCGAAGCTTTTCGCGTCGGAGGCGGCCGAACGGATCTGCTCCGCGGCATTGCAGACGTTCGGCGGCTACGGATACGTCACCGACTTTCCGGTCGAGCGCATTTATCGCGACGTGCGCGTGTGCCAGATTTATGAGGGCACGAGCGATATTCAAAAGATCTTGATTGCAAGGCAGTTCGAGTAAGATTCGGCGTTTTCGTCCCCCCACAGCGCCGACGCCGGATGAACGCAAAGCAACCGACCGCGCCCGCCGCGGGCGCCTGCCCCTGCGGCGGCGCGGCACCGAACCGCCGGGCCGCGGCCGCCGCACCGCGCTTTGCCGAGTGCTGCGGCCGCTATCTGAGCGGCGCGGCCGTGCCGCCGACGGCGCTCGAGGTGATGCGCTCCCGCTATACGGCCTATGTGGTCGGCGACACAGACTACCTCCGCGCGACATGGGATCCTTCGACCTGCCCCGCCGATCTCGCGGCCGACGTCGACGCGCCCGATGCGCCGCGCTGGTTGGGGCTTCAGATCAAACGTTTCGAAGCGCTCGACGATAGACACGCCATCGTGGAATTCGTCGCTCGATTTAAAACGGGGGGTCGCGGACACCGGCTGCAAGAAGTCAGTCGTTTCACGCGCGGCGACGATGGACGCTGGCGCTACGTGGACGGCGACGTAAGCGAGCGCTAACCTCGCTTCTCTGCCGTCGGTCTTTCCATCGCTTTTCACCCGGTACGCCGGACGTCTATGTCCGGCAAGCCCGGGTTCTCCTTTATTGCGCAGGCGAATATCGGCGGGCTACGATGAGGCTCGCTTGTGACGTGCATCGTTCAGACGAATCGTTGCTGGCCGAAGGCGTTCGCCGCCGGCTGGAACTGCGCTTGGGCGATGGATAGGACTCCCTATCGATTTTTCGAGCGCAACGGGTGCGCGTCACATTCCCGCGCTTTTTCGCCACCGATTGCCGGCGACGCCTCGTCGCACGACCAATGGGACGAATTGTGACCATTGCCGGCCTTTTTTCGAGCAACGGCCCAGCGAAGTGAGCGCGGATACTGATCCGGGATGGACGAGAGAGGGACCATCGCCGTGACAACCGATTTTCTGAGCAGGCGCGCATGAGTTGGAAAAAAGTTTGGGTTGGATTGGCATGTGCGTGCGCATGGATGAGCGTCCATGCGGGCTCGAGCTCAACAAAGCAAGACGTCGCACTCGCCACTAGCCCCGGTGGGCCGCTTTCGGCCTCGAACGTGGCACGCCTGGAGTTCGGCGAGTCGGACATGCCGGTCCTCGCCGCCGATCTCAATGAGCGCGTCGTCCGCGTTCCGGTCGACAGCGCGGGCTCGATCACGCTCGAAACCACGATCTTCAAGCCCAACGGTCCAGGACCGTTTCCGATGATCGTCTTCAATCACGGCAAGATGGCGGGCGACCCCCGCGCGCAGGCGCGCAGCCGTCCGCTCGCGTTCGCGCGAGAGTTCGTGCGCCGCGGCTATGTCGTCGTCGCCCCCAATCGCGAAGGCTTCGGCAATTCCGGCGGCACCTACCGCCAGGAAGGTTGCGACGTCGAAAAGAACGGCGACGCGCAAGCCGACGACGTCGCCGCCACGATTGCCTATATGTCGAAGGAACCGTACGTCGATGCTTCGCGGATCGTCGTGGCCGGCACGTCGCACGGCGGGCTGACGGCGATCGCTTATGGCATGCGGGCGGCGCCGGGCGTGCGCGGCCTCATCAATTTCTCCGGCGGACTGCGGCAAGACGCCTGCTCGGGGTGGCAGGACAACCTCACGAACGCGTTCGAAGCCTACGGCGAGAAGGCTCGCGTGCCGTCGCTCTGGCTCTACGGCGACAACGACTCGATCTGGACGCACGAACTGACCGAGCGCATGTATGCCGCCTACGTCGGTCACGGCGCGAGCGCCAAGATGATCGACTTCGGATCGTACAAGAACGACGCTCACCGGCTCGTCGTCGATCGCGATGGCGTATCGATCTGGTGGCCCGCCGTCGACGCGTTCCTCGCGCGCATCGGCATGCCGACGCGGCCCGAATACCAAGTCGAAACGCGCCCGATGCCGCAAGCGACGGGTTACGCGGCCGTCGATTCGGTCAACGCCGTCCCCTACCTCGATTCGGCGGGCCGCGCGGCGTACGGCAAGTTCCTGCATCAATTCCCGAGCCGCGCCTTCGCGGTCGCGAGCTCCGGTGCCTGGTCGTGGGCGGAGGGCGGCGACGATCCGATGTCGGTGGCGCTCGCCAATTGCAGCAAGGAGAACCACGGCGAGCCATGCCAGCTCTATGCGGTCAACGACTCGGTGGTCTGGAACGACGGCACGCAAACAGCCTCGTCATCGCCATCCAGCGGCAACGACACGAGCGGCGTCGGCGGTACCGGCACCGTTGCCCATCCCTCGCTTGCCAGCCGCTGGTAAGTCTGCCATTGCGATTCGCTCACCGGCGCGCGGCTGACCGCCCGCGCCGCTCACGTTTTTCATGAATTTTTGCCGGCGCGCGGCGTCATTCTGCCGTCGTCAACGTCATCCAACGTTTGCGATCTGCTCCGAAGCGCCCTGAGCTGCGCCGAACGGCCGCCAAAACACGCCGTTCGCGGCGGCACGGAATGCGTGCATCGTCGAACGGAACGCGCTACTCTCACGTCCGCCTTGGCTCGCATGTCGCGACGAACGCGCGGCTGGCGAGCTCGCAAAGCGATGGACAGGTCCGCGTTTTCCTCGCGCGGACGCAACGGACGAGATTTCGAAGCGTATGAACGTCGACGCTCCCAAGCAAGTAACGACTACGAGTCCCACGACGCACGGACGCGCGAGCAGCCGGACGGACGAAAGGGGCGCACAGGAATGGGTTGCACGTAGCCTCGCGGCGGTCTGGCACCCCTGCACGCAGATGAAGCACCACGAGCGGCTGCCGCTCGTCGCCGTGGCGCGCGGCGAAGGTGCATGGCTCTTCGATCACGACGGGCGCCGATATCTCGACGCGATCAGCTCATGGTGGGTCAATCTGTTCGGTCACGCGAATCCGCGTATCAATGACGCGTTGAAGGCGCAGCTCGACACGCTCGAACACGCGATGCTCGCGGGCTGCACGCATACGGCCGCCGTCGAGCTCGCGGAGCGGCTCTCGCGGCTCACGCAGGGTACGCTCGGCCATGCGTTCTTCGCGTCGGACGGCGCATCGGCCGTCGAAATCGCGCTGAAAATGAGCTTCCACTATTGGCGCAACAGCGGCATGGATGAGAAGTGCGAATTCGTCTGCATCGCGAACGGCTATCACGGCGAAACGATCGGCGCGCTCGGCGTCACGGACGTCGCGTTGTTCAAGGACGCCTACGACCCGCTGATCCGTTGTGCGCACGTTGCGGCATCGCCCGATGCGCGCCTCGCGCAGCCCGGTGAGACAGCAGCCGATGTGGCCCGGCGCGCGCTCGAAGACGTCCGCGCACTTTTCGAATCTCGGGCAGAACGGATCGCGGCACTGATCGTCGAGCCGCTCGTGCAATGCGCGACCGGCATGGCGATGCACGACCCGTCTTATGTCGCCGGCCTGCGCGCCTTGTGCGACGAATATCGCGTGCATCTGATCGCCGACGAGATCGCCGTCGGCTGTGGACGCACCGGTACGTTTTTCGCCTGCGAGCAGGCTGGCGTCTGGCCCGATTTCCTCTGCTTGTCCAAGGGAATCAGCGGCGGCTATCTGCCCTTGTCGATCGTGCTGTCGCGCGACGAGGTGTTCGCCGCGTTCTACGACGACGATACGACACGCGGCTTCCTGCATTCGCATTCGTACACGGGCAATCCGCTCGCTTGCCGCGCGGCGCTCGCGACGCTCGATCTGTTCGAAGCCGACGACGTGCTGGCCACGAACGAGGCGAAATCGTCGGCACTGTTCGCGGCGCTTGGCTCGCTCGCCTCGCACGAGAAGGTGCGTCATCTGCGCCGTCGCGGAACGCTGATCGCTTTCGATGTCGCCCTCGAAGGCGATGCCGCGCGCACGTTCTCGCGACGCTTCTTCGCCAACGCGCTTGCGCGCGAGCTGCTGATGCGTCCGATCGGCACGACGGTCTACCTGATGCCGCCATATATTTTGGACAACGAACAAATCGCATGGCTTGCCGCGCGAACGCGCGAGACGTTCGACGCGACGCTTGCGGGCGAGGAGCGCTGATGCATTTGCTCGACTCGCTCCGAGAAGGCCTCGCCGATCTCGATGCACGCGGCCTGACACGCCGCCGGCGCACCGCCGGGACGCCCTGCGGCGCGCATATGAGCGTGGACGGACGCGAGATAGTAGGCTTCGCGAGCAACGACTACCTCGGCCTCGCCGCGCACCCGAAGTTGACGGCCGCGCTCGCCGAGGGCGCCAAATGCTACGGCGCGGGCAGCGGCGGCTCGCACCTGCTCGGCGGCCACTCGCAAGCGCACGCGCAACTGGAAGACGATCTCGCGGCGTTTTGCGGCGGCTTCGTCGATGCGCCGCGCGCTCTCTCGTTCAGCACCGGCTATATGGCGAATCTCGCGGCGCTGACGACGCTTGCCGGCCGCGACACGGCCCTTTTCTCGGACGCGCTCAACCATGCCTCGCTGATCGATGGCGCACGGCTCTCGCGCGCCAACGTGCAGATCTATCCGCACAGCGATACGGCTGCGCTCGCGGCCATGCTCGAGGCCTCCGATTCGAGCGCCAAGCTCATCGTGACGGACGGCGTGTTCAGCATGGACGGTGACATCGCACCGCTCGGCCGTTTGCTGGCGCTCGCCGAACGGTATGGCGCGTGGCTCGTCGTCGACGACGCGCACGGCTTCGGCGTGCTCGGGCCGCAAGGGCGCGGCGTGCTCGCCGAGCACGCGCTGCGCTCGCCGCATCTCGTCTACGTCTGCACGCTCGGCAAGGCGGCCGGTGTGGCGGGAGCGGCCATCGTCGCGCACGAGACCGTGATCGAATGGCTCATACAGCGCGCGCGGCCCTATATCTTCACGACGGCCGCGCCGCCCGCGGTCGCTCATGCCGTTTCCGCAAGCCTCGAACTGATCGCGGGCGACGAAGGCGACGCTCGCCGCGCGCATCTCGCGACGCTGATCGAGCGCACACGCGCCATGCTTCGCCGAACGCGCTGGCAGCCCGTCGATTCGCAAACGGCGATTCAGCCGCTCGTGATCGGCGACAACGAAGCCACGCTTGCGCTCGCCGCGCGCTTCGACGCCGAGGGGCTCTGGGTGCCGGCGATTCGGCCGCCGACGGTGCCAGCCGGTACGTCGCGGCTGCGCATTTCGCTTTCAGCCGCGCATTCGCTCGACGATCTGGCCAGGCTCGAAGCAGCGCTCTGTCGAATCGACGAGGGAGGCCAGGCATGAGCGCGCCGCTCTCGCTCTTCGTCACGGGTACCGATACCGAGATCGGCAAGACCTTCATCTCTTGCGCCCTGCTGCACGGCTTCAAGCGCGCGGGCCTACGCGCCGCGGCGATGAAACCGATCGCGGCCGGAGCCGTCGAGCGCGACGGGCAATGGCACAACGAGGACGCGGATCAGCTCGACGCCGCCGCCGGCGTTATGCTGCCGCCCGAACTGCGCACCCCGTATCTCTTGAAAGCGCCGGCGGCACCGCACATCGTCGCAGCGCACGAAGGCGTCGCGCTCGATATCGCCCACATCGTCCAGTGCCACGCGCAAGCCGCGAAGCTCGCCGATATCGTCGTCGTCGAAGGCGTCGGCGGTTTTCGCGTGCCGCTCGACGACGAACACGACACGGCCGACCTCGCCCGCGCATTGGCACTGCCCGTTGTGCTTGTCGTGGGCGTGCGCCTCGGCTGCATCAGCCATACGCTGCTGACGGCGCAAGCGATCGCCGCGCGAGGACTGCGCATCGCCGGCTGGGTGGCGAATGTCGTCGACCCCGCGATGCTCTACCGCGACGAAAATATCGATACGGTGCGCAAATGGCTCGCTCGCGAGCACGATGCACCGCTCCTCGGCATCGTGCCGCATCTGGCACCCGCTTCGCCCGAGCAAGCCGTGCAGGCGATCGATATCGCAGGACTCCTGAACATTTTGCGCACTCAGCCGCCGCCGAGTTAGCGCCAGTTCCTCCCAGCACCGCTTACGCGAATTTTGACGAATTCGGAACGACGACCCCACAGCGTTCCCAAGCCTCGAAGGATCGACGATATGACTCAAGCCCAAACCGAAAGCGCGTCGCCGATGGCCGCACCGCAAACACCGAATACCGTTCGCTGGCGCGTCGGCGACGTTGCGGCACTTTACGAGCTGCCGTTCAACGATCTCCTCTTTCGCGCGCAGCAAGTGCACCGCGAGCATTTCGACGCGAACGCCGTGCAGCTTTCGACATTGCTGTCGATCAAGACGGGCGGCTGCGAGGAGGACTGCAAATACTGCTCGCAGTCGTCGCACTATGAAACGGGCCTCAAAGCCGAGAAGCTCATGGACATCGGCGAGGTCCTCGCCGCGGCACGCACGGCGAAGGACAACGGCGCGACGCGCTTTTGCATGGGCGCCGCATGGCGCAGCCCGAAAGACCGCCACCTCGAGCCGATCAAGGAAATGATCCGCGGCGTGAAGGCGATGGGACTCGAAACCTGCGTGACGCTCGGCATGCTCGAGGACCATCAGGCGAAGGCGCTGCGCGAAGCGGGCCTCGACTACTACAACCACAACCTCGATACGTCGCCCGAGTTCTATGGGCAGATCATCTCGACACGCACTTACCAGGACCGGCTCGAGACGCTCGAACGCGTGCGCGACGCAGGCATCAACGTCTGCTGCGGCGGCATCGTCGGCATGGGCGAGTCGCGCCGCGAGCGCGCGGGGCTCATCGCGCAACTCGCGAACATGGACCCCTATCCCGAATCCGTGCCGATCAATCATCTCGTCGCGATCGAAGGCACGCCGCTCGGCGAAGTCGAGCCTCTCGATCCGTTCGAGTTCGTGCGCACGATCGCCGTGGCGCGCATCACGATGCCGCGAGCGATGGTGCGACTCTCGGCCGGCCGCCAGCAAATGAACGATGCCATTCAGGCACTTTGCTTCATGGCCGGAGCCAACTCGATCTTCTACGGCGACGCATTGTTGACGACGGGCAATCCGCAGGCGGACGCCGATCGGAAACTTTTCGACCGCCTCGGCATACGCGCGCAGAGCGCGGCGCATCTGCCGGCGGCGCAAGACGTATGCAAAGAGGCATGCCGCAACGACTAAGGTCCGTTGTGCGGGTTCGCGAGCGCGGGGGTGAGCAAGTAGAATGAGAGGGTTCGCCCCTTCGTTCAGAGACTCGTCGTCCTACCCTACGCAGCACGCATGAAGATTCTCTTCCACACGCCGCAGGCAAACGAGGCCGACCATTGGCTGCCGTCGCTCGCACGCGCGCTACCTGGGGCGCATGTACGCGCGTGGGAGCCCGGCGATGCGGCCGATGCCGACTACGCGCTCGTCTGGCGTCCCCCGCGCGAGCTGTTCGCGCGGCGCGCCGGGCTCAAAGCGATCTTCAATCTCGGTGCGGGCGTGGACGCTTTGCTGTCGCTCGAGCGCGAAGCGCCGGGAACGCTGCCGCATGGCGTGCCGATCATCCGGCTCGAAGATACGGGCATGGCGGCACAAATGGCCGAGTACACGACTTACGCGGTGTTACGCTACATGCGCCGCTTCGACGAATACGAACTCGCGCAGCGGCAAGCCGATCCGAGCTGGCGCGAACTCGCGCCGCATGCGCGCGACACCTTTACGGTCGGCGTGCTCGGGCTGGGCGCGCTCGGCGCGCATGTCGCGCAGGCCCTTGCATCGCTCGGCTTGCCCGTGCGCGGCTATAGCCGGAGCGAGAAAACATTGGAGGGTGTCGAAACGTTCTGGGGCAAAGCGAATTTCGACGCGTTTCTCGATGGCCTCAAAGTGCTCGTCAATTTACTGCCGAGCACGCCCGATACCGACGGTATCCTGAACCGTCGGACTTTCGCGAAGGTCGCGCGCGGCGCCTATCTCGTGAACCTCGCGCGCGGCGCCCATGTCGTCGAGGCGGACTTGCTGGATGCGCTTGCGCAGGGACAGATCGCCGCGGCCACGCTGGACGTGTTCGCGACGGAGCCGCTGCCGCCCGATCACCGCTTGTGGCGGGAGCCGCGCGTGACGGTCACACCGCATATCGCGGCCTTGACGCTGCGCGAGCCGGCCATCGCGCAGATCGCGCAAAAGATCGCCGCGCTCGAGCGCGGCGAGCCGATCGGCGGCATCGTCGATCCGGTGCGGGGGTACTGAGAGAACAACATCGCGAATATCGATCGGCAGTCCTTACGAATCGACTGGAGAATGACATGTCCTTGCCTCGCGCAGTGAAGATCGTCGAAGTCGGCCCGCGCGACGGGCTGCAGAACGAGAAGCAGCAGGTGCCGGCCGCGGTGAAGATCGAGCTCGTCGATCGGCTCTCGGCGGCAGGGTTTCGCAACGTCGAGTCGGCGTCGTTCGTGTCGCCGAAGTGGGTGCCCCAAATGGCCGACGCCGCCGAGGTGATGGCGGGCATCGCGCGCCGCCCCGGCACGATCTATTCGGTGCTCACGCCGAACCTCAAGGGCTTCGAAGGCGCGCTGGCTGCGCAGGCCGACGAAGTGGTCATCTTCGGGGCCGCGAGCGAGGCTTTCTCGCAGCGAAACATCAATTGCAGTATCGCGGAGAGCGTTGCGCGCTTCGAGCCCGTCGCGCGAGCCGCGAAAGACAATGGTCTGCGGCTGCGCGGCAGCATCTCGTGCGCGCTCGGATGCCCCTATCAGGGAGATGTGCCGGTGCCCGCGGTCGTCGACGTGGTGCAGCGTTTCGCCGAACTCGGCTGCGACGAAATAGACATCGCGGACACCATCGGAGTCGGCACGCCGAAGCGCACGCATGAGGTGTTCGCGGCCGTGACGAAGGTTTTTCCGCGCGAACGGCTCTCGGGGCACTTTCATGACACTTACGGTCAGGCGCTCGCCAACATCTACGCCTCGCTGCTCGAAGGCATCGAGATCTTTCACGCGTCGGTGGCGGGTCTCGGCGGTTGTCCCTACGCGAAGGGCGCGACAGGAAACGTCGCGACGGAGGATGTGCTCTATCTGATGAACGGCCTTGGAATCGAAACCGGCGTCGATCTCGATCAAGTCGTCGACATCGGCCACTTCATCTCTTCGGCGATCGGCCGACCCAACGCGTCGCGCGCCGGCCGTGCATTGCTCGCAAAGCGAAATGCGGCGCAATGCAGCGAAGCAAGCGAGCAGGCGTGACGCCACGCGGCCTGCGAGGATGTCAAAAGAATCGACAATAAGCGGACAACACCGATCAATATGGACAACGAACGATTGACCCCCACGAACGCGCCCGAAGTGGCGGATGCCTCGGAACCACTCGCCGCATTGCCCGAATCGGCGCGGCGCGTTGCTCTGCTGCTGCGCGAGCGTGGGCATGAGAAGCCTGTTGTGATGTTGCCTCAGACGGGCAAGACCTCGGCGGAAGCAGCGGCAGGGCTCGGCTGCACCGTCGCGCAAATCGCGAAGTCGATCCTCTTTCGACGCCGCGACGACGATATGCCCGTGCTCGTCATCGCAAGCGGCGCCAATCGCGTCGATGAGGAAAAGGTCGCCGCGCGAGTCGGTCCGGTCGCGCGAGCGGACGCGAAGTTCGTGCGCGAGAAGACGGGCTATGCGATAGGCGGCGTCTGCCCGATCGGGCACGTCACGCCGCCCGTTACGCTGATCGATGCGGACCTGTTGCAGTTGGACAGCCTCTGGGCGGCGGCCGGCCATCCTCACGCCGTCTTCAATCTGTCGCCGCAGGAACTGATCGGACTGACGGACGCCCCCGTGGCCGATGTGGCTTTGCGCGATTGAGAGGCCAAAAAAGAAAAGCCGCTCGTCAAGAATGGCGAACGGCGCAATGTACGACGTGATCAGCGTCACCGTCATCATACCGATGCGCCTTGATCGAGCGCATCGGTGATTTCCCTGCGAATACTCTACAACCCGCTTTCACTCAAATTTCACTTGCGTGCGAAGAGCCGCGCGCCAGCGATGCCCGGCGCGGCACCACACGCCAACCGAGATTGACGCCTGCGGCGGCGACCAGAATCAGCGCGGCACCGAGCAGTTGGACCCAGGCCAGCGTTTGCCCGAACGCGACATGGTCGACGACGATCGCGACTACCGGATAAATAAACGAGAGCGCGCCCGTCATCGCGGTCGGCAATCTTTGAATCGCGCCGTACAGCAGCACGTACATGAGACCTGTGTTGACGATGCCGAGCGTGAAGAGGTCCGCCCAGGGGCCCGCGCTTTTCGGCAACGCATGAAAATCGATGAACGGCGCGAGCGCGAGCGCACCGAGCGTCACCTGGATCAGCGCGATCAGATGCGGCGCCGTGCCCTTGAGCCGCTTCGTCACGATCGACGCGATGGCGTAAAAAAATGCCGCGCCGAGCGCATAGGCGATCCCTTCGAGATATTGACCGGGCACGGCAAGGACGGCCGGCTCCACCCGCACGACGAAGACGAGCCCGACGAAGGCGACGGCGAGCCAGACTGCGATCGACGCAGTGATGCGCTCGCGAAAGACGAGCGCGCCCAACGCAACGAGCATGAACGGCTGCGTATTGTAGGCGGCCGTCGCCATCGAGATCGACGCGCGCGAGTAGGCGGCGAAGAGCAGAATCCAGTTGGCGACGACGGCCGCGCCGCCGGCGACCGCCAGGCCCGCGATGCGCCATGACAAGGCGTCCCGCCGGAGAAGGCCCAGCCACGCGCAGATGAGCGCAAGCGTGATGGCGCCGAAGATGCAACGAACGAATACGACGGCGACAGGCGGCTCACCCGACTTCACGACGAGCCAGCCCACCGTGCCCGATATCAACATTGCGACGGTCATCTCCAACGCGCCACGTCGGATTTCCTGGTTAGCCACGGATGCCTCGACAAAAGATGCTTTCGATACGATGCAGTCTAGCGGTTACGTGAGGCGTAAGACATGGCTAAACTAAGGCGAAGAAAGCTTTATGTCTTTTTATCGAAGGCAAGACATGCCGAAACGCCTTTATGAAGCTGGCGCGGGATCGGGGCCCTCCGCCGGCGCCGCCACGCTCGACGAAATCGATCGCACGTTGCTGATGCTGCTGGCCGAAAACGGCCGTGCGGCCGTGGCCGATCTTGCGCGCGAGGTCGGCTTGTCGGCGCCGAGCACGGCCGAACGTCTGCGCCGCCTCGAAACGCAGGGCGTCATCGAGCGCTTCACAGTGCAAATCGACCCGCGCGCGTTGGGCTATACGATGCAGGCCATCGTGCGCGTACGGCCATTGCCTGGCCAACTGCATCTCGTGGAGGAGGCGATCCGGCGGATTCCGGAGTTCGTCGAATGCGACAAGGTGACGGGGGAGGATTGCTTCGTCTGCCGCCTTTACCTGCGTTCGATCGATGAGCTCGACGATATCCTCGCGAAGGTGACCGATCGCGCCGAGACCAACACGGCCATCATCAAATCGACACCGGTCGCGCGCCGCCTGCCGCCGCTCCAGGCGCCGGCGACCACGCCGCGGGCCGGCAAGCGCGGCATGCGTTAGCGTCGACGCAAGAGACGTCTTGGAAGCCGCTCTCGCACGGTTGGCGGCCGGCGGCACCATCGCGCGAGGCTCGGATCCCGTGAGCGCCTAATGCCTCATCCGAGTTTCGCCGGATTCACCGGACTCTCGCGCCTCGAAGAAGTCCAACATTTCAGCGACGAGCGCATCGGCCGCTTCCTCGGGAATGAGACTGCCGCAATCGAGCGCGTGACCGCTTGCGTCGCGTGCCATGCGCTGCCATGCGCCGATGGGATCGGCGCATTGACCGACGGCACTTCGGGCGCCCCACAGAACGCGCAGCGGACACGCCACGCGACGACCGCGCTCGACGTCCGCGCGATCGTGTTCGAGATCGATCGAATCAGCCGCCGCCAGCTCGGCCGCGCCGTCGTAGTCGGTCATCGAGGGGGCCGTACCCAGCAACATCAATCGATCGACTGCATCGGGATGATCGAGCGCCATCCGGTGCGCGACACCCGCGCCCCACTCGTGCGCGCAGACGAGGAAATGCTCGAAGCCGAGCCGGCGCATGACGTCCACCTGATCCTGCGCCAAGGCACGCTTCGATACGCGGCTCGCCGCACCTTCGCGCTCGGGGTCGATTGACGATCCGTAGCCGCGCAGGTCCGTCGCGATCACCGTGAAATGCTGCGCGAGCGGTTGCGCGCACCGATGCCAGATTTCGTGCGTTCGCGCATGCCCATGCAGCAGCAACAACGGCGCCCCCGAACCGCCCTTGAGACCGAATATCGCTGATCCCCCGGTGGCCACGCGAAACGGAGTAAAGTCGGCGAAAGTCATTGCGTCCGCTCCATTGTTCTGCAGGTAGCTTCGCATTCTACGGACGTCTAAGCTGCGCGCCCGTTCGCTGCGCCACGAAACGTAGAGCCTGAGTACTCCCTCCAATGACCGATGCCACGGCGAACTCACCCCTCCGTATAATCGAACGAACGTTCTCTTCATCGCCTACCTCTCCCCGCTCTTTCGAAGGAGACTCGCCTCATGGCCCTTCCCGCCGTCCTGCAAAACCTGACGCTGCCTGTCGTCGCATCGCCGATGTTCATCGTCAGCTATCCGGAACTCGTGCTCGCGCAATGCAAGGCCGGTATCGTCGGATCGTTTCCAGCGCTCAACGCGCGCCCGGCCGAGTTGCTCGACGAGTGGCTCACGCAGATCGGCGAGGCGCTTGCCGCCCACAAGGCGGCGAACCCAAACGCGAAGGTCGGGCCCGTCGCGGTCAACCAGATCGTCCATCAGTCGAATGCGCGTCTCGAGCACGACGTGCGCGTTTGCGTCGAGCACAAGGTGCCCATCTTCATTACGAGCCTGCGCGCGCCCGTCAAGGAGATGATCGATGCCGTGCATAGCTATGGCGGTATCGTGCTGCACGACGTCATCAATTTACGCCACGCGCAAAAGGCGCTCGAAGCCGGAGTCGATGGCTTGATTCTCGTGGCGGCGGGAGCCGGCGGACATGCGGGCACGATCTCGCCGTTCGCGCTCGTCGGCGAAGTACGGCGCATCTTCGATGGACCCATCGTGCTCTCGGGTGCGATCGCGAATGGCGGCTCGATCCTTGCCGCGCAGGCGATGGGCGCGGACCTCGCGTACATGGGCACGCGCTTCATCGCCACGCGGGAGGCGCATGCCGTCGATAGCTACAAGCATGCGATCGTGAACGCGAGCGCGGCCGACATCGTCTACACGAACCTCTTCACAGGCGTGCACGGGAACTACATACGCGAGAGCATCGTCAACGCTGGGCTCGATCCCGAGGACCTTCCCCTGTCGGACAAGTCGGCGATGAATTTCGCCGGCGACAAAGCAAAAGCGTGGAAGGATATCTGGGGCGCCGGCCAAGGCGTCGGCCTCATGGACGATATTCCGAGCGTCGCCGAACTCGTCGCGCGGCTCGAGCGCGAGTACGACGAAGCACGGGCAAAGCTATCGATACGATAACGCCGCCGCCTGGGGCTACGTCGTTCGACCGGGATGCAAACAGACGTTCGCAACCTCACATCGTTCGCCGATACTGACCTCCCACCTCGAATAGCGCGTGTGTGATCTGACCGAGCGAGCAGACGCGCACCGCATCCATCAATACGGCGAATACGTTCTCGTCGCCGATCGCTGCTTGCTGCAGGCGACGCAACATCGGCCCCGCTTCGTCGCGGTGCCGCTCGTGAAAAGCGGCGAGACGCGAGAGCTGGCTCTGCTTTTGCTCCCGCGTCGAGCGCGCGAGCGAAATCGGCGGCGCCTCGGACTCGTCGGCATCCTTTCCAACGAACGTATTCACCCCGACGATCGGATACGACCCGTCGTGTTTGCGGTGCTCGTAGCGCATGGACTCGTCCTGGATGCGGCCTCGCTGGTAGCCTGTCTCCATGGCGCCCAGCACTCCGCCTCGCTCGGTCAGTCGGTCGAACTCGGCGAGGACGGCAGCCTCGACGAGATCGGTGAGCTCCTCGATCGCGAAGCTGCCCTGGTTCGGATTCTGGTTCTTGGCGAGCCCCCACTCGCGATTGATGATGAGCTGAATCGCGACTGCCCGACGGACCGATTCTTCGGTAGGCGTCGTGATCGCTTCGTCGTAGGCGTTCGTATGCAGCGAGTTGCAGTTGTCGTAAATGGCGATTAACGCCTGCAGCGTCGTACGAATATCGTTGAACGCGATCTCCTGCGCATGCAGGCTGCGCCCAGAAGTCTGCACGTGGTATTTGAGCTTCTGGCTGCGCTCGTTCGCACCATAGCGATCGCGCAGCGCCACGGCCCAGATACGCCGCGCGACGCGGCCGAGCACCGTGTATTCCGGCTCCATGCCGTTCGAGAAGAAGAACGACAGATTGGGAGCGAAATCGTCGATCGCCATGCCGCGCGCCAGATAGGCTTCGACATAGGTGAACCCGTTCGCGAGCGTATAGGCCAGCTGCGTGATCGGATTCGCGCCTGCCTCGGCGATGTGATAGCCCGATATCGACGCCGAGTAAAAGTTGCGGACGTCGTGCTCGACGAAGTACTGCTGGATATCGCCCATCATCTTCAGACTGAACTCGGTCGAGAAGATGCAGGTGTTCTGCCCTTGATCCTCTTTGAGGATATCCGCCTGCACGGTCCCGCGAACGTTTTGCAGCGCGCTCGCACGCGCCACCTCCATCTCGTCGGCACGCGGCTGTCTGCCCTCTCGCGCACAGCGCGCGGCGAGCTTTTCGAGCTGCTGATCGATGGCCACGTTGAAGAACATCGCGAGGACGGTCGGGGCGGGTCCATTGATCGTCATCGACACTGAGGTGCTCGGCTCGCACAAATCGAAGCCGTCGTAGAGGACTTTCATATCGTCGAGCGTCGCCACGGAAACGCCCGAGTTGCCGATCTTGCCGTAGATGTCGGGCCGCTCGTCCGGGTCCTCGCCG
Organism: Trinickia sp. EG282A; assembly: GCF_040965455.1. Lineage (NCBI taxonomy): Bacteria > Pseudomonadati > Pseudomonadota > Betaproteobacteria > Burkholderiales > Burkholderiaceae > Trinickia > Trinickia sp. EG282A. The sequence continues at coordinate 597,487 of NZ_JBFRCC010000002.1, read as the reverse complement.
TATAGCGTGACCGAATCGAACGCCGTCGAAAGTCGCGCGGCCGGCATGCCCTCCGACAATAGCTTGAAGCGGCGATTGGTCCGTGCCGGATCGCCTTCACCCGCGAACATGCGCGTCGGGTCCTCGTTTTCGCGCTTGAATGGGAAGACGCCAGCCGTATAAGGGAAGTAGCCCGGCAGGTTTTCGAGCGCGAGCCAGCGCAGCGTTTCGCCCGGATCCGCGAATTGTGGCAACGAGACCTTGCGCATCGTCGTGCCGGAAAGCGTCGTGATCGTCAGCGCCGTGTGGATCTCGCTACCGCGAACGGTGACGACGCGCTCGTCGCCCGAGTACGCCTCGACGGTTCTGGGCCACGCCTCGAGCATCGCCTTTTCCGCCGAGCCGAGTTGCGCGTCGCGCGCCGCGATAAGCGCATCGAGCCGCGCCAGAGGGATTTCGCTTGCGGCATCGTGCTCGCCGCTTGCGGCGTCCATCAGCATGCGCCTCGCCTCGACGAGCTGCCAGCGCTCGCGCGCAAGCCTTGCCTGCGCCTCCGCGCGCATCCGATAGCCGCGCACCGTCTCGGCGATTTCCGAAAGATAGCGCACGCGCCCCGGAGGAACGATCGCGCGGCGCGCGCTCGAAAATCGCACATCGGCGGGCGGCAGACGCGGGCCCTGCACCGGCCGCGACAACCCCATTTCATGGAGCGACGCCGCAATCCGCTGATAGAGCGCCGTCACGCCATCGTCGTTGAAATGCGAGGCGACGGTGCCGAAGACCGGCATCGCGTCGGCCGGCTCGCTCCACGCTTCGCGATTTCGCTGCACCTGCTTCGCCACGTCGCGCAGCGCATCGGCCGCACCGCTGCGGTCGAACTTGTTGATGGCGACGAAGTCGGCGAAATCGAGCATGTCGATTTTTTCGAGCTGCGTGGCGGCGCCGAACTCGGGTGTCATCACATAAAGCGAGCGATCGGCATGCCGAGCGATCGCCGCATCGCCCTGTCCAATGCCCGAAGTCTCGACGACGACGAGCTGAAAGCCCGCCGCCTTGCAGGCCGCAACGGCGTCAGGCAGGACATCGGGCAGCTCGTTGGCCGCCTCGCGCGTCGCGAGAGAGCGCATGAACACGCGTGGACCATGCCCCCAGTCGCCGATCGCGTTCATGCGGATGCGGTCGCCGAGCAGTGCACCGCCGGTCTTTCGCCGCGAAGGATCGACAGCGAGGACGGCGATGGTGAGGGAGTCGCCATAGTCGAGCCGAAAGCGCCGCACGAGCTCGTCGGTGAGCGACGACTTACCCGCGCCGCCCGTTCCGGTCACGCCGAGCACGGGGACCTGCCGCGCCTGCGCACGGGCCGCGAGCGCCGCACGCGTGGTCGCGTCGGCCTTGCCGTTTTCGAGCGCCGTGATCAGTTGCGCGAGCCCGCGCCAGCGCCGCGCGCCTGTGGCTTCGAGACCGGCGAGCGCTGCCTCGCCCGCCGACCCGCCGGGCGCGCCGGCCGGGTGAGCAGCCCGCGACGCCGCCGCGCAGCGCGCGATCATGTCGTCGATCATGCCCTGCAGCCCGAGCTGCTGACCGTCGTGCGGCGAATAGATTCGCTCGACGCCATAGCGCTGCAGCTCGTCGATCTCGTCGGCGACGATCACGCCGCCGCCGCCGCCGAACACCTTGATGCGCTCTCCCCCGCGCTCGCGCAGGCGGTCGACGAGGTACTTGAAATATTCGACGTGGCCGCCTTGATAACTCGATACGGCGACGCCATCCGCGTCCTCGTCGAGGGCGGCATCGGCCACTTCATCGACCGAGCGGTTGTGACCGAGGTGAATGACTTCCACGCCGCTCGATTGCAGAATGCGCCGCACGATGTTGATCGCGGCGTCATGGCCATCGAAAAGCGCGGCCGCGGTGACGAAGCGCAGCCGCGGTGAAGCACTCGGCTTGATCTCGCCAAGGGATTGCGGCGCCGACAGGTCGGTCATGTCTCCCCCATCTCGATCCGGGTCTCACCGTATTATCGCAACACGGCGGCTCTTGCGAGTATAGGCAACGGCGAAAAAGGGAGCTGACCGCAATCGAAAAGCATAGGGACGCGCGCGCATCAGCCAGCAGCCTCGCCATGTCCGGCGGAGCGCATGATCGCGCGAGCTGTGTCGATGCGACTTTCGAGCTGAAACACCTGGTAAGCACAGCGGACGGGGTGGTCTTTTTCGCCCGATCGCACGCGCTCGCCGCTCCCTACACTAGGTCCGCATTTCTTTCTTTAGCGGCGATGCGGGCTCCCGAGGTACCACGAGCGCGTCGCACTCCTCGGACCCATATCATGCGGCGATTCATCGCGATTATTCTTTTGCTTGTCGGCGTGCTGGATCTGCAAGGATGCGCGACGAGCACGGAGACGTTCGCGCTCGGCGGACTGTTCGGCTTTTTTGCGGGCGTCGGCGCTGTGACTTGCGCCGTTACGTGCCAGTAAGCGCCCGCGAACGGCAGGGCTCGCTCGCGCTGCTGCGAAATCGCGCTCAGGCCACGAGCGCGATCAGACCGCCGAGCGTGATGCCGGCCGCCAGCCACCGGCCGGCCGTGTAGTACCCGTTCGTTTCCTCTTCCGGCTTGTCAGGGCGCTCGAGGCCGAGCGTACCGTAGGTAAACGACTTCACCGGCGAAGCATCGGGCTGCGACGACGCATCCAGCGTCGCGTCGGACGTCGCAGCCCCATCGCGCGCGGCGGCCGCCGCTCCTTCGGCAGAGATGGAGACGGCCGCATCCTGTGTCGGCACGGCCGTTTCAGCGAGCTGCAGAATTTGCGGGTCCTGGCTCGCTCCGTTGGCGCCGCGGTTTTGCCAGCCAGAATCGGGGCTCGTTCCGTTTCCCTGCTGCGCGTAGGACGTGAGCGCGCTCCCGATTTGCATGATCGATCTCCCGTGGTATGCGAGAGCCCGCCCGACTGTGGCGTCTACAGGCTCCTTGCCGCGCCGGCATCGCGACTCTCATGCGATTTGGCACATCTAGACCGGGCTAACGACCGCGCCGTCGACAGGCTTGAGCATGCGTAAGCAACGGTAAGCCGATCCCGTTGCGAGCGAGGCGCCCAGCACCGGCAACGGGCAATGGGCGCCGTGCGCGGGGTGGCAAGTCCGACGGCGCTCAGAACTTCGCGCGTACGCCGGCGCCGACGGTCTGCCCCGTCGAAAGTCCGTTGAACTGGTCGTTCATATAGGCCGCGTAGACATCGGTGCGCTTCGAGAGCGGATAGTCGTAACCCACGGCCCACGTTCGGCGAGTCTGGTCGAGCCCGCCGCCATCACGCGAATAGGCGTACGAAGCCATGATGGTGCCGGGGCCGGCAGGCACCGTCACGCCGCCTTGCCCTGTGTTGACGTGCCAGCTCCCGCCGCCAATCTCGTCGTTCTTCGTGTACATGTACTGCCCGTAGAACTTGACGAACTTCATGTCGTAGCTGGCTCCGAGTTGCGCCACGCTTTGGCTCTTGAACGGCACGATCGAGCCGAACGCGGGCGGGGAGACGAGGTCGCCGGGGCTGTTGTTGAAGTTGACGTATTGGAATACGCCCGTCGCCGCGAACGGTCCGTGAAAATAGAGAAACTGCGCGCTCCACTTCTTGGCGCCGTTATTGCCGGCTTGATTGCCGAGCCCGTACATGACGCTGCCCGACAGACCGTGAAAATCGGGCGTCGAATACTGCACCGCGTTGTTCCAGCCGGAATCGCCGACGACGCCCGTGTCCGTCGTATAAGTCGCGCCGGTCGGAATCGCCGTGTTGCCGAGGAACACGTGATACACCATTGGCGAGAACGTGTACGAATCGATGAACGGATTGAAAAGAATCGTCGAGATGAAAAGCTGCGTCGTAAGCCGGCCAGCCGTGAACGTGCCGTATGGCGATTCGATACCGACGTAGGCGTTGCGCGAGAAGAACGAATCGCCGGTGAAGCGACCGTAATTGCCGTTTTGCGGCAGGAAGAAGTCTTCCAGCGTAAAGATCGCCTTGTAGCCGCCGCCGAGATCTTCGGCGCCCTTCAAGCCCCAGTACGACGTCGACATGCCGCCGCCCCCGACGACCCACGAGCGTTGCTCGCCCGGGAATTGCTGCATGCCGACCCAGCTGTCGACTTGCCCGTACAACTGGACGCTCGATTGCGCGTAGGCGGCCGAGCCGGCCGCCATGAGGCCCGCCGCGGCGGCCGTTCGGAAACTCTTCTTCAGCGCACGGCTGACGGTGCTTTTCATTGGATCTCCTGTCTTTGTCGAAAAAATCGAAGCTTGGCGAACCGCTCGCGCGCCCCGTTCGCGTTCTCCGGATCGCCGGCGCTGCTCGGACCGGGATCATCGTTGCGGACCATTTTTCCGAACAAAAAACGATTTGGTTATTGCCGGTATAGCGGCACCGATAATCGAGCGAACGCCGCATTCTTTTGGGGCACGGCGCACCGCCATTGCCATCGCGAGCGACGTTTGCGGACGCGCTTGAGGCAGCTTTGGGCCGCCGCGGGTCGCCAAGCCGCAATAGTGGCGCATCACAAATCTCATGACAAAATCATTTCGCGCGCGAGCGCGCTGCGAGGCGAGAACTAGGGCGGCTCAGGCGAAAAAGTGTGGCGCGTTTGCATCAGCAACCGGCTCGGCTGCCATGCAAGGACCAGGGAGGAGCGACGGAGCGCGCTGCGGCGCGAGTCAGATCAGTTGCGGTAAAGCCAGGGATCGGGCGCACGCGTCCCGGGGCTCGGGGGCCGCGGCGCGACGCGCCCGGATTCGCGCTCTTCGTTGTAGCGCGTGACCGCGTCGCGAATTGAACCGGCTCTTACATAGGCCGAATTATCGGGTGGGCGAGGCACGTTTCGGCCGTTCTCGCTGACAGGCCGGTACGGTATGCCTCCCGGGGCGGCGCGCGGCAACAAGCGTTCGTGACGTGAAGACGCGGGGGCCCGCGAGCGCGGTGAACGGTCCGTTTCCGGATAGGTGCTGCGCGCGATCTGTAGGTAGTCCGCGCCGGGCTGCCGGACGAATGCCGGATGCGTCGAGAACGCGCCGAAGCCGAAGCTCGCCGGTTGCCGGAAGCTGACCGCACCGGCATGCGCCGGCATAGGCGGCGCGGCTTGCGCGAGCGACATCGCAGCCGCGCAAATCGCGGCCGTCATCCAACGCCCGATGGTTTGAAAACCCGCATCCGCCATGATTGATCCACTCGCCCGCGGCTACGCCTCTTACTCTATTGCAGCAACATCGTCTTTACCGAAGCTTGATCGGAGGAAAGGCTGGAGGGGCGCGCCGCAAGGGTAATTTATGGGCCACCCTCGGGTGTGTCGAGGCAAAAAGTGTTATGCGCTCGACGCCGTTGTAACCTGGTGTTACCGACATCTCTTTTTTCCGCCAAGCGTGCCGCAAATGCAGTAATCGGCGTATTCGAGTTCGGTCCGTGAGATCATCGAGGGTCTGTTTTCGCCCTGGCTTGCCCTGGTTTTTATTCATCGCTTCTTTGCCGTTTTTCCGCTCGACGCCGACATGCCCCGTCTGCCGTTTTTGATTCCCGATCGTTTCACGCTTTCGCTCGTGGGCACTGTCGTCCTCGCGAGCGTCATGCCGTGCCGCGGAGAAGCGGCCGTTGCAGTCAACGCGTTGACGAACGTCGCCGTCGGTCTGCTCTTTTTCCTGCATGGCGCCAAGCTGTCGCGCGAGGCGGTGCTCGCGGGCGCCACGCATTGGCGTCTGCATGCGCTCGTGCTGGCCAGCACGTTCATTCTGTTTCCGTTGCTCGGCCTCGCGTTCAAGCCGCTATTCTCGCCCCTCGTGTCGCCCGCCCTTTACGCGGGCGTGCTCTTTCTTTGCACGCTGCCATCGACCGTTCAATCATCGATCGCCTTTACATCGATCGCCCGAGGCAACGTGCCGGCGGCCGTCTGCGCGGCGTCGGCGTCGAGCCTCATCGGCATATTCGTGACGCCGGCGCTCGTCGGCATCGTCGTCGACAGCCAGTCCGCCGCGGTGCGCTCGCCCTGGCACACAGTCGGCAACATCGTGGCCCAACTGCTCGTTCCGTTCGTCGCGGGACAACTGCTGCGACCGGTCGTCGCGCCGTGGCTCGATCGCCACCGTCGCGCACTGCGTTTCGTCGATCAAGGCTCCATCCTCCTCGTCGTGTACATGGCATTCAGCGAAGCGATCAACGAAGGGCTGTGGCAGCACCTGGGACTGAGGACGCTCGCCGGCCTGGTGGTCGCGGATGGCACATTGCTCGGCGCGGCACTCTTGATTACGGGATGGGTCGGCAAGCGGCTTAGCTTCGATCGCGCCGATCGCATCACGATCGTTTTTTGCGGATCCAAGAAGAGCCTCGCCTCGGGCATTCCGATGGCCAAGGTCATTTTCTCGTCCCAGGCAATCGGCATCGCGGTGCTGCCCCTGATGCTGTTTCATCAAATGCAGCTGATGGTCTGCGCCGCCCTCGCGCAGCGCTGGGGCGACCGCGCGGCGCGCGCCGAAACGCTGCCCGTCGACGCGCGCTGAACCGCGATCAAGGCTCTTGCAGCATTAATATGATGAATAGTCCGACACGCCCGGCAACCCATTAATCGAGGCGTTCTATAAAGGCGATAGTCTTGGCATCGCCGACATTCACAATTGCAATTAACGATCGGCTCGACTCGCAAACGTTTGCTATTTGATTCTTGCTCGGAATCTCACTACCTGTTTGAAACGAACGTCCGCCGCACACCGTCTTTCGAACAATAGAAGAACGTGGAAGAAACCGCTATAGACGATACTGCCCCGGCTATGGACCATAGGATTACTAAATATCGTTAAACGTATCCCAACCGGGAATCCGCACATTAGAATGGCGCGACGGAACGAGCTGTCGGTTCCGTAATGCTTAGTTGCGCATCCAAAAGAGAGAAAAATGAGCAGCGAGGACCGATCTGAAGAGGATCGTCTCGACGGGGGGAATCGGCTCCGTCGTAAGCGGCGCTGGCCGGGGCAGCGCGCCAAGACGATCGATACTCCGCAAGAAAGCCAGTCATTCGAGGATTACGCCGCCGAAAGGCTCTCGTCGTTCCTCAGCGCGCAGTTGCTGACCTTGCTCGTGGGCTATGTCGTGCTCGTCGCCGGCGATATCTGGTTCAGGCACGGCCTCGCCACCGTGGCAGCGGTCCTTGGCGCATTGCCCGCAATGCCGATGGGGGCGGCGCTCGTCGTCGCGTGGGCGCCGCGCAGCGGCTTGCGCGCGAGCCTCGCCGCGCTCGCGTTCATTGCGGCGCTTGAGGCCGGCATTGTCCTCCATGCCGTGCACTGGGGGGAGGACCCGGCGATCGTTCTGCCCGCCTTCGTCCTCGTTCCGCTCACGTTCAGCCCGGTCCTGCTGCGCGGCTGGGATTTCGCGGCGGCGGCGGCGTTTGCGGCGGCCGGACCGGTAGCGCTGCTCGCATTCAGCGCACCGCCGGCTCCCGAGCGGTTCGGCGTGGCGCTCTCGATCGTCGCCGCCATTTCGGCGAGTCTCGTGACGAACCTGTTCGCCCTGCGCTCGCAAAAGAAGAACTTTCGCCTCGAAGTGCAGCTGCGCGCTTTCGCGGATATCGACGAGCTCACTCAGCTGCCGCGCCGGCGCCGCGTGTTCGAGCTCGGCCGGCGCCTCATCCACCGCGCCGAGCGCACAGGTCAGCCGCTCTCGGCGCTTTACATCGACGCGGATTACTTCAAGTCGGTCAACGATCGGTTCGGCCACGACGCGGGCGACCGCGCGCTGCGGCTCATCGCGCGCGGAATTCAGGACAGTCTGCGTCCCACGGACGTCTGTGGCCGCTTCGGCGGCGAGGAGTTCGTCGCGCTGTTGCCGGGCAGCGATCAGATCGACGCCGCGCGCGCCGCCGAGAGGCTGCGCAAGCGGATCGAGGAGATGCGACAGTTCGAAGTGACGCTGACGATCAGCGTCGGCGTCGCTCAGCATGTGCGCGGCGAGCAGATCGATCGAGTGATTCGCCGCGCCGACGCCGCGCTCCTCGACGCCAAAGGGAGCGGCCGCAATCGCGTTGTGATCGCACCGCGTCCGCCCGAGCACGGGCTGCCCGCAACCGATGCGGGACCGCGCCCGGAGCCAGGCCCGAGCGCCCAGGGCGCCGCGCCGGGCTCCGCGACAAAGGAGTCCGCCACTCATGGCGACGCGCCGTGTTCGCGCGAGCCGATCACCGACTGAAGCATCGGAGGGCCGGCGGCAGGCATGGCGCGCACCAAAGCGGTGCAACGCTTCACGAAAAATTCATTCAACTCTCAAGCATTCCGGTCGTTAAGCCGAGAGTCGTACTGGTACGCCCAATTGCCCGCCATTGCCCTTCATGTCATCACATCTTTCGCCGCCGAATGAGCCGAAGATCGCCGAGCTCATCGAGGGGCGCGCGCTGTCCGCGGTCTTCCAGCCGATCGTCGACTTCGGCGGCGGCACGATTCTCGGCTATGAGGGCCTCATACGCGGGCCGGCCGGGACCTTCCTCGAATCGCCCGGGGCGCTCTTCGCGCAAGCGGCGCGCGAAGGCCTGTCCGTCGAACTCGAGCATGCGGCCGCCGCCGCTTGCGTCGCCGCATTCGCCGAACTCGGCTGCGAAGGCAAGCTGTTCCTGAATTTCAGCGCCGAAGCGATCGCCACGCTCGGCCGCACGCGTGAGCACGCCGCCGATTGGCTCGGTCGGCAAGGCATGCCGATCGAGCGCATCGTGCTCGAGCTCACCGAGCAATGTGCGATCGACAACGTGGCGGGCTTCGAACCGATCGTCGCCGCGTTGCGCGAAACGGGCGCGCAGTTCGCGCTCGACGACTACGGCACGGCCAACGCGAGCATGAACCTCTGGGTCAGGCTGCAGCCCGACGTCGTCAAAATCGACCGCTTTTTCATCGACGACATCGCGAAGGACCCGCTCAAGTTCGAGGCCGTGCGCGCGATGCAGCACTTCGCGGGAGCGAGCGGCGCGCGGCTCGTCGCGGAGGGGATCGAAAAGGAAGCGGACCTCATCGTCGTGCGCGACATGGGTATCTCGTTCGGACAGGGCTACTTCTTCGGGCGCCCGCAGGCGCGCGCGCCGCGGGCCGTCTCGGATGCGGCCAAGGAGGCGCTCGGCGCCGGACACATCGCCGTGTTTCCGGGCGCGCGGCGCAGCGCGATCCCCGGGTCGCCGTCCGGCGGCATGGCGGCGGCGAAAATGCTCGTGCAGGCGCCCGCGCTCGATCGCAGCGCGAGCAACAACGACGTGCTCGATCTCTTCAATCGCTTGCCGGCGCTGCATGCGCTCGCGGTCGTCGAACAGGGGGAGCCGGTCGCGCTCATCAACCGCCGCAGCTTCATGGACCGCTATGCCCTGCCCTATCATCGCGAACTGTTCGGCAAGCGTCCCTGCATGCTGTTCGCGAACGCATCGCCCGTCATCATCGAAAAATCGATGACGGTCGAGCAGATGGCGAAGCTGCTCGCGAGCGACGATCAACGCTACCTTGCCGACGGCTTCGTCATTACGGATCAGGGCAAGTACCTCGGCCTCGGCACGGGCGAAAGCCTCGTGCGCGCCGTCACGGAAGTGCGCATCGAAGCGGCCCGCTATGCGAACCCCCTCACGTTCCTGCCCGGCAACATCCCGATCAGCTCGCACATCGCGCGGCTCGTCGAGCATCACGTCGAGTTTCACGCATGCTACGTCGATCTCAACCATTTCAAGCCGTTCAACGACCGCTACGGCTATTGGCAGGGCGACGAAGTTCTCAAGTTCTCCGCGGCCGTGCTTGCGCAAGCCTGCGACCCGACGCGCGATTTCCTCGGGCACGTCGGCGGAGACGACTTCCTGATTCTTTTCCAGAGCGAGGATTGGAGAGAACGGGCCTCGTCGGCGATCGCGACGTTCAACTCCGGCGCGCTTCGCTTTTACGCCGACGAGGACCGTGAAGCGGGCGGCATTCATGGCGAGGATCGGCGCGGCAATCCGTCCTTCTTCGGCTTCGTGACGATGGCCATCGGCTGCGTGCGCGTGAAGCCAGCACCCGAGAGCCGCGCCCGCTACGGCAGCGAAGAAATCGCGTCGGTCGCGGCGCTCGCGAAGCACCGCGCCAAGCAAGAAGCGAGCGGTTTCTACCTGATCGACATCGATGAGGGCGCGACGGTCCTGCATCAGCACGACAACGCATCGCCGACACCGCGCGCCGCCTTGGCGCTCGACTAGTGCGGTCGAGGCGCTGCCCGCCTCTGCCCCGCCTCTGCCCCGCCTTCGCCCCGCCTTCGCCCCGCCTCTGCCCCGGCCCCGGCCCCTCTGACTAGATCGCCCCCGGCAAGAGCCGGGGCATGCCGCTTCTGGCGTGTTTAGTTCTATTTACTAAACAAGACAAAGTTCTATCTCACGCGCTACACCAAGGTTTCCAGGGAATTCCCCAACCGATCAGCGACTGTTTCCGGAAGTTTTTACTATACAATCGGCGCGATTCGCAGCGACGGACGAAAGATGCACGATGGCGACGACCATTCGCGACATTGCCCGCGCGGCTAACGTGTCGATCGGCACGGTATCTCGCGCGCTCAAGAACCAGCCGGGCCTCTCCGAGGCCACGCGCGTGCGCGTCGTCGAAACGGCTCGGCGCCTAGGCTACGACGCGGCGCAATTGCGCCCGCGCATCCGTCGTCTTACGTTCCTTTTGCACCGTCAGCACAACAACTTCGCCGCGAGCCCGTTCTTCTCGCACGTGCTGCACGGCGTCGAGAACGCGTGCCGCGCGCACGGCATCGTTCCCTCGCTGCTGACGGCGGGCCCGACCGAGGACATCGCCGAGCAGCTGCGCCTGCATGCGCCCGACGCGATCGCCGTCGCGGGCTTCGTCGAGCCGGAGACACTGGCCGCGCTCGTCGCCATGGGCCGGCCGCTCGTGCTCATCGATTTATGGGCGCCGAATCTGCGCTCCGTCAATCTCGACAACAGCGCCGGCGCCGCGCTCGCCATGCGGCATCTGTTCGCGCTGAACCGCACGCGCGTGGCGTTCATCGGTGGCTCTCTCGCGCACTACAGCATCGCGCAGCGCGCGCTCGGCTATCGGCGCGCGTTTTTCGAAGCGGGATTGCTTTTCGATCCCTCGCTCGAAACGACGATCGACGCCAATCTGCCGCCCGATGCCGGCGCCGCCCTCGCGATGCAGCGCCTGCTCGACGCGCGCGCGGGCGACGAGGCGCCGAACGCAGTCTTTGCTTACAACGACGTCGCGGCACTCGCCGCGATGCGCGTTTGCCTCGCACGTGGCTTGCGCGTGCCGGAGGACATTGCCATCGTCGGTTTCGACGACATACCCGCCGCCACGCAGGCCGCGCCGCCGCTCACGACGATCGCGGCCGACAAGGAAGCGCTCGGCTCGCGCGGCGTCGAACTATTGCTCGACGATTCGCCGGCCGAGTTCCAGGTACGCCTGCCGGTAAGACTCGTCGTGCGCGCGAGCTCGGCCCACGCCTCGTACACGGGAAGGGCGGGCACGCCCCGCGCGCTCGACATGACGAGCAGCCATTCGGAAACAACACCATGACGAAACTACCGAACGCCAACAAATCGATGAAAGCGACGACGTCAGCGATAGCGGAACCGGGCGTCATTCATACGAACACCACGGTGCCGCCGGTCGAGAACTTCCGCGATCGCGAATTCCTGCTCGGGCACGTGGCCGACACGCTCGCGTTCTACGGGCCGGCGGTGCACGACCAGACGGGCGGGTTCTTTCACTACTTCAAAGACGACGGGACGGTCTATGACCGGACCCGCCGCCACTTGGTCAGCAGCTGCCGCTTCGTCTTCAACTATGCGATGGCCTATCGCCATTTCGGCGATCCGCAATACCTCGAATACGCACGTCACGGCCTCGCATTCCTGCGCAGCGGGCATTGGGACGCCGAGCACCTCGGTTACGATTGGGAGATCGAATGGCGCAATCGTGAAAAGCGCGCGCTCGATGCGACGCGGCATTGCTACGGGCTCGCGTTCGTGCTGCTCGCGCAGTCCCATGCGGCGATGGCGGGCATCGACGAAGCGAAAATGCAGATCGCCGAGACTTTCGAGTTGATGGAGCACCGCTTCTGGGATCCCGCCGCGGGCCTCTATGCGGACGAGGCAACGCCCGACTGGCGCGTCTCGACCTACCGCGGTCAGAACGCGAACATGCACACGACGGAAGCGCTGCTCGCCGCTTACGAAGCCACCGGCCATCTCGTCTATCTCGATCGCGCCGAGCGAATCGCGACGAATATCACGCAACGGCAGGCCAAGCTCTCGCACGGCCTCGTCTGGGAGCATTTTCATGCCGACTGGTCCGTCGACTGGCATTACAACGAAGAGGACAGCTCGAACATTTTTCGCCCCTGGGGCTTTCAGCCGGGGCACCAGACGGAGTGGGCGAAGCTGCTGCTGATCCTCGAGCGGCACCGGCCGCTGCCATGGCTGTTGCCGCGCGCGATCGAGCTTTTCGACGCGGCGCTCACGCATGCCTGGGACGACGAGCATGGCGGGCTCTGCTACGGCTTCGCCCCAGACGGCACGGTTTGCGACCACGACAAGTACTTCTGGGTCCAAGCCGAGACGCTGGCCGCGGCCGCGCTGCTCGGACGGCGCACGGGCAGCGAACGGTTCTGGGACTGGTACGACGAAATCTGGCGCTATAGCTGGACGCATTTCGTCGATCATCGATACGGTGCCTGGTACCGCATCCTCACCTGCGACAACCGCAAGTACAGCGACGAGAAGAGCCCGGCCGGAAAGACCGACTATCACACGATGGGCGCTTGCTACGAAGTGCTCAATGCACTCGACGAAAGCGAAAGCGCCTGCGCGCCCACCCTGGAACCACGCTCATGAGCACGAAATTTTCCGCCGACTTCCCGCTCTTCGTGAGCGCGGGCGACATTCTCACCGACCTGGTACGCATGCGCGACGCGCAATGGGTCTCGCACGCGGGCGGCGCGGGATGGAACGTCGCGCGCGCCGTCGCGCGCCTCGGCGTGCCGAGCGCCTGCGCGGGTGCGCTCGGGCTCGATTGCTTTTCCGACGTGCTCTGGAACGCGAGCGCGGCAGCCGGGCTCGACATGCGGTTTTTGCAGCGCGTCGAGCGGGCGCCGCTGCTCGCGATCGTTCATGAAACGCAGCCGCCAGCCTATTTCTTCATCGGCGAAGCGAGCGCCGATCTGGCGTTCGATCCTGAGCTGCTGCCCGAAGGCTGGGAAAAAGCCGTGCAATGGGCGCATTTCGGCGGCATCAGCCTCGCCCGGCAGCCGCTCGGCGCCACGCTCGCGACGCTCGCGGCCGAGCTTCGCGCGCGCGGCGTGAAGATCAGCTTCGATCCCAACTACCGCAATCTGATGGAGCACGGCTATCGCCCGATGCTCGAAACGATGGCCGCGCTGGCCGACCTCATCAAGGTGTCCGACGAGGACCTGCGGTGTCTCTTCGGCACCGACGAGGCAAGCGCCATCGAAGCGCTGCGCGCGATGAACCCCGATGCGGCGCTCCTCGTCACGCGCGGCGCAAGCGCGGCGACGCTCTTCGTCGGCGGCGAAACGATCGAGGCCTCGCCGCCGCGCGTCGAAGTCGTCGATACGGTCGGCGCGGGCGATGCTTCGATCGGCGGACTGCTGTTCAGCCTCATGCGGCGCCCGCATGAGGGATGGCGTCAGCATCTGTCGTTCGCGCTCGCGGCCGGCGCCGCCGCGTGCCGCTACGCGGGCGCGCATTCGCCGACGGTCGACGAGGTAGCCGCGCTGTTGCTGGACGCCTGAGTCGTCCCGGCGGGCGGTGAGGCACGCCAGTCTGCCGACGTCGGGCGTTCGACATGTAGGCTTCTCGAACCGGTGCTACGATGCAATGCATCCACTCGATTGAGAGGAGCGGCATCATGGACGACGTCACCTACACCAAGGGAATCTATACGGCGACCGTGACGGTACGCCAGCTCGCCAACGGCCGATTCCAGGGCGTGGTGTCGCTCGCCCGGGACGACGCGACCGAACGCGAGACGACGGCCTACGAAGTCGAGGCGCCGAATACGACGGCAACGGAAGCTTTGGAGGAAGGCAAGGCGCTCGCTCACCGGATTCTCGGCGAGCTGGAGTTATAGGCGCATCGACCGGACGCCAGTCGCGAAAAGCCCTCCCTCCCCGCAACGGTTCCCGCCTGAATCCCGAACGCTCGCCGCGGCAAGCAAAGGAAGGTGCATATGGCCGAGCAACTTTATCTCTACGGTGTCTATTCGATTCACGTTCGTCCGATTCCGCTCGAGCGCGCGCATTGGGATGCCGAGTACGAAATCCGCCATCAGGACAAGCCGGTGCAAACGTGGACGACCGTCGGCGGCGACGTCGGCTACGAGCACGAGGCCGATGCTATCGAGGCGGCCCATCAGCAGGCGATCGCCGATATCGAGCGCGGCGCCGGCGTGCCAAAGCCGAGAGCGTTTCCCTGAAGCGCGCGTGGTTGCCGCTCGGGAAAACGAACGAAGCGAGAAGGCACGTGGTACGCTCAGGCCCGATCCGAACCCAGGGCCTGCGCCATGCGATCGAGTACGCAACAGCAAATTGAACGAGACGCCCCAACGGGTGCGAACATGAGCCGTGCGCGCGGCGAGCGGCGGCGCGCGCGCACGAGCCGCACATTGCGCACGCAGACCGGCAACGTCGTGACGCACAACATGCCGCAGCCGCTCTTCCTCGATGTCTATCACCGGGCGCTGACGGCCAGCTGGCCTCACTTCTTCGCGGCGCTCGCCGCGCTTTTTCTGCTGCTGAACACCGGGTTCGCGTTGCTTTATCTCTGCGGATCGGCATCGATCGCCAATCAATCGCCACCCGGCTTTCTCGGCGCGTTCTTCTTCAGCGTGGAGACGCTGGCGACCGTCGGCTACGGGGACATGCATCCGCAGACCGTCTACGCGCATATCGTCGCTACGCTCGAAATCTTCATAGGCATGTCGAGCATCGCTCTGGCGACCGGCCTGATCTTCGTGCGGTTCTCGCGTCCGCGCGCGCGCATCATTTTTTCGCGCTACGCCATCGTGCGTCCGCTCGACGGCCGCTCGACGCTGATGGTACGCGCCGCGAACGCGCGCCAGAACGTGATCGTCGAAGCGCAGGCGAAGCTGCGGCTCATGCGCCGCGAATCGACGCCGGAGGGCTATTCGCTTTGGCGCATCACCGACCTCACGCTCGTGCGCGATCGGCACCCGATCTTCCTGCTCGGATGGAATCTGATGCACGTCATCGACGAAACGAGCCCCCTCTATGGCGAAACTCCGGCGAGCCTCGCCGCCAGCAAAGCTTCACTGATGATCTATCTCGAAGGGGCGGACGAAACGACGACACAGCTCATGGAAGCGCGCTACACGTGGTCGCACGAGGCCATTCGCTGGCGGCATCGGTTCATCGACCTGCTCTATGACGACGAAGATGGCGTGCGGCATATTGACTACGAGCACTTCCACGACGTCGTCGCGCTTACGCCCGAGGAGGAAAATTCCTCTCCACAAGAGCTCGAATCGCGTACAAAGCACCACGACGCGACGGACAAGCAGTCGATATAGCAAAAAACCTCCGCTATTGGCGGGAAAGAATGAAGGTTTCCGGCGTTCGCGAGATCCGCAAGCGCACGAGATAAGGAGACCCGCCATGACAGCCCGCCTTCCGATCGACGGCATACCCGCCCTTTCGGACTACCAGCTCACCGATAATCTGGCCGCCACACGCGGACGCATCTTTCTGACGGGCACTCAGGCGCTCGTGCGCATCCTGCTGACGCAGCGGCGGCTCGACCGCGCGCGCGGGCTGAATACGGCCGGCTTCGTGAGCGGCTACCGCGGCTCCCCGCTCGGCATGGTCGACCAGCAACTCTGGAAAGCGAAGAAGCTGCTCGAGGCGCACGACATCCGCTTTCTGCCCGCGATCAACGAAGAGCTCGGCGGCACGGCGGTGCTCGGCACGCAGCGCGTGGAAGCCGACGAAGCGCGCACCGTCGACGGCGTATTCGCGATGTGGTACGGGAAAGGGCCGGGCGTCGACCGCGCGGGCGACGCGCTCAAGCACGGCAACGCCTACGGGTCGTCCCCGCACGGCGGCGTGCTCGTCGTGGCGGGCGACGATCACGGGTGTGTCTCTTCGTCGATGCCGCATCAAAGCGACTTCGCGATGATCGCCTGGCAGATGCCGGTCGTGAATCCGGCAAACGTCGCCGAGATGCTCGAGTTCGGCGCTTACGGTTACGCGCTCTCGCGGTTCTCGGGTGCCTGGGTCGGCTTCAAGGCGATTTCGGAAACGGTCGAATCGGGCTCGACGGTCGACCTCGATGCATTGACGACGGAGTGGACCGCGCCCGTCGAGTTGGCGCCGTTTGCCGGCGGCCTGCACAACCGCTGGCCTGATTTGCCGAGCCTCACGATCGAGGCGCGCCTTGCGGCCAAGCTCGATGCCGTGCGCGCCTTCGCCCGCGCGAACTCCATCGATAAATGGGTTGCGGCGAGCCCGAAGGCGAACGTCGGCATCGTCACCTGCGGCAAGGCGCACCTGGACCTGATGGAAGCGTTGCGCCGGCTCGATGTTTCCGTCGCCGACCTCGATGCCGCGGGAGTGCGGATCTACAAGGTCGGAATGTCGTTTCCGCTCGAAACGTCGCGTCTGGACGCGTTCGTCGAGGGCCTCGACGAAGTGCTCGTCATCGAGGAGAAAGGCCCGGTCGTCGAGCAGCAGATCAAGGATCATCTCTACAACCGTATCGCCGGCTCGCGCCCGCGCATCATTGGCAAGCACGATGCGAACGGCGCGCCGCTTCTCTCCGCGCTCGGTGAATTGCGCCCCTCGCGCGTGCTGCCCGTATTCGCCGAATGGCTCGCACGGCACAAGCCCTCGCTCGACAGGCGCGAGCGTGTGGTCGACCTCGTCGCGCCGGAAATCCTCTCGAATGCGGCCGACGCGGTGAAGCGTACGCCTTATTTTTGCTCGGGCTGCCCACACAATACCTCGACCAAGGTGCCCGAAGGCTCCATCGCGCAGGCCGGCATCGGCTGCCACTTCATGGCCTCGTGGATGGATCGCGGCACGACCGGGCTCATCCAGATGGGCGGCGAAGGCGTCGATTGGGTATCGCACTCCATGTTCACGAAGACACGCCACGTTTTTCAGAACCTCGGCGACGGAACGTACTTTCACTCGGGCATTCTCGCGATCCGCCAGGCCGTTGCGGCGCGCACCAACGTCACCTACAAGATTCTTTACAACGATGCGGTTGCGATGACGGGCGGACAACCCGTCGACGGCAGCATCTCCGTGCCGCAAATCGCCCGCCAGGTCGAGGCCGAAGGGGTCTCGCGCTTCGTCGTGGTGTCCGACGAGCCCGAGAAGTACGACGGCCATCACGGACTGTTTCCGAAGGGAACGACGTTCCATGATCGCAGCGAGCTCGATGCCGTGCAGCGCGAGTTGCGCGAGGTGGAGGGCGTGAGCGTGCTGATCTACGATCAGACGTGCGCGGCCGAAAAACGTCGCCGCCGCAAGAAGGGGCAGTTCCCCGATCCGGACAAGCGTCTTTTCATCAACGAGGAAGTCTGCGAAGGCTGCGGCGACTGCGGAGTGCAGTCGAATTGCCTCTCGGTCGAACCCGTGGAAACGCCGCTCGGGCGCAAGCGTCGCATCGACCAGTCATCGTGCAACAAGGATTTCTCGTGCGTGAACGGCTTTTGCCCGAGCTTCGTGACGATCGAGGGCGGCAAGCTGAAAAAGGCGGCGGGCGCGGCATTCGACGAAGCAGCCCTCGATGCGCGCGTCGAGGCACTGCCGTTGCCGACGATGTCGCTCGACGCCGCGCCCTACGACATTCTCGTGACCGGTGTCGGCGGCACGGGCGTGGTGACGGTGGGCGCGCTGATCAGCATGGCCGCTCATCTCGAAGGCAAGAGCGCTTCCGTGCTCGACTTCATGGGCTTCGCGCAAAAAGGCGGCTCGGTGCTGTCGTTCGTGCGTTTCGCCGCGCGCGACGAGTGGTTGAACCAGGTCCGCATCGATACGCAGCAAGCCGACCTGCTGCTTGCCTGCGATATGGTCGTCGGAGCAAGCGCGGACGCGTTGCAAACCGTGCGCCATGGTCGCTCGCGAATCGTCGTCAACACGCATGCGATTCCGAACGCAACCTTCGTGCGGAACCCGGACGCGAACCTGCATGCCGATGCGCTCATCGACAAAATGCGCCATGCGGCCGGCGCTGAATTCTTGTCGACCTGCGATGCACAGTCGCTCGCGTCGAAGTTCCTCGGCGATACGATCGGCGCGAATATTCTGATGCTCGGCTTCGCCTGGCAACTGGGCCTCGTTCCCGTGTCGCTGGCGGCGCTCTCACGCGCGATCGAGCTCAACGGCGTTGCCGTGGCGATGAACAAGCTCGCCTTCTCGATCGGCCGCCTCGCGGCGGGCGATCCGCGTGCACTCGACGCGCTGTGGGCCGAGCGGCACGGCGCCGCCCGAGCGGCCTCGGCGCCGGCCGGGGACGGCTCGACGGCGAGCATTGACTTCGGCGCGCTCGTGGCCGACCGCGAAGCACGGCTCGCCGCCTACGGCGGCCGACGCTACCTCCAACGCTATCGCGCGCTCGTCGAAGCGGCCCGTCTTGCCGGCAAACGGGTCTCGGCATCGGACGGCGATCGACTTGCCGCCGCCGTCGCGACGACGTTCTATCGACTGCTCGCGGTCAAGGACGAGTACGAGGTGGCGCGCCTGCACACCGCCTCCGCATTCCGCGCGGCACTCGAGGCGCAATTCGAAGGCACGGCCGGCAAAGACTTTCGCGTGAAGTTCAACCTCGCCCCGCCCGCGCTTGCCAAACCAGGGCCCGGCGGCATCCCGCGCAAGATGACGTTTGGGCAATGGCTGTGGCCCGTGCTCGGGCTGCTGGCGAAGTGCCGCGCGTTGCGCGCAACGGCACTCGATCCGTTCGGGCGCACGCTCGAACGCAGGATGGAGCGCGCGCTTGCAAATGACTACGAGCTGACGATGGCACGAGCATTCGACGCGCTCGATCCGTCGAACGCCGAGACGGTCGTGCAACTTGCTCAGTTGCCTGCGCGGGTGCGCGGCTATGGTCACGTCAAACTGGCGAACCTCGCGGCCGTCAAGCGTACCGAGCGCGCGCTGGCCGCGCAGTTGCCGCTCGAGGCGGCCACCAGTACCGCCGTGCAGCAAGCGCTCGATCAAGCGAAAGGCGTCGGGACGCTGCGGGGCATTCCAGTCGTCGCGGCGAAATAGAAGGTGACCAAGCAATCGACCATTGACGAGACCTGTAAAACTACCTAATATCAGGCCACCGTCCAGGTCATCTTCTGCTCGTTAGCCGATCGGTCTAATTGGCGGAAAGACCTGGGATGCCCATACTCGTCACCGTAGGCATCGGGGCGCCGCAACGAGCCCCGATGAAATGAACCATGGAAAGCATTCTTGCCCGCGCCTCGATTGGAATCAGCGAATTGAAGCTCAACCCGACAGCAGCCATCGAACGTGCCCACGGCCCGGTCGCCATTCTGAACCGCAACAAGCCGGTCGCTTATCTCGTTCCGGCCAGCGCTTGGGAGGCGATTTGCGAGCGGCTCGAAGACCTGGAACTGGCGGAAATCGTCAAGGCGCGCAGCGGCGAGACACCGGTGAGCGTCAAGTTTGAAGACCTATGACCTGAAATTTCTGCCGTCAGCGTTAAAGGAGTGGCATCGTCTCGACAAGACTGTTCGCGATCAGTTCAAGAACAAGCTTGCCGAGCGGCTGACGAGTCCGAGGATCGAATCCGCACGCCTTTGCGGCATGCCGCACTGCTACAAAATCAAGCTGGCAGCGCTGGGCTACCGGCTCGTGTATCAGGTGGACGACGGCACCGTCACCGTCGTAGTCGTTGCCGTCGGCAAGCGCGAGCGCAGCGTCGCTTATCGTGCCGCGCTCGTGCGAATTCACTGAGCCTTCAGGCTTCGACGGCTTCGATCCAGTCGATGTCTCCGCACAGCACACGAAGCTGCTCGCCGACGCGTATCGCCAACGATAGCGTGACGCAAGGCAGCGCCTCGTTGATCGACAAATAGGGCTTCGTCACTTGCACGCGCTCGGGCGCTTCCATTGCCGCCCGGAAATACGGCCTGCGCACCCAGTTGGCGCCCTGCGCGTCGGCCACGGGCATGAAGCGCGCCTCGTTGCCGGGACGATCGGCGCGCAGCACGATGTTGCGGCCCGCCTGCCGGCCTTGCGCGTCGAGCAGAAAGCAGCGCGCAGCATGATCGAGTGCAAGGAAATTCCAGCAAACCTCTTCGAGCGGCTCGCCGGCGGCCAGTCGTTCCCCGGCTCGCATGAGCGCGCGGATGTACGGCGCGAGGCGCGCCGCATTGCGCCGCTCGCGCGCCTCGCTCTCCGAGCGATGATGCTCGGCCAGCTCGCCGATGCGCGCGGCCGCGTAGCCGCTATCGGCCGGGCCCGGGCCCGGGCGTCCGAAATGGAAACCCTGCACGAAGTCGGCATCGCAGGCAAAAGCAAGCTGCGCCTCGTGCTCCGTCTCGACGCCTTCGATGAGGACCAGCTTGCCGGCCTCGTGCAACAAGGAGACGAAGCCGGGCAGGATGGCCGCGGCCTGCGTGCGATGCGCCGCATGGGACAGCATCATCCTATCGATTTTGACGATGTCGGGATCGAGCTGCCAGATGCGCTCGAGATTCGAGTCACCCGCGCCGAAATCGTCGAGCGCAATCAGGAATCCCTGCTCGCGAAAGATCCGCACCTCGTCGGCGATCCGATCGAGGTCATGGATGCGCGCCTCTTGCATTTCGAGCACGATCCGGCGCGGCGGCAAATCGAGTCGCGAGAGGCTCGCCGCGAATGCGGCGGCATGATATGAGTCGGTCAACGCGCCCGCATGCACGTTGAGAAAAAGCCACTCGCGCTCGGCGCCGAGCATCTTGAAGTTTTCGAGATGCAGCGTCAGCGCAAGGCGATCGACGTGAAGGAGCTCGCCGCGCCGCGCCGCATCGCCGAAAACGTCGAGCGGCGGGACGGGGCAATCGAACGCGTCATGCGCCCGGAGCAAGCCTTCATAGCCGACGGCCCGCATATGCGCGAGGCTGAAAACAGGCTGAAAGACACTTGTGAGCGTCAGATCGTGGTGACGAAGCGCGTAACGCCGCAGCCCCGAAACGACATCTTGCTCGAACCCGGCGGGCGGTGCGATCGCCGCGTCTTGCAACGACGTGGCCATGGCGATCGCTCGATCATTGCGTATTCCATCTTGAAGGGGGGGAATCAACGACTGCTCCTCGGACTCTCGTTTGATCGTTGAGGCCGTCTAAGCAAGCTCCGTGCAACCCCCACGCGGACGCCCTGTCCGCGCTCTCCTGGCATGTCGGGATGGACCTCGATGCACCGGCGATCGCACCGCTTCGCACCAGGGCGGTGCGCGCCGCTTCGTTCTCGGATGCACCTCTTCGAGGCATGGCTACAGTACCGGCCCACGCACCGCTTCGCGGCGCAAGAACGCGTAGAGCAAAATCGCACCGAACGTCGCGGTGCCGATCCCGCCGAGCGCAAACCCGCCGAACTTCAACGAGAAATCGCCCGCACCAAGAACGAGCGTGACCGCCGCAACGATCAGATTTCGATTGTCGGAAAAGTCGACGCCGTTCGTGACCCAGATCCTCGCGCCCGTCACGGCAATGAGGCCGAAGACGACGATCGATACGCCGCCCAGCACGGGCCCTGGAATCGTCTCGATGAGCGCGCCGAATTTCGGCGAGAAGCCGAGAACGATCGCGATCACCGCGGCGACGACGAACACCAGCGTCGAATAGATCTTGGTCACCGCCATCACGCCGATGTTTTCCGCATAGGTGGTGACGCCCGTGCCGCCGGCGAAGCCCGAGACGATCGTCGCGAGACCGTCGCCGACGAAGGCCCGGCCGATAAAGCGGTCGAGGTTTTGACCTGTCATGGCACTGACCGCCTTGATATGGCCGAGGTTCTCGGCGACGAGGATCACCGCGACAGGCGCGAGCATCGTCATCGCGTGGGGATCGAAGACGGGCGAGCGGAAATTCGGCAGTCCGAACCATGCTGCGTTGGCGACGATCGAAAAGT
The DNA here is from genome assembly GCF_040965455.1 of Trinickia sp. EG282A. NCBI lineage: Bacteria > Pseudomonadati > Pseudomonadota > Betaproteobacteria > Burkholderiales > Burkholderiaceae > Trinickia > Trinickia sp. EG282A. The sequence goes on along the minus strand of NZ_JBFRCC010000002.1, from coordinate 575,370 downwards.
CGATCGGCCGGCCGAGGCCCATTCCGTTGGCAACGATCGCGTAGATCGCGTAAGCGATAAGGAGCCCCACGAGAATCAGCAACCGTTGAACCATGCCGCGCGCGAAGACGGCCACGGTGCCGACGCAAAGCACGGTCACGAGCGCCATCCATGCATCGAATGTCGAGGTGCTGACACCCTTGACGGCAATCGGCGCCAGATTGAGGCCGATCACCGCGACGATCGAGCCCGTAACGACGGGCGGCATCAACGTCTCTATCCAGCGTGTGCCGACTGCCGCGACGATGAATCCGATGATCGCGTAGACGATTCCGCAGGCGATGATGCCGCCGAGCGCGACGGCGACGTTGGGATTCGGGCCATGCCCGCTATAGGCGGTGACCGTAATGACGAGGCCGATGAACGAAAAGCTCGAGCCCAGATAGCTCGGTACGCGCCCGCCGACGAGCAAGAAAAAGAGCAGCGTGCCGATGCCCGACATGAAGATGCAGAGATTCGGATCGAAACCCATGAGCAACGGCGCGAGCACCGTCGAACCAAACATGGCCACGACGTGCTGAATGCCCATCGCGATCGTCTGCGGCCATGCGAGACGCTCTTCAGGACCGACGACACGGCCCTCGATGGCGCCGGGCGCGAGGCGCCAGCGCGGGAAATAGGAATCGGCCATGTTCGTTGCGCTCCTTTGTCGACGTGTTGCCTTCTTATCGTGGAGACGCGCCGCGACGGTGCGGCGCAGCGGTCAACGCGCGAGTGTACGGAGGGCAACTGGCGCTGGCAAGCGATCAGAATTGCGTCTTGAGCGGCGCATGCGTGGACCCGGGGTGCCGGGAGCCGACCCGGAAGACGGCGACAGCCGCCTTGAGCTCGCGCGCCTGATCGGCCATCGAGCCGGCCGCCGCCGCCGCTTGTTCGACGAGCGCCGCGTTTTGCTGCGTGACCTGGTCCATTTGCACGACCGCACGGTTGACCTGCTCGATGCCCGTGCTCTGCTCGGCCGAGGCGGCCGAGATTTCGCCCATGATGTCAGTCACACGCTGGACGGCCTGCATGACTTCGGCCATCGTTTTCCCCGCGCGCTCGGCGACTTGGGCACCGGAATCGACGCGCGACGTCGAGCCTTCGATCAGCTCCTTGATCTCTTTCGCCGAGACGGCGCTGCGCTGGGCGAGCGCGCGCACTTCGCCGGCGACGACCGCGAAGCCGCGGCCCTGCTCCCCCGCGCGCGCTGCTTCCACCGCGGCATTGAGCGCAAGAATGTTGGTCTGGAAGGCAATGCTTTCGATGACGGCGATGATGTCGGTCATGCGCTTGGAGCCGTCCGCAAGCTCGCGCATCGTCTCGACGACTTGCTTCACGTAACCGCTGCTCGTCTCAGCAACCTCCGATGCGCCGCCCGCGAGCCCGCTCGCCTGCCGCGCATTGTCGGCGTTGTTGCGCACGGTCGAGGTCAGTTCTTCCATGCTTGATGCCGTTTCCTCGAGAGACGCCGCCTGCTCTTCCGTGCGCTGGGACAAATCCGTGTTGCCGCGAGCCAGCTCCTGCGCCGCCGTCGCGATGGAATCGCTCGACGTGCCGATGCTCGAAACGATCTGCACGAGTCTTTCCCGCATATTCTTCAGGGCCCAAAGCAGGCTTTCGGTATCGCCGGCCCGGGTGTCGATCGGGACCGACAGGTCCCCCTGCGCGATTCGATTCGCGATTTCCACCGCATCGGCCGGCTCGCCGCCGAGCTGACGCGACAGCTGCCGCGCGATGAACCATGCGAGCAGCACGCCCATGGTGATCGAGGCGAAGATGAAGGCAAGCATCGTCAGCCGCACGGATTCATAGGTCGCTTGAGAGCCGCGCACCGCGGTCTGAGCGAGGTCGTACTTGCGCTTGATCAGCGCCTCGAATGTGTCGCGCAACGCGCTGCTCGCCGCGCTCGCGCGCGACAATTTTGCCTCGTCGCTCGCGCCCATTTCGGCGCGCAGCGCATCTTCCCACTCTTGTTCCTTTTTCATCGCGTCGGCGAACAGTACGCGCCCTTGCTCGGTATGGATCGTTTCGGGGAAGCGCTCCAACGATTCATGAAGTCGGGCGAGCGACTGTGTCAGCCGCTCCTTCAGCTGTTGCTTCACCGCTTCATCAGTCGCGTAGCGCAGTTGTGCCTCGGCAAGGTCCGCGTTGAGCCGCTGCCGGTTGCCTTCCTCGACGTAGTAAAGCCCGTTCATCTCCTTGGTACTGATCTGTTCGGCGACGTCGCGCATGGCGGACACGCCCCACAGGCCCGCCCCGCCGACGAGCGCCCCCAATCCCACGACGAATGAAAATGCCAGGAGAAGCTTGTTGAAGACGGTCATGCGGGCAAGCCAAATCATTTCGGAATCCTCAGTAAATTGCGCGGAAAGCACCCGAACGGATGCGGCGTTGGCGGGTGCACCGCCTCGCCTGTGTTACGGCTCCGACGCAATCTTCTTGAGATCCGGTCATGCCCGGGGTTGACTAATCTCCCGTCTGTCGAGGCTCGACCCTGCCGTACGATTAGTAGTACGAAACAGTAAACGCGCCGCGCTCGTCGATGTCGAGCGAGAGTGTGTCGAGATCAGCTGCGTCGCCCATCCGCGCCAGGATTTCTTGCGAGAGCATCGGCATCACCGCGCCGCGCAAAATGAAATCGATGTTGCGCGCCCCCGTCTCGACTTCGGTGCAACGTGCCGCGATGGTGTCGACGACAGCGTCGGAATAGGCTAGCCGAAGCTTGTTGCCGCGTGCGAGACGCTGCGCCAGCTTGTCGAGTTTCAGCCTGACGATCGCGGCCATTGCGTCGGCCGCCAACGCATGGAACGGGACGACGGTCATCCGCGCGAGCAGCGCGGGCTTGAAGTGAGCTGACAGGATCGGCCGCACGGCCGCCAGTATCGCGTCGGCGTCGGGCCGTGCGCCGTTCGCCGTCAGCTCGGTGATGACGTCGCTCGCCAGGTTGGACGTCAGAAAGACGACCGTATTGGAGAAGTCGATCGTCTTCCCCTCTCCGTCCGACAGTACGCCCTTGTCGAATACCTGATAGAAGAGGTTCATGACGTCGAGGTGGGCCTTTTCCACTTCATCGAGCAGGACGACGGAGTACGGCCGTTGGCGCACCGCTTCGGTCAGCAAGCCACCTTCGCCATAACCGACGTAACCGGGCGGCGATCCGATCAGGCGGCTCACGTTATGGCGTTCTTGAAACTCGCTCATGTTGACGGTGATCGTCGATTTCTCGTCGCCGAAAAGCATATCGGCGACGGTCAGCGCGGTCTCCGTCTTACCTACACCCGACGGCCCCACGAGCAGGAACACGCCCATCGGCTGCTGCGGGTCCTTCAGGCCGGCGGCCGATGACTTCAGGATCTCCGCAATCTGATCCATCGCAGAGTCCTGTCCGCGCACGCGCCGCTTGAGCGTCTCGGCCATGTGCAGGATCACCTGGGCCTGGTCGCGCTGGAGCTTGCCGAGCGGAATGCCGGTCCAATCGCTGACCACCTTGGCCACCACGTCCGGATCGACGTCGACGCGCACCAGCGGCGCTTCGCCCTGAGCGTCGCCGAGTGCCGCCTGCGCGTCGGCCACGGCCTGGCGCAGCCGTTCGAGCTCGGATTGCGGCTTGGCCGCGGCGCCCGCCTCGGCCAACGCCGCGCGTGCGGCGAGCAACGCCTGGGCCGTCGATTTCTGCGCAAGCCAGTGCGCGGACAACGATTCTCTGGTTGCGTCCAGCTCGGCCAATTCGGCGGCGATCTCGTCGAGTCGGCTCTCGTCGACGGCCTGCAGATTGTCGCGATCGCGTTCGAGCCCGGCCCGCTCGCGCTTGAGCGCCTGGATCGCGCGCTCCGCATCTTCGAGCACGTCGGGCTTTGCGCTTTGCAACACCTTGACGCGAGCGCACGCGGTATCGAGCAGGTCAATCGCCTTGTCCGGCAACTGTCGGCCCGTGATATAGCGGCTCGACAATTCCGCCGCGGCGACGATAGCGTCGTCGCGCATGACGACGCGATGCTCCGCTTCGTAGCGCTCCTTCAATCCGCGCAGAATCAGCACCGCGGTGCGAACGTCCGGCTCATCGAGCTTGACGAGCTGGAAGCGCCGCGCGAGCGCCGCATCTTTCTCGAAGTACTTCTTGTATTCGGACCACGTCGTCGCGGCGATCGTGCGCAGCTCGCCGCGAGCGAGCGCGGGCTTCAACAGATTGGCCGCGTCCGACGAGCCGGCCTGCCCCCCGGCGCCGATCAGCGTATGGGCTTCGTCGATGAAGAGGATGATCGGCTTCGCGGACGCCTTGATCTCGTTGATGATCCGCTTCAAGCGATTCTCGAACTCACCCTTGACGCTCGCACCTGCCTGCAGTAGGCCCATATCGAGCCCCAGAAGCGTTACGCCGCACAGCGACTCGGGGACATCGCCTTCGACGACGCGCAACGCAAGGCCCTCCACCACCGCCGTCTTGCCGACGCCGGGGTCGCCGACGCAAATCGGGTTGTTTTTGCGTCGGCGAGCGAGGATATCGACCATCTGCCGAATCTCGGGGTCGCGGCCGAACACAGGGTCGATCTGTCCTGCTCGAGCCTTCTCCGTGAAGTTTTCGCAGTACTTGGCGATAGCGCTGCCCTCGCCGCCCGCGCTTGCGCTTGGCCGTCCCCCCGCTGCCTGAGCCGGCTCATCGGCGCTCGTCGCCGTTTCGAGCGAGGTGGCGCAGACCCGGCCGAAGCTTTCGAGCAAGGCGTCGCGATTCACGCGTCGCAGCATGTCCGCGTAGCTTCCCGCTGCAAGAAACGTGGCGCGCGCAATCAGCGCGACGAGGATGGCGCCTGACCGTACACGCGTTTCGGCGAGATCGACGGATGCGATGAGCCACGCATCCTGCAACAGCTCGAGCAGCAACGGCGAAAACACTGGACGACCCGCATTGCCGGTCCGGAAATCTTCGGTGGCCCGGGTAAGTGAGCGCTTCAGCGCTGCTGCGTCGATGCCATGCTGACGCAGCAGCAGCGGGATGTCCGCCTGGTCGTCGTCGAAGAGCTCGAGCAGCAAGTGTTCGACAGTGACTTCGTAGTGCCCTTGCGATACGCAGCGCCCCGCGCTATCCGCCAGCGCTTGCCTGCAATAGTCATTGAGGCGGTCCACCAACGGCTTCATGTCGACTAACAGCATGGCCATGCTCTCCTTTGTTCGAGTCTTCGTTCGTTGCCCGCATCGGTGCGGCGGCGCGTCTCTCAGCGCGCCGTGCAATGTCATGCCGCCATCGCAAAGGCGAATTCTACGAAAAATCGAGCCGGCCAGAAAAAAAGCCGGCTGCGTGTTGCGGCAGCCGGCACGGGGCCACGCCGTCGATCACCGGACTCGAAGCTCGAACGGTGAAGCGACGGCGGATGGCGATAGGGTCAATAACGATGCGGCTCGTCTTCGCGAGGATGCGGACGGCGATCGTCATCGCGATGCCAAGGATCGCGATCGTGCGGGTGACGGTGCGCCCACTCGTCATGCTCCCAGTAGCGATGACCATCCCAATAGCGATCGCCGTGCATGCCGATGCTGACGTTGACGTCCACCGGTATCAGATGCGCCTCGCCATATGGGACACGCTGCGGGCGTTCTTGTGCGGATGCCGTTTCCGCGGCGATAAACGAACCGCCTACCAGCGCGACCGCGAGAGCCGTGCGAGCAAAAATCGAACGGACCTTCATACTTACCTCCTACATTCGGTTCATATTCGATGGCGGCAGGACCGATCGTGGAAGACGTTCCCGCCTCCGCCTGAGAACCAATGTATCGAGGACCGGCGCGCGAACGTGTGCCGACTTGTAAGCGCTCATTTCATCGGATGCAGGCATGGGCGGCCAAAGCCTGCGACGCCACGACCGCGCCGTCGCGGGGATGAGGGGCAGAATCGCGCCCGCGATGCAAGCGGCGGCGCCTGTCAGCGGCCGTTACATTTTCGCGTCGCCAGAGGCCGGCTCGATCATCGCCCATTCGGCGCTCGCGTCATCGTCGTCGGAGATGGCCGCCGTTTCCCTTTGGAGCGGATGGTCTCGTCAATCCTTCTGCAACGATATGTAAGCCCTATGGGTCGCGGTGACATCGCGTAACACGTGCTCACGCCGTCGTAATCGAAACCGCGATCGGCGCACCTACACTGGGCTTGCCTGCACGGTCAGGCCTTTCTTACCCACTCCAGCTCGGCCCTCCTCGCAACGCGCAAGGGGGGCGCTTTTTTGACGTTGGCGATTCGACGACGGAGAGAAAATCGTGATCAGGCTGCTCGCAGTCATTGTCCTGGCCGGCGGCCTAGCCGGCTGTGTCGTCGCGCCCCCGTACGGATACGCGCCGGCCTATCCCGCATACGGCTATTACGCCGCACCCGCTTACTACGCGCCGAGCGTTTCGGTAGGCGTCGGCTTCGGGGGCGGCTGGCACGGAAGGTAGCCCGATGCGTCGGCGCATCGGCAGGCGGCCTCGGTCACGCGATGCGCCGACACTTTCGCCTGAGGGAAAGCAAGGCGAAAGCAAATAGAAAGGTGGCTTGCCGAACCGCCGCCTATGACGCTACGTCGATCTCCTCCACGACTCTGATCTGCGGCGGCTCGGCGATCCAGTCTCCCATCTTCGCCTTCAACGCCTGAAAGTGCTCGCTCGCGAGATGCGCGTCGAACGCGGCCCGGTCGACGTAGATCTCATAGAGATGCAACGCCGGCCCTTTGCCCTCGCGCGTCTCGCGAAAGAGGTCATACCGACGGTTGCCGGGCTCTTTGCGCGTCACGGGTACCATTTGCCGCAGTGCAGCTTCGAGGTCCGCGGCATGCTCGGCTTTGGGAACGATCGTGGCGATTACGTAGGTGCTCATTCCAACTCCTCCTTTCCTGGAAGAAGACATCGCTTCGGGAACAACGGTAGTCGGGGAACGCGTATCATCGCTTCAGTGGTGTGCGAGGTAGCGATTCTGCCACCGAACACCGCGCCGCGCCCATCGCGGCGCGAGCGCCCCCGAACCCCATCAGTCGAGCCGCCGCGCTCGGACGACTCGCAACGTTGGAGTAGTCGTAACGATTCGTAATCGTTTCCCGCCCGACGATTCGTCATTGTGGCGGGGAGGAATTCACTTTTTTCACCGCGTTCGACTACATTCCACCTTCTCCTCTGCAACATTTCGGCGTGTTTTCGCATGTGGATCGTCAACGTTGCCCTCAAGCGGCCCTACACGTTCATCGTGATGGCCATCCTCATCGTGCTGGCGACCCCGTTCTCGTTGATGACGACGCCGATCGATATCCTGCCGAACATCGATATCCCGGTCATCAGCATCATCTGGAATTACCAGGGCCTTTCCGCTCAGGAGATGGCCAACCGCATGACGTCAGTGAACGAGCGCAGCCTCACCACCACCGTCAACGACATCGAGCATATCGAGTCGCAGTCGTTGGCCGGCATCGCAATCATCAAGCTGTTTCTGCAACCTGACGCGAGCATCCAGACGGCGATCGCGCAAACGGTCGCGGTCGAGCAGACGCAGTTGAGGCAAATGCCGCCGGGCGCGACGCCGCCGCTCATCATCAGCTACTCGGCCTCGTCGATTCCCGTGATCCAGCTCGGGCTTTCGAGCGACACGCTGTCCGAGCAGGATCTCAACGACACCGCGCTGAACTTCCTGCGCCCGCAGATCATCACGATTCCCGGGGCGCAGGTGCCGTATCCCTATGGAGGCAAGTCGCGGCTCGTTTCCGTCGATATCGATCCGCGCGCTCTGCTAGCGAAGGGGCTGACACCGCTCGACGTCGTCAACGCCGTCAATGCACAGAACCTGATTCTCCCGACGGGCACCGCAAAAATCGGCCCGCGCGAATACACGGTCGACATGAACGGCTCGCCGACGACGATCGCCGGGCTCAACGATCTGCCCGTGCGCACGGTCAACGGCGCAACGACGTACCTGCGCGAGGTGGCGCACGTGCGTGACGGCTACTCGCCGCAGACCAATATCGTGCGGCAGGATGGCCGGCGCGGCGTGCTGCTTTCGATTCTGAAAGCGGGCAATGCTTCCACGCTGTCGGTCGTCAACGCCGTTCACCGGCTGCTGCCCATCGCCGAGACGACGCTGCCGCGCGAGCTGACGATCAGGGCGTTGTTCGATCAGTCTCTCTACGTCAAAGCGGCGATCACGGGCGTCGCCCGCGAAGCGCTGATTGCGGCCGCGCTCACGGCCGCGATGATCCTGCTCTTTCTCGGCAATTGGCGCAGCACCTGCATCATCGCGATTTCGATTCCGTTGTCGATTCTTTCGTCGCTGCTTGCACTGCACGCGCTGGGCCAAACGATCAACATCATGACGCTCGGCGGCCTCGCGCTCGCCGTCGGGATTCTCGTCGACGACGCGACCGTGACGATCGAGAACATCGAGCGGCATTTGCGCCTGGGTACGAATCTGCATGACGCGATCCTCGACGGTGCCGGCGAGATCGCCGTGCCGGCGTTCGTCTCGACGCTCTGTATCTGTATCGTGTTCGTGCCGATGTTCTTCCTGACGGGCGTGGCGCGGTATCTGTTCGTCCCGCTGGCGGAGGCCGTCGTCTTCGCGATGCTCGCGTCGTACATTCTTTCGCGCACGCTCGTGCCGACGATGGCCATGCTGCTGATGGGTCACGCCCACAAGCCCAAGAGCGGCGCACGACCGAATCTGTTCATGCGATCGCATCACGCCTTCGAGGGCGCGTTCGAGCGCATGCGCGCCGCCTATATCGTCCTTCTGAGTACGTTGCTGGTGAGGCGGCGCCTGTTCGTCATATCGTTCCTCGCCTTTTGCGTGGCATCGCTCGGCCTTGCGTTCGTGCTCGGCGCCGATTTCTTCCCGAGTGTGGATGCGGGCGACATCCGGCTGCACATGCGCGCGCCGACCGGCACGCGGATCGAGGAAACGGCTCGGCTCGCCGACGATGTGGAAAAGGTGATTCGCACCGTCGTGCCGCCACGCGACCTTGGCACGATCCTCGACAACCTCGGCTTGCCTTATAGCGGCATCAACCTCTCCTATAGCAACGCAGGGACGATCGGGACGCTCGACGGCGATATTCAGATCGCGCTGAGGCCCGATCACGAGCGGACACAAACCTATATCGACAAGCTGCGCGCGGTCCTGCCGCAGCGCTTCCCAGGCGTCGAGTTCTATTTTCAGCCCGCCGACATCGTCACGCAGATTCTGAACTTCGGCTTGCCCGCGGCAATCGACGTCCAGATCGCCGGCGCCAACCAGACCGCGAACTTCGATGCCGCGAGCAAGCTGATGAAACAGATCCGCATGATTCGCGGCACGGTCGATACGCACATTCAGCAGAAGTTCGACGAGCCGACGATTCATTTGCAAATGGATCGCACGCGGCTGCAGCAACTGAATCTGAGCGCGAACGACGTTGCGCAGAATGTGCTCATCTCGCTGGCCGGCAGCACGCAGACGTCACCCGGTTTTTGGTTCAACCCGCGAAACGGCGTGGAGTACCAGCTTTCCGTGCGGACGCCGCAATACGACGTGACGTCCGTGGACGCGTTGCTGCGCACGCCCGTCGCCGCACGCGGAGCGTCGCCCGCCGCCTCCGGCACGCCGCAACTGCTCGGCAACCTCGTTCAGGTGCAGCCCGGCAATCAATTCGCCCTGGTCACGCACTACAACATCCGGCCCGTCGTCGATTTGCTCGTGAGCGTCGAGGGCCGCGATCTCGGCAGCGTCGCCAGGCAAATCGACACGCTCGTCGAGCAAGCGAGGGCCACGCTGCCGCGCGGAAGCCAGATCGTCGTGCGCGGCCAAGTCGAGACGATGCAGCGGTCCTACCTCGGGCTCGGCGTTGGCGTCGCGATGGCGATCGTGCTCGTTTATCTGCTGATCGTCGTCAATTTCCAGTCCTGGCTCGATCCGCTCATCATCGTGAGCGCGTTGCCGGCGGCGCTCGCGGGCATCGTCTGGATGCTGTTCCTGACGGGCACACATATGTCCGTACCCGCATTGACGGGCGCCATCATGACGATGGGGGTCGCCACGGCGAACAGTATCCTGATGGTCTCCTTCGCGCGCCAGCGACTCACGGCCGGTGCGCCGCCGCTCACCGCCGCGCTGGAGGCCGGAGCCAGCCGTATTCGTCCCGTGTTGATGACGGCCTGCGCGATGATCATCGGCATGGTGCCGATGGCGCTGGGTCTTGGCGAAGGCGCCGAGCAGAACGCGCCGCTCGGCCGCGCCGTCATCGGCGGCTTATTGTTCGCGACCGTTTCGACGCTCCTGTTCGTTCCGCTTCTCTTCGCGGGCATTCACGGCCGTCTCGCGCGGCGCCACGCACGACGGGCCGCGGCCGAAGAGGATGCCGATTGATCGATGAAATACGTGAAGCCCCCATCCAGGTCCAGCTGACATGACTGAAGAAACTCACGCCCCCTTGGCCATTCCGGCACGAGAAGACGGAAGCGGTCACATGCTGCCGCCGCGTGATCGCATCTGGCGGCGCGCAAAAATCGCGACCGTCGTCGTGCTGCTCCTGCTCGCCGTGGGTGCGCTGCGTACCGTCGTCGCCAACATCGTGAACGAGCGCGCCACGGCGAACGCCACCGCGCAGAATGCGAAGCAGTATGTCAACGTCGTCACGCCGAAAATCGCGGACGGTGCCGGCGACATGCTTTTGCCGGGCACGCTGCGCGGCTTTGTCGAATCGCCGATTTATGCGCGAGCGACGGGCTATTTGCTGCATTGGTATGTCGACATCGGCGCGCACGTCAAGCAAGGGCAGTTGCTCGCCGATCTCGACACGCCCGAGATCGATCAAGAACTGGCCCAGGCCATCGCGCAACGCCAGCAGGCGAGCGCGAGCCTCGCATTGGCGAAGACGTCGTTCGAGCGCTGGCAGCAATTGCGCCAACGCGATGCTGTCTCGCAGCAGGAGCTCGACGACCGGCAAGGCACCTACCACCAGGATCTCGCGAATCTGGCCGCCGCCGAGGCGAACGTGAAGCGCCTCCAACAGCTCGAATCGTTCAAGCGCATCGTGGCACCGTTCGACGGTGTCGTCACACAGCGCAATGTCGATGTCGGCGATCTCATCGATGCGGGCAGCGGCAGCAGTCGTGCCCTTTTCGCGCTTGCCCAATCCAAGACGCTGCGCGTGTACGTGCAGTTGCCGCAGGCCTACTCGCAAAACGTGAAGGTCGGCATGCCCGTCGCCGTCACGCAGGCCGAGTTGCCCGGCCAGTCGTTCCGCGGAACGATCACGCATATCTCGGGCGCCATCGACGTGCCGACGCGGTCGCTGCAACTCGAAGTCACGCTACCGAATGCCGACGACAAACTGCGGCCCGGCGCTTACGTGCAAGTTGCGTTACCCCAGGCACTGCATTCGCATCTGCTCGTGCCCGACAACGCACTGCTGTTTCGCGCGGAGGGGCCGCGTCTTGCCGTCGTCGACGCCAACGGCGTCGTCCATTTGCACGCGGTCACGATCGCGCAGGATCTCGGTCAGTCGCTCGAAATCGAAAGCGGCATCGAGCCGAACGACCGGATCATCGTCAATCCGAGCGATTCGATCGCCGACGGCGATCACGTGCAGGTCATGTCGAAGACCGCGGACAAGGGGCTCTCCTGATGCGCTCGCGCCGTCTCGCTTGCGCTTGGCCCGCGGCCGCCGTTGCTGTTTTATTGTCGGCCTGCACCGTGGGGCCTGATTACAGGCGCCCCGAAGTCGAAGCGCCCGCGGCGTGGCAAACCGATTCGAATTGGCGACTGGCGGTGCCCTCGCATGCGCCGCTCACGCTCGACTGGTGGAGACAGTTCGACGACGCGAAGCTCGACGCGCTCGAACAACAGGCGCTTGCGCAAAACCAGACGCTCGCCGCGGCGAGCGCGCACTACGAGCAGGCGAAGGCGACGCTTGCCTTCAACTCGGCGCAACGCCTGCCCGAGCTCGAGCTTTCCGGCGCGCTCGCTCGCCAGAAGGTGTCGAAGGACCGGCCCAGGCTCAGCTACACGACACCGAACCAGTCCACGGTGCAAAACGAAGTCCTCGTGCAGCCGACAGTCAGTTACGACACGGACCTCTTCGGCCGCATCCGCCGCGAAGTGGAAAGCGCGAAAGCCTCGGCGCAACAAGCGGCCGACGACCTGGCCAATGCACGCCTCGTTCTGACGACAGAGCTTGCCACCGACTACTACGCCTTGCGCGAGCTCGACGCCGAGATCGACGTATTGAACCAATCGGTCCGACTGCAAGCGAGGGCGCTCGATTTCGTGAAAGCCGAGCATGAGCTCGGCTCCGTGTCCGGACTCGATCTCTATCAGCAACAGGCGCAACTCGACGCGACACGGACGCAGGCAACGCTGCTGCTCAATCAACGCGCGCAGGACGAGCACGCGATCGCCGCGCTGATCGGTACGCCGGCGCCCGAGTTTTCGATCGCGCCCGAGGTCGTCGAAACGAAGGTGCCGTCGATTTCCGTCGGCGTTCCGAGCGAACTGTTGCAGCGGCGGCCCGACATCGCTTCGGCCGAACGCGCGATGGCCGCGGCCAATGCGCAAATCGGCGTCGCGAAGGCGGCGTTCTTTCCGAGCCTCGTTCTGTCGCCGAGCATCGGCTGGGAATCGACGGCGTTCGCGAGCCTCTTTACCGCGCCGAGTCTCATGTGGACGCTCGGTGCCTCGTTGAGTCAGGTCGTCTTCGACGGCGGCCGGCGCAGCGCGAATCTGAACTTCGCCAGCGAGGGGTATCGCGCGGCCGAAGCCACCTATCGACAGACGGTGCTCAACGCGTTCCAACAGGTCCAGGACGGCGTCACGGGTCTTTCGGTCCTCGATGTCGCGTCGAAGCAGGCCCATGCGGCCGTCGTCGATGCGCAAAGACTGCTGTCGCTCGCGAACGATCGCTACTCGGGCGGACTCGTCGCTTATCTCAACGTGATCGATGCACAGCAGTCTCTGCTGACGAGCCAGCGCCAGGAAGTGCAGATTCATGGCCAACAGATGGCGTTTTCGGTTGCGCTCGTGAAAGCGCTCGGCGGAGGGTGGGATGAGAAGCTGCCCGCCGACGCCGGCATGGCTTCGAGCGGGCAGCCCGGACGCGCAGCGGGCGGAACGTCGTCAGCGCAGGCTATTCATTAAAAGCGCTTCACCACCACCATCACGACCCAAGCGATTCCGTCGTCCGCTTGACGACGTGGTGATGATGCGCCTTGATGGCCTTGTGCGCGTGCGACTTCGTCGTCCCCGGCTCGGCATCATCGCGATCGGCCTGCTTCGTCGACCGGTCCTCGGCCCGCGCCAATCCCTTATCGCGATCGCCTGTTGCGCTCGAGAGCGAAAGCGCGCCACCGAGCAAAAGCACGGTGCCCCAGATCGTGCGCGCCTGCACCTCTTTCCAGCTGAAGCCGAGCAAGCCTGGCGCGAACAGCACAATCACGCCAATCAGAGCGACATTTTCGGAGGCGATGTGGTGCAGCGATTCGGTCGCCCACAAGGCGGCCACGCCTGCGAACACGGCGAGGATCGCCGCGTCATGGCGATTCAAGGATGTTTGCTCGCGACGCTGACGGATGATCGATTCGAGGCCGCCGGGAATTTCGACGTTGCGCGAGCGGAAATAGAACTGCACCCACAACTGCGTGATCGCGAACATACCGAGGTAGGGCCACTGGAGCTTGAACCATTCGGTGTACGAAATATGGATGCCGAGCTGCTTGCCGAGCAGACCGACGATGACCATATTCGGCAGATGCGCGGTCAGGATGCACATCCCGCTGATCATCGATCCGTAGACGATCGTCTGAATGACGATCGCCTTTCTCGCGTCGCGCTCGCGTTTGCTCTCGCCGAACAGATCGACGATGCCGTTCGTGACCGGCAGCAAAGCCGCCGCGCGTGCGTTGGCCGCCGGCACGACGAACGAGAGCGCGAAGTTCGCCAGGAACATGGCCCAGATGACGCCGTTGGCGGTCTTTGCGCGCAAACGATCGAGCAGCGCGAGAGCGATACGGCGATCGAGGCCGGCCGCCTGCATGACCGCCGAGAACAAGAATGCCGACAAGCAAAGGAAAACCACGGGCGTCGCGAAGCCGCCCGCCGCCTTGGCAAATTCAGGCGCGGAATGTGAGAGCACGAGCAGCAGCGGAATCGCGAGTCCGCTCACGCCGACCGGAATCGCTTCCGTCATCCAGACGATTGCCGCCCAGGCCACGACGGCGAGTGTCGCATGCGCGGGCGCCGAAACGCCTTGCGGCTTGGGAAAGATGAAGAGGATGCAGCCGAAGGCCAGCCATGCGGCCGCGAAGCCCAGTCGCCCGCGCCATAAGTGCCGGCGCTCGCGCTCGTCACGATTTGCCGCGGCCGTTTCGATCCGGCGTTTTCGCTCGCCATCGAGCTTCAACTGCTCCGATGGAACCGCCATCACCGTTACGCCTCCCCGAAAAAGCGATGGCCTCCACCTCGGAGGCCGTCCGGCGATGATACGGATCGGTATGCGCCGGCCAACCAATCGTTTGTTCTAACTAAATGACCATAGCGGGAAAGTGCAGTCGAGGCACCCGGCCAGCCTCGACGAACGAACCGCTGCTAGCTGTTGCGCAAGCGCGCGGCAAGCCGCGGCGGCGACAACGGCAACTCGCGAATCCGCTGCCCCGTCGCATCGGCCACGGCGTTGGCAAGCGCAGCCGCCATCGGCCCCTGCGACGCCTCGCCCACGCCGAGAAACGGTTGCCCTGGCCTGTCGATCAGATCGACTTCGATCGATTGCGGCACCGAATCGAAGCGCAGGATCGGGTAGGTGCTCCAGTCGTAGCTCGTGATCGTGCGCCGGTCGAACGTCGTCTCCTCGAACAACGTCCAACTCGCCGACTGAACGATCCCGCCTTCGACCTGATTGCGCACGCCGTCGGGATTGACGATCTGACCGCAATCGATGGCGCTCGCCACGCGGCCGATCTTCACCGCACCGGTATCGGGCTCGACCATCACCTCGAGCGCAATCGCACAGTAGGCCATCAGGTTCTTGTATTTCGCGAACGCGAACCCCCGCCCGTGCCATCGCTCGCGCGTCCCCACCCTCGACCAGCCGAAACGCTTCGCCGCTTCCCGGATCACGTCTTGCGCGCGCGCATCGTCGAGATGACGCAGCCTGAACTCGACGGGATCGACGCGGGCAGCCGCGGCGAGTTCATCGACGAAACTCTCGATCGAAAAAATGTTGTGATACGCGCCGAGCGAGCGCATCGCCGATACGCGGATCGGCATATCGGGCAGGAAGTGGTGCTGCACGTGTAGGTTCGGAATCCGGTAGAGCGGAATGCTGTTGCGATCGCCACCGCCCTCGGGCATCGGTATCGGCTTCGGCGGTGCCGGCACGAACGGCTTCTCGAGAAACCACGTCGGCATCAACCGTCCCGCGTTTTCGATGCGGTTGTTATGGCTGTTGCTCCAGATTTCGAAGCGCCAATCGACGATCTGCCCTGAAGCGTCGAGCGAAGCCGTCACGTCCGTCACCATCGCGGGCCCGAACGGCTCCCATGCATGCTCCTGCTCTCGCATCCATTGCACGCGCACGGGCCGTCCCGGCACGGCATGCGCGATCAACGCGGCGTCGGCCGCGACATCGTCGGCGCCGTTGTGGCCGTAACAGCCGGAGCCCTCGACATGCACGCAACGCACCTGTTCCCGCGGCATCGACAGCATCTCGGCGAGCCCGTTGCGCAACGGGAAAACGCCTTGCGTATGCGTCCATACGGTCAGCCGCGTCCCATCGAATTCAGCGATCGCGCAAGAGGGGCCGATCGAACCGTGCGTCATATAGGGCTTTCCGAAGCGTGCGTGCAACGTCTTCGCCGCGGGCGGCGTCTCGGCTTTCGTGTCCGCAACGGCGATCTCCTGCGCCGGCAGCTTCATCAGCGTCTCGTGGATCGTCGCCTGCTCAGGCAAGGCCGGCCCGTTGTTCCATTTCGCGCTCGCGGCGAGCTCGCGCATCGCGACGATTGCGCGCCATTCGTCGTCGGCAACCACGGCCAGATAGCTGCCGTTCCTGACGACGGCGATGACGCCCGGCATCTTGCCGACCAGCGCCGTATCGACCGAGGCGAGCGTCGCCCCGTACGACGGCGGTCGGACGACGCGCGCGTGCACCATCCCTGGCAGCCGCATGTCCTGCACATAGCTCGGCCCGCCCGTCACTTTGCCCGGAATGTCCACGCGCGGAAATGAACGTCCGATGACGGTGAATGCGCGAGGGTCCTTCGTCGCTTGCCCCGCCTCGGCGTTCCGATGCAGATTCACGCCGCTCACGGCGTCGCCGAACGAAATCCGTCGGCCGTCGGCGGAGACAATCTCGCCGCCCTTGACGTCGAGCGTTGCCGCATCGACCTGAAGCTTCGACGCAGCCGATTGCAACAGCAACGCGCGCACCTGCGCGGCGGCATTCTCGATCGCCGTGCCGCTATCGGCCATTGAATGACTCCCCGCGGTGTAGCCTTCGTTCGGCGTCGCGGCCGTATCGGCCGTGATCAGCGTAATGCGCTCGGGCGGGACGCCGAGCTCGTCGGCGGCGATCTGAATGAATGCGGTTCGGATTCCCGTGCCGAGCTCAGCCTTGCCCGTAAAGACGGTAATGCCGCTCTTCTCGTCGATTTTGATCCACGCATCGAGCGACGGCGTCGACTTCAAGCTGCCCGGCAATTGCGGCGCGCTCGCGGTGAACGTGCCGGCTTCCGTCGTCGTCTGCGCCAGCGCGCGGGCCAGCGGCAACAGCGCGAAGCCAACCGTCACGCCGCCCGCCACCAGAAAATCCCGGCGGCTCGCGTTCTCGAGCGAAGAGCGATTCGTCATGTCCCGCGCCCCGCTTCGCGTATCGCCGCGAGAATGCGCATATGCGTGCCGCAGCGACAAAGATTGGCCATCATGTGCTCACGGATCTGCTCGTCGGTAGGAGACGGCACGCGTTCGAGCAATGCCTGCGCGCGCATCACCATGCCCGCTATGCAATAGCCGCATTGCGCCGCTTGCTTGTCGATGAATGCCTTTTGCAGCTTGCTCGGACGGCTCGCGCTGCCGAGGCCTTCGATCGTCCGGACACGGCGATCGCCGACGGCCGCCACGGGCAGCAAGCATGAGAACACCGGCTCGTCGCCGACGATCACCGTACATGCGCCGCACTGGCCCAGGCCGCATCCGAACTTGGCGCCGTTCAAGCCGAGCGAATTGCGCAGCGCATAAAGCAGCGGCATCGAAGGGTCGACGTCGAGCGCGCGGCGTTCACCATTCACTGTCAGTTCGATCATGGTTTGGCGGTCTCCTTGCGAAGCTTGGCGACGTCCGCGCGATCGAGATCCCACGGCGACTCGGCGCTGAAACGCGAACGCATGTACATCGCGACATCGGCGATCTGAGCGTCGTCGAGCATCTTGGCGAACGCAGGCATGAATGGGCCCTGCGTTCCATTGCCGCCCGGAATGCCATCGAGGATCACGCGAATCGCGTTGCGCGGAGTCTGCGCATTGACAGCCGTACCGAGCGAGAGCGAGGGCCGGTCGCCGAGTGTCGACATCGGAGCGGCAGCGCCATGACACGATGCGCATGCGCCGTCGAAAAGCGTCGCGCCTTTTTCCAATCGAGCGCGATTGCCCGATGAGCTCGAGAAAGCCGATGCCGTTGACTGCGTGCGCGATAGCGTCGGGCTCTCGCCGGCTTGCAGCGTCATCAAATAGGCGACCATCGCGCGGATATCGTCCGCGGAAGCGGCGCCAAGCGAATCCGTCACGGGCCGCATTGGTCCCGCCGCCGCGCCGTGCTCGCTCGCAACGCCGGTGCGCAGATACGCTTCGAGCTGATCGACGGTCCACGGCTTCGGCCGCCGCAGCAGCGTCGTCAGCGCAGGCGCTTCCCAGCCCTCGATCACACCGCCTTCGAAGGCATATCCGGATTTCTCGGCGCCGAGCACATTCAGCGGCGTATGGCAGGCGGCGCAGTGACCCACGCTGTCGACGAGATACTTGCCGCGTCTCGCCAGCGCGTCGGCCGGAACGAGCGACGGCTCGGCGGCGCGATGGGCGAAGAGCCGATTCCAGCCCGCGAGCAATGGCCGGAACTCGAAAGGAAACGCGAGGTGGTTCTGCGGCGCGACAGCGTGAAGCGCCGGGCGTGACATGACGAAGCGATAGACCGATGCAATGTCGGCATCGGTCATGTGCATGAAATGCGGGTAGGGGAACGCCGGATAGAGCAAATGACCATCGGGTGCGACGCCCTCTCGCATTGCCCGTTCGAATTGGCCCAGCGACCAGCGGCCGATGCCAGTTTGCGCGTCCGGCGTGATGTTCGTCGAGTAGAGCGTGCCGAACGGCGTGGCGAAAGCGCGGCCTCCAGCGAAGGGCGCCCCTCCGGGCGCCGTATGACACGTCGCGCAATCGCCGAGCGCGGCCAGTTGGGCGCCGCGCCGGATCGAAGCGTCATCGGCGGCGCCGCGCGTCGGTTTCTGTTCCGATGCGAACGACGCGAGCCACGATGCGCGCAACGTGAAGACCGTTGCGGCCAGCGCAAGTAGAAAGACCGCCGCGGCGATGAATCTCCTCCTCATCGTCCCTCCGCGCGAAGCTCGACAGAGAAACGCTATCACGGATCGAGGTTTCGGTCTCCGCAGGACTCCTGATCATTCGATCTGCTTTCAAATTCCATGCAACGATGCCGCGATGAAGGCCGGATGTGAGCGTTTGCGCCAGCGCCGCCCATTCAGGCGCCACCATTCAGACACCGCTATTCGGGCGCGGCCGCTCGCTGCGTCGATCGCTGCAAAGTCTCGACCGCCGCGGGATTGAGCCCCGCGATCGATACCGTGAGGCCAAGCCCGTCTTCGTTGTTGCGCAGCGCGAGCGACGCGTGGTGACGCTGCACGATCCGCGCAACGATGGCAAGACCAAGACCACTGCCTTGCCCCTCGGCCCCTGGGCTCCGATAAAACCGATCGCAAACGCGCGGCAGCTCTTCTGCGGGAATGCCCGGCCCGTTATCGCGCACGGAAAGGCCGATACCGTTCGCGTCACGCTGCAACACGACATCGACCTTGCCGCCTGCCGGCGTATGGCGAATCGCATTGTCGAGCAGGTTGTTCAGCACCGCGGTCAGCGCGTGCGGCTCGCCCATCACGGCAAATTCGCCGTTGGCCGCCGCAGCATCGTCGACTTCGAGGCCGAGGTCGATCGATTTCGTCTCGGCAACGAGCGAGAGATCGCCGACGGCCTGCTCGGCGAGCCTGCGAAGATCGACTGGCTGCATCTGGGCCACGCCGAGCGCGTCTTCGCGCGCCAACGCCAGCAACTGCTGCACGAGCCGGATGAGGCGGTTGAGCCTCTCCTCGATTTGCGCAAGCGTCCGCCCTTCACCCTTCAACGAGCCGTCGCGCTCGGCGGCCTGAAGCTGAAGGCGCAGCGCGGTCAGCGGTGAGCGCAGTTCGTGCGCGGCATCGGCAACGAACGTGCGTTGCGCCTGTGATGCAGTGCCGAGGCGCGCCAACAAATCGTTGAGCGCGTGCACGAGCGGCCGGATCTCGACGGGCATGGCGGAGTCGAATCGCAGCGGCTCGAGCGCTTCGAACGAACGCGTCGACAACGCACGCGTCACTCCCCTGATCGGAGCGAGCGCCCGCCCGACGACGACGAGCACGAGTACGATCGTGGCCGGCAACAGCAACGCGAACGGCCAGAGCGTGCGCAACGCGAGCCGCGCGGCAAGCGCGTCGCGCACCGAGACCGGCTGAGCCACCTGAACAAACCGCTCGCCGACTTGGGCGCTGAACACACGCCAATGCTTTTCATCAACCTCTATCGTGCGAAAGCCCTCCGCTCCCCGCTCGAATGGCGGTGTGTCCTCCGACCGATAGACGACCCGGCCTTGCTGATTGCGGACCTCAATCGCGATGCGGTCTTCCGAGAGCCCTTCCAGTTGCGGACTCGGCCCGACCGCCACGCCTACCGTGGCGACGTCCGGCGGCAGCGAGAGTGCCACTGTCCGCAGCTCGTAGTCGAAGAGTTCGCCCGCTTCTCCGCGGGCCTTCAGATAGACGCCATAGCCGGCAATGGCAGACACGGCGACGAAGCCGAAGATGAGCCAGCCGAGCAGGCGGCCCTTGATCGAGCGCATCAGACTCGCCTCAAGCGATATCCGACCCCGCGCACGGTGACGATCTCCTCCGCGCCGATCTTCCTCCGCAAGCTGTGCACGTGGACTTCGACGGCATTGCTGCCGATCTCTTGTTGCCAACCGTAGATCTTCTCTTCGAGTTCGGATTTCGTATAGACGCGCGAGGGCATCTCGATCAGCGCCCGCAGCAACGCGAACTCGCGCGGCATGAGCGGAATGGACTCGCCGTCCTTCGTGACCTCGCGCGATGCGGGATCGAGTGTCAGCACGCCGTGCGTGTAGACAGGCTGCTTTTGCCCCGTGCGCCGGCGCAGCAGCGCGCGGATTCGCGCCGCGAGCTCATGCAGATCGAATGGCTTGACGAGATAATCGTCCGCGCCCGTATCGAGCCCGCGCACGCGCTCGTCGACGGCGTCACGTGCCGTGACGATGATCACGGGCGCGGCGCCTCCGGCCTTGCGATACGCATTCAGGACTTCGATCCCCTCAGTCTTCGGCAACCCGAGATCGAGCAGTACAAGGTCATACACGCCGTTTGCGAGCGACAGTTGCGCCTCCCGACCGTCGCGGGCCCAATCGATTGCATAGCCCTCGCGCCGCATCGCACCGAGCACGGGTTCCGCAATCATCTGATCGTCTTCGACCAAAAGCAGTCGCATGGCCTTCGCTTCCTCTCTTTTGTACGCCGCCAGCATAGCGCAGTGCGCTGGCGGCGATGCAGGCAAATATGGACCTGTAGTGGCTCGGCAGCGTGCACGAGCTTTGCTTAAGCGTCGCTTAAGGAAATGTTCGGGACAATGCACGCTCGCAGACACGAAGGATCGATCTTGTCCGTTTTTCACGCTGTCACGAGCGCGCTTGCGCGGGCTGCACGGCGTCTGATCGCGCCCGGCTTCACCCTCGCGCTCGCCGCTTGCACGTGGTACCACGGAGAGCCGTTGGGCCGACAGCAAACGCTGATGTCGCCTGACGCGCTTGGCCGAGTCCGCATCGATCCTTCGACGATGCCGCTGCCCGCGCTCGCCGCCCATCGGTTCGATCCCTCCGATGGACTCGACATCGAAGAAGTCGCGATGCTCGCCGTTGCCGACAATCCCGATCTGAAGCTCGCGCGAGACGACCTCGGCATCGCGCGCGCACAGGCCTTTTCGGCAGGCCTGCTGCCCGACCCGCAGCTAAGTGTCGCGAGCGACTATCCCGGTGCGGCCGGATACTCGCGCGCGTTCACGTACGGGCTGAGCATGGACGTGATGGCTATCGTCACGCGCGGTGCAAACAAGCGGTCGGAGCAAGCCAACGTCACGAAGATCGATCTGGGCCTGCTATGGCAGGAATGGCAAGTCGTTGCGCAAGCCAAGCAATTATTCCTGAAGGCGCGGCTGTCGGACGAGATTCTGCCTCTTCTTCGGAAACAACTTGATATCGCCAAGGCCCGCTATGAGAGCGCGGCCGCAGCCGAGCGCTCTCGCGCCGTCACCGAAGACATATCGACGGCGTCGCTCATTGCGTACACCGACGCTCGCAAGCAATACGGCGATGCCGAGCGCGAAGCCGAGCAAACGCATCACGACTTGAACGCGCTGCTCGGTCTTGCACCGGATATCCGGTTGCGGCTGACCGGCGACGACGATAGCGTCCCGGTATCCGACACGCAGATCGATACCGCTCTCGCCGACCTACCGAAGCGCCGCCCCGATCTGCTCGCACTGCAAGCGGGCTACGAGGCTCAGGAGCAGAAATACCGCGCCGCTATCCTCAATCAGTTTCCGAGCCTTTCGGTCGGCTTCGTGCGGGCGCGCGACACGTCAGAGATTTATACGAGCGGCTTTCAGATCAACCTGAGCCTGCCGATCTTCAATCGCAACCGCGGCAATGTCGCGATCGAGCAGGCAACGCGGCAGCGGCTGCATGACGAGTACCAGATCCGGCTGAATCAGGCCTATGCCGATGCAGCGCATCTGCGTGCCGATACCGCGATCTTGACGCAAGCCCTCGAGCGCGCCGACGCCGCGTTGCCGGGCGCGGAGCGCGCCGCCGACGATGCCGAGCGCGCCTATGACGCGCGGGATCTCGTGCTGGGCGCGTATTCCGACGCATTGAGCGCAGCCCTCACCAAACGAATCGAAGTCGCGCGACTGCGCGAATCGCTCGCCGAACAACGCATCGCGCTGCAGACGGTTCTCGGCAGCGCGATCCCCGATACGTTCTCTCACGACGAACACCTCATCAACGCCCATGCGAAATAACCTCATGTCGACGCGCACGGCCCGGGCCGCGATCAGCGTCGCCGCCGCGACAGCGCTGCTGACCGGTTTCGCTCGACACGCATGCGCCGACGAGGCGCAGGCCGGTGTCGTAGCCGTCCAGACCGTGCGTGCCGAACGCGGAACGATCTCCGAGCCTGTGCGCGCTTACGGCATCGTCGCCGCGTCTCAATCGAACGTCACGACGCTGTCGTTACCCTACGTGGTTCAGGTCGCACGGCTTCTCGTTCAGCCCGGGCAGACCGTCAAACGCGGAACGCCGCTCGTGCTCGTGAAAGCCGATGCCGCAGCGCTGCTCGCCGCCGACCAGGCGCAAACCGCACTCTCGTTCGCTCGCGGCGAGCTTGCCAGGACGCAGTCGCTTTACGATCAGCATCTCGCGACGGCCTCTCAAGTCGCGGCCGCGCAAAAGAGCGTGGAGGACGCACGGCAGGCGCTCGCGGCGCAGCGACAGATGGGCGTGGGAAGCGGCGCGCGCACCATCGCGGCACCCGCGGACGGAGTCGTCCTTCAAGTATCCGTCTCGCAAGGCGATCAAGTAGCGGCAGGTTCCGCGATCGCGCAGATCGCAACGACGAGCGGCGGCACGGGCGGCCGAGCGAATGTGATGCTCGGCGTGGAGCCCGACGATGCGGGCGCGGTCCACGAGGGCGATACCGTCACGCTGCATGGACTCTCCGCCTTGCTTTCGAAGCAAACCGTAACGGGCCGCATCACGACGGTCGGCGCCGCTATCGATGCGCAAAGCCATCTCGTCGACGTCGGCGCAAATGTGCCGCTCCGGAACTCCGCATTCATTCCGGGCACGCATGTCAGCGCGGATATTGCGACGCGCAGCGGTACTCACTGGATCGTTCCGCGGTCAGCGGTGCTGACTGACGGTCACGGCACTTATCTCTTTCAGGTGACGCAAGAACACAAGGCGCATCGTGTACCCGTCGCCGTCGCCATCGAAAACGGCGAGCGCTATGGCGTGGACGGCGCGCTGGATGCGACGCTGCCCGTAGTGACGGTCGGCAACTATGAGCTCGAAGACGGCGCGGCAGTCCGCGGCGCTGGAGAGTCGGCTCGATGAACTTCAGTCAATGGATGCAGACGCATCGGCGCTCGCTGCTTTTCGTGCTGGCGCTGCTCGCCGTTGCCGGTACACTCGCAGCCTTTCGCCTGCCGATTTCACTGTTTCCCAACGTCTCGTTTCCGCGCGTCGTGGTCTCGCTCGACGCCGGCGATCGACCGGCCGAACAGATGGCGACACTCGTCACCACGCCGGTCGAAGAGGCGCTGCGCCGCGTGCCGAACGTCATCGACGTCCAATCGAAAACGAGTCGGGGCTCCGCTGAGATCTCGATCAATTTCAACTGGGGCACCGACATGCCGCAGGCCACCCTGCAGGCACAGTCGGCAATCAGCGAAATCCTTGGCACCCTTCCGCCCGGCACCTCGATGCTCGTGCGACGCATGGATCCCACCGTCTTTCCGGTACTCGCGTACAGCCTGACCTCCGATCGGCAGACACTGTCGGCGCTACGCGATCTCGCGCAGTTTCAATTGCGTCCGCTGCTTTCATCGATCGACGGCGTCGCGCGCGTAGACGTGACCGGCGGCGCGCAGGACGAGCTCGAAGTCGAAATCGACCCGGCGCGCCTCGCCGCGTACAAGCTTTCGCTCGCCGACGTCTCGAAGGCGATCGGCGCGACCAACGTGCTGATGGCCACGGGCCGCATCGAAGACCACGACAAACTTTATCTCGTCATCGCGAATACTCCTGTCACACAGCTAACCGAGCTCAAGCGCGTGGTCGTCGCGGACAACGGCGCGATGCAGGTCCGCCTCGGCGACATCGCCAATGTCCATCTCGGCGTCATGCCGCAGTGGATCCGGGTCACCGCCGACGGTCACGACGCCGTTCTGGTCAACATCTATCAGCAACCCGGCGCAAACAGCGTCGCGATGGCCGCGGCCGTGCGTGCGCGACTTGCCTCGTTCAGTCGCCAGATGCCTTCCGGCGTGCATTTGGCGAACTGGTACGACCAGAGCCAATTGGTGGTTGCCTCGGCCAAGAGCGTACGCGATGCGATCATCATCGGCGTCGTGCTCGCGGCGATTACATTGTTCGTATTCCTGCGCAATGGGAAGATCACGGCGATTGCCGTCGCACTCGTGCCGGTCGTCATGGCGTCGACGATCTTGCTCCTCGACGTGTTCGGCATGGGATTCAACATCATGACGCTCGGCGGCATGGCCGCCGCGGTAGGCCTGGTCATCGACGACGCGATCGTCATGATCGAGCATATCGTGCGGCGCATTCGGGAGACAGGGGAGAAAGCATTCCACGGGCGCGTGATGTCGGCCGCGCTCGAGTTCACGCGACCGCTCTCGGGATCGTCGGCCGCCACGCTCATTATCTTCGTGCCGCTCGCGTTTCTTTCCGGCGTGACGGGCGCCTTTTTCAAGGCACTTTCGATCACGATGGCAAGCGCACTCTTCATTTCGTTTCTCGTCACATGGCTCGCCGTCCCGATCCTCTGTGATCACTGGCTCAAACCCGCCGATGCCGAAGAGCATCGCGAGTCGCGGCTCGGCGCCTGGCTCAATCAGCACTACACAGGACTCGTCGATCGGTTGATCGCGCGGCCGGCGCTGGTCCTGCTCGCCCTCGTGCCATTGGCGGTAGTCGCGGCCTTCGCCTTCACGCGGGTGGGCAGCGGTTTTATGCCCGCGATGGACGAAGGCGGTTTCGTGCTGGATTACCACACCGAACCGGGCACCTCGGTGACCGAAACCGACCGGCTGATGCGGCAGGTGGAGGCAATCTTGCGCGCGAACCCGAACGTCGAGACCTATTCCCGCCGCACGGGCGCCGGCCTAGGCGGCGACCTCAACGAGCCGAATCGCGGTGACTTCTTCGTGCGGCTGAAGTCCGCTAACCGCGAGCCGATCGAGACAGTGATGGAGGAAGTCCGGACGCAAATCGCCCATGACGTGCCCGGCGTCAGCGTGGAACTCGCGCAGCTGATGGAAGACCTCATCGGCGATCTGACGGCCGTTCCGCAGCCCGTGCAGATCAAGATTTACTCCGACGACCAGAACTTACTCGATGCCACCGCGCGCAACGTCGCGATGCGTATCGGCAAGATCTCCGGCGTCGTCGATATCGACGACGGCATCCACCCCGCCGGCGACGCGCTCGAACTCCATATCCGGCCCGGTGCCGCCGCGGCCGAAGGCATGGATCCCCAGTCGATCGCACAAGCTGTCGCTCAGATGGTCGACGGGGACGTCGCCACGCAGTTTCAGCGTGGACCCAAGACCATTGGCGTGCGTGTCCGCGTGGCCGATGCATTGAAGCTCACCGATACGGAACTGGGCCGCCTGCGCGTCCGTGCGCCGGACGGTCATCTATTCGCGCTCGATCGCGTCATGGACCGTGTGGTTATCTCGGGGCAGCCTGAAATCACCCGCGACAATCTGAAGCGGATGGTCGCCGTGACCGCTCGCATCGAAGGCCGCGATCTCGGTTCGACGATAGCCGACGTGCAACGCGTGCTCGGGCAGCCGGGGCTGCTTCCGGCCGGCATCTATTATGAGCTCGGAGGACTTTATCAGCAGCAGCAGATCGCATTCCGAGGTCTCCTCACGGTATTCGGCGCCGCCATCGCGCTCGTATTCGGGCTGCTGCTCTTTCTATACGAGCGCCTGCGCGTCGCATGCGCGGTCATGATCATGCCGCTAGTCGCGGCGGGCGCCGTATTCATCGGACTGTGGGTGACCGGTATCGAGCTCAACATCTCGGCGATGATGGGAATGACGATGATCATCGGCATCGTGACCGAAGTAGCGATCTTCTATGTTTCCGAGTTGCAGGGCCTCGTTCGCGACGAAGGGATGCCGTTGCGGCAGGCGTTGATCGAGGCGGGCCGCAACCGGATGCGACCGATCGCCATGACCACGATCGCGGCCATCCTGGCGCTTACGCCGCTCGCCCTCGCGCTCGGCCAGGGCTCCGCGATGCAGCAGCCGCTCGCGGTGGCGATCATCTCGGGACTGATCGCTCAACTGCCACTCGTTCTGTTGTTGCTGCCGATTCTGCTGCATCTGTTGCTGCGTAGGGATGTCGAAGGGGTCTAGAGCAGCCAGCCGGCTGCGGCCCCAGCGAAACCCGCCACGCAGACGATGGCGGCCAGCGCGCCGACGAGACCGAGATACCAACGGCTCGGCCGATGCGCGACGGGCAGCGCGACCGCGGCGAGCGCAATCAGCAGCCCGACGATGAGCGGCAGCATCAACGCATTGAGAACCTGCGCGCCGACGTTCAACGACACGAGATCGGGCTCGACCCCGACGATGAGCGCGCTGACGCCGACCGCCCCGGCATAGACGCCAAAAAACCATGGCGCGCGCGTCGGCCCGCCTTCGAGGCTTCTGCTGTAGCCGGACACTTCGCCGATTCCCCAAGCGAGCGCCAGCGAGCAGACGATAGCCGCGACGAGCGATGCGCCGAGCACGCCCGCGCCGAACAACAACCGCCCTGCTTCGGGACCGACGACGCTCGAGAGCGCCGCGCCGATTTCGCCGACGCTTTGCAGGCCGTGCGGATCTCCCGCGTTCGATAGTGTCGCGGCGGTCGCGACGAGAACGGCCCCAGTCAGCAACTGCGTGAGCACCGAACCGAGCGCGGTCTCGACTCTCGCGTTGTGATAATCGAGCGACGTGAACTTCTTGTCCGCAACGGCGGCCTGCTGATAGAAGATCATCCACGGATTGAAGGTCGCGCCTATCAGCGCCGCCGCCAGGTAGGAAAATTCGGCATGCCGGAACGGCATATCTTGCAGCTGCCTCGCCAACGTGCTGAAGTCGGGCCGCGCATGCCAGACGACCGCGAAGAACGAGAGTTCGAACATCCCGATCAGCATCGCGACGCGGTCGACGCGCTTATGCGAGCCGGTCGCGACGACGGCCAGCAGAACGCATACGGCAAGCGGCAACGTGACATACCGCGGCACCCCATACATCTCGCCCACGCCGGCGACACCGGTAAATTCGGTCACGAGGGAGCCCATCACCGCCACGAAGAGCCCGGCTGCGGCAAGGCCGGCCCACAGTGCGCCGAAACGTCGACGCACGAGTTCGCCGAATCCTCGGCCGTTGAAGATGCCGAGCCGCACACAGAGCTCCTGAATCATATAGAGCAGCGGAATCAGCGCGAGCAGCACGGGTAGCAGTCTCACGCCCCATCTCGCTCCGCTTTGAGCGGCGGTGACGACGTTGCCCGCATCGCAATCGGCAAGCATGACGAGCAGGCCCGGCCCCCAGCCGGCCGTCGCTCGCAAAGCGTCGCCGCTTCGCCTCATCAATGCTTGGAAGTCGGCCATGATCGCCGCGGGGCAAGTAGGTGTAGAGAGGTAAGGCTAAAACGATAGCCGAAATTCCGAGTCCCGGACACCCTGTACATCCGGTCATGCAGCGACGATGCTTGCATCCGATCCGTCACGAAAAGGAGAGAGAGAGCCCGAGCAGTGCGGCGATGAGCGCGGGGAGCATCACCACGGCGCCCACTTTCAGAAAATCCACGCCCCGCACGTCGAGCCCGCCCTTACGGAGCGCGGCGAGCCAGAGAATCGTCGCGAGGGAGCCGGTGATCGACAAGTTAGGGCCGAGATCCACGCCGACGAGTACGGCGCCGGCAACCGTTGCCGGCGCCTTCGTCGCAGCGATCGCCGTGCCCGCAAGCAAGCCGGCGGGCAGATTGTTGACGAGACTGCAAACGAGCGCGATCGTAAGCCCGGACAGCCAGGCCGTCAGCGTCACCGAATAGCGCGTGAGCGCATCGAGCAGATGAGCCAGCATGCGGATCGCGCCGGTCCGGTCCAACCCTTCCACGATCACGAAGAGCCCCGCGACGAGCGGCAGCACGGACCAAGACATCTGAGCAAGATGGGACCCGAGCAGTCGGCGCTTTTGCAGACAGACCGCCACGAAGACCGCTGCTCCGGCCGCGAAAGTCGGGAGTCCTAAGGAGATCCCTCTGGCGGAAGAGGCCATCATCACGGCAGCCATCATGACGATGCCGCAGCCCGTCGTCTTGCCGGAGGCGTCCAACGGCGGCACATCGACTTTTCGTTCGATGTGTCCGGAAAGTGCGCGGCGCTGAGCAAACCGCAGCGCGACATAGGTGACGACGATCGAAAGCGCCGACGGCGCCGCGAAGCGCGCGAGCCATGCGGCGAGACCCGGCAGCCGATCGTGGAAGACGACAAGATTTGCCGGATTCGAGATCGGAAGCACGAAGCTCGCCGCGTTCGCAACGAACGCGCAGATATAAAGAAAAGGCAGCGGCTTTTCGGCTTTGACGGCACGCGCAACGGCTACCACGGCGGGCGTCAGCACGACGGCCGTCGCATCGTTCGACATCGTGATCGTGACGACGGTACCCACGCCATACAACAGGAAGAAAAGACGCTTGGCCGACCCCGCCGCGCGCCTCGCCGCGAGTGCGGCCATGTAATCGAAGAGCCCCTCTCTGCCCGCCAATTCAGCCACGATCATCATGCCCGTGAGGAACAGATAGACGTCGGTTCCTTTGCCGGCCGCGCGCAGTGCATCGGCCCACGGCAATGCCCCCGATAAACAAAGCGTCAATGCGCCAAGGAGCGCCCAGATCGCCTCGGGCAATTTGAATGGCCGCATGACGACGCCGAACGTGGCCGCGACGGCGATAGCCCAGACGGAAAACGGGGAAGCGAAGAGTGCATTCATCGGCGGTGGCCCTCGCAGGCATCGGCAGCCGCAACCGCCGGTGAAATGGGGATGATCGTGGACGCACGCGAGGACCGGATGTTCCCAAGCGTTTCCGGCATCGCAACCGCAAACAGGAGGAGCGCGATCAGCGCCATGAAGGCGAGCAGGCAAAAAGCGGCCCCGAAGCCGAATCGGTCGACGATGAAGCCGCTCGTCAGATTGCTGAGCGCCGCGCCGATGCCCACCGCCAGCGCGATCGTCCCTTGGGCAAAGCTGAACCGCCCTGTCCCACGCATCAAATCCGACGCAATAATCGTCGCCACGACGCCAAAAATGCCGGCGGATATTCCGTCCAGAATCTGAATGCCGATCACCGCATAGGCGTTGTCGGTCGCGGCGAAGAGCAGCCCTCGGATCGGCAGCACGACAAGCGCGACGAGGAAAATCTTCTTCCGTCCGATGCCGGCTCGCATGGCGCGGCCCACTGCCGATGCCGTCACCATCATCACGAGCTGGGCGGCGATCACGCATGCGCTGAGGCCGATCAAGTCCTGACCCGGGTGGGTTTTGGCGATCATCTGCCCCGCGAGCGGCAGCATCGCCGCATTCCCGAAATGGAAGAAAACGACCGTGGCGAGGAACACCCAGACGTCGCGGCGCGTGACGATACGGGCTAGCGGCAACGGCTGCGCCTTGCCATCCCGGACGGTCTCTCCGCCACGCGCCAGTTCGTGATCGATCTCCGAAGGGCGGATGAGCATCACGGCGAGCGAACTCGCGAATGCGAAGAAGCAGACGAGGTAGAACAACCAGATCGCACCTTGGTACTGCCCGACAAGGCCGGCCATCGCCGCGGCCGTGAAGTTGCCAGCATGATTGAGGCTTTCATTGCGGCTCACGCGCGCCGGCAACGCGCCATGGCCGACGATGCCGAGACTGAGCGCGGCAAGACACGGCGGAATGACGGCCGCAACGAGCGCGAGCATGACCTGTATCGCGAGCACGACGAGCAACGTCGAACTGTGTGCGATCGCCAGACATCCGAGCCCGATCGTCAATGACGAGACCGCGATGACGGCTCGCTTGGCCCGCGCCGCGTCCACGAGCATTCCCGCGGGGATCTGGCTCAGCGCGGCCGCGATGCCGCTTGCGCCCATGACGAGTCCGATGTCGCCCGAGGACCAATGCTGCGATCCCTTGAGGAACACCGCGAGAAACGGGCCGATGCCGTCGCGCACATCGGCCATGAGAAACGTCAGCGCATCGAGCGCGCCGAGGCTTCGCCTCGACGGCGAGCGGGATGCCGCCGCGCCATCATCGGTCTCGTCGACAGACCGCTTCGCCGCCGCGCCCATGGCCTCAGGCGTCCGTTTCGGCGCCGGCCACATGCGCGATCTCGTCGACATCGAGCGTGCGCCCGATACCGGTCTCGACGAGTTCGCCCCAAGCCTCGACGCAGGCGCCTGGCGTCAGGTGCGAAGCCAGCTCGGCGGCGGATTCGCGGGACATCCGCAACGATGTGCCATCATCGAGCAGCGCGCCGCGCAGCTCGCCTTTCGGCCCATGCAGCGACAGCACGACGGCACCCGACACCTTCTGCGCGCATCGCGCCGGGCCGGGATCTCCTTCGTCCAGGTCAGCTGCGTGCTTCTTACGCTTCTTCTCGCCGCCATGCGGTCCATCGTCGATGACGACGTCGCCATCCGAAGTAACGATCGATACGGCCGAAACCATGTTGACGCCACGCGGCTTGACTCCTCGCACGCTCACGATATCGCCGGGCGCGACGCGCTCGACGAGCGTCGACGAGAGATGCGGCGGCAGATGAACCTGCAGATGTCCGTCGAGAATCAAACCGTCCGCATCGCCATGTGGGTCGAGCAATAGGCGCGTGACGGTACCTTTCGTTTCGGGCAGGCTTTCGGGATCTATCCAATGCATGTTGAGTTCTCCTTGGCGATTGAGATACGCATCGACGGTTGGCCGTCGTGCGCGGAGGAGAACAAGGCAATGAGCATGCCATCGGCGCGACCGCCTGACGACAAGGGAAAGACCAACGATGAGCCGCAACCGGGCATCGATAAGTGTCCGGTTGTCGGACAGGGGGTGTCCGATTCATTGACAGCATCGGCGCCAACCGGCGCGCCGCACTCGAGGCGCAGCGCGACTTTATTCGAGCCCGAGACTGGCCATCTTCGTATAAAGCGACTGGCGACTGATGCCCAGTCTGCGCGCGGCATCGGCGCGATTGCCTCCTGCGAGCTCGAGCGCGCGCGCAATCAGCGCGCGCTCGACCCGCTCGATCGCCTCCGCGAGCGGCAGCTCGGCGAGCGCGGCCAACACCGCGTCGTCGGCCGCCCCCGCTCGCGCGCCGAGAAACGAAAGGTCGTCGCCGGTGATCGCCGGGCCCGGCGCAAGCGAGGCGACACGTTCGATCGCATTCTTGAGCTCGCGCACGTTGCCGGGCCACGCGTGTTCGACGAGGCGCCGCTCGGCCTCGGGCGAAAAATGCATGGCGCGCCCCGTCGATATCCGGGCGGACGAGAGGAAGTGCTCCGCGAGCGGAAGGATGTCGGCGATCCGTTCGCGCAGCGGCGGCAAGTGCAGCGGCACGACATTGAGCCGGTAGAGGAGGTCCTGACGGAAATCGCCGGCCGCCACCATCGAGTCGAGGTCGCGATGCGTCGCCGCCACGACGCGAACGTTCACGGAAATCGGCTTGCTCGTTCCGAGCGGCATCACCTGCCGCTCTTGCAGCACGCGCAGCAGCTTCGCCTGCATGGCGGCCGGCATGTCGCCGATCTCGTCGAGAAAGAGCGTGCCGCCGTCGGCCTCGGCGATCCGGCCGACACGCTCGGCCGCCGCACCGGTAAAGGCCCCCTTCGCGTGACCGAACATCTCGCTTTCGAGCAGCTCATGCGGGATCGCCGCGCAGTTGATGGCGACGAACGCCGCACCGCGCCGCATCGACGATTCATGCAGCACGCGCGCGGCCACCTCTTTGCCCGTTCCGGTTTCGCCCGTGATCAGGACGCTTGCGTCCGTGGAGGCGGCGCGTCCCAGTTGTTTCTGGACACGGCGCATGGCCTCGCTGATGCCCAACAGCCTCGCCTCGCTGCCCGACGGAGGCTCGTGCTCGAACGGCGCATCGGCTTGCACTGCGTTTGGTGGCGGCTCGTTGGCGGTAAAGACGCGCAGCAATAGCGACGCGATGTCGTCGCGACCGACCGGCTTCGTCAAGTGCTCGAACGCGCCGAGCCTCATTGCGCCGATGGTGTTGTCGCTCGTTGCGTACGCCGTCAGCATGACGACCGGTACTGCCTTGAACCTGCTGTCGTTACGCAGCTTCTCGAGCATGGCGAGCCCGTCCATGTCGGGCAGACGGAAATCGAGAAAGATGCAGTCCGCTGGCTCGCCGCCGTGCAATCGGTCGAGCGCGGCGGCGGCCGAGTCGGCTTCGACGACGCGATGACCGAGGTCTTCCAGCGTTTCCGCGAGACCCTCGCGAAACGCGTCGTCATCATCGATTACGAGGATGGTTGCCACGGTATCTCCATGACGAAACGCGCGCCCGCCTCGGCATCGTCGAGCCGGACGAGTCCGCCGTGCGCGGACGCGACTTCGCGCACCACGGCGAGGCCCAACCCTGTGCCGTCCGGGCGGCCGGTCACGAATGGCTCGAAAATTCGCTGCCGTTGATCGGGCGGCACGCCGGGGCCATCGTCGGCCACTTCGATCGCGAGCAACGATTCGCCGCCGCGGCACAAGCGTCGAGCCGATACGATAACGGTCCCTTCCTCGCCGACATGGCGCAGCGCATTGATGAGCAGATTGTCGAGCGCGCGGCGCAGTTGCTCGGGGTCGAGCCGCAAGACCGGAGAAGCCGCGCCCGCCGATGCGTCGGCATCGATTCGCAGTTCGAGAGCGAGCGTCACGCGCCGCTTCTCCGCACGCTCTCGATAGGCCTCGACGATCGCCTGGAGCCAGCGGGCGATATCCACTTCGACGGGCCGAACGACGATCGGTTGCGTCAACGCGAGCAAGCTCGCGAGCTGCGTCTCGATGCGCCCGATCTGCTCGAGGATCACACGCAGCGCATCGCGTTGCCGCGCACTGTCCGCCGCCAGCGCGTTCTCCGCCTTGAGCCGCATCGCGCCCGCCGGGTTTCGAATTTCGTGGGCGATCTCGGCCGCGAGCCTGCCCAGCACGCCGAATCGCTCCGCCTCGCCGAGCCTTTTGGCGAGATCGGCAGCTTGCTGCTGTAAGGCCGCGGTGCGTTCGACGTAACGATTCAGCGCCGCCACGATCTTGTCGAGATCGGGCTCGCCCAGAGGCTCGAAGCGCGTCGTCCCCGGATGTTCGCTCCCCGGCGAAAGCGCGGCCTCGAGCGCGACGAGGTTGCGCTTCCAGCGGCGCAATGCCAGCGCGAGCACGACGGCGATGACGAGTATGACGGCGAGCACGATGGCGAGGCTCGCGCTCAGCGCCTCGCCGTGCGGGCCGAGCGGCGGGCGCGCACGCGTAAGCATCCACGCGAGCAGCGTGCCTTCGCCGCGCACGGGGCACGCCGCCGCGACGACGGCATCCTGTCCGCTCTCGATGACGGATTGCGCACTTGCGTGCTGCGCGGCGGCCGCTTGCAACGTACGCAAAATCAATGGCGTCTCGGCTTCCGGGATGTCGCGCTTGACGCCGCTGCCCTGATAGGTCGGAAATGCGTAGGCGAGGAAACCGCTTCGGGCAGCACCGTCTTGCGCGGTGCCAGTCGGTGACGGCGTGTTCGTCCAGAAGCCACCCTCGACACCGTCGAACCTGAGCAGCACGACATCGAGGACGGCCCGCATCAGATCACGATTGGACGTTGCACGCGAGGAAGCGTCCGAGAGGCTGTAGCGCGAAGCCACGGCCTCACAGGCCGCGGCCGCCCGCTCTTTGGCACCCGCGACCTGCTCGCTTCCCACCGAGCTTGCGATGAACGCGATGACCGCGGCCAGCATCGCGCAGATCGCGGCGACGAGACCCCACGAGATCATGAGTTGCGTCGAGAACGATGGCCGCTTCATCGATATGACGGGCGAGTGAGATGGCGCAAGGATAGCGCAAAGCGAACGTGGGCCGGCTCATGAGCCGCGACGAGGCGCTCGCGGCGACCAGAATGGATCAGAATCGATAGCCGACGCCCGCGAGGTAGATGTCGCTGTCTTTATCGTATCCGGTCAATACACGGTTCCACGAAGCACGCACGAGCCAGTGCCGCGTCATCTGATAGCTCGCGCTCATCGTCACTAGCACCGAAACCTTGTCGCCCGTTTGCGTCGCGCCTTGCACACGGTAAGTATCGACGGCCACGTACGGCCCGGCGCCGACGGCAAGCCTCAGCGTGTTGCCGAAGAAAGAGCGGCCGAGCCAAGCCTGGACGGCCGCGCCGTTACGGCGCGTGAGAACGGTCCTGCCTTCGTCGAGCCAGCTCACCGTCGCGTCCACGTAGGGGCCAAAGCCGTGCCGATACTCGACACCTCTGGCCCAACTGCCCGGCGACGTGAGGCTGTTGACTTCCGTCCTGCCGTAAAAGACCGTCAACTCGTCGCCGCTACCGGGGCCCGGGCGTGTGCCGTCAAACGACGTATGCGTAGCCGGTAGCGCGTCGAGCCGATAGCCGATGCCGGCGAGCGCCGTCGTCGTGTTGATGCTGTTCCGTGAGTAAGTTCGATTGACGGAGAGCTGATAAAACCAGCGCGGATTCGGATAATAGGTGGCCGACACGCTGTAGATGAGCGCGATACCGTGGACATCCGAATAGCGTCGTGGCGCGTCCGCCGCCGTCGTGTCGAAAAAGAAATAGCCGCCAATGCCAGCCCCGAGCGCGAGCTTGCGATCGAAGAACCACGCGCGCCGCCAATACTGGAGCGCGAAGCCATCGCGATGGTGGCCCGGAAAATGCCCTTCGTTGAGCCACGAATACGAAAGCGAGTTATAGGCGTCGAGCGACTGGAGATAAGAAAAGCCCCAGGCGTAACTCGATTCGCTCGGGCCGTTGAAACGCGAACCTCCGGCAAGCGCCGAAAACTCCTGCGCGCATGCAGCGCCGCTGGCCACTGAAAGAATGATTGCGAATGCTTGTGACGCCCGTTGACGTCTGCCGCCGACTGCCATACTCGTGCGCCTCTTCGGATCCACGGTTGCGTCGCCCGGCGGCAGGCCGGCTCGCGCCGGCTCCGACACCCGGGGCCAGATCGGCTTAGTTTAACGGTCGCGAACCGAAACGTCGCGCAAGGACGAGGAAGCGACGATTACATTTGTTTAAACAGTGCGCCGGCTGCGCGACTGACTGGCAGCACGTCGCCGTGCCGAGGCGGCTCGATCGCCATCCTTCGTTCGACCTTTATTCGACGACCGGCGGCGTTTCGAACGTGTGATACGGCGCCGGGCTCGGCACAGTCCATTCGAGGCCTTGCGCGCCGTCCCATGGCGATGCACCCGCGGGCTCGCGATGCGCGTGCTTGCCGAAGTAAAGCGGCAGCGCGACGGCGAACAAGAAATAAACCTGTGCGAGCCCGAACACGAATGCGCCAACGGTTGCGACGCGGTTCCAGTCCGTGAACTGCGCGGCGTAGTCCGCATAGCGACGCGGCATGCCGGCGAGCCCCAGAAAGTGCATCGGGAAGAAGGTGACGTTGAACGAAATCATCGTCAGCCAGAAGTGGATCTTCCCTCTCAACTCGTCGTACTTCCAACCGGTCCACTTCGGCGACCAGTAGTACCAACCCGAAAAGAGCCCGAATAGCGACCCCGCGACGAGCACGTAGTGGAAGTGCGCGACGACGAAATAAGTACCGTGATACTGAATGTCCGTCGGCGCCATCGCAAGCATGAGCCCCGTCAGGCCGCCCATCGTGAAGACGAAGATGAAGCCGATCGCGAACAGCATCGGCGTTTCGAACGTGAGCGAGCCGCGCCACATCGTGGCGAGCCAGTTGAAGACCTTCACCCCCGTCGGCACCGCGATCAGCATCGTCGCGTACATGAAGAAGAGCTGGCTCGTGACGGGCATGCCGACCGTAAACATATGATGCGCCCAGACGAGAAACGAGAGGATCGCGATCGAGGCGCCCGCGTAGACCATGGAACTGTAGCCGAAGAGCGGCTTGCGCGAGAAGGCCGGGACGACCTGCGAAATGATTCCGAATGCGGGCAATATCATCACGTAGACCTCGGGGTGGCCGAAGAACCAGAACACGTGCTGATACATGACCGGGTCACCGCCGCCGGCCGCGCTGAAAAAGCTCGTGCCGAAATGGCGATCGAACAGCAGCATCGTGACGGCGCCCGCCAGCACCGGCATGATCGCGATGAGCAAATAAGCCGTGATCAGCCACATCCAGACGAAGAGCGGCAGCTTCATCAGCGTCATCCCCGGCGCGCGCAGGTTGATGATCGTCACGATGATATTGATGGCGCCCATGATCGACGACGCCCCCATGATGTGCACGGCGAAAATCGTGAAGTCCATGCCGGGGCCCATCTGCGTCGAGAGCGGCGCATACATCGTCCAGCCGGCCGCCTGCGCGCCGGCGGGCGCGAAGAACGACCCGATCAGCAGCACGCCGCCCGCGGGCAGCAACCAGAAAGACAAATTGTTGAGCCGCGCGAACGCCATGTCGGGTGCGCCGATTTGCAGCGGGATCATCCAGTTCGCGAAACCGACGAACGCCGGCATGATCGCCCCGAAGATCATGACGAGGCCGTGAAGGCCTGTGAGCTGATTGAAAAACTCTGGGCGAAAAAACTGCAGCCCCGGCGAGAAAAGCTCGGCACGTATCGCGAGCGCGAATACCCCGCCGACGATAAACATCGTGAACGAAAAAATCAGGTAGAGCGTGCCGATGTCCTTGTGGTTCGTCGTGCGCAGCCAGCGCATGAGGCCCGCCGGGGGGGCCGCGTGACCGTGCTCATGTTCATGGTGGCGATCGGCCGGTGTCGTCGCGGTTGTCATGCGGAGCCCTCCTACCCTCGATCAGCGGTGAAGCGCGCAACGAGCGTGCCGCGCCGCGATCGCGCGCCCGTCGCCCAATCTACCGATATGGAACTTCGGCTAGCACGCGCGCATGGCCGGCGGCACCGCGGCACGGAGGTTGCATGTCAGTCGGCGCTTCCACCAGTCGGACATCGGCGATGTACGCATCCTTTCGGCAGACAGTGGGGCCATTCGGCTCGTCCGGGGGCGAAGAAGGCCCCCCGATTTGCGAATGGCGCATCAAGCGCAATTGCTCGCTGACGCCGCGCCAGTCGCTCGCCGCGACCACGTTTCTGATCGCGCTGGTCGCCCTGATTGGCCTCGGTTCCGCCGTGTCGTTCGGGGTATGGCTGGCGCTGCCGTTCTCGTTCCTCT
The DNA here is from genome assembly GCF_040965455.1 of Trinickia sp. EG282A. Classification (NCBI taxonomy): domain Bacteria; kingdom Pseudomonadati; phylum Pseudomonadota; class Betaproteobacteria; order Burkholderiales; family Burkholderiaceae; genus Trinickia; species Trinickia sp. EG282A. Next base: position 537,833 of record NZ_JBFRCC010000002.1, on the reverse strand, counting down.
ACGTGCTCGCCATCGGTATCGCCTTCGTCGCCTATTCGAGGCACGCAACGGACGGCGAGACACTTCGGCTCGTTCCGCCTTTCATGATCGTCGAAGTGGACGAAGGCGGCCGGCGCACCGTCCATCGCATGAATGCAGCCCGGCTGACCGTGCTCCTCGACAGCGGCGACCAAGCGCAGGTCTATCTTTCCGACGGCTGGCAGCGCATCAACGTCGGGCGGCAATTGCCCCTCGCGGCGCGCGAGGAATTCGTCCGACAGTTGCGACGGTTCATCGTCGTTGGCCGTTGAGATCCACGAGGCTGCCGCGGCCGCTCAAACATCGAAGTAAAGATGAAACTCCCACGGATGCGGGCGTAGCTTGACCGCATCGATCTCGCGCTTGCGCTTGTAATCGAGCCAGGTCGTGATGACGTCGTCGGTAAAGACGCCGCCTTTGCAAAGAAACGCATGATCGCTTTCGAGCGCCGCCAGCGCGGCATCGAGCGAAGCCGGCACCTGGCGCACCGCCGCCGCCTCCTCCGGGGGCAGGTCGTAGATGTTGCGATCGAGCGGTTCGCCCGGATCGAGCTTTTGCTCGATGCCGTCGAGCCCGGCCATCAGCATGGCCGCGAAGGCGAGGTAGGCGTTCGCCGACGGATCGGGGCAGCGGAACTCCACCCGGCGTGCGCTCGGCGAATCGGAATACATCGGAATGCGCGCCGCCGCCGACCGGTTGCGCTGCGACATCGCGAGATTGACGGGCGCTTCGTAGCCCGGCACGAGACGCTTGTATGAATTCGTCGATGGCGCGCAAAACGCCATCAACGCGCCCGCGTGGTGAAGCAGCCCGCCGATGTACCAGCGACAGACATCGGAGGTGAGCGCCCATCCGCTCGCGTCGTAAAAGAGATTGCGCTCTTCTTGCCAGAGACTTTGGTGGCAGTGCATCCCGCTCGCGTTGTCGGCGAAGAGCGGCTTCGGCATGAACGTCGCCACCTTGCCGTGCTTGCGGGCGACGTTCTTGCAGATGTACTTGTAGAGCATCACGTTGTCGGCCATGCGCGTGAGCGTCGAGAACCGCATGTCGATTTCGTTCTGGCCGCCGGTCGCCACTTCGTGATGATGGACCTCCACCTGCACGCCGATGCTCTGGAGCGTGAGTACGATTTCCGAGCGGATGTCTTGCAGCGTGTCGTGCGGGGGAACGGGAAAATACCCTTCCTTGTAGCGCATCTGATAGCCGAGATTGCCGCCGCCGTAAGCGCCTTCGTCGCTGCCGGTGTTCCATTCCCCTTCCGACGAATCGACGAAGTAGTAACCGCTATGCGCGTCCTGGCCGAACCGGACCGAGTCGAAGATGAAGAATTCGACCTCCGGTCCGAAGTAGCAGGTCGTGGCGAGGCCCGTCTCGCGCAGATATCTTTCGGCCTTCTTCGCGATGTAGCGCGGATCGCGCGAGTACGGCTCATGCGTGACGGGATCGACCACGTCGCAGATGATCGCGAGCGTCGGCGTTGCGCAGACGGGATCGACGAAGGCCGTCGTCGCGTCGGGCACGAGCAGCATGTCCGATTCGTGGATTTCCTGGAAGCCGCGGATCGACGAACCGTCGAAGCCGATTCCGTTCTGAAAGAGGCTCTCGCTGACTTCGGGCAGCGTAATCGAGAAGTGCTGCCAGAGCCCGGGCAGATCCGTGAATTTCAAGTCGACGATCTGAACGCCATGCCGGTTGATGAGATCGACCACTCCCTCGGCATTCGTCGGACGCACGACGCGGTAGCTGCCCGGCTCGGCGAAGACTTCGAACCGCGATGCCCCCGTAGATAACGTTGACGACATGGCTCGCCTCCTTCGCTTCGCTGCTCATGTTCGACCTTAGTACGTCCTGCCACAAAAACAAGGGCCGCAAGCGAAGGAGAACGAACCTCGGATCGATCAAGCGTCGGCAGCCATTCCTTTCAGGCACGCCTCGCCGGCGTCTTGCGCCGCTGCCCGCGTCGTATAGTTTTCATCCGAAACCAGCGAACGCTTCACTTGCCTCGCGGCAAAATCGACGAGCGAAATGACCCACACATAGCCGCCCGCACGTTCAGCCGTTTGAACGAAAGCCTGAACATCGCCTCTTTGCTCCGTATTCATCTGACCTCCTTTTCTTGCTGGGATCGATGCGGCGCGCGGCGGTCGAAAGCCGTTGATGCGTCTACCGAGGATTGCGTCGGCAAGCCGCGGCCGCCACTAAACCGCAGACGCGAAATCATCTTGATTGTAGGCCGCGCGCTCCAGATTGCGAGCCGGACCGAGCGGCCGTTCACGTGCCATGGGGTACGTGCCGCAGTTCCGTAAAATTACCGCGGGCAAGCCACCGTGGAGAAACCTTAAATGAAGATTGCAGTGATGGGAGCAGGTGCTGTCGGGTGCTACTACGGCGGCATGCTGGCGCGCGCCGGGCACGACGTCGTGCTGATCGGCCGCGCGCAACATGTCGAAGCGATCAACCGCGACGGGCTGCGCTTCACGAAGCATGACGTCGAAGAGCGGATCGAGCTTGCCGCGAGCACCGAGGCGAGTGCGGCACAAGACGCCAAGCTCGTGCTCTTCTGCGTGAAATCCACCGATACCGAGCGCGCGGCCGCGGAACTGCAGCCCCATCTGCTCGCCGACGCCGTGCTGCTGACGTTGCAGAACGGCGTCGACAACGCGGACCGGCTGCGCGCACGATTGCCGCACGAAATCGCGGCGGCGGTCGTCTACGTCGCGACCGAGATGGCCGGTCCGGGACACGTCCGCCATCACGGACGCGGCGAGCTCGTCATCGAGCCGTTCCCGTCCGCCGCGGAAATGGCGCAAACGTTGATCGACGCCGGCATTCCGACCGAAATCTCGGACAACGTCCGTGGCGCCCTTTGGGCGAAGCTGATTCTCAACTGCGCGTACAACGCGATGTCGGCGATCGCGCAACTGCCCTACGGCGAGCTCGTGAAATGCGAGGGCGTGAACGAAGTCATGCGCGACGTCGTCGCCGAGTGCCTGGCTGTCGCGCAGGCGGATGGCGTCACCGTTCCGGGCGACATCGATGCCGCCGTGCGAAGGATCGCCGAGACGATGCCGAATCAGTATTCGTCGACCGCGCAGGATGTCGCGCGCCGCAAGCGCAGCGAAATCGATCATCTGAACGGGTACGTGACGCGGCGCGGCGAGGCACGCAGCATCGCGACGCCGGCCAATCGTGTTCTGCATACGCTCGTCAAGGCGATCCAGCTAAGGCAGTCGACATAGCGAGCGGAGTCGTCGGCGCCGAAATGCCTGTTCTTTTGCAGTTTCGTTGCCATCGGTGCCGGCTCATTGCGATCTTGAGTTCGCGCGGCCACGAACGATACTAATAAGCGTGCGCAGAATCGATCGGGAGGAGTGCCATGCCGACCTACCAATACCGTTGCGAAAAGTGCGGCGAGACGTTCGAGCACGTCGAGCACCTTGCCGAGCATGAAAAAGCGCAACCGCAGTGCCCCAAGTGCGGAAGCGACGCGGTGCAGCACGTTCCGACGCCGTTCGTCGCGAAGACGGCGAGAAAGAGCTGAGCTGGCGGGCGATCGGTTCTCGATAGCTGCCTCGTGGCAAGGATGGCCGCCAAACCCCAAATCGAACTAAGTAACCGGCGAAATAATTCGAACGATGAGCCCGCGTCCCGCTCCGTCAACGAAGCAGCGACCGCTTCGCCGCGCGGAGCACATGGCGCGTCATGAGCCAGCATTCGTTCGCTCGCGCTTCGCGGCGCTGTGGGGCTCGTGCGTCATTGCTGGGGTGATCGCCGCCTGCGGGCAGCGCAGCGCCGATATCGCGACGTATCAAGGCTACGTCGAAGGCGAGTTCGTTTATCTGTCATCGTCGCAATCGGGCACGCTCGCTCAGCTCTCCGTGCAACGCGGCCAGAGCGTCGCGGCCGGCGCGCCACTTTTCGCGCTCGAGTCCACCGACGAAACGGCCGCGCTCCAGCAGGCCCAGCACCAGCTCGCCGCGGCCCGGGCCCAGCTGGCGGACCTGCAGACGGGCAAGCGGCCGCCCGAGGTCGATGTGACGAAAGCGCAGCTCGCACAAGCGATCGCGCAAGCGCGGATGGCCGCGCAGCAATTGGCACGCGACGAAGCGCAGTTTCGCGCGGGCGGCATTTCCCGACAGCAGCTCGACAACTCGCGCACATCGGCCGCCACGACCGCCGCGCAGGTCCGCGAAGTGCGAAGCCAGTTGACCGTCGCGCGCTTGCCGAGCCGCGGAAGCCAAGTCCACGCGCAGAGCGAACAGGTGGAAGCGGCGCAAGCCGCGCTTGCCCAGGCGCAATGGCGCCTCGATCAGAAGCGCGTAGCGGCGCCGCGCGCGGGTCTCGTCTACGACACCCTCTATCGCATTGGCGAATGGGTGCAAGCGGGAAGCCCCGTCATTCAGCTGCTGCCGCCGCCGAACATCAAAGTGCGCTTCTTCGTGCCTGAGACCGTCGTCGGAATGCTCGCCGTGGGGCGTCATGTCGTTATTCACTGCGACGGCTGTGCGGCGGATATTCCCGCCACTGTCACCTACATCGCGACCGAGGCCGAATACACGCCCCCCGTCATCTACAGCAACGAAACACGCTCGAAGCTGGTATTCATGATCGAGGCCCATCCCTCGGCCGCTGACGCACCGAAACTGCATCCGGGCCAACCCGTTACCGTGAGGCTGCAATGAACGGCCCGGCCGAGCGTTCAGATGCCGCCGCCGACTATGCGATCGACGTGCGGCAGCTCAACAAGCACTTCGGCTCGAAGCACGTCGTGAAGAACCTCTCTCTGCGCGTGGCTCGGGGCGAGATTTTTGGCTTTCTCGGGCCGAACGGCAGCGGCAAGACGACGTCGATCCGCATGATGTGCGGACTCCTCACGCCCGACTCCGGCAGCGGCGCATGCCTCGGCTACGACATCGTGCGTGAGAGTGCTCAGATCAAACGCCGCGTCGGCTACATGACGCAACGCTTCTCCTACTGGGAAGACCTCTCGATCCGCGAGAACCTCGATTTCGTCGCGCGCATGTACCAGATGCCGCGCCGCAAGCAGGTGGTCGAGCAGGCGCTCGAATCGCTCGGACTCGTTAGTCGTGCGAATCAATTGGCGGGCTCGCTTTCGGGCGGCTGGAAGCAGCGTCTCGCGCTCGCCGCCTGCATGCTGCACGAGCCGCAATTGTTGCTGCTCGACGAGCCGACGGCCGGCGTCGATCCCGCCGCGCGCCGCGACTTCTGGGAAGAGTTGCACCGGCTCGCCGCGCGAGGCATCTCCGTGCTCGTCAGCACCCACTATATGGATGAAGCGGAGCGCTGCCACAAGCTAGCGTACATCGCATACGGCGAACTGCTCGCCGAAGGCACGGCGCAAGAGGTCGTCGCCGCGCAAGGCCTCTCGACATGGACGATATCGGGTGCCCGTCTCACCGAGCTATCCGATCGCCTGCTCGCGATGCCGGGCGTCGAGCAGACCGTCGTGTTCGGCCCATTGCTGCATGTGAGCGGCCGGGACCGCGCAACGCTCGCCGCGACGGTCGCTGAACTCGGCAAAGAGCCATCGCTGGAAATCCGAGAAATCGCGACCGGACTCGAGGATGTGTTCGTTTATCTGATGAGCCGGACGCCCGACAGCTACGTCGACAAGGGGTGATCATGAGCACGCGAGCCTCCTTCCCGTCGCGGCGCTTCCCGTTCTCGCTCTCGCGCTGGTGGAGCATCGTGCTCAAGGAGTTCTTGCAGTTGCGCCGCGACACAGTCACGTTCGCGATGATCGTCGGGGTGCCGATCATTCAGCTCGCTTTGTTCGGATTCGCCATCAACACCGATCCGAAGCACTTGCCTTCCGGTGTCATCGTCGCCGACGACAGCGTGTTTTCGCGCAGCTTTATCGCCGCCATGCGGAACTCGACGTACTTCGATGTCGTGCGGATACTGCCGAACGAGGAGGCCGGCCGCCGTGCGCTCGCGCGCGGCGATGTCCAGTTCGTGCTCACCGTCCCCGCCGATTTTTCGCGGCGACTGCTGCGCGGCGAGCGGCCGTCCCTGCTCGTCGAAGCGGACGCGACCGATCCGCTCGCGACGAGCACCGCGCTCAATGCGCTGCCAGCGCTCGTGCAGCCCGTCGTCGCCAAGGACATCACTGGACCGCTCGCCCGTCTGAACGGACGCGCGGCCGCATTCGACGTCGAAGTCCATCGCCTCTACAACCCCGAGGGAATCACACAGTACAACGTCGTACCCGGATTGATGGGCGTGATTCTGACGATGACGATGGTGATGATGACAGGCCTCGCGATCACACGCGAGCGCGAGCGCGGAACGATGGAGAATTTGCTGGCGACGCCGGTGCTGCCGATCGAAGTCATTACCGGAAAGATCGTGCCCTATGTCTTCATCGGATTCATCCAGGTTTCGATCATCCTCGCGGCCGCGCGCTGGGTTTTTCATGTGCCTTTCGTCGGGGGCGTGCTTGCCATTTATGGCGCGTCGCTGCTCTTCATCGCCGCGAACCTGACCGTCGGTATCACGCTCTCGTCCCTTGCACAAAACCAGCTGCAAGGCATGCAATTGACCGTGTTCTATTTCTTGCCGAACATTCTCCTCTCGGGATTCATGTTTCCGTTCGCGGGCATGCCGGCTTGGGCGCAGATCATCGGCAACGTGCTGCCGCTCACTTACTTCAACCGGCTCGTGCGCGGGATTCTTCTCAAGGGCAACGGCTGGGCCGACCTTTGGCCTTCCGTGTGGCCGATTGCCGTCTTTACACTGGTCTTGATGGCGGTGGCCGTGCGGTTCTATCGGCGTACCCTCGATTAGCCAGGTTCACGTATGAACGCGCTGCTTCGTCGACAGCTTGGCTGCTTCGGGCTCATACCGGTGGTGCCGATACTCTGCGCGTGCACGGTCGGCCCCGACTTCCATGCTCCGCCGATGCCGACGACACAACGCTACATGCGCGAGGAAACGCCGGCGACGACCGCAGCCGCAAGCGGCACTCTCGGCGCCGCGCAGGCCTTCGTCCCCGCGGCGCATGCTCCGCGGCAATGGTGGACACAGTTCGGATCGGGCGAGCTCGATCGACTGATCGACACCGCTTTCCGTCAGAGTCCAACACTCGACAGTGCGCGCGCGAAGCTCATCGAAGCACGGGAAAACTACATCGCCGAAGCCGGTGGGACCGAGTGGCCGAAAATCGACGCGAATCTGTCCGCTACGCGAGAGAAGATCGATATCGCGGCGTTCGGCATCACGGCGTTTCCGCCGCCCTCGCCGTTTTCGCTCTACAACGCGTCGGTCGGCGTGTCTTATATGCTCGACTTCTTCGGCGCGAATCGCCGCGCGCTCGAAGCGTTGCGGGCGCGGATCGATTACGAGGCCTACGAACTCGAGGCGGCAAGGCTCACGCTGGCAGGCAACATCGTTGCGGCGGCTATCCGGCGAGCCTCGCTTCAACGACAGATCGGGCTGACCCGTGCGCTCGTCGACGACGAGGCGCAACAGCTTTCAGTGATCGAATCGCGATACGCCGCTGGCGGTATCGCGCTGGCTGACGTGCACAGTCAACGCACGCTGCTTGCTCAAACGCGCGCGACGCTGCCGCCCCTTTCGACCCAGCTCGCGCAGATCGATCATCAACTGGCGATTCTGGTCGGCGTGCCGCCATCCGATGTGGATGGCGCAAATATCACGCTCGATTCTCTGCATCTGCCCGAAACGCTGCCGGTGACACTACCGTCGACGCTCGCTCGCGAACGTCCCGATATTCGGGCGGCACTGGCATTGCTGCATGAAGCGAGCGCTAATGTCGGCGTTGCAACGGCTAACCTCTTTCCGAAGTTTTCGATTTCCGCGAGCGCGGGCTCCGAACGCACGCATCTTGCTGAGGAGCTGAACAGTATCAATGTCTGGAACCTGGGCCTGAACGTGACGCAGCCGATTTTTCATGGCGGCGAGCTGCGCGCAAGGAAGCGCGCGTCGGAGGCGGCCTACGAGGCCGCGCTCGGCGATTATCGTCAGACTGTCCTGATGGCGCTCGGGCAGGTGGCCGATGCGCTGCAAGCCGTGCAGGACGATGCGCGCACGTTGCAGGGACGCGAGATAGCTGCGCGTGAAGCCGAGGCGACGAGCGCAATCACGCGCGAGCAATACGCAGCCGGCGGAGTCAGTCGATCCGCGCTGCTCGATGCCGAGCGCCAGGCACTGCAGACAGCGCTTGATCGGACGCGGGCACAGGCCGATCGGCTCGCCGATACAGCGGCTTTGTTTCAGGCGCTCGGGGGCGAGTGGACGACGACGGAGCCTTGAAGAGGGCACAACCACTTCACCCGACCCTCGCACGCTCGCGCAACGCTTCTGTCGTCTCGCCCGCGCCGTCATGGCGCCAACCCGGCGGCTGGAAAACATACTCGAGTGCCGTCCACCCATCAGGCGCCGACTTCATATCGCGTGCAAGACTCACCCAATGCTCGAGCTCAACGACGAGCGGGTTGCGCGAGCGCGTCGGCGTGGTCAACCCATAGCGGCAAGGCTCTTCATCCCGCTCTTCGACGTAGGTTCCAAAGAGCCGATCGAACACGATCAACACGCCGCCGTAGTTCGCGTCGAGGTAAGTCGCATTCGATGCGTGATGAACGCGATGCGCCGACGGCGTATTGAACACATATTCGAGCCATCCGAGTTTCGGGATCCAAGTGGTGTGCAGCCAGAACTGATAAAGAAGATTCAACGAGAGCGTAACGAGTACCACCTCCGGCCGCACGCCAAGCCATACGAGCGGGGCAAAAAACATCGCACTGCCCGTAATCTTGCCGGTCCAGCCGAGGCGATAGGCCGATGACAATGTCAATTGATTCGGCGAGTGATGGACCGCGTGCGTGGCCCAGAAAAAACGAATGCGGTGCGAGCAACGGTGATACCAGTAGTAGCAGAACTCCTGGCCGACAAATAACAGCATCACCATCAGTGCGCTGTCGAGCGTCACCGTGAAGATCCGGTGCTCCCACGCCAGCGCGAAGATCGGCGTCGCGAGCGACAGCGGCAAAAAGGCAAGCAGCTTGCGGCCAGCCAGATCGACAAGCGACAGCCAGACCTCATGCCACTGAAAGCGCGCATGGGTATTTCGGTTCTTCCAGGTCAGCCAGCACGCCTCGATCAGCGAAACGCCGACGACGAACGAAGACGCGATGAGCGAAATTAATGCGGTGGAGGTCATTTCGACTCCAGTGAATAAGGTTGAGAGGATTTCGTCGGCCGGCCCGCGATGCAATGACTTTAGCGAACGAGGTCCGAAAGCGCGATCGGAAAGATATGTCGAACAGTTTCAATCAACGTCGTGAGACCGGCGCTACCGGCCCGCTCGTCACCACAACACGCCGTTTTCCGGGGTTAGCGAAGACAAGCCGTGATCGCTGCCGAGGCCATCGAGCAAATCCATTTCGATCGCACGCGCGACAGCGGTCAACGGCACGTCGTGGACCGTGTTCGAGAACGGTTGCGCGATGTCGTCGCCGGTCCGCAGCAGCGCAAGTAGCAGAAAGCCGAGTCCCGTCGAGCCCAGAGGCGTGAAGACGCCGAGCGTCTGTACGAGCCCGAGCGGCAGCAACAGACAGAACGCATGGGTGAAGAGCGCGGGATACGTCGCATATTGCCGCGGAAACGGCGTGTTTCGTATCCGCTCCATCCCTCCCTGCGCATTCGACAGCTCGCGCATCGTTTGCGCGACGATTGCAAGCTGCATGCTGTCGAGCGACGCTTCCCGCCGAATCAGTCGCGCACTCTCGGAGAGGATCGCGTGGGGGACGTTGGCAACGCCGCGCAAACGCTCGACCTCCTCCGCGGGAAGGCGTCCATCCAATTCGTCCCACGGCGGCTCGCGGCGCAGGTGCAGCCGCAGCGCATGAACGTAGGCGATCTGGCGCACGATGAGCAGGTGCCGCAACGCACGCGCATGCTCGGGCAGCAGGATGCTCAGCTCGCGAGCGAAGCTGCGAGAGTAGTTGACCGTCGCGCCCAGAAGCGTTCGGGCCTCCCACCATCGCGCATACGCGGCGGAGTTGCGAAAGCTCAGGTAGACGACGATCGCCGAGCCGAACAGCGATAGCGGCAACGCCGGAAACGTGACACTTTCTGGCGCGTAAAGATAGGCAACCGTGACGACGATATCCCACAGGCACAGGAGCCCCAGCGGCCGCCCCACGTAGCGGATGATCTGGATCGCGCATGCACGCCCCGGTACGATCACGCCGCCACCCTGCGCGGGCGCTGCATGCGCTCGCGGGCCTCGTCTAGCGCTAAAAAGCGCCCGGTGTCCGCGTCGAGTACCGTGACCACTCCCGCGCCGATGTCGTAGAACCATCCCTGCAGCGCGATGCGTTGTTGCGCGAGCCGTGCGGCAACGGACGGATGGGTGCGCAGGTGCGAGACCTGCAGCCGAACGTTTTCTTCGGCGATTTCCTGAATCATCCGCGAGGGGCCCAAGCGGCGCGCCCGCACGACGCTGCGCGCAGCTTCGGCGTTGCGCAGCCACGCCTGAACGGTCGGCATCTGGCAGCAAGGCGCGGCCTCCACGGCCAAACTCTTCATCGCACCGCAGTCCGTATGACCGCAAACCACGATCTGCCGAACGCCGAGCAGCGTGACTGCGTATTCGATAATCGCCGAGACTCCGCCAAGCGTTTCCCCATAGGGCGGTACGATATTGCCGATGTTGCGGCAGACGAACAGCTCCCCGGGCTGGCTCTGCGTGATCGTTTGCGGACATACGCGCGAGTCGGCACAGGTGATGAATAACGTATGCGGCGCCTGTCCATGAGCAAGGTCCTCGAACAACGCCCGGCTGGACGGAAACACTTCACGACTAAATCGCTCCACGCCCGACAGCAGTCCGGCCAGATCGCGCCTGACGTGCCCGCCCAGCGCCAATGCAGTCAAATTCCCTTCCACTTTCATTTAGAACTCCTAACAAATCGAAGCAGTCTCATGATCGAATTGACAGTCACCACAGGTGCCCCTACATCAGACGCACGTCCGACTTTCCGTTAACCGCGCCCACGTACCGGCCAATTGTTGGCAGTGCCGGCCGCCTGCACCTGATCGGCAATCTTGTCGGCCAGCTTCTTGGCGTCGGTGTCCGTCGTGTGCCGACGCTCCGATGCCACATGCAGTGCAGCCCCCGCGGCAAGCGCGATCGGCAGATGGTGAGTGATCGCGCCCATTGCACCCGTTTCGGCCATGCCCGGTGCCTTGCCACTGTCCGCCTTTGCCGTGAAGCTTTGGACCGGCACCGCAGCGCCGGTCGCCGGCTGATACATGAGCCGCACTGCGGCCGCGAGCTCACGCTTTCCCGCGCCGAGGCCGACGACGACGCGACGGCGTGCGTTGCCGGCATCGACCGTTTCGAAGTTGCCCTCGACGAGCAGCGCCTTCGTGCCGGCCGGCACGGAAGAATCCGAGCGCATGGCGCGCCAGCCTTGGGACTGCAGGCGGCTGACGATTTGGTCCGCAACGCTGTCACGCAGTTCGGCCGCGCAGGCCGCTTGACTCACTCGCGCCGAACCGCCCGACATCAAGCGAAGGCCCTGACGTTGTCCTTGTCCGCTCGCGGGCAGGCACTGGTCCGGCGCAACGTCGAACGACCTGACATAAACGATATCGGGCGCTTCGCGAGCGTCTACCGGGTAATGCGCGACGCCCGTCACTGGCGCGGCGCAACCGGTCAGTAAAACGAAACTCGCTGACAGCGCCGCGACGGCGGCGCCTTTCCAATGACGTGCCGCAAGCTGGGATAGGTTCTGCATACTCATTCGGACCTCGATTCGCCTATGCGTTGGTTCGTTCGACCGGTCGACCAGGCGTCTTCCGGAACATGGAGGCAAGTATCGAGGGAGCACCGCGTAAACACTATCGATGAGTTATGTCGAGAAATGTCGTCCGCGCCTGATCACGCGTGAGGCGCTTTCAGCGGCAGCGCAACGCGCACCTCGAGGCCGCCCCCCTCACGCGCGTGAAAGCTGACGGAGCCGCAGTGAGATCGCGCAATTCTTTCGACAATGGCGAGCCCGAGCCCGGTGCCGCGCGCCTGTCGGCTCGCGTTCGCGCCGCGCGCGAACGGCGCCTTGAGACGTTCGATCTCGTCGGCGCTGATTCCTTTGCCTCGATCGCAAACCGCGGCGTAGGCATAGCCGCCTTCGCACCAGGTGCGGACGGCCAAGCCGGTGCGTCCGTAAGCCACCGCGTTCTGCATAAGGTTCATCAGCAAGCGCATCGTGTTCGTCGGACGAAACGGAAACGGCGGCACATCGCCGAGCGACAGCTCAAATTCGTGCCCAAGCCCCGCGAAATCGCCCGCGATCTGATCGACGAGGGCATTCAGCTCGCCGACTTTCGGTGCTTCGCGCTCGCCGCTGCCCGCGTAGTCCATGAATTGCTGAAGAATGGCATCGATCTGCTCGAGGTATCCCTCCGCCGATGCGGACAGCGCTGCGTCGCCGTTCGCCGGAATCGCGAGCGTGAGCGCGAGACGCAGCTTAGTGAGCGGCGTCCGAATGTCGTGCGAAATTCCGGCCAGCATCAGTGCGCGTGTCGCTTCGGCTTGGCGCAACGCATCCGTCATTTCGTTGAAGGCGCGGCTCACCTGCGCAATTTCGGTCGGGCCGTCGACAGGCAGCGCCTGTGGCGCATTGCCGGCGCTCACGTCACGCGCGGCATGCGCGAGCTGCCGTAACGGTCGATTGATGTAGCTTTGAATGACATAGCCCGTCAGGGCCGCGACGAGCACCAGACCGATCGATAGCGCGATCGCGGTCGTGACGGCATCGGTTTGCGCATCGGGTCCCATCGCCGGCGCGATCCAGTAAGGCGAGCCCGCGATATGAATGCGAATCCAGAGCCTTTCAGCCGCGGCGGGCTCCCAACGGATGAGCGTGTCGGGTGGAAGGCTACGATGCAGGGCCTGGGCGAACAGATCGCGTTGATACGTGCGAAAGAAGTGAATGAAACTCGGACGCGGCGCCTCCACAGCGTCGCGCGGCGGCTCCGGTTGTGCATCGAGTCGGGCGATCACCGCTCGGCCTTCGCCCGGCGGCAGCGAAGCGAGCGCGCGATCGAGCGTCCGCACGTATTGGGCGAAGGTAACCGCCGCTCGTTCTACGCGTGGGCGCTGGATGTAATAGACGATGACTGTCAGCGAGCACGCCTGCGTCAACACCACGAGCGTCACCAGCAGCGCGATGTTGCGCGCGAGCAGCGAGCGCGGCGGGCCGAAGCGCCTCATCGGTCGACATCCGCCACCAGCATGTAGCCCATGCCCCAGACCGTCTTGATGAATCTTGGCTTAGACGGATCGTCTTCGACGACTTGCCTGAGCCTCAGCACTTGCACATCGATGCTGCGATCGAGCGCTTCGTGCTCGCGCCCCCGCGCGCGGGCCAGAAGATTCTCGCGGCTGACCGGCCGGTTCGGCGACGAACCGAGCGCCTGCAAGAGCCGCATCTGCGCCGAGTTCAGCTCGACCGGCTGCCCGGCCCGCAGCAACGTCTGTTTCCTCAGATCGAAGTGGAACTCGCCGAACCGCACCTGCTCCGACGTAACCGTTGCTTCGCCCGATGCGATTTTCTGTCGGCGCAGCAACGCGCGGATTCTCGCAACGAGCTCGTTCGGCAGAAACGGCTTTGCCAGATAATCGTCCGCGCCCATTTCCAGCCCGACGACGCGGTCCACGGGATCGCCTTTGGCCGTCAGCATGAGGATCGGCAACGTGTGCCCCTCCGCGCGCAAGCGCCGGCAAACCGACAGCCCATCCTCGGGTTCCATCATCAGATCGAGCACGAGCAGGTCGAACGGCTCGCGCTGCAAATAGCGATCGAGCCGCCGGCTGTCGGCGACGCAACGCACGTGGAAACCCTGTCCCGTCAGGAAGCGCTGCTGCATGTTGCGCAGCTCCGCGTCGTCGTCGAGCACGATGATCTTGTCCGGCCGATCCATGACGTACCTCCGGCAATACCGCGTTGGCCCAATGCCGCGCGTCCACGCTGACATCATCATAGGCGGTATGGGCTCGTTCAACGTGACGCGCCGCTCGCGGCGCACGTCAGCGCGATCGCGCTCGTTGTGCGAAATACGCTTCGACCTGTGCGAGCGTGACATAACCCTGATGGCGCGTATCGATCTGAGCGAAGTGGCGTGCCACCATCGGCATTCCGGCAGCGGCCTGCTGCCGCGTCAGCTTGCCGTCGTGCGTAGTGTTGGCGTTGGCGAAGCGCTCGTGCAGCATCTCCAGCCCTTGCTCCATGCGCGCCGCGCCGCTCGCGGGCGGAGCGGCCGGTCCAGGTGAGAGCGTCTGCGCGGACGCAGCCGTCGAGGCGACACAGATGGCGATCGTGATAAGCATACGTTTCATTAAGTACTCCTCAAAGAATCATCACCGCCCGTCGGCGCACTGCGCTCCGACTCGAGCGACGGCAGGCGAATCTTAGAGGCGTACCTGGGAAGCAGGCGATCGAAAAACTGTGTCGCGGCATGTCATGCCGCCGAATGCGGACTCGGTCGCGGCAGGGCAAAAAGGCTTGAGCCGCGGCGCGCGAATCGGGCGCCCTGCGCCGGGTAATCGCTCGTTCGGCCGCGCACATTACGACGTGCGGCAGCGGGTTTCCAGGCGTACTATCGCTTCCATCATCCGATCGAGGATGACCTCACGGTAGAGATGCAAAGCGGGGGGAACCGGCCATGAGACGCCTCTATTTTCTCGTACCTGATACGGCGATGGCGAAGGCGATCGTCGACGACTTGCTCCGCGCGCGAATCACCTGGCGGCATATCCACGTTCTCGCTAACCACAACGTCGCGCTCGATCAGTTGCCCGAAGCATCCTTGCTCCAGAGCAGCGACCTTGTGCATGCGCTCGAGCGCGGGGTGGCGCTCGGGGGTGCGACGGGCGCGCTCGTCGGGCTCGCCGCACTTGTCTTTCCGCCCGCGGAACTCGTCATAGCGGGCGGCGCCGTGGTCGCATTGACGTTGGCGGGCGCGGGCTTCGGGGCGTGGACCGCCGCGATGATCGGCATCGCCGAACCGAACGCGCGACTCGAACGCTTTCAGGACGCCATCAAAGACGGCCAGATTCTGATCATGGCCGACGTGCCGGCGCTGAGAGAACAAGAAATCGAAGAGATGGTCGCCCAGCACTTCCCGACGGTGGACCGGGAAGGCGCCGAGCCTACGACGCCGATCTTCCCTTGAGGGACGACGCCCGTCTTCGCTGTGCGCTGCAATGCTCGCGTCGCCGAACGCGACATGATCGAACGCGGCAAGACCGAACGCGGCGGTCGGCCGCCGCATCGGCAAACTCCGGCCTCACTCGCGGTGCCTGGAGCAACTCATGTCAGTGATGCATGTCAGCCCCGTCGCGAACTATGAAGCCTGCCTGATCATCGGTGGCGAGCACGTCTTCGAAATCACCGTCGACGAAATGCCGCAACTGCGGGAGAAAGTCCGCAGTCCGGTGCGCATCCGGATCGCATTCGACGAACTGGAGGCCGAGGCGCCGCGGGGGACGTGGTCCGCTATTGCGAAGGACTTGTCGACCAGGGGCGCGGCGTTCTTCTATGAGCGCATCGACGAGAACGTCTTTCGCGTGACATGCGCTATCCCGCGTCAAGGTGCATGACGACGCCACGTTCAGCAATGGGGAACGCGTCACTAATAGCGCGGCGCAGCCGGCGCAGCTACCAATGCGGCGGCCGGATCGGCCAGCGCTGCTTCGCTCAACAGCGTTCGGACTTCCCTCATGAGCCGCGCGGCAGGCACCGGCTTCGTCAATAGCGTGTCCCACAGCTTCTCATCCACCGATGGCGGCGGGTAGAGCGCGGTAAGCATGACAATGGGTATTCGGACCGTCGCCAGATTGGACTTCAGACGCCGGCAAAGCTCGGCGCCGTCGATGCGCGGCATCATGTAATCCGTGACGATCACGTCCGGCCGATTGGCGATAGCCTTCGCGATCGCGGATTCGGCGTCGTTTGCAGTGACGACGCGATACCCTTCCTCCGCGAAAAGAGCCCCAAGGGCGCGCAGAAAGTTACGGTCGTCGTCGATGGCGAGGATTGTAACCAAGCGAAAATCCCGTATCAAAGAGCAAACAAGGGACAGCAATTGGCATGCCCAAGCGGGCTACTCGCTCCGACGGGGCAACGCCATAGCGGCTCTGAATGACATTGGTCGCAGCGGCAACCAGACCGCACTATCCAGCCACCTGTACTTTCTTCACTCGCTACGGGGTAAAAACGTCCGATTCGTCAGATCAGGCCCAGGCGGAAAACATGGGTTCGGAATCAATGTCCTAAATATCCGATATGAGCCGCCCCGTGTCGGCATGGTCTTCGGGACGCCGATCAAGCTGGGAGGCGTGGTCTCCCAGCGCGTCAGCCAAATTTCTTCGCATAGAGCTCGCCGACCCAGTCGACGAAAACGCGAACCCGCGGCGACAGATGTCGCCGATACGGATAGAGCGCCGACACGGGCATGTCAGGGCTTTGCCACTCGCTCAGCACTTCGACGAGGCGCCCCTCGCGCAATTCGTCCTCGATATGGTGGCGAGGGACCTGGATCAGCCCGCAGCCGCGCAGCGCACTGACGACATAGGTTTCGGCATCGTTGACGGCGATCCATCCCCCGAGCTCGTAAGTGCGTGCCAATCCGTCGACGATGAGCTCGAACGGATAGGCGATGTTCCCATTACTCGAAAAAAAACGCACGGCCTGGTGCGAAGGCAACTCATCGGGGTGATGGGGTGTGCCGAACGCAGCCAGATAATCGGGGCTCGCACAGATGACCTGCGGCATCATGGCGAGCCGCTTGGCCACCAGTGTCGAATCGCGCGGATGGCCGCCGCGAATGACGCAATCGACACCCTCCCTTACCAGATCGACCAGCCGGTCGCCACTACTGACGACGAGATCGATCGCCGGAAATCGACGACGAAATTCGTCGATCTTCGGCAATACGATGCGCGTCGCATGCGTGCCGTGCATGTCGATACGCAGCACGCCGCGCGGGTTCGCCGCAACGTGCCGCAGCGACGCCTCCGCGTCCTCGAGCTCGTTCAGCACCTGCACACAGCGCTCGTAGTAGGCCTGCCCATCGAGCGTCGGCCGCACCTGCCGCGTGGTCCGCTCGAGCAGCCGCGTGCTGAGGCTCGCTTCAAGCTGCTTGATCGCATGTGTCGCCGTCGCGCGTGGAATGTCGAGCATGTCGGCCGCGCGACTGAAGCTTCCCGTCTCCACGATGCGAGTAAAGAGCTGAAGCGTATCGAGCCGGTCCATCGTTATTTACCGTTCCCGAAATGGGGTCATGGATGATTGTTCAATTATAGGAGTCGCTTCGGCGGGATTGTTGAGCGCCATTGAATGCCGTTACCAACCTGCAGTCATTTATCGCTCGCATCGAAACGGCAAGAATGGGCTCCATCCAGACGGGCACATCGCCCCATCTCTCAAGGAGCGAACCATGAGCAATACAGTACGGAAGAGCGCCATCGTCACCGGTGGGTCGCGCGGAATTGGCCAGGCGATCTCACTGCGGCTGGCGGCGGACGGCTTCGCGGTCGCGGTGAACTATGCAGGCAATGCGGCGAAGGCCGAGGAAACGGTCGACGCGATCAAGGCCGCCGGCGGCACGGCTCTCGCGATCCAGGGCGACGTAAGCAGCCCTGACGATGTGGGGAAACTGTTTGCGTCCGCCAAGACGGCGTTCGGTGGCGTCGATGTCGTCGTGAACAGCGCCGGCGTGATGCCGATGGCAACGATCGACACGGCCCATCTCGAAGCGTTCGATCAAGTGATCGCGACGAATCTGCGCGGCGCTTTCCTCGTCATGGCTCAGGCAGCGAAGGACCTCGAGAAGGGCGGCCGGATCATTGCGCTGTCGACGAGCGTGATCGCAAAGTCCTTCCCGGGTTATGGCCCCTACATCGCGAGCAAGGCGGGTGTCGAAGGGCTCGTGCACGTGCTCGCGAACGAATTGCGCGGACGCGGCATCACGGTCAATGCGATCGCGCCCGGACCCGTCGCGACCGAACTCTTCCTGAAGGGCAAATCCGACGAGCTGATTGCTCAGATTGCCAAACAGGCGCCGTTGGAGCGCATCGGTCAGCCCGAAGATATTGCATCCGCTGTGTCGTTTCTCGCTGGCCCAGATGGCGCCTGGGTCAATTCGCAAGTCGTCCGCGTCAATGGCGGCTTCGCCTGATTATTCGCTCGATCGAACGCGAGCGGCCCGGCAACAACGGTCGCCGGGCCGCGTAACCACCCACGATGTTTGGTTCTCGAAAAACGAAGCGCTAACTCTTCAGCCTACGATCGATTACTGTGAACCGCTGCTCGGCTCCGGCTCACTCGCCGCCATGCCCTTGTTGTGCTTCATATGCCGCATGTGATGCTTATGCATGCCGCTCGACTTGTTCATGCCGTTTCCCATCGTGCTCGTCCCCGATGCGCCCGATGGTGACTCGGTCGTGCCTTCGGCATTCGGCGTCCCCATTCCTGTGCCGCCGCCACCAGCAGCGCCCCCGCCAGCTCCTCCGCCAGCGCCGGCCGCATACGCGGCACCAGATAACCCAAGCATCAAAGCGGAAACAACGATTCCCTTACCTGTAACTCGCATAACGGCCTCCCTCTTACGCAAAAGTGACGACTAACCCAAAAGGGCACAATGTCTAGCGTTCCTGCGCAAGGTACATGCCGCATTTGCACATCATCGACGGGCGCTTGCAGGCACATTCAATGCTGTCACCCTCGTCCATGAAACGAATCTTTAAAGTTACCGTCGTCCTTCTAGTCGCGGTGCTCGCGGGCAACCGTATCACCGACTTCCTGACCGCAGGCTCTCGGCGCCAGCGACCCCCTCTCTGAACCGAACGTCAAGTGCGGTTTTTGCCAATCTTTGCAATCGCCTGACCGTCTCTTATCCTACAGACGGCCAGATGCAAACAGCGGACCGAATTTTTGACTCTCTCGGTCACCACGCGACACGCTCCCAAAGGAGAATAGCGATGAGAAACGCGACACGGTGGGCCATTTTTTCGTACCGCGGTGCACAGGCTTCACATCGAAACGCAGCGGCATTTTGGCGATCTTGTCGACGTTTCTTAAGCGTTTGCCTCTATGGGCTCGGCGCACTCGCGCTGGCTGGCAGCTTTGCGCAGGCCGCGACGATCAAGAGCGGCGACATTCTCGTGGTCGATACCGGCAACGGCAAGCTCTTTCGCGTAGACCCGCAGACAGGTGTGCGCACCGTCATCACCGACTTTCGAAATTCTTCGCAAGGTCCCGTCGATCAATCGTTCCTCGGCGGCATCTCCATGGCAGGCGGGCGGATCTTCGTCACCGCCGCAACGACCGGCATCTACTCGGTCGATCCTGCCACCGGCACGCGCACGCTCGTCAGCAACTTCGCCCAGGGCACGTTTCAAGGGGACATCTTCGGCTCGGCCGTCGATTCATTCGGGCACGTCATCGTCAACTGGGCGAAACCGCAGTTCGGTGGCGCGCCGAGGGCCATCGTCAACGTCGATCCCCGCAGCGATGCACGTACTATCGTCACCGATTTGACGAACCCCGCTCAGGGAGATTCGTTCAACTGTTGTGTCGCATACTTTACGGACCTCGCGCTCGAACACTCCGGGTCGATCGTCGCGGGCGTGACATGGTTTGCGCCAGTCGGGCCCTCGCGAGATACAGGCGACCTCTATCGCGTCAATCCGGCATCGGGTCAACGAACGCTGCTTAGCGATTTCAGCAACGCGGCACAGGGTGTCACCCAGGTCGTGCCGTCAACGGGTATTGCGACCGACCCATCCGGTCAAATCCTGGTGAATACGCGAGGAACCTCGACCGCTTCTACAGCGCGGGATCTACTGGTACGGGTAGATCCCGCCACCGGAAGCCGTACCGTCGTCAGCGATTTCGACAATGCCGCGCAAGGGACTCCAGGACGGCGTCTTTCGGGCATCGCGTTGGAGCAGTCGGCGACCCATGTCGACTTCATCGTCGGCGCCAGCGTCGCGGCAAATGTCGCCGCGCAACCGTCGCTCCTCTTCCGAGTCAACCCGCAGACCGGACAGCGGACTTTGCTCAGCGATTCCAGTAATGCGCAGCAAGGGCCACCTTTCTCATGGATCGATGAGATTACCGTCGTGCCCTGACAGCCAGACTGCTTAGGTTCGATGCGCGTCCGGCACGCGCAGAGGTTCGGCGATCGATAGTGCGATGAGCGTTGGCGGCATTATTTGGTTCGATGCAATGTAAAAGGGGCGAAGATGTCTTCGCCCCTTTTACCATTCAGAGGAGCATCATCAGGCGGCTTTGAGCAACCCATGCGGGTCGATGACGAACTTGCGCGGCGCACCGCCGTCGAACTGCTTGTAGCCTTCCGGCGCTTCGTTGAGCGAAATCACCGTGACGTTGACGATGTCCGCGATGGGCAGCCGGTCGAACAGAATCGCCTGCATCAGGTTGCGGTTGTACTTCAACACGGGCGTCTGGCCCGTATGGAACGAGTGCGACTTCGCCCATCCGAGCCCGAAGCGAATGCTGAGGCTTCCGTGCTGCGCGGCGACGTCCTTCGCGCCCGGATCGTCAGTCACGTAGAGCCCGGGAATGCCGATCGCGCCGGCAGGCCGCGTGATTTCCATCAGCGAATTCAGCACCGTCGCGGGCGCTTCTTGCGAATGGCCCGACGCACCGTGCCCGTGCGCTTCGAAGCCGACACAGTCGACCGCGCAATCGATTTCCGGCTTACCGAGGATCTGCGCGATTTGCTCGCCGAGCGTCGCATCCTTCGACAGATCGACGACTTCGAAGCCCATCGCTTTCGCGTGTGCAAGACGCGCCGAGTTCATGTCGCCGACGATCGTACATGCCGCGCCCAGCAGGCGTGCCGATGCGGCCGCCGCCATGCCGACCGGTCCCGCGCCCGCGATGTAGACCGTCGAGCCGGGTTTCACGCCCGCTGTCACCGCGCCGTGATAGCCCGTGGGCAAAATGTCCGAAAGACACGTGAGATCGCGAATCTTCGCCATCGCCTGATCGCGGTCCGGGAACTTCAGCAGGTTGAAGTCCGCATACGGCACCAGGACGTACTCGGCTTGCCCTCCGATCCACCCACCCATATCGACGTAGCCATAGGCTCCGCCCGCCCGCGACGGGTTCACGTTCAAGCAAACCCCCGTATGCTGCTCCTTGCACATCGCACAACGTCCGCACGCAACGTTGAACGGGACGGACACGAGATCGCCGATCTTCAGCGTCTCGACGTCATGGCCGACCTCGACCACCTCGCCCGTGATCTCGTGCCCGAGCACGAGCCCGACCGGCGCGGTCGTGCGGCCGCGCACCATATGCTGGTCCGAGCCACAAATGTTCGTGCTGACCACCTTGAGAATCACACCATGGCCGATCGAGCGCCCGCTCGGGTCCACCATCTTCGGATAATCGATCTTTTGCACCTCGACCCTGCCCGGCCCGAGATACACGACACCTCGATTGCTACTCATCGCACTGTCTCCTTTCCGTTCTATGGCGCTGCCGCACGCCGGCTGCAAGCGTGGCTCGTCGAGAGTAGTCCGGAACGAAGGGGGAACGGGAGACAAAACCCGACAGACGTTTGAACGGTGCCGACATCGGGTTCGCGGCGCCGATGCATGCGCTTCAGGCATGCATTGCGAGGAACGAGGAACGAGGAACGTACCTCAGTGAAGTACAACTTCGCCGATTGCGGCCAGCGCGCAGAATGCGACGACGAGGAGCGGAGGGACTTTCCAGCGGGCCAGCAGGAAAAAGCCGATGACGGCGATGGCGAAATCGACTTTCGTGAGAATGGCGCTGGTCCAGACCGGTGTGTACAGTGCAGTCGCGAGCAAGCCGACGACGGCCGCGTTGATGCCGGCGAGCATGGCGGCCATCGAGGGGCGCGAACGCAACGCCTGCCAGTAGGGTAACGCCGCAATGACGAGCAGCAGCCCGGGCAGGAAGATGCCCGCAATGGCGATCAGCGCGCCCATGGCGTGGCTCGGCGTGCCTGCCAGCATCCAACCGAGGAAAGCGGCGAACGTAAAAAGAGGCCCAGGGGCGGCCTGTGCGGCACCGTAGCCAGCGAGAAAGACGTTCGGCGTCACCCAGCCCGTTGCGACGGTTTGCTGCTGCAACAGCGGCAGCACGACGTGCCCACCGCCGAAAACGAGCGCGCCGGAGCGGTAGAAAGCGTCGAAGACTTTGATCGCATGGCTTGCGTTTACCGTGGCTAAGGCAGGAAGCCCCGCGAGGAGCACGCAGAAGAGCATCAATGCAACGGCGCCGGTAGTGCGCGAGACCCGGAATTCGAGAGCGTGTTGTGGCGGCGTTGCGGCGATCCCCGATCCCGTCGTCTGACATAACGCAATCCCAAGCGCCGCGCCAATGACAATGACGATCAATTGAGAATAAACGGTCGTCATCACGCTGAGCAGTACCATGGCAATGAGCGCGATGGCCGCGCGGCGGTGGTCCGGACACAGACGTCGGGCCATGTCCCAGACAGCTTGCGCGACGACGGCGACAGCGACGATTTTCAGGCCGTGAATCAGGCCTGCGCCGAGCGGACCTGCGAGGCTCGGCGCAATCGCGGCGAAAGCGATCAGCAAGATGACCGAAGGCAGCGTGAACCCGCACCATGCGGCGAGTCCGCCGAGCCACCCGGCTCGCAACAGGCCTATCGAGAATCCGACCTGACTGCTGGCCGGACCCGGCAGGAATTGGCAAAGGCCGACGAGGTCCGTGAAAGTTTCGTCGTCGAGCCATCGGCGTCGCTCGACGAACTCGCGGCGGAAGTAGCCGATATGAGCAATCGGACCGCCAAAAGACGTCAGCCCCAACCTGAGAAACACTGCTAGAACCTCGGGCGCTGAGGCGACGCGAGTAGCGTGCGGTGATGTCGTAGGAGTTTCCATTTGCTCCGGCATAGTTAATGCATTTAATCCGCGAATCGGTATTGTCTACGAGAAGGGTCCTGCGCGCCGCCGCGCGCTCCCCTACGCCGCTCCGTCATGGCAACGCCGACTCATTCCATTCGAGACAGCAAGTGTCTATCGGGTAGTCGATATGCGAACCATCCTCAACCGGCTGCATCACTCGCGCTGGTGCGCCGCTCCTGTCATTGCAACGCTGCTTGCGGGAAGCGCCTACGCCGTGGGCGCTTGTCCGAAGTTTGTCGAGCTGAGCTCGGGCACCATATTCAGCGTGGCGGATCTCATTTCCGACACCGGCTCGCCCGAAGCCGCACTGCGTGAGGTGCGGGCAGCGCTTGCAGAGACGAACGCAGCCGGCGGTTGCCGTCGGGCTAACGATCGTAACGCCTGTGAGGAAACGCTGGCGGTCACGCGCAAGGCGATATCCGCGTTGGAGGAATGCACTGCACCGCATTTGCCCCGCCAAAAGGTCGAATAGCAGCGCTACGCCCGCGCGCAGATCGTCTTGAACGGCGACCATGCGTTAACCGTCCCTTAAGCTCGCGGTGCCATGCTCGTATCAACGGTTGCGGAGATCTCTCTTCGCAGCCGCAACTGATACGGAGGTACCTATCATGGACGGCAAGATCAAGGCCATCGCTATTGCGATCGCACTGGCCGTACCGGCCGTTTCATTCGGTCAGCCATCGAACGGGCCGCTGACGCGCGCGCAAGTGAGAGCTCAGTTGATCCAGCTCGAACGCGCCGGCTACAACCCGGCGGAGGGCAATAGAGGATCGCACTATCCACGAGATATCCAGGCGGCTGAAGCGCGCGTCGCGGCGCAGAACGGCACGAGCGGGACGAGCGGCATGGCAACGGGGATGGGTGGAACGACGACAAGCGCGTCGGAGTCGGGGCATCAAACCCACACCTCGAGTTGGATGGGTGGAACGACGACAAGCGCTTCGGAGTTGGGGCATCAAACCCACACCTCGAGTTGGAATCCAATGTACCGGCATCATTGAGGTCGTGGCGCCGGTGATCACACGCACTAATTTCTATCATCGGCGTCGCGCAAATCTCCGGGGGAGCGCACGGTTTGCACGCGCTCGCCCCGGTCGACGAAATCAAAGCAGCTACTGCCATCGGCGAGGCATGAGGGAATTTCCTGGCCATCGGCTCATTGGCCATTGCTCCTATTTATCTTTTCTTCCAATACCGGATTTGCCTGCTTCTCGCCGGTGCAGTCGGGATTCACGGTGTACGAGAGCGTCTCGTCGGTTTTGGTGGGAATTTTCCAGCGATGGAGCTCGTTTACGCGGTGTACGGCGCACGCTGCTCGGCGAACGCTTGGAGTCAAATGCGATTTTTGGAGTATTGCAACTCGTTTTAGCCCGACCGTAATGGCACGGCCAGACAAAAACGAGCGTGATTAGCCGTCAGTGTTCTGATGAGAGATGTCCCCAAGCAACGCGATTCGATAGCTTGTAGCGCGGGGACTCCTGCTGAACGCAGCTGTTGGTTTCGAGCGTCGGCAGCAATGATGAATGTGTTTGCTGCGAGCCAACACTTCCCGCCTCTGCTTACGGGTCTGGTGTCAGTTGCACGCGTCGAAACGCTTGCACCGGAAGAGACAAGAGCCTGCTCGCCAGCTTTGGCACAGTGAGTGCAGAAGGATTGCGAACCGAGCATCAAACGGCCGACATTGCGAGAAATTGCCATGGACCACACCATCGATTCCGAAATCCATCACCTGGAGCGCGTTCTATCGCTCGAGATAGCTCATCAGGTGTTCAGCGTCGACTACTGGCGCGGCAGAGTGAAGCAGTTGACCACGGCAAACGGCTTGGTGGCCGCGCAGATGCAAAGGCTACAGCGGCTTCTCGACTTTCTGGAGGACCGCGAACGCGCCGCTATTTGCTCTCAGGAGGGTGAAGGCAACGGCTCCAAAAGAGCGGGAATACGGTGCATGCAGTGGTCTCGGCGCCGAGTCTATTAGTTCTGGTGAGGCCTTATCGGTTAAGGAAACAAAATGATGACGGCTAGCGCTGCATTCGCATCAGCCTAGTCATCGGCATCATCTTCTCCATCCCCAATCAGGGGGATACAGCGCGCCTAGGCGCTCGAGGTAGCCTTCAACGTCAAGCTACCGAGGAGTGCAATGAGCGCCTACGTTTTCGCGGATGCCGAAAAACCAACATCGGCCGGTTCACCGTACACCCCGCGGATGACGCCACAGCGTCGGCTGGCCTACGCGGCGGTCGGTACGTTCATCGGATTGATGACGACCTTTCCGAACGCGCTCACCAACGTCAACCTCGGGACGATCTCGGGCTCCCTCGGCTTGTATACGGCCGAAGCGAGCTGGCTTCCAGCGCTGTATTTCGGGATGAATGCGAGCGCAAACCTAACCTTGGTGAAGGCTCGCGCGCAATTCGGCATTGAGCTGGTCACGCAGGGATTGCTGATCCTGTACGCGCTCGTCGCTGCCCTGCAGTTGCTGATGCCCGGCTTTGCAATGGCCGTTGCGGCGCGTATCGCCAACGGCCTGGAAACGGGCGCGCTGACGACCCTTTCCATCTACTACTTTTTGGTGATCCTGTCCGCCAAGCATCGCCCGTTGGCGCTCGTCATCGGTATCAGCCTGACCCAGTTCGGCACGCCACTGGCGCGCCTGGTACCGGTAGCGCTACTGAGCATCCGCGATTGGCAAGGCATGCATTGCATTGAATTGGCCGTGCCACTCCTGATCCTGGCCGCGATCCTACTGGCGCCCTTGCCGCCCAGCGATAAAGCGCGGGCATTCGAGCCGATCGACTTCATCAGCATCGCGCTGCTGGTGCCAGCAATCGTCCTCGGCTGCGAAATACTCGGTCTGGGGCGCTCAGTCTGGTGGCATGACACACCTTGGTTGGGTGACGTGCTAGCCGGCTGCGTGCTACTGCTCGCGATCGGGATCGGTATCGAAGCGAACCGCAAGCGGCCCCTGCTCGAACTGAAGTGGCTGTCGACGATCAATATCGCCCGGTTCGTCGGCATCGCACTCCTGATGCGACTCGCCTTGGCCGAGCAAACCTTCGGTTCGGTCGGGCTGCTGTCGGCGGCGGGGCTAGACAACGATCAACTGCACATCCTGTTCGTCCTGGTAGCACTGGCCATGGCGGCGGGAATGGGTGCCTGCGTCCTGACCTTGAGTGAAGCACGGCTGCCTTACCAAGTCATGCTGGCAGCCATCTGCATCGCCGCCAGCGCGTTGCTCGACAGCCATGCCAATAACCTGACGAGGCCGGAACAGCTCTACCTCAGCCAAGCCTTGATCGGCTTCGGCACCACCCTCTTCATCGGCCCGGCCATGCTCTACGGTTTCATCCAGATGATGCGCAAGGGTACCGACCACTACGTCACCCTGGTCGTCGTCTTCAGCATCACTCAGAACGTCGGCGCGCTTGCCGGCTCAGCCATGATGGGCAGCTATCAAATCGAACGCGCCCACGTGCACCGCGACGACCTATCGGCTCAGTTGGCGATCGGCGATCCGGCCGTGACCACGCGTCTCTCAGTGGGCGCGGCCGCGCTTGCGCCGATGATGAGCGACCCCGTGATGCGCGCTGCGCAAGGCGGCGCGCTGCTGGACCGATCCGTTTCCGACGAAGCGTCCGTCCTCGCCTACGACGATGTATTCCGCCTGCTGGCGTCGCTTGCTGCCGGAACGGCAGGCGCGGTCGCGCTTTCCCTGTTCTTCACCTACTTACGGCAATACGCTCGAGAGGGACAACCATGAATTCTCCGGCATCGACGTCCGCAACATGGGCGCCACCCCGCCGGCGCCACTGGGTGACGGCATTCATCGCGGTCATCGCGCTGATCGCACTACTCGCCATCGGCCGTGCCTGGGGCTGGTTTTCGCTTTACAGAGAGACGACGGAAGACGCCTATGTACGCGGGCGCACGACTGTCATTGCACCACAGGTGAGCGGGTATGTCGCGAAGGTGATGGTGCATGACTACGAGCGCGTGCGAGCAGGCGAGGTATTGGTACGCATCGACGACCGTAGCTATCTCGCTCGGGTCGAGCAAGCACGCGCGGGTCTTGAGGCGGCCGAGGACAATCTGGCCAACAACGCTCAGGCGCATGCTTCCAGCGAAGCAGCCTTGAAGAGCCAGGACGCGGGCATACTCAACGCGCAGGCGCAGTTGGCCAAGGCAAAGGCCGACATGGCGCGCATCGCGAAACTGGTCGCCGACGGTTCGGTGTCATTGCGCGAGCGCGATCAGACCGTGGCCGCGCTCGCGCTCAGCGAGGCGCAATTAAGGCAGTCACAGGCAGCGCGCGAACAAGCTCGGCAAGCGATCCTGACGGTCGAGACCGCACGCCTCGGCCTGCAGGCGGCCATTGCCCAGGCCAAGGCGCAGTTGGATGCAGCCCAAATCGACCTGGACCACACTGTCATCCGAGCGCCGGAGAGCGGGCAGTTGGGTGAAATCGCCGTGCGGCTGGGCCAGTATGTGACGAACGGAACGCAACTCATGGCGGTGGTGCCGGACGAACGCTGGATCATCGCCAATTACAAGGAGGCGCAAACCGCCCACATGAAGGTTGGCCAGCCGGTGAGCTTCACTGTCGACGCGCTTGACAGCGCGCGGTTGCAGGGGCACGTCGAACAAATCTCGCCGGCCGCGGCCAACGAGTTTTCCGTCCTCAAGCCGGACAATGCGACCGGCAACTTTGTCAAAGTGCCGCAACGCATCGGCGTTCGCATCAGCGTCGATCCGCGCCAGGATCTCGCGACGCGTTTGCGCCCCGGCATGTCGGTGGTCACGGACGTCGACACGCGTGCCGGCGCTCGCCCCAATAGCTCGACCGACACCCACGGCCCATCATGATACGTCGTCGTTTTATCGTATTGATCGGTGCCGCACTGGCCGGCTGCGCGGGTCCGCGCAAGCCGGCGCCGGTCGAATCGGCCGTGCGGGCACCTCAAGACTGGCGTGTGCCGACGAACGCCAGCGCGAACAGGCTGCGGCTCGACTGGTGGAAGGCGTTCGGCGATGCCGCGTTGGACGCCCTGGTCGCGCAAGCGATGCTGCATAGCGACGACATCGCCCTCGCCGCGGTCAACGTCGACGAGGCGCGAGCCGAGCTTGCCTATGCGCAGGCGCAGCGCATGCCGAACGTGCAGCTTGCCGTCGACGGCGGGCGCGAACGGGGAGTCAATCCGGGATTCGGCATTCCCGACGAGCAAGCCGCCGGCGAAGCCCTGGTACAAGCAAGCTATGACCTCGATCT
The DNA here is from genome assembly GCF_040965455.1 of Trinickia sp. EG282A. NCBI lineage: Bacteria > Pseudomonadati > Pseudomonadota > Betaproteobacteria > Burkholderiales > Burkholderiaceae > Trinickia > Trinickia sp. EG282A. The sequence continues at coordinate 509,565 of NZ_JBFRCC010000002.1, read as the reverse complement.
GTTCGGCCGGCTCAAGGCTGTCAGCGCGGCTGCCCGCGCCTCGCTCCTGGCCAGCGAAGATGCACGGCAAACCGTGCGGCTGGGTGTGGCCGCCACCGTCGTGACCGGCTACTTTACGCTGCTCGCCCTCGACGCCCAACTGGCGATCGTGCGGCAAACCCTCCAGGTCCGGCGCGACGAATTGCGCATCGAGCAGCATCGCTTCGATGCCGGCTATTCAACAGCGCTCGACCTGACCCGCGCGCAAGCGGAGTTGGAGTCCACCGCGCAACGGGTGCCAAGCCTGGAGCTCGGCATCGCGCGTGCGGAAAACGGCTTGAGCATCTTGCTTGGCCGCGTACCCGGCACGATCGCGCGCCCACGCCGTTTCGATCAACTGACGCTGCCGGAGATACCGGTCGCGTTGCCGTCCGTCGTGCTTCGCAGTCGACCCGATATCGCAGCGGCGGAGGCCCGTCTCGCCGCGACCGACCACGCACTCGATGCCGCGCGCGCCGCCTTCCTGCCGGACATCCGATTGTCGGCAATGGGCGGCTTCGTCGGCTCTACACTCGTCAACGCCAGCCCTGTCAGCGTTTGGTCGATCGGCAGCAGCATCCTCGCGCCCCTGTTCGACGCAGGCCGACTGCGATCGCAACAAGACCTCGCCACGGCGCGCCGCGACGAAGCCGCCTTCGCCTATCGCAAAACGGTAATGCAGGCGTTCCGCGAGGTGGAGGATAGTCTGGCCGCCATTGCAAAGTATCGCGAACAATATGAGTCGCTATCGCGCACGCGCAACTTTTTGCAACGTACGTTCACGTTGGCCAGTAGCCGGTACCGCGAAGGCTACGCTACGTACCTGGACCAATTGGACGCGCAGCGCAACCTGCTTTCCGCCGAACTGTCATTGGTGCTGTCGCGCCTGGATCGTTTCGACGCCGCCGTCAGCCTGATACAAGCGCTGGGTGGCGGCTGGGCACCTGACAGTCAGCAGCATGGTCCGGAAAAGGATAAGTCAGCAACAGGTTGATCGGAAGCGACGCGGGGCTTCCTGAAACACAGGAAGCCCCGCTTTTTTGTGCCGCGCGCCGCATGGCAGCGCGAAACCTAGAGCGAGTCCCGGGCGGCCCTTCAGTGTCAAATGAAGTTTTCGGTGATCATCTCCCACACCTCGCCACCCTTGCCGTGCAGGACCGCCTTGGCGGTATACAACGCCATGCCGATCGCCGGTTCGGCGGCGACGAAAGGCGGCATCACCAGTTCCATCGCGTTGACTCTCACATCGAGCAGCGCCGGACCGGGCTCGGCCAACCAATCGACGACCGCTGCCTCGATCTCCTCCGCGTGGTCGACACGCCGCCCCCAAAGTCCCATGGCCTTCGCCACGTCGCCGAAATTCGGATTGTGCAGATGCGTGAAGGTGTTGAGCATGCCTTCAGCCTTCTGCTCGATTTCAACGAAGCCGAGTTTGCCGTTATTGAATACCACCACCTTGATCGGCAACCGCTCCTGGACGATCGTCAAGAGGTCGCCGAGGAGCATGCTGAAACCGCCGTCGCCGCACATGGCGATGACTTGACGTAGCGGTTGGCACTTTTGCAGCCCGATGGCCGAAGCCATGCCGCTCGCCATGGTCCCATGCAGGAGACTGGCAAAGAAGCGACGCTTGCCGTTCGCCCGCATGTGGCGCAAGGTCCACACGACAGGCGTGCCGTCATCGCAAGCGAAGAGCGTGTCGTCGTCGGCATGTTTGTCGATCAGCTCCGTTACATGGATGCCGGACAAGCCGCTGTGATATCCCGGGCGGGCGTGTTCGCGGGCGGCTTGCTCGCCTTGCTGGTAGCGCAGCACGAATTTGTCGCGGAACTCAGTGCTCTCTTGCTGCACCAGGCGCGGCAGGAGTGCCGCCAGCGTATCCTTGATGTCGCCCACCACGCCGAGCTCGACCGGATGGCGGCGGCCGATGTGGTTCGAGTCGATATCGATCTGCACGATCCTGGCTTTCGACGGGTAGAACTGGCTCCATGCAAAATCGGCACCCAACAGCAGCAAGGTGTCGCATTCCAGGATCGCCTTGTAGCCCGCTTCGTTGCCGATCAGTCCGGTCATCCCGATGTCGTAGGGATTGTCGGGCTGCAGCGCATCCTTAGCACGCGACGTGCGGGCGATCGGCGCATTCAGGCGAGATGCGGTCGCCATGATTTCCGCATGCGCGCCCACGCAGCCCGACCCGCCGTAGATAGTAATGTTGCCGCCCTCGTTCAGGATGGCCGCGATTCTGTCGAGCTCATCGTCATTGGGCCGGATGACGGGCTTGCTCACATGCACGCTGAACGGCAATTCGTCCACGGCGTCTTCGCGAGAGACGTCGGCGGGGACGATCAATACCGCCACGCCTCGCTTGGTCAAAGCGGCCTGGCATGCGGCGACGGTCTTGCGACGCGCCTGGTCCGACGAATAAACCATGTCGCAATACACGCTGCATTCGCCATAGACTTTCTTGAAATCGACTTCCTGCACCGATTGAAAGCCGAGGTCCTTGCGGACCAACTGGCTAGCGATGAGAATCACCGGCGCCCGGTTGCGATGGCCGTCGTACAGGCCGTTGATGAAGTGCAGGCTACCCGGGCCGCAGCTCCCAGCACACGCGACCAGCCCCCCCGTGAGTTGCGCTTCGGCGGACGCGGCAAACGCGCCCGCCTCCTCGTGGCGCATGGTGACCCATTCGATATTGCTTTCGGTGATCGATTCCGCGATCCGATTCAGCGTATCGCCGACGATGCCATAGCAGCGCTCGACGCCGGCGGACTCCAGAACTTCAACTATGACATCCGCTACCTTCTTGCTCATTTCAGCCTCCGCTTTGTCGGTTCCCCCGTTTGAACCAATCAAAAAACGGAGGCTCGGTTCTGCCTGATCCGGAAAGATGCGTACCTTCATCACAGGAGCACGGTCAGACTTCTCGGTCGACTATCGCACGGAGGCTCAGGCCGCTGTATCCCCCGGATGGGGGCGATGGCTTAACTGCCATCAATGCAGGACTTTCACGGGCACCCTATGCCCCGCGTGGGGGCCGCAAGGTTCGGTAGCAGTCACTGCTTATCGTGCGTCATTGCTCACGATGCCCTCGGCAATCGCGAGACGTACGATGTCGGCGTTGCTGCGCAGTCCGAGCTTTTGCATGAGTCGCGTCTTGTGCGTGCTGATCGTTTTCGCACTCAGTGAAAAGCGTTCCGCGATCTCAGTGACTGATGCGCCCGATGCGAGCAACCTGAAGACTTCGAACTCGCGGTCACTGAGCGCGGACATCGTCGGCACTTCCGTATCGAGCTTCGCGAACACGAGCGCCTCCATCAACATGGGGTCGACGAACTTTCCCCCAGACGCCACTTTATGGATGGCCGTGATCAGAACGTCAGGGTCACCGTCCTTCGTCAGGTAGCCACGGGCGCCGAGGCGCAGCGCCCGCGTCGCCAGCTCGGCCTCCGCATGCATGCTCAGCACCAGGATGCGTGGAGCCGGCCGGCTCGACGCAATTTGCTTGATCAGTTCCACGCCGTGGATACCGGGCATCGTCATATCCAGCAGAACGACATCGACACGATTGGAGCTCAGCCAGGCAAGTGCTTCCGCGCCGCTGCCCGCCTCCGCAGCCACCTCTAAATCGCGGTCCGTCTCGCAAATCCGCCGGAGCCCGCGACGGACGATCGCATGATCGTCAACGATAATGAGCCTGACCATTTAAAATGCTCCCGAAGGAATAGTTAAACTCACAGTCGTGCCAAGGCCCGGGGCGCTCTTGATCGACAGACTCCCTCCGCACATGCGTGCCCGTTCCCGCATGCTGAGTAATCCGTATGACTGAGATTCCAGCGAGGCATCGACGTCGAAGCCACATCCATCGTCGATGATCGACATGCTCAACGTCCCATCTTCGTTGGACCAATAGACCCGGACCGACCGAGCATGAGCGTGGCGAACGATGTTGGTCAAAGCGCCTTGTGCCAGCCGGAATATCGCCGTGGCAAACATTTCGTCCAGCAGCGGTTCTTCGCCATGATGGTGAAAAGCACAGGCGATGCGGTTGCGCTTCGTAAAGTCGGTCGTCAGCCACCTAAGCGCTGCCACGATCCCATAGTCCAGGGCAACCGGACGCAACGCGTTCGATACATTGCGGACAGTGGCGATCGTCCCCTCGATCATATCAATCATCTCGTCCGCGCTTCGCGTTGCATCCGCGGGCGTAATCCCGGGACGCTTCAGCAAAAACGCTTCGATCTTGAGCGCTGTGAGTGATTGGCCCAATTGGTCATGGACTTCGAGCGCGATACGCTTGCGCTCTTCCTCGCGTGCGGATTCGAGGTAGGCTGACACGCCGCTGATTCGGCCACTCAGCGCCAACGCCGCTTGGGTCCGCTCCTCGGCGCCCGCTCGGAGCCTTGATTGGCGCACGAAATGCAGGGCGACCAGCGCGACCGCGAACACCAAAGCCGCGGTCGCACCCAAGTTCCACGCGACGTCACGCCACCACCGGGCAAGTAGCTCATCCCTCGATATTCCGACCATGACGAAAACAGGAAAATGGGCGAGCCGGCGGTAGCTGTAGAGGCGGTGCACACCGTCCACTGTCGATCGCACAAGGATGCTGCCGACCGGCCCGTCGGATCGATATGAGGCGAACACCTGCCGGTTTGTAATCGGACGCCCGCTCAGCGCGTTATCCGACGGCCTGGCGAGAAACGTGTAGTCATCCTCTGAGTTGAGAAAGATCTTATCTTCCTGACCGATCGACAGCGATCGATAAAATGCTTTGAACAGCTCGATGTCGATGGTCACGAGCGCGACCCTGTGCGAGGCCGAGCGGGTGCGCGGGATGCGCCTTATCATGGGGATCACCAGCTTTCCGGTCCACGGGCTCACCACAGGGCGCAGAACGCACGGGTATTCACACTCGAGTCCTGCAAACACATTCAATGCCGATTTAGGTGGATTCGCATTGTCATAAAGGGCAATCGAATCGGCGTCGACCGTCATGGCGCCGTTATCTGTGTCGACCATCGCGACAGAATCGATGCCGGGCATACGCCGCTTGATTGCCGAAATGGCCGATTCAAATGCGCGGCCGCTCCCGCTGGCCGGATCAAGTGCCGCGTCGGCCACCGATGCAAGAACGAGTTGTGCTTGCAAGAACACACCGTCTGCGTGTTGCGCAGCCAGCTTCGCCAGTTCCTCTCCGCGGTCGTGCATCGAGCGCAACTCCTCAAGCCGCACTGTCCAGTTTCGCCACCCTTCAATGGCGAGCAGACAGACGCAAAAGAGCGTGACGAACAACACGACTGTGTGACCTTGGGGATAGTGTTTCGACATTTAGCGGCCCCGAAGCAAGAGGCTGCCGGCGATGCGCGTCGCAGCGTCTCGTGCCGGTGTGGCCGCAAATGCACGATCACAAGACATCGCGCAACGCTTTCTGTGTACCGGCGACGTCAAGCTGATGACGCCAGAAACGCATCAGGATGGCGCGAATCGCGTGGCTTTCGTCAGGCGACAGGAACATGTTCGCGTTGGGCACGACGTCGTCATGCCTCACGAGCGCCGCGAAGTGCTGCTGACACACGTTCAATCTATCGGTATCAACATCGAGACGCGCGGGAATCGAACCCTTCTCACGCGAAAAATTGATCTGCACCGTTGGATCGGTGGCCACCTCGGCCAGCAGGTCCTGTGCTTTTACCTTTGCCAACTCATCCGTTTTCGGAAACACCCATACGTCACCGCCAATCATCGCCGTCTGCACGGCCCCGATTCCGGGCAGACATCCAAAGTCTTTTCCGGCGGATAGCCCTCTCGCGATGAACTCGCCTTCGGCCCAGTCGCCCATGAACTGGACCGCTGCAAGATTGGAGATCACGAGTCGCGTTGCATCGCTCCACATGGGCGCTTGTAGCGAAGGCTCGGAGAGGTCTCTGATTTCGCCGAGGTAAGACAGGACGCGGGTGAGCTCGGGTGAAGCCGCCTGAGCCAGGTCATGATCGCGGTACAGCCTCAAGAACCGCTCCTTACCCGCCACGCCGAGCAGCAAAGTATCGAAAATTATTTCGACCTCCCAGTCTTGCTGCCCCACCGCCACTGGGACAAAACCGTGGCTTCGCGCTTTACGCAAGTCCGCGATCAACGCCTCTATATTGCCCGGGGGGACGTCCACCCCACTTTTTTTGAAGACCGCCCAGGAAAAAAAGATCGCGCCGTAGTTGTGGATGGCTAGCGGCACAGCATAGTAGTGACCGCTGCGCCGGATGATGCCTTGCACATAGGGCGGAAACACGTTCGCCCAATTATTCTTGCTCGATACGGAATCGAGCCGTCGAAGTTGCCCATCTTCGACGAGCTGATCGAATTGCCGCGAGATATTGAATTGTGCAACGTCCGGTGAATGACCCTCGCGCATCGACCGAATCGTCGTTCGCTCCGCGTCGAGCGCGCCGGGTGCAAACTGCACCGTCAGGTGTCCGCCCGACGCGTTGAAGGCGGCGACAATTTGGCTCAACGCAGCCGATTCTGAGGGCGACGACCACCAGGTCAAGAGGTTGAGATCCGATTCCTTGTGCCGGTACCGCGAGACGGCATATCCGACCGCGACGCCAAGGATGACCAGTGCCGCGAATACACCGGCTGCTGCACGTCGGGTTGACGGGCGCCTCATGTCATCTCACACGTTGAGCGGAAAATGCGGGAGATCGGCATTAATGCGCACGTTGTCGAACTGCGCCGGGCGGCAGTCAGAACATTGAAACCGTTGCCGATCGTTTGCGGGGGTAGGAATCGTCCTACGCGATATCTAAGGGTAATTTCCACGGCCGGCAAGGGGGTCGCTGATAGGCAGCTCGCAGCAGCGGAACTAAGATTTTTTTCCATAGTTAGGGAATTCAGAGCGCACCTTGATGGTGCGTGCGAACCTGTATCGAGCACGTCGATCACCGAGTCAAGAGCTTACATGGAGCGCCGAATGATCTCTTTTCCTCCTTTCCGACTGGACTGCAACAACAAATGCCTGTGGAAGTGCACTGCGACCGGCGCCATGCACAAGCTGACATTAGCTCCGCGCGCGTTCGATATGCTGGAACTCCTGATTCAGAATGCAGGCCGGCTGGTGACACACGAAGAGCTGTTGAGCGCATTGTGGCCCAATCAGTGGGTGCAGCCAGAAGTCATTAAAACGCACATCCGGTCGATTCGCTCCGTTCTGGAAGACAACGCCAGGCAGCCCGAATTCATCGAGACGCATCGTAGCCGAGGATATCGGTTCATTGCCGATATCGTATCGAGCACGTCCGATCGCCTTGTCGCGTCGCCGCCTACGGACAACATCGTCATGCCAACGTCCGGCGGGTATGCATCCGGCCATCTGGCGCTGCGGGAAATCGCTGCGCTTCTGGGACGGATCGAGGACGAGCAACCTGCCGTACCGGCGATCGAGGACACGCATAGGGCCCACTATTTGACGGTAGACTGGCTTTTCCCTTTCACACACAACTCCGAGCCTGCTCGCCTGACGGTGATCGTGAGCTATTTCCCCGAAGATGCCGTTATGACCGGTCGCCCCGCTAGCGTACTTCATTAAGACGTTCGTGCCCGGAATGTCTAGGTCAAGGCTTATGAGCGGCCTTCTCATCGTACGCATTACTGGCAGCCGATGTGCCCTCTGGCAACGCTGACCGCAAACGCCTTTTCTGGAAACTGTGACAGCCCGAGTCGAGTTGCCACTGTCACAGCTTCCGCGCGGTTTTTCACTGAGAGCTTCGTAAATAGATTCTTCGCATGGGACTTGACGGTTTCAGGCGCGATGCGCAAATGCATCGCAATCTGTTTATTGGTCATCCCTTGCCCCATGAGCCCAACGATCACGCGTTCGCGGTCGCTGAGACTCGCAGTCGAGGTCAATTCGCTGCGGGCGTTCGAATTCACATCTACGCTTCCGCCTGATTGCGACAGACGTCGCGCGCCCGATACAAGCGCAATCTGCCGTTCAACACGCTGCAGGACTACTAGGGCCTCCGTGGCATCCAACCGAACCAACATATGCCGCGCACGGGCCAGTTCAAGTCGGATTTTCGCTGCAGTTGCCGTCGACCGGTCCCTCGTAGGCGGTATGAATGGCAGAGGGCCGTCACCGGCCAATGCAAAGGTACGCCTGAATAAAGGTCCACAGGCCGTTTGCATGCCTGCCCGCGCGGAGCGAGCAGAGCAGGTATCCGCATCTAATGCCTGAGTACATCTGATACTTGCCTCGTTCATGCTTCGCTCCTGCCTATGGATCGTCGCAAGGTTACGACGATTCGATGGCTTTACAGCCTAGTCATGACTCGGCGAAGAAGCGTGATGACTTCGTTTCCGGTTGGTAAAGGATTCGTCGTTCGGGAGGATGACCGCCGTAACCCTTGCGAAAGGAGATCGCGTCAACCGGCTATTGCCCACTATCTGATTCCCGTGTGGTTTTCCCAGATCAATTCGAACTTCTCCATCGGCTCGAGCTTGCGCTGTTCGTTACGGTGGCGTTCCTCGCGATGCTTGGGTCGGCACAATGCCCGGCTTCGTGGCAAGCGTCGCGTCGTAGGACGCTCCGTCTCCGCAATGAGTCGCAACAGCTCGCGCATTCGGTCTTCGCAATTGAGAACATTATCGCTCAGCGTTCCGGTCACTTAACTGGAGTCTTGGCGCGCTTCGGGGGGAAGAACGTCACCGCGCCTTCGTGAACTTTTATTGCCAAGGCAAGATACAAACCACCCATGAGAAATAGCGTATCGCTCACGTCACATCAGCCCCCGGCGTTTGAACCAGACGACCGTGACGACAACGGACGATATTGGCAGGAGGACGCCGAGGAGCCCAAATGCAACGGGATTGTTGAGTCTCTCGATCATCCAGTTGAAATTCATCCCGAAATAGCCCGTCAGAAAGGTGATCGGCAGAAAGATGACCGATACGACTGTTAAGCGACTGATCTGCTCGCTTTGACGCTGCGCGATCGCGGTCGCGAAATGCTGAATGATCTCCGCGCCCCAACGATACCGCTCCTGGAGTCGGTGCTGTACGTCTTCCACCTGTTCGGCATAGTCATTCAGTTCCGCCGCACCCCTTTGGTCCATCCCCGGCATGGCCTCGATGCCGACGGTGGCTGATTTCACGGCAATGCTGTAACGATCAATGCTCGCCCAAGCAGTGTGCAACTGCTGGATACGACTGCTGAGGCTTCTGAAATCAATGGCGGTCGGATTCCGCTCGAACTGCACGTCAGTTGCCTGAAGCTGACCGTCGATTTCACTGACTGCATGTTCCAGTATTCCGAGTAGCAATTGCAGCACGATCGCGGCAGCACGATAAGGAGTCCCTTTCAACTGCCCAACGCGCTCGGCAAAACCTGTCATCGCTGCGTCTAGGGTGGCGGCGTCACCGTTCCAAATGGTCAGGATGAAGTTCCGCGTGCGCAGAAGGTGAATTTCGGTAAGGCCGCCGTTCGCCTCTTTGGCAAGCCATGTGACCGCACGCAATTTTTCGCGGTTGATGGTGATCCGGCCGGCTTGTCCAAAGCGCTGTGCCCATTCCCTATCGGTGTCTTCAAGCCCGAGTTGCTGCAATAGATCGGCTTGCGTGGGTTTCTCGCCGCCGACAATGTCGATCCAAAACAGGTCGTCGGAATCCAGCCACTTCGACAGATTGGCTCCGTTTTCCAGTTCTTCGACCCCACGAACGCTCGATATCCTCGCAAGAGGGAAAGACGCTTCGTGCATTTGTTCCATAGGACCTCCCGTGAGGCGGATGAGGCACATCCGGCCGCGAGGAGATCGACATCATTGAGCCGGCCGTGCGCGGACTGCGGGCGCGCGAGTGGTGGTATCAGATACGAGACCCGTACCATTCGGGACGCAAATGACCCGCCCCTCACTCCACCGTCACCGACTTAGCCAAATTCCGCGGCTTATCGACATCCGTCCCGCGCGCACACGCCGTGTGATAAGCGAGCAACTGCAGCGGCACGACATGAAGAATCGGCGAGAGCATCCCATAGTGCTCGGGCATCCGAATGACGTGAATACCCTCGCCGTTGACGATGCGCGTATCCGCATCGGCAAACACATAAAGCTGCCCGCCTCGCGCCCGCACCTCTTGAATATTCGACTTCAGCTTCTCGAGCAGCGCATCGTTCGGCGCGACCGTCACCACTGGCATCGCCTCGGTCACGAGCGCGAGCGGCCCGTGCTTGAGCTCACCGGCCGGATAAGCCTCGGCGTGAATATACGAAATCTCTTTAAGCTTCAACGCGCCTTCGAGCGCGATCGGATAGTGCATGCCGCGCCCGAGGAAAAGGGCATTCTCCTTGCGCGAAAACTCCTCCGACCAAGCGATGATCTGCGGCTCGAGCGCGAGCACGCTGTTAAGCGCCGCCGGCAAATGCCGCAAGTGCTTCACATAGTCAGCCTCGGCCGCCGCATCGACATGCCCGCGCAGTTTCCCAAGCGTCACCGCGAGCGAGAACAACGCGACGAGCTGCGTCGTGAAGGCCTTCGTCGAAGCAACGCCGATCTCCTGCCCGGCCCGCGTGAGAAATGCCATCTCGGTTAATCGCACCATCGCGCTCGTCGCAACGTTGCAGATGGAGAGCGTATGACGATGCCCGAGCTTCTGCGCATGCTTCAACGCAGCCAACGTATCGGCGGTCTCGCCCGATTGCGAAATCACCACGACGAGTGCCTTCGGATTCGGCACGGAATCGCGATAACGATACTCGCTCGCAATTTCCACCTGCGTCGGAATCTTCGCGATCGATTCGAGCCAATACTTCGCCGTGAGCCCCGAGTAATGGCTCGTGCCGCACGCCAGAATCAGCAAGCTGTCGATCTCGCGAAATGCCGCTTCGGCCGCATCGCCGAAGAGCGGCGCGTCGAACGTATCCGTCTGCGGCACCGTGTCCGCAATCGCGCGCGGCTGCTCGAAAATCTCCTTCTGCATGAAGTGGCGATAGGGTCCAAGCTCGACGGCCCCGCCGTAAGCATGCACGGTGCGGACCTCGCGCTCCGCGTCGCGGCCTTCGCGATCGCGAATGCGCACGCCGCCGAGCGTCAGTTCGGTCACATCGCCTTCTTCGAGGAAAACGAATCGCTCGGTGCTGCCCGCGAGTGCAAGCGCGTCCGATGCAAGGAAGTTCTCGCCTGCTCCTAGCCCGACGACGAGCGGCGATCCTTGTCGCGCACCCACCACGGTATTCGGCTCGTTCTTGTGCACGACGGCGATCGCATAGGCACCGTGCAGTTGCTTCACGGCCTCGCAAACGGCGTCGTACAGGCTGCCGCGGTAAAGACTGTGAATCAAATGCGCGATCACTTCGGTATCGGTCTGCGTGACGAACTCGTAGCCCTTGCCGCGCAACACCTCCCGCAGCGACTCGAAGTTCTCGATGATCCCGTTGTGCACGAGTGCGACCGCATCGCGCGAGAAAATCGGATGCGCGTTATCGGTGACGGGCGCTCCATGCGTTGCCCAACGCGTATGCGCGATGCCCGTCGCGCCCTCCAGGCGCGCCTCGCCCACCTGGGCGTCCAGATCGGCCACTCGCGAAACGCTGCGCGCACGGTGCGGCTCGCCGCCCGCCAACACGGCCACGCCGCACGAGTCATAGCCGCGATACTCGAGCCGGCGAAGTCCTTCGATGAGGACGGAAACGATGTTACGTTGCGCAACCGCGCCGACAATGCCGCACATGGGTCGTTCCTTTTTCGAGTGATGCTGTGGCCGTTTGGGCGGGCGCGCATCGTGCGCGCGCCGGCTCGCGAAACGGTCAGCCGTTTCAGCCTTTTTTCTTCACGGGACGCGTGTAATCGCGCGTCTTCTGCGTCTTCTCGTTCAGCACGAGCGTGCCCTCGGGCACGTCCTTCCAGACAGTCGTGCCCGCGGCGATCGTCACGCCGCGGCCCACGCGTACAGGCGCGACAAGCTGCGTATCGGAGCCGACGAAGACGTCGTCTTCGATGATGGTGCGATGCTTGTTCGCGCCGTCGTAGTTGCAAGTGATCGTGCCCGCCCCGACGTTCACGCGCGCGCCCACGTCGGCATCGCCGATGTACGTCAAATGATTGGCCTTCGAGCCCGCTCCGATGATCGCGTTCTTCACCTCGACGAAGTTGCCGACATGCACTTCGTCGGCCAGCGTCGCGCCCGGTCGCAGCCGCGCGTACGGACCCAGAACGGCTTGTGCGCCGACCGTCGCGCCGTCGATATGCGTGAACGGCTCGACGCGCGTCCCGGCACCGATCGTCGCGTTGCGCAGCACACAGTGCGCCCCGATCGTCACGTCGTCGGCAAGCGTCACGGCACCTTCGAAGAGGCAATTGATGTCGATTGACACGTCGCGCCCGCACGTGAGCGTCCCGCGTACGTCGAGCCGCGCGGGATCGGCGAGCGTCACGCCCGCCTGCAGCAGCGATTCGGCGATATTGCGCTGGTGTATCCGCTCGAGCTCGGCGAGCTGCGCCTTGCTGTTCACACCCAGCGTTTCCCATTCCTGATCGGGCTGAGCCGTGACGATCTCGAAGCCCGCTTCGATCGCGCGCTCCACCACATCGGTCAAATAGAACTCGCCCTGCGCGTTGTCGTTCTTCAGCGAGCCGAGCCACATCGCGAGCTGGCCCGTCGGCGCGACGACGATGCCGGTGTTGATTTCGGCGATGCGCAGTTGCTCGGGCGTCGCATCCTTCTGCTCGACGATACGCACGACGGAGCCGGCGGAATCGCGCACGATCCGGCCGTAACCGTGCGGATCATCGAGCGTGACCGTCAGGACTCCGTAACATCCGTCGATGGCCGCATCGACGAGGCGCTTCAACGTGGACGCCTTCGTCAGCGGCACATCGCCATAAAGCACGAGTGTCGGCTCGGCCGGATCGAGCAGCGGCAACGCCTGCCGCACGGCATGGCCCGTACCGAGCTGCTCGGTCTGCAGCGCGAACTTGATGTCGGGCGCGGCAACGGCCTCTTGCACGGCTTGCGCCCCGTGCCCCACCACCACCACGATGCGTGACGGATGAAGCGCCCGCGCCGTATCGATCACATGGGACAAGAGCGGCCGGCCGGCCAAAGGATGGAGCACTTTCGGCAACGCCGAACGCATGCGCTTGCCTACACCTGCGGCCAAAATGACGATGTTCATTACGTCGGCGATAAAGTCGGATTCAAGGGAGCGATTTTAGCATCGCGTCGTGCGCCTTCATGTGGGGTGACGCACGGCACAAAGCGCCGCGGCGAGGCGCAAAAGAACGATCGCCGCGCCTTCAGAGATCGTCGAACTGGGCGAATGAAATCCGCTGCGCGCCCGGCTCGTCGCCGCCACTCGCTCCCGAGTCCGCACCACCGGCGCTCGTCGAGCAAGGGTCGTCGTCGAACGCGATATCGCCGAGCGGATCGGCGGTGCCCGTCGCCCGCAATCCCGAAAACGGAAAAAGGTTCGCATCCATCAGATGCGAAGGAACGACATTCGCCAGCGCGTTGAACATATTGTCGACGCGCCCCGGAAAACGCTTCTCCCATTCGCGGATCAGCGCCTTCATCTCGGCACGCTTCAAGTTCGGCTGAGAGCCGCAGAGGTTGCAAGGAATGATCGGGAAATCGCGCAGTTCGGCATATTTCTCGAGATCGGCTTCCTTCACATAAGCAAGCGGCCTGATGACGATGTTCTTGCCATCGTCCGACTGCAGCTTGGGCGGCATGCCCTTCAACTTGCCGCCATAGAACAGGTTCAGCAAGACGGTCTGCAAGATGTCGTCGCGATGGTGCCCGAGCGCGATCTTCGTCGCCCCCAGCTCGCCGGCCACGCGATAGAGAATGCCGCGCCGCAGCCGCGAGCAGAGCGAGCACGTCGTCTTGCCCTCGGGCACGAGGCGCTTGACGATACTGTAGGTGTCCTGGTTTTCGATGTGGAACGGCACGTTGCGGCTCGACAAATACTCCGGCAGCACATGCTCGGGAAATCCAGGCTGCTTCTGGTCGAGGTTGACCGCGACGATCTCGAAGTCGATCGGCGCGCGGTCTCGCAGACGCAGCAAGATATCGAGCAGCGCGTAGCTATCTTTGCCGCCCGACATGCAGACCATCACCTTGTCGCCCTGCTCGATCATGTTGTAGTCGCCGATCGCCTGGCCGACCTGCCGCGCAAGCCGCTTGAAGAGCTTGTTGTTCTCGTAGGCTTCCTTCTGCTCGCGGCGCGTGATCGGGCGGCTCGTGCCGCGCGCGTCGCCGCTGACCTCGGCGGCCCCGTGCTCGCCACGCGCGGCGCGTTCTTCCGTCGTCTCTCGTGAGATGGATACCGTCTCGGGCGCGTTCATGCCTGGTCCTCTTTGAAGCGAAAGATCTCGACGCCCACGGCGTCGCAATCCGGGTAGACGTCGGGCTTTTCCGTCGATATGCAAACCGCCCGCACTTGAGGATGCTCGAGCATGGCCTCGGCGACGTCGTCGCAAAGCGTCTCCTGCAGGTGGATGTGTCCCTTGCCGACGCGGTGCGCGATCGTCGCGCGCATGAAATCGTAGTCGACGACCTCGTGCAACTTGTCTTCGACGGGCGTCGTCTCCTTCAACGGCACGAACAGCTCCACGTTGATGACGACGCGCTGCTCGCCGCGCTTCTCGAACTCGTGCACGCCGATGTTGATGTAAACCTCGTAGTTGCGCAGAAACAGCCTGCGGCAATCGGCGAGCCGGGGGTCCAAAAGAGCGGCAACCATGTTCGTTCCATCCAAAATGTTCGCGCCTCGCTAGAGCGACGGCGCAAAGCGGCTCGTGCGCGACTTACTGCGCCAGAAACATCACATCGCGCGGCAGCGGCACGAGGTGCTGACCGCCATCCACCAGCAACGTCGCCCCGGTCATGCCGCGGGCATCGGCCAGATAGCGCGCCGCGGCAACGATATCCTCGAGCTTCGTCGCGCGGCCGAGCGGCGTCACGCGGTGCGCGGCGGCGAAGCTCTCGGGCGTCTGGTCCCCCGATTGCAGCGTCAGCCCGGGCGCCAACCCGACGACGCGCACTTTCGGTGCCAAGGCCTGCGCAAGCGCCACGGTCGCGGTCTGCAGCGCCGCTTTCGTCAGCGTGTACGACAGATAGTCCGGGTTCAGGTTATAGAGCTTCTGATCGAGCACGTTGATCACGACCGAGCGCAACGTCTCGTCCTCGCGCGCCGCCTCGGGCGTTGCGTCATACAACTTGCGCGCGAGCACGAGCGGCGCGCCGACGTTGACGGCCATCAGCCGCAGCAGCATGTCGTAGCCGACATTTTGCGCGGTATCTTCCTCGAAAATCGAGGCGTTGTTGACGACGCAAACGGGCCGCCCGAGCGCCGCCGTGCATGCCGGCACGAGCTCGGCGACGGCCGCCTCGACGGCAAAATCGGCATGGAGCGCGCAGGCACGGCGGCCGAACGCCCGAATCTCGGCGACGGTCGCTTCGGCCTCGGCGCGCGCGCCACCGTAATGAACGGCCACGTCCCAGCCCGCCGCCGCGAACCCGAGCGAGAGCGCACGGCCGATGCGCCGGGCGCCACCGGTCACGAGGACGACGCGGCTCGTCGCAGCGGCCTGTGGGGATGCGGCGTCAGTGCCGGTACCGGATTCGGGAAACGCGCTCATTTACAATGGCCACATGATTCAGAATGCTCACGAACCCGATAGTTTACCTGTTCCCGACGCGGACGCGCTCGCGGCCTCGGCGGCGCTTGCCGGCCTGATTCGCGAAGAGATTGCCGCCGCGGGCGGCTGGCTCCCCTTCGACCGCTACATGGAACGCGTGCTGTACGCTCCGCGCCTCGGCTACTACAGCGGCGGCGCGCGCAAGTTCGGCCGGGGCAGCGGCGACGGCAGCGACTTCATCACCGCGCCGGAGCTTTCGGCGCTTTTTGCGGCCACGCTCGCCCGGCCGCTCGCGCAAGCGCTCGAAGCAAGCGGCACGCGCCATCTGATGGAGTTCGGCGCCGGCACGGGAAGGCTCGCGGCAGGGGTTCTCGATGCCCTTGGCGCGCTCGGCGCGGAATTCGACAGCTACTCGATCGTCGAGCTTTCGGGCGAATTGCGCGAACGGCAGCGCGAAACGATATCGAAGCTCGCGGGGCCGCTGGCCTCGCGCGTGCGCTGGCTCGATGCGCTGCCGGACCGGTTCGAAGGCGTCGTGCTCGGCAATGAAGTGCTCGATGCGATGCCGGTCAAGCTTTTCGCTCGCGCGGGGGGAATCTGGCACGAACGCGGCGTGGCGAAGAGCGGCGATGGCGGCTTCGCCTTTGAAGATCGGCGGGCAGGCGAGGCAGGTCTCGATTTGTCCGAGCTCGACGCGGCGCTGCTGGCCGAAATCGATGCGGAAACGGACGTCGGGACTGACTATGTGACCGAAACGCACGCCGCCGCTACCGGCTTCACGCGAACGGTGTGCGGGATGCTGACACGCGGCGCGGCGTTCTTCGTCGATTACGGCTTCCCGCGCCGCGAGTACTACCACGTCCAGCGCACGGAAGGCACGCTGATGTGCCACTACCGGCATCGCGCCCACGGCGATCCCTTCGTCTATCCGGGCCTTCAGGACATCACGGCGCACGTGGAGTTCACGGGCATCGCCGAGGCCGGCGTGGAAACAGGGGCGGATCTGCTCGGATACACGTCGCAAGCGCGGTTTCTGATGAATGCCGGGATCACCGAAGCGCTAGGCGAGCTCGATCCGGCCGATCCGGCACGCTTTCTCCCGGCCGCCAACGCCGTCCAGAAGCTGCTGTCGGAAGCGGAGATGGGGGAGCTCTTCAAGGTCATCGCCTTCTCGCGCGGTGTCGACGGTACGCTCGACGCGTTCGCGCGCGGCGATCGATCGCACACGCTCTAACGGAGCGCCGCCTCCACCGCCTCCACGCGAGCGCGGTGCACCGCCTCCTTGATCTTCGAAGGCTTGTCGGCGTACTGCTGCGCAACGGCTCCCGCATCGACGCCGCGCGCGGCCACGAGGGCTACCCTTAGCCGCTCCGCCTGCGGATATTCGCGCGTCTCGAAGCCGAGCCGTCCGCGCGCATCGGCCTCGCATGCCTGCAGCGCCTCGGCGAACCGCGCGGGCTTGCGCAGTGCGTCGGAACGCTCGAAGAGCCGCACGAGCGCAGCCGCGCCCATCTCGATCACGCGATGAATGTTGCCGTGCTCACGGGCGACGAGCACCGCGAGATCCCGGCATTCGTTCGGCACGCGCAAACGCTCGCAAAGCCCCTTCAACAGATCGACGCTGCGCATTTCGTGGCCGATATGGCGAGGCAATACGTCCTCGGGCGTCGTCGCCTTGCCCAGATCGTGCGTGAGCGCCGCGAAACGCACGGGCAAGGCATAGCCGCGCGCGGCCGCATAGTCGACTACCATCATCACGTGCACGCCCGTATCGACTTCGGGGTGGTAGTCGGCGCGCTGCGGCACCCCGTACAACGCGTCGACTTCGGGCAGCACGCGGTTCAGCGCGCCGCACTCGCGCAACGTCTCGAACATGCGCGACGGCTTTTTTTCCATCAGCCCGCGCGAGATCTCCTGCCACACGCGCTCGGGCACGAGCGCATCGACCTCGCCGGCCGAGACCATCGTCTTCATCAAAGCGAGCGTTTCGGCTGCGACGTGAAAGTCATGAAAGCGTGCCGCGAAACGCGCAAGCCGCAGGATGCGCACGGGATCCTCGACGAACGCGCGCCCCACATGACGAAACTGCTTCGCGGCGAGATCGGCCTGCCCGCCGAAGGGGTCGATCACGGGCCCCGTCAGCTCGCCGTCGGGCCGCAGCTCACGCGCCATCGCGTTGATCGTCAGATCGCGGCGCTCCAAGTCCTGCTCGAGCGTCACATCGGGCGCGTAGTAGAACTGGAAGCCGTGATAGCCGGCCGCCGTCTTGCGCTCGGTGCGTGCGAGCGCATATTCCTCGTTCGTCTGCGGGTGCAGGAAAACGGGGAAATCCTTGCCGACGGGGCGAAACCCTTGCGCGATCATCTGCTCGGGTGTCGCCCCGACGACGACGTAGTCGCGGTCCACCACGGGCACGCCGAGCAATTCATCGCGGATGGCGCCGCCGACTGCATAGATCTTCATCGAGCTTCAGGAAACGATGCTGTCGTATTTGTCGATGCGGTGCGTTTCGCTTCGCGCCGCCTCGATCCACTCGTTCACGGCCGGCAACGCCGTGACGCGGCCGGCGTAGGCACGCGCGGCCTCGGAAAGCTTCGGCGCGTACGAATTGAAGCGCATGACGACGGGCGCATACATCGCGTCGGCAATACCGAACGCGGCCCCGAAGAGGAACGGGCCGCCATGGCGCGCCAGACACTCGGACCAGATCGCGTCGATCCGCGCGACATCGGCGAGCGCCGCCGGCGTACCGCCGATACCGGGCCCCTTCGCGCGGATGTTCATCGGCATCGCCGAACGCAGCTCGCCGAAACCGCCATGCATCTCGCTCGCGATCGAGCGCGCGTGCGCACGCATCGCCGCATCTTCGGGCCAAAGCGCGCGGTCCGGATAGCGCTCGGCGAGCGTCTCGAAGATGGCGAGCGACTCCCAGATCGATTGGCCGTCATCGGTCACGAGGCACGGCACCTTCCCCGAGGGCGAGTATTCGCGGATGCGCGCCGCCGAGTCGGGTCGATCGAGCTCGACGAGCACTTCCTCGAAAGGAATGCCGGCGTGCCGCATGAGCACCCAAGGCCGCATCGACCACGACGAATAGTTCTTGTCAGCGATTATCAGTTTCATCGATCACCTTGAAGACGGACGTAGAAACAGGTTCAGGAAGTGTTGCCGAATGGGATACTACCGGCCCGCCGTCGTGCGAAAAGTACTGAAGCGCGAGCCGAACGACGCATTGCCGAGATAGGCGGGCGCGATCGCCTCCATGCTCGCCGGCTCGACGCCGAGCTCGGGCGCAAGCGGCCCGTGCATGACCGAATCGATCTTCATCGAATCGAGATTATCGCGCGTGATGAGCGGTGCGCCCGGTAGCAGCTCGAACGTCATCGCCTGCATATAGGCAAACGTCTCGGGCAGCCTCACGACGCGCGCGTGCCGCCCCGTCGCCTCGCCGCAAAAACGCACGATCGCCTCGAGCGAATAAACGGAAGGACCGCCGAGCTCATAGGTCCGGCCCGTGGCTGCGTCGAGATCGAGCGTATTGACGATGGCCCTCGCCACATCGCCGACGAACACGGGTTGAAATTTCGCGTCGGGCTTCGCGAGCGGTATCACGGGGAAAAACCGCTGCAGCAGCGCGAATGTATTGAGAAAGCGATCCTCGGGCCCGAAGACGACCGACGGCCGAAAGATCGTCGAAGCAATCCGCATCGCGCCGCGCACGGCCTTCTCGCCATCGCCCTTCGAGCGCAGATACATGCTCGGCCCTTGAGGGTCCGCGCCGAGCGCGCTCAAGTGGATGAGCCGATGCACGCTCTTGCCCTCGCAAGCCGCGACGA
Organism: Trinickia sp. EG282A; assembly: GCF_040965455.1. Classification (NCBI taxonomy): domain Bacteria; kingdom Pseudomonadati; phylum Pseudomonadota; class Betaproteobacteria; order Burkholderiales; family Burkholderiaceae; genus Trinickia; species Trinickia sp. EG282A. The sequence continues at coordinate 490,082 of NZ_JBFRCC010000002.1, read as the reverse complement.
TTTTCGTCGGCAACTCGACATGGAGCCTCGCGAACTCGGGGCCGTACGGATCGCATCGTCCGCCTTGCAAGGTGCCGACGAGGTTGACGACGGCATCCGTGCCCTCCACGAACCGGGCAAGATCGACGGGATCGAACACGTCGATCTCGATGACGTCGAGCGGCAGCAGCGTCAGGTGCCGCGCGTTGTCGCGGCGGCGTGTCGCGATGCGCACCCGCTTGCCGGCCGCGACGAGCGCGTTGGCGAGATGACTGCCGATGAAGCCGGAGCCGCCGATCAAAGCAATCGATTCATGTCGCATCTTCGCCTCCTGACGCAGCGCCGCCAAGCCGTCGCGCCCGAATGCGCCATGCATCGCCGATCACCCCGGGCGCGGGGCCCGGAGCGAGCGCATCAAAGCATCACTGCTCGGGCAGAATGACGCCGAGCCGCGCTTTCAGCGATTGAGGACGGCCTTCGAACAGCGCCGCATAATAGACGGTGTTGGACATTACGTTCTTGACGTAGTCGCGCGTTTCGTTGAACGGAATCGTCTCCGCGAAAATGGCACCGTCGACGGGACGCGTCAACGCTGCCCGCCACTGGCGCGGACGGCCCGGCCCGGCGTTATAGCCGGCCGTGGCAAGCACGGGCTGGCCGTCGAACTGATTGTAGATCATCGACAAATAACTCGTGCCGAGCAGGATGTTCGTGTTGATGTCGCTCAGCTGCTCAGCCGTGACGGGCCCGAGCCCGATCTTCTTGGCGACCATGCGCGCCGTGGCCGGCATCAGCTGCATCAAGCCGCCCGCGCCGACACCGGAGCGCGCATCGATGATGAAGCGCGACTCCTGACGGATGAGACCGTAGGCCCATTCGACGTCGAGCCCGTTCGTCTGCGCGTCGCGCTCGACGATATCTCGGAACGGCGACAGATAGCGCAACGAGAAATCATGCTCGGCCTGCGTGCGATCGGCCGTGTTGACGGTGCGATCGTAGAGCTCGATACGGCGCGCGTATTCGGCGACGGCGAGCAGTTGCCTATCCGTCATGCCGCGCAGCGGCCAGTTCCATTCGCGATTGCCTTCGAGCCGCAAATTGAGCGCATAAAAGCGCCGCGCGAGTTCGAAGCCCGGCGTCTTGCTCGCGGCGTCGACTTCCGCGTCGGTCACGACTGTCTTCGGCGGCAGCGTGATCTTGCGGCCCAGCTCTTCGGCCGCCAGTTGACCGTAGAAGTCGAAGCGCGAGGCGATGCGCTCGAACTCCGCGTTGGCCGTCGCGGTGTCGCCGGCCTGCTTCAGCGCGCGCGCGTGCCAATAGATCCAGGCCGGCCGGGCACGCAGTGCCTCGGGCATCTGCTCGATCGACCAGCGCACCATCGTCCAATCGCCGGCCGAAAGCGCGCTGCGCGTGCGCCACTCATAAGCCGGATACGAGAGCGGCGCGTTGGCCGACAGGCGGTACCAGTCGACGGCGCCCGGCACCTGATGCACGGCGGCCTGATAGCCGATCGTGCCCCAGCCGATCGCGCGCTCGGCGAGCGACAGCGACGGCGCGATCGTCGCGAACGCGGCCGCGGCGGTGGCGGCGTCGTTATGCGCCATCTCCGTGATCGCGAGCAACGCGAGCTGGTGCGAAGCGGCATCGATCCCCACCCCGCGCGCGAGCACGAGGGGCGGCGCGCTCGTCGCCTGATCGATCAGCGTCGGATCGGGCCGCGCCGTGCCGAGCGCGTCGAAGAGCCGGCTGCCCGTCGTGGTCGCGCCTTGCTCGTAAGAAAGGCGAATCTGCTGCCAGACGTCGTCGGACGTGAATTGCCCATTGATGGCCAGCGCCGTGATGAGATCGACGCAGCCGTCGCCATACCAGCGCGGCTCGACGAGCAATGCGCGCGCCACATCGGCCACGCTTTCACCGCGCGCCGCGCGCGATTCGAGCGCGTAGCATTTCACCTGCGTGTCGTCGTTGAGGACGAAACGCGCGTATTGCGCATCGAAGTTCTTCCAGTCGTGACGCCCCCCGAGCACGACGAGGTAGTCGTTGCGTAGACGATCGGCGATGGCCTCGCCGTCGTGACGCTGCAGGAACGAAAGCACGGGCGCATCGGGCGCGTCGAGCCGTGCATGGCCGGAGCTGTCGAAGAGCTGCGGCTTGATCTGGAAATATTCGACGTACGACGGTGCCGGATAGTCGGGGATCATGCTCGCGAGCTGCGCCGCGCGCGCCGCATCGTTGTTGCGCGCCGCTTCGCGAAGCTGCACGAACATCTGATCGTCTGTCAGGGCCGAGGGAGAAGTGCTGTGACGCCCGGCGGACGCGGTGGCGCACGCAACGAGTGCCGCCGCGGCCAGAGCGGAGCAAGCCGCGCGATATACTCGAAAAAGGCGATTCGACATCTTGGATCGTGGAGCAAAAATTGAGCGAAAGCATAGCACGCAACCCTGCCGAAAAATCGAAAGCCGAATGGCGAAAAGCCTTGCGCGAAGCGCGGCTCGCGGCGGCCGCCGAGAACGGCGCCGAGATCGCGTTGAAGGCCGCGATGCTCGATGTGCTGGCTCGCTACGAGCCGCGTACGGTCGGCTTCTATTGGCCGCTCGCCGGCGAATTCGATGCGCGCGGCACGCTCGCCGAATGGCTCGCGGGCGATGTCCGCAGGCAGGCCGCGTTGCCCGTCATCGCCGTGAGAGGGCAGGCGCTCGCGTTTCACGCATGGACGCCCACGACGCCGATGCGCGTCGGCGAACACCGGATTGCCGAGCCGCAGGATACGCCCGCCGTGCTGCCCGATCTGCTCTTCGTGCCTTGCGTCGGCTTCGATGAAGAGTGCTACCGCCTTGGCTACGGCGGCGGCTACTACGATCGCACGCTGGCCGCGTGGCCCGGCACCGCAAAACCGGTGACGGCCGGCGTCGCGTTCGAAGCATGCCGCGTAACGGCGCTGCCGCGCGAGCCGCACGACGTGCCGCTCGACGCGGTCGTCACCGAACGGCGCGTGCGGATTCGATCCGCACGCTGAACTTTACGCCCGTCGGAAGCAACGGGACGCTCGCGGACTCAGGAACCGGCCGCGATGCCGTCGCGCCGGCTATCGCTCGCCGCGACGTAGCCGTGATCGGGGTTCGCGCCGTCGAGACGCCAGATGAACTGTCCCGAGCCGAAATCCATGTAGGGATCGTCGACCGACTTCAGTCGATGCCCGCGCGCCTGAAGTCCCGCGACGGTTTCGCGACTCATCGCCGTTTCGACATCGAGCGAGAAATCGCGATTGACCTTCCAGCGCGGCGCGTCGCAGGCCGCCTGCGGCTGCTGGCGATAGTCGAGCATGCGCACGACCGTCTGCAGATGGCCCTGCGGCTGCATATCGCCGCCCATCACGCCGAAGCTCATCACGCCTTCGCGCCGACCGTTCACGCGCCGCGTGAGAAAGGCGGGGATGATCGTGTGAAACGGGCGCTTGCCGCCCGCGACGACGTTCGGCGAGCCCGGGTCCATCGAAAACCCGCTGCCGCGGTTCTGCAGCGAGATGCCGTAGTCCGGCACGACGAGCCCGGAGCCGAACCCCATGTAGTTCGACTGGATGAAGCTCACCATCATGCCCTTCTCGTCGGCGGCCGAGAGATAGATCGTGCCGCCCGCGCGCGGCATGCCGAAATCGAACTGCGTCGCCCGGTCCGGATCGATGAGCTTCGCGCGCGCCGTGAGATAGGCGTCGTCGAGCATTTGCCCCGGCGTCACTTCCATCGAACGCGGATCGGCCACATAGCGATAAACGTCGGCGAACGCGAGCTTCATCGCTTCGATTTGCAGGTGCTGCGACGCGACGCTGTCGAGCGGCAAGTCGCCGACGCCGAACTTCTCGAGAATGCCGAGTGCGATCAGCGCGGCGATGCCCTGACCGTTCGGCGGGATCTCGTGCACCGTGTACCCGCGGTAATCCTTCTCGATCGGCTCGACCCATTCGGCCTTGAACGCGCGCAGGTCCTCCTTCGTCATGGCGCCGCCGCACTGCGCGACAAAGGCCGCGATACGCTCGGCAAGCTCGCCTTCGTAGTAGGCGCGCGGGCCCTGCTTCGCCAGGATCCTCAGCGCGTGCGCATGGCCGGGAAACCGGACGAACTCGCCCGTCGTCGGCGCGCGGCCATGCGGCATGAACGTCGCGGCATAGCCGGGCAAGTCTTTCAGCTCGGGGACGGCGGCCGCCCACTTGTGCGCGACGACAGGGGCGACGGCGTGCCCGCGTTCGGCGATCTCGATCGCGCTCGCCATCAGATCGGCGAACGGCAGGCTGCCGAAGCGCGCGTGCAGCGCCTCCCAACCGGCGACGACGCCCGGCACCGTGATCGAGTCAGGGCCGCGCTTCGGCTGGCGCGCGATGCCGCGCTCCTCGCCGTATTTCTTCCTGAAGTAGTCGACGCTCCACGCGGCGGGCGCGACGCCGGACGCGTTGAGGCCGTGCAGCTTCTCGCCGTCCCAGACGAGCGCGAAGGCATCGCTGCCGAGGCCGTTCGAGACCGGCTCGACGATGGTCATGACGGCCGCCGCGGCGATGGTCGCGTCGACCGCGTTGCCGCCTTGCCAGATCGCGCGCAGCCCGGCCTGCGCGGCCAGCGGATGCGAGGTGGCGACGACGTTGCGCGCGAAGACGGGCATGCGGACGGTCGGATAGGGGTTCTGCCAGTTGAATGTCGACATGGGAGTGAAAGGCAAAGGGGAGGGAAGCGAATCAGTCAACGATTGCCCAAGCATAAGGCAATGCGCCGATTCGCCGCTGCAAAGCCGACGCCAAGCCGACGCCGCGCGCTTCCCCGATAATGTCGATCGTGCCGGCAAAAGGCGATGCCGCGTGCAGCGTCTTGAATGCCGATGCCCCCTATCGCCGAGACTGCGACCATGACCGCGCCCCGTATCTTCCCTTTCGGTGAAGCCGCGCTCGTCTGCGAAGCGCCGCCGCCGGCGACACTGGCCTGGCAAGAGCGTGTCTGGGCCGTCGCCGAAGCCGCGCGGCAGTGGCCGAACGTGGTCGAGGTCGTGCCCGGCATGAACAATCTGACCGTCGTTTTCGATCCGTTCGCCGCCGACGCGTCGACGCTCGCTTCGATGCTCGCGGAGGCGTGGGAGCGCCCCGCGCAGCCCCGGCCGCCCGCGCGCGAAATCGAGATTCCCGTGCGATACGGCGGCGAGTTCGGCCCCGATCTCGCCGATGTGGCCGCCCACACCGGCCTCGACGCCGAGGAGGTGGTCAAGCGGCACACTCAAGGCGAATACGTCGTTTTCTTTCTCGGCTTTCAGCCGGGATTCGCCTATCTCGGCGGCCTCGACGCGTCGCTCCACACGCCGCGTCGCGCGGCGCCGCGCATCGAAGTGCCGGCCGGGTCCGTCGGCATCGGGGGCGCGCAGACGGGCATCTATCCGGCTTTGTCCCCGGGCGGCTGGCAGTTGATCGGGCGCACCGAGGTCGCACTTTTCGACCCGGCCCGCACGCCGCCGACGCTGCTGCAGCCGGGTGACCGCGTACGGTTCACGTTAGCGGGGTTCGCGCGATGATCGAAGTGCTGCGCGCCGGCGCGATCGCGTCGGTGCAGGATCTCGGCCGGCACGGCTTCCGCCACCTCGGCATCGCGGCGGCCGGCGCGCTCGACACGCTGGCGCTCGAAGTGGGCAACCGGCTCGTCGGCAACATGCCGTCGGCGGCTGCGATCGAGGTCACGGTGGGCCCGACGGCGCTGCGCTTCACGGAAGCGACGCGCATTGCCGTGACGGGCGCGGAGTTCGGCGCAACGCTCGACGACGCGCCCGTTCCCGCCTGGTGGAGCGTGCCCGTGCGCGCGGGGCAGGCGCTCATTTTGCACGGAGCAAGGCGAGGCATGCGCGGCTACGTTTGCGTCCGCGGCGGCATTGACGTGCTCCCGATGCTCGGCTCGCGCAGCACGGACCTTGGCGCGCAGTTCGGCGGCATCGGCGGACGCTCGCTGCGAGAAGGCGACCAGCTCGCCGTCGGCGCGACGGTCGCGAGGGTCGGCGCGGCAGTGCCCATCGACGCACCGCCCGTCGGCGTCAAAGCGCCTGAATGGTGCCGCTTCGCGCAGGTCGTGCACGAGCGCGCGCGGCGCGGCAAGCATGCGGCCGGCGCCGAGCCCGGCGTTCCGATCCGCGTGCTGCGCGGTCCGGAATACGATAGCTTCGCGAACTCGGCGCACGAAGCGCTATGGTCCGAGGAATGGCGCGTGACGCCGCAAAGCAACCGTATGGGGTACAGGCTGTCGGGCCCGCAACTCGTGCGCGAGTCGCCCGGCGAGTTGGCCTCGCACGCGGTGCTGCCGGGCACGATCCAGGTGCCGCCGAACGGCCAGCCGATCGTGCTGATGAGCGATGCGCAAACGACGGGCGGCTACCCGCGTATCGGCGCCGTGATTCGCGCTGATCTGTGGCGGCTCGCTCAAGTCAGATTGAACGGCACGATTCGATTCGTGCCTAGTACGACTGAGGAGGCGCGTTTCGCACTCGGCGAGGAAAATGCCTATTTGCGGCAAATCGATGCCGCGATGGCCATGTATGAAGAGCGGCTGCAACGATCGGCGCGCGCCGCTTGAGCGCAGCTCATAGAGGAAGTCATGGAAATCGATCTGAATGCCGATCTCGGCGAAGGCGGCGGTTCCGACGAGGCGCTGCTCGATCTCGTCAGCTCGGCGAACATTGCCTGCGGCTGGCACGCCGGCGGCGCGAACGCGATGCGCGACTGCGTTCGGCTCGCCCTCGCGAAAGGGGTCGCGATCGGTGCGCACCCGAGCTTTCACGATCCCGAGAATTTCGGCCGCAGGAAAATGGATCTGCCCGCCGACGACATCTACGCGGGCATCCTCTACCAGCTCGGCGCGCTCTCCGCGATCGCCCAGGCGCAGGGCGGGCGCGTCGCGCACGTCAAGCCGCACGGCGCGCTTTACAACCAGGCGGCGAGCGATCCCGACATCGCCGAAGCCATCATTTCGGCCGTGCACGACTTCGACCCGTCGCTCGCGGTGTTCGGCCTGGCCAACAGCCGTTTCATCGATACGGCCCGCGAGGCGGGGCTCATCGCGATCGAAGAAGGCTTCGCCGACCGCGGCTATCGTGACGACGGCTCGCTCGTGCCGCGCAGCGAGCGCGGCGCGTTGATCGAAGGCGAAGAGGAAATGCTCGAGCACGTGCTTTCGATGGTGCGGGAAAAGCGCGTGCGCTCGGTGGATGGCCGCTGGGTGCCGCTCAATGTCCGTACGCTTTGCCTGCATGGCGATGGCGCGCACGCCCTCGAATTCGCAAGGCGGCTGCGGGCGACGCTCGAAGCGAACGGCATCGGCGTGCATGCGGTGTCAGGGGGGCGCGGCTGAGCGGCCGGTTTCCGATACACCCTCGACGGTCTGCAATCGCCGGCCGCCGGCCGCCTCGACTCACGCGAGGCCATCCGGGACTCACCGCCGTCAGCGCCCCCTCAATTCGGTTCGACGACATACCCCCGCTGCCGGAGCAGCGCAAGCACACCCTTCGGGCCGCCCAGATGCAGCGAGCCGATCGCGACGAAAACGGGCTTGTTCGGCGCGGCGATTGCCAGCATGCGCGTCACGAAACGCCGATTGCGGTCGTAGACGATCCGATTGTCGAGCGCGCGCGCCAGGGCTCGAGAACTCGCGAAGCGCTCCGTCTTCGCCGTCGACCAGGCGGCAATCGCATCGGCGTCGCCAATGCGCCAGAGGCGATGCAGTTCCTTCACGTCCGCCACCGTTTCGTCAGGCGTCTCCGCGAGGTCCTGCGCGAGCATCTCGCGCTGCTCGGCATGCGTGAGGTTCGTGAACGAGCGCATCTGCTCGGCAAGCGTCTCCAGCCCCACGATCTTGCCGTGCGAGCGCAGATAGACGTTCTGCAATTGCGCCTCGGTCCCGTACTCGGTCTGCAACCCCGCCGACAGCGAGCCATAGGTCTCGACGAGCAGCGCGGCGAGCCACGGCCGCGTCTTCTTGATTCCGTCCAGCGCGGCCGGATTGTCGCGCAGCCGCGTGGCGAGCTTGTTCCACAACGAGGCCGGCAACAGCCGCGGCAGGCATGCATACGAGCAGACGCCATACTTGGCGACATCGTCCTGCGATTCGATCAAGTCGTCGGGCGAAAGCTCGAGCGCAAGCGTGGGCGATGCGGCCAGCGCGGCGAGAATCGGGCGCCGGAACGGCTGGCCGACAGGGTAGTCGGCAGGATCGCCAACATGGAGCGTGCCGAGCAGATAGATCGTGACGGGCCCCTTCGTCGCCACATAGAACGGCATATGCGCCGGCTCGGCGCGCACGGGGCCGCTCACGGTCGTCGGCGAGCCCGGTGGTCCATGGAAGCCGGGAATCGGCGTATAGGGATCGGCAGGCGCGGCCGTACGGGCCGGCGCGGGTGACGCGGGAGCGGGCTGAGCGACAGCCCGCACCGCGCCCAGCAGGTTTGCCGCGGCATGAGCCGCCTCCATCGGGCCGTCGCGAGAAAGTCCGGCGGCGGCGAGCAACAAGAGCGTCAGCGCGAGCGCACGCGCCGGCCGCGCGCAGACCGTGATCCGGCCATACGGCGAACGGCGCGCGTCGGGCGCCGCCCCTGCTTCAGGCATCCGCGTCCCCCACCTCCTCGGCGCGATGGCACGACACGAGGCGCCCGTCGACTTCGCGCAGCGCGGGCTCTTCGATCCGGCAACGCTCGATCGCATATGGACAGCGCTGGTGGAACGTGCAGCCCGACGGCGGATCGAGCGGCGACGGCAATTCGCCTTCGAGCTTGATCCGAATGCGCCGGTCCGACTCGAAGATGGCCGGCGTCGCCGACATCAGCGAGCGCGTGTACGGATGGCGTGGATTCGCGAAGATCGTCCGCTTGGTGCCGAGCTCCGCTACGCCCCCGAAGTACATGACCATCACGTCGTTCGCAATATGCTCGACGACGGACAGGTTATGGGAAATGAACACGTAGCTCGTCTTGAATTGATCCTGCAGATCCATGAACAGGTTGAGGATCTGCGCCTGGATCGAGACGTCGAGCGCGGAAACAGGCTCGTCGGCCACGACGATGCGCGGATCGAGGATCATCGCCCGGGCGATCGCGATGCGCTGACGCTGCCCGCCCGAAAACATATGCGGGTAGCGCTTCGCATGCTCGGGCCGCAGCCCCACGGTGCGCATCATTTGCGCGATCCGCTCGGCGCGCTCCGCCGCGCTCATCGGCGCGTTGATCAGAAGCGGCTCGCCGAGCGTTTGCTCGACCGTCTTGCGTGGATTGAGCGAAGCGAACGGGTTTTGAAAGACCATCTGCACGCGGCGCCGCAGCGCAGCAATCTGCGCCTTGTCGGCGCCGGCGACGTCGTGGCCTTCGATCGCAAGCGCGCCCGACGTCGGCGATTCGATCATCGTGAGTTGTCTCGCCAGCGTCGATTTGCCGCAACCCGACTCGCCGACGACCGCGAGCGTCCGCCCGCGCGCCAGCGAGAACGAGACGCCGTTCAGCGCCTTCACCGTGCCGTGGCCGAAGAGCCCCCGACGTACCGGGTAATGTTTCGCGAGGCGCTTGGCGACGAGCACCTCGCCATCGTGCGAAGGCGCGCGCGGTGCATCGTGTACTGCGTTCATCGTGCGCCTCCCTGCGTTTGCGTGGTCGTCCCTTGCGGCATCATGCCAGACTGTAGGCCATCGAGATTGAGCGGCTTGATGCAGCGCGCGCGCATGCCTTCGTTGCGCGGATCGAGCGGCGCCAAGGCCGGCCGCCCCTTCCAGCAACCGTCGACGACGTACTTGCAGCGAGGGGCGAACAGGCACCCGCTCGGCCGGTCTTCGCGGCCGGGAACCATGCCCGGCAACGCGGCAAGGCGCTTTGCGCCGAGATTGTGCTCGGGAATCGCGGCAAGCAGGGCCTCGGTGTAAGGATGATGGGGGCTCGCGAAGATGTCGGGGACGCGGTTCGTCTCGATGACCTCGCCCGCGTACATGACGGCCACACGCTGAGCGACCTGTGAGACGACGGCGAGATCGTGTGAAATCAGCACGAGCGCCATGCCGCGTTCCTTCTGCAGTTGCACGAGCAGGTCCATGATCTGAGCCTGGATCGTCACGTCGAGCGCCGTCGTCGGCTCGTCGGCGATCAGCAGCTTCGGATTGCACGCCACGGCCATCGCGATCATCACGCGCTGGTTCATGCCTCCCGACATCTGATGAGGAAACGCCGAAATGCGGTTCTTCGCGTCGGGGATGCCGACCTGATCGAGCAGCTCCAGCGCGCGTTTGTCCAGCGCGGCTCCGCGCAGCCCTTCGTGCAGCTTCAGCACTTCCTTGATCTGATAGCCGACCGTGTAGCTCGGATTGAGACTCGTCAGCGCGTCCTGGAACACCATGGCGATGTCCTTGCCGACGATCTTGCGCCGCTCGCGCGGCGCCGCATGCAAAAGATCGACGCCGTCGAAGCGGACTTCGTCGGCCGTCACGACGCCCGGTGCGTCGATGAGCCCCATCACGGCCATCATCGTCACACTCTTGCCCGAGCCCGATTCGCCGACGACGCCGACGACCTCGCCCGGCGCGATCGTCAGGTCGACGCCGTCGACGGCCGGTGCGCCGCCGAAGTTGACGGCCAAATTGCGGATGGTGAGAAGGTCGTTCATCGTCTTTACCCTATCCGCTTGAGTTTAGGATCGAGCGCGTCGCGCAAGCCGTCGCCGAGCAGGTTGATGGCCAACACCGAGATCACGATGGCGAGTCCCGGAAACGTGACGATCCACCAGGCGTTGTCGATGTAATCGCGCGCCGAGGCGAGCATCGCGCCCCATTCGGCCGTCGGCGGCTGCACGCCGAGCCCGAGAAATCCGAGCGCGGCCGCATCGAGAATGGCCGACGAAAAGCCGAGCGTCGCCTGCACGATCAGCGGGGCGGCGCAGTTGGGCAGCACCTGCGAGAACATGAGCCTCGGCGTGCTGGCGCCGGCCACGCGCGAGGCCGTCACGTACTCCTTGTGCAATTCGCCCTGGGCCGAGGCGCGCGTGAGCCGCACGTACCCGGGCAGCGCGACGATCGCAATCGCGAGCATCGTATTGAGCAGGCCCGGGCCGATGATCGCGACGACGGCGACCGCGAGCAACAGGGAAGGCAACGCGAGCAGCACGTCCATCAGACGCATGATCGGCGTATCGGCCCACTTCTCGAAGAATGCGGCGACGAGCCCGAGCACGATGCCGGGAATCAGCGCGAGGACGACTGACACGCAGCCGATCCAGAACGACATGCGCGCGCCGTAGATGAGACGCGAAAGCATGTCGCGGCCCGCCTCGTCGGTGCCGAGCACGAAGCGCCAATTGCCGCCGCTCTCCCAGACGGGCGGAATCTTGACGAAGTCGCGGTATTGCTCGATGGGGCTGTGCGGCGCGACGACGGGCGCCGCGATCGCCACGACGATGAGCGCGAGGACGATGATGCCGGCCGCGACGGCACCGCGATTGCGGGAGAACTGCGTCCAGAACTCGCGAAGGGCCAGCGCGCGGCCGCTCGCCGGCGTAATGGCCTCGGGGATTGCGTTTTGTATGTCTGCCATGTCAGCCTCTTAGCGTGTATGGCGAATGCGCGGATTGAGCACACCGTAGAGCAGATCGACGATGAGATTGACGACGATCACGAGCGTGGCAATCAGCAAGATGCCGCCTTGCACGACGGGATAGTCACGCCGGCTGATCGCGTCTATGAGCCACTTGCCGATGCCAGGCCACGAAAACAACGTCTCGGTCAACACGGCGCCCGCGAGCAGCGTGCCGACTTGCAGACCAATGACGGTCACGACCGGAATCAACGCATTACGCAGCGCATGCACGACGATCACGCGCACGGGGGAAAGCCCTTTCGCCCGCGCGGTGCGGATGTAATCCTCGCGCAGCACCTCGAGCATCGACGAGCGCGTCATACGCGCGACGACGGCAAGCGGTATGGTGCCGAGCACGATCGACGGAAGAATCAGGTGGCTCACGGCCGACCTGAACGAGCCTTCGTCGGGCACGAGCAACGAGTCGATCAATAGGAAGCCCGTCACCCGCGGGATGTCGTACTCGACGGCGATGCGCCCCGACACGGGCGTCCATCCGAGCGTGACCGAAAAGAACATGATGAGAATCAGCCCCCACCAGAAGATCGGCATCGAGTAGCCGGTGAGCGCGGCGCCCATCACGCCATGGTCGAGCAGCTTGCCGCGCCTGAGCGCCGCGAAAACGCCGGCCGGCAGGCCGACGACGAGCGCGAACAGCATCGCGCAAACCGACAGCTCGACGGTGGCGGGAAAGCGGGCGAGGAACTCGCCCATGACGCTCGTGTCGGTGATGAACGAATTGCCGAGGTTGCCGTGCAGCGCCCGCCAGACATAGTGCAGGTACTGCATGGGCAGCGGCTCGTCGAGGCCGAGCCGGTGCAGCGCGGCCGCGTGCAGGGCGGGGTCGACGCCGCGCTCGCCCATCATCACTTCGATGGGATCGCCCGGAATCAGGTGGATCAGCGCAAACGCGAGAATGGTGATGCCGATGAACGTCGGCACCACCATCCCGATCCGGCGCAAAGCGAATCGGAACATGGTTCGTCCCTATATCGTCGAGAAAGAAAACGCGATCGGCGACGAGGAGCATGCCGCCCCTGTCGCCGGATCCGTGTCGCGGTCGTGCATCACCGCCCGTTCAAAGGTAACGCCGATCGCCTACTTCATGCTGACGCCATCGAAGCGCGAGTAGCCGAGCGGATCGATCTTCATGTCGACGACGTTCTTCGTCGCCGGTTGATAGACGGTCGAGTGCGCGATCGGTGAGAACGGCAGTTGATCCGCGAAAATCCGCTGTGCCTCTTCGTAGTATTTCGTGCGCTGCGCTTTATCGTTCGTGGTGCGGCCCTTTTGGATCAGGTCGTCGAAAGGCTTGTAGCACCACTTCGAGAAGTTGTTGCCGTTGATCGCCTCGCATCCGAGCAGCGTGCCGAGCCAGTTGTCGGGATCGCCGTTGTCTCCGGTCCAGCCGATCAGCATGGTGTCGTCCTCTCCGGTATGCGCACGCTTGATGTACTCGCCCCATTCGTACGTGACGATCTTCGCGTTGACGCCGATCTTCTTCCAGTCGGCCTGGATCATCTCGGCCATCAGTCGAGCGTTCGGATTGTAGGGACGCTGCACCGGCATCGCCCAGAGCGTGATATCGAATCCGTTCGCATGGCCAGCCTTCGCGAGCAGCTTCTTGGCCTCGTCGGGATCGTACTTCTGGGCTTTCAGGTCTTTGACGTACGACCACTGCGTCGGCGGCATCGGGTTCGTCGCGAGTTGGCCCGCGCCCTGATAGACCGACTCGATGATGGCCTGCTTGTTGATCGCCATGTCGAGCGCCCGACGCACGTCGACATTGTCGAGCGGCTTGTGCTGCACGTTATAGGCGAGATAGCCGAGATTGAAGCCGGCTTGCGACGCCATGTCGATGTTCGAGTCGCTCTTGAGCGTGGCGATATCGGCGGGCTTCGGATAGCTCATCACCTGACACTCGCCGCGCTTGATTTTCTGCGCGCGCACGCTCGCATCGGTCGTAATCGAGAAGATCAGCTTCGAGAGCTTGACCTCGCCGGGCTTCCAGTAGTCGGGGTTGCCGTCGTAGCGGATCGTCGCATCCTTCGTATAGCTGCGGAAGATGAACGGGCCCGTGCCGACGGGCTTCTGATTGATGTCGGCCGCCTTGCCTTCCTTCAACAGTTGATCGGCATACTCCGCCGACTGAATCGACGCATACTCCATCGCCATGTTCTGGATGAACGGGGCGCTGACCTCGCTCAACTCGAAACGAACGGTGTAAGGATCGACCTTCTCGACGTGCTTGATCAGCTTGTCGAGACCCATGTCGGTGAAATACGGGAACGTCGCGGGATACGCCTTACGGAATGGCTGGTTCGGATCGAGCATGCGCTCGAACGTGAAGACGACGTCGTCCGCGTTGAACTCTCTCGTCGGCTTGAAAAAGGCCGTCGTCTGAAATTTGACGCCATGGCGCAAATGGAACGTATAGGTTTTGCCATCCGCGGAGACATCCCATTTCTCGGCGAGCCCGGGTTCCACATTGGTGCTGCCGCGCGCGAATTCGACGAGCCTGTTATAGACGGTAAACGTATTGGCCGTGAAGTCGGTGCCCGTCGTGTATTGTGCGGGATCGAAGCCCGCCGGGCTGCCCTCGGAACAATAAACGAGGGTCTTGTTCGGAATCGTCGCGGCCTGCGAGATCGTCGCGGCGCCGAGCGATACCGCCACGGCTGCGGCCGCGCAGGCGGTGGCCCGCGCGAATCGCAAACGTTTGTTTTGGTTCATATATCCTCCAGTCGTATGCCGGCTCCGCCGGCGTAGGCGGATATTACTGAGCTTTAATTACCCGAACAAGCGGTCGAAAATACCAATGCCGCACAGGTCGAACCGGCGAACTGTCAGGACGGAAAAAGAAAAAAGCGCGAGGCGATGCGGCCCTCGCGCCAATTCCTCGATAAGAACACTCCTACTGGAGCAGTGTGGTTCGCTTACGCGCCGTGCCCGTATCCGAGCCGCTCGCAAATCGCCTTCGTGGCGGCCGCTCCGTTGAGCGTGTAGAAGTGCAGCCCCGGAGCGCCTTCTTTCACGAGCCGCTCGCAAAGCTGCGTGACGACATCGAGCCCGAACGCGCGGATCGCCTCGCGATCGTCGCCGAAGCTTTCGAGCCGGCGCGCAATCCAGCGCGGCACTTCGGCGCCGCAGTTCTCCGAGAAACGCATGAGTTGCGTGTAGTTCGTGATCGGCATGATGCCAGGCACAATCGGCACCTCGACGCCGAGCTTGCGCGAATCGTCGACGAAACGGAAGTACGCGTCCGCGTTGAAGAAGTATTGCGTGATCGCCGAATTGGCGCCCGCCTTGACCTTGCGCGCGAAGTTCTCGAGATCATGCCGCGGCGAGCGCGCCTGGGGATGGTACTCGGGGTAGCCGGCCACTTCGATCCAAAACCAATCGCCGTGCTCAGCGCGAATGAAAGAAACGAGATCCGACGCGTGGCGGCACTCGCCCAGCTCGACCATGCCCGACGGCAGATCGCCGCGCAGCGCCACGATATGCCGAATGCCATTCGCGCGGTAGCGCTCGAGGATCGCGCGCAGATCGTTCTTCGACGAGCCGATGCAAGACAGATGCGGGGCGGCCTCGAGGCCGTCCTTCACCATTTCGAGGACGGTGTCGAGCGTGCCCTCTTGCGTCGAGCCGCCCGCGCCGAACGTGACGGAGACGAACTTCGGCTTCAGTCGCGCGAGTTGCCCGCGCGTGGCGCGCAGCTTCTCGACGCCTTCGGACGTCTTCGGCGGAAAGAATTCGAAAGAGATTTCGATGGGGTTCATGTTGCCTGCGCTTCGAAATGCCGCGGCCGTCAGCCAAGACTGCGATTGCCGAGTATCACGGCCGACAGCAGCCACGACACGATGCTGTAAAGGATGGAGCCGAAAAACGCCGACCAGAATCCCGACACTTCGAAGCCCTTCAACAGCGCCGCCGCGAGCCAGAAGCAAAGCGCGTTCACGACGAGGATGAAAACGCCCAGGGTGACGATCGTCACGGGCAGCGTGAGCACGATCAGGACGGGACGCAGCACGGCGTTGATGAGGCCGAGCACGAGCGCCACGATCAGCGCGGTGCCGAAGCTGCGGATGTGAATCGACGGCACGATGTACGTGATGATCAGAAGGGCGAGCGCATTGATCACCCAGGTCAGCAGCACGGTCATGTCAGCTCCAGTGGTTGTTTTCGAGACAGGTTGCCGGTCTTCGGTCTTCGGTCATCGATTGTCCAGGCGGCCGATTGCACCGCCCATCCGAGGCCGGGGCGCCGATCGCGTCCGTGGCGAAGCATGCCACGGACGCACCTTCCCTGTCTTGCGCGAGACCGGCGATCAGTAACGGTAGTGATTCGGCTTGAAAGGCCCGTTCTTGTCGACTCCGATATAGCCGGCCTGCTCGTTCGAGAGCTCGGTCAACTGCGCGCCGATGCGTGCCAGGTGCAGGCGCGCGACCTTCTCGTCGAGTTGCTTCGGCAACACGTAGACCTTGTTCTCGTACTCGCCGCCGCGCGTGAACAGCTCGATCTGCGCGAGCGTCTGGTTGGCGAACGAGTTCGACATCACGAACGACGGGTGGCCCGTCGCGCAGCCGAGATTCACGAGGCGGCCTTCGGCGAGCAGGATGATGCGCTTGCCGTCGGGGAACACGATGTGATCGACCTGCGGCTTGATGTTTTCCCACGTGTACTGACGCGTCGACGCGACGTCGATTTCCGAATCGAAGTGGCCGATGTTGCAGACGATCGCATTGTGGCGCATCGCCTTCATGTGATCGTGCGTGA
Source organism: Trinickia sp. EG282A (assembly GCF_040965455.1). Classification (NCBI taxonomy): domain Bacteria; kingdom Pseudomonadati; phylum Pseudomonadota; class Betaproteobacteria; order Burkholderiales; family Burkholderiaceae; genus Trinickia; species Trinickia sp. EG282A. Next base: position 473,714 of record NZ_JBFRCC010000002.1, on the reverse strand, counting down.
TCACGTGGTAATTGCCCGTGGCCGTCACGAAGATATCGGCCTTGTCCGCCGCGTACTCCATCGTCACGACGCGGTAGCCTTCCATCGCCGCCTGCAGTGCGCAGATCGGATCGATCTCAGTGACCCAGACCGTCGCGCCGAGCCCGCGCAGCGATTGCGCGCAGCCCTTGCCGACGTCGCCATAGCCGGCCACGAGGGCGATCTTGCCCGCGATCATCACGTCGGTCGCGCGCTTGATGCCGTCCACGAGCGATTCGCGGCAGCCGTAGAGGTTGTCGAACTTCGATTTCGTGACCGAGTCGTTGACGTTGATCGCCGGGAACGGCAGCCGGCCGTCCTTTTCCATTTGATAGAGGCGGTGCACGCCCGTCGTCGTCTCTTCGGTGACGCCGCGGATCTGCGCAAGACGCTTCGAATACCAGGTACCGTCGATGGCGAGATGACGCTCGATCGCCTTGTAGAGCGCAACCTCTTCCTCGTTGGTCGGCTTCGCGATGACGCTACGGTCCTTCTCGGCCTTCGAGCCGAGGATCAGCAGCAACGTGGCGTCGCCGCCGTCGTCGAGGATCATGTTCGCGAACTCGCCGTTCGGCCACTCGAAGATGCGGTGCGTAAACTCCCAATACTCGTCGAGCGATTCGCCCTTGAAGGCGAACACGGGCGTGCCCGTCTTCGCGATCGCGGCGGCCGCGTGGTCCTGCGTCGAGAAGATGTTGCACGAGGCCCAGCGGACTTGCGCGCCGAGCGCCGTGAGCGTCTCGATCAGGACGGCCGTCTGGATCGTCATATGCAGCGAGCCGGCAATGCGCGCGCCCTTCAGCGGCTGTGAGTCCTTGTATTCGGCGCGGATCTGCATGAGACCAGGCATCTCGGTCTCGGCGATGTTCAGTTCCTTGCGGCCCCAGTCGGCCAGCGAGAGATCGGCGACGACGAAATTCTGGTCTTGCTTGGATTCGAAGACAGCGGCGTTCATCACGCCCTCCTTTCTAAAAAGTCATAGAAAAAGTAGACGTGAGCGCCGTTCGATGGAGCCGCGAAACGCGCACGTGCGCGCACCGGTCCGATTGAAGTTTCCGAGCCTGGCGGAGTGATCCGTCGCAACGCTCCTCGGAAACGGCAGAAATTGTAGCAAAAACGCGGGGAGGGCGAGCGTCGCATCGATTTGGCCCGCAGCCACAGCCGCGATCGGTCGCTCGATCGACCGATCACGCGCCGTTTCAACCGAAGGCGCCGCCGAACACCGTGCCGATGAGCGGCGCGATCAGCACCATGACGACACCGGCGATCATCATCGTCAGGCTTGCGATCACGCCTTCCTCGCTGCCGAGCTCGCGCGCCTTGACGGTACCGACCCCGTGCGCGCCCGCGCCGAAGAGCGCGCCGCGCGCGAGACGCGTGCGCAGCGGCAGCAGCGCGAGCACGAGCTCGCCGACGAAGATGCCCACGATGCCGGTGGCGATGACGAAGAGCGCCGTCAGTTGCCGCGGCGCGTGAATGGCGTCTGAGACGGCCAGCGCGAACGGCGTCGAAACCGAGCGCGTGAGCAGGCTGCGCGAAGCCTCCGGCGAGATATGCAAGAGCTTGGCGAGCGCGAACGATCCGCAGACGGCGACGACGATGCCGACCGTCACCCCGGCTGTCAGCGAAAGCCAGTGACGCTTGATCAGCTCGCGATACTCGTAGATCGGCACGGCGAAGGCGACCGTCGCGGGCCCGAGCAGCCACATGAGCCAGCGCGTATCGGCGAAATAGACGGAATAGGGGATATGCGCCGCCAGCACGACGATGGCGAGCAGCGCCGGCACGACGAAGAGGGGCGTGAGCCACGGGCTCCTCACGCGCGCATAAAGCCGCTTCCCGACCGCGTAAAGCACGATCGTCAGCACGAAGCAGGCGGCGGCGACCCACCTGGGGCCGGCGGCCAGCAGCGAATGGAACGAAGCGATCATCGGCTTCTCAGCGTGACAGGGATCGATCGGCGGCGCTCTTGCTCGCCGCCGGCCTCAGTGCGCGTTGCGCGCGACCGGCGGGCGCGAGACACGCACGCGGCGCAGCGCAAGCCGGCGCTCGAGCCGCGCGGTCTGGTCGACCGTAACGGCAACCGCCACCATCACCGTGAGCGTGCCGGCGACGACGGCAAGCGCGAGGCGCCAACCGTCCGACTTGAAGAGGCCGCCGTATTGCACCACCGCAACGGCCGCCGGCACGAAGAAGAGCAGCATGTCGGCGAGCAGCCAGTCCGCGCCCGCCTTCACCCAGCGCGGCGCGACGCGCCCCGAAAGCAGCAGCGCGAGCAGCGCCGCAAGCCCGAGCACGCTGCCCGGCACCGGCAGACCGAGCCGGCGGGACACGAAATCGGCCGCGAACCACAGCGCGGCGAGAAACGCCGTCTGTCCCGCAATGCGCACCAAGCCTTCCATTCGCTTCATCGCCGACATCGCACAACTCCCTATTGACTCCATGGCGAAATTGTAGGCTCATCGACTTCATAAATAAAATGACTTAAACTCATTGCGTCCATTCCAATTCGGAACAATGCGCGGCTGAGCCTCCGGTCAGTGATGTGATTCCCGGCGGCGCCGACCGGAGCGGCCCAACGGTGAAACGGTGACACGGACCGCTCAGTGACAGCAAACCATCGTGAGGCTGGGAGTCGTCGTTTATGGAATTGCGCGCGTTGCGCTACTTTGTCGAAGTCGTTCGGCAGCAAAGCTTCACCGCGGCCGCCGAGCGGCTTTTCGTGACTCAGCCGACCATCAGCAAGATGGTGAAAGCGCTCGAAGAGGAGATCGGGGCGCCGCTTCTTTTGCGCGAAGGCCGTCAGATGGTGCTGACCGACGAAGGTCGCATCGTCTTTCAGCGCGGACAGGAAGTGCTTGCCGCGCACGCGCAGTTGCAAGCGGAGCTCGACGATATCGGCACGCTCGGGCGCGGCGAACTGACGATCGGCACGCCGCCAATGGGGGGCTCACTTTTCACGCCCGCGATCGCCGAATTCAAGCGACGCTACCCGAAAATCGAGCTCAAGCTCTTCGAGCAAGGCTCGCGCGGAATCGAAGCGGCGTTGCTCGCGGGTGAGCTCGAGCTCGGGGGCCTGCTGTTGCCGGTCGATGCCGAGCTTTTCGACGTCCTGCCGATCTCGCGCCACCCGCTTTGGCTCGTCGCGCGCCACGGCTCGCGCTGGGATGCCGCGCGCGAGGTGCGGCTCGCCGAACTCGCGGCGGAGTCGTTCGTGTTCTATGGCGAAAGCCTGGCGCTCAACGACGTCGTCACGCGTGCCTGCCGGGATGCGGGCTTCGCGCCGACCATCGTCGCGCGCAGCGGGCACTGGGATTTCATGGCGGCGCTGGTTCACGCCGGCCTCGGGATTGCGCTGTTGCCGGCGCTCTATTGCCGCCGGCTCGATGCGGCACAGTTCACCTGCCGGCCTGTCATCGAGCCCGACATTTCGTGGGAGATGGCGGTCGGCTGGCGCCGCAATGGCTACCTCTCGCATGCGGCGCGCGCCTGGCTCGAAGTGGCGCGCGAAACGTTGCCAGGCCGTTTCTCCACCGAATTCGATCTCCTATCTCCAATGCGAGCGGGATCGCCCCCGGCATGACTGCGCGCCATTGCTGTTCGGTATGCGTTGCGCATGAAGACGGTGCGCGCGCGTCCGCGGCACTCGACGGCAGAGGCCGTCCTCTAAACGGATCAGCCGTACCGAACCTATCATGCAGGGACGCCCGACGGCGACATGCACGCCGCGACGAATGGACAACGCGGAACGCGTAACTCGCATGAAAGCCGGTTGACGCCCAAACGCGGCGCCGCCCGCAAGGTCAAAAGCAGAGAAACCCGAGCAAGGCCGAGACAACGGGGATAACGGGAGACAAAGTCGATGAAAGCACAGGTTCCGCAGGCCACGCACGCCGTGACGAACCAGACGCCGCCGCTCGAGCACTACAACCTCTACGCGACGGATGCGGCCCTCGTCGCGGCCGTCGAGCGCGAAGGCGCCGGCTGGCATGGCAAAGCGCTGGCGGGCCTGGGCGCGCTCCTCGGTACGCCCGAGGTCCTGGCACTCGGGAGCCAGGCGAACCGTCACGCTCCCGAGCTCTTCACTTACAGCCCGCGCGGCGAGCGGATCGATACGATCGAGTTTCACGCGAGCTGGCACCGTCTGCTCGCGCTGCTGCGCGAGCAAGGGCTCCATGCGCTACCGTTCTCAGATCCGCAACGCGGTGCGATGGCCGCACGTTGCGCCGGCTATTTTCTGCACGGGCAACTGGAGTCGGGCTCGCTCTGCCCGCTGACGATGACGTTCGCCAGCATCCCGGTGCTGCGCCGTGAGCCGGCGCTCTTCAGCGGGTTCGCCGATAAGCTCTACTCGCGCGAGCACGATGCGCGCGATGTGCCGCTCGCAGAAAAGCGTTCGATGATGGTCGGCATGGGGATGACGGAAAAGCAGGGCGGCTCGGACGTGCGCGCGAATCAGACGCGCGCCTATGCACTCGAAGCTGGCGGTCGCGGCGGCGCATACCGGCTCGTCGGCCACAAATGGTTCTTCTCGGCGCCGCAATGCGACGCCCATCTCGTCCTTGCGCGCATCGACGACGACGAGGCCATCTCGTGCTTCTATGTGCCGCGCTTCGCGCCCGACGGCAAGCGCAATGCAATACAGCTGAACCGGCTCAAGGACAAGCTCGGCAACCGCTCGAACGCCAGCGGCGAAGTCGAATTCCTCGACGCGTACGGTGTGCTGATCGGCGAGGCCGGGCGGGGCGTGCCGACGATCATCGAGATGGCGAACTACACCCGGCTCGACTGCGTGATCGGCAGCGCCGCGCTGATGCGGGCGGCGCTCGTTCAGGCGATCCACCATGCCCGGCACCGGACCGCGTTCGGCCGACTGCTCGTCGATCAGCCGCTCATGCGCAATGTGCTGGCCGACCTCGCGCTCGAATCGGAAGCGGCGACGATGCTCTTCATGCGTCTTGCAGGCGCTTTCGATGCCCACTTGGCAGCCGAGGCGGGTAGCAGCGAACGCGAGGGCGACGTAGACCGCGCCTGGCGCCGCATCGTCACGCCGGCCGCGAAATTCTGGGTCTGCAAGCGCGCGCTGGCGTTTTGCGGAGAAGCGATGGAAGTGCTCGGCGGCAACGGCTACGTCGAGGAAGCGCCGATGGCGCGCTACTACCGCGAAGCACCCGTCAACTCGATCTGGGAAGGGTCCGGCAACGTCATGTGCCTCGATGTGCTGCGCGCGCTCGAACGCGATCCGGTAGCCGCGCAGGCCCTGATCGCACATTGGCGGGGCGAGGCAAAAGGTCATCGCTCGATGGAAGCGGCGCTGGACGGCCTCGAGCGGTCCCTCGCCGCACCGCCCGAGGCCCGCGAGGCGCTGGCGCGCCGCCTCGCGCAGCAGCTCGTGCTGTGCGCTCAAGCGGTACTGATGCTGCGGCATGCTCCCGCGTCGAGCGCCGAGGCGTTCATCGCCACGCGTCTTCCCGACCCGCCCGGTTTGTCCAGCAGCCCAGCAGCCGGCGGCGGCGCCGAATGGGGGCGCGTGCACGGGACCCTGCCGGGGGGACTCGATCATGCCGCCATCGTCGAGCGAGCATTCGCGCTTTGAGCCGAAAGCGGCTACCCCAACACCGGACCGACATTGAGTCGATTATTTTGCATCCTCGGCCAGTCGCGCCGAGGTCTTCCGGAGTGCACGGATGAAAAACGACTTGCCCGATGACGCGGCGCTCACCGAGCTGTTGCGCGCGCAACGAGCGGCCCACATGCGCGAGCCCTATCCGCCGTGGGACGCGCGTGCAGCCCATCTGACGGCGCTGCGCACCATGCTGCTCGACAACAGCGACGCGCTTGCCGACGCGCTCAGCGCCGATTTCGGACAGCGCGCGAAGGCCGAGCTGTTGCTGTCCGAGCTGTGGCTCGCGAGAAACGAGATCGACTCGGCGCTCAGGCACGGCCGCCAATGGATGAAGACGCAACGTCGAGCGACAGGTCTCTGGCTGTGGCCCGCGCGCGCCGAGGTCATGCCGCAGCCGCTCGGCGTCATCGGCATCATCGCGCCGTGGAATTACCCGGTGCTGCTCGCCGCCGGCCCACTCATCTGCGCGCTCGCGGCCGGCAATCGCGCGATGATCAAGATGTCCGAGTGGACCCCGCACACGTCGGCGCTGATGGAGCGGCTCATCGGCGCGACTTTCGCGCTCGATCACGTCGCCGTCGTCAACGGCGACGATTCCGTCGGCGCGGCGTTCAGCGCGTTGCCGTTCGATCATCTGCTGTTCACGGGCTCGACGTCCGTCGGCAGAAAGATCATGCGCAGCGCCGCCGAGCATCTGACGCCCGTCACGCTCGAGCTCGGCGGCAAATCGCCCGCGATCGTGGGGCCGCATGCACGCTTTCATGCCGCCGTCGACAGCATTGTCGCGGGCAAGACGCTCAACGCCGGCCAGACCTGCATTGCGCCCGACTATGTGCTCGTGCCGCGCGGCAGCGAGGAGGCGTTTATCGCACGCGCCCGACATCGTGTCGCGAAGCTCTACCCCGACTTCGCGCACAATCGCGACTACACAACGATCGTGTCCGATCGGCATTTCTCCCGGCTCGTGCATCTCGCCGACGAAGCCGTCGCGGGCGGCGCGCAGGTGCACCCGCTGGCGGACATGCCGCAGCCGCTGGCCAATGGGCTCGAGCCGGAATTCTCACGATCGGAAGGGGACCTGCAGGGTGACTCAGAATCCGCGATCGCGCAGACGCGGCGCCGGAAGGCCTCGATCCCGGCAGACCCGGCGAGCCGTCGCGTCGCACCTTGCATCGTGACGAACGCGCCGGCGGACTGTTCGTTGATGCGAGAGGAAATCTTCGGCCCGCTGCTGCCGCTCGTTCCCTACGACACACTCGACGAAGCCATCCATTACGTCAACGCGCGCGAACGGCCGCTCGCGCTCTATCTGTTCGACGAGGAACGCGCGACGGTCGACCGCGTGCTGCGCGAAACGGTATCGGGCGGCGTCGCGATCAACGAAACCCTGCTGCATATTGCCTGCGAAGGATTGCCGTTCGGCGGCGTCGGCGCGAGTGGAATGGGCGCGTATCACGGCTACGAGGGCTTCATGACGTTCTCGAAAATGAAGCCCGTGTTCAGGCAGACGCGCTTGAACGGCCGCGCGCTGTTGCTGCCGCCTTACGGAAGGCGATTCAATACGGTAATGAACCTGATGCTCAGGCGCTGAGCGGCGGTTCCTGCATCGCTCCAATCTGCTCGCGCAACTCGAGCACGCGGGCTTCCCAGTAGCGCTGCGTGTTGAACCAGGGAAATGCAGCCGGAAATGCAGGGTCGTCCCAGCGGCGCGCAAGCCACGCGGCGTAGTGAATGAGCCGCAGCGTGCGCAGTGGTTCGATCAGAAGCAGCTCGCGCCGCTCGAATTCGCAAAAATCCTCGTAACCGGCCAGCAAATCGGACAGCGCACGAGTCGCATCGGCGCGCCCGCCCGGCAGCATGAGCCACAGATCCTGCACGGCCGGCCCCATGCGACTGTCGTCGAAGTCGACGAAATGCGGGCCCGCGTCGGTCCAAAGCACGTTGCTCGCATGGCAATCGCCGTGCAGACGGAGCTGCCGCACGTCGCCGGCCTCCTCCAGCGCGCGCTCGACGCCCTCGAGCGCGAGCGCCGCGGCCACCGCGTAGGCGGGGCGAACGTCGTCGGGCACGAAGCCGCTTTCGAGCAGAAAATCGCGCGGCTCATAGCCGAACGAGCGAATGTCGAGCGACGGCCGCGCGACATACGGCGCCTGGCCGCCGACAGCATGAATACGCCCGATGAACCGCCCCATCCACTCCAGCGTATCGCTGCGCTCTAGCTCGGGCGCGCGCCCGCCGCGCCGGTCGAAGACGGCGAAGCGGAACCCGTCGAACGCGTGCAGCGTACGCGCTTCGACCACGCGTGCAGGCACCGCCGGAATCTCGCGCGCGACCAACTCCGCGACGAAGGCGTGCTCCTCCAGGATCGCTTCGTCGGACCAGCGCTCGGGCCGGTAGAACTTGGCGACGACGGGCGGACCGTCTTCGACCCCGACCTGATAAACGCGATTCTCGTAGCTGTTGAGCGGCAGCAGCCGCCCGTCCGTGCGCTGTCCGGCCGGAGCCAGGACGCTGTCGAGGGCGTCCAGCACGCATTCGGGCGTAAGCCGCGTGAAGGGATGCGCACCGTCGGCCTCGGGCCGATGCGTGGCGGGATGCCCGGGCGGGTGTGCGTTCGCCGCGCGGGAAGACTCCGACGAATCGGACGGATCGGGCGAATCAAAAGGGACGTCGTTCATTCCGGCATTGTGCCGCAACGGCGGCGGACCGGCGCTCAATATCCGAGCCGAATCTTCGAGGGCTGCGATCGGCGCGCTGGAGTCCGGCTCAGTGGACGAGCGCGCCGGCGGGGCGGGCGACGAGCTCCCCCGTATCGATGAGGTCCTCGAGGAAGAACGGCTCGGTATTGAGTTGCAGCGATGCGCCCGGCTCGCCCGCATACCAAACGACCATCGCCATGTTGCCGAGAATGCGCATGACGATGCCGCGCGCGCCCGCGGGCACCGCGATATGCACGGACCTGACGATCGAACCGACTTGCATGATGTTTTCCCCGTGGTCAGTAGTGGGTGGTTGGGCCGTGGCGCATCAAGCGATTGTTCACGGAACCTTCACGGCACGAAAGCCGAATCTAACGACCTATCTGCCGTCATTTCCCGCATTCATCCTTACGAATGGCTGTCTGCCGAAAGACGCTGCACGCGGTACGATTGTCGGTATGCGTGAAGTATGCCGCCAATGCGAAACCGCGGCGGCAATTCACATCGCGAAGGAGTGGGATTCGTATGGGCATTTCATTGCTGGCGGGAACGGCGCGCGTCGCCTGCGTTGCGGCAGCCGCCGTCGCGCTGGGCGGCTGCGCCGAGACATCTCCCGATTACGTCAAGCCGACAGCAACCACGGCAAGGGCCACCGATGCGCCGCAACCGGCGCCAAGCCAGGCGGCGCCGGCCAGCGACGCTCGGTAACCGCACCCGAGCCCCGGCGTCACGCACGTCGGGTCTCGCTCGAGCGCCAATTCGGCGGCCGCATGGGCGTTCGCTGAAGATAACACCATTGGCTGAACCGTCTCCTATACTGGTTTGAGGCAGGGTGCGCTGCGGACCGATCGTCCGAAGCGCACCCACGGCGAACCCAGGGCGGCGAACGCGGCAAACGCGAACGCTCTGCCCATTGGGGCACCGCGCGCCGAACAAAGAAAGGAGGAGACAGGCATGATGCACTACTTCACGATCAGCGACTTCATCCTCATTATTCCGATGGCGCTCGCGGGCGCGCTGTTCCTCGGGGCGTGTCCCACCTCATCCACGTTCGTCCACAACTTTTTGCGGGTGATCGGCGCGATGCTCGGCGTCGTGTTCGCGGTTGTGCTCGTGGAAGGATTGCCCGCACTCGTCTAGCGGCGCGGGCCCCGGCCCGCCCGCCTTACCGGATCGGCTGATCGGTCGACGGCTTCTCCCAAAGGTTGATGCCGGCCTCCGTCGCATAGCGGTCGATCTCGGCCAGCTCGTCGGCTGAAAAGTCGAGGCGCGCCAGCGCCGCGACGTTTTCGCGTACCTGCTCCGCCCGACTCGCGCCAATGAGCGCGGACGTGACACGCGCATCGCGCAACACCCACGCGAGTGCCATTTGAGCCAGGCTTTGCCCGCGACGCTCGGCGATCGCATTGAGCTTGCGCACGCGCTCGATGTTTTCGGCGCTCAAATGGCTCTGTTGCAGCGACCCGCCACCCGGCTTGTTGACACGCGCATCGGCGGGCACGCCGTTCAGGTACTTCGAGGTCAGTAGCCCCTGTGCAAGCGGCGTGAACGCAATGCAACCGGTACCACTTTCGTCGAGTGCGTCGAGCAGACCGCCTTCGATCCAGCGGTTGAGCATGTTGTAAGCGGGCTGATGAATCAGGAGCGGGACCTTGTGCTCGCGCAGCAATTCGGCGATCTCGCGCGTCTTGGCCGCCGAATAGGAAGAGATGCCGACGTAGAGCGCCTTGCCCTGCTGCACCGCGCTCGCCAGCGCGGCGGCCGTTTCCTCGAGCGGCGTCTCGGCATCGAAGCGGTGCGAGTAGAAGATATCGACGTAGTCGAGCCCCATGCGCTGCAGGCTCTGGTCGAGGCTCGCGAGAACGTACTTGCGCGAACCGCCGCCTTGGCCGTATGGGCCCGGCCACATATCCCATCCGGCCTTCGTCGAAATGAGCAGCTCGTCGCGGTAGGGGCGGAAGTCGTCCTTGAAAAGGCGACCGAAGTTGATCTCGGCCGTACCATATGGGGGGCCGTAGTTGTTCGCGAGATCGAAATGTGTGATGCCGAGGTCGAACGCCGTGCGCAGAATGTCGCGCTGCGTGGAAAGCGGCGTCGTATCGCCGAAGTTGTGCCAAAGACCGAGCGACAACGCCGGCAGCTTCAATCCCGATTTGCCGCACGTGCGGTATTGCATTTCCGCGTAGCGGCTCGAAGCGGCTTCATAGGCCATTTTGGGTCCCCATGGATAGACTTGAAACACGACCGGCGCCCTCGGGTACGCACCATGCGGCGACTCGGCGGCGAGCGGGCTTGAAAAAACACACGGGCACGCGCCACACTACTTCCCGGGCGGCGACGTCCCCATTCACGCAAATTGCCATGACGAAAGCGGTTTCCATTGCATTGATCGTAGGCGGCGTCGTACTGCTCTATTTCGGCGGCCAATCGATCCATTCGTTCGCGAACGACATGTCGCGCATCTTTACGGGCGCGCCGACGAACAAGACGATCTGGCTCGTTGCGGGTGGCGTCGTCGCCACGATCGCCGGGCTCATCGGACTGGCTTCGTCCGTGGGTTCATCGCGCAGACGCTAGCCGCCCACCCGCTCAGAGCACCACCTCAGGTTTCGACGCCGAGCGCGAGCCCGGCAACGGCACGTTGCTCGCGCCGTGATAGGTGAAGACGAGCGAATACTTCACTTCGTCTGTGACGTTGCGGCTCGCCGAGTGGAGCGTGTTGCAGTGAAAGAATACGACATCGCCCGCCTCGAGTTCGGGCGAGACGGCAGTCGCGATCAGCGCGCTGTTTTCCGGAATATCCGAACGGAAGAACTTGGCCGCGTCGAAGCGATCGGATGTGAACGCCAGATTGTGCGAGCCGGGCACGAACCAGAGTGCGCCGTTATCGACGAATTCGGGACCGAGCGCAAGCCAACTCGAGACGAGATCGTCGCGCTCGAACGACCAATAGCGTGCATCGCGATGCCAGCCCGTGAGGCTGCCGTAAGCGGGGTGCTTCGTCATGATGCAGTTGTGATGCGCGCGCGAAAGATGCGGCGTCTCGCCGAAGTAAAGCTCCATCCATCCGCGCACTTCCACGGCCGTGGCCCATTCACGCAGCAGCGCGTGTCGCGCGTAGGCGTCGAGCAAGCGGCGCACGGTATGGCCGCCTGGCGCTTGCCTCGATTCGGGGGCGCCGGGATAGCGCAGATCGGCTTCGTATTCGATGGGCGGCTTCGCTTCGTCCAGCTCCTTCAACGCTAGTGCTTTCAGCGCGGCGCACCGCTCGGGAGAGACGAGCCCTTTCACCACGACGTAGCCGCGCTTACGTAGCGTGTCTACCTGCTCTTTCTTCGATTGCTCTGACATCGAAACGGTCCATTCCCGAAAGGCGGTTGTTGTAGCTGCACCGCCTATTGTAAAGCGGGCGCGAACGGTGTGCCTCCGGGTCGCGCATGGGCTGCAGGACAATCCAGGTCGCGCGACACCGCGCAGGTGCACCGGTACACCGGACCCGTGCAGAGCTGCCCCGGGGTGATACCGACTTTCCTCTGTCACCATCCCCGTGTAGGCTTCAGCGCTATATGGATCGCACTACCCCTTCTCCGGCGACGCGGCTCGGCCGCCGTTCTGACGCCGGACCGCGCGCCGTCTGTCCCTCGAGCTTGACATGGCACGATTGCTGCGTCGAACGCGGCGCCCTTGGACGGCCCTTGCTCATTTCCTTCACTGACTGCTCCCCAAGGGGATTGGCTGTGCGCGCCCGCGACGCAGCTGCGGGGCGCTCGCGGACCGATACTCCGCTTCGCGCGGCTCAGCGCGCACCGACTTTGTTACCAAACCATCCATGAAAAGACGAATTGCCTTTCGCCTGAAACAAGCCGCGCTGAAGGCGGCGCGCCCGGCACGGCGCGGCATCGTTCGCGCGTTGCGCCACCATGCCGCAAGCGCCCGCAGGCAATCGGCCCGCGCGAATCCGAGCGTGAGGTCCGAGCCGGCCGGCGTCCTGCGCGCTTGGCTCCGCGCGCTCGTTGCCGCGCTGCTGGCGAGGAATACAGCGCGGTCGTTCTCGCTGAACACCCTCCTGCGCCACAACACACGGCCTCGCGCCGCGGCGGCGCGCAACTCGTATCGAGCGACGAGCAGTCGGCGCGTGCGGCGGCTGGCAGGCAGCGCGGGATGGTTCTCGTTCGCACCGTGAGCACGGAAATTGCACAATCGTCAGAGGACCGCTAACGATCGGCGCTGAAGCCCCGAACCGTTGACGAACAAGTATCTTCACGAGGTCGGGAGGGACGACGGCTCGTGCCGCGGCGCGCGAGCGCGCATGCCGAGCCCGCCCCGGCGGTCGGCAGCGCACTAGAATACAGCCTATGAAACCGCGCTCGATGCCTCCGAATATGGCTCCTAACGAAGAAAGGCCGCGTAAGCGCATCTCGAAACGGATGCTGAACGTCCTCACCGCACTGGTCGGCGTGGGCACGCTTGCGGCCGGGATCGGCTGGCTCGTCTATAGCTGGGTCGTCGACCTCGAAGTGCCGTATTTCGCCATTCCGCTCGTGATGTGCATGCCCGTGATCGTGGCCGTCGCATTCCGAAACTGCTTCGATTGAAATGTCGAACAGCTAACGCTCGCTCCGCCCGCGCTATCGCGCGGGTATGCGCATTGCGCGGCTTTCAATCGTCATTGTTGACGAATGGGAGCTGATGATGCCGATACCGACTTTCCGCGGCTTGAACGTCGATGAGTCGATAAAGCGCTTTTTCGGCGGCGGCGGTGCGGACGGCGATGGCGCGTCCGAACACCCGGCCGATGAGCCCGAACAGCAACAGGAAGAACCCGCGCAGCCGGAGTTGCCCGATCCGGCCGAGGTAGGCGAAGACGGCTAGTCTCGCCAGCGCCAGGACGACACGCCCTTATCCAGATAAAACGAAACCCGGTAGCCGCCGCAGCGAGCCACCGGGTTTCCTATGATCCTGACCGAATTCGGCCGTCAGCGCCCGACCCGGGCGCCTTCGCGTCACCCGACCATCTCGCGACTTATGCCACGGCTGCTACGGGTTCCGTGCCGGCCGCCTCCGCCAAAGCAAGCGCCTTATCGGTCGCTTCCCAGGAGAACTCGGGCTCTTCGCGGCCGAAGTGGCCATACGCAGCCGTCTTCTCGTATATAGGACGCAACAGGTCGAGCATCTGAATGATGCCCTTCGGACGCAAATCGAAATGCTCGCGCACGAGTTCGGTGATCTTCGCATCCGAGACGCGTCCCGTGCCGAAGGTGTTGACCATCACCGAAGTCGGCTGCGCCACGCCGATTGCGTAGGACACCTGGATCAGGCAGCGCGAAGCGAGTCCCGCCGCGACAATGTTCTTCGCGACGTAGCGGCCCGCATAGGCGGCCGAACGGTCCACCTTCGACGGATCCTTGCCCGAGAACGCGCCGCCGCCGTGCGGCGCCGCGCCGCCGTACGTATCGACGATAATCTTGCGGCCCGTCAGGCCGCAGTCGCCCTGAGGACCGCCGATGACGAACCGCCCCGTCGGGTTCACGAGGAACTTGATATCGCCTTTGACGAGCTCGGCCGGCAGCGTCGGCTTGATGATCTCTTCGATCACGGCCTCGCGCAGCGCGGGGAGCTCGACGTCGGGCGCATGCTGCGTCGAGAGGACGACGGTGTCGATCGAATGCGGCTTACCGTCGACGTAGCGCACCGTCACTTGCGACTTCGCGTCGGGACGCAGCCAAGGCAGACGGCCATCGCGACGCAAGCTCGCCTGGCGCTCGACGAGCCGGTGCGACAAGTGGATCGGAAGCGGCATCAGCTCGGGCGTTTCATCGCAGGCATAGCCGAACATCAGGCCCTGGTCGCCCGCCCCTTGATCGAGGTTGTTGTCGTGCGCGCGATCGACGCCCTGTGCAATATCGGGCGATTGCTTGTCGTAAGCGACGAGCACCGCGCAGCCACGATAGTCGATGCCGTAATCCGTATTGTCGTAGCCGATGCGCTTGATCGTATCGCGCGCGACCTGGATGTAGTCGACGTTGGCCGTCGTCGTGATCTCGCCGGCCAGTACCACGAGACCGGTGTTGCAAAGCGTCTCGGCCGCGACACGCGAGTACTTGTCCTGCGCGAAGATGGCGTCGAGGATGGCATCCGAGATCTGGTCGGCCACCTTGTCGGGATGGCCTTCAGAAACGGATTCGGAGGTGAAGAGATAGTCGTTTGCCACGTTTCGGACTCCTTATTGGTTACGGTTCTTTGCGTTTCACGTAGCCAACTTCGGGAGCCTGAAGCGGCGACGCTTTAGCGGATTCCTGCACCGCGGGAACGCTGATCGCGCCCTGCGGCTTCGCCCCGCAAGTTGTCAATTAACTCGGCGAAGGTCGTATTATAGCGGCTTTCCGAAATCGTCACATACCGAGCCTCGTGAATCACCCTGCCAGTAATCTGGTCTTTCTGTCGCCGATCCGCCTTTCCTCAGCCCTTTGTGCGCTCGCCACGCCGGCCCGTTCGCGAGGCCGTGCATGCTGACGCGAGTCGGCACGAAGATCGCCATCGGGCTGCTCAGGCTGCTCGCCATGCTGCCGTACGGCCTCGTCGCGCGCGCGGGAGACGGCCTCGGCTGGCTGCTCTATCAGATTCCGAGCCGGCGGCGCCGCATCGTCCACACGAACCTCAAGCTCTGCTTTCCCGAATGGAGCGACGAAAAGCGCGAGGAAGTCGCCAGCAAACATTTTCGCCAGGCGATCCGCAGCTACCTCGAGCGCAGCGTCCAATGGTTCGCGTCGGCGAAGAAGCTCGACAAGCTCGTTCAGGTCGACAGCGAAATAGATCTGACCGATCCCGACATGCCGCCGACGCTGCTGCTCGGCTTTCACTTCGTCGGCATCGAGGCGGGCTCGATCTACATCAACCGGGCGCTCAGGCGCCAATGCGCCTCGCTCTATCAGCCCATGTCGAACCCTGAGCTCGAGGAGGTGGCCAAGCATGCGCGCGGCCGCTTCGGCGCCGACATGGCGAGCCGCGCCGACAGCGCACGCATCGTGCTGCGCTGGCTGCGCGAGCGAAAGCCCGTGATGCTCGGCGCCGACATGGACTACGGCTTGCGCAACTCGACCTTCGTGCCGTTCTTCGGCATTCCGACCTGCACGCTGACCGCGGTCGGCCGGCTCGCGAAGGCCGGCAATGCGCAGGTCGTACCGTTCATCGGCGAGGTGCTGCCCAATTACAAGGGATATCGGCTGAAAGTCTTCAAACCCTGGGCCAACTACCCGAGCGGCGACGACGAAACCGACGCGCGCCGCATGAACGCGTTTCTCGAGGAACAGATCCCGCTCATGCCCGAGCAGTACTACTGGGTCCATAAGCGATTCAAGACGCGTCCGCCCGGCATGCCGAGCTTCTATTGAAAGCGGGCCTCGCGAGCGCCGCGCGTCGCTTACAATAGCCCGCCATGAGACTCAAGTTCACCAAAATGCACGGCGCGGGCAACGACTTCGTCGTGCTCGACGGCTACACGCGCGAACTCGCGTTGACGCCCGAGCGCGTGCGCGCGCTGGCGGACCGCCATTTCGGCATCGGTGCTGATCAGCTGCTGCTCGTCGAGCGGCCGCGTACCGCCGGCGCCGACTTTCGGTACCGCATCTTCAACTGCGACGGCGGCGAGGTCGAGCATTGCGGCAATGGCGCGCGCTGCTTCGTCAAGTTCGTCCGCGATAGAGGGCTCACCGACAAGCGCAACGTGCGCGTGGAGGTCCATGGCGGCCTCATCACGCTGACGGTGCAGGACAACGGCGAAGTGATCGTCGACATGGGCCGGCCCGTCTTCGAGCCTGAAAAGGTGCCGTTCGACGCGAGCGGTCTCGCGGGTCGCCGGGAAGGCGCCGATACCGTCTGGCCCGTCGAGGCAGCCGGAGCAACGCATTGGGTGTCGGTCGTGTCGATGGGCAATCCGCATGCGGTGCAAGTCGTCGATGATGTGGAGGCTTACCCCGTCCTGACGGTAGGCCCGGATATCGAGCGTCACGCTCGGTTTGCCCAACGCGTCAATGCCGGCTTCATGCAGATCGTCTCGCGCGGCGCGATCAAGCTGCGCGTCTTCGAGCGTGGCGCCGGCGAGACACTGGCCTGCGGAACCGGCGCCTGCGCGGCGGTCGCGGCCGGCATCCGGCGCGGCCTTCTCGATTCGCCCGTCACCGTTGAAACGCATGGCGGCACATTGACCATCGCCTGGGACGGCGCGCGCGACGAAACGGCCCCGCTCACGATGGCCGGCCCCGCCGCCACGGTGTTCGAGGGTGAAATCGAATTGCCGGATTGAGCAGACGTGGTTAGCGTTTGCCCCAGCCCCTTTTTTGCACCCCCATGATGAACGATCGCGAAGTCGCCGAATTTCTGCTCGCCAACCCGGAGTTTTTCTCGCGGCACGCGGAGTTGCTTGCCGCCGTCCGGCTCGCGAATCCGCATGGCAAAGCCGCCGTCTCGCTGCAGGAGAGGCAGATGGACATGCTGCGTGAGAAGAACAAGCTCCTCGAGCGGCGGCTCGCCGAGCTCGTGCGCTATGGGCACGAGAACGACAGCATCGCGGCGAAGTTCAACCGCTGGACCGCGAGAGTGATGGCCGAGCGCGATGCGCATGCGCTGCCGCGCACCGTCACGCAGGGGCTGACCGAAGTCTTCGACGTGCCGAGCGCGGCACTGCGTCTCTGGGATGTCGCCGAGCCTTACGCGCACGCGGAGTTTGCGCGCCATGTCGGCGAGGAAGTGCGGATCTTCGCGGCGAGCCTCGGGGCGCCTTATTGCGGAACCAACACGGGCTTCGAGGCGGCGCAATGGCTCGACGCCGCGGCACCCATGGCGAAAGCAAGCGCCGCGGCATCGGAAAACGGCAGCGTCGAAGTCTCGCCAGGCGAATCGACCGAAGCATTTCAGTCGGTCGCGCTGATCGCGCTGCGCGAGCCGGCCCGCGCCTCGGCGAGCTCGGCGCCGGGCGCCGACGATGCAGGCCCGACGTTCGGCCTTCTTGTGATGGGCTCGCCCGATCCGCGACGTTTTCATGAAGGAATGGCGACCGACTTCCTCATGCAAATCGGCACGCTCGCGAGCGCGGCGTTGAGCCGGTTGCTGATGCGATAGCCGAACAACGGGGGCCTAGCGTTGCGCGCCGTCTCGCTGTTTTCTTCTCGATACTTGCCCACCGCCCCGGGACCGCGACCGTGCAGTCGGCCGACAAAGAACTGATCGCTGCCTATCTGTCGAGCCTCGAGCACGGCCGCAGGCTCTCCGAGCACACGCTGCGCAGCTACATGCACGAGCTTGAGGCGCTTGCGGTGCTGGCGAACGGGCGCCCGCTCGCAGCCCTGACAGCGATCGACATGCGCGGCGCCGTTGCGCGCGCGCATGCGAACGGCCTCTCGGCGCGCTCGATCGCGCACCGCCTGTCGGCTTGGCGCGCGTTCTACCGGTGGCTCGCCGAGCGCATCGAGATGCCGGCCAATCCTGTGGCGGCCGTGCGCGCGCCCAAGCAGCCCAAGCGGCTGCCGAAAGCGCTGTCCGTGGACGACGCGGCGGCGCTCATGGATGCCGAGCGCAGTGTCGACGCCGAAGGCCTGCGCGATCAGGCGATCCTCGAGCTCTTCTATTCGTCGGGGTTGCGTCTCGCCGAACTCGTCGGACTCGACGTCGCGTTCGCTGAAGTCGACGGCTACCGCTCGGCCGGTTGGCTCGACCTCGCGGCGGCGGAGGTGACGGTGCTCGGCAAGGGCAAGCGACGGCGCACGGTTCCCGTCGGGCGCAAAGCCGTCGAGGCGCTGTCGGCCTGGCTCGCCGCGCGCGGCGCGTTCGTCAAGCTGGACCCGCATCCGCTCTTTCTCTCCGCGCGCGGTGCGCGCATGTCGCCGAACGTCGTGCGCGAGCGGGTCAAGCGCGCGGCGCTCACCGCGGGCGTCCCGGCGAACGTCCACCCGCACGTCCTGCGCCACTCGTTCGCGACGCATCTGCTGCAATCGAGCGGCGATCTGCGCGCGGTGCAGGAGCTGCTTGGCCATGCGAGCGTCGCCGCGACGCAGATTTATACGTCGCTCGACTTCCAGCACCTCGCGCAAATTTACGATACGGCGCATCCGCGCGCTAAAAAGCGCGATTGACGTTCGCTGCGCGTCACGAAGACCGGTGCCTTCGTAACCAAGCATCGATACGCAAACCTTGTTTTCATTTCATGAATACCGTCACGCTCAAACCGTCGAAAGAAAAATCGCTGTTGCGCCGTCACCCGTGGGTCTACGCGAACGCCATCGAGCGCGTCGACGGCAAGCCCGCGCCCGGCGCGACCGTCGTCGTGCGCGCGAGCGACGGCCGCTTTCTCGCCCGCGCGGCCTTCAGTCCTCATTCGCAAATTCGCCTGCGCGTCTGGAGCTTCGATGAAGGGGAGCCGGTCGATCACGCTTTCTTCAAGCGTCGCGTGCAACGCGCCGTGGCCCACCGGCGCTCGTTCGTCAGCGGCACGCGGGGCGTGCGGCTCGTCTTCGGCGAAGCCGACGGGCTGCCGGGGCTCATCGTCGACTATTACGTCGCGGACGCCCCGAAGGAAATCCCCCACGGTGATGCCGCGACGGAAATCCCTTTGGGCGACTCTGCGAAGGAAGACGGCAGCCTTCCGCAGCCCGGCGATGAAGCGACCACTCGAGGTCAACTCGTCTGCCAGTTCATGGCCGCCGGCGTGGAGGCGTGGAAAGAGGCGATCGTCGCCGCGCTCGTCGGCGCGACGGGCTGCCCCAACGTCTACGAGCGCTCGGACGTGGCGATCCGCGAAAAGGAGGGGCTCGAGCAAACGACGGGCGTACTCGCGGGCGCCGCGCCGCCGGAGACGCTGATCGCCCGCGAGAACGGCGTGCGCTATCACGTCGACGTTCGAAGCGGGCACAAAACGGGTTTTTATGTCGATCAGCGCGACAACCGCGCGCTCGTGCAGGCCTACGCCGCCGATCGAGACGTACTGAACTGCTTCTGCTACACAGGCGGCTTTTCGCTTGCGGCGCTGAAAGGCGGTGCGCGCCGCGTGGTGTCGATCGATTCGTCGGGCGAAGCGCTTGCGCTCGCGCGCGCGAACGTCGAAGCGAACGGCTTCGAGGCGGCCCGCGCCGAGTGGCTCGACGCCGACGCGTTCCGCACGCTGCGGCGGCTTGCCGACGAAGGCGAGCGCTTCGACCTCGTCGTTCTCGACCCGCCGAAGTTCGCGCCGGCACGCGAGCACGTCGATCGCGCCGCGCGCGCCTATAAGGACATCAACCTGTCGGGCTTCCGGCTGCTGCGCCCGGGCGGGCTGCTCTTCACCTATTCGTGCTCGGGTGCAATCGATGCCGACCTGTTCCAAAAAATCGTCGCGGGTGCCGCGGCGGATGCACGCGTCGACGCCCGTATCCTCAGGCGGCTAGGCGCCGGCGTCGATCATCCGCTGCTCGCTTCGTTTCCCGAGGGCGAGTATCTGAAAGGCCTGCTATTGCAAATCCTCTAGCGCACCCCCATTTGAGGGGAGTTTCCGTGCGGAGGCCGGCCGCCGGCGGCCGGCACGGCGCCAGTGCGGATGCGCCAGCGAGCGCGCCATCCCGCCGACGAGTATCCTTCGATATTTAGTTGACCGCCCGATAGCGGTTACGACCCTGATTCAACCCGATTCGACAGGCGATTCCCATGATTCCCGTCACCATCCTGACCGGCTTCCTCGGCAGCGGCAAAACCACGCTGCTCAAGCGCATCCTGAACGAAAAGCACGGCATGAAGATCGCCGTCATTGAAAACGAGTTCGGCGAAGAGAACATCGACAACGAGATCCTCGTCCAGGAGCAGGGCGAGCAAATCGTGCAGATGAGCAACGGCTGCATCTGCTGCACGATCCGCGGCGACCTCGTGCGGGCGCTTGGCGATCTGGCCGAAAAGAAGCGTTCGGGCGAGCTCGCGTTCGACCGCGTCGTCATCGAGACGACAGGCCTCGCCAATCCAGGCCCCGTCGCGCAGACGTTTTTCATCGACAATGAAATCGCCGACGAATTCCTGCTCGACGCGATCATCACGCTCGTCGACGCGAAGCATGCCGACAATCAGCTCGACGAACATGAAGTCGTGCAACGTCAGGTCGGGTTCGCCGACCGCCTGTTCGTGACGAAGGCCGACCTCGTGGACGAAGCCGCGCTCGGCGAGCTACGTCACCGCCTCGTGCATATGAATCCCAGGGCGCCGATCAAGCTGGTCAACTTCGGCGACGCCGACATCAAGGAAATCTTCGATCTGCGCGGCTTCAACCTCAACGCGAAGCTCGAGATCGACCCGGACTTCCTGGCCGAAGACGATCACGATCACGATCACGATCATGACCACGCGCACGGCCATGACCATGATCACGATCATGCCGATTGCGATCATGACCACGGGCATTGCGCCCACGACGGCCATGCGCATCACCACCACGCGCACCACGACGACCGCATCAAGTCGTTCGTCTACCGCAACGACCGTCCATTCGATCCGAACAAGCTCGAGGATTTTCTCGGCGGAGTCCTGCAAATCTACGGCGAGCGACTATTGCGCTACAAGGGCGTGCTCTACATGAAAGGCGTCGACCGCAAGGTGGTGTTTCAGGGCGTCCACCAGATGATGGGCAGCGACTTGGCCGCCAAGTGGCTGCCGGCGGAGAAGAAGACGAACAAGATGGTCTTCATCGGTATCGATCTGCCGCAAGATCTGATCACGGACGGCCTCGACGCCTGCCTCGTCTGAGGCTCCCGCCGACGACGCGTGCCGGAGCGTGCGCAAGCGAGCGCGGCTGCGAGAGTGGGTGATCGCTTTTTGTCCGCTCGCACGCTATATTTTTGGGTTATTAGAGGTGCCGCGACACGGGTTTTCTCTGTTGCGGCGCGCAAGGGCGATTCAGTTACAATACGTGCCCGCCGGAGTATGGCAGGGGGCCGCAAGGCTTCTCCGGCGGCGCGGGCGCCTGCTTAGACGGGGCTGAGCGGGTACGACGACACCGGAAAATCTTATCCGGGCATTGTCGAAACAAAAGACGACACGAAGCGAAACGTCGGCGCTCGGCCTCGTTTCGCGGATGACGGGCCGCCCGTATCGAGAAATGTGGCTCGACACGGGAAGGAGCATCCGAGGATCGGTTTCCAAGGAGTTCGGCCCCGCAGCGGCGCTCGCCGGATTGACGGCCGGGCTGCCGCAGGCGCCTCTCGTTTATGGCGCCGCTTGCGGGCAACACGAAAGTGCAGGCAATATGTATAGGTTTTGCCTCGCAATTGAAGAAGCACGCAGATGACGACGAAACGACTCTTGACCGAAGCCGAAATCCTGAAGATGAGCGAGAAGGATTACATGAACGAGGACCAGCTCGCCTTCTTCAAGAATCGGCTCGAACAGTTGCAAGCGGAGATCCTCCGCAACGCGGGTCAGACGACCGAGAACCTGCGCGAAACGGTGATTGTGCCGGACCCGGCTGATCGCGCGACGATCGAGGAAGAACATGCGCTCGAGCTGCGCACCCGCGATCGCGAACGCAAGCTGCTGAAGAAGGTGCAGCAATCGCTTGCGCGGATCGAATCGGGTGAGTATGGCTGGTGCGAGGAAACGGGCGAGCCGATTGGCATTCCGCGCCTGCTCGCGCGTCCCACGGCCACGCTGTCGCTCGAGGCGCAGGAGCGCCGCGAGTTGCGTCAGAAGCTTTTCGGCGACTGATACGCGCGTTTTCGCGCGGCGGCAACGGCCGCGCGTCTTTACGCTGCTTCCTCAAGAGGCGCGCGGCATACCGCGCGCTTTTCTTTTTCCGCTGCTCAATGCGCCGCTGCACGTTTGCCGGTCCCGCTGCGGCTGCTCAGTGCGCTTACGGCTCCAGACTCGCTTCGAGTTCGTGCAGTGCTCCCTCGTGGGCGGACTCCATATGCCGGCGAACTTCGGGCAGCACGCGGCGCACGAGCGAGCGGGAGGACTTCGGGAGTGCGGCGCATGCACCTTCGATCTCTCCGCTGCGATGCTCACCGAGCATGGCGAGTAACACGCAGGCTTGCTGGACATCCTTCTGAGACTTGACGAGCGTATTGGTCCGCAACCTCGAGACAAGTAGCTTGTGAACGGCGAATCTCGCCGGATCCGGTACGCGCACGGGTACCGCCCCATGGCGCGAAATCAAAGTGCCCATGTGCGACTTGCCAAGCAGATAGGCGAGATACGGCAAGCCCGTCGCATGAGCGTTGAGCTCAGGCACGGCAACCGTCGGGAAAGTATCGTCCTGCGAAGGGACGAGCAAGTCGACATGGAAACGAGCGACCCCGGCCTGCTTGTAGGATGTCGACGGCGCACCCCGTGTCATCGCTGGAACTTCGACGAAGTGGATGCCAGTTTCCTTCAGGATTGCCAACAGCCCGCCGGTCGGAACATCCTCTAAAGCGAGCTGGTGTCCGCGCGCGATATCGATATCCTCGGTCTGATAGGCGATCGCCTTGATCCCCAGCCCGTTGAGCAGCGCCGCGAAAGCGTGTGAGCCGATCAGTACGGCGCCGGCCTGAAACAAGCCATGGTTGAACAGGACGCCCATCGTGGCGAACGTCTTGTTGTCCGATAACTGGAAGCCGAGCTTGGCGAGTTCCCGAATGCGGTCAATGAGGCCCTTACCGAGCTCGATGCGCTCTCGAACTTGCTGGATGCGAGCCTCAACGGCCGGGTCGCCCTGCGGCCCGCCGAGATTTTCCTCCTGTTTCTTGCCCTCCGGGCTCATGTACTGCCTTGCGTAATAGACGAGCTCGCCGCGCTTATGCTCGATGATGGTGCCTGGCGCGCCGAGGAGGATCGTGTCCTGCGCCGCCGCAGCCTGCTCGACATTCGCAAATTGCAAGCAGTACGCTTGGTCGTGCTGCTCGTAAAGAGGCATTCGATGCATGTTGGGGGCTTTCAGTAATTTTTCAAATTTTACTGAAAGAGGCGGTGGGCGTCCAATTTCAGTAATTTTTCAATCTTTACTGAAAACTGTCCCTTATTCTTACTCTGCGTCTTCAGTCTTGCCGCTGCGCGCCCGCGTCGTAGGGCTGGAGAGCTACTTTCCGGTCCAGGCGTGCCATTGGCTCTTGATAAAACAGCGCTCGCCCTAAAATGGACTCGACGTGCGTCGCGCGAGCGGTGGGCTTTTGGCGGCCACCGGTCGCCCACCACCCGTTTCTGCCGCGCGGTGCATGCGCCGACGGCGCTTTCGACGTTTTTGAAGGAACGCACAATGGAGCAATTTCACGGCACGACGATCGTTTCCGTGCGGCGCGGCAGCCAGGTCGCGCTGGGCGGCGACGGCCAGGTGACGCTTGGCAACATCGTCATGAAAGGCGGCGCAAAGAAAGTCCGGCGCATCTACAACGACAAGGTGCTCGTCGGATTCGCCGGCGGCACGGCCGATGCGTTCTCGTTGCTCGATCGGTTCGAGGCGAAATTGGAGAAGCACCAGGGGAATCTCACGCGCGCCGCCGTCGAGCTCGCCAAGGATTGGCGTACCGACCGTATGTTGCGCCGCCTCGAAGCGATGCTGATCACGGCCGACGCGAACACCACGCTCGTCATCACCGGCAACGGCGACGTGCTCGATCCCGAAGGCGGAATCTGCGCGATCGGCTCGGGCGGGGCCTATGCCCAGGCCGCGGCGCGCGCGCTCGCCGAAAACACGAGCCTTTCGCCGCGCGAGATCGTCGAGAAATCCCTCGCGATCGCGGGCGACATGTGCATCTATACGAACCATAACCGCGTCATCGAGACAATCGAGTAAGGAAGGGAGAACAGAGTGAGCACCATGACGCCCGCCGAGATCGTCTCGGAACTCGACAAATTCATCATCGGCCAGCAAAAGGCGAAAAAGGCCGTTGCGGTCGCGCTGCGCAACCGCTGGCGCCGCCAACAGGTCGCCGAGCCGCTGCGACAGGAAATCACGCCGAAAAACATCATGATGATCGGGCCGACCGGCGTCGGCAAAACCGAAATCGCCCGGCGTCTCGCGAAGCTCGCCGATGCGCCGTTCATCAAGATCGAGGCGACGAAATTCACGGAAGTCGGCTATGTGGGCCGCGATGTCGACAGCATCGTGCGCGATCTCGTCGAGATTTCGCTGAAGCAGACGCGCGAAACGGAGATGCGCAAGGTGCGCACGCAGGCGCAGGATCAGGCCGAGGACCGCATTCTCGACATCCTGCTGCCGAGCGCGCGGCCCGTCGGCTTCGGCTCGCAAGCGTCGAGCAGCGAGTCTGCCGAAGGCAGCGCGACGCGCCAGACGTTTCGCAAACGCCTGCGCGAGGGCCAGCTCGACGACAAGGAGATCGAGCTCGACGTCGAGCTGCCGCAGCTCGGCATGGACATCATGGGGCCGCCCGGCATGGAGGACATGACCGAGCAGATCCGCTCGATGTTCGCGAACCTGGGTGGGGGCAAAAAGACGCGCCGCAAAATGAAGGTCAAGGAAGCGCTGAAAGTGCTGACCGACGAGGAAGCGTCGAAGATGCTCAACGACGAGGAGGTCAAGTCGAAGGCCGTCCAGAACGTCGAGCAGAACGGCATCGTCTTTCTCGATGAAATCGACAAGATCGCCTCGCGCAGCGGCGAGCTGGGCGGCGGCGGGGGTGAGGTGTCGCGCCAGGGCGTGCAGCGCGATTTGCTGCCGCTCGTCGAAGGAACGACGATCAATACGCGCTACGGCATGGTGAAGACCGATCACATTCTCTTCATTGCGAGCGGTGCCTTTCATCTGTCGAAGCCGAGCGATCTGATTCCCGAGCTGCAAGGGCGTTTTCCGATTCGTGTAGAGCTCGATTCGCTCTCCGTGCAAGACTTCGAATCGATTCTCGTGGCAACTGACGCGAGCCTCGTGAAGCAATATCAAGCGCTGCTCGCGACAGAAAGCGTCGAACTCGAGTTCGCGGACGACGGCATCCGGCGCATGGCTGAAATAGCGTACTCGGTCAACGAGCGCACGGAAAACATCGGGGCGCGTCGACTTTATACCGTCATCGAAAAGCTGCTTGAAGACGTTTCGTTCGCGGCCGGCAATCATGCGGGCAAGGTCGTGCGGATCGACGCAGCCTATGTCGATCAAGCGCTCGGTGACATTGCGCAGAGCGAGGATTTGTCGCGGTACGTGCTGTGAGGCTGGCACTCATCGCGATCGCACGTTCCGCAGAGGGGGCGGTCTGCGCGAGCCGCCTTCTCTTTTCGTTCGCGCGTCCTGTTATGTGCCGCCGCAGGCCTACTGCTTCACCGGCCGCTTAGCCAGCTTCCTCTGCAACGTCCGACGATGCATGTTGAGCGCGCGCGCTGTCGCCGAGATATTCCCCCCATTCTCAGCCAGCGCCCGCTGAATGTGCTCCCATTCGAGCCGCGCCACCGATAGTAGTGACGGATTCTCGAGCGCGGCTTCTGCCTGCTCCACACTCGCCTCGACCTTCAGCGCATTCAAAATCGACTCGACGTTCGCCGGCTTCGCCAAATAGTTATCGGCCCCATCCTTCACGGCCTGCACCGCCGTCGCGATGCTCGCGTACCCGGTCAGCACGAGCATGCGCGCATCGGGCTGCAGATCGCGCAACGGGGCAACGAGATTCAACCCGGAATCCCCGCCGAGATGCAAATCGACCGTCATGAGCTCGAACTGATGCTCGTTCGCGAGCTTGATGGCCTCCTTCGCGTCGTGCGCCTGAAAGACCGCGTAGCCCCGGCGCGTGAGTCCGCGTGCGAGAACGCCCGCGAACACTTCGTCATCGTCGATCACGAGGAAGTTCGTATCGCTCATGTTGTACTCTCCTTCGAATCCGAAATTGAAGCCGACGAGGCGGCCGGCACGCGCAGCACAGCGCGCGTGCCGCGCGGCTCGCCTTCGACGAGCTCGAGCGAGCCGTTGAGTCGCGCCGCGGCCGAGAATGCCAGATACAAGCCCACGCCGTGGCCGCCTTGCGTACTGTCGACGGGCGCCGCGCCGAGTTGCGCGCGTAATGCGGGCGAAATGCCGGGCCCGCTGTCGCGTACTTCGAATTCGATCGAACCGCCGTCGACCGTCGCCCGCAGCGTCACGCTATCTCGGCTCACACGCGCCGCATTGTCGAGCAGAATTGTCAGAATCTGACCGACGGCCGTCGTGTCTTCCACCCAGGCGTCGCCTGAAGGCGCGGCAAGCCGCTCGAATTTCACATGCGGATGCCGCAGCCGCCATTGCTCGCTGAAGCCGGCGAGCCATTCGCCGAGCTCCTCGCGATGCGAGGATACCGACGCGCGGCTTCTCAGCCGCGCCAGCGCCGACGTGCAAAGCGTCATCTGCTTCTCGAGCACTTCGAGATCGGCCGCGTAAGGCGCAAGACCCTTGTCCGTGCTTGCCGCGTCGCGGAGTTCTTCTGTGATCATGGAAATCGTCGACAGCGGCGTGCCCATCTCGTGCGCGACGGTCGCGGCCTGCACGCCGAGCGCCACCGCCCGCTCGTCGCGCAGCAAACGCTGCTGCGCGTCGCCGAGCGCCGCATCGCGCTGGCGCAGCGCATTCGACATGCGCGCAACGAACCAGGCGATGAGGCCCACGCTCACCATGAAGTTGACCCACATGCCGGCGCGGTAATAGTCGAAAAGGTTCGCCGGGTTATCCATATTGAGCGGCACCGAGTCGAAGCCGAGCGCCACGTAGCAGCACATCGCGAAGATCGCGAGCCAGATCATGTGGGTCCACGGCAGCACGGCGGCCGCGATCGCAAGCGACGGCAGGTAGAGCGAGACGAACGGGTTCGTCGTGCCGCCCGACAAAAACAGCAACCCGGACAGCGCGCCGAGGTCGACCCAGAGCTGCCCCAGCAACTCCAGGTTCGTCTCCGGCCGCGCGCTCTTCACGCGCATCCAGGTCAGCGCGTTGAACATGACTTCCAGCGCGATGATCATCAGCATGGCCGGCAAAGGCAGATGCACGCCGAAGAACTGCTGGACGACGGCGATCGTCGTCAGCTGGCCGATGATGGCGAGGCTGCGCAGCCAGAACAGATGGCCCAGATTGACGCGACCGGTGTTGGTGATACGCTGCATCGGAACGATCAGTGTGACTTAGACGACGAAGAGGGCGAAGAGGGCGAAAACGACGAATCGAGAGTCCCGGCCGCCGAATGCCCTGAAGACTCGCCGGCCGAGGCCGCGAGTTCCGTGGCGAGGCATTGCGGACACAAGCACGGCGCGCCGGGGACGAGACGCCCGGCAGGCAGCTTCGGCATCGAGGCGCACCAGCAGTCGGAGGACCCGCTCTCGCGCCCGCAATCGAACGCCTCGCCGCAACGCGGACAACGTGCCGGTGCGGCGGAGGCCGGCGAGGCCGCGGATCGGTTCGGGGGACACATGACGGTTCGCCGCGGGAAAATGACAATATAAGTGCATGATGCCAGCGTTCGAGGCACGCCGCATGCGCGCCCCGCCGCCGAGCCGCGTGTAACCGTTGCGCCTGCGACTAAAAACCGCGGAGCAAGCCGCCCGTCCACAATCAGTCCTGTACAATTCGGCCTGTTTTCGCCCCGGTTCCGCGCGTTTTCGACCGTTCCTACCGTTTCAACCCGTTTGCCCGCCGAGCTTGCCGCCATGTCCGAGCCCATCGACCTCTCCCAGATTCCGCCCGCTCTGAAAGCCGAAATACTGGCCGAGGCCCTGCCCTATATCCGTCAATACCACGGCAAGACCGTCGTCATCAAATACGGCGGCAACGCGATGATCGAGGAGCGGCTCAAGCAAGGCTTCGCGCGCGACGTGATCCTGCTCAAGCTGGTCGGGATCAATCCGGTCATCGTGCATGGCGGCGGCCCGCAGATCGACCAGGCCCTCAAGAAGATCGGCAAGCAGGGCACGTTCGTGCAAGGCATGCGCGTCACCGACGAAGAGACGATGGAAGTCGTCGAGTGGGTGCTCGGCGGGGAAGTGCAGCAGGACATCGTCACGCTCATCAACCATTTCGGCGGTCATGCCGTGGGCCTGACCGGCAAGGACGGCGGCCTCATTCACGCGCGCAAGCTGATGATGCCGGACCGCGAGAATCCCGGCCAATACGTTGACATCGGCCAGGTCGGCGAGGTCGAGTCGATCAACCCGGCCGTCGTGCGCGCGCTGCAGGATGACGCCTTCATCCCCGTGATTTCTCCGATCGGCTTCGGCGAGGACGGCCTCTCGTACAACATCAACGCGGACCTCGTCGCCGGCAAGCTCGCCGTCGTCCTCAACGCCGAGAAGCTCGTCATGATGACGAACATCCCCGGCGTGATGGACAAATCGGGCAACCTGCTGACGGATCTCTCGGCGCGCGAGATCGACGCGCTCTTCGAAGACGGCACCATCTCGGGCGGCATGCTGCCGAAGATCGCCTCCGCGCTCGACGCGGCGAAGAGCGGCGTGCGCTCGGTCCACATCATCGACGGTCGGATCGAGCACTCGGTGCTGCTCGAAATCCTGACCGAGCAGCCGTTCGGCACGATGATCCGCTCTCATTGAGCGCTCCCTGAACGCGCTCCCAAGGCAGGAGGCGGCTGCGCCGGTGCCCCGAAGGTAATCCCCTTGGGGACGCGAGCCGCCGGCCGCCGCAGCTCCGTCCGCAACCATGCCCAGCCTGCTGACCCGGCGCCGCCGACTGCGCCGCACCTCGAACGCCTCGCGCCCCGTCTGGCTCTTCGACCTCGACAACACGCTGCATCGCGCGTCGTTCGCGATCTTTCCGGCGATCAATGAGGCGATGACGCAGTACATCGTCGATGCGCTGGGCGTCGAGCGCGCCGAGGCCGACCGTTTGCGACTCGGCTACGTCCGCCGCTATGGTGCGACGCTGACGGGGCTGGCGCGCCATCATCCGATCGATCCTCACGATTTCCTGCGGGTCGTTCACACGCTGCCGGACTTGAGCGACATGCTGCGCGCCGAACGCGGCCTCGCGCGCCTCATCGCCGCGCTGCCGGGCCGCAAGTTCATTCTCACCAATGCGCCCGAAGCTTACGCGCGGGCCGTGCTGGCTGGGCTCGGGATCGAGCGGCTCTTCGAGCGCGTCGTCGCCATCGAGCATATGCAGCAGGGTGGCGTCTGGCGCGCCAAGCCCGATCTCGCGATGTTGCGCGGCGTGCTGCGCGAGGCCCGTGCGAGAATGGCCGACGCCGTTCTCGTCGAAGACACGCGCGGCCACCTGAAACGCTATCGGCGTCTCGGCATCCGCACAGTCTGGGTCGTCGGTCACCTCGTCGCCGCGCCGAAGCGCGATGGGTCGAGCCCGCGCCTGCCCGGCACGGGCCGACCGCATTATGTCGATCGCCGCGTTCGTTCGCTAAAATCGCTGCAAAAGCAAAAGCTCTAACAGGTTTCCCGAGTCGGGACACCTGGCAAACGCGGTCCCTGCGAGCGGCACGCCGCCGCGGTCACGGACGCACGTTCCAAAACGGAAGACAACGTTGTCGGGGGCGCAGATGCAATCGACCGAGCGGCAGTCAGCAGCGATCGTAGACGGCGAGCCGGACCCCTCGGGCCCGGCCCGGGCACCGCGCATGAAGCCGGGCGAGCGGCGCGTGCACATCCTTCAGACGCTCGCGGCGATGCTCGAAGCCCCCAAAGGCGAAAAAATCACGACGGCCGCGCTCGCGGGTCGGCTCGGCGTCTCGGAGGCGGCGCTTTACCGGCAATTCGCGAGCAAAGCGCAAATGTTCGAAGCGCTCATCGAATTCATCGAAGGAACGCTCTTCGCGCTCATCAACCAGATTGTCGCCAAGGAGCCGAACGGCGTCCTGCAGGCGCGCGCGATCGGCCTGATGCTGCTCAACTTCGCCGCCAAGAACCCCGGCATGACGCGCGTGTTGACGGGCGAGGCGCTCGTCGGCGAGCACGAGCGCCTCGCCGGGCGCATCAACCAAATGCTCGAGCGCGTCGAGGCCTCGGTGAAACAATGTCTGCGGCTGGCGCTGATGGAGGCCAATCAAGCTGCGGGCACCGCGCCCGGCGCCGACGGGACGCCAAGCGTGCCGCTGCCGGCCGACTACGATCCCGCCGTGCGCGCGAGCCTGGTCGTCAGCTATGTGCTCGGCCGCTGGCACCGCTACGCGAAGAGCGGGTTCACGCGCGCGCCCGCCGAGCATGCCGACGCGCAACTTCGGCTCATTCTGCAATAGCTGATAGCGCCTAATGACATTTTCCGCTATGCTTTGCGACTCGCCTGGGAGCGTCCTGGGCAAGTGAAGTGACGCGCCGATTTGTCGACTCGATTGCGGGCGCGTGAACCCTGGTGTCCTGAGGTTCGGTATAAATGCGGCTAAAGAGGTCGTCAGCCGCGCAACCGCCCGCCCGCGCACCGCCGACACCATTTAGCCGCTCAATCAGAAGGCGGAGTGAATGGAATCAGTCGGGATCGTCGCCCCACAACGGATGCGGTTCAGCCAGCCGCTCGCGCTGCAAAACGGCAGCGCGCTCGCGGGCTACGAGCTGATGGTCGAAACGTATGGCACGCTCAACGCCGCGCGCTCGAACGCGGTGCTCGTCTGCCATGCGCTCAACGCCTCCCATCATGTCGCCGGCACGTACGCCGGCGAGCCTAAGAACGTCGGCTGGTGGGACAACATGGTCGGCCCTGGCAAGCCGCTCGATACCAACCGCTTCTTCGTGATCGGCGTCAACAATCTGGGCTCGTGCTTCGGCTCGACGGGCCCGATGAGCATCGATCCCGCCACGGGGCGCCCGTTTGGCGCGAGCTTTCCCGTCGTCACCGTCGAAGACTGGGTCCATGCGCAAGCGCGCGTGGCCGACGCGTTCGGCATCGAGCGTTTCGCCGCCGTGATGGGCGGCAGCCTGGGCGGCATGCAGGCGCTCGCCTGGAGCATGATGTATCCCGAGCGCGTCGCGCACTGTATCGATATCGCATCGACGCCGAAGCTTTCCGCGCAGAACATCGCGTTCAACGAAGTGGCGCGCTCGGCGATTCTCTCCGATCCCGACTTTCATGGCGGCGACTATTACGCGCATGGCGTGAAACCGAAGCGCGGCCTGCGCGTCGCGCGGATGATCGGACATATCACCTATCTGTCCGACGACGACATGGCGACGAAGTTCGGCCGCGCGTTGCGCCGCGAGAACGGCTCGGTCGGCGCCGCGGAGGCCTACAACTTCAGCTTCGACGTCGAGTTCGAGGTCGAGTCGTATCTGCGGTACCAGGGCGAAAAATTCGCCGACTACTTCGATGCGAACACTTACTTGCTGCTCACCCGCGCGCTCGACTACTTCGATCCGGCCAAGGCCTTCGGCGGCGACCTGACCGCCGCGCTCGCGCGGACGAGCGCGCGGTATCTCGTCATCAGCTTCGCGACGGACTGGCGCTTCGCACCCGCGCGCTCGCGCGAGATCGTGAAGGCGCTGCTCGACAATAAGCGGCACGTTACGTACGCGGAAATCGATGCGCCGCACGGCCACGACGCCTTCCTGCTCGACGACGCGCGCTATCACAATGCCGTGCGCGCCTATTACGAACGCATTGCCGAGGAGGTCGGAGCGTGAACCAGGCCGTCATCGATTCGCTCGCGACGCGAGCCGATTTTCGCGCGATCGCGCGCTGGGTCGAGCCGCGCTCGACCGTCCTCGACCTTGGCTGCGGCGACGGCGCACTGCTCGCCCTGCTCGGCGAGGAGCTCGAGGTGCGAGGCTACGGCATCGAGATCAACGATGCCGGCGTGCTGGCCTGCGTCAAGCACGGTGTCAACGTCATCCAGCAAAACCTCGAAGACGGCTTGCGTCTCTTCGAGGACGACAGCTTCGATTTCGCAATCCTCTCCCAGACACTGCAAACGATCCATCAGACGGCCGCGATCCTGCGCGAGACGGTGCGCGTCGGCAAGCAATGCATCGTCTCGTTCCCTAACTTCGGCTACTGGCCGCATCGGCTGTCGGTCGTGAAAGGGCGCATGCCCGTTTCGAAGTCGCTGCCGTATCAGTGGCACAACACGCCGAACGTGCGCGTGCTGACTATCGAAGACTTCGAGGCGCTCGCGCCCGAGGTCGGCATCGAAATCCTCGATCGCGTCGTCCTGCACGACGGCCGCACGGTGCGATGGGGCGAGAACTGGCGTGGTAGTCTTGCGGTCTACCGCGTGAAGCGCCGCTGAGCCCCCGGGGCCATCGCCCGGGCTTTTGGGCGTTGCGCGCGAAACCGACGAGGCCGACTATCAAACGCGATATTCCCAATCCGCCGCACGAGGCGCGCGCGCTCGCCGCCCACGAGGACCATCCCGGCTGGCGGGCGTTCCTCAACCGGCGCATCCTGATTTGCGTCTTCCTCGGCTTCACGTCTGGATTGCCGCTCTTCACGCTCGTTTATCTCGTGCAGGCCTGGCTGCGCTCGGAAGGCGTCAATCTCAAGGAAATCGGTCTTTTCGCGCTGATTCAATTTCCGTACACCTGGAAGTTCATCTGGGCGCCGCTGATGGACCGCTACGTGCCGCGCCTGCCCGGCTGGCGCCCAGGCCGCAGGCGTGGCTGGATGCTGGCCACGCAGATCCTCGTCGCCTGCGCGATCGCCTCGCTCGGCTTCGTGTCGCCGCGCGACGCGATCTGGACCGTCGCCGCGCTGACCGCGCTCGTCGCGTTCTTCGGCGCGAGCCAGGACATCGTCATCGACGCCTACAGGCGTGAGCTGCTCGCCGATACGGAGCAGGGGCTCGGCAATGCGGTGCACGTGAACGCGTACAAAGTTGCCGCGCTGATTCCGGGCTCGTTGTCGCTGATTCTATCCGACCATCTGCCCTGGACCACCGTCTTCGCCGCGACGGCCGCGTTCATGCTGCCCGGCATGGCGATGACGCTCGTCGTGCGCGAGCCCGAAGTGCATGGCGCACCGCCAAAAAACCTGCGCGAGGCGATCGTTTTGCCGCTTTCGGAATTCGTCGCACGCGACGGTTGGGTGGCGGCGCTCGTCGTCCTTGCGTTCATCTTCCTCTACAAGCTCGGCGACACGATGGCGACGACGCTTTCGACGTCGTTCTTCCTCGATCTCGGCTTCGAAAAGACGCAGATCGGCGTGATCGCCAAGACGACGGCGTTCTGGGCCAGTCTCGCCGGCGGCATAATCGGCGGCGCGTGGCTCGTCAAGATCGGCATCGCGCGCGGGCTGTGGATCTTCGGCGCGGTGCAGATCGTCTCGACGCTCGGCTTCGCCTGGCTCGCGAAGATCGGCCCCTCGCCCGCGGCGCTGGCACTCATCTACGGTTTTGAAACGTTTTCGACGGGGCTCACGCTCGCCGCTTTCACCGCATACATCGCGAGCACCACCGATCCGCGCTACACGGCGACGCAGTTCGCGCTATTCACGAGCCTCGCCTCGGTGCCGCGCACATTGGCGTCGGCCGCGAGCGGCTTCATCGTCGCCCGCATCGGCTGGTTCGACTATTTTCTGGTTTGCGCCGTGCTGGCCGCACCCGGCATGCTGCTGTTGCCGAAGATCGCACCATGGCGGGTCCGCACATAACGGCTCAGGGCCGTCCGTACAATCGTTCGCTCGATCGGCGCTGCTTCGCGTCGGCGCGCGTGCTGCTGTCAGCATTCGCTATTTTGCTGGGCCTTGTCGGATTGCCGGGAGGCACACATGCGGCCAATCCGAGCGCGACCGCGGGCTCGGCCGCGAAAGACCCGGCCTATACGCCCGGCACCGACATCCACTTCGGCAACGACGCCATGTTCCGCAACCTCGTGCCGCCGCCGATTCTCGAGGCGCAGTCGGCAGTGGAATACGCGGCGCTCGTCGAGCGCGCGCGCGAGTCGGGGCGGTTGCTTCCGGCGAGCGATGCCCGAGTCGACCGGGTCCGCGCCATCGCAATGAGGCTTGCCCCGCTTGCCGAAAAATGGAGCGACCGCATCAAGGACTGGCATTGGGAAGTCAACGTCGTCCGTTCGCCTCAGATCGGCATGTCTTGCTTGGCCGGGGGCAAGATTCTCGTCTATTCCGGGCTGCTCGATCGGATTCGCTTGCGCGACGACGAGCTCGGCCTGCTCATCGGGCATGAGATCGCGCACGCACTGCGTGAGCAGGTGCGCGAGCGGCTCGGCGGTCAACCGCCGTCGATCACCTTGGGCGCGAACCCGATTCCGCCGCTTTTCGGGGTAACCGGTCTCGACGGCACCCCGGCGACGGGAGCGACCTTCGGTCCGCCTGCCGCCTCGACGAAATACGACGCGACCGACGAAACCGAAGCCGACGTCATCGGCGCGGATATCGCCGCCCGCGCCGGGTTCGATCCTCGTGCCGCCGTGCCGGCCTGGGACAAGCTCGCCGATGCCACGCGGCGCGACAAGGACGGCTTCATTCGCGCGCACCCTTATACCGTAGCCCGGCGGCTCGATATCATCAAACGGCTGCCGGACATGCTCGCGCTTTACGCCAAAGCGCGCGGCGTATCGGTCAATCAGCTGCCGGACTATCCCGGGATGCGGGGAATGCTCGGCACCGTCACGCGCCATCGGTAGGTCCCCTCCCGCCATTTCTCTCTCGCTTTCTTTTTGAACCTCCTCGACGCAACGAGGCGCGGGGGGTTATTTCGTCCGATTTTCAAACAATGGGCTCTCTCAAAATCGCCCCCAAAGATGATTGAGGGCCTCACGCGAGGCAGGCGCCATCTCGGTGCCGGCGTGAGCGAACTATGGAGGCAAAAAAATGAGAATCACATTACGCAAGCCCGAACCATCTCGAGCAGCGGCCGCCGCGGCCCTCGCGCTGTCGTGCCTGCTGCCATGCGCCGCGCAAGCGGCTGCGGCCGCGCCGACGCCGCCCTCGGTGCTGCTTTCCGACGGCATCGTGGAAGGTATGCGCGTGCCCGCGTTCGGC
The DNA here is from genome assembly GCF_040965455.1 of Trinickia sp. EG282A. Taxonomy (NCBI): domain Bacteria; kingdom Pseudomonadati; phylum Pseudomonadota; class Betaproteobacteria; order Burkholderiales; family Burkholderiaceae; genus Trinickia; species Trinickia sp. EG282A. Next base: position 438,535 of record NZ_JBFRCC010000002.1, on the reverse strand, counting down.
CGCAGCATGCGAGCGCCCACCGTGAAGGTGTTCCGCGGGATTCCTTACGCCGCACCGCCCGTCGGCGAATTCCGCTGGCGCGAGCCGCAACCCGTTGCACGGTGGGCCGGCGTCCGCCCCGCCCGACAGTTCGGTCCCAGTTGCATGCAGCTCAAATCGTCGAAGCGCGACACGCGCGCCACTGGCATGAGCGAGGATTGCCTGTATCTGAATGTCTGGACGCCGGACATCGGCGAAAACAACAAGCGGCCCGTGCTCGTCTATTTTCATGGCGGCGGCTTCGCAGCCGGAGATGGCTCGGAGGCCCGCTATGATGGGGCGGAGCTTGCCTCGCGCGGCATTGTCGTCGTGACGGTCAACTATCGTCTCGGCGCATTCGGCTTCCTCGCGCTGCCCGAAGCGGCAAGCGAGTCGTCGCACGGGGCAACGGGAAATTACGGGCTGCTCGATCAGGCCGCCGCGCTGCGCTGGGTCCGCAACAACATCACGAAGTTCGGAGGCGACCCGGATCAGGTAACGATCGCCGGCAATTCTGCCGGTTCTGTTTCGGTCAGCGCCCACATGACCTCACCGGTATCGCGCGGGCTCTTCGCGCGCGCGATCGGCGAGAGCGGCGCGGCGTTCGGGTCGGTCGGGTTCAAGAAGCGCGATGAGGCCGAGCATGCGGCCACGCAATTCGCGGCGATGCTCGGCGGTACATCGCTGCAGCAACTGCGCGCAGTGCCGGCCGACAAGGTGCTCGCCGCCACGAAGACGAAGTCGACGGCCGCCATTTTCTGGCCGACTGTCGACGGACATTTCGTGACCGAGTCGCCTGAATCGATCTATAGCGCGGGTCAGCAGGCATCGGTCCCGCTGATGCTCGGCTCCAATTCGCAGGAAGCCCACTTCACTACGCTCCTTGGCGATGCCGCACCTACGCCGGAAAACTGGCGCCAAACGGTCACCACGATGTTCCCGGGTCATGCGCAGGAAGTGCTCGCGCATTACCCCGGCAATGACAACAACGAGGTGATGCACGCCGCCACGGCGCTTGCTGGAGATCTTTTCGTCGGCAACAGCGCCTGGCGCTGGATGCAGTCGCACCTGCAAGGCGGACACGCGCCCGTCTACTATTACCGATACACGCAACCGCGGCCGCCTGCGACGGATTCGGCGAAAGAGCAGCATAAAACGCCGCAGCCCACCCTCGGGGCGGCACACAGCGCAGAGGTGGAGTACGCGCTCGGCAACCTGCAGAAGCAGCGGCGATACGCATGGACCGCGGTGGACTACGACGTCTCGCGCATTTTCTCCGGCTACGTCGAGCAGTTCGTGAAGACCGGCAATCCCAACGGAACAGCGTCCGCCGGATCCGGCAGCGACACGGCAATCGAGTTGGTGCAGGTAGCCGCCGAAGCTGATGCACCCGCCCCCGTCACAAGTGGGGCAGAGCAGGCGTCTGCGAGCCGTCAAGCCGGCATGAACATCCCTGTCTGGCCGGCCGTGCGCGCCGACAACAGGGGCATTCTGCGCCAAGTGATCGGTGAAAACACGCACTTGGCGTGGGACCGCGAAGGGCCGCGCCAAGGCCTGGTTCAGCGGCTGCTTGAAAGCCGCGGCGGGAGCGGTCCTCAAGCATTGACGAGCCTTTCCCCGTCTAGCAGCCCGGCAGCATCAGCCGAGCAGTAAGGCTTGCCGTCGCGCGCATTCCGCCTCGCCGCTCGGTTCGATCCGGAATGCGCGCCTCTCTTCGAGAAGCACGACTCAATAGCAAGAGGCACTCAATGAAACTCGCCCTGGGGCGCGCCGCAGGGCGCTTCGCTGCAATAGTCGCAGCCGCAGTGACCGTATCGTTTCTTTTGATGGTTCCCTGCGCTGCGAGCGCGATGAACGCACAGCCATCGCTTGAAGTACCACTCGTCAATGGAACGATCGAAGGCAAGCGAATGCGTGTCGGCGAGACGGACCTGCGCGTGTTTCTCGGGATTCCCTATGCGGCTCCCCCGATCGGCACGTTGCGCTGGCGCGAACCGAAGCCGGTCGAGCGATGGGCCGGCGTGCGCCGCGCCATCGAATTCGGGCCGCGCTGCATGCAGGCGCCACCCTACGAGATCACGTTCCGTTCTGCTCAGATGAGCGAGGACTGCCTTTACCTCAACGTCTGGACGCCGGCATCCGGTCAGGCAGAAAAGCTGCCCGTGCTCGTTTACTTCCACGGCGGCAACTTCGACGTCGGAGACGGCTCGGAGCCGCGCTACGATGGCGGCAACCTCGCCGCACGCGGCATCGTCACGGTCACCCTCAATTACCGCCTAGGCGCATTCGGCTTCCTCGCTCTGCCGGAACTCGAAAGTGAATCTCCCCATGGCACGGCCGGGAATTACGGCCTGCTCGATCAGCACGCGGCTCTCGAATGGGTCCGGGATAACATCGCCGCATTTGGCGGGGATCCCGCGCAGGTGACGATCGCCGGCGATTCGGCCGGCGCGTTTTCCGTGAGCACCCATATGGCCTCACCGTTGTCCCGCGGCCTTTTCGCCCGTGCCGTCGGCTTCAGTGGCGGCGCGTTCAGGCCTCAACTCGCGCTTCCACGTGACCTAGCCCGAGCCTTGTCGACCGTATTTTCGTGGACGTCGGGAAGAACGTCGGTCGAATCGCTGCGAGTTGCCCCGGCCGATTCGATTCTTGCCGTCACGGGGTTGACGGGGCACCCCGCAATCGCATTCTGGCCGTCCGTCGACGGCCGGTTCTTGCCCAAAGCGCCGGGCGGCATCTTTGCCAGCGGCTCGCAGGCCCACGTGCCGCTCCTCGTCGGCTCCGATTTATACGTCGGCCACCATGATATGGCGCTCGAAGGCGCCGCGCCAACGCCACAAAACTGGCAGCATGTGCTCGAGGAACGCTTCGGCGATCGATCCGGTGAGGCGCATGCGCTCTATCCGGGCCAAAGCGAAGAAGAGATCAAGCGATCCGCTTCCGCCTTGGCCGGCGATGAGTGGGTGGGCCATTCGGCGCGGCGCTGGATGACCAGGCATCGGCAGACGAGTCTCGCTCGAATCTACTTTTATGGCTATACCCATCGGCACCCTATCGCCCCGAACGAAGAAGACTTCCCGGATCCTGTAGTCCGCCCCTGGAATGCGAAGGAGGCTCTTTTCGCACTCGACAACCTCGACAGTCGCCCCTCGTATTCTTGGAGCGCCGATGACCGCGAGATTTCGCGCGTCTTCTCGGGCCATGTCGAACAATTCATCAAAGACGGCAATCCAAATCGCGCCGGACTGCCAACGTGGCCCGCCGTACAGGACACTCGCGAGGGCAGTTTGCGGCATGCGATTGGCGCCGATAAGCAAAGGGCCGCTCAAGATGTCGACGCCCGGCATGCTCTCTTGGAAGCCAGCTACAGATTCAGAAAGGCCGGCGCGCTCGCCCGTTGAAGTGCGACGCAAACGCTCGTGTCCTGAACGACGCGATCCGTAAATTGGTCTGATTCTTAATAAAGAGACGATCTCGAAATCGATCGGTAAGACGATGACAGCCTCCCACGAAGTGCCATTGTCGCGAACATGGCGCCCCATCACCAAGGAGGCAAAAAGATGAGATTCATCGTCAGTCGAGTTGTGCGCCGTACGGCCGCTGCAGCCGCCCTATCGCTGATTTGCACGCTGCCCAACGCGGCGGGCGCGCTCCCCACGTCTCCGTCAGCCGAGGTCCGGTTGAACGAAGGCGTTGTCCAGGGCGAGCGTATCCGCGTCGGCAATACCGATTTGCATGTGTTTCGCGGCATTCCGTATGCCGCGCCGCCCATCGGCGAACTTCGCTGGCGCGAGCCGCAGCCTGTCGCTCGGTGGGCCGGCGTTCGGGACGCGCGCGAGTTCGGTCCTCGCTGCATGCAGTCGTCGCCGTTTAGGCCCGTGTTCCGCTCGAAGGTGATGAGCGAGGACTGTCTTTATCTCAATGTGTGGGCGCCGGCGCCCGGGCAGGATACAAAAGACGGCAAGCGCCCCGTCCTCGTCTACTTTCATGGCGGTGGTTTCATCGGCGGCGACGGCTCCGAAGGCCGCTACGACGGCGAAAATTTCGCGGCGCGCAGGCTCGTCGTGGTGACCGTCAACTATCGGCTGGGCGTGTTTGGATTTCTCGCGCCCCCCGAAGCGGCTCGCGAGTCGCCGCACGGCACGGCCGGCAACTATGGGCTGCTGGACCAGGTCGCCGCATTGCGCTGGGTGCGGGACAACATCGCTCAGTTCGGAGGCGATCCTGAGCAGGTGACGATAGCGGGCAACTCAGCGGGCTCAATCTCGGTCAGCGCGCACATGGCCTCGCCTCTATCGCGGGGGCTCTTTGCTCGCGCGATCGGCGAAAGCGGCGCCGCGTTCGCGCCGCTCAGACCGTGGTCTCGCGAAGAAGCCGAACGTGCGGCCGGCTATCTTGCAGAGCGCGTCGGCGCCACTTCGTTGAACCAACTACGCGCGTTGCCTGCGAGTACATTGCTGGACGCCACAGCCGAGACCGCCAAGCCAACCTACCGATTCTGGCCTCATGTCGACGGCCATTTTCTCCCCGAGTCCCCAGAATCGATCTTCGCGAGCGGCAGGCAGGCGCCGGTGCCCCTGTTGCTCGGCGCGAATTCGCAAGAGGGCCACTTCGACCAGGTGCTGGGCGGCGCGACGCCAACGCCCGAGAACTGGCGTGCTTCCATCGGCGAGCTATTCCGTGATGAAGCCAACGAAGCCTTGGCGTTCTATCCCGGCAAAGACGATGACGAAGTGATGCGCTCGGGCACCGCACTCGCGTCCGACTTATTCGTGGGTCACAGCACATGGCGGTGGATGGACTTGCACCGGCGCACCGGTCGCGCACCCGTCTACTTCTACCATTACGCGCATATTCGTCCGCCCGAAGTCGAGGTCGGTCCAGAACAACAACACGGGCCGCAACCGGCCATCGGTGCCGTACACAGCGCGGAGATCGAATATGCGCTCGGCAACCTCGACAAGCGGCCGAGATATGCATGGCGGCCCGAAGACTACAAGGTGTCGCAGGTCTTCTCGACGTATATCGCCCAATTTGTGCGAACGGGCAACCCGAACCCTCGCCATGCAGAAAATCCGCTCATGTATTTTTCCGCGCTGGGATTGACGCGCAAACCAAACCTTCTTACGCCGCCCAATTGGCCCGCCGTCAAGGAGGAGCAAGGCGGGCTTGCCCAGCAAGTGATCACGACGACCCCTTACACGTCGTGGAACCGCGACGCACCGCGGCATGCCTTCCTGCAGCAGTTCATAGAAAGCCGCGAATCGCCTTTGAACGCCGACTGATAACAAGCCTCGTCGCCGCGGCGGTCGCTCGAATTCGAATCCCAGAGCGGCCGTCAGCGGAAAGCCAGCAGCAAACCGTCATCGGGCCATTCGAGAATCTGGGCGACAGGCTACACTCTCCCATTCAGCCGATGAAGGGGCCGCACAATGTCGCCGAAGGATTTGCTGCTTGCACTCGTCGTCGTGGTGGTGTGGGGCGTGAACTTTGTCGTGATCAAGGTCGGTCTGCACGGTGTGCCGCCGATGCTGCTCGGCGCCTTGCGTTTCGCCGTGGCGGCCGTTCCGGCCGTATTTTTCGTCAAGCGGCCGAAAGTGGCATGGCGTTGGCTCTTCGCTTACGGGCTCACGATCTCGTTCGGGCAGTTCGCGTTCCTTTTTTCAGCAATGAACGTCGGCATGCCGGCAGGGCTCGCGTCGCTGGTGCTGCAGGCTCAGGCCTTTTTCACATTGTTATTCGCACGGTGGCTCCTCCACGAGCGGATGCGTGCGCAAAACATCGTGGGCCTTTTCGTCGCAGCCGCCGGTCTGGCGGTCATTGCGTTGCAAGGCGGCCAGGCGATGACAGCGGCCGGTTTCGTCCTGACACTTTGCGCGGCGGCATCGTGGGGGCTCGGCAATATCGTCGCGAAGAAGATCGGCAAAGTCGATCTGGTCGGCTTTATCGTGTGGGCGAGCCTCATCCCGCCGCTACCGTTTCTCGCGCTCTCCTACCTGTTCGAAGGCCGCGAGCGCATCGTCGCGGCGCTATCCGGCATCGGGCCGTCGTCGATCTTCGCCGTTGCTTATCTTGCGTTCGTGGCCACGTTGCTCGGCTATGGACTGTGGAGCCGCCTGCTTTCGCGCCATCCGGTCGGCGAAGTCGCTCCATTCTCGCTGCTCGTGCCGATCGTCGGCCTTGCCTCGGCATCGCTGCTGCTAGGCGAAGCGTTGTCGGCGGCTCAAATGGCCGGTGCGGCGCTCGTCATGGCAGGCCTCGCCGCGAGTGTACTCGGTGAGCGCATCGTCGGCGCTTTCCGTCCGCGGGAACGGACATCGACAGAACGGAATCGCTAGCCTGGATGCCGCAATCGAGCGGGAGCCCCGCTCGTTTTTACTTCACTTCGTGCTCGTAATCGACTGTCAACGGCGCGTGGTCGCTAAACTTAATGTCGCGAAAGATAGAGGTGCCCTTCGCCTTGCCCGCGATTTCAGGCGTCGCGATCTGATAGTCGATCCGCCACCCGACGTTCTTCGCATAGGCCTGCCCGCGATTGCTCCACCACGTGTACTGCTCGGGTCGCGGATCGAGCGTGCGGAAGACGTCGACGTAACCGACGTCGTCGAATAGCTTCGTCAGCCATGCGCGCTCCTCGGGGAGGCAGCCCGAATTCTTCTGATTGCTCTTCCAGTTCTTGATGTCGATTTCCTTGTGGACGATATTCACGTCCCCGCAGAGAACGACCTCGCGCTCCTTCTTGAGCGCCGCGAGATGCGGCATGAACTCGTCCATGAAACGGTACTTGGCCTGCTGCCGATCTTCGCCGCTCGATCCTGACGGAACATAGACCGATACGATCGAGAGCTTCCCGAAACGCGCCTCGACGTACCGCCCCTCCGGATCGAACTCCTCGCTGCCGAAGCCGATGATGACGTCGTCAGGCTTGTGACGCGTGTAAAGCCCCGCGCCGCTGTAGCCCTTCTTGACCGCATGCTGAAAATAGCCGGTGAAGCCGTGCGGAGCCAGGAACTCTGGCGTCATGTCGTCTTGCGAGCACTTCACTTCCTGCACGCAGACGATATCGGCGTTTTGTTGTCCGAACCATTCGAAAAAGCCTTTCTTCGCGGCGGAGCGAATACCGTTCAAATTGGCGGTGATGACTCGCAGCATGGTATTTTTCCCGTTCCTTTTCGTTCGTTCAAGCAACCGTGACGCCCTTCAGCGATTCCTTCGCCGGCGGGTATTCGAGCTTAAGGCCTTCGAGCAAGCGCAAGAGCAGCGTTGCGACCATCACATTCCGATACGACTTCGAGTCGGCCGGCACGATGTACCAGGGCGCACGCTCGGTCGATGTCGCCGCGAGCGCGTCGCGATAGGCCGCTTGATAGGCGTCCCAATGCTGCCTCGCTTCCAGGTCCGAGAGGTCGAACTTCCAGTGCTTGGTGGAATCATCGATGCGCGCCTGCAAGCGCCGGCGCTGCTCGTCCTTCGATATATGCAGAAAACATTTGACGATCGCCGTGCCTGAATCGGCAAGCAACGCCTCGAAATGCCGAATATGCTGATAGCGGCATGCAAGCTCGGCATCCGTAAGCTGGCCCAGCACGCGCGGCACGAGCACATCCTCGTAGTGACTGCGATTGAAGATCGCGAGCTCGCCGGCCGCGGGCGCATAGCGATGGACGCGCCAAAGAAAGTCGTGCGCGGCCTCGTCGAGCGTCGGTGCGCGAAAGGACGTAATCCGCAGTCCGAGCGGATCGGTTTCATGGAAGACGGCGCGGATCGTGCCGTCCTTGCCGCTCGTATCCATCCCCTGCAGGATCAGCAGCACGCGCTCGCGGCGCTGCGCATGCAAGCGCTCCTGCAGCTCGTCGAGCCGCACGGCCAACTCGGCGAGGCGCTCGCGATCGGCCGACTTCGAGCCCGCCGAAAAAGGCTTCGAGCGGGTATCGAAATCGTCGAGCGCAAACGCGTGAGCCTTCTTGCCGTTTTCAAAGAACGGAATGCGGAAATCGTCGAGATGCGCCTGTTTCATCATGCGGTGCTGTCCTTTCGTCCAGGGCTTGTTCACTCGCAGCGGCCCGCCCTCCTGCGCTGCGGCCGGCAACGCACGTTCGCAAGCCCGCAATCGAGGGTGAACATGCCGTGGCGTCACGACCGCCTTGTTCAGGACGACAGCTTCTTCTTCAAGAGCTCGCCCACCTGCTGCGGATTGGCCTTGCCTTTGGTCGCCTTCATCGCCTGGCCAATGAGCGCGTTGAATGCCTTCTCCTTGCCGGCACGATATTCGTCGACCGACTTCGGGTTCGCGGCGAGCACCTCGTCGATGATCGCCTCGAGCGCGCCCGTATCCGAGATCTGCTTCAGGCCCTTCGCCTCGATGATGCGGTCGGCCGCGCCTTCGTCCGTCGCCTTCTCTTCCCACATCGCGAGGAATACTTCCTTTGCGATCTTGTTCGAGATCGTTCCGTCGGCAATCCGTTGCAAGACCAGCGCCAGTTGCGCGGCCGAAACGGGGCTTTGCTCGATGTCGAGACCGTCGCGATTGAGCTGCGACGATACTTCGCCCATCAGCCAGTTCGCCGCCATCTTTGCTTGAGCCGCGCCCGTCTTTGCGACGACCGCCTCGAAGTAGCCTGCCATTGCCTTGCTCGATGTGAGCACCGACGCGTCATAGGCCGTCACGCCGTATTGCTCGACGAAGCGCTGCTGCATTGCCGCCGGCAGTTCCGGCATTTCTCCCTGCACGCGCTCGATCCAGCCCGCATCGATGACGAGCGGCATCAGGTCGGGATCGGGGAAATAGCGGTAATCGTGCGCATCTTCCTTACTGCGCATCGAGCGCGTCTCGCGCTTGTCAGGATCGTAAAGGCGCGTTTCCTGCACGACGGTGCCGCCGTCCTCGATCAGCTCGATCTGGCGGCGCACTTCGTACTGAATCGCCTCCTCGAGGAAGCGGAACGAATTCAGGTTCTTGATCTCCGCGCGCGTGCCGAACTCCTTCTGGCCGACCGGACGCACCGACACGTTCGCGTCGCAGCGAAAAGACCCTTCCTGCATGTTGCCGTCACAGATGCCGAGCCAAACGACGAGCGCATGCAGGGCCTTCGCGTACGCAACGGCCTCGGCCGCGCTGCGCATGTCGGGCTCGGTGACGATCTCGAGCAGCGGCGTGCCCGCACGGTTCAGGTCGATGCCGCTCATGCCCGCGAAGTCCTCGTGCAACGACTTGCCTGCATCCTCTTCGAGATGCGCGCGCGTGAGATGGATCGTCTTTTCGTACGCTTGCGTGCCCGCCTTTTCGTTGGCGGGGACCTGGATCGTGACGCTACCGCCTTGGACGACGGGTATTTCGTACTGGCTGATCTGATAGCCCTTCGGCAAATCGGGGTAGAAATAATTCTTGCGCGCGAAGATGCTGCGCGGCGCGACCCTCGCGCCGATCGCGAGGCCGAGGCGGATCGCACGCTCGACGGCACCGCGATTCAGCACGGGCAATACACCCGGCAGCGCGAGATCGACGGCGCATGCCTGCGTGTTCGGCTCGGCGCCGAAGCGCGTCGACGCGCCCGAGAAAATTTTCGAGTCCGTCGACAGTTGCGCGTGCGTCTCGAGACCGATTACGACTTCCCATTGCGACATAGGGTTCAAGCTCCTGCGGGGGACTGCGTATGCCAGGTCGTGACGCGCTGGAACGCATCCGCGACTTGCAGCATCCGCGCCTCGCTGAAATAGTTGCCGATGATTTGCAGACCGACGGGCCGCTTCGCATCGCCGCCCGTGCCGCCGAAGCCGCACGGCACGCTCATGCCGGGCAGGCCGGCAAGGCTCACCGAGAGGGTATAAATGTCGGCGAGATACATTTGCACGGGATCGTCGCCCTTCGCGCCGATATCCCAGGCGACCGTCGGCGCCACGGGGCCCATGATGACGTCGCAGACCTTGAACGCCTCCTGGAAATCGTGCGCGATGATGCGGCGAATCTTTTGCGCCTGCAGGTAATAGGCGTCGTAATAGCCGTGCGAAAGCACGTATGTGCCGACGAGAATTCGGCGCTTCACTTCGGGCCCGAACCCTTCGGCGCGCGACTTCTTGTACATGTCGAGCAGGTCGCGGTACTCGGCGGCGCGATGGCCGTAACGCACGCCGTCGAACCGCGAGAGATTCGACGAGGCTTCCGCCGGCGCGATCACGTAATAGACGGGGATCGAGAGCTCCGTCTTCGGCAGCGAGACAGGCACGAGCGTCGCGCCAAGCGCTTCGTACTGCGCGAGCGCCGCGTCGATGGCCGCGCGCACGTCGCCGGCCAGGCCCGCGCCGAAATACTCGTTCGGCAGACCGATGCGCAAGCCGGCGAGCGGCTTGCCCGCCGCTGCGTCGTCCGCCCACGTCTTGCCGAGATGACGCGCGAAGTCTTCGTCGGGGCGCTGCAAGCTCGTCGAATCGCGCTCATCGAAACCGGCCATCGCGTTCAGCAAAAGCGCGCAATCGGCCGCGCTTCCCGCCATGGGGCCGCCCTGGTCGAGCGACGAGGCGAACGCGATCATCCCGTAACGGGAGACGCGCCCGTAAGTCGGCTTGATCCCCGTCACGCCAGAGAACGACGCGGGCTGGCGAATCGAGCCGCCCGTATCGGTGGCGGTCGCCGCGGGCGCGAGACGCGCGGCCACGGCCGCGGCCGAGCCGCCCGAGGAGCCGCCCGGCACCGCTCGCGTGTCCCAAGGGTTGCGCACGGGCCCGAACGCCGAATTCTCGTTCGACGAGCCCATCGCGAACTCGTCCATGTTCGTCTTGCCGAGCGTCACCATGCCGGCACGCGCGAGACGCTCGACGACGGTCGCGTCGAACGGGCTCTCGTAGCCGGCCAACATCTTGGAGCCCGCGGTCGAATGCCAGCCGCGCGTGACGAACACGTCCTTGTGCGCGACGGGTACACCCGTCAGCGGCCCGGCGTTGCCGGCCGCGATCCGCGCATCGGCCGCACGCGCGGCTTCGAGCGTGCGCTCCGGCTCGACTTCGATGAACGCGTTGAGCTCGCGCGCGGCCTCGATTCGCGCAAGGTAGTGCTGCGCGAGCTCGACGGCGGAGATCTCTTTGGTGGCCAGCGCGCGCGCCAGCTCGGTCAAACTTTTGTCATGCATCTCGAATTCGTTCCTGTCCTGTCGTGAAGGCTTTCTACTCGATTACCTTCGGCACGAGGTAAAGGCCGTCCTGCACAGCCGGCGCGCTCTGCTGATTGTCGTCGCGATCGACGGTCTCGGTGACGGCGTCGTCACGCAAGCGCAGCGCGACGTCCTCGATCTGCTCGATCGGATGGGCGAGCGGAGCGATGCCGGTCGTGTCGACCGCCTGCATCTGCTCGACGAGCCCAAAGAACTCGTTGAGCTGGACGAGCGTATGCTCGGCGTCGGCGTCCGCGAGCTCGAGCCGCGCGAGGTGGGCGATGCGTTTCACATCGGTCAAGGTCAAGGCCATGCTCTCACCGGAAAAATAGGGCGCGGCGCAACGCAAAAAGCCTGCTGCGCCAAAGGGTCGGGACATCGGATCAGGCCCTCCGACCATGGGCCGAATAGCGGCAAAAAGGACCGTCTCTTCACTACAAAGAGGTCGAAATTATAAGGTATCATTACGCGTTCGAATCAAACCCGGACCGCCCCGGGCCCAGGCCACTCGGCGCTCTTCGAAGCCGCCGCCTCGCCCGCCGTCTCGTTTAGGGCGGCCCCCGGTCGAATTCATCATCGCAGCTTCGCGCTCGCGGTGGCGGCGCCCTCCATGTTCTCATGCGGCCGCTTTCGCCCGATCCCGAAGCTTTTATTTTAATTTCCGCTGCCGTGGCGGCGCCTCGTGGCGAAGCACGGCTCTCCGGCGAGACAGGAATTTCATGTTCGGCTTTTTGCGCAGCTACTTCTCGAACGATCTGGCGATCGACCTCGGCACCGCCAACACCCTCATCTACATGCGCGGCAAGGGCATCGTCCTCGATGAACCGTCCGTCGTGTCGATCCGCCAGGAAGGCGGTCCCAACGGCAAGAAAACGATCCAGGCGGTCGGCCGCGAAGCAAAGCAGATGCTCGGCAAGGTGCCCGGCAACATCGAAGCGATCCGCCCCATGAAAGACGGCGTGATCGCCGATTTCACCGTCACCGAGCAGATGATCAAGCAGTTCATCAAGACGGCGCACGAATCGCGGATGTTCTCGCCTTCGCCGCGCATCATCATCTGCGTGCCCTGCGGCTCCACTCAGGTCGAGCGCCGCGCGATCAAGGAAGCCGCGCATGGCGCCGGCGCCTCGCAGGTCTACCTGATCGAGGAGCCGATGGCCGCGGCGATCGGCGCCGGGCTCCCGGTCTCCGAAGCGACGGGCTCGATGGTCGTCGATATCGGCGGCGGCACCACGGAAGTCGGCGTGATCTCACTCGGCGGCATCGTCTACAAGGGCTCGGTGCGCGTCGGCGGCGACAAGTTCGACGAGGCGATCGTCAACTACATCCGCCGCAACTACGGCATGCTGATCGGTGAGCAGACGGCCGAAGCGATCAAGAAGGAAATCGGCTCAGCGTTCCCGGGCTCCGAAGTGAAGGAAATGGAAGTGAAGGGGCGCAACCTCTCGGAAGGCATCCCCCGCAGCTTCACGATCTCGAGCAACGAGATTCTCGAAGCGCTGACCGATCCGCTCAACCAGATCGTCTCCTCGGTCAAGATCGCGCTCGAGCAGACCCCGCCCGAGCTCGGCGCCGACATCGCCGAGCGCGGCATGATGCTGACGGGCGGCGGCGCGCTGCTGCGCGATCTCGACCGGCTGCTCGCCGAAGAAACGGGCCTGCCCGTGCTCGTCGCCGAAGATCCGCTCACCTGCGTCGTGCGCGGCTCGGGCATGGCGCTCGAGCGGATGGACAAGCTCGGCAGCATCTTCTCGTACGAGTGATGGCATTCGCGGGCGCCTCCCAAGCGGACTGCCTCAGGGAGCCCCCGAAAGGGTGCTCCGTTCCGGGCGCCGCAGGCACGACATCCCCGGCGCAGCCGATGCGCTGAGGAACGCGTCGCCCGCTCACGATCACGCCCCCGGCGTCGACCATGGAATACAGTCCGCCGCCGCTATTCAAGCAAGGCCCGTCCGCGCTTGCGCGGCTCATTTTCTTCGTTGCCCTGGCCCTCGCGCTGCTCGTCTCCGACGCGCGCTTCAGGACGCTCGAGATGGTGCGCGCCGTACTCGACATCGGACTCTACCCGTTGCAACGAGCGGCGCTCGTTCCGCGTGACATGATCGTCGGCGCGACGAGCTTCGTCGTCTCCACGGCGACATTGCGCCGCGACAACGCGAAGCTGACCTCGGACAATCTCCGGCTGTCCGTCCAGGCGAATCGAACCGCGTCGCTCGCCGCCGAAAACGCGCACCTGCGGGCGTTGCTCGCGCTTCGCGAACAAACGGGCGTGCAGACGACCCCGGCCGAGATCCAGTACGACATGCGCGACCCGTTCACGCAGAAGGTCGTCATCGGGCGCGGCTCACAGCAAAGCGTCGAGGAAGGTTCGCCCGTCGTCACCGAGGACGGCATGATCGGGCAGGTCACGCGCGTCTTCCCGATGCAGTCGGAGGTCACGCTGCTCACGGATAAGGATCAGGCCGTGCCCGTGCAGATCGTGCGCACCGGGCTGCGCGGCGTCGTCTACGGCACACCCGCCGGCAATGCGCTCGAATTGCGCTTCGTGCCGATCAGCGCCGACATCGTCGTCGGCGACGAGCTCGTGACGAGCGGCCTCGACGGCATTTATCCGCCCGGACTGCCCGTCGCGAAAGTCGTGCGTGTCGACAAGCTCGCCGATACGGCGTTCGCACGCGTCGTTTGCGTGCCTGTCGCCGCCGTGCGCGGCGCGCGCGACGTGCTCGTGATCAGCTACAGGAGTGGCATACCGCCGCGCCCCGAGCCGTTGCCGGCGCCGGCCGCGCAGAAGGACGCGAAAGGCAAGAAAGCGGCAAAGATGGCCGACAAAAACGACAAGGCCGCGCAGGGCGGCAAGACCGACAAGGCCGCCTCACAGACAGTCGGGAAGCCCGTCGACAAGGCGACGTCCGACTCGCAAGCGAGCTCTGCGACCGGCAAAGCGGCCGGGCACGCCGCGACGCCCGCGGACAAACCGGCTGCCGGCACGAAGAACCCACAAGCGCCGGCCGCAGGTCATGCGGCATCGGGAGCCGCGCGATGAATCGTCCGCAATACATCCTGCTGCCGGTCAATCCGTATTTCATCGCGTTCAGTCTCGCGGCCGCGTTCCTGCTGAATCTGATGCCATGGGGCCGGCTCATCGGCGTGCCCGACTTCGTCGCGCTCGTCCTGCTGTTCTGGAACGTCCATCAGCCGCGCAAAGTCGGCATGGGCATCGCGTTCCTGCTCGGCCTCCTGATGGACGTGCACGACGCAAGCCTGCTCGGCGAGCACGCGCTCGCCTACACGCTGCTCTCGTACGGCGCGATCACGATTCACCGGCGCGTGCTCTGGATGCCGCGCGGCTTGCAGGTCTTCGCCGTCGCGCCGCTGCTCGTCACCGCTCAGCTCGTCCCGTTCGTCACTCGCCTGCTGACCGGCGCCGCGTTTCCGGGCTGGGGTTACCTGATCCACGGTTTCGTCGAAGCCGCGCTCTGGCCGCTCGCCTGCACGCTGCTCTTGATTCCGCAGCGCCGCCCGGCCGATCCGGACGACACGCGTCCCATCTAATCAAGCGCCGCGAAGACGCGAGAGCGCGAGAGCATGACCGAATTCAAGAACACTCAGCAGCAGGTATGGCAGTTTCGCGTGCGCGTGGCGGCGGCGGGATTCTTCGTGCTCGTCTGCTTCGGCCTGCTCGTGCTGCGCTTTCTCTTTCTGCAGGTCTGGCATTACAGCAAGTACTCGCTGCAGGCCGACGAAAACCGCATCTCGGTCGCGCCGATCGTGCCGAACCGCGGCATCATCACGGATCGCAACGGCGTGGTGCTGGCCCGCAACTATTCGGCCTACACGCTCGAGATCACGCCGTCGAAGCTCGACGACACGCTGGAGAACGTCATCAACAAGCTGGCCACGGTCGTCAATATCGATGCGGTCGACCGGCGGCGCTTCAAGAAGCTGCTCGAGGACTCGAAGAACTTCGAGAGCCTGCCCATTCGCACTCGGCTCTCCGACGAGGAGGTCGCGCGCTTCACGGCGCAGCGTTTCCGTTTTCCGGGCGTCGACGTGCGCGCGCGGCTCTTCCGCAATTATCCGCTCGGGCCGACGGCCGCTCATGTGATCGGCTACATCGGACGCATCTCGCAACGGGACCAGGAGCGCATCGACGCAGCGAGCGAGCAGAACGACAGCGACCCCGATCACTATGATCCGCGGCTCGACGCAAACAATTACAAGGGCACCGATTACATGGGCAAGATCGGCGTCGAGCAAAGCTACGAAACCGAGCTTCACGGCCTCACCGGCTTCGAGGAGGTCGAAGTCACGGCGGGCGGCCGGCCGGTGCGCACGCTCTCGCGCACGCAGGCGACACCGGGCAACAACCTCGTGCTTTCGATCGACATCGGCTTGCAGGAAGTCGCCGAGCAGGCGTTCGCGGGACGCCGGGGCGCCCTCGTCGCGATCGAGCCATCGACGGGCGACGTACTCGCCTTCGTCTCGGCGCCGAGCTTCGACCCGAACGCATTCGTCGACGGCATCGATCAGCAGAACTGGGACGCGCTCAACAATTCGCCCGATCACCCGCTGCTCAATCGCCCGCTCCATAGCGCCTATCCGCCCGGCTCCACCTACAAGCCGTTCATGGCGCTCGCCGCGCTGGCGCTGAAGAAGCGCACGCCCGAGTGGGGCTTTCACGATCCCGGGTTTTATACGTTCGGCGGCCATACGTTCCGCAACGACGTGCCGCAGGGCCAGGGGTGGATCGATCTGGACCGCGCGATCATGGTGTCGAACGACACCTACTTCTATATGCTGGCGCACGATCTCGGCGTCAATGCGATCGCCAATTTCATGAAGCCATGGGGCTTTGGCCAGATCACGGGCATCGACATCGCAGGCGAGGCGCGTGGGATTCTGCCGTCCACCGACTGGAAGAAGCATGCCTATCGCAAGCCTGAGCAACAGCGCTGGTACGAGGGCGAAACGATCAGCCTCGGCATCGGCCAAGGCTACAACTCGTTCACGATGCTGCAGATGGCGCACGCGGTAGCGACGCTCGCGAACGACGGCGTCGTCATGCGGCCGCACCTCGTGAAGGAAATCGAGAATCCGATCTCGCATCAGACGAGGCTCACCGTACCGCACGAGAGCGGACGCATTCCGCTCGTCACGCAAGACGAGATCGATCTCGTCAAGAAAGCGATGACCGAGGTGACGAGCAACCCGTCCGGTACAGCCTATCAAGTGTTCCGCAACGCAGCCTATAGCGTCGGGGGCAAGACGGGCACGGCGCAGGTGTTCTCGCTGCAAGGCCAGAAGTATCATGGCGGCGCCCTCGCGGAACACTTGCGCGATCACTCGCTTTTCATCGCATTCGCGCCGGCCGACCATCCGCAGATCGCCGTCGCGTTGATCGTCGAGAACGGCGGCTGGGGAGCCAGCGTCGCGGCGCCGATCGCAAAGAGCGTGCTCGATTACTACCTGCTCCAGCGCAATAAGCCGGGCGTGCTCGCGCAGGAGGTCGCGGCGGCCGCCGCCGCGGCATCGGCGACGGCCGCCTCCGAAGCCGCCGTTGTGTCCGGGGCGGGGCAAGTCGCGCAGCCGGCCGAGGCCGGCTCTGGCGCCAGCGCCAGCGCCAGCGTAGCGGTGAGCGCCGGCAATTCGGAGCCGCATGCCGATCAATCGCTCCCGATCAAAGTAGCGGCCGGCTTCAAAGCACTGCCTCTGCCCGATGTACCGGCTTCCGTGCCGCCCGCCGCATCGGCGGCCGAAGCCGCGATCGTCGCTTCGGGATTGATGCCCGCTTCCGACACGTTCACCTCCGCGGCTCCAGCCCTGGCGGCATCCGGCGCATCGGGCTCGGTCGCCGATCTATTCCCGGCCGCCGATCCCGACGCCGGCATGGGCTCGTCGGCCAGCGCGACGAGGTCGCGCTCTACGGCATCGCTGCCGGGCCTCAGCGCGGCCGCATCGGCCGCGCTCGCCGCCAAGCTGAGGCATCATGCGCCGGCACCGCGTCCGCCCGGATCCGCCCAGGGCGGCGCTTTAGGGCCCGCGAGCGAGCCTCGCGGCGCCGCGTCGGGTACATCGGCCGCCGCACACCAATAAGGGACGAGGGGAACATGAATTCCGACGACAAGCGCGTCTGGCTCGAACGAGTCAAGAAGCTCTTCGTGGGCTTCGATCGCCCGCTGGCGCTGATCGTCTTCCTGCTGCTCTGCGTCGGGCTCGTCACGCTCTACAGCGCGAGCCTCGACGTGCCGGGCCGCGTGGAAGACCAGATGCGCAACATCGTGCTGACGTTCGTCCTGATGTGGGGGCTCGCGACCGTGCCGCCCACCACGCTGATGCGCTTCGCCGTGCCGCTCTATACGTTCGGCATAGCGCTGCTCGTCGGCGTCGCGCTCTTCGGCATCACGAAAAAGGGGGCCAAGCGCTGGATCAATGTCGGCGTCGTGATTCAGCCGTCCGAGATTCTCAAGATCGCCACGCCGATGATGCTGGCCTGGTACTACCAGAAGCGCGAAGCGGGGCTGCGCTGGTGGGACTTCATCGTCGGCTTCGTCATACTGCTCGTGCCCGTTGGCCTCATCGCGAAGCAGCCCGATCTCGGGACGGCCATGCTCGTCTTCGCCGCCGGTCTTTTCGTCATCTACTTCGCGGGCCTTTCTTTCAAGATCATTGCGCCCGTGCTCATCGCCGTCGTCATCGCGGTGGCCTCGATCGCCGCGTTCCAGGACAAAATCTGCCAGCCGCAGGTGCAATGGCCGCTCATGCACGACTACCAGAAGCACCGTATCTGTACGCTGCTCGATCCCACCTCCGATCCGCTCGGCAAGGGATTTCACACGATCCAGGCCGTCATCGCAATCGGCTCGGGCGGACCGCTCGGCAAAGGCTGGTTGAAGGGGACGCAGGCGCATCTCGATTTCATCCCCGAAAAGCACACCGACTTCATTTTCGCGGTGTTCTCCGAGGAGTTCGGGCTCGCCGGCGAGCTCGTGCTGCTGCTGCTCTACTCTGCGCTGATCGCGCGCGGGCTCTTTATCGCGGCGAACGGCGCGACGCAGTTCGCGCGCCTCTTGGCCGGCTCGCTGACGATGGCGTTCTTCACCTATGCGTTCGTCAACGTCGGGATGGTGAGCGGAGTCCTGCCCGTCGTCGGCGTGCCGCTGCCGTTCATGAGCTATGGCGGTACGGCGCTGACGACGCTCGGCGTCGCGATCGGCCTCATCATGAGCGTCGGCCGGCACAAGCGGCTCATGAAGTCGTAAAGCTTCGACACGCCGCGTGCGGGCAGAGCGCACGCCTCCGTGGCTGCGTGTGTCAACCGGCTCCGAGCGGCTCGCGGCTACTGCGGCTTCGGCTGCTGCCCTTGCGCTTCGCGCTTCAACTCGCTTGAGAGCTGTTGAAACTTGAGGCGCGCCGCCGGATCGCCCTGCGCGGCCGCGGCCGCGTAGTAAGCGCGTGCGACGTTGATGTTGCGCGTGACGCCGTCACCGCCTCGCTCATAGAAAGAGCCCGTCACGTATTGAGCCGTCATGTCGCCGCCTTCGGCCGCCTTCTTGTACCAGTAGAACGCCTGCTTGTTGTCGCGCGCGGTGCCGCGTCCGTCGAGAAACTGGTTCGCGAGCGCGAGCTCGGCCTGCACGTGGCCCTGCTGCGCGGCTTTCAGGAACCACCGGTGTGCTTCGGCAGGGTCGCGCGAAACGAACTCGCCGTCGTCGTACATGCGGCCGTAGATGTACTGCGCGTGCGACATGTTGGCGTCCGCCGCTTTGCGCAGCCATCGGCGCGCTTCGTCGACGTTCGTCGGCGTCCCCTCGCCGTTGAGCAGCATCATCGCGTAGTTGAACTGCGCGAGCCGATTGCCGCGCTCGGCCGCATCGTGGAACTCCTTGAGCGCCGAGCCGAAGTTGCCGGCGTTGTAGTCCGCGACTGCCGACTGCGTCTCGGGGTCGCTCTCCGCGGGAGCGGGGCCGGCCGGCTTCGCTTGCGGCGATTTCGCTTGCGCGAGCGGCGCCTCATCGGCAAGCGCGGCTCCGCCGTGCACGAGCCCGCCGAGGGTCAGCGCGAGCGCGGAAACTGCCGGGAGCGCCGAACGCGCCCACGCGGCCAGCATCTCTTTCCTCATGTCCGTACCTCCTGCAACGCGCTGCGCGCGGCGCGCACGAGCCACAGCACGTCGGCGGCGAGCGAGATGAACTGAAAGCCCGCCTCGCGGTATTGCCGGGCGCTCGCCGGGTCGAGCGCGAAAATGCCCGCCGCCACCGCGGCCTGCTTAGCCGCCGCGGCCACGCGAGCGAGCGCGGCCAGCACGTCCGGATGCTTCGTATCGCCGAGATGGCCGAGGCTCGCGGCGAGATCGGCAGGCCCGACGAACAGGCAATCGACGCCCGGCGTCGCGGCGATCCGCTCGACCTCTTCGAGTGCGCGTGCCGATTCGATCTGCACGATCGTCGCGATTTGCGTGTTGGCGCTCTGCAGATAGTCGCGCCGCGCACCGAACGCGGACGCCCGGACGACCCCCGCCACGCCGCGCAGACCATCGGGCGAACCCGCGCCGGGATACCGCGTAAGACGCACAACGCGTGCCGCGGCTTCGGCCGATTCGATATTGGGGAACATCAGCGTCCGCGCGCCCGCATCGAGGACGCGCTTGACGAGCCATGGCTCGTCCGCCGGCACGCGCACGACGGGCTCGGTCGGCATATGGGCTGCCGCGATGGCCCGCAACTGGGCCGTGACGTCGGCCGAATCGTTGGGCGCGTGCTCCATATCGATGCAGAGCCAGTCGAACCCGGTATGCGCGAGCGCCTCGGCCGCGTCGGGGCTGCCGAGCGACAGCCAAAGCCCATAGAGAGGCTCGGCTTCCTTCAGGCGCTCTTTGAGGGGATTCGTGAATGCGCTCATCGGCCGCTTCCTCCCTTGAACGCCACCGATCATACCGTGACAATAACGCGGCCGCCCGACGCCGTCATGCGTCGCGGGCGAAATCGGCCCAGCAGTTCGGCGTTTCGAAAAGCCGCACGCGAGTGAGGCGAAGATTGACGCCATAATGCGCGTCATAGACGTGAGAAAGCGTCTCGAAAGCGATCGCCGCGAGATTTTCGACGGTGGGTACGCGCTCGAGCACGACGGTCTTGTGATCGGGCATCGACTGGAGAAAATCGCGCACGCGCTCGTCGCCTTCATAGACGAGGAATGCGTGGTCCCAACGGCTCACGAGATGCTCCATCGCGAGCGATTTCACGTCGGCGAAATCCATCACCATGCCGCGATCGGGCGCGCCCTCCGTCTCGATCACGTCGCCTTGCAGCGTGATTTCGAGCACATAGCGATGCCCGTGCAAATTGCGGCACTGGCTGCGGTGATCGGGAATGCGGTGGCCCGCATCGAATTCGAGTTTTCGAGTAATCGTCAGCACGGCAAAGTCAGGGAATATTGAGGTACTTGTGCGTTTGCATCGACAAGCGCCACTTCGGATGACGCTTGCACCAGTCGATCGCAAGCCGCGTGTTGAGGTCGCGCGACGGGCCGTCCATCGGCTGCACGAGGAAGTGATCGAAATCGAGCGCCGCGTATTCGGCGAGACGCTGATTGTCCTGCGGAATGACGACCTTCAACTCGTTGCCCTTCGTGACGACGAGCGGCGCATCGGCCTTCGGGCTCACGCAAACCCAATCGATCGATTCGAGCACCGGCAGAGAGCCGTTCGTCTCGATCGCCACCTCGAAGCCGGCCGCATGCAGCGCATCGATGAGCAGCGCGTCGAGCTGCAGCATCGGCTCCCCGCCCGTGCAGACGACGAAACGATAGTCCTCGCCCGTCGGCCAGAGCGAGGCGATCTTGTCGACGAGCGCGGCGGCATCGCGATACTTGCCACCGTTTTCGCCGTCCGTGCCGACGAAGTCCGTATCGCAAAAGCGGCACACGGCGCTCTCGCGGTCCTCTTCGCGCCCGGACCAGAGATTGCATCCGGCGAAGCGGCAGAAGACGGCGGGGCGCCCTGCATTCGCGCCTTCGCCCTGCAGCGTGTAGAAGACTTCCTTGACTGCGTATGTCATGTTGCCTTTTTTCCGTCCATGCTCGCGGCGACGCGCGGTGCGCCCGGCTCACGCGGGCTGGGTCACCTTCTCGCCGGTCAGATAGGCCTCGTAGCCGCGCTTGCGCAGCCGGCACGCCGGGCATTCGCCGCAGCCGAAACCCCAGTCGTGCAGCTCCGCGCGCTCGCCGACGTAGCACGTGTGAGTTTCGACCCGAATCAACTCCACGAGCGCCTGCCCGCCGATCGAATCGGCAAGCCGCCACGTGTCGGCCTTGTCGAGCCACATCAGCGGCGTTTCGATGATCTGGCGGCTCGCCATCCCGAGATTGAGCGTGACCTGCAGCGCCTTCATCGTGTCGTCGCGACAATCCGGGTAACCCGAAAAGTCAGTCTCGCACATTCCGCCGACGAGCACGCGCAGACCGCGCCGATAAGCCACCGCGGCGGCGATCGTCATGAACATCAGGTTGCGGCCCGGCACGAACGTATTCGGCAACCCGCTCGCGGCAGTCTCGATCTCGATCTCTCGCGTCATGGCGGTATCGCTGATCGAGCCGAGCACGGAGAGATCGATCAGATGATCGTCGCCGAGCCGGCCGGCCCACGCGGGGAAGTCTCGGGCGAGCCTTTCACGGATACCCTCGCGGCAGTCGAGCTCGACGCGATGGCGCTGGCCATAATCGAAGCCGATCGTTTCTACGGTCTCGTAGCGATCGAGCGCCCATGCCAGACACGTGGCCGAATCCTGGCCGCCCGAAAACAACACGAGCGCGCCTGTCTTAGCGTCTCTCTCAATCACCGTGAACACTCCGTGACGCGTAATGAAAAGGAACCGCAGAGATTGCGCGGCATATCGCGCGCCGCGCCGATACGCCTTCGGCTTCCCCAGTATAGGCCTCACCTTCCGAAGCCAGGCGTTCCGTTCCTTATACCGCGGGTCGGACCGGCAACATTGCGCTTGCCCGCACGCTCGACGCGTGCCGATGCGCCTCGGCGACGATCCCGAAGCAATGAAGAAAACCCCAAGAACCTTGCGATTCTTGGGGTTATGTACCGCTGGTGGCCTGGGGCGGAATCGAACCACCGACACGCGGATTTTCAATCCGCTGCTCTACCAACTGAGCTACCGGGCCACGAAGAAGCGAGATTATAGCAAGGTCTTCATGGCTCCTCAAGCGCTTTTGACGCCTCGTCATTCCCCTTTGTTCTTGCCGAGGTCGACGCCGAGTTGCTTGAGCTTTCGATAAAGGTGGGTGCGCTCGAGGCCCGTCTTTTCGGCCACGCGCGTCATGCTCCCGTTCTCGCGCGCGAGATGGTACTCGAAGTAGGCGCGCTCGAACGCGTCGCGCGCGTCGCGCAGCGGGATATCGAATGAAATCGAGGCCGCCTGCGCGGCGACGGCGCCCGCCGACGCATTGTCGGCAGTGAGGCCGGGCAGCGCAACGGCCGCGGCGACCGTCGTCGCGTTGGCGGGCACGGTCGACTTCGCCGCGGCGACGCCGCCTACGGCCGGCAGCGCGGTGCCACGCGCCAGCCCTTGCTCGACCGCCTTCAACAACTTCTGCAACGCGATCGGTTTTTCCAGAAAGTTGAGCGCGCCGATTTTCGTCGCTTCGACGGCCGTATCGATCGTCGCATGTCCCGACATCATGATGACGGGCATCGTCAATTGCCCCTGCGCCGCCCACTCCTTGAGCAGCGTCACGCCGTCCGTATCGGGCATCCAGATGTCGAGCAACACAAGGTCGGGCGCTTGGCGCAAGCGGTAATCCCGCGCCTGCTGCGCGTTTTCCGCCACTTCCACGGCATGTCCCTCGTCGCTCAGGATTTCCGAGAGCAACTCTCGAATACCCATTTCGTCGTCTACCACCAGGATGGTTGCCATTTATGCTGCCCTTGTCTGCGCTATTGCTTTTGTCGTTCCCGGCGTGGCGCCCCCGCGCGTTGCCGCATGCCCTGCCGCGGGCGGCGCGCCGTCGTCCGCCATCTCCAGGAACAAAATCGAAATCTGCGCACCCTCGACGGTCTCGCCCGACTTGACGCGATTGCGGATGTCGATGCGAGCGCCGTGCTCGTCGACGATCTTCTTCACCGTGGCAAGCCCGAGCCCCGTCCCTTTGGCCTTCGTCGTCACATAAGGTTCGAATGCGCGTGTGAGAATGCGGGCGGGAAAGCCCGGTCCGTTGTCCGAGACCGTCAGGCGAACCGCGACGCGCACTTTGCCTTGGGCGTCGGGATCGCCATATTCTACTGTCTTGGTCTCGAGCACGACACGTGGATTTTCGACGTCGGCGACCGCATCCTGCGCATTTTGCAGCAGATTGTGAATGACCTGGCGCAACTGCGTCGCGTCGCCTTTGATGACCGGCAACGTGTGCAGATCGACGACGATCGGGCTCTTGCCTTCCTCGATGCCATAAAGCGAAAGGACTTCGGTCACGAGTTCGTTCAGCTGCAAGTTCGCCAGCACGGCCGGGGGCGTGCGCGCGTACTCGCGAAAATCGTCCACCATTCGCTTCATCGCGGCCACCTGGTTCACGATTGTCGTCGCGCCACGCTTGAGCACGTCAGCATCGGGCGGTGTCAGCTTGTCCGCGAGCTTCATCTGCAATCGCTCGGCCGAGAGCTGAATCGGCGTGAGTGGGTTCTTGATCTCATGGGCGAGCCGCCGCGCTACTTCTCCCCATGCAGCGGAGCGCTGCGCCGAGATCACGTCGGAGATGTCGTCGAACACGATCACGTAGCCCGTCGTTTGCGCTTCGTCGGATTCCGCGTCGAGGCCGCCCTCGAGACTCGCAACGAGCCGCGAGCCACGCACGAGCAGCGTGATCGGCTCCGTTTCACCGGCCACCGGTACGGCGAATTGCTGCTGCCAGTGACCGTCGTCCGGGCCGCCCGTGCTCGCCGCGTCGCGATCCGCGAACGCCTTGCGGACCATCGCCGCGAATTCCGCCATGACGCCGATGCGCTCGAGCGAAGCGCCGAGCATCGACTGGAACGGTTGCCGGAAGATGCGCTCGGCGCCGCGATTGGCCGTGGTGAGACGGAACTGCCGGTCGAGCACGAACACGCCCGCCGTCAGATTCGCGAGGATGCTCTCGAGGTAAGCCTTCGAGTGCTCGAGCGCGATACGGTTTCGCTCCACGGCCGCGCGCGCCTCCGAGAGCTGGCGCGTCATCGCATTGAACGACTGGGTCAGAAAGCCGAGCTCATCGCGCGTCTTGATCTCGCGCTTGGGCGTGTAGTCGCCCTCGGCGACTTCCTTCGTTCCCTGCGCCAGCAGGAAAAGCGGCCGGGCGAGCTGATTGCCGAGCGCGAGCGCAAGCATCATCGCGATGAACGTCGCGAGAAAGAGGGCGAGCGTCAGCGTCCCGATGTACATCTTGCGCAGCCCCGTGCGGCCCAGCGCCTTCTCCTGATATTCACGATAGGCGCGTTGTACCGCGTCGGCATTGCGCGCAAGCGAGGGCGATACGGGTTGCGTCAGTTGCAAGTAGCGCTCGGCCGGCTGCAACAGCGACGTACTGGCATCCGGAATGCGCTCGACGACGCGCAAGCGCAGCGCACCCTTGGAGCCTTTCGCATGCGAATCGTCGTCGACTTCGCCCTCGACCGCCGCGAAACCGCGCCTACGAGCCTGGTCGATCATCAGCGCTGTCGGCATATCGTCCGGCACGAGCGACGCGATGTTGCCGCCCGACGCCTGCGCGACGACATGCAGCCCCGGCGCTGCACCCGACACGCCGCCGCTCACCGATTCGAGGACCATCGCCTCCTGAACGCCGAACTGGTCGCGCAACCGCAGCAGCGTGATCGTCGTGTTGGCCGGACCGGCGCTCGCGAGCTGCTCGGACATCAGACGTGCCTTCGTCTGCAGATCCGAGAGCGTCGCGTCGAGCATGCCGCGGCCAAGATTAAGACCCGACGTGAGCGCCGTCTCGACGTTCACGTCGAACCACGACTCGATGCTGCGCGAGACGAATTGATACGAGACGACATAGATGATGGCACCCGGCACGACGCCGACGAGCGCGAAAAAGATAGCGAGCTTCGCAAGCAGCCGCGTGCCGAATTTGCCCTTGCGCAAGCGCACCAGAATCATCACGCAAAGCGCGACGACGACGAGCAGGAAAACGAGCGCAACGGCGATGTTCGCTGCGTAGAGCCACGAGTAGTAGCGATCGAAGAACTCGGTGTTCGCGCTCGCGGCGGCCAGCAGCAAGAGCAGCAAGAGCGCCGTCACCGCGACCGTCGAGACGAGCACGCGCAGCACGATGCTCTTGGCGTCAGCGGCTCGACGCACCTGCGCCTTACTTAGCATGTTCGGCCACCGTAAACGTAAAGCGCTTCCAATCGGAAGCAAGCGACCAATCGCGGTTGTTCACCGCGTCGACCTGAAACGGCTTCGGCATCAGCGCCGTATCGAGCGCCATCCGTACCGATGCCGTGTACGTTTCGCCCGCCCGCACCTGCGTGCGGTCGATCACGTGCCAGGAGGTCACGTGCTTGATGACCGCAAGGGCGTCGTCGAGCGAGCCGAAACCGAGCTGCAGACCGCCACTCGTGACACGGTACTCGCGTGTGAGCGGCTGAAACGAAAGACGCCACGTCTGGGAGATCGACACCGGCTGCTCGTCGAACCAATACCAGCGCGCGCGCGTCAACTCGAAGTCGGTCGTGAAATAGAGCGGCACGCCCCGATTGACCGCCTCGACGAGGCTGCTGTTCAGCTCGAACTCGAAGCGAGCATCGAGGCTCCAGCCCGAACCGTCGGCCTGCAGCGACGCGCGCTGGACGGCAATCGGATCGGCATGCGCCGGCGCCGCCGCGGCGAGGCAAAGGGTCAGCCCTATCCAGAGCACGGCCACGAGCCGAAGCGGGAAAAAGCGTTTGCTGATCGTCACCGTTTCTGAAAGCGCGCGTAGAAAAAACCGTCGTGGTCGATGTCGGACCCGGTGCGCTCAGCGGCGCGCATGCCGGCTGTCGTGGACGCCGCCAGTGCGTTCGCCGCGCTGGCCGAGACCGGCGCCAGCTGCCCCGGCGCGTCCAATCGTACCGCATCTTGATGCACGCGTTCAAACCGCGCGGCCTGCTCCTCGCCCTCCTCGGGAAAGATCGAACACGTGACGTAAAGCAGCTCCCCTCCAGGCGCGACGAGCGGCCAAAGCGCATCGACGATACGTTGCTGCTCGCGCGCGAGCGCCGCGATGTCGGCGGGCCGGCGCAGCCAGCGGATGTCCGGATGACGGCGAACGATGCCGGACGCCGAACAAGGCACGTCGGCAAGAACGCGATCGAACGCGGCACCGTCGTGCCACGTCTCGGGCGCGCCCGCATCGCCGATGCGCACTTCGGCCGCGAGCCCGAGACGCTGCAGATTTTCGCCGATGCGCACGGCCCGCTCGGCATCGCTCTCGAGCGCGACGAGTCTCACGTCGGCAAGCTCGAGGACGTGGCAGGTCTTTCCGCCCGGTGCCGCGCAGGCATCGAGCACGCGCATGCCGTCGCGCGCGCCGAGCCATTCGGCCGCGAGCTGCGCCCCGGCGTCCTGCACCGATACGACGCCTTCCGCGAAGCCTGGAATTCGCTCGACCGGCATCGGCGCCGCAAGCCGCAGCGCATGCGTGCCGATTGCGAGCGCCTCGATTCCCGCTTCGCGCAGCGTCTGCTCATAGGCCCCGACTGTCGCGCGTCGAGCATTGACGCGCAGCGTGAGCGGACCAGGCCGATTGCCGATGTCGAGAATTTGCTGCCAACGCTCGGGCCACGCGCGCGCCACCGCGTCGAGCCACCAGCGCGGATAATTCCATCGCGCGACGGCATCAGTCGCGGCCTCGCCGAGTAGCGAAGCGCGCTCGCGCAAGAAGTTGCGCAGCACCGCGTTGACAAGTCCCTTGGCGAAGACCAGCTCGCGCCGCGCACCAATCGCGCTGACGGCTTGATCCACGACGGTATAGGGCGGATAGGCCGAACGGCTCTCGGCTCCGGCCATTGGGCCGTCTTCCTCGTCGGCAAGCAAAGCCAGCGCACAGGCAAGCAGGCTGGCGACATGAGTGGGCGGCGGCTTGCGAACGAGCCGCGCTATCAGCCAATCCGCCGTGCCGAGGCGGCGCAGCGTCCGATAAGCGATATCCTGCACCGCCCCCCGCGAGAGCGCGACCGCGGCGGCCGGGCTTTGTGCGTGGACGGCGGCGAGCGCCGCGGGCAACGCCGTGCCCCCGCGCACCGCGCCCACTGCTTGTGCCGCCGCATCGAGTGCGAAACCGAGCGAATCGGGCGCGAGATGCAGTGCCGAGAGATGGGAGCCGCGCTCGGTTGCAGGCTTAGCGGCGTGACGGCGCGGCGACGAAGATCGGGTCATGGGAAGAGACGAACCGGCATGCCGCTCAGGGCATCGCGTAGAACAAACGCGACATTGTAGCCGCTCTCGTCGGAGAGCCCGATACCATGACGGGGCGCGCACGGCCGCCCCGTTTGCGCTCAGTCGTAACGTCCCGTACGAGCCATTTCCATCAGGCGCGCAATGCGCTCCTCCGTGGACGGGTGCGTGGAGAAGAGATTCGCGATACCGCCGCCCGAGAGCGGATTCAGAATCATCATTTGCGCCGTGGTGGGATGGGCTTCGGCCGCCGGGAACGGGATGCCCGAGGCGTACCGGTGGATCTTGTCGAGCGCCGACGCGAGCGCCTGAGGATCGCCGGACAGCCGTGCGCCGCCGCGATCGGCCTCGAACTCGCGCGAGCGCGAAATTGCCATCTGGATCATCGCCGCCGCGATCGGTGCGAGCAACGCCACGGCAATGCCCGCGATCGGATTGGCGGGACGCCCTTCCTCGTCGCGCCCGCCGAAGAACATCGCGAAATTGGCAAGCGCGGAGATCGCGCCGGCCATCGTCGCCGAAATCGTCGAGATCAGGATGTCGCGGTGCTTCACGTGCGAGAGCTCGTGCGCCATCACGCCGCGCATCTCCCGCTCGGACAGGATGCGCAAGATGCCCGTCGTCGCGGCGACGGCCGCGTGCTCGGGATTGCGTCCCGTTGCGAAAGCATTCGGCGCATCTTCGTTGATCAGATAGACGCGCGGCATCGGCAGTTCGGCGCGTGTCGCAAGCTCACGAACCATCCTGTAGAACTGCGGCGCCGCGGCCTCGTCGACTTCCTGAGCGTTGTACATGCGCAGGACCATCTTGTCCGAGAACCAGTACGAAAAGAAATTCATCGCAAACGCAATGACCAGCGCGAAGACCATGCCGCGCGAACCGCCGATCATCCCACCGATCACGACAAAAAGGGCCGTGATCGCCGCCATCAGCATCGCGGTTTTGACCCAGTTGAACATGTGGACTCCTTTTCCTTTCTTCTCACCAAGGGCTTCGTTGCCGGCGCGCGGAAAGCGCGCCGCGTCGCCATACGCAGCGATCGATTGTAAGCGATTCGTTAGGTTGTGGCGGAGCAGAAAAATTCAATGTTCAATGTTGCGCCGTGGCGAGTTTCAGTCCCAGGCCGACAAATGCGCTGCCTACGACGCGGTCGAGCCACTTCTTGACGCCGGGCTTGCCGCCGAGACGCTGCGTCACGCTGCCGGCAATCCAGGCCACGAAGCTGTTCCAGACCGTGCTCATCGCGATGAAGACGGCGCCGAGCATCAGGAACGCGAGGGTCTTGTGTTCGCTTTCGGCCGCGACGAACTGCGGGAAAAAGGAGACGAAGAACAAGACTACCTTCGGGTTCAGCACGTTGGTCCAGAAGCCTTGGACGAAAAGCTGCCTCAGCGGCTTCGGTGCGGCGGGCGCGCTGGGTTGTCGTGCGGCATCCGCGCCCTTCTTTGAAGGACCGGTGAAAATGAGCCGCACGCCAAGATACATCAGATAAATGGCGCCGACGATTTTGACCACCGTGAAGGCAGCCGCCGAGGCGGCAATGAGCGCAGTCAGGCCGAATGCGCAGGCGAGCGTATGCACGCAGCAGCCGGCCGAGATGCCGAGCGCCGACATCAGCCCCGGCCCGCGTCCTTGCGCGACGCTGCGGCCAACGATGTATGCCGTGTCTGGCCCCGGCGTCACATTCAAGAGGAAAACCGCGACGACGAAAAACGGGAAATGGGTGATGCCGAACATAGGCCAGTGCTCCTTGCCAAAACTAGTGCGGCAGCGCGAACCGCCTGCCGGCCTCGAGCGGAACGCCCGCGAGGAACTCGCGTACCGTCAGGCGCTTGCCGCCGGGCCTTTGCAACTGCGTGAGTCGCAGGGCGCCTTCGCCGCAGGCGACGACGACGCCGGCGGACGCGACCTCGACGATCGTACCCGGTTCGGTACCGTTTCGCTCGGAGGCAACGGGCTCGGCGGCCCAAATCTTCAGGTGCGAGCCGTCGTCGAGCGTGGCGGCGCCCCCGGGGAACGGATCGAATGCGCGGACTTGCCGGGCAAGCGCCTCGGCCGGCCGCCGCCAATCGAGCGCCGCTTCCTCCTTGCCGATCTTTTCGGCGTAGGTCACGCCGACGTCAGGCTGGGGCGTGGCAACGAGCCTGCCGCTCCGCTCGAGCTCGACGAGCGCTTCGACGATCAGCCGGGCGCCGAGAGCGGCAAGCTTGTCGTGCAGCGTCGCCGTCGTGTCGCGCGGCTCGATCGGCGTACGCGCGACGCTCAGCATCGGCCCCGTGTCGAGTCCCGCGTCCATCCGCATAATCGTGATGCCCGTTTCGAAGTCGCCCGCCTCGATCGCTCGATGGATCGGGGCAGCGCCGCGCCAGCGCGGCAAAAGCGAAGCATGGATGTTGATGCAGCCATGCGGGGGGATGTCGAGCACTTCCTGCGGAAGCAGCAGCCCATAGGCCGCTACGACCATCACGTCGTGCGGCGTCGCCTTCAGCTCTTCGATCGCGGCCGCGGCCTCGGCCGGGAACTTGCCGTCACGGCGCAGCGACGGGGGCTGCGCGAGCGCGAGCCCGTGCTCGACGGCGTAGCGCTTGACGGCGCTCGCCTGCAGCTTCATGCCGCGCCCGGCGGGCCGGTCCGGCTGCGTCAGCACGAGCGGCACGGCAAAGCCCGCCTCGTGAATCTCGGCCAAGGCCGCCGCGGCGAACTCGGGCGTGCCGGCGAAAACGACGCGTAATCGGTGTGTCATGAGCAAGCGCGTATCCGAAGGCGGGCGTTACATCGCGTGCTCGAGTTTTTTCATCTTCGTCTTGATGCGCGACTGCTTGAGCGGCGACAGGTATTCGACGAAAACGCGCCCCAACAGGTGATCCATTTCGTGCTGGATGCAGACCGCGAGCAAGCCTTCGCAATCGAGCTCGAACGGCTCGCCGCGCTCGTTCAACGCGCGCACGCGGACCTTTTCGGCGCGCTCGACGTTGTCATAAATGCCCGGCACGGAGAGGCAGCCCTCTTCGGCAATCTTGCGCTCATCGCTCGACCAGACGATCTCGGGGTTGATGAAGACGCGCAGCTCCTCGTGCGTCTCGGATACGTCGATCACGATGACGCGCTCGTGGACGTCCACCTGCGTCGCCGCGAGTCCCACGCCGGGCGCCGCGTACATCGTCTCGGCCATGTCGGCGACGAGTTTGCGGATGCGCTCGTCGACGACCGCGACGGGTTTGGCGACCTTGTGCAGCCGCTTGTCTGGGTAATGGAGGATGTTCAACAAAGCCATGATTCAAAAAGTCTCGTTCCCGAGCGCAACGCGCGCGACGTTCGTTCGCGCATGAGCCGATACGACGGCAGGCGCTCGCATACAAATGATGATGGTCGGAATTCCCGCGCTCGTCGATATGCCGTTCGGCCAGCTTGTCCGGTCCCGATCGCACGGCCAAGATACGCCGGAGGCCGCGCGCCTCGGCCCCCTGCGAACCAAGGCAGGCGGGCGCTCGCGTTGCACAGGAGATCATTTCGGATGATGAAAATTCTATCATGCAGCTCGCCCTTTCGTGCGCGGCGAGTCCACGCCCCATGCAAGCGCCGCGCATGACCGACGACGAGTTGGCCGCGTGGCTGACGCTCGCCAGGGCGCGCGGGCTCACGCACGCCGCGCTACGCGCGCTCATCGACACATTCGGCACGCCGCAGGCGATACGCTCCGAGCCGTTCCAGTCGCTCGCGGCGGTGGCCGGCGAGCCCGCCGCACGTGCCGTGCTTGCGCCGCCCTCGGCCATGCTCGATGAAATCGTGGCAAGCGTTGCCGCCTGGTGCCGGGCGGCCGGCAACGCGCTCGTTTCCCTGCGCGACGCGGCCTATCCGGCCGCCTTGCGGGCCATGCACGATCCGCCGCCGCTGCTCTATGTGAAAGGGCGGCTGGAACTGCTGCACGAGCCGGCAGTGGCCATCGTCGGCAGTCGCGGCGCCACGCCTCAGGGGCTCGAGGATGCCGAATACTTCGCCAGCGCCCTCGCGAGCGCGGGGCTCACGATCGTCTCCGGACTCGCGCTCGGCATCGATGGCGCCGCCCACCGCGGCGCGCTCGATGTACACGGCGGCACCGTCGCGGTCGTCGGCACGGGCGTCGACATCGTCTATCCGGCTCGGCATGGCGCGCTCGCCTCCGAGATTGCCGAGCGGGGCGCTATCGTCTCGGAATGGCCGCTCGGCACACCAGCGCGGCGCGAGCATTTCCCACGGCGCAATCGGCTGATCGCGGGGCTCGCGAGAGGCGTCCTGATCGTCGAGGCAGCGCTGCGCTCGGGATCGCTGATCACGGCGCGGCTCGCCAACGAAATGGGGCGCGAGGTGTTCGCGGTGCCCGGATCGATCCACTCGCCGCTTTCTCGCGGCTGCCACCGGCTCATCAAAGACGGTGCGAAGCTGACCGAGACGCCGGAGGACGTCTTCGAGGAACTCGGCATCGAGCCGGCGCCAGCGCAGCAACGAGCGGGCAGACGCGCGACGCCACGGCCCGACGCCCGGACGGCTCGCGTGCTCGATGCGCTCGGCCACGCACCCGCGACCCTTGAAATTCTCGCGGCGAGGACCGACATCGACAGCGCGACGCTCCAAGGCATGCTCCTCGAGCTCGAACTGGCGGGACGGCTGAGCGTGCTGCCGGGCGGACGATTCGTGATAACCGTGCCGCCCGCGCGCTGACCGACAAGACTACGGCGTGCTAGAGTCACACGAGACAAAGAGCCAAAAACATTGCAAGGAATACCTCGATGCCCGCGCTGAACCTCGATACCGATTCGGACCGGATCGCCGAGCGCGTGAATGACGGCGAGACGCTTCTCGTCGCGTGCCTGTGCGCCGAGTGGTGCGGTACATGTCGGGACTATCGCGCCGATTTCGACCGGCTTGCGGATGCCCATCCCGAGATTTGCTTCGTCTGGATCGACATCGAAACGCATGCGGATCGCTTCGAAGACCTCGACGTCGAAAACTTTCCGACCCTGCTCATCGAAGACGCCACAACCACGCGCTTTTTTGGCACCGTGTTGCCGCACGTCTCGATCGCTGAACGCCTGCTTTCGGAGCTGACCGCCCTGCCCGGCGCCGTCGGAGCCCCGAAGCTTCGTCCGGCGCTCATCGCAGCCTGACCCTTTTTCTTTGCGTGCCCCAAAGCGCGATTGCGCAATCGGGCGATCGCGGCACCGACGATGCTGGATGGCTGATCTGTGTCGCTACCACGGCGCTCGAAATAATGCATCGACGACGCTCGTTTTCGGATGGAAGGCCGCCATCCGCGCGCCGTGTGCTATAAAGCGGTCGTTGAAGGGAACCACTATACGGGTTATGACCCCGAACACCCACGATATCCAGTCATGTCCAAAGCACTGATCATTGCCGAGAAGCCCTCCGTCGCGAACGACATCGCTCGAGCGCTCGGCGGCTTCACGAAACATGACGATTACTTCGAGAGCGACGAATACGTTCTTTCGTCGGCGGTCGGCCATTTGTTGGAGATCGCCGCACCCGAGGAATACGAAGTCAAGCGCGGCAAGTGGAGCTTCGCGCACTTGCCCGTGATTCCGCCGCACTTCGATCTGAATCCCATTGCGAAAAGCGAGTCGCGGCTCAAGGTCCTGACCAAGCTGATGAAGCGCAAGGACGTCGATCGACTCATCAACGCATGCGACGCGGGCCGCGAAGGCGAGCTCATCTTTCGGCTGATCGTCCAGCATGCGAAGGCCAAGCAGCCGGTGCAACGGCTGTGGCTGCAATCGATGACGCCCGCCGCGATCCGCGATGGCTTCGCGCGTCTGCGCAGCGACGCCGACATGCAGCCGCTCGCCGACGCGGCGCGCTGCCGCTCCGAGGCCGACTGGCTCGTCGGCATCAACGGCACGCGGGCGATGACGGCGTTCAACAGCAAGGGCGGCGGCTTCTTCCTCACGACCGTCGGGCGCGTGCAGACACCTACACTGTCGATCGTCGTCGAGCGCGAGGAGAAGATCCGCACGTTCGTGCCGCGCGACTATTGGGAAGTGCGCGCCGACTTCGTCTGTGCGGGCGGCTTCTACGAGGGCCGCTGGTTCGACCCGAAGTTCAAGCGCGACGAGTTCGATCCCGAAAAACGCGAATCGCGGCTCTGGAGCGTTGCCGCCGCCGAGACCGTCGTGGCAGCGTGCCGCGACCAGATCGGCACGGTGACGGAGGAATCGAAGCCGTCGAGCCAGCTTTCGCCGCTGCTCTTCGATCTGACGAGCTTGCAACGCGAAGCGAACGGCCGCTTCGGTTTTTCCGCAAAGAA
The DNA here is from genome assembly GCF_040965455.1 of Trinickia sp. EG282A. Taxonomy (NCBI): domain Bacteria; kingdom Pseudomonadati; phylum Pseudomonadota; class Betaproteobacteria; order Burkholderiales; family Burkholderiaceae; genus Trinickia; species Trinickia sp. EG282A. Next base: position 404,663 of record NZ_JBFRCC010000002.1, on the reverse strand, counting down.
CACGCTCGGCCTCGCCCAGGCGCTTTACGAGAAGCACAAGGTGCTCACCTACCCGCGTACCGATGCGCGCGCACTGCCCGAGGACTACCTCGGCACGGTGAAGAGCACGCTCGAAATGCTGAAAGAGAGCAACAACTACCTGCCGTTCGCGAAGCAGGTGCTCGACAAGAACTGGGTCAAGCCTAACAAGCGGATCTTCGACAATTCGAAGATCAGCGATCACTTCGCGATCATTCCGACGCTGCAGGCACCGAAGTCGCTCTCCGAGCCCGAGCAGAAGCTTTACGATCTCGTCGTCAAGCGTTTTCTCGCGGTCTTCTTCCCCGCGGCCGAGTATCGCGTCACGACGCGCATCACGGAGGTCGCCGGGCATCAGTTCAAGACCGAAGGGAAAGTACTGGTAGAGGCGGGCTGGCTGCAAGTGTACGGCCGCGACGCGGGCGGCGAGGAAGGCAACCTCGCCCCTGTGCAGAAAGACGAGAAGGTCAAGACCGACAAGATCGCCGCGCACGGGCTGACGACGAAGCCGCCCGCGCGCTACAACGAAGCGACGCTGCTCTCGGCGATGGAGGGCGCCGGCAAGCTCGTCGAAGACGACGAGCTGCGCGAGGCGATGGCGGCGAAGGGACTCGGCACGCCGGCCACACGGGCGGCGATCATCGAAGGCTTGCTCGGCGAGAAGTATCTCGTGCGCGAGGGCCGCGACCTGATCCCGACCGCCAAGGCGTTTCAGCTGATGACGTTGTTACGCGGGCTCGGCGTCAAGGAACTGACGGCCCCCGAGCTCACGGGCGAGTGGGAGCACAAGCTTGCGCAGATGGAGCGCGGCGGGCTCGCGCGCGACGCGTTCATGCAGGAGATCGCGCGCATGACGCAAACCATCGTCAAGCGTGCGAAGGAATACGACTCGGACACGATTCCCGGCGATTATGCGACGCTTTCCACGCCTTGCCCGAATTGCGGTGGGCAGGTGAAGGAAAACTATCGGCGCTTCGCCTGCACTCAGTGTGATTTCTCGATCTCGAAGATTCCGGGTAGCCGGCAGTTCGAAATCGACGAAGTGGAAACGTTGCTGGCCAAGAAAGAGATCGGCCCACTGTCAGGTTTTCGCAGCAAGATGGGGCGGCCGTTCTCGGCCATTCTCAAGCTCGCGTTCGACGACGAAATCAAGAACTACAAGCTTGAATTCGACTTCGGCCAGGACCAGGGAGGCGAGGACGGCGAAGCGCCCGATTTTTCCGATCAGGAACCCGTAGGCGCTTGCCCGAAATGCGGATCGAACGTCTACGAGCATGGCATGAGCTACGTCTGCGAGAACGCCGTGGCGACGCCGAAGAGTTGCGATTTTCGCTCGGGCAAGGTCATCCTCCAGCAGGAGATCGCACGAGACCAAATGGCGAAACTGCTCACGGAAGGCCGTACCGATCTGCTGACGGGCTTCAAATCCTCGCGCACGGGCCGCAATTTCAAGGCCTACCTCGTCAAGCAGAGCGACGGAAAGATCGGCTTCGAGTTCGAAAAGAAGGAGCCCTCGGCCAAGACCGCGGCCAAGTCGGCCGGACGATCACAGGGAACGGCGCGGGCCGCGGCGGCCGACGAGACGCAAGAGCATGAAGCCGAGGCCGTAGCAGCGCCGGCAAAGAAGACGGCCGCAAAGACGGCCGCAAGGACGGCGACGAAGGCGCCGGCCGCAAAGAAAGCGCCCGTTCGGAAAGTCGGGGCGTGACTGCCCCGATCGATCTGGGCCAGTGCTTCAGCACTGACTCAGATCATCTCTTGCAGCGGCCGGCACCGGAAGCGGAACTGGAACCGGCTGCGGGCTCGATCCGAAAACGACGAATCAGAGCGGCGACGGCGTGCTCACACGCGGGCGGGCCGCCCTCGGCACCTTGGATAGCGCGCCGTCGTGCCGCCCGTCATACGAATGCTGCGCACCCACCTCGTACTCTTCGTTCGATTCGACGATGTCCTCGTCGTCCCCCCGCGCGAGGGCTCCGTCCTGCACGGCCGAGCCGTCCTGGTGTAGCCAGAGCTCGCCGAGTGTGCCATTCGGCGTCCGGCTGAAGTGCTCGACGAGATGGTCGATGAACGTGCGCACTTTCGCCGGAAGATGCCGGCGGCTCGGATAGCCGATATTGACCTCGACCTTGGGCAGCTTATAGTCGGCGAGCACGCGGACGAGATTGCCGCGCGTGGCGTCGCTGCCGATCAGATAGCTCGGCAAAATCGCGATGCCCATGCCGAGCAGCGCGAACTGGCGCAGCATTTCGGTGTTGTTGGAAACGATGACGTTCGACGGGCGCACGCGCACCTCGCCCTCGGGCCCCGTGAATACGCGCTCTTCGCCCCAGTACTCGGAAGGAAGACTCAGGCACGCATGATCGGCGAGGTGCTCGGGCCGCGTCGGCACGCCGTGTTTCTCGAGATAGGCCGGTGTGGCGCAGACGATCATGCAGCCTGTGGTGAGACGCCGCGTGACGATGCTGGCGCTGCGCATCTTCTGCGCGATGACGATGCCGACGTCGAACCCTTCTTCGACGAGATCGACGCCGCGATCGACGAGCGTGAGATCGGGGATGACCTTCGGATAGCGACGGACGTAGGTCTGCAATACGGGGGCGAGGTTATGCAGGCCGAAGACGACCGGTGCGACGATGCGCAGCGTGCCGACCGGTTCGTGATTGCGGGCGACGACCATCTGCTCGACGTCCTCGAGTTCGTCGAGAATCTGGCGGGCGCGCTCCAAATAGACTTGCCCTGATTCGGTGAGCGAGAGGCTGCGGGTAGTGCGGTTCAACAAGCGCGTGCCGAGCCGGGCTTCCAGGTCCGCGACATGGCGCGTGGCGACCGCGTTGGAGATATCCATCGCGCTCGCGGCGCGGGCGAAACTGCCCAAGTCGGAGACTTTCACGAACACGCGCATTGACTGCAAATGATCCATTGACAACTCCTGCCGCTGTTATTGCTCAGAAAAAAATTCCCAAGCCAATACGTAATTGTCCTACGACTCTCGAATCGGTGCAGAGTTGCGCGCCGTAGCGCTTTTTTTCCGACCTTGAAGTAGTGACAGGTTTCCGTCCGTTACGCGGCGGCGCTTCCAGTGGATGCGGAGGCACGCAAAAAAGCCGCCCGCAGGCGGCCTTTTGATCGTCGGCAAAGGCGGCTGAGCCGCCCAGTCTCGGTATCAGGCGGCGGCGAGCCGCTCCTCGATACCGGCCTTCGTCTGTGTCAGCGCAGCAGGCAGATGATCGTGGAGCTTCTCGAAAAGCTCGTCGTGCAGCGCGAGCTCCTGCCGCCATGCCGCCTCGTCGACGGAGATCACCTGATCGAATTGCTCACGCGTGAATTCGAGCCCGGTCCAGTCGATGTCCTCGTAGTGCGGCGAAATGCCGAATGCGTGCTCGACTCCGCCCGCGCGGCCTTCGATTCGCCCGATCATCCAGCGCAACACGCGCATGTTCTCGCCGAAGCCGGGCCAGACAAACTTGCCGTCGGGTCCCTTCCGGAACCAATTGACGCAGAAAATTTTCGGCAGCTTGCCGGCGAGCGCGTCCACGCGCTTGCCGAGCTTGAGCCAATGGTCGAAGTAATCAGCCATGTTGTAGCCGCAAAACGGCAGCATGGCGAATGGATCGCGACGCACGACGCCCTGCTGGCCCGCAGCGGCGGCCGTGGTTTCGGACCCCATTGTCGCGGCCATATAGACGCCCTCGACCCAGTTGCGCGCCTCGGTGACGAGGGGCACCGTGCTCGAGCGCCGCCCGCCGAATATGAATGCATCGATCGGCACGCCGGCCGGATTTTCCCAATCCGGATCGATCGACGGACATTGCGCGGCCGGCGCCGTGAAGCGCGCGTTCGGATGCGAGGCCTTGCGGCCGGTCTCGCGTGCGATCTCGGGGGTCCAGTCGTTGCCTTGCCAGTCGATGAGATGCGCCGGCGGCTCGTCCGTCATGCCTTCCCACCAGACATCGCCGTCGTCCGTCAGCGCCACATTCGTAAAGATGACGTTGCGCTTGAGCGTCGCCATCGCGTTGTAGTTCGTCTTCTCGCTCGTGCCCGGCGCGACGCCGAAATAGCCGGCCTCCGGATTGATCGCGTAAAGTCGGCCGTCCTTGCCGGGCTTGATCCAGGCGATGTCGTCGCCGATCGTCGAGATCGACCAGTCGCTCATCGCGGGCGGCGGGATCAGCATGGCGAAGTTCGTCTTGCCGCAAGCCGACGGAAAAGCCGCCGCGACGCGATATTTGCGCCCCTCGTTCGACGTGACGGTAAGGATCAACATGTGTTCGGCGAGCCAACCCTCCGTGCGGCCCATCGTCGAGGCTATACGCAGCGCGAAGCACTTTTTGCCGAGCAGCGCGTTGCCGCCATAGCCCGAGCCAAAGCTCCAGACTTCGCGCGATTCCGGGAAATGGACGATGTATTTCGTGTCGTTGCACGGCCAGGGCACATCGCGTGCGCCGCCCACGAGCGGAGCGCCGACCGAGTGCACACACGGAACGAAGTCGCCGTCGTCGCCCAGAACTTCATACACCTGAGCGCCCATCCGGGTCATGATCCGCATGTTGACCACAACGTAAGGACTGTCCGTCAGCTCGATGCCGATATGAGCGATCGGCGAGCCAAGGGGGCCCATCGAAAACGGCACGACATACATCGTGCGCCCACGCATGGCGCCGTCGAAGAGACCGTCGAGCGTCGCGCGCATCTCGCCCGGCTCCATCCAGTTGTTCGTCGGGCCGGCGTCTTCCCGACGGTTGGAGCAGATGAACGTCCGGTCTTCCACCCGCGCCACGTCCGAAGGGGCGGACCACGCCAAGTAAGAGTTCGGGCGCTTGGCGGAATTGAGTCGCTTCAACGTACCGGCCTCGACCATCTGCGCGCAGAGCCGGTCGTATTCGGCTTCCGAACCGTCGCACCAAACGACGCGATCGGGCTTCGTCAAAGCGGCGATGCGCGCGACCCACTCGCGCAGCCGCTTATGTCTGACATATGCAGGGACCTCAAATGCGGCTGCACCTCCAAAGGCGATCTCGTTCATTGAGCAGTCTCCGTTTTATGGTCGTTGAAGGGGAAACGGTGGGCGCTCGATGACGCCGAGGGCGGTAAACGCATGCATTTCGCGGCAAAGCGCGCATGCGGAAGGGCGTCAAGAGCCATACAGCTTGCGCGGCGTCGCAACAAGCTGTTAAAAAGAGGCCTTCCTGCCTAGCGACAGCAGCATTGAAAGCAGCACCGAGCATCGTGACGACAGGCGTTGCATCGCTCATGCCAGCTCCCATCTCTCCGACAGGTTGGAACTGACAAGGATATCACCGCGTCTATCGCGTTCAACGTGCACTGCAGAACCTTCCCCTATGAAAATTGCCATTCTCGACGACTACCAGGACGCCGTCCGCAAGCTCGATTGCTTTCAAATGCTTGCGGGACATGACGTCAAAGTGTTCAACAATACGGTGCGCGGCTTAGGTCAGCTGGCGAGCCGTCTGGCAGAAGTCGACGCGCTCGTCCTCATCCGTGAGCGCACCCGCGTGAGCTCCCAGTTGCTCGACAAGTGTCCGCACCTGCGGATGATCAGCCAGACCGGCAAAGTCGGCGCCCACATCGATCTCGCTGCCTGCACCGAGCGCGGCATCGCCGTGCTCGAAGGCGTCGGCTCGCCGATTGCGCCGGCGGAGCTGACGTGGGCGCTCATCATGGCCGCGCAGCGGCGTATTCCACAATACGTCGCGAATCTGAAACAGGGTGCGTGGCAACAGTCCGGGCTGAAGACATCGGCGCTGCCGCCGAACTTCGGTCTTGGGCAAGTGCTGCACGGGCACACGCTCGGCATCTGGGGCTATGGCAAAATCGGCCGGATCGTCGCGGGCTATGGGAAGGCCTTTGGCATGCGCGTTCTCGTTTGGGGGCGCGATCATTCGCTCGAAGCCGCGCGGGCCGACGGTTTCGAGACCGCCGCGAGCCGGGAGGCGCTGTTCGAAAAGAGCGACGTCCTTTCGCTGCACCTGCGCTTGAACGACGCCACGCGCGGCATCGTCAAGCAAGACGACCTGATGCGCATGAAGCCGACGTCGCTTTTCGTCAATACGAGCCGCGCCGAACTGCTCGAGGACAATGCGCTCGCGAATGCACTGACGCGCAATCGGCCCGGGATGGTTGCCGTCGACGTGTTCGAAACCGAGCCGATCCTGCAAGGCTATGGACTGCTGCGCCTGGAGAACGTGATCTGCACGCCGCATATCGGCTATGTCGAGCGCGAAGGCTACGAGCTCTATTTCAGCGCGGCGTTCAAGAACATCCTCGGGTTCGATGCCGGCGATATGTCGAGCGTGGTCAATCCGGAGGCGCTGACGGCTCTTCGGAGGCGGTAGCGAATCAGCTGTGCGCGGTGGGTCGCGCGCTCGCGGCCCGCTCGAGCAGCTCTGGCACACGGCGCAGGAAGGCTTCGCCGTCGGCGCGGCCGAGGTCGTACGTCGGCCGCATCAGCGCCGGCTGCGTGTAGTCCCAGCTCGAAATCGGCACCTTGCGCGAGGGTTGCACGTACACGCGTTGCTGCGCGCCGTGCGCGAGCACGAAAGTCTGCGGCCTCGGGTAGAGTCGCGTGACCATCACGAGCACGCGGCCGGGCGTCGCGTCGAGCGCCGCGACGGGAACATTGTCGACCATGCCGCCATCGAGCACCGGTTTGCCGCCACGGCGCAGAACCGGCGTGAAAGGCGGCGTGCACGACGACTGCAGGATGAGGTCGGCGAGCTCGTCGACATCCGCACAATCCTGCGCCCGCATGTATTCAGGACGGAAGCCGAGCGCCTGGCCCAGCGTTGGGTGCAGCTTCTTGCGAACGTACTTTTCGATGTTGTAGGCAACGAGGCCGGCCGCGACCGAAACATGTGCGCCGAGCCAGCGTGGAACGTGCGAGACGCCGATGCGAATTTCCGGTCCCTTGGCGAGCTCGGTGAAACGCTCGCCGTAGATGTCGAGCAGCGCTTGCCGATAGATCCGGTAGTGCGGAAACACCGACGCGCCGCGGCGCCATAGGTTGCCCCAGTAAGCGTTCTTGTGGTTGTCGCGCAGGACCTCTTCGTAATAGCGCATGACCCAATGCGAATCGCGCGTGTAGAGCATGCATGCGGTCGCGGCGCCGGCCGAGATGCCGGCGATGACGCGCGGCGCCAGCGCTATTTCAGGCTTCACGACGTCCCAGAATCCGGCTTGCCACCAGCAGCGGTTGCCACCGCCCGCGAAGACGACCTGGTCGAACATGTTGTGATCGAGCTCCGTGTTCCGCCGCGCCGCTTCGCGTCAGGTGAGCAGCGAGTAGGTGGTCGTGGCGTGGACGGCCATTTTGCCATCTTCGTCGAAGAGCTCCACTTCGCCGAAGACGAGACTTCGGCCCAGGCGCAGTACGCGCGCAGTGACGAGGACGTCGCCCTTGCGGACGGCGCGCATGAAACTGACGTTGAGCGAGACTGTGGTCATCGGCTGGTATTCGCCTAGCGCGGCCGAGATGGCGACGATCATCGCAGTGTCGGCCGCGGCCATGAAGACCTGGCCGCAGATCACGCCGCCCGAATGGCGGAACTCGCCGGAAAACGGCAAGCGCAGCGTGACGGCGCCTTGGTCGACCGAGACGGGCTCGAGTGCCAGCGATCGTACCCACGGCGCCAGCACGCGCTCGAGCAGCGCGGCGGTTGCGGATTCGTTCATAGGTGTCTCCGTCCTGTTTGCGGCGCGCCGCTCGCGCGGTTGCGCGGCGTGCGTCTCAACGGAATGATAGCGGTGGTCAGACGAATGCGTCGAAAACGGGTGCAACGCCGGTGTTGCTGCTCCACGTGCCACAGGAGCCAACACGCTGGCTCAGCCATGAAAATTAAGAAGGGGACTTGGCAAGCACGAAAAAGTACGTCATACTTTGCAGTCTGTTGGGGCGTTAGCTCAGTTGGTAGAGCAGCGGACTCTTAATCCGTAGGTCGAGTGTTCGAGTCACTCACGCCCCACCAAGGAATTCAAAGGCTTAGCGTTGGCGCTAAGCCTTTTTTCTTTCCGTCTCCGAGTAACCGAATTTGGTCAAAGCGCTCAATACTTGCTGAGCCGCCGTCGCGCTTTGGGCATGGCGCCAGAAAGATGACCAAGGTCGGTTGATCTGTCCAATTCGCGTTGGACTCCACTGGGTTTGGTAGCGCTATCGCGGCAAGCTCGCTTGCGCGAGGCGGCGATCGCCAATACTATGCAGCGCAATACGTCCCCCACCTCTGGGCCCGGTGCAAGCCGGCAACTCATGTGGGGGATTTCCTTTTGTAGCTTCGCATGCGGCACATGCTGAAGAGCATCGAACCGAGCACCAGATGGCCGGACCGCATAAAAGATCTGTGCGCTCGGTTCCCGGCGTCCCAGCTGGTCGTCTTGCGCAATGGTGGCTTTCCGGAGGATTGGCGCGATCTGCCGCTCTGGCAAACCGCCGCCGCCTGATTCCGGTGCCGTGGATTTCCGTTCCCTCCTATTGCCTCAACCACCCTTGGCCAATCGGCCGAGCGAGCGCTCTTCGGTACAAGGCAACGAAGATCCGCGTAACAGCCGGTCCACAGGAGCGCCATAACGGCGCGCTGACAAGGTAGGCCATCCATGCAACAGCGGCCGCGCCGATCATATCGAACGGAAGGTGCACGCCCACAAATACGCGCGCCCATGCCACCGCAATGCCGATGGCGATAACGAATATGCCAAGTAGCCGGTTTCCGGCGTAAAGGAACGTGAGCGCCACCGCGGAAAGCAGCGTGGCGTGATCGCTCGGGAACGACGAGTCGGGCGCGTGTGCCAAGAACGTGTGTCCGAGTCCAATCACGAACGGTCGAGGGTGGTACCACGCCATCCCGATCAGTTGATTGGCGGCAAGCGCGAGTGAGCCGACGAAAGTCGCGCGCACGGCAATTTCGCGCCGCTGGCTTCCTCCTGCTAGCCACATGCACACGAGTGCGACCGGGACTAGCCAGATGGCGTAGTTGGCGATCAGCAGGCCAACATCGATAAGCCAGCGTGGCGTACCTGGTGAGGCGTTGATGTTAAGGAAAACCGCTCGATTGAATGCTTCGATTGCTTGCATCATAGGCTTTTGCTTAGTCCATTCTTGGTACGACGGCGTTGAATGCACGCCGAAGACTAGAGCAAAGAGCTTAAGGGCCGGTTAACCCAACAGCACTTGTGCTCCTTGCGCGACTATGACAGTCACACCTCATGAACCGCCTAAAAGACGTGTTGCTCCATCGCGTAAGAGGGTTCTACGCAGCACCTAACCACCTAGTGAAAGTCCCGACCGGCATTTAACCGGTTATTACCCCTTCGCGCGCAACCTGCCTAGACTGAGAGCACCCGCCGCCATCAGGCGTGTCAACGTTACCAGTCAAGAGGGGCACCACCATGTCGAAGAAGATCTTGATTCTCGCTGGCGATTACGTGGAGGACTACGAGCTGATGGTCCCATTCCAGACGCTCGCTGTCGTCGGATGTGTCGTTCACGCGGTAACACCAGGCAAGAAAGAGGGCGAGCAGATCCGCACGGCCATTCACGATTTCGAGGGCGACCAGACCTATTCCGAAAAGCGTGGGCACAATTTCACGCTCAATGCGACGTTCGATGCGATCGATTTCGCAAGCTATCATGCACTACTGATCCCGGGCGGACGGGCGCCAGAATATCTGCGTTTGAACGAACGTGTGATCGATTGCGTACGACACTTCGCGCAATCGGGCAAGCCGATCGCCGCCGTCTGTCATGGGGCGCAGTTGCTCGCCGCCGCGGACGTCATTCGCGGCCGCAAGATCTCGGCGTATCCCGCCTGCGCGCCGGAAGTTCGGCTGGCCGGGGCCGAATATGTCGCGCTCGATTGGCCGGAGGCGATTACCGACGGATCCTTCGTCACGGCGCCGGCATGGACATCGCACGCGAAGTGGCTGAGGCAGTTCCTCGATTTGCTCGGTACGAGGATCGCGCTCTGAGCTTGAGGACAGTACCAGCAAACGGGAGCAAGCACGATGTGCCAAATCTACGTTAATGCCGACCCGATACTGTATGAATCGCGGACTCGCGCGCTGCGCATCCATGGCGTGGTGACAACGGTGCGCCTCGAAAATCTCTTTTGGGACGTATTGCATGAGATCGCGAGCCGCGAAGGCATGACGACGAGTCAGTTCGCCGTGAAGCTCTATGACGAACTGGTTTCGCTACGGGGCGAAACGCCCGCAAACTTCGCCTCGTTTCTACGCGTGTGCTGCCTACGTTATCTCTCGCTCGAGGCGGCAAAGGACCATGCCACGGACGAGGACAAGGCGAAAGGCACTGCGGTGGAGAAGGCTTTTAGACCGGTCGTCATCAGCGCAGGCTGAAAGCGGATGGATCGCCGCCGCGCTGTTGGCAAATCGACGAGTTCTTGTTTGCACTAGTCGCGCGCCTCAAAGGCAGCCGCCCGCCAGTTCGGTCGGCGGCGAATCGGCCGCCGCGCGCACAGCATTCATCAGCGACCCGCAGGCCAATGAGTCACGCAGCTTTCGTGGTCAAGGCCGAATGCTTGCGCGGGCGCCCACCTTTTAAACCATTGGCGCGCGCCGCTGCCGCTTTCGCCGGAGACTTTGCCATACCCATTCCGCGCGCCAGTTCACGCATCCACGCCTGCGAGCCTAAAGCGCTCCTGAGCAATGCGGGTCCATTGACGAAAGTGTCGAGGCGTGCGAAGAAAAGATCGTAGCCCCCTCCCCAGATTTCGATCTTCGCGAGATCCGCCCAGACGGGCGGCGCCTCGAGCGCTGTAAATTCCTCTATGAGCCCCACGGGAACAGTGAGCGTCACACCGTTTTCGAATGTAATCTCGAGCTTCGCACTCGCGCGCCGATAGCGTGCTTGGACGACACGGGGGCCGGCAGCTTTCGCCGCGTTGCGAGCAGCCGCAATCACATCATTTGTAGCCATGAATCTTTCTCCATGCGGCGCACAGCGCCTCAACTCCCGGCTCTATTGCACGAGCGAGCCGGCAGATGTGCGTTGCAGAAACGCCTGATGCCTCGCGCAAGGCAAACCGAGGAACGCGAATTCTGATGCACGCGCTTCTTGCAGTACGCTTCCCGCAAAAAATTCGGACGACGTCGGCCGTCGCGGCGGCCAGATGCGCCGCGTTGCTCTCGGTGCCTTACTGTCGTATCGATGCGCGCGGCGTCACGATTAGCGGTTGACGATCCCGCGCGATTGCATCACGTCGCCGAACGCACCCGCCGACAACAAATCGCCGAGGATTATGCCCAGATCGACATTCGCATCGTGCTCGAGCGCACGCTGCGCCGCGCTTTCGAACGGTTGCCCTTCGGCACATGCGTCGAGAAAAACGCAACCGGCCGCTGACAACGGGCGCCAGATCACCTCGCCGCGCGGACGTGTAATCAATGCACCCTCCGCCTGCCAGACGAGATCTTCGGGTACTTCGGACTCCTCACGATTCGCGCGCCAGATCGTGTAAGCGGGCATGGATTCGAACCAGATCCAGCGTGCGGCCGCATGCGGGCGCAACACGGCCCGCTCCAGTTGCTCAGCCGACAATGCTGCGATCGTCGCCGCATCGGCAAGCGCGTCTTCGGGAGCGACATGCGCCTCGACCCATAAACGATCCAGGCGGGCGACGTCCGCGAGATAAGGCAGCTCGCGCGCGGTCTCGAGTTCCGCGAGAAACGCCGGAAAATCGGCCCCGTAGTAGACGAGTCGTGCGTCGGCCGGCGGCGACGTCCTCACATACGCCGCTGCAGCCGCGCGAAACCATTGCTCGCCGACGAGCCGTGTGACGGCTGGAAAGTTGGCCTGCAATGCATCGACCGAGCCTTTGAATATCGTGTTGCGATAGACCGTGAAGCCGGCTTGATCGGTCAAGCGTGCCACGCGCTCGTCGTTCGTCTTCTCGCCGACGAGCGCATTGACGAACGCATCCTGGAACTGTGTCAGTGTGCCCGTCACCGCGCAGCCTCTTGCACTCCGCGACCGAAGTCCACCTGTTTAGCCTCAAGCCCCGTACCATGCGGACATTCTTCGAGAATCGCCTGCGCGCGCTCGCGCTCGGCAAGCAGAACGTCGAACGGCGGAATGTTGTCATCGCGCTCGATCAACGTCGGTCGCACGCCGATCCGCGCAATCACGCGCCGATAAAGTGCCCATACGGCCTCATCGATCGCGGCATCGTGCGAGTCGATCAACAACGGCGGCGTCGTTCCCGCATCGTGCGAATGTCCGGCAAGGTGAATCTCCATCACCGATGCCCCGTCGATCGAATCGACATAAGCACCGGCATCGATGCCGACGTTATGTGCACTGACGTAGACGTTGTTGACGTCGAGCAGCAGACCGCAGCCCGTTCGTCTCACTAGCTCGGCGAGAAAATCGGTCTCGCTCCAATCGTGATCGTCGATCACGACGTAGTGCGTCGGATTTTCGATGGCGATACGGCGTCCCAGCACGTCCTGTGTTCGAGCGATGTTGGCGGCGATGCGGGCAAGCGCCTCGTGCGTGCGCGGAAACGGCAGCAAATCGGAATGGTAGGTGCCACGCCAGGCCGACCATGCAAGATGCTCGGAGACGAGCGCCGGTTCGACGCGATCCACGAGCGCCTTCAGGCGCCGCAAATGGGTTTCATCGGGCGCGGCGTCCGCCGCCAGGGAAAGCGCTACACCATGCAGCGAGATAGCATGCCGCGAGCGGATCGCCTCGAGCCACGCAAGGCGCGGACCGCCGCCGACCATGTAGTTCTCCGGGTGGACCTCGAACCACAGACCGCGCGCCGTCGACGCATAAGCGTCGCCATAGTGCGCGGGCTTCAGGCCGAGGCCCCCACCGAGCTCCGCCATCGCATCCATGATCGCGGCGACCGTCAGGACAAGTAAGCGTCGATCACGCCGACGGCTCGAGCATGCCGTGGCCCTTCGGTGTCTTGATCGTCGTACAGGTGCCGGCCGGGACATTCTTGTAATGCGCGCCATCGTAGTCCATCTTCTGCGTGCCCGCGCAAGTGGTGCCCGCGCCCGCCTTGCAGTCGTTTTGGCCGGCCATCGCGACGCCGTAACACTTCTCGACGGCTCCGTTCGACTGCGCCTGCGCGGAAACGCTCGCTGCGAGCGATGCGAGGACGAAAGCGGCGGCGGAAACTTTGATTGCGTTCATTGTCTGGACTCCTGATCGATAGATGGATAGTAAGCAGACCGTCAGCGCTGCAACGCGGCGAGAATTCGTTCGTCAGCAGCATAGTGCATTGAGCGATCCGTCGGTTAGTTCGCCATGCTCGCGGCAGCGGTTACAGCGGCCGTCGATTTTTCGACGATAATCGCTGCGACCGCAGTGGAATCGGTAACCGAATCCGTCAGCCAAACGAATTACCAGGGTAATCGCAGGTACAACGTCATGGAAACCGATCGTCTCGTCACGCTGCTCGCGGCCGGCATCACGCCGGTCGACAAGCACGCGGCGGCCCGCCGCTTCAGTTGGGCCCTTCTCGCCGGCGCGCTAGGCGCGACGCTGCTCGTGTTCGTTTTCTATGGCTTGCGGCCCGATATCGGCGAGATGCTCGTCGCGCCGCTCTTCTGGGCGAAAGTCTCGCTGCCCGTCGCGCTCGCCGCGGGCTCCCTTGCGCTCACGGCGCGACTTTCCCGGCCAGGTGTCACGGTCGGCGCCGCGTGGGCAGGGCTTGCCGTTCCGATCGCGATCGTCTGGGTCGCCGGCTTGGCGGTATGGTCGATCGCACCGGCCGACGAGCGCGCGCTACTGCTCTTCGGCCACACTTGGCGAACCTGTCCGTTCAATATCGCTTTTCTGTCGATACCGGGTTTTATCGCCGCCATCTCCGCGGTGCGCGGGCTCGCGCCTACACGGCTGCGCATGGCTGGCGCCTCGGCGGGCGCGATGGCGGGCGCGACGGCAACGGTTGCCTATTGTCTACACTGCCCCGAAATGGGCGTCCCGTTCTGGGCCGTCTGGTATCTGCTCGGCATGGCGCTTCCCACGGCGGTGGGCGCGCTCATCGGACCTCGATGCTTGCGCTGGTAAGAGGCCGACCGATCGTGCACCCGACAGAAACGCGACTGAGGGCTCTGCTCCTCAGCGGCATGGATGGCGACGCTGTCGCCTATCGCACGTTCCTCGCGGAGTTGACGCGGTACTTGCGCGGCTACTTGCGCAGGAGGATTCCGCAACTCGCCGACGACGTCGAAGATCTCGTTCAGGAAATTCTGCTGGCCGTCCATAACGGCCGGCACACGTATCGGCCCGACGAGCCGCTTACCGCATGGATCCACGCGATTGCGCGCTACAAGCTGACGGATTTTTTCAGAGCGAGATCGCGCCGCGAATCGCTGCACGAGCCGATCGACGATTATCTCGACATCTTCGCCGCCGCGGACGACGAACCGTCGGCTGCGCGCCGAGATGTCGGCAAGCTGCTCGAACAGTTGCCCGACAAGCAACGCCTGCCAATTCTTCATGTGAAGCTGCAAGGTCTTTCCGTCGCGGAGACGGCGCAGTTGACTGGGCTTTCCGAATCGGCCGTGAAGGTGGGCGTGCATCGCGGTCTCAAGGCGCTCGCGGCGCGAATCCGCGGACTCGCCTAGCGGGGCTGGCCCGCACCGCGACGCACGCACCGGCCCGGTGTTACGGCATCGGGCAAAGCCGAGCGCTGCCGCTCACCGATTCACTTAATGCCGAGCCGATAGTCGAGCGAAAACACACCGCCGCCGCGGCCGATCATGTAAAGCAATAGGCCAGCCCATGACAGATGCGTCGGCCATGCGTCCGGATAGACGAAGACCTCGATGACCGTCGTCATGCCGAGCAGCGCGAGCGCAGCGCCGCGCGTGAAAAGCCCCAGCACGAGCAGCAAGGGAAACAAGTGTTCGGAATACGCGGCGATGTGCGCCGCGATCTCCGGCGGAATGACGGGGATCTTGTACTCGTCGCGAAAGAGCGCATAGGTCCCGGGCTTCAAGGTGAGCAGGCCGGAAACTTTCGTGCGCCCCGAAAGGAAGAAAATCGCGGCGATCGACACGCGGCACACGAGCGCAAGCAGCGAGTGACCAATGAGCTGCGATGCAAGATCGGCGAAGCGGTTCCACCCGCCGCGCAAGCCGCCGAGAGTCCGCGCTGTATCGATAGGGGTCGTTTGCATGCCGATCTCCCGTCAGACACGCGACGTGCAGGGCCGTTGGCGCGGGCGCCGCGGTGCGCTCGTGCGAGGCGAAAGGGAGACGGCGAGCGCTTCGACAGTCATCATTTGAGGCTCCAATCAGCGAATGTGACGTTACCGGATGTCATCCGCCGCTCATCGTCGAATGGCGCCGAGCGACGGGCGGTCGATGCGGATGATCCGATCGTCAATTCGAAATGGAGCCTCGAGCGGTTACAGCCGAGCGAAAATTTCTACGATTGCGCCGGACGGCCCGTTTTCACAGTCTCGATTGCCGATACCGCTTCGAGCAGCCGCTTGGCGGGCACGGAATCGAGCAGGTGCAGGCCAGCCCGCAGCAGCTCGCTCTTCTTTACCGCCACGCCGGCATCAAGGCACTTCTGCTTCAACTGCGCCAGCTTGTCATAGTCGGACTTCGGCATCGTGAAGCTGTCGCGCACCACTTTTTCCTTCTTGGCGCGCTTCACCTTGTCGGGCGCGGCGACGGCGGCCGTTGCGGGCTCGGCCAACGCCCGTCGCACCTTCTTGGCGGACTTCGCGCGCGAACCGTCGGCGGCCGCGGGGGGCTCGACGGCCGCATCGGTTGCCGCGGCGGCGGGTGCTGCGGCGGCATGTCCGTTCGCGTGCTTCGGCACTCGCGCCGGCTTCTTCGTTGCTTTTTCGCTGCTTGCAGTGGCCATCAGTGATCTCCTCATCGGTAAACGGTGCAAACAGTATATACGGTTTATTCGCGTACGACGAAATGCTTGCTACTTGAAATCTCGAATAAGCGTGTTCGCCGCCACGAACAGGACGCTTGCATCGGCCCCTGCGAGAGCGTTTAATGTGCCTTCCGAAAGCCGATCTCGATCGTGCGAGGAGCTCTCGATGCACCAGCCGAACGCCGAGGAAGTCGTCAAGGAAATTGCCACCGCGACTCACACGCCACAGGAAGTAGTCGAAAAGATGTATGACGAAACCTGGGAGGCATACAGCAAGGAAGCACGCATCACGGACTACATGCCAGTTCTCGTCGCCAAGCGCGTGCGCGAGGAGTTGCGCAATCGCGCGCGCGGCGCACATTGACCGATCGTCAGTCGAATCACCGCAACAATTCTTTCGCCCGCGCGAGGGCCGCAACGATATCGGCGTATGCGCGTTCGCGCGTCTCGGGATCGGGTGCGCGCAATGCATACGACGGATGCCAGGTCGCCAATACCGCGCGTCCGCCGTGCTGGATCACTTTGCCGAAATAGTCCTGAAGCCGTGCGTGGGTGTCTTCGAGCAGGGCCTTCAATGCGGTGGAACCGAGCGCGACGAGGACTCGCGGCGCGACCTCGGCAAGTTCGCGATCGAGCCAGTAGCGGCACGCATCGACTTCGCGCTGCGCGGGCGTCTTATGCATACGGCGCTTGCCGCGCGGCTCCCATTTGAAATGCTTGACCGCGTTCGTGATGAATACCTCCTCACGCGCCACACCGGCTTCGTGTAGCGCGTTATCGAGCAAACGGCCAGCCGGGCCGACGAACGGTTTGCCCTCGCGATCTTCACTGTCGCCGGGTTGCTCGCCTACCATCATGATCGGCGCGCGCCGGGGGCCGGCACCCGGCACGCCCTGCGTCGCGCTTTGCCAGAGTCCGCAGCGGCGGCAGTCCTCCAACGAAGCCGGTTGCTGATCCCGGTCCGTTTCGGAGCCGTCATGCGAGCCCGGTTTTGTTCCGGGACGTCTTTGCGCGTTCATGGTCGTTCCGTCGACGGGGGCTTTCTTGCGGTGGAGCAACGCCGGTGCCATCGGTCTTTGCCTCTGTCCGAACGCTTATACTTGGAAGAATTTTCCACGACTGCCCCGAAATGGACAGAATCGACGCACAAATCCTCAGACTCTTGCAAGAGGATGCCTCGCTCGGACTCAACGATATCGCCAGCGCGGTCAATCTCTCGCCTACGCCTTGTTGGCGACGCATCCAGAAGCTCCGTGAAGAAGGCGTCATCCGCAAGCAGGTCGTGCTTTGCGATCCGGCCAAGCTGAACCTCGGGCTGACCGCCTTCGTCACGATCCGGGCCGCTCAGCACAACGACGCATGGACCGAGCGCTTTCTGAGCGGCGTCACGACGATTCCCGAGATCGTCGAGATCTATCGGATGACGGGCGACGTCGACTATCTGCTGAAGGTCGTCGTTCCCGATATCGCCGGTTATGACGGCGTCTACAAGCGATTGATCAAGGTGGCGGAATTGCTCGACGTGAGCGCGAGCTTTGCGATGGAAGTCGTCAGGCGGACTACCGCGCTGCCGCTCGATCACGTCGTCACGGGCAGCAAGAGCCGAAGCGCGCCGCACGACGATTAGGCGATTAGGACCGAAATAAGCTCCCAGCGCGGCGCAGCATCGACTATATGGTCCCGGGCGCTGCGCGGCAAGGCACGGGCATTGCTTGTTTTCGACTAGGACTTGCCAAACGTGGAGGCTCAGATGACTCAGTTCAAACGACTGAAACGAGCGAAGGCCGGCGCCATCGTCGCGCTGCTTTCCCTGCTCTGCGGCTGCACGCTCGGCGGCGCGGCGGCGGGCGGATATGCGGGTAACAGGTTGACGCACGGCAGTGCGGTCGGGACCGTAGGCGGCGCCGTCGCAGGTGGGATCGTCGGGCACGAAGTGGGCGAGCATTGGTAATCGCCCCGCCTTTGGTGAATTACTTAGTATTCCTCATTAACTGAGAATTCCCCGGTCGCCGCTCAATGACGATGCAGCAAGCTTCGCAATGGATGGCGCCAATCGATGCGGCGTTCGTCCTCGCGCGGCTCCTGCCTTCGATGTTCTTGCCACAACTCGTCGGAGAAAAGGAACGCGACGATCAAGAGCGGCAGCACCAGAAACGCACCAAGTATCAAGTGTTCGATCACGATGAGCCTCCGTGCTCTGTCGATGGCGCGACGATGCAATTGATTGTATGCCCGTCGCCCACCCGGTTAGCGCCGCACCGACGCGCGTGCGAGGGGTTACGCGCATTGCCCGTGCCGGTACGCTGGCTTACGTGCTCCCGGCTTTCCACGTCGCCGCCAGCGCGCCGGCGCAAACCAGCATTGTGCCGCCCGTACGATTGACAGCGCGCTGCACCGAGCGGCTGCGGATCGCCCGGCGCGCGCTCGATGCCAGCAACGCATAGACGAATGCGTTGAGCGTGCCGAGCAACACGAACGTCGCCTCAAAAGTCACGATCTGTGGCCAGAGCCGCGCGTGCAGATCGATAAATTGCGGAAGGAACGCCACGAAGAACACGATGCTCTTCGGATTCAGCGTCGTGACGGCATAAGCATGCGCAAAGACCTTGCCCGTGCGCGTTTCCGAAATGTCGGGGGATTGCGGATCGCCGACGGGCGCGCGCCAAAGCTTGATGCCCAGGTAGACGAGATAGGCCGCGCCGACCCACTTGAGCACCGAGAACCATGCGGCGGAGGCCGCGAGAACGGCGCCCAGTCCGACCATCGAGGCCGTCATCGATGTCAGATCGCCGAGCGCCACGCCGGCCGTCGTGGCAAGCGCATAACGTCGACCGTGGCCGAGCGCGTATGACACGACGAGCAGCACCGTCGGCCCCGGAATCATGACGAGGATGGCGGAAGCGATCGCGAACGGTAGCCAGTGTGCAAAGCTCATGGAAGCGCTCCGTGGAGGGAAAGCCCGATTTATCCATACGTGACGGCGGCGCGCAAGGCGAACACGGATTCTACGCGGCCTCTGCGCGCCGGCGATGCTGCGCCGCGAGCAGTCGCTGCCGAGAACCGTCGCCGCGTCGTTGGGACCTCTCATGGACAATCCAAATAGCCCAGGCACTGTTTTTTACCCGTCAGCTGAATGTTTATTTAAAACAATGCAGGCGCGCGGGACACAACTTTCTGTGCACTGCACAAAAGCGACCGGTTTTATTAAGTCGCTTAACACGATTTATTCCATGCTGACGGCGCCTTGCGGAAAGGCTTGAATAATCAGAGGCAAAGCCAGGGATCAGCGCCCGAAGCCAGTCTGCACAAGCCTGCGGCGACTCAATGCGCATGCATGAAAACGCCCGCCAAAGGGTGCGACAATCCGTCGCTTTTGCGAGCGCACACAAAATGTGCTTGTGCTTTTTGGCGCATGACCTATGTTGAAAACCGTGGGTTTTCAATTGCCTTTAAACACATAGCTAATCTAAGTAAAAACCCGCATTGGAGGTAGGACATGAGCAAGAAACTCGGGACGCTTTTGGTGCTGGCCGGTTTTGCTGCGGCTGCGTCGATCGCGCAAGCGCAGGATACGGTCCTCAAGCCGCAACAGACCTTCCAGTTTGCAGCCGGCGGGTACGGTTGCCTGTCGAAAGACAAGCTCGATGCCGCTTATCAGCACGCGCAGGCCGGCGAACAGCAAAAGATGCAGGAATATTTCGCAGGCTACGAATGCCTGTCCACGCCCGAGCATTCGGATTTCCGTATCGTGCGCGTAGTCGGTCACGACGTCGAGTTTGTGAATGCGGCCAACGGCGATACGGAAGGACTCTGGACCAACGACAGGTTCATCAAGCAGTAGCGCCAGTTGACAGCGGCCGCGGCGCGCTTCGCCGTTGCCGCTTCAATCGCGGCTCGGGGGCAACCCCGATCCGCGCCAGTGTTCGCTCGTGACGGCTCGACTTCGCCGAGCTGTCGCGCTGCGTGTCGTGCGCCGTGCGCCCTTTGCGTGCGCCGAGCAATTCGCTAAGATCACGCCCGCGCCGGCGTCTCTCATCCCGCCCACCGCAAATCGCGCGTAGCGCCGCAAAGGCATGATGCGCCGTCTCTCAACGCGCCCCTAACACGCTCAACGGTATCGGACCGCTCCCGAATTGGCTCTCAAATCGACGATCTACAAAGCGGAACTGCAGATTGCAGACATGGACCGCCACTACTACGCCGATCATGCGCTCACGATCGCGCGCCATCCGTCCGAAACCGACGAGCGCATGATGGTGCGCCTCGTCGCGTTCGCATTGAGCGCCGGCGAGCGGCTCGAGTTCTGCAAGGGACTTTCCGATACCGACGAACCCGATCTCTGGCAAAAGGATCTGACGGGTGCCATCGAGACGTGGATCGAGGTCGGCCAGCCCGACGAGCGTCGCATCGCCAAGGCCAGCGCACGCGCGGGTGAAGTCATCGTCATCGCTTATGGCGGGCGGGCATCCGATGTCTGGTGGCAGGGCCTGCGCGGCAAGATCGAACGATTCGGCAATGTGCGCGTGCTTTCGCTCGCCGAAGGTGTGGGCGATGCGCTCGCGCGGCTTGCCGAACGCTCGATGCGCCTACAGGTCACCGTGCAGGACGGATCCGCGTGGATCTCGAGCGCCGAGGCGGACCCCGTCGCCATCGAATGGGAGGTACTGAAGGCGGGCAAGGCTCGGTGAAACCGAGAAACGGAGCGCCAGTGAACCGCCGAATCGCGTTCGCCGCGCGCCCGCGGCCGAGCCGCCCGCCTCTCAAAGCGATGTGATGCGCGCCGCCTCGGGCGGCCCTTTCAGCTCGACCATATTCCCTTCGGGGTCGAATAGATAAAGTGACTGGCCGAACCCGTCCGCACCGTAGCGGCGGCCTTCGGCGCCCAGCCGCACGCCGTGCGCCGTCAAATGCGCGGCAAGCGCCTCGGCGTCATATTGCTCGATGCGTAGGCACAGATGATCCATGTTGCGTCCGGCGCCCGGGACTCCGCTCTCGGCGCGATCGAGACTGCCGCCCACCGCCAGCAGATCGATCAGCGAGCGGCCCGCGCGCAACTGCGTCAAGCCGAACTCGGGCTGCTCCTTCTCGATCGTGCAGCCGAGCACGTCGCAGTAAAAACGCGTCATCGCAGCCGGATCGGCGGCGCGGATCACCACGTGATCGATCTCGCGGATCGTCAGCTTCATCGGAATAGTCCTCATCTCGTCGCGGGTTGGCGCCACCAGCGGCTGCCGATCGGCGCAGCGGCACAGCGGCATACACACACCACGAGTGTAAGCCGGCCCGTGCGCCCGCGCACCGCCGGGGAACGGCGGAGAGGGGTCGAAACGTCAAAAGCAAGCAGCCAAAAAAAACCCGCTCATAGGAGCGGGTGAATCCATATCAGGAGGAGACATGGAGGAGACAGGACGTACTATACACAATCGGATGGTGCATCGCAATATCTTTTTCGGCGGACAATGTCGATTAGGGAAAGCAGGGGGGAGGTCCCCTGCCGAAGCCGGGCGAATGAGAGCGCAAGTTCCGGCGCGCCGCCCGAGGTGACGGGGGCATACAGTGACCCTGTCCACCTGAATTCCCGAGGAACCTCATGGAAACCGCCTATCGCACCGACGACACGATGCAACGCCGCCGCCGTAACACAGACCAAGTCGACGATCCAACGAGCCAGCCTGCGGACCGCGAGCACGAGCCGGGCGCGCTGCCCCGTTCCGGGTATCGAACCGACGCCGAGCGCTGGGATGCCGTACGGACTCGCGATGCTCGCGCCGAAGGCGCCTTTTTCTATGCCGTCTCGACGACGGGCGTCTTTTGCCGGCCGACGTGCTCGTCGCGGCTGCCGCACCGGGAGAACGTCGCCTTCTTCTCGACAGCCGATGAAGCGCGGGCGGCTGGTTTTCGCGAGTGCAAGCGGTGCCGGCCCGACGGCCTGCCGCGCGAGCTCGCCATGGTCGAGCGCGCGTGCGCCGCGCTCGATGCCGATCCGCAGGGCCGAATGACGCTCGCTCAGTTGAGCGACGCCGTGCACGTCAGCCCGTTCCACCTGCAGCGGATCTTCACGCGCGTGGTTGGCGTTTCGCCGCGCCAATACCAGGCCGCCCGGCGCGGCGCGGCGTTGCGCGACGCCTTGCAGCGCGGTGACGGCGTCACGCGCGCGGCGCTCGATGCGGGCTTCAACTCGCCCTCGCGGCTTTACGAGAACGTCGCGAGCGAGCTCGGCATGGCGCCGTCCGCCTATCGCAAGAAAGGAGCGGGACTGACCGTCCGGTACGCCTCGTCGCCGACTCCGCTCGGCCACGTGCTCGTCGCCGCCACCGACAAGGGCATCTGCCGCATTGCGTTCGGCGACGAGCTCGACATACTCGTCGACGACCTCCGCGCAACACTTGCCAATGCGCAATTGATCGAGGACCGCGCGCACATCGCGCCGTTCATCTCGCAAATCGACGCATACCTGAACGGCCGGCGCGAGACGTTCGACCTGCCGCTCGACGTGGGCGCGACCGCGTTCCGTCAGCGTGTCTGGGATGCGCTGCGAAGCATTCCCTACGGCGAGACGCGCAGCTATACCGAAATTGCGGAAGCGCTCGGCACGCCGCGCGCCGTGCGAGCCGTCGCAAGCGCTTGCGCTTCGAACCCGATCGCGATCGCCATCCCGTGTCATCGTGTCGTCCAGAAGGGCGGGGCCCTGGCCGGCTACCGCTGGGGCCTCGCGCGCAAAGCCGCGCTGCTCGACGCCGAGGCGCGCCGCACGGCGATCGCGTCAGGCGCGCAAGCAGAGGACGCCGATGCGGGTGTCGAGACGCCGACCGACGTTGAACCCGCGCCAACCGACCTGGACGACGTCGCTTGAGTACCGCCGCCGACTTCGAGCTTCCGTTCAAGACGCCGTACGACTGGCCGCGCCTCACGCGCTTCCTCGCGGGCCGAGCGACGCCGGGCGTCGAAGCCGTCGAAGACGGCGTCTATCGCCGCGCCATCGAGTGGAGGGGCGCGAGCGGCACGCTCTCGGTCAGGCGGCATCCGCGCAAAGCGCGGCTCGTCGTTGCGGTCGAAGGCGAGGCAAGCCGGCACGTCGATACGCTCGCGCCGCACGTGGGGACCATGTTCGACGTCGATGCGGAGCCGAGCACGATCGCCGCGCATCTTGGCGGCGACCCGTGGCTCGCGCCGCTCGTCGGCGCGGCGCCGGGCCTGCGCGTGCCCGGTGCGTGGTCCGCGTTCGAGCTCGTGGTGCGCGCGATCGTCGGACAGCAGGTGAGCGTGAAGGCAGCCACGACGCTGATCGGCCGCCTCGTCGTTCGCGCCGGGGCGCGCATCGACGACCACCCGCACGCGGGCACCGCCTGGCGCTTTCCGACACCCGCCGCGCTCGCGGAGGCCGACCTTGCGCAGATCGGCATGCCGGGCAAGCGCGTCGCGGCGCTACAGGCCGTGGCCCGCGCCGTCGCGTCGGGTGAGGTGCCGATCGAGCGCACCGTCGCGGCGAACGGAGTCAATGGCGGCCTCAGTGGCGGGATCAACGGTGGGGTCGATGGTGCAAACGACGCAGCCGGCAGACGCGACAAGCGCCGTTCGGCACGCCCTGCGCCAGACCTCGCGACGATGCGTGAAGCGTTGCTGGCACTGCCGGGCATCGGCCCCTGGACGGTCGAGTACATCGCGATGCGTGCCTGGCGCGACCCCGATGCGTGGCCGGCGACGGACCTCGTCCTCGCGCAGTCGATTGCCGCGCGCGACGCCGCCTGCGCGCGGCCGGCGGCACAGCGCGCGCGCACCGACGCATGGCGTCCGTGGCGAGCCTACGCGGCCATGCATTTGTGGAACGAGATCGCCGATCGCGCGAGCGGCGCGCGCGGAGGGTAGCGAGTCCCACGGCTGAAGCCGCCTCAAGCGCGCTTCACGGCGCGGTGTTAAAGTGCCCGCTACCCAAAAATAATTGCGCTGGAGGCTCGCGCTCGTAGTCGACCCCGGCCCGCCTCAATGTCAGACCATTCGCCTTCGCCCTTTGGGACATTCGCGCAGCGTTTGTCCATCTTGACGTCGCCTGCCGCGGGCGATGTGCTCGCGCGCGGACTGCGCGGCATCGAGAAAGAGAGTCTGCGTGTGACGCTGGACGGTTCGCTCGCGATGACACCGCATCCGCGCGTGTTCGGCTCGGCGCTCACGCATCCCTCGCTGACCACGGACTACTCGGAAGCGCTGATGGAACTGATCACGCCGGCCGAGCGCGACCCGCGCGAGACGCTCGCCCGGCTCGACGAGCTTCATCGATGGGTCTATTCGGCGCTCGACGGCGAAATGCTCTGGACCTGCTCGATGCCGGGCAAACTGCCGGAAGACGACCAGATCCCGATCGCGGAGTACGGCGCGTCGAACATCGGCCGGCTTAAGCACGTGTATCGGCATGGCTTGGCGCTGCGCTACGGGCGCACGATGCAGTGCATCGCCGGCATCCACTACAACTATTCGCTAAACGACGAAACGTGGCGCTTGCTGCACGCCGCCGAGCCGTCGCCGGCAACGGCGGTCGATTACCAGTCCGCACGCTACCTGGCGCTGATCCGCAACTTCCGCCGCACGAACTGGCTCTTGATGTACCTGTTCGGCGCATCTCCGGCGCTCTACAAGCCGTTCCTGCGCGGTCGGCCGCATACGCTCGAGGCGTTCGATGCCGACACGCTCTACCGCCCCTACGCGACGAGCCTGCGCATGAGCGACCTCGGCTACTCGAATACGACGGGGCAGGCGGCATTGCGTCCCGACTACGAGACGCTGTCGGGCTATCTCGACGCGCTCGCGCGCGCGGTCAGCGAGCCGTACGCGCCCTACGAAGCGATCGGCACCCACCGCGACGGCGAATGGGTGCAGATCAACACGAACGTGCTGCAGATCGAAAACGAGTTCTATTCGACGATCCGCCCGAAACGCGTGGCCGGCTCCGGCGAGCGACCGCTCCATGCGCTCGCCGCGCGCGGCGTGCAATACGTCGAGGTACGCTGCCTCGATATCGATCCCTTCGAGCCGAGCGGTATTGCGCTCGAAACGGCGCGCTTCCTCGACGCCTACCTGCTGCTTTGCGCGCTCGACGACAGCCCGCCGCTGCCAGCCGCGGCCTATGCCGAAGCCAACGCCAACTTCGGCCGCGTGACGCTCGAAGGGCGCAAGCCCGGCTTGCTGCTGACGCGCGACGGGGGCGACATATCGCTCGAAGACTGGGCCGCCGAGCTCGTGGACGGCATCGAGCAAGCCGCCCGCGCGCTCGACGCGCTCGCGGGCGGCGATGCGCACGTCCGGGCCGTCGCCGCTCAGCGCGCCAAGCTTGCCGATCCCGAAACCACGCCCTCTGCGCGCGTGCTGCGAGCGATGCGCGAGCGCGGGCAGGGCTTTCTCGCATTCGGCCTCGCGCAGAGCGAAGCCCATGCGGCGCATTTTCGCGCGCGCCCCCTCGATGCCGCGAGCGCGCAAGAAGCGGCCACGACCGCGGCGCGTTCTCTCGAAGAGCAGGCCGAGCTCGAACGCCGTGACGCGGGAAGCTCATTCGACGCCTTCGTCGCCGACTTCCGCGGCTACACGCTCGAGCGCTTCAGCGTCTAGCGGCGCCGTATCGCCGCTTTCGCGCACGAGCGGCCCAGGAGTCGCCCCCAAGTCACGTATCGTCGAGTAACGCACCCTCGTTGCCCGAACGTGCCCGTATTTTGCGCGTCGAACTCATGTAGAGCGAATGAGGGCGTTCCGATGAAGACGATGCTTTGGCTCGCGGCATGCGCGCTCGCTGCCGGATGCACGGCGACGAATCATGTGACCCCGGAAACGATGCAGATCGCGACCGCGCCGCTCGTCTGCCGAAACGCCGACGAGTGCGCTATCTGGTGGCATCGTGCGCAAGATTGGGTGACGCGCCATAGCGCCTATAAGGTCGAGACGGTGACCGATTCGTTGATCGAATCGGCGGGGCCCGAAGGCGGCAGCGGCAAGCTGGCGTACCAGATCACGAAAACGGCCAATGCCGACGGCTCGGCCACGATCGGCTTCGCCGCGCACTGCGACAGCATGCTCGGTTGCCGGCCCGATCCGTGGCAAGCCGGCGCGGCTTTCAAACAGTTCGTGAAGACGGGCACCGAAAAACCGCTGCAATTGGCGCCCGATGCGCCGACGCCGGCAAGCGAAACCGGCGGCGCGAAGGACCAGGGCTAGCCAGCCGCGGCACTTCATCGCTGTAACGAGCGTCGCGTCAATGCGACATCGAAGGTCCGCCTCCGCGCCGCGGCTTAGTCGTCCAAACCAGCACGGCCAGCAACGCGAACGCGACGCAAGAAAGGCGGAAAAAGTCGTTCGTCGCCATCATGTAGCCCTGTTGCGTGACGGTGTCGTTCAACTGGGCCGTCAGGCTGTTGCCCGCCATGCCGAGGGCCGCGAGCGCATCGCGATAGGCGCTCGTGTTCGGCGAATAGAGGCTGACCGATTCCGATAGAACGGCGTGATGATAGATCGCATCGTTCTCCCAATAGGTCGTGCTGATGGCGGTGCCGATCGCGCCCGCCAGCGTGCGCAGAAAGTTCGACAGCCCTGACGCGCTCGCGAGCCGCTCGTCGGGAATGCTCGATAAGGTGATCGTCGTCATCGGCACGAAAAAGCAAGCCACGCCGATGCCTTGAACGAGACGCGGCAGAATCACGTGATTGAACGGCACGTCGAGCGTGAACGTTGAATTCCAAAGCGAGACGACGGCGAACACCGTAAACGCGATACTCGCGACCATCCGCAGGTCGAGCCGGTGCATATTGCGCCCGATGAGCGGAGACAAGACGAGCGCGAGCAGCCCGACCGGCGCCGTCGCGAGCCCCGCGAGCCCGGCCGTGTAGCCCATGACCGTCTGGAGCCAGAGCGGAAAGACCACGACCGAGCCGAAGAACGCCATGTAGCCGAAGAAAATGATGAGGGCGCCGAGTGCGAAGTTGCGGTCCTTGAACAGCGTCAGGTCGATGACGGGCGTCTTTTCGGTAATCTCCCACGCGAGCAGGAAGGCGATCGCGACGGCCGCGGTGAGCGCGAGCGTGACGATGAACGTTGAGCTGAACCAGTCGCGATCCTTGCCGAGATCGAGCATCATTTGCAGCGAGCCGACCCCGATCACGAGTAAGCCGAGCCCTATCGCGTCGATGCGTTGCTTCGCCGTCTTGGTCTCGCGTCCGCGCAGCAGGAAGAAGGCTGTCGCGGCCGAGATCAGGCCGATCGGCAGGTTGATATAGAAGATCCACGGCCAGCTGTAGTTATCGGTAATCCAGCCGCCCATCACCGGCCCGAAGATCGGCGCGACGATCACCGTCATCGCCCAGAGACCGAGCGCGAGCCCTCTCTTGCTCGGCGGATAGCTGCGCATCAGGATCGTCTGCGAGAGCGGCACCATCGGCCCCGACACGAGTCCTTGAATGAGGCGGAATGCGATCAGCGATTCAAAATTCGCGGCGAGGCCGCAAAGGGCCGAGGCGATCGTGAATGCGAGGACCGACAGTGTGAAAAGTCGCACCTCGCCGACGCGGCGCGCGAGCCATCCCGTCAGCGGCACGGCGATGGCCGCGGCGACGGAGTACGACGAAATGACCCAGGTTCCGTCGCTGGCCGCCACGCCGAGCGTGCCCGAGATCGTCGGCACGGCGACGTTGGCAATCGACGTGTCGAGCACCTCCATGAAGGTGCCGAAAGCAAGGCCGACCGTCAGCAAAGCAAGCGTCGCCCCTCGCAGCGGCCTCGCCGCCGCGGAAGTGCCGGGCGAAGCCGAGCCCTGCGCGGCGCCCTCGGTAGCCGCGTCCGTCATTTGCGCTCTCCTTTTATTGCTTGTTTTTGATTCGTCTTTTGCCGCGATGCGCGAGTCACAACTTACCTCACGCAACGGTCGCACTATCGTCTGATTTTGTTGCTGTGTCAATAGTCTTCTAAGCAAGCAATAGCACATCTATAGTACGCAGCGCGCAGCCTGCCGCTCTCGGATGTAACGTGCGGTAACCCAGCCGACAAACGGCTTGCGATACCATCGCCGCATAGCACCGACACACATTCGCATGCCGCTTCATCGAAAACCTGCGGCTGCCGCTGCTCCGCTACGGACGAGCGCGGCGCCGATTCCAGCACAGCCCTCGGGAACAACCGTCTCCGGGCTCGCCGTGGCGTTGATCGCCGCGGTTGCCGTCACGCTCGGCGGCTGCGCCGTCGGCCCCGACTACAAGCGGCCCGATGCGCCGATGCCCGCTTCTTTCAAGGAAGCGCCCCCGGGTTGGAAGGTGGCTGAGCCGTCCGACCATGCCGATCGCGGCCCCTGGTGGTCCGTCTACCGTGACGAACGGCTCGACGCGCTGATGGACAAGCTCGATTCGGCGAATCAGTCCATCGCGCAATTCGCGGCCGCCTATCGCCAGGCGCGCGCGCTCGTCGCCGAAGCGCGGGCCGCTTACTTCCCGATCATCGGAGCCTCGGCCAGCGCGACGCGCTCGGGACAGCAGTTGTCGAGCTCGTCGAGCTTCCTGGGGTCGAGCGGATCCAGATCGCGGATCAGCAACAATTTCGATGTGTCGCTCGACGCGACATGGGAGCCCGACCTCTGGGGCAAGGTCAGCCGCACCGTCAGCGCCGAGCGCGCGGGCGAACAGGGCGCGGCCGCCGATCTCGCCAATGCGAGGCTGTCCGCCCAGGCGACGCTCGCGCAAACCTATTTTCAGCTGCGCGAGGCCGATTCGCTGCAGCAGCTCCTCGACGACACCGTCAGCGCCTACACCGCGGCGCTCAAGCTGACGCAGAATCAGTACGCGGCGGGCGTCGCCGCTCGCTCGGACGTGATTCAGGCACAAACGCAGCTCCAATCGGCACAGGCCGCGGCGATCGAAAACGGCGTCGCGCGCGCGCAAGAGGAGCATGCGATCGCCGTGCTCGTCGGCGAGCCTGCGTCGACGTTCTCGATTCCGCGCATTCCGCTCGATGCCGAGCCGCCGCGGGTGCCGGTCGAAGTGCCCTCGGCGCTGCTCGAACGGCGGCCCGACATCGCCTCGGCCGAGCGCAGGGCTGCCGCGGCGAACGAGCAGATCGGCGTGGCCATGTCGGCCTTTTTTCCGACACTCACGCTTTCGGCGCAGGGCGGTTTCGAGAACTCGATCTTCTCGAAACTGTTCACGCTGCCCTCGCGGTTTTGGACGGTCGGGCCGTCGCTGGCGGCGACGCTCTTCGACGCGGGCTTGAGGCATGCGCAGACGGAAGCCGCGCGCGCCGCCTACGATCAGCAAGTGGCGACCTACCGGCAGGCCGTTCTCACCGCCTTCCAGGATGTCGAAGACAACCTCGCTTCCCAACGCATCCTGGCCCAGGAAATCGTCGTCCAGCGACAGGCCGTGGCTTCGGCGCAGCAAGCGCTCGCCATCGTGACGAACGAGTACAAGGCCGGAACGGTCGGCTATGTGAACGTATTGACCGCGCAAACGACGGCTTTTACCGCCGAGCAAAAGCTCGCGACGCTCGCGGGGCAACGGATGGTATCGTCGGTAGGCCTCGTGAAGGCGCTCGGCGGCGGCTGGAACGTCGCGCAGATGAATCACGTCGACGGGAAGGCGGACTAATCGCTGGCCCGCTTCAGCGCCTGTAATCGAGGGAAACGGTGCCCGGCCCCATCGGCCGTCCGAGCAGGTTCAGCAGACCGGACAGGTTGTCGCGCGCTTCGGGCGTCGAGCTCGCCTCGCCGTGAAACGACGTGCCGCTGCCGGCGACCGTCCCGTGTCCGCTAAGCAGCAGCGGGCCTTTGAGCGTCGAAAGGTCGAGCGTCGACGCGGCACCCTGAGCCTGCAGCACCACGCGGTACGAGCCGAGCGGCTTCACCGGCGACACGCGCGAAATCATGTCCTCGAGCGTGATCGTGAGCCCGCCGAACGCATTGCCTCGGATCAAGTGCCATTGCGTCCACGTTACATGGATATCGCCTTGCAGATCGAGCGTATTGAACGGCGCGCCGAGCCCCGAAAGCAGCGCGGCGGGCAATTTGATGCCGCCAGCCGAAACCGTCGCGCCGTCGAACGAGGCGTCGATGTGGACCGGATCCGGCATCGCGTCGCTCAGCAGCAATTGCATGCTCACACGGCCGGCGAAGAGCGGCCAGAACGCCGTATGCCACTCGACGCGACCCGGCAAAACCGTGGCCGCGCTCGCATCCGGGCCGGCTGCGAGCATCAGCGTGGCCGAGCCGTGCCATAGCGATCCGGACGGCTCGATCAGATTGACGTGCCCCTGCGTGGCGCGAGCGAAGCGCGGCGTCACCCACGAGGCCGGCAGCAACACCACGAGCACGAGCACGCACGAAACGAAGGCGACCGCGAGCCATGGCAGCGCGGTCCCGATACGGCGCATCCAGACGCTCATGCGCGGCCGTCCGGTCGAGGGAGGCCTTCTCGGGCGAACGGGCGGCGCATCGATCAGCGGCCCGGCCGCACGACGGCCGGCTGCAGCGTGGCCGTCACGTCGACTTGCCCGTCAGCCTTCGCGGCCGTCGCATGCAACTCCGACACCTGCACCTTGAACTGCTTGCGCGCGGCGTCGAGCCAAGTCGTCCAGGCGGCGAACGAGGCGTTCTTGAGGCTGACACGGACGGCCTCACCGGCAATCTGCACTTGAGGATCGCCGAAGCCCGCCTGGGCGAGCGACGCGGCGACCGCATCTTTCAGCGCGTTGCCGGTAGGCGCCACGCCCTGCGCCGCCGGCGCGAGCGCGCGCGCTTCATCCGCTTCCGCAGTCATCTGCGCGAGCTCGCGCTGCATCGTCGGCAATTGCTCGCGGAGCTCCGCACGACCCTGCTGCGCCGGCGCCCACAGCAGCGAGTAGGCGATGACGACGCCGAGAACGGCGCCGCCCCATGTGATGATCATCTTCTCGCGCGCGGTTCGCACCGCCCAGAAGCCGGACCAGGCGTCGGTGATTGCGGTAGTCGTCTTCATTGTCCCGGGTTCCTGTTCTTGATCGCCCACTTGCCCGTGCCGGTATCGAGTTCCCCCGCGAGTCCGCTTTGCGCGAGCCGCTTCGTAAAGTCGGGATCGGCGCTCACCTGCGGCTTGAAGGTGAGGTCGAGCCGGCGGTCGTGGTAATCGAGCGCCGCAATGCCGTTCACAGGAAGCGGCCCGAGCGAACGCGCAAGCCGTGCGGCAAGCGATAGGAAATCGTCGGGCGAGAGCTGACCCGACGCTAGCCGCAGCCGATCGAGCTGCGATTTCATCTGCGCGGGCGCATCGAGCACGACCGTCGTTTTCGGAAACGCATTCAGCAACAGCTCCGTCATCTGCGCGTTGAGCGCGTCGCGCTCACGCGCCATCACGATCCACTGCACGTTGGCGCCGATCACCGCCACGAGGAGCGCTGCCACGCCGAGTCCGATCGGCACGCGCAGCCGCCTCACGGTCGCACGGTCGAGCCGCCAGGGGCGCGATTCGAACTCGAACTGGCAGAGGTCGAGCCGCGACGCGATGGCCGCGCGCGCCAGTGCCTCGAACGGCAACAGCTTGGCGCCGGCCGGCAGCACGACGCGTGCGTCGGAAGAGGCCCTGCCGAACATGGGCAACGCCGCATGCGGCGCCAGCGCCGGTTCGGCCCCGGGCACGTCGGTCAGCTCGAACACGTCGAGCGGCGTATCGCCGGCCAGCGCGGAAAGCGTCGCCTCGAGAGCCGAGGCGGGTACGGCCAGCCCTTCGCCGAGCGAGCCGCGCGCGATTGCAACCTCGACGCGCGGATCGGCGGAAGCGAGCGGCGCGGACGATGGCGACGGCGCCTCGGGAACAACCGACGCGGCTCCGGCGGCGGCGTCCGCGAGAATCGCCTGCGCTGTTTCGCGAACCGTACCGAGCACGGCTACGACAAGCGAAGCGGGGGAAAGGAGCGGCGATTCAGGCTGCGACACCGCGGCCGCCTGGCCGTCGGCAAGCGCGGGCGCGGCCGCAACCGGCGGCTCATCCTGCCCGCCGATTGCGGCGCTTTCGGCCAAGCCGCCGGGTGCGGACTGCGCCGCGGGCAAGCAACGCGTGACCGGCACCGCGCGCAAGTTGCGGTGCCCGGCCGCCGCGAAGGCTTCGACAAGGAAACGAAACCAGCCGCGATCGATAACGGCGAGCACGCGCGAGCCGTCGGCGAGCGGTTGCGGATCGAGCGCGATATGACAGGTCTGCGGATCCTGGATCATCTGATCCTCGACGACGTTCGGCAGCGCTTGCTTGAGCCGCTGTCCCTTCAGCGGTGGCAACGACGCCGATAACATCAGAACGTCGCGGGCGGCGACGATCAGCACCGTCGTCGCGGCGCGCGGCAGGAACGCAAGCCCTGCCCGGCCCGCGCGCTCCTTGCGGCCGCTTTTGTCGAGCAGCAGGAACGGCATATCGGGCAGCAGCCATTCCTGCGACGGCACCGCCGGATCACGCGGCGGCAGAAAAACGATCAACGTGCTCAAAGGCCGTCTCTCCTAGGCTTAGCTTTGCGGGTGTCATGGTTGATCGCTCACGCGGACGACGCGCGTCGCATGCGTGAGCGGATCGCGATAAACGAGCGTCGTCCGATCGACTTCGGCCCGTCGATGCTGCACGAGCCCATGCACGAAAAAATAGCTCGTTGTCACGTCGATGGGAACCTGACTCGAGGCGGCGTCCGTCGCTTGCGGCGCACCGGCGCCTCGCAAGGCCAACTCGATGTCGGCGCTGTTGCGAAAGAAGACGGTCTCCCGGCGTGAGACGAACGCTTGTGCGCTCGAGAGCGACATCCCGGGCACGATGGCCGCGACGACTTCGGCGGGCGCCGTATTCATGTTGACAGCGGTCTGCGTGGGCAACACGGTCACGAACGGACGCAGGCGCGCGACCATTTCGGGCGTGAAGCCCGGCACGTCGAGAAGCGAATCGACACTCGTCATCTGGAGCGCGGCCATGCTCGACTGGTCGTTGCCTTCTTGAAGCCCCGGATTGTCGGTGAAGTTGTTGCCGCCGACGATACCGCCGAGCTGCTGCGTCTGCCCCCCGCCGATCTCGTTCATCGGCGATTGGAATCGCGTCGCAGATCCCTGCAGGCCAGCGCGAACCTGCAGCGCGACGCGCCTTGCGAGCTGGCCGTCGAATCCGAGCGATTGCAAGAGCCGCTGGAATGCGAGGACCTGGGCGATGTTCACCTGCAGCGCGCCCGGTGCTGGCACCGAAACGAGATTGCGCAGGTTGAATTTGCCCTGGGCGTCTTCGATCGAGCCCGAGATGTAGGTATCTTCGCCTTGGCCGGCCTGCGCCTCGCCGATCTTGCCGAGAAAATCGGAGAGGCGCGTTCTCGCGATCGGTACCGCCCAGACGCCGCCGAGGTACGTGAAGGTCGGCGACGTGTCGGCCTCGGCGCGCAGGATGAGGCGCGTCCAGTCGAGCGCGCCGCGCGCGACCCATTGCGCCTGCGCGAGGAGGCGCTGGTTTTCGATGCGGCGCACCTGCACCTGTTGCCGCCAGAGAATGCCCGCAACGAGAATGGCGGCGAGCGAGACGACAAGCAGTGCGCTGATGATGGCAGCGCCGCGTTCGTGCGTGCGTTGACGTCTTCTCACCGTCAGCCTCCGACCAGAAAGACGCGTGTGATCGGCGCGCGAAGCGAGGGCGCGCCAATGCTGACTTCGAGTCCCTTGACCGCGCGATCGATCGGCGCATTGCCGAACTGTGGCACCTTGACATTGTTGTCGTTGCGGGCGATCTCGGTGGTCACATCCTCCATTTGAGTCGTCCAGCCCGTACGCGGCACGAAAAGGCGCGCGTTGATCATGCCGACGCCGCCGATGAGCGGCACCGCGCTCCAATCCGTGCTTGCTCCCGACAACATGCGCCGCAGGGCGTCAGGCGTCCCGACGGGCGGCGACGCATAGCGTGTGACACGCCCACCGGCAACCTGATAGCGCACCACCTGCAATCGCGGCGGCTGCCCGCTCATGTCGAACCAGCGCACGATCTGCAGCGTGCCCCCGGCAACGGACACGGCCGGTTGGCCGACCTCGTCGTCGGTGGCCGCCTCCCGCGCATCGATGCGCACCTGATCGAAAAACTGCGCGAAGACACGCTCGTCTTCCATGGCGTTCGAGATGGTCTGCCGCGCGCGGACGATCTGCTCGAGACCGCGCCACGACAGCACGGCGATGACGGCGAGAATGGCGATCGCCACCATCAGCTCGATGAGCGTGAAGCCGCGTGCGCGACTCGCGCGGCGACGCCGGCCGTCAGAGCGCACGGTTCGTCTCATTCGGCACCACCGTCACGAGTTGAGCGAGGATGCCTTGCTCCCCTGGAATCGTCACCACGACCTCGACCCGCCTGAAAACGGGATTGGGCGTCGCGCTCACGCGCTCGGTACACAAGAGCGGCTGATTGCCCTGCGAGCAATCGAAGCTCTTCGAGCCGACCTCGGGCCATTCGCGCGACAAATAGAGCCGCGCGAGCGTATTGTCGGCGCTCCACCCCGCGAGCAGGCGCCGATGCAAACCCGCTTCGTCGCCCGCGAGCATCGCACTCGCGCGCAGCGCCGCGGCCAGCGCGATGGCGATAATCGCGAGCGCGACGAGCACCTCGATCATCGTGAAGCCGCGCGCGCGGGAATGGGGTCGTTTCATTCAGCGCACCTCATAGCGGCCGTTGCCGGTGCCGACGATCGTCGCGCGCCCGACGGCCGAGTAGAGCGTGACCGTCACGGCGGCCCCGATGCTCTCCACGCCGAACACGAGCCGATCGGGATGCAGATCCGAGCCCGGGTAATCGATCGACACGTCGGTCACGCCGCCTTCCCAGCGCCGCTCGCGCAGAAGCTCGTCGCGCTGCAGCGGCCGCCAGCCATCCTGCGTGCGAACGTCGAAGCGAAATCCGCCCGCGACCGGCTCCCACGCGATCGGACGCGAACGCACCTGCGCTTCGTCCGTCGCCGATTCGAATAGCAGCGCAAGGCGTTGCGCCTCCTCATTGAGGTCGGTGCGCGGATTGCGCGTGAGCGAAATCGACGCAAGCGAAACGAGCAGGCCAGCGATCACGAGCACGACGAGCATCTCGAGCAACGTGAATCCCGCTTGGCGCGAAGTCTTCATCGAGGCGACACCCTATTGCCACGAACCGACGTCGGAATCGTTGCCATCGCCGCCCGGCTTGCCGTCGGCACCGTAACTGAACACGTCGATTTCGCCGTGCACGCCGGGATTCAGGTATTGATAGGGATGCCCCCACGGATCGTTCGGCAGCTTTTCCAGGTAGCCGCCGTCTTTCCAATTGTTCGGCACCGGATCCGTCGTCGGCTTCTGGACGAGCGCCGGCAGACCCTGATCCTGGGTCGGATAGCGGCCGTTGTCGAGCCGGTACAGATTGAGCGCCTGCATGATCGAGCCGATATCCTGCTTCGCCGCGACACGGCGTGCTTCATCTGGTCGGCTCATGATCTTCGGTACGATCAGCGCGGCGAGAATGCCGAGGATCGCGATCACGACCATGATCTCGATCAGCGTGAAGCCGCGGTGGCGCCGCGTGCGCGACGCGGCGATTTCGTGACGGCGTTGGGTCCACCTTTGCATCGTTCCTACCTCGTTCGAAAATGGGTTCAGAATCTGGCCGCGTGGCACGGCATTCGATTCGGCCGCTGATTGTAATGCGCGGCTCAAAGCGCCACGCCGTTACGCGCAAATGCAGGAATAATCCGTACAATACTGCGCATGAACTCCTTACATGTCCGTCTGCTGTCGTTATTCATGTTCGCGGTTTTCTGCGCGACGCTGGCCTATTGGGTCGTCGTGCTGAGCGCGCGCCCACCCGCGCCGCCGCGCGCCGCCGCCGTCGAGCAGACCGCCTCGGTCGACGACGCCGCGACGCTTTTCGGCGGCAAGCTCACGCCCGCGATCAACCGCGCCATCAAAGTCTTCGGCATCCTTTCGCTGAGGGAAGGCGCCGCGGCGATCGTCAGCGTCGGCGACGAACCGCCACATGCGATTTCGCTCGGCGGCAGCCTCGGCGACGACAGCAAGCTCGCCGAAGTGCGCGCGCGATCGATCGTCATCGATCACAACGGTGCGCGCTCCGAAGTCTTCCTGCCCGCGAACACCGGCGGCGGCCCGACCATCTACGTTCGCTGAAGTCGCTCGGCCCTGGGGCTCCAGCGCATGGAGCCCCGTCCCGATTCCCCGCTGTCCTCGCTGTCCTCGCTCGGGAATGCGGGCCGGTCACTGCACCATATTGTTCAAGTCGATGATCGGCAGCATGACTGCCAGCACGATCACGAGCACCACGCCGCCCATCGCCAGAATCAACAGCGGCTCCAGCAAACTCGTCATGAACATCGTGCGCCGCTCGAGCTCCCGCGCCTCGCCTTCGGCCGCGCGATCGAGCATCGTCGTCACGTCGCCCGTCGCCTCGCCTGAGCGGATCAAATGCACGAGCACGGGCGGAAACGTCTTCGTGTTCCCGAGCGAGCGCGAGAGCGACGTACCCTCTCTCACGCGCACGATCGCCTCGTCGATGTTGCCGCGCATCGCGCGGTTGTTGAGCGTCTCGCCCGCGGCCTGCAGCGCGCGCAGGATCGGCACGCCGGCAGCGGTCAGAATCGCCAGCGTGCTCGCAAAGCGGACCGTGTTGTAGCCGCGCACGAGCTTGCCCGCGAGCGGCGCCGTCAGCAGCCATCGGTCGAAGGCGAGCCGCGGCCCCGCTTGCGCGAGCACCGCGCGCACGAGATAAACGACGACGGCCACGCCGATCAGAATCGCCCACCACCAGTGCCGCACGAAGCCCGAGAGCGCCATCATCATGACGGTCAGGATCGGCAGCTGCTGCTTCGTGCTCGCGAATACGTTCACGACTTGCGGCACCACATAACTGAGCAGAAACGTCACGATCCCGAAAGCGATGACGGTGACGACGGCCGGATACGTGAACGCAAGCACGATCTTTTGCTTGAGCGCATTGCGGCCTTCGATGTAGTCCGCAAGCCGCGACAGGACGAGCCCGAGCTTGCCCGTATGCTCGCCGGCCGCGACGAGCGCGCGATAGATGTCGGGAAAATCGCGCGGATGCTGCGCGAGCGCATTGGCGAGCGAGTGGCCGCCCAGCACTTCGGCGCGAATCGCCGCCACGAGCTCGCGGATGTAGTCGCGCTCGGCTTGCTCCGTCAATACCGAAAGCGCTTCGTCGAGCGGCAAGCCGGCGATGAGCAAGCTCGCGAGCTGCCGCGTGAGAATCGCCTGCTCGCGCGAGGAGAGCTTGCGCCCGAGCGCGAGCCGCCGGCTGCGCTCGCCGCGCGCGGCGCTGCCGGCCGGCTCGACGACGAGCGGCGTCAAACCCTGCGTGCGCAATTGCGAGCGGGCCGAGCGCGCGCTGTCGGCATCGAGCACGCCCTTTTGCGCCTGGCCCGCTGTGTCGATCGCTTCGAAGCGAAATGCCGGCATGCTCCTTACGCTCCCCCAGTCACGCGCAAGAGCTCTTCGAGCGAGGTCAAGCCCGAGGCGATCCAGCGCTCGCCGTCCTCGCGCAGCGTGCGCATGCCGCGCTCGCGGCCGGCCGCGAGAATCTCCGCGTCGGCTGCGTTGTGGTGAATCATCGTGCGGACCGCATCGTCGATGACGAGCAGCTCGTAGACGCCGCGCCGCCCCGCGTAGCCCGATCGCCCGCATTTGTCGCAGCCTACGGGATGCCAATGCCGACGGCCATCCTCGACGCGCTCCTCCTTGCATGCGGGGCATAGCCGCCGCACGAGCCGCTGCGCAAGGACGCCGAGCAACGATGAAGCGAGCAGATAGGGCTCGACGCCCATGTCGGTCAAACGCGTGACGGCCGAGGCGGCATCGTTCGTGTGCAGCGTCGCCAGCACGAGGTGACCCGTCAGCGAGGCTTGCACGGCGATCTGCGCCGTTTCGAGATCGCGAATCTCGCCGATCATGATGACGTCCGGGTCTTGACGAAGGATCGAGCGCAACGCGCGCGCGAACGTCATGCCGATGCGCTCGTTGACCTGCGTCTGGCCGATACCGGAGAGGTCATACTCGATCGGGTCCTCGACCGTCATGATGTTCGTCGTCGTCGTCTCGAGCCGCGAGAGCGACGCATAAAGCGTCGTCGTCTTGCCCGAGCCTGTCGGTCCCGTCACGAGAACGATGCCGTGCGGTCGCGAAATCAGCTTGTCGAATTGATCGAGCGTATCGGGCCCCATGCCAAGCGCCTCGAGATTCAGGTGCTGCGCATCCTTTTCGAGCAGACGCAGGACGGCGCGTTCGCCATGCCCCGTCGGCAGCGTCGAAACGCGGACATCGACGGGGCGGCCCGCCACGCGCAGCGTGATGCGGCCGTCCTGCGGCAAGCGTTTCTCGGCGATATCGAGCTGCGCCATGATCTTGATGCGCGAAATCAGCGCGCCATGCAGCGCCTTTTTCGGACGCACGACATCGCGCAACGTTCCATCCACGCGGAAGCGCACGACCGACGCATTTTCGAACGGCTCGATGTGGATATCCGATGCGTGCTCGCGCGCCGCCTGCGTGAGCAGCGCGTTGATCATGCGGATGATCGGCGCGTCGTCTTCGGATTCCAGCAGGTCCTCGACTTCGGGAATGTCCTGCATCAGGCGCGACAGATCGACTTCGCCTTCCACCTCGCCGACGATTTGCGCCGCGCTGCCGTCGTTGCGCGCATACGCTTGATTGATCGCCTGCGCGAGTTCGTCGGCCGGCAGCCGCACGGCCGTCAGTGCACCGAAATTACGGGCAACCTCGGCGAGCGCCGCGTCGCTTGTGCGTTCGCTGACCCATACTTCGACGCCTTCGGGGCGCTGATGGGCGACAAGAATCTGGCCGTTGCGCGCGAAGGCGTACGGCACGAGGCGCGCGGCAAGCGGCGAGAGTGCCTCCCGCTCGAGAACCGGCTGTGGCGCTACGCTAGTGCTCATGGTCTTGACGATGTGAAGTCGATCGCGGAGTTGCCGCCGGCGCTTTTACCGGTACCGGGTGCGACGCCGGGTTGGCTCGAGGTCGGCGCGGCCGGCGCCGGCGGCGGCGCCACTTGGGGCGCGGGTGTCGCCGTACCAGCCGGCGGGGGAGGCGCGAACTGCTGGCGCCGCATCTTGTCGAGGTCGAAAAGATTCGTCGCGGGTGCGCCACCTTCGTTCGGGCCGGCCGGAATCGGCGGCACGACCGGGTCGTCCTTGTCGCGGATGACCCTGTTGTCCGACCGATATGCGCCCGTGACGCCCTGGATATAGTCGTAACGGTTCTCTGTCACGGCCCGCGCGGTCTCGCTGTCGCTGATGATGACAGGCCGCAGGAACACCATCAGGTTCGTCTTTTGACGCGTCTTGCCCTCCGAGCGGAACAACTGGCCGATCCACGGAATGTCGCCGAGCAGCGGCACCTTGTTGTTCGAGACCTGGTAGTTGTCCTGCATGAGGCCGCCGAGCACGATGATCTCGCCATTGTCCGCAAGCACGGTCGACTCCACCGAACGCTTGGTGAAGGTCGGACCGGTCACCGAGGTCTGGGTGCCCGCGAGCACCGCCGAATCTTCCGTGTAGATCTGCAGCTTGAGGATTCCGCCGTCGGTAATCTGCGGCTTCACGTGCAGCGTGAGACCGACGTCGCGACGATCATACGTGTTGAATGCGGTGTTTCCCGTGCCGCTCGTCAGGTTCGTGTATTGACCCGTCGGGATAGGCACGTTCTGGCCGACGATGATCTGCGCCTCCTGGTTGTCGAGCGTGACGAGGTTTGGTGTCGACAGCACGTTCGCGTCGCTCGTGCCGGAAAAGTACTGCAGCAAGCCGGAGAGGCCCTGCACACCGAACATGTTGCGCAGCCAGCCGATATTGAGACCCTGGCCGCCCGTCCCTGTGCTGGCCAACGCCGCCGGCAAGCCATTCGTCGCAGCCGTGGCCGTCAGGTTGACGATGCTATTGCCGAGACCGCTCTGGCCGGTCGACAGGTTGGTGCCCCCATAGAGCGCCCCCGTCGCGACCTGCCATTGAATGCCGAGATTCGCCTGGTTGGTCGCGGTGAGTTCGACGATGAGTGCCTCGATATAGACCTGCGGACGCCGCACATCGAGCTGGTCGATCACCGCGCGCAGGTTGCGATAGACGGGATCCGACGCCGTGATGACGAGCGAGTTCGTCGCCGCATCCGCCTGGATCATGCCGCCAGCCGGGTTCTCCTCTGCGCCGCCGCCGCCGCCTTGCGCTTGGCCTAGAAAGCCCGCCTTGCCCAAGCCGCCGCCCGCCATGCCCCCCGACGAGCCCAACCCGCCGCCGCTGCTGCTGCCGAGCGATCCGCTATAAGACGAAGGAAGCGGAGGCGTGCCGGCCGTGCCGGTCGAGAGACCGCCTGCCGCGCCGCCGCCCGCATTGAACGTGTTGGCGTTGCTCGTTTCCGCGCTCGACGTGGCGCCTTCTCCGCCGCCTTTGCCCATCATGCCGCGCAGCGTCTTCGCGAGCGAGACCGCATCGGCGTTGCGCAGTCGAACGACGTGCATGTTCCCGGGCTCCGAGCTCGGCGCATCGAGCTGCTGCACGAGTTTTTTCGCCATCGCGAGCCGCGATTTGTTCGACGCGCGCAGCAACAGCGCATTGCTGCGCGGATCGGCCTGCACCGAGACCTTCAACGTCGCATCGGTGCTTCCGATCGCGCCGGGATCGAGCATCTTCGAGAGCGACTGCGCCATGTCGATCGCATTCGCGTTCTTCAGCGGCACGACTTCGACTTGCTGACCCGCCGCGCTGTCGACGCCGGCGATGATCGCGGCGATGCGTCGCACGTTGTCGGCGTAATCGGTCACGACGAGCGTGTTGTTCGCGGGGTAGGCCGCGATCGTGTTGTTCGGCGAGATCAACGGGCGCAGCACGGGCAGCAGGTTGTTCGCCGATTCGTGATGAAGCTCGAACACCTGCGTGATGACCTGATCGCCGCGCGCGGGCGTCGAATTGCCGACGTAGGTCGGCACGCCTTGCAGTTTGGCGTCCGCCTCGGGCACGACCTTGAGCACCCCGTGATCCTGCACGAGGGCGAAGCCTTGCATCCGCAGCGCGGATTCGAGCGTCTTGATCGCCTGATCCTCGGGGACGGGGTGTTCGGACACGAGGTTGAGCTGCCCCTTGACGCGCGGATCGACGATGATCGTCTTGCCGGTGGCGGCGCCGATCGCCTTCGCGACCTGATCGATGTCCGCGTTGACGAAGTTGAGCGAGACGTCCGCATACGCGAATCGTGTCGTCATCAAGCCCGCGATCAAGAACGCGGTGGCGATGCGGCGCAATGCCCTAGGGTTTCTTGTCATGGAATCAGAGTTGAATGCGAAAGCGATAAGCGGCTCTTCGCGGCAATCCACCGCGGCGCGCCGAGGCACGGCCCTTTCGGGCCGGTGCGCCGCCGCTGAAAAGCCGAACATTAGCAGCTTTTTATGTCCCAATAATCACAAAATTCGAGACCTGCGCCATTTCCCAAAAGGCGGGCGGCAGCGCGCTACAGTAAGCCGCGCGTCATCAAGTTGTCCGCACCCGGCTCGCTTATGTCCGTCCGGCCGGTTTGCGGACGTTCCCTCAGCCGGTATGATACGAGCGGACATTTTCGATGGAATGCTCCGGTGACCCGGGTTTTCCCGGGCGCTGAGCGCGCGCTTCGGTTCATGGAACATAAAAGGGCGACACAAAAGACACAGGTAAGGCAAGGTAAGAAAATGCAAGGCGACTTGGTATCGGCAGTGGGTCGAACGATCGATTCGGCCATCGTTCGAAATAAACGGACGAAGCTCATCGCGCGAGCCATCGTGATGGTTGCCGCAAGTTTGTCGGCAAGCCTCGCGAGCGTAGGCGCACGCGCGGATTGCTTCGACGAAGCGGCCCGTTACCAGAAAGTGAACCCGCTGATCCTGCGCGCCATCGCCTGGCAGGAATCGCATAACACGCCGGACGCCCTTCACAAGAACGTCAACGGCTCGACGGACTACGGACTCATGCAGATCAACTCCGTGCACCTGCCCGTACTGAAGCAGTACGGCATTTCGTCGGAGACGCTGATGGAGCCGTGCAAGAACGTCTATATCGCAGCCTGGCACCTGCGACAAAAGATGAACAAGTACGGGAACACATGGGAAGCCGTGGGTGCGTACCACTCTGAAACCCCGGCCCTGC
Source organism: Trinickia sp. EG282A (assembly GCF_040965455.1). Classification (NCBI taxonomy): domain Bacteria; kingdom Pseudomonadati; phylum Pseudomonadota; class Betaproteobacteria; order Burkholderiales; family Burkholderiaceae; genus Trinickia; species Trinickia sp. EG282A. Next base: position 362,602 of record NZ_JBFRCC010000002.1, on the reverse strand, counting down.
GCGATCGTTATGCGCGCCAGATCGTCGATATTCTCAGCCGTTGGAAGCTGTTGCAGGCGCAACGCTAGCTGAATCGCGGAATACTGCGCATGTCGTGCAGGGCGGCATTCTAACAGCAATTTCTCGAGCTGCGTCGATCTTGGCGCGATCTCGGCTCATCAAACCCTCAATCGGCGTGAACCCGCCCTCAACGCCCGGCGTCGCCGCGATTGGTGCAAAATGCTCGCTGCACCGCGTTTTGCCGGCCGCGCGCCGCCTCTTTCACCTACCGATCCGCCATCATGAATCAGCCTCCTTTGCCCGTTACCGTGCTGTCGGGTTTTCTCGGCGCGGGCAAGACCACGCTGCTCAAGCATATCCTCGCCAATCGCGCCGGCCTGCGCGTCGCCGTCATCGTCAACGATCTCGCGACCGTCAACATCGACGCCTCGCTCGTGCGTGACGCCGCGACGCTGTCGCACGTGGAGGAACGGCTCGTCGAGATGTCGAACGGCTGCATCTGCTGCACGTTGCGCGACGATCTGTTGACCGAGATCCGGCAACTCGCGGGCGAGGGCCGCTTCGATGCGATCGTCATCGAAGCGACAGGCATCGCCGAACCCATGCCGATCGCCGAAACGTTCGCCATGACCGATGACGAGGGGGTGTCGCTCTCGGATGCCGCGCGCCTCGATACGATGGTCACCGTCGTCGACGCGCTCAACTTTCTGCGCGATTACGAATCGTCCGATGCGCTCGCGGAGCGAGGCCTCGCCGCGAGCGACGAAGACGATCGCACGCTCGTCGAGCTGCTGATCGAGCAGGTCGAATTCTGCGACGTGCTCGTCGTCAACAAGGCCGATCTCGTCGATGCCGACACGCTCACCCGACTGCAGCGCATCCTCGCGCGTCTCAATCCGCGCGCGATTCAAATAGTGAGCCGCTTCGGCGCCGTGCCGCTGCGCGAAGTGCTCGACACCAAGCGTTTCGATTTCGACGCGGCCGCGAATGCGCCGGGCTGGCTCGCATCGCTCGCACACTCGCACGGCGACACGAGCGACGGGGATCACGAGCATGCGCACGAACACCACGAGCATCGCGGCGAAGCCGACAAGTACGGAATCGACAGCTTCGTCTACCGTGCGCGGCGGCCGTTTCACCCGGAGCGGCTATGGGCGCTCTTGCACGAGGAGTGGCGTGGCGTTTTGCGCAGCAAGGGTTTTTTTTGGCTCGCGACGCGTCATGACGTCGTCGGCTCGCTTTCGCAGGCGGGCGGCGCGTGCCGACACGGTCCGGCCGGTTTCTGGTGGGCGGCTCAGCCGCGCGAGGAATGGCCCGACGACGCCGAGCTCGCGGTCGAGATCGCGGCCGACTGGCACGGCGACGCGAACGACACGACGATCGGGGATCGGCGTCAGGAGCTCGTTATGATCGGCGTCGATCTCGATGCGGCATATTGGCGCACCAAGCTCGATGCATGTCTTCTGACCGACGACGAATATGCGCTCGGTCCTTCCGGCTGGGCTGGCTTTGCCGATCCTTTCCCGATGTGGGACCTCGGCGTCGAAGACAGCGACGAAGACGGGACCGGACAGATCGTGCATTGAGGCCCGGCTCCTCACTGCGGCTTTTTGCAAGAATCGACGACGCTAATAAAAAACCCGCCGTATCGGCGGGTTCTCGACGAGACATCGAGCGCTGAGCTCAACGCTTGTTGACAGCATCCTTGAAAGCCTTGCCCGCCGTGAACTTCACGGTCTTCGCCGCCGGGATCTTGATCGTTTCGCCCGTCTTCGGGTTGCGGCCCGTGCGGGCTGCGCGCTTACCCGAACCGAAGCTGCCGAAGCCGATCAGTTGAACCGAGTCCCCCTTGGACACTGCCTTCTTGATCACTTCGAGCAGCGTGTCCAGCGTTTCGCCAGTCTGAGCCTTGCTGGCGCCCGTCTGACCTGCGACGGCGTCGATCAGTTCCTGTTTGTTCATTAACGTTCCTCTTTTCAGATTGAATTGACACTGACGGCGCGAATTACGCCCATCATCGTACGCAAGCTGTGCCGTCCTGTAGCTGTGGCGAAGCGTGCGCCACCGGCTGCGGCGCCGGGCCCCGGCGCAACGGTCGTGCGGCGCTTGCTATGATAGCTCAGCGCAAACCCAATAACGGCAAGGCTTCCGAAGAATTTAACGCTTCTTAACCTTGTCGCTGCTGGGTTTCCCGCATTGTCGTACTCGAAAACCCCGCCTGCCAAGGGATTCCCGGGGTTGCCACACGCCGACGTTGGATTTTGCCAACGTTCCCGAAAAGCCATGACCGCTCCTCTCAGACCCGCCACGCTTGCCTTTCGCGACGACGGCACGCCGTATTCGCCCGCCTATGACGACGTCTATCACAGCGCCGCCGGTGCGCTCGCGCAGGCGCAGCATGTGTTCATCGGCGGCAACGGGCTGCCTTCCCGCTGGCGCGGCAGGCGTCTTTTCACGATCCTCGAAACGGGCTTTGGGCTGGGCGGCAATTTCCTCGCGACGTGGGCCGCCTGGCGCGGCGACCCCGCTCGACCGCAGCGTCTGGCCTTCGTCTCCATCGAAAAACACCCGTTTTCCGCACACGACCTGCGCGCGCTTCACGAGCGGTTCGTTGCGTATGCAACCATCGCGCCGCTCGCCCACGCGCTCGCCGACGCTTGGCCATTACCGCTTCCCGGCGTTCACCGGCTCGAATTCGAAGGAGGGCGCGTCACATTGACGATCGCTTTCGGCGACGCGCTCGAGCTACTCCCGAAGCTTTGGTTGCGCGCCGACGCGTTCTATCTCGACGGCTTTTCCCCGGCCAAGAATCCCGATCTCTGGTCGCCGCCCGTCTTCAAGGCGCTGGCGCGACTCGCCGGGAAGGACGCGACGCTCGCGACCTACACGAGCGCCGGACACGTCAGACGCGGGCTCGAAGCGGCCGGCTTCGTCTGCGCGAAGGCGCAAGGGTTCGCCGGCAAGCGCGAGATGCTCGTCGGCACGTTCGCGCCGCGCTGGCGCGTACGCCGTCACGAACCGCCTTTGCCGATCGACTGTACCGAGCGGCAAGCCGTCGTGATAGGCGCCGGACTCGCCGGCTGCGCAGTGACCGAGCGGCTCGTCGCGCGCGGCTGGCAGGTGACGCTCGTCGACCGCCATGCGCGTGTTGCCAGCGAGACGTCGGGCAACCCAGGCGCCGTCTTTCATCCGTTGCTGTCGCGCGACGACAGCGTCGCCTCGCGCATTTCGCGAGCGGGCTTCCTTTACGCGCTCGATCGCTGGCGCGTGCTCGAAGTGGCCGGCCACCGATTCGAACGCAGCGCGAATGGCCTTCTCCATTTGCCGGCCGACGAAGAGGAAGAACAAACGCTTGCTGAAGCGATTGCGGCCCACACTTTCCCGGCCGAGTTCGCACGAATGCTGTCGGCTGGCGAAGCGCAGGCTCTCGCAGGTGCGGCACTGACAGGTCTGTCGGTTCGCGGCTGCTTTTATCCGCAAGGGGGCTCGTTGAACCCGGCGGCACTGGCGGCGGCGCTGTGCTCGAGTGCTGCGCACGCATCGAGCTGGCGCGGTGGGGCGCAAGTTGATCGGATCGTGCGCGAAGGCGTTGTCTGGAACGTGATCGACGATGCCGGCCGACTCGTCGCACGCGCGCCTGTCGTCATCGTCGCGAATGCACATGACGCGGCTCGTCTCGCCCGCTCGCGCCACGTGCCGACGCGCATCGTGCGCGGCCAACTCACGCTGCTCCCGCCGCGCTTTGCGACGGGCTTGCGAGTCCCGGTTATCGGCGACGGCTATGCAGTGCCGCTAGCTGACGGCTTGCTGACCGGCGCCACCTACGAACCCGACGACGAAGACGCGGCCATCCGCCCCTCGGGCCATGCCGAAAACCTTGCACGACTGTCGAAACTGATTCCCTCGTTGACGAACGAGCTCGCCGCGATCGACCCCGCAACGCCCGCGGGCCGCGTCGGTTTTCGCTGCGTCACGAGCGATCGCCTGCCGATGGCCGGTCAATTTGCCGACGAGCGCGCGAGCGAGATGCAAGCCGCCAGCCTACGCGGCGCCTGGCCGCTCGACCTGCCGCGTGACGAAGGGCTCTACGGCGCTTTCGCGTTCGGTTCGCGCGGCCTCGTGTGGGCGGCGCTCGCGGCGGAACTCGTCGCCTCGCAGATCGAAGGGGAACCGTGGCCGCTGGAACGCGACCTCGCCGAGTCCCTCGATCCGGCGCGTTACTTGCTCCGTGCGCTGCGGCACGGTCTGGCGGATCGCTTCGCGTAAGACTCCGTAGCGAAGAAAAGCCAGTGAGTGTGGGAGTGTGGGGACAACCGCTACGTTATCCACCGATGCCTGTGGGTAACCTGGCGAAGAGCGGCTGAAAACGCTGTGAAATCGATGTGGACGTAAACGGGACAAACGACGGAGGGGCGGACGACGTCAAAAAGTTGTGCCGGGAAAGCCGGCCGCGCCTCACACGGTGCTCAGAAGGTTATGCGTTTTCCAACTCATTGATTCCAACAGCCAAATGCGTGTTATGCACAGAATTCAGAGCAGCTTGTTAACTGCTACTACTTGTATACATACGTAAACGATGTAAACCAACGACGTGCTGCCGCTCAACCGCTGGATCGGGCCGGTCGTACGGCGAACGCGGGAGGTCGTTGGCGGAACGGCGCTGTCTCGTGTCCGATGCGCGCAGCTGCGGAGCCTTGAAATCGGATAGTTTTTCCGCTGCTTGTATTGTCGCGCGTCATTTCTACCGAAATCGCGGCAGATCTATGTCGAATCGCTACAGAACGCGCAGGTTGTGGCACAATCCGCGTTCTTCCTGCATGCGTTGCACGTTCGAGCCTGGAAAATTGCGGGGCTCGACGGAACGGCGAAAGCCGGTTCGGAATCTCAGACCTGAGCGGCCGCGTCCGTTCTCATTCATCTCGCCAGGCAGCGTGAGCGCCGCTCACCGCGAACACGTTGCCGGCAATTCGCCGTAGGTCGGCCCGTCGAATTCGAGCGGGCATCGCCGGGCGCCGGTGGCTACCGCCGGCCCAGGGGCCGGTTCGCCGGCTGCCGCCATCCGCGTCCGTCGGCCTCATGCCCGATCGGACGAGCACGCACACCAGCCGCTTTCCGATATCCGAGGGCGGCTTGTCCGTAAAGGAGAAGCTATTCATGACATCGGCGTTTTCCTTTCTGCCGAGTTGGCCGTTCCCGCTGAACGGTATCTTCTGGGCGGGACTCGCCTTGTTCGTCGCGGGACTGTGCGGCGAGCTCTGCTACCGGGCATGGCGCCTGCCCCGCATCTCCGGGTATGCCGTCATCGGTCTCATCGCCGGCTCGGCCGGCGTCGGCGCGATCGATGCCGACATGATCGATACGTCGCGGGTGCTGCTCGACGTCGGGCTCGGACTGTTGCTGTTCGAGCTCGGCAGCCGGCTCGATCTGCGCTGGGTCCGCCGTAATCCCTGGCTGATCCTGTCGAGCCTGACCGAAGCGACGCTGACGTTCGCGCTCGTGCTCGTGGTCTTGTTGTTCGCGAAAGTTTCGCCGCCCGTCGCGACCGTGCTGGCGGCTATTTCGATGTCGACGTCACCGGCGATGGTCATTCAGCTCAAGACGGAGCTGCGGGCCGAAGGGCAGGTGACGCAGCGGCTGCTCACGCTTACCGCGCTCAACAGCATGTACGCCGTCATCGTCGAGAAGATCGTCTCCGCCTGGCTTCATCAGGAGGTCTACGGGAATGTGTTCGCCACCATCGTCCAGCCGCTTTACCTGATTGCCGGCTCGCTCATCGTCGCGTTTCTGCTCGCGCGCGCCTGCATGTTCTTTTACCGGCGCGTCAACATGCAGGACGAGCACTCGTTCGTCGCGCTTTTCGGGCTCGTGCTGCTTGCGATCGCCGTGGCGAACATTTTCAAGCTCTCGACGATCCTGAGCCTGCTCGCGGCCGGCATCATCGTGAAGAACCTTGAAGAGAAACCGCAGCTTTGGCCGCAGCACTTCGGCACGGCGGGCTGGCTGCTCACGGTGATTCTGTTCGTGCTGACGCTCACGTCGTTCGAGTGGAAGGATGTGGCGATCGGCGGCGTCGCGGCGCTCGGCCTCATCGTCGCGCGCTTCGTCGCGAAGCTCGTCGGCGTGCTCGCGTTCGCGAAGCCGAGCGGCCTCGGGTGGAAGCAGGGCCTCGCGCTCGGCCTTTCGCTCGCTCCGATGTCGGCGCTCGCTTATCTGCTCGTCGACGACACATACCAGCTCTACCCGCAATTCGATCCGACGCTGCGGGCCGTCGCGCTCAGCGCTATCGTCGTGTTGCAGCTCGTCGGGCCTTGGATCGTCTATCGGAGCCTGACGCTCGTCGGCGAGCGCCGGGCGTGAGCGTCTGGCAGTTCCAGAACAGGAAAGAAATATGGCACTTGAACCCTTCGTCGACTCCAAACCGTTCACGTTCGGTGTCGAGCTCGAGATCCAGGTCGTCAACAAGCACGACTACGATCTGACGAAAGCGGCTTCGGATCTGATGCGTCTCGTCAAGGACCAGAAGATTCCGGGAAACATCACGCCCGAGATCACCGAAAGCATGATCGAGCTTTCGACGGGCATTTGCACGTCGCACGAAGAAGCGCTCTCTCAGCTGCGCACGATTCGCGACACGCTCGTGGCCGCGGCGGATCAGCTCAACGTCGGTCTTTGCGGCGGCGGCACGCATGCGTTCCAGCATTGGACGGAGCGGCAGATCTTCGACGCGCCGCGCTTTCAGTACCTGTCGGAGCTCTACGGCTATCTGGCGAAGCAATTCACCGTATTCGGCCAACACGTTCACATCGGCTGTCCCGACGCCGACAGCGCGCTGTTCCTGCTTCATGCCATGTCGCGCTTCATTCCGCATTTCATCGCGCTTACGGCTTCTTCTCCGTACGTGCAGGGTGTCGATACGGGGTTTCACTCGGCACGGCTCAACTCGGTGTTCGCCTTTCCGCTATCGGGCCGCGCGCCGTTCGTGCTGACCTGGGACGGCTTCGAAGAGTACTTTTCGAAGATGGTGGCGACGGGCGTCGTCAACAGCATGAAGGATTTCTACTGGGATATCCGGCCGAAGCCCGGCTTCGGCACGATCGAGGTGCGCGTGATGGATACGCCGCTATCGATCGACCGGGCCGCGGCGATCGCCTGCTACATCCAGACGCTCGCACGCCATCTGCTCGTCGACAAGCCTTTCACCCCGAAGGAAGACGACTACCTCGTCTACACGTTCAACCGCTTCGAGGCCTGCCGCTTCGGCCTGGGCGGAACCTGCATCGATCCGCAAACCGGCGCGCGTCGCACGATATACGAAGACATCCTCGATACGCTCAAGACGATCGCACCCCACGCTCAGGCGCTTCATTCGGGTGCCGCACTCGATCAGATCGCCGTTATCGCGCGGGAACAGATGAACGATGCGACGTGGCTGCGAAGTGTCGTCGCCAAAGAAAAGTCGCTCCACGAGGCAGTGCGGCAACAGTGCGTGCGCTGGCGCAGTTTCTAGGTTTGTTTAACTTAGAACGTATACAAAAGTAGTAGTAGTTAACAAGCCACGGCCGGCGCTGTGGAAAACGTCAAATCTTGCCGACGCTTCAACGGCATGCGTAAACGATAACCGCGTGGACCCAACGTGCATGACGGAAAGATGCGGCTCATAACTCGAGTCGCACTTTTTGGGATTCGTACGTTATCGAAGATCCTGCCACAGAAGATTCACGCGGTTATACACGACTTATCCACAGAGTTTCGCGAATAACTGGCTCGACAGACGCGTTCGCTCGCTTAAAATGGCGGACTTGGCGCTTTAGAGGGTTATCGCGTAAACGACGCTGCGCAGCGCTCGCAAGCGTAAACTCAGGTGTGCGTCGTACCGTCTCGACAGATGAAAAATTGATCCCACGTCGAGCGATAGACTCGGGAATAGTAAAATTCTGCAGGCTCGAGAGGGCGAGTCATCCCACGGAGGTTGCGGCGCGTCGCGTGGTAGGCGCACACTGGCAACCGGATCAGCAGCGGCATGCTGTCAATGGCGAATAGCGAAGAAAGACTATGAGCGAAGGTGCATACGGAGAGCAAGCGACGGGGCGGGTGACCCATAGTTTGCTGAGATTGAATACGGCGATGCGCAGCCAGGCGTGGGAATGGGCGGAAAGTGCCGGATTGACGCCGACGCAAGGGGAAATACTCGTTCTGCTCATGCAGCGCAAGATGCCATTGCGGCTCGGGGAGATTGCGCGCGAGACCGCGCTGACTGCCGCTACGACGAGCGATGCGGTCAGCACGCTCGAAGCGAAGGGCCTCATCGAAAAGCGGCGTGCGCACGAGGATGGGCGCGCGCTTGCCGTGCGCTTGACGGGGAAAGGACGCTCGGCGGCCAAGCGTGCGCTCCAATGGCCCGATTTCCTCAGCACGGCGATCGATACGCTCGGCGGCGACGAGCAGGCCATCTTCTATCGCACGTTATTGAAGATGATCCGCCAACTTCAGGTCCAGGGCGACATCCCGGCACACAGGATGTGCATGACGTGCTGTCATTTGGAACCGAGCAAAAACGCAAAAAGGGCACCGCATCGGTGCCTGGCGCTCGGCGTCTCGTTGGGCGACGTCGAGCTGCGCCTCGATTGCGAGGCGCACGAGGAGGCCGATTCAGCGACGCAGAAGAAAATATGGAAGATCTTCGCGCAGCAGGGCTGAGTTCGACGTTGAACGAAGATATCGTCAGCGTGTACGATCACGTTTTGTGACGGACATGACGTCACTTGCCGACGCGGCGCCCATCGGGCGCCGCGTTTTCTATCCCATGGTCGAAAGCGCTCTCAGGTGCGGCGACGCGTGCGCGCCGCGGTAGCGGCATAGTTGGTTTTCAGAGGATTCGTCGATGAGTTCACGCAAGTTGGTCGTGCGCCGCTCAGGTGTGCATGGCAAGGGCGTGTTTGCCGCCGCGCCGCTCAGCGCGGGTGAGCGGCTGCTGGAGTACAAGGGTCAACGGATCTCGTGGAAGGAAGCGCAGCGCCGGCATCCGCACAATCCCGACGAACCGAACCATACGTTCTATTTCGCGCTCGAGGACGGCCGCGTCATCGACGGCAACGTGGACGGCAACAGCGCGCGTTGGATCAATCATTCATGCGCGCCGAACTGCGAGGCCGAGGAAGTCGAGGGGCGCGTGTTCATTCGCGCGTTGCGCGATATCGATGCCGACGAGGAATTGTTCTACGACTACGGCCTCGTGGTGGACGTGCGGCTCACGAAGAAGCTCAAGGCGGAATACGGCTGCCGCTGCGGCGCACGCAAATGCCGCGGCACGATGCTCGCGCCGAAAGGCAACGGCAAGAACGGCAAGGGCTGAGCGCGCTGCGCTGAAAGCCCGGCTTTTCAGCTGTCGCGCAATGCCGAAGCCGCTTCGGCGTGCGGCTTCGCGTCGGTCGGCGCCTGCGCCTCTCCCGCGAGCGGAATGCGCAGGATAAACCGGGCGCCGCCCTCGGGTGCGTCCGCGTATTGCACCTCGCCGCCATGCAGATTCATGATGTCGTGGACGATCGCGAGGCCGAGGCCCGCCCCCGCGTCGACGCCTTCGTCGTCCGAGTTGGCCCTGTCGCCGCGGAAGAATCGCTTGAAAAGATCGGCCTGCAACGCGACCGGGATGCCTGAGCCATTGTCTTCGACGACGATCTGCGCAAAGGCTCCTCGGGCGGCGTCGAGCCGCGTGACCGTCACCGTGACGCGCGCGCCTTCGCGGCGAGCCGACGGCGCATACTTGAGCGCGTTGTCGATCAGGTTCGCGACGACTTCCCGCAGCAAAACGGGGTTACCGCGCGCGATGAGCGGCGTGTCGTTGCTCGGATCGTCGAGACGCTGGAAGCCTAGATCGACATGAGCGGCGAGGGCCCTCGGCACCCATTCGGCACCCGTCTCGAATGCAAGCGCGGCGATATCCACATCGACGAAGCGCGCCGCTTGCGCACCGGGCTCCGCTCGCGCGAGGGAAAGCAATTGGTTGGAAAGTCGCACGGCCCGGTCCGCGGCCGCGCGCAGTTCGCGCACGGCCGCGAGCGTCTGATTCGGGTCGCGCGCGTTTGCCGCCTGTTCGGCATGCAGCTTCACCGCCGTCAACGGCGTGCGCAGTTGATGGGCGGCATCGGCAATGAATTTGCGCTGGGCGTCGAGCGCGGCCTTCAACCGTTCCAGCAGTGCGTTCAACGCGCTCGTTAGCGGACGGATCTCCGCAGGGACATGCGTTTCGTCGACTTTCTCGAGCGACATGTGCGTCTGCCGGTTCAGCGAATCGGCAAGTGCCGTCAACGGGCCCAGCTGCTGATTGACGACGCGCCAGACGATCCCCCAACCTGCAAATAGCAATAGCAGCAGCGGCATCATGATGGCGACGAGGAACTCGGCCGCGATCCGGTATCGATGCCGTAGCCGCTGCGCCACCTCGACGATGATCGGCCTGCCGTCCGGCTGCGTGACGCGAACCTGAGCCACGCGAACATGCATGTCGTGATACTGCGTTTCGAAAACATAGGCGAAGCGCAATTGGCGTACGCTCTTGCCGTCGAGCGGCAAATCGCCATCGCCGGCGATATCGCGTTCGCCGTCGCTGATCCGATAGATCAAGTGCTGGGCGGGGTCGGAGAACATCGCCTGCGCGAGCGGCGGCACTGAAATTCGCGCGTTGGGTCCGGCTATCTGGATTTGCTTCGAGATGGCCGCGGCCAGATCGGCAAGCGACCGGTCGATCACGTGCTGCGTGTACTGCCAGGCGAGCCAGTAGGCGATGAGACCACTCATCAAGGCGAGCAGCGACAGCGGCCCCGCGAGGCGCCGCAGTAGCGAACGGCGCAGACTGGTTGCAGCGGGGTCATGCATGATCGACTAGACGCGATCCTTTACGAAGCCTGACGAATTTCCTGCAACAGATAGCCGAAGCCGCGCACCGTCACGATTTCGACTCGGCAGTTTTCGAGCTTCTTGCGGACGCGGTGCACATAGACTTCGATGGCCGTGTCGCCGAGGTCGCCGCCGAAGTGCGTCAGATGGTCCTGCAGTTGTGCCTTGCTGACGACGCGCCCGTGGCGCAGCAGCAGCATCTCCAACACAGCGAACTCGCGCGGCGAAAGCTCGAGCGGCTTGTCTTCGTTGAAGATGCGGCGGTCGACGCCCGAAAGACGCACGCCGCCCAATGAGACTTCGGGCCGCGGCGCGTCGTTCGCGGGACCGCTTCGGCGCATCACCGCGCGAATGCGCGCTTCGAGCTCGGCGGGCTCGAAAGGCTTGAGCATGTAGTCGTCGGCGCCAGCGTTCAGACCCTGAACGCGGTCGTTCAGCTCGTCACGCGCCGTCAGCACGATGACTGGCGTATGCCGGTTGCCTTGACGGAAGCGCGAGAGCAGCGTCATGCCGTCGATGCCGGGCAAGCCCAGATCGAGAATGACGAGCTCGTGGCGATTTTGCGTCAGGGCTTGCTCGGCAAAAATGCCGTCGTGAACCATGTCGACGGTGAAGCCGACTTGTTCGAGACTGCTTTGGATACCGCGCGCGATGGGGCGGTCGTCTTCGATCAGGAGAAGTCGCATGGAAGTCGCTCAAGTACAATGGGTTAGGCATTCAGCACGCGACTCGCAAGGCGGGCACGCCGTTCGCGGGTGCCCCGCCGCTACATCGCGCGCGTGCCGCCACAAGCGATCGGCCGAAAGCCGCGGGTAGCCACACAGCCATCACGCGAATCATATGTCCGAAATTACGATCAACGAACTGGAAGCCGCGATCAACTTCTGGCGAACCCGATCGCCTTCGACAGGCGACGAACTGAGCTTGTGCAAGGAGGCAAGCGCGCTCTCCAAGCCGTATGCGTTGCTGATTGTACAGCGTCGGACGGCGGTGCCGGAGGAAGGCCTCGAGCCCGCCGCGCGCGCCGCGTGGAACGATTTTCTGAAGGCGCGCCGCGAAGAGGCAGGCAGCGCGGGCGTCTGACGCGGTTCGGGCAGGCCGTAGCGCGGCGGCGCGAGCGGCTGCCCACGTAAGCCGGCTCGCGAAGGGTTTTGGTTACCGGCTGTTACGAGCGCACTCGAGCCCCGTTCCTTTTGGGGAAGAGTCGCGAATGAAGTGGGCGTGGAGGCGACATCATGACTGACGAAACGATCCCCGCGGGCAAGTTCGACTATGTGATCGTCGGCGCGGGAACGGCAGGCTGCTTGCTGGCGAACCGGCTCTCCGCGGATCGCGAAGTGACTGTCTTGCTCGTCGAGGCAGGCGGCAAGGATGACTATCCCTGGATTCATGTTCCCGTCGGCTATCTCTACTGCATCGGCAATCCGCGCACGGACTGGCTTTACCGCACCTGCGCCGAGCCTGGCCTCAATGGGCGCACGCTTTCGTATCCGCGCGGGCGCGTGCTCGGCGGCAGCTCGTCGATCAACGGCATGATCTACATGCGCGGCCAGCGCGAGGATTACGACGAGTGGGCGCGCGTGACGGGCGATTCGTCGTGGTCGTGGGATGCGGTCCTGCCGGTCTTCAAGCGCAGCGAGGATCATCACGGCGGCGCGAACGAATGGCACGGCGCGGGCGGGCCGTGGCGCGTGGAAAAACAGCGCCTCAAATGGAAGGTGCTCGAGGCGTTCCATGAAGCGGCGCAACAGACAGGCATCCCCGCAACCGAGGATTTCAATCGCGGCGACAACGCGGGCGTCGGCTACTTCGAAGTCAATCAGAAACGCGGCGTGCGTTGGAATGCGTCGAAGGCGTTCCTGCGGCCCGCGCTTTCGCGTCCGAATCTGACGGTCGTCACAAACGCGCATGTGCGCCGGCTCGTGATGGAAGGCACGCGCTACACCGGTATCGAGTATTGGCGAGACAAACTCGAGGCTCGACGATTCGTCGCGCGCGCCCGCTGCGAAGTGATCGTCGCGGCGGGCGCCGTCAATTCGCCGCAATTGCTCGAGCTCTCGGGCATCGGCAATGGCGCGCGGCTGCAGAGGCTCGGCATCGAGGTCGTGCGGGATTTGCGCGGCGTCGGCGAGAACCTGCAGGACCATCTGCAATTGCGCATGGCTTATCGCGTCGAGGGCGTGCGCACGTTGAACACGCTTTCCGCCCACTGGTGGGGCAAGCTTTGGATTGCCGCGCAATATGCGCTGTCGAGGAGCGGCCCGATGTCGATGTCGCCGTCGCAACTCGGTGCGTTCGCGAAGTCCTCGACCGACGACGAATCGATTACGCGTCCCGATATCGAATATCACGTGCAGCCGCTCTCGCTCGATCGTTTCGGCGAGCCGCTCCATCGTTTCAATGCATTCACGGCGTCGGCTTGCCCCTTGAGGCCGACCTCGCGCGGCAGCATTCATATCGAATCGCCGGATGCCCACGCGCCGCCGACCATTGCGCCGAACTATCTCTCGACGGATTACGACCGGCACGTGGCGGCCAACGCCTTGCGCCTCACGCGGCGCATCGTGGCTTCGCCCGCGCTCGAGCGCTATGCGCCAACCGAGCTTCTGCCCGGCATCGAGTTTCAGACGGAAGACGAACTCGTGAAGGCGGCCGGCGCGATCGGCACGACGATCTTCCACCCGGTCGGCACATGCCGAATGGGTACGGCCGATGATCCCGGGGCCGTCGTCGACGCGCGGCTCGCGGTCATCGGCATGGAGGGCTTGCGCGTGGTCGATGCGTCCGTCATGCCGACGATTACATCGGGCAATACCAATTCGCCGACGCTGATGATTGCCGAGCGCGCAAGCGAAATGATTCGCGCGGATCGGCTCGCTCGGACGGGGACCGTCGCGGTGAGCGCGCGAGATGCAATTTCCGCGCCGATTACGTAAAGAAACCTAAGTGCAAATCCCAATGATTGCGCTGCATCAATGGCGAGACAATTCGCGGTGCCGCATGGTGCGGGGCCGATCTTCCCGAAATGATGCACCATGCCAAAGAATGGGGCGATCCTATCGAAGCCTCGCAACGAATGGCGACGCCGACCGGGCGCGCTCCAACAATGGCATGCTTCGTCACTTCGCATGGAAGGGGACATGATTCTCGGCGACACGATTCTCGAAACGCGCGGCCTTACGAAAGAGTTCAAAGGATTCACCGCCGTCAACGGTGTGAATCTGCGCGTGCGACGTGGTTCGATTCATGCATTGATCGGCCCCAACGGCGCCGGCAAGACGACTTGCTTCAATTTGCTTACGAAGTTTCTCGAGCCCACGGCCGGGCAAATTGTTTTCAACCATATCGACATCACGCGTGAAAAGCCGGCGCAAATCGCGCGGCGCGGCATTATTCGCTCGTTTCAGATTTCAGCCGTCTTTCCTCATTTGACGGTTTTGCAAAATGTGCGTGTCGGTCTGCAGCGCACGCTCGGCACTGCCTATCACTTCTGGCGCAGCGACCGTTTGCTGCGGCAGCTCGACGAGCGCGCAAGAGAGTTGCTCGGGCAGGTCGGCCTGACCGATTTTGCCGATACGCTGACAGTCGAGCTCTCTTACGGCCGCAAGCGCGCACTCGAGATCGCGACGACGCTTGCCATGGAGCCCGAGCTGATGCTGCTCGACGAGCCGACGCAGGGCATGGGCCACGAAGATGTCGATCGTGTGACAGCGCTGATCAAGAAGGTGTCCACGGGTCGCACGATTCTGATGGTCGAGCACAACATGAACGTCATCGCGGGGATCTCCGATACGATCACGGTTTTGCAGCGCGGCGAAGTGCTCGCCGAAGGCAGCTATGCCGAAGTATCGAAGAACCCGCTCGTGATGCAAGCCTACATGGGCAGCGCCGACGCCGCGTTGACGGGGACGCACGGATGAACGATACACAACGCGAAAACATCGAGGCGGGCAGCGTGATCGAGGAAGCGAGGCAGGGCACGCCGGCGCTGACGATCGCGGGGTTGCAGGCCTGGTACGGGGAATCGCATATCCTGCACGGCGTCGATCTGACCGTGAACCGCGGCGAGGTCGTGACGCTGCTCGGGCGCAATGGAGCGGGGCGCACCACCACACTGCGCGCGATCATGGGGCTCACGGGCCGCCGCACGGGTTCGGTGAAGATCGGCGAGCGCGAGACCATCGGGCTGCCCACGCACCGGATCGCGCACTGCGGCGTGGGCTTTTGCCCGGAGGAGCGCGGCATCTTTTCGAGCCTCTCGTGCGAGGAGAACCTGATCCTTCCGCCGATGGTCGGCAGCGCGAAGGATGCGATGTCGATCGACGAGATCTACGAGATGTTCCCGAATCTGAAGGAACGCCGCGCGAGCCAGGGCACACGTCTTTCCGGCGGCGAGCAGCAGATGCTCGCCGTCGCGCGGATCCTGCGCACGGGCGCGAATCTGCTCTTGCTCGACGAGATTTCAGAAGGCCTCGCGCCGGTGATCGTCCAGACGCTTGCGCGCATGATCCTGACGCTGAAGGCGCGCGGCTACACGATCGTGATGGTCGAGCAGAACTTTCGCTTCGCCGCGCCGCTCGCGGATCGCTTCTACGTGATGGAGCACGGCCGCATCGTCGAGCGCTTCGTCGCGAGCGAGCTCGAAAGCAAGATGCCGGTGCTGCACGATCTGCTCGGCGTTTGAGCAGCATCGGAGGGCACACGCACGAAACGTGCGCTTCGCATGCGCTGCTCGTCGTACAGGCTGCCTCGCGGCATCCTGGGCGATTGGCATGCGACATGCCACCTTTCTTACGTCTCACGTTGCACGCTAGAACCAATAACGCAAAGAAGGAGATACGAATGAAGACGAAGTTCCTCGCACGCGTGGTACGCACTCTCGCAATGACAAGCGCGGCTTGCGCCGTTGCCTTGCCCGTGCAACATGCCACGGCCGACGAGAACGCAGTCACGATCGGTTTCATCACCGACATGTCGGGCCTCTATGCCGACATCGACGGCAAGGGCGGCGCGACCGCCATTCAGATGGCCATCGACGATTTCGGCGGGAAAGTGAACGGCAAGCCGATCAAGCTGCTGACGGCCGATCACCAGAACAAGGCCGATATCGCCGCCACGACGGCGCGCAAGTGGATCGACACGGAAGGCCTCGACATGCTGATCGGCGGGACGAACTCGGCGACGGGGCTTTCGATGAACGATGTCGTCAAGGACAAGAAGCGGCCGTTCTATGTGATCGGCGCGGGTACCGACGCCCTCACCAACAAGCAGTGCACGCCTTACACCGTTCACTACGCGTATGACACCACGGCGCTGGCGAGGGGCACCGGTTCCGCGATCGTGAAGCAAGGCTTCAAGACCTGGTACTTCCTGACCGCCGACTACGCATTTGGCAAGTCGCTCGACAAGAACACGACCGAGGTCGTCGAGAAGAACGGCGGCAAGGTGCTCGGTCATGCGTTCCATCCGCTCTCAGCTTCCGACTTCTCGTCGTTCCTGCTGCAGGCGCAAGCGTCGAAGGCCCAGGTGCTCGGTCTCGCGAATGCGGGCAACGATACGGTGAACTCGCTGAAGGCGGCGAAGGAATTCGGCATCACGAAGACGATGAAGATCGCCGCGCTGCTGATGTTCATCGACGACGTGCACAGCGTCGGCCTGCCGACGGCTCAGGGTCTGCTGCTGACGGATAGCTGGTACTGGGATCAGAACGACAAGGCGCGTGCGTGGGCGGAAAAGTACATGAAGAAGACGGGCAAGATGCCGTCGAGCCTGCAGGCCGCTGACTACTCGGCGACGATGAACTACCTGAACGCCGTGAAAGCGGCCGGCACGACCGATCCCGACAAGGTGATGGAGCAGGTCAGGAAGACGAAGATCGACGACTTCTATGCGAAGGGCGAGATTCGTCCCGATGGTGTCATGCTGCACGACATGTACCTCTATCAAGTGAAGACGCCGGCCGAGTCGAAGAAGCCGTGGGATTACTACACGCTGAAAGCGACGATTCCGGGCGATCAGGCGTTCGGGACGAAGGCCGAGACTCAGTGCGACCTTTGGAAGTGATTCGGGGTTGAGGCTTGATGTGCGATCGGAGTCGGCGCGCTTTGGCGTCAGCGCCTACTCCGATCCACGGGACATGGTTTTACTTTGACGGCAGGCAGGTTCAATGGATATCTTCGGCATTCCGTTGCAGGCGTTGTTGAGCCAGCTCCTGCTCGGGCTCGTCAACGGATCGTTCTACGCGATCCTGAGCCTCGGGCTGGCGGTGATCTTCGGCATGCTCAACGTGATCAACTTCGCCCATGGCGCCTTGTTCATGCTCGGCGCGATGCTCGCCTGGATGGGGCTCAACTATCTGGGTCTGCCGTACTGGGCGATGATCGTGCTCGCGCCGCTCGTCATCGGCGCGTTCGGCATCGTGATCGAACGCTCGATGCTGCGCTGGCTCTACCGGCTCGATCATCTCTACGGGCTTTTGCTGACGTTCGGCCTGACGCTCGTGATCGAAGGCGTGTTCCGCTCAGTCTACGGATCGTCGGGCCAGCCTTACGATGTGCCCGATTTGCTTGCGGGCGCAACGAATCTCGGCTTCATGTACTTGCCGAACTATCGCGCGTGGGTCGTCGTCGCGTCGCTCGTCGTCTGCTTCGCGACCTGGTTCGTGATCGAAAAGACGCGCATCGGCTCGTATCTTCGCGCGGGCACCGAAAATCCGAAGCTCGTCGAAGCGTTCGGCGTCAACGTGCCCGTCATGATTACGCTCACTTACGGTTTCGGCGTCGCGCTCGCCGCGTTCGCGGGTGTGCTCGCCGCACCGGTGATCCAGGTTTCGCCGCTGATGGGCCAGTCGATGATCATCACCGTCTTCGCCGTCGTCGTGATCGGCGGGATGGGATCGATCATGGGCTCGATCGTCACGGGCCTTATGCTCGGGGTCATCGAAGGCTTCACACGCGTCTTTTATCCGCAGGCGTCGGCCACCGTCGTCTTCGTCATCATGGCGATCGTGCTGCTCGTGCGGCCAGCAGGTCTTTTCGGCAAGGAACGGTGATGCAGAGAAAAGCGCTCTACGGCCTTTTGTTCTTGGGCCTTCTCATCGCGCCGTGGGCCGGCGTCTATCCGATCTTCGTCATGAAGGTGCTCTGCTTCGCGCTGTTCGCGGCGGCCTTCAATTTGCTCATCGGGTATACAGGACTGCTCTCGTTCGGTCACGCGATGTTTCTCGCGACGGCCGGCTACGTCACGGGCTTTACGATGCAGTCGCTCGGTCTTGCGCCTATTCTCGGCGTGCTGGCCGGCACGGCGAGCGCGACGCTGCTCGGTCTCGTCGTCGGCCTCTTCGCGATCAGGCGCCAGGGCATCTACTTCGCGATGGTGACGCTCGCGTTCGCGCAGATGATCTACTTCATCTATCTGCAAGTGCCTTTCACGCATGGCGAGGACGGCCTGCAAGGCGTGCCGCGCGGGACGCTCTTCGGCCTCGTCAACCTCTCGTCGGACCTCGCGCTCTACTACGTCGTGCTCGTCGTGATCGCGCTCGCGTTCCTGCTCATCGTGCGCATCGTCCATTCGCCGTTCGGCGAGCTCATGACGGCGATCCGCGAAAACGAGCCGCGCGCCACTTCGCTCGGTTACGACACCGATCGTTTCAAGCTGCTCGCGTTCGTGCTGTCCGCGGGGCTCGCCGGTCTCGCGGGTGCGATGAAAGTACTCGTGCTCGGCTTCGAAACGCTCAGCGACGCGCATTGGACGATGTCGGGCCTCGTCATCCTCATGACGCTCGTGGGAGGCATGGGCACGCTGTTCGGGCCGCTGCTCGGGGCCGCGCTCATCGTGACGCTCGAAGACCGGCTCGGCGACATCGGCTCGTTCATCGCGTCGATCACGGGCATCACGTGGTTCGGCTCGCTCGGCGAATCGACGACGATCGTCATCGGCTTCATCTTCATCGCTTGCGTGCTCGCGTTCAGGCGCGGCATCGTGGGCGAAGTCGTCGCACGCGTGCGGACGTTGCGGGCCTGATGCGCTAATTCCGTGCGGGCTTGCACCACTAGGGAAAGTGCTAGGTTGTCGCATCAGACGGGGGCGTTTAATCTTCGTTCCAGTTCTGATGCACCGAATTTGCAGGTGGAGAACGAGGAGACAATCGAGGCACGAAGTGCCCGCGAGAAAGCGCTGTTGGACGGAATCCAACAGCGCTTTTCTTTTATGCCTTCTATTCGTGCATCCGCCTATCCCTCCCTCGCATTGCCCATTCGCGAGTGCATGCTGCCCAGCGCTCGTGGGCCGTTCCGTCCCAGCGATTCTTCGCACGGCTGCACGGTTTCCCCCATTCAGCTTCGTCGTTCGCCCGATAAAGCGGCCCATGCTTCACCGTTTCCAGTGATTTTTATCCGACCATTGCTGCAAGCAAGGTCGCGTCACGATACGATCTTTCGTTCGGAATCCGAAATAAATCGGCCGGCATGCCGGCCGGCTACGTTTAACGCTCGCAAAAAAGCATCTGGAGAATGGAGAATGACGGTAAAACGATGGGTACGCGGCGGCTTAGCGCTCGCTTTGATTTGCGGCGCCGGCGCAGCGTTCGCTCAAGTGAAGATCGGTGTGGTGCTCTCGACGACAGGGCCCGCCGCTTCGCTCGGCATCCCTGAAAAGAACACGATCGAACTGTTGCCGAAAGAGATCGGCGGCAAGCGCGTCGATTACATCGTGCTCGACGATGCGACCGATACGACGAAGGCCGTGCAGGATACGCACAAGCTCGTCGACGAAGACCATGTCGATGCGATTATCGGCTCGACTGTCACGCCGAACTCGCTCGCAATGATCGATGTCGTCGCGCCAGCCAAGACGCCGATGATCTCGCTTGCCGCGTCCGCGAAAATCGTCGAGCCGATGGACGACAAGCGCAAGTGGGTTTTCAAGACGCCGCAAAACGACAGTCTGATGGCTGATGCGATTGCCGAGCACATGGCGAAAGCGGGTGTGAAGACGGTCGGCTTCATCGGCTTTGCCGACGGCTACGGCCAGAGCTGGCTCGCGGAGTTCAAGCATGCCGCTAGCGCGCATGGACTGAAGGTCGTCGACGACGAGAAATACAACCGCACCGATACGTCGACGACGGGACAGGTGCTGAAGCTCGTCGCCGCGCGCCCCGACGCGGTGCTGATCGCGGCGTCGGGCACACCCGCCGCGTTGCCGGCGAAAGAGCTGAAAGAGCGGGGCTACAAGGGCAAGGTGTATCAGACGCACGGCGTCGCGAACAACGACTTCCTGCGCGTATGCGGCAAGGATTGCGACGGCGAGATTCTGCCGGCCGGTCCGATTCTCGTCGCCGATCAGCTCCCCGACTCGAATCCCGTCAAGAAGTCCGCGCTCGCGTACGAGACGGCGTATGAAGCGAAGTACGGCAAGGGCTCGGTCGTCACGTTCGGCGGCCATGCCTGGGACGCGGGCCAGATGCTGCAAAAGGCGATTCCTGTCGCGTTGCAGACGGCGCAGCCGGGCACCGAAGCGTTCCGCACGGCGCTGCGCGGCGCGCTCGAAAATCTGAAGGATCTGCCCGTCTCGCACGGAATCATGACGATCACGCCCACCGATCATAACGGCCTCGACAAACGCGCGCGCGTCTACGTGCAGATCGTCGACGGCAAATGGAAGGTCATCGGCGAGTAAGCATGGATTTATCGATCGCGGCCATTCTCGCGCAAGACGGCATCACGACGGGCGCCATCTACGCGCTGCTCGCGCTCGCGCTCGTGCTCGTCTTCTCGGTCACGCGCGTCATCTTCATTCCGCAAGGCGAGTTCGTCTCCTATGGCGCGCTGACGCTCGCGATGCTGCAAGCGAACAAGGCGCCGCCGACGGCACTGCTGTTGATCGCGCTCGGGGTGGCCTGCTTCGTCGTCGAGACGATTGGCATGATGCGGCGGCCCGAGCGGCGTCGGCATTGGCCGCGGACGCTTGCGTTCAGCGCCGGCCGCTATCTGTTCTTTCCGCTCGCGGTCTACGCGTTGACGGCGCATCTGGCCGCGCTCGCGCTGCCGATGATCGTCCAGGTCGTGTTGACACTTGTCATCATCGTGCCGATGGGGCCATTCATTTATCGGCTGGCTTACGAGCCTATCGCCGAGGCGACGACGCTGTTGCTCTTGATCGTCGCGGTGGCCGTTCATTTTGCGATGGTCGGTCTCGGGCTGCTCATGTTCGGCGCCGAGGGCTCGCGCACGACGCCGTTTTCCGATGCGTCGTTCAACGTCGGCAATCTCTCGGTGGCCGCGCAGAGCCTGTGGGTCGTCGTGACCGCGCTGGTGCTCATCGTCGCGCTTTACGTCTATTTCGACCGGTCGATTTCGGGCAAGGCACTGCGTGCGACGTCGATCAACCGCCTCGGCGCGCGGCTCGTCGGCATCGGGACGGCGCAGGCCGGGCGGCTCGCCTTCACGCTCGCGGCCGGGCTTGGCGCACTCTCGGGCGTGCTCGTCGCGCCGCTGACGACGATCTACTACGACTCCGGCTTTCTGATCGGCTTGAAAGGCTTTGTCGGCGCGATCATCGGAGGGCTCGTGAGCTATCCGCTGGCTGCAACGGGGTCGCTGCTCGTCGGTCTGCTCGAATCGTATTCGTCGTTCTGGGCGAGCGCCTACAAGGAGATCATCGTCTTCACGCTGATCATCCCGGTGCTGCTGTGGCTCAGCCTTACGCGGCCCCGCGTGGAAGAAGAGGAGGAGGAGTGAAGCGTTGAGCGCGAACCGTCTCCCATCGCTCAAGAAGCCGTTCTGGCTTTTTCTCGTCGTCGTTTTTCTGCTGCCCGTTCTGCCGGCGCCCGTGCGCGTCCCGGAGTACTGGATCACGCTTTTCAACTACATCGGGCTCTACTCGATCGTCGCCATTGGTCTCGTCCTGCTGACGGGCATCGGCGGCATGACGAGCTTCGGGCAGGCCGCGTTCGTGGGTATCGGCGCCTACGCCACGGCCTACCTGACGACGAATTTTGCCCTCTCGCCGTGGCTCGCGCTCATCGCCGGTATCCTGCTGACGGCTGCCATCGCCCTCGTCATCGGCGGCGTGACGATGCGCCTTTCCGGGCATTTTCTGCCGCTCGGCACCATCGCCTGGGGCCTGTCGCTCTATTACATCTTTGGCAATGTAGACTGGCTCGGCAAGTACGACGGCATCAACGGCATCCCGGCACTGTCCCTCTTCGGCCTCTCGCTTGCGTCGGGCCGCGGCATCTACTACCTGATCTGGGCCGTGGCGCTCGTGTCGGTCGTCTCCGTGCAGAACCTGCTCGACAGCCGGCCCGGTCGCGCCATTCGCGCGCTGCGCGGCGCCAGCGTCATGGCGGAGGCGATGGGCGTCGATACGGTATGGATGCGCATCGTCATCTTCGTCTATTCGGCCGTGCTCGCCGCCATTTCCGGCTTCCTCTACGCGCACCTGCAGCGAGCCGTCAATCCGACGCCATTCGGCCTTAATCACGGAATCGAATATCTATTCATGGCCGTCGTGGGAGGCGTCGCCCATGTTTGGGGTGCGATTCTCGGCGCGGCGATTCTCACCGTCCTGCAGGACTACCTGCAGAGCGTGTTGCCGACGCTGCTGGGCCAGAGCGGCAATTTCGAGATCATCGTCTTCGGCGTGCTCATGGTTGTGCTTCTGCAATATGCGAGGCAGGGCGTTTGGCCGTTCGTCGCGCGTTGGTTACCGCGCGATCCGTCGGCTCGCGCTCCGGCGTCCGCGCCGGCTTTGCCGCAGCGCACAAAACCGCCGACGGGCGAGGCCTTGCTCGTTGTCGACAGGGTCCGCAAAACGTTCGGGGGTCTCATCGCCGTCAACGACGTCAGCTTCGAAGTCGCGGCGGGCGAAATCGTTGCGCTGATCGGACCCAACGGTGCGGGCAAGTCGACGACGTTCAATCTCGTGACGGGCGTCCTGCGCGCGACGAGCGGCACGATCCGCTTCGCCGGCGAGCGCATCGACACGCTTCGTTCACGTGAAATCGTGCGGCGCGGGATCGCCCGCACGTTTCAGCATGTCAAGCTGGTGCCCGGGATGACGGTGCTCGAGAACGTCGCACTCGGCGCCCACCTGCGCGGATCGACTGCGATCTCGCGCAGTGTCGCTCGGCTGAACGCGGCCGAGGAGGGCCGCTTGCTGGCCGAAGCCGCCAGCCAGATCCGGCGCGTCGGACTCGAGCAGCATATCTACGACGAAGCGGGCAGTCTGGCGCTCGGACAGCAGCGAATCCTCGAGATCGCCCGTGCGCTTTGCTGCGACCCGGTGTTGCTGCTGCTCGACGAACCCGCCGCGGGGCTTCGGTACCAGGAAAAGCAGCGGCTTGGCGAGTTGCTGCGCAGGCTCAAGGCCGAGGGTATGAGCATTTTGCTCGTCGAGCACGATATGGATTTCGTCATGAACCTGGCCGATAGAGTCGTCGTCATGGAGTTCGGCACGCGCATCGCGCACGGTTTGCCGCGGGAGGTTCAGAATGACCCGGCCGTGCTCGAAGCCTATCTCGGTGGAGTGGAGTAGCCATGCAGGAAACCGCGACAACGCCGATTCTCGCCGCATCGGAACTCTCCGTGCGCTATGGGAAGGTCGATGCGCTGCACGGCGTCTCGCTCGAAGTCCGCCGTGGCCAGATCGTCAGCGTGATCGGGCCGAACGGCGCGGGCAAATCCACGCTACTCAATGCGGTCATGGGCGCGCTACCGCCGGCGGGGCTTGCGGTCGGGCATATCCGGTACGGCGGCGAGGACATCGCCGCACTGCCCATCGAGAAGCGTGTGGCACGTGGGATGTGCCTGGTACCAGAAAAACGTGAATTGTTCGCGTCGATGACAGTCGAGGACAACCTGGTGCTGGGCGCCTATCGCCGCAAGCGCGCCGGCGACCGCAATTTCCTCGATCAGCTCGACACTGTCCTGGAGCTGTTCCCGCGCCTCGCCGAGCGCCGGAAGCAAGCTGCCGCGACGCTGTCGGGCGGGGAGCGGCAAATGCTCGCGCTCGGGCGCGCGCTGATGGGCAAGCCCGACCTCCTGATGCTCGACGAGCCGAGCCTCGGGTTGGCGCCGCTCATCGTCAAAGAGATTTTCCATATCATCAGCGCGTTGCGGCGGACGGGCGTGGCGATACTCCTCATCGAACAGAACGCGCGCGCGGCGTTGCAGATTTCCGACTACGGCTACGTGCTGGAAACGGGGGAAGTCGCGCTGTCGGGCAACGCCGACGCGCTCTCGCATAACCCTCGGGTAGTCGAGACATATCTCGGGCTTGCAAAGAAGACAGTGTGAGGTCCGTAGCTCGCGCGGCGCCGAACGGCGTGCGCGCGCCTGTCCGATCGTGCCGCCACACGCTCATGCCCTGTATCACGCAGCGACCCGCTTTGCCAGTGGAAGCCGATGTTTCACGTGAAACCTCCGTTAGCTGTTTAACGTAGAACACGGCTCCTCCGACGAACCCGCTATAATTTCGCGCATATCCTTTCTCGACAGGCCCGCGCGTGTTCTCGTCGCGGGATCCGCAATGCTTTATCCCACAGAATTTGACGTCATCGTCGTCGGCGGTGGCCACGCCGGCACGGAGGCCGCTTTGGCCTCGGCGCGCATGGGCGCGAAGACGCTGCTGCTGACACACAATATCGAAACGCTCGGACAAATGAGCTGCAACCCGTCGATCGGCGGTATCGGCAAGGGCCACTTGGTCAAGGAAGTCGATGCGCTGGGCGGTGCGATGGCAGCCGCAACGGACGAGGCCGGCATCCAGTTCCGAATTCTCAATTCGTCGAAAGGGCCCGCAGTCCGCGCCACGCGCGCACAAGCGGATCGCGTGCTCTATAAGAAGGCGATTCGTCATCGGCTCGAAAACCAGCCGAATCTTTGGCTGTTCCAACAGGCCGTCGAGGATTTGATGGTCGAAGGCGACCGCGTCGTCGGTGCCGTGACGCAGGTTGGCATCCGTTTTCGCTCGCGCGCCGTCGTGCTGACGGCTGGCACATTCCTCGACGGAAAGATTCACGTCGGCCTCAACAACTATACGGGGGGCCGCGCCGGCGATCCGGCCGCCGTTTCGCTGTCGGCGCGCTTGAAGGAACTGAAGCTGCCGCAAGGTCGGCTGAAGACGGGTACGCCGCCGCGGATCGACGGTCGCTCGATCGATTTTTCGAAGCTCGAAGAGCAACCGGGCGACCTCGATCCGATCCCGGTATTTTCGTTCCTTGGCCGCGTTGAGCAGCATCCGCGCCAATTGCCGTGCTGGGTGACGCATACGAACGAGGCGACGCACGACATCATCCGCGGCGGACTCGACCGGTCGCCGATGTATACGGGCGTCATCGAAGGGGTGGGGCCGCGCTACTGCCCGTCGATCGAGGACAAGATTCACCGTTTCGCGTCAAAGACCTCGCACCAGATTTTCCTCGAGCCCGAAGGACTGACGACGAACGAGTTCTACCCGAACGGGATCTCGACGAGCCTGCCGTTCGACGTCCAGCTCGCGCTCGTGCACTCCATGCGCGGACTCGAGAATGCACACATCCTGCGTCCTGGCTATGCGATCGAGTACGACTACTTCGATCCCCGTGCGCTGAAGGCCTCGTTGGAGACGAAGGCGATCAAAGGGCTCTTCTTTGCGGGGCAGATCAACGGCACGACCGGCTACGAGGAGGCTGCCGCGCAAGGTTTGCTCGCTGGCATCAACGCGGGTTGCTTCGTGCTCGACAAGGCACCGTGGTCCCCACGGCGCGACCAAGCCTACCTCGGTGTGCTCGTCGACGATCTCGTGACGCGCGGCGTTTCGGAGCCGTATCGTATGTTCACGAGCCGCGCCGAGTACCGTCTCAGCCTCCGTGAGGACAACGCCGACATGCGGCTGACGGAGATCGGGCGCGAGCTTGGCGTCGTCGATGATGCCCGCTGGGATGCGTTTTCTCGCAAGCGCGACGCTGTTTCACGTGAAACAGAGCGCCTGCGGGCGACGTGGGTGAACCCGAAGACCCTCTCTGCCGAGGAGGCGACGGCGTTGCTCGGCAAGCCGATCGATCACGAATACAGTCTTGCCGATCTGTTGCGTCGCCCCGGCGTGACGTATGACGGAATCTGTGGCCTGCGCGGCGGCGAGTGTGGACCGGCCGAGCCGCTTGCGGAGGACCCGGTATTGCTGGCTCAGATCAAGGAGCAGATTGAAATCGGCGTGAAGTACCAAGGCTACATCGAGCGTCAGGCCGACGAGATCGAGCGCAACGAGGCCAACGAGAACACGCGCCTGCCGGAGGGCATCGACTACATGGCGGTGCGTGGACTGTCTTTCGAAGCGCGGCAAAAGCTCAATCAGTTCCGTCCTGAAACGATCGGGCAGGCATCGCGCATTTCGGGCATCACACCGGCGACGATCTCCCTGCTGATGGTTCATCTGAAGAAAGGGCTCGGTCGGCGCGCCGCGCCTCTCACGAACGACGATCATGGCGCGGACGCCGCTTCGGTTGCGCAATGACGGCGCCGCGTCCGAATTCGCGGCAAGCGATCGACCGAAATACGCTCGATGAACTGTTGCGGGGCGGGGCGGTCGCGCTCGGCATCGCTCTGAGCGACGAGCAGGTGGAGCGGCTCCTCGATTACGTGGCGTTGCTCGCGAAGTGGAACACCGTCTATAACCTGACGGCGATTCGCGACCCGCGCCAGATGCTCGTCCAGCACATTCTCGATTCGCTTTCGATCGTGCCGCATCTCGCCGCGCGCGAGGGGGCGACGATTCTCGATGTCGGATCCGGTGGCGGGCTGCCCGGGATCGTGCTGGCCATCGCGTTTCCCGAGCGGGCGATCACGCTCAACGACATCGTGCAGAAAAAGACGGCTTTTCAGGCGCAGGCCAAAGCCGAATTGAAGCTGGCCAACGTTTCGGTGGTGACAGGGCGCGTCGAAACGCTGCGTGCCGGCATCGAAGTGTCGGGAAAATTCGACGCCATCGTCTCGCGCGCATTCGCAGAGCTCGCCGATTTCGTTACACTTTCGCGGCACTTGGTCAGCGCGCGAGGATCGATCTGGGCGATGAAAGGCGTGCGCCCCGATGCGGAGATTTCGCGCCTGCCGATCGATGCACGCGCGGTGCAGGTCATCCGATTGGCGGTGCCGTCGCTCGACGCGGAGCGGCATCTGGTCGAGGTGATGATCGAACAGGGCGAGCCGATCGGCTCGCGCTAGCGGCATGCGGCAAGGGCTCACGGCAGAGAAGCGCGGTGAAGAACGGAAGTAGCTCCGAGGATCCAGGAAAACGATGGCAAAAATCTTCTGCGTCGCGAATCAGAAGGGCGGTGTGGGCAAGACGACGACGGCGGTCAACCTCGCCGCGAGTCTCGTATCGCAGGAGCAGCGCGTTCTGCTGATCGATCTCGATCCGCAGGGCAATGCGACGATGGGTAGCGGCATCAACAAGGCCGAGTGCGAAAACACCGTTTATGAAGTGCTCGTCGACGGTGTCTCTGTCGCCGATGCGCGCAAGAAGCCGGACGCGGTCGGTTACGACGTTCTGCCGGCGAACCGCGAACTCGCGGGTGCGGAGATCGAGCTCGTCGACGTGGAAAACCGCGAGCGACAATTGAAGGAAGCGATCGCACACGTCGCGAGCGACTACGACTTCATTCTGATCGACTGCCCGCCCGCGCTTTCGCTTTTGACGCTGAACGGACTCTGCGCGGCGCACGGCGTCGTCATCCCGATGCAGTGCGAGTACTTTGCGCTCGAAGGGCTCTCGGACCTCGTCAACACCATCAAGCAGGTGCATGCGAATCTCAATCGCGATCTGAAGATCATCGGCCTTTTGCGCGTGATGTTCGATCCTCGCATCACGCTGCAGCAACAGGTTTCCGACCAGCTCAAGGAGCACTTCGGCGACAAGGTGTTCGACGCGGTGATTCCACGCAACGTGCGGCTTGCGGAGGCGCCGAGCTACGGCTTGCCGGGCGTCGTGTTCGACAGGGCGTCGCGCGGTGCGCAAGCCTATGTGCAGTTCGGCGCGGAGATGATTGAACGCGTGCGCGCGCTCTGACGCGCCGCGCGAGACGAAAAAGCGGAAACGCGAGGAAAGCATGAATGCGGTAGCGAAGAAGAAGGGATTGGGACGCGGCCTCGAGGCGCTGCTCGGTGGCAGCACCGATATCACGGCCGCCGTCAAAAGCGAAGGGGCGCCGAACGTGCTGCCGCTCACGAGGCTGCAGGCCGGCAAGTATCAGCCGCGCACGCGCATGGATGAAGGCAGCTTGCAGGAGCTCGCCGCGAGCATCCGTGCGCAAGGCTTGATGCAGCCGATACTCGTTCGCCCGGTATCGGCCGAGAAGTACGAAATCATCGCGGGGGAGCGGCGCTTTCGCGCGGCGCATCTCGCGGGCCTCGAGGAAGTGCCGGTGCTCGTCAAGGACGTGCCCGACCAGGCCGCCGCCGCGATGGCGCTGATCGAGAACATTCAGCGCGAGGACTTGAATCCGCTCGAAGAGGCCCAGGGCATCCAGCGGCTGCTCGACGAGTTCCAGTTCACGCACGAGCAGGCCGCTGAATCGGTCGGGCGCTCGCGCAGCGCCGTCTCGAATCTGCTGCGCCTGCTCAACCTTGCGGCGCCCGTGCAGACCATGCTGCTCGCCGGCGATCTCGACATGGGACACGCGCGCGCGCTGCTCGCCGTGGATGCCGCTTCGCAAATCACGCTCGCAAACCAGGTCGTGAACAAGGGGATGTCGGTGCGCGAGACCGAGCGCCTCGTTGCGGCGACGACGAAGGCGGAGCCGGCCGTGAAGGCGCGCGTCAACCATCATGACGGCGGGCGCGACACGCGGCGCCTCGAAGAGGAGCTTTCCGATCTGCTCGCGGCTTCCGTGAAGATCAAGCTCGGCCGCCGCGGGCGAGGCCAGCTCCAGATCGATTTCGGCGATCTCGACGCGCTCGAGGGGATCCTCGCGCGGTTGCGCGGCGGGCCCGCGGCGTGAGCCGCGGCGCACGTCGCCCTCGATCATGACGGCAGCCGAGAAGGCGCGGCCCGCCCGCGCGAGCTGGCCGCTTCGCATGCGGCAATGCATTTCATTCGTGGCGAAGGAGCCGATCCTGTCCGTGCTCGTCGTCGCGCTCGCCGCATTGCAATGGCGGCATCCACAAGCATGGGGCGAATTGCCGCACCTCGTCGACTGGCCGACCGTCACGACGCTCGCGGGGCTCTTGATATTGACGAAAGCGGTCGAGCTGTCGGGCTTCCTGATGTGGCTCGCGCATCGCGTCGTGCATCGCGTGCATTCGGAACGCGCGCTCGCGTTCTTGCTGATCGGGCTCGCCGCCGTGCTGTCGATGCTCGTCACGAACGATGTCGCGCTCTTCGTCGTCGTGCCGCTTGTGCTGTCGCTGAACCGCCTGACCCCATTGCCCATCAAGCGGCTCACGATCTTCGCGGCGCTCTCCGTCAACGCGGGCTCGATCCTGACACCGCTCGGCAACCCGCAGAACCTGTTTCTCTGGCAGACGAGCGGCGTTTCGTTCGGACGCTTCGTGCTTGCGCTCGCTCCGCTTTGCGCCGTATTGATGGCGATGCTGTACGGCCTTGCGGCGTGCACCTTCGCGGGCCGGCCGCTCGACCTCTCGCGCGATGCGCCGACCGAGCGCGTCGACCGCGCCTATGCGGCAACGGCGGCGCTGCTCTTCGTCGCGTTCGTGCTGCTCGCCGATTCGCACCATCCGGGCATCGGCCTTGCCGGCATCGCGCTCGGCTTTCTCGTCTGGCGGCGCGATGCCGTGCTGAAGATCGACTGGGTGCTGCTCCTCGTTTTCGTGCTCATGTTCATCGTGCTGCGCAGCGTTGCGGCGCTGCCGCCGATACGCGAGACGATCGCGACGTTCGAGCTCGGCAAGCCGCTTTCGGCCTATCTCTCGGCGGCCGTGCTTTCCCAGGGCATCAGCAACGTCCCCGCGGCGATCATGCTGGCCGAGTTCACCAAGGATTGGCGAGCGCTCGCGTTCGGTGTGAGCGTCGGCGGTTTCGGCATTGCCATCGGATCGCTCGCGAATCTGATCGCCGTGAGGCTCGCCCGTGAGCGTGGGATCTGGCTTGGATTCCATCTCGTCTCGATCCCGTTCTGGGTCATCGGCGGGGCACTCGGCGCGTGGTTGCTGACCCTGCGTTGAAAGCCGATCGACAGCTGCGCGGCCCCCGTCGAAAGGACGCTTTCCGGCTCATTTTCGTCGCGGCTAAAGTCTTGAATCGCCTGCAACTATCGCTTACAATCCCCCGGATTTATCAGCTAGGCACCCCGTAAGCACGGCGAAAGGCGGCGTGACGGAAGAGTCCGTGCGCGCGATGTAAGCGGCGGGTAGGAAAGGGTCTTTGCAGGATGACGGCGATGGCGGATCAACAGCCGAAAAAGAGGCAGGAGACACGCTCGCCCGACACCGCGCCCACCACCGCGAACGTCGGTCATGCTCGAACTTTCGACGATGCGTGGGATGCCGAGCAGCAAGACATAAATACCGTTCCGCTCACGCGGGCCGAAGCCGAGAAGTTGTTCGGCCCGACCGTGAGCCGTCCATCGCGCGTCACGCCGTTCAAGGTCGTGATGGCGCAAATGGTTTTGTCCCTGGTCGCGACGTTGTGTTGGTGGCTGTTTTACGAGCCGCCGGGCGCTGCTGCGCTGTCGGCGTTCCTGGGTGGGGCGGTTTGTTGGGTGCCGAGCGCGTTGTTCGCGGCACGTCTCAAGAAGGCAGGCGCGTCCGCATCGATCCTCACTTGGATGATCGGCGAAGCGCTGAAGATGGGGGTGACGGTTGCGATGTTCGTCGCGATCGGCTTGTGGTACCACGACGTGCGGTGGCTTCCGCTCATCGTCACCTATCTCATCGCGCTGAAGACGTACTGGATCGCGCTCGCCTGGCATTGAAGCGGTACTGGAAGGATTGAAGGCAGGTTGACGTCGGCCGTCGCCGCTCCCGAGCGAGCGCGAGGCCGGCCTCTCCAGCGGGGTCGGCCTGTGCCGGCGCTCCGCCCCGAAAGATTTTCGACAATTTGGGTGGCATTAACGATATGGCAGCGAACGAAGGCACGCACTTGGATCCGTCCGAGTACATTGCGCACCACTTGCAGAACCTGTCCACCGGACATCAGACGTCGATCATCGACTTCCATGTCTGGAATCTCGACACGCTTTTCTGGTCGATCGTCTGCGGTCTCGTCACGATCGTCTTGCTGCGGCTCGCGGCGCGCAAGGCGACGCCGGGCGTGCCGGGGCGCTTTCAATGCGCGGTCGAGATGCTCGTCGAGATGGTCGAGGACCAGTCGAAGTCGATCATCCACGGCAACCGCACCTTCATCGCGCCGCTCGCGCTGACCGTCTTCATCTGGGTCGCGCTGATGAACTCGCTCGACTTCATTCCCGTCGATCTGCCCGGGCGCATCATCGGCTGGCTCGGCTTGTCGAACGTGATCTCGCATCATCGCATCGTGCCGACGGCGGACCTCAACGGCACCTTCGGCATCGCGCTCGGCGTATTCGTGCTGATGCTCTACTACAACTTCAAGATCAAGGGTCCCGGCGGATTCGCCCATGAGCTGCTCTCCGCACCGTTCGGCGGACATCCGCTGCTCTGGATTCCTAACCTCGCGCTGAACATCATCGAATACGTCGCCAAGACGGTTTCGCTGGCGCTGCGGCTCTTCGGCAACATGTACGCGGGCGAGCTGCTCTTCCTGCTCATTGCGTTGCTCGGCAGCCTCTGGACGTTCGGCGCCGACACCAGCGTGCTCGGCTTCGTCGGACACGTGATCGCGGGCAGCGTCTGGGCGATCTTCCACATCCTGATCGTCTTGCTGCAAGCGTTCATCTTCATGATGCTGACGCTCGTGTATATCGGCCAGGCGCACGACAAGCACTAAGCGAAGGCGTGCAAAGCGGATTCTTTTCGTTTCCCTAAATCCAGTTCTAAAAAGTCTTTTACAAAGGAGTGATCATGCAAGCTTTCATCGCCAACATCCAAGGTCTGACCGCCATCGGTATCGGCATCATCATCGGCCTGGGTGCAATCGGCGCCTGTATCGGTATCGGCCTCATGGGCGGCAAGTACATCGAAGCCTGCGCCCGTCAGCCGGAACTGATGAACCCGCTCCAGACCAAGATGTTCCTGCTCGCTGGTCTGATCGACGCGGCGTTCCTGATCGGCGTCGGTGTGGCAATGCTGTTTGCGTTCGCGAACCCGCTGCTCTCGAAGCTCGCGGGCTGACGTTTCCGGGGGGAGTTTGTGCCGCGTCGATTGTGAGCGCGGCGCAGGGGCGAAACGGGATGAGAGGCGCTGATCGATCGCGATATCGATGAGCGCCTTACCGTTTCACTTTCCGTATCAGCAACATTTGAGGAAACACCGTGAATCTGAACGCAACCCTGTTTGCGCAAATGGTCGTCTTCCTGATCCTCGCGTGGTTCACGATGAAGTTCGTGTGGCCGCCGCTGGTCAACGCGCTCGACGAGCGCGCGAAGAAGATCGCAGACGGCCTCGCGGCGGCCGAAAAGGGCAAGACGGAGCTCGAAGCCGCGCACAAGCGCGTCGACCAGGAGCTTGCCTCCGCGCGCAACGAAGGCCAGCAGCGCATCGCCGACGCCGAGAAGCGCGCGCTCGCCGTGGCCGACGAGATCAAGGCCAACGCGCAGGCCGAGGCGGCCCGCATCGTCGCGCAGGCGAAAGCCGATGCCGAGCAGCAAGTCGTCAAGGCTCGTGAAGCGTTGCGCGCCGAAGTCGCCGCGCTGGCCGTCAAAGGTGCCGAGCAAATCCTGAAGCGCGAGATCGATCAGGCGGCCCATGCCGAATTGCTCAATCAACTGAAGACCGAGCTCTGATCATGGCCGAACTTGCAACCATCGCTCGCCCGTACGCGGAAGCGCTCTTCGATGTCGCCGAGCGCGGCGACGTCGCCGCCTGGTCCGCTCTCCTGCAGGAGCTGGCACAGGTTGCGCGTCTGCCCGAAGTGCTGTCGGTCGCCACGAGCCCGAAGGTGACGCGCGAGCAAGTCGTCGACCTGTTGCTCGCCGCGGTGAAGTCGTCGCAAAAGGATGCGCCCGAGGTCAGGAATTTCGTGCGGATGCTCGTCGATAACCATCGGCTCTCGCTGCTGCCCGAAATCGACGTGCAGTTCGAAGAATTGAAAAACGCTCGCGAAGGCGCGGCGGACGCGCTGATCGTCAGCGCATTTCCGCTCGAAGGCGAGCCGCTCGCCGCGCTCGTCGCGAGTCTGGAACGCAAATTCAAGCGTAAGCTGAAGCCCACAGTCGAGGTCGACGCGTCGCTGATCGGGGGCGTGCGTGTGACCGTCGGCGACGAAGTGCTCGACGGCTCGGTGCGCGCGCGGCTTGCACGCATGCAGGTTGCGCTGACCGTTTGACGGCGCTCGACGCCCATGAGCGGCGACGAACGGCACAAGCGGCGGCGGCCCTGCCGCGACAGACGAACACAGGCGGAACAGGCGACGCAAGATAGACGCGCCCGGCATGCAACAGAATTGAACATCAGGAGCGAATAATGCAACTCAATCCCTCTGAGATCAGCGAGCTGATCAAGAGCCGGATCCAGGGTCTTGAAGCGAGCGCCGACGTTCGCAACCAAGGCACCGTGATCTCCGTGACCGACGGTATCGTGCGCATCCACGGTCTGTCGGACGTGATGCAAGGCGAAATGCTCGAATTCCCGGGCAACACGTTCGGTCTCGCGCTGAACCTCGAACGCGACTCCGTCGGCGCCGTGATTCTCGGCGAATACGAGCACATCACGGAAGGCGACATCGTCAAGACGACGGGCCGCATTCTCGAAGTGCCGGTCGGTCCCGAATTGATCGGCCGCGTCGTCGACGCGCTCGGTAACCCGATCGACGGCAAGGGCCCGATCAACGCCAAGCTCACCGACGCGATCGAGAAGATTGCCCCGGGCGTGATCTGGCGTAAGTCGGTGTCGCAGCCCGTGCAGACGGGCCTGAAATCGATCGACTCGATGGTGCCGATCGGCCGCGGCCAGCGTGAGCTCATCATCGGCGACCGCCAGACCGGCAAGACGGCCGTCGCCATCGACGCGATCATCAATCAGAAGGGCAAGGACCTCATCTGTATCTATGTCGCGATCGGCCAGAAGGCATCGTCGATCATGAACGTCGTGCGCAAGCTCGAAGAGACGGGCGCGCTCGATTACACGATCGTCGTCGCGGCATCGGCTTCGGAATCGGCGGCCATGCAGTACCTGGCGCCGTACGCCGGCTGCACGATGGGCGAGTACTTCCGCGATCGCGGCCAGGACGCGCTCATCATCTATGACGACTTGACGAAGCAGGCTTGGGCCTATCGTCAGATCTCGCTGCTGCTGCGCCGTCCGCCGGGCCGCGAAGCGTATCCGGGCGACGTCTTCTATCTGCACTCGCGTCTGCTCGAGCGCGCCGCGCGCGTCTCGGAAGAGTACGTCGAGAAGTTCACGAACGGCGAAATCAAGGGCAAGAGCGGCTCGCTGACGGCACTGCCCGTCATCGAAACGCAAGCGGGCGACGTGACCGCGTTCGTGCCGACGAACGTGATCTCGATCACGGACGGTCAGATCTTCCTGGAAACGGACCTCTTCAACGCCGGCATCCGTCCCGCGATCAACGCGGGTATCTCGGTGTCGCGCGTCGGCGGTGCCGCGCAGACCAAGGTCATCAAGAAGCTTTCGGGCGGTATCCGTACCGACCTCGCGCAGTATCGCGAGCTCGCCGCGTTCGCCCAGTTCGCGTCCGATCTCGACGAAGCCACCCGCAAGCAGCTCGAGCGCGGCCGCCGCGTGACGGAGCTGCTCAAGCAGCCGCAATATCAGCCGCTGCAAGTGTGGGAACTCGCCGTCGCGCTCTTCGCCGCGAACAACGGCTACCTCGACGACCTCGATGTGAAGGATGTGCTGGCGTTCGAGAAAGGTCTGCGTGAGTACCTGAAGACGAGCCATGCCGAGCTCATCAAGCGCATCGAAGACGCGAAGGACTTGTCGAAGGACGACGAGGGCGCGCTCCATGCCGCGCTGAAGGACTTCAAGAAGTCGGGTGCTTATTGATCAGCGAGGCAAATGACCCGAGTCGTGCGCCGGCTGTTACCGGCGGCGCGCGGCTTCGATCAGGGAGCAAGCAATGGCTGGAATGAAGGAAATCCGCGGCAAGATCAAGAGCGTGCAGAACACGCGCAAGATCACGAAAGCGATGGAGATGGTGGCCGCATCGAAGATGCGCCGCGCGCAGGAGCGCATGCGCGCCGCCCGCCCATACGCCGAGAAGGTCCGCGACATCGCTGCGCACATGAGCCGCGCGAACCCCGAGTATCGTCACCCGTTCATGGTGCCGAACGAGGGCGCGAAGGCGGCCGGCCTCATCCTCGTCACGACGGACAAGGGGCTGTGCGGTGGCCTCAACACGAACGTGCTGCGCGCCTCCGTGCAAAAGTTCAAGGAGCTCGAGCAGAAGGGCCAGAAGATCGAGGCCACGGCTATCGGCGGCAAGGGCTTCGGCTTTCTGAACCGCTTCGGGGCGAAGGTCGTGTCGCACGTCGTGCAGCTCGGAGACACGCCGCACCTCGAAAAGCTGATCGGCGCCGTGAAGGTGCAGCTCGACCTCTACTCGGAAGGCAAGCTCTCGGCCGTGTACCTCGCGTACACGCGCTTCATCAATACGATGAAGCAGGAGCCCGTGCTCGAGCAGCTGCTGCCGTTGTCGGCCGAGCATTTCGAAGGCGACGAGTCGACGCCGCGCTCGACCTGGGACTACATCTACGAGCCGGATGCGCAGACCGTCGTCGACGAGTTGCTCGTCCGCTATGTCGAGGCGCTCGTCTACCAGGCCGTCGCGGAGAACATGGCGTCCGAGCAGTCGGCGCGCATGGTGGCGATGAAGGCCGCGTCGGACAACGCGAAGACCGTGATCAGCGAGCTGCAGCTGTCGTACAACAAGAGCCGCCAGGCCGCGATCACGAAGGAATTGTCGGAGATCGTCGGCGGCGCCGCCGCGGTGTGACGCGGCTCTCGCGATGAGCCGTCGTCACGGACGACGCCAGCTCGAGACAGCGCCTTTGCGCGAGTGAAGAATTGAGTATCTAAAGGAAAAGCGATGAGTACAACTGCTTTGGTGGAAGGCAAGATCGTACAGTGCATCGGCGCCGTGATCGACGTGGAGTTTCCGCGCGAGCAGATGCCGAAGGTCTACGACGCCCTCGTTCTCGAGGGGACGGATTTGACGCTCGAGGTGCAACAGCAGCTCGGCGACGGCGTCGTGCGCACGATTTGTCTCGGTGCGGCCGAAGGCCTGCGCCGCGGCGTGACCGTCAAGAATACGGGCAAGCCGATCAGCGTGCCGGTCGGCAAGCCGACGCTCGGCCGCATCATGGATGTGCTGGGCCGTCCGATCGACGAAGCGGGTGCGATCGAGAGCGAGAACATCCGCTCGATCCACCAGAAGGCGCCGCAGTTCGACGAGCTTTCGCCGTCGACGGAGCTGCTCGAGACGGGCATCAAGGTCATCGACTTGATCTGCCCGTTCGCGAAGGGCGGCAAGGTGGGTCTCTTCGGCGGCGCCGGCGTCGGCAAGACCGTCAACATGATGGAGCTCATCAACAACATCGCGAAGGAGCACGGCGGCTACTCCGTGTTCGCCGGCGTGGGCGAGCGTACCCGTGAAGGGAACGACTTCTACCACGAAATGAAGGACTCGAACGTGCTCGACAAGGTGGCCCTCGTCTACGGCCAGATGAACGAGCCGCCGGGCAACCGTCTGCGCGTGGCGCTGACGGGTCTGACGATGGCCGAGCATTTCCGTGATGAGGGTCGCGACGTGCTCTTCTTCGTCGACAACATCTACCGTTTCACG
The DNA here is from genome assembly GCF_040965455.1 of Trinickia sp. EG282A. Classification (NCBI taxonomy): domain Bacteria; kingdom Pseudomonadati; phylum Pseudomonadota; class Betaproteobacteria; order Burkholderiales; family Burkholderiaceae; genus Trinickia; species Trinickia sp. EG282A. Next base: position 325,837 of record NZ_JBFRCC010000002.1, on the reverse strand, counting down.
CTGGCCGGTACCGAAGTGTCGGCACTGCTCGGCCGGATGCCGTCGGCGGTGGGCTATCAGCCGACGCTCGCCGAGGAAATGGGCAAGCTGCAGGAACGCATCACGTCGACGAAGACGGGCTCGATCACGTCGGTGCAAGCCGTCTACGTGCCCGCGGACGACTTGACGGACCCGTCGCCGGCCACGACGTTCGGCCACCTCGACGCGACCGTCGTGCTTTCGCGCGACATCGCCTCGCTCGGTATTTATCCGGCCGTCGATCCGCTCGATTCGACCTCGCGCCAGATCGACCCGAACGTGATCGGCGAAGAGCACTACACGACGACGCGCCGCGTGCAGCAAACGCTGCAGCGCTACAAGGAGCTGCGCGACATCATCGCGATTCTCGGCATGGACGAGCTTTCGCCCGAGGACAAGCTGTCGGTCGCGCGTGCGCGAAAGATCCAGCGTTTCCTGTCGCAGCCGTTCCACGTCGCCGAGGTGTTCACGGGCGCGCCGGGCAAGTACGTGCCGCTCAAGGAGACGATCCGCGGCTTCAAGATGATCGTCGACGGCGAGTGCGATCATCTGCCCGAGCAGGCGTTCTACATGGTCGGCACGATCGACGAAGCCTTCGAAAAGGCCAAGAAGATCCAGTAAGGGTCGGGTGTAATGGGGATCTGAGTGAGGCGCTGACGCGCCTCTTCAGGCCGACATGGAGTCGATATGGCAACGATCAAAGTAGACGTCGTCAGCGCCGAAGAGCAGATCTTTTCGGGCCAGGCGAAGTTCGTCGCCCTCCCGGGCGAGGCGGGTGAGCTCGGCATTCTGCCGGGGCACACGCCGCTCATCACGCGGATTCGCCCCGGTGCCGTGCGCATCGAGGCTGAGAATGGCGACGAGGAGTTCGTGTTCGTGGCGGGCGGCATTCTCGAAGTGCAGCCCGGCGCGGTGACGGTGCTTGCCGACACGGCGATTCGCGGCAAGGATCTCGACGAGGCGAAGGCGGACCAGGCGCGCAAGCGAGCCGAAGAGGCGCTGCAAAACTCCGGCTCGAACCTCGAGTATGCGACGGCGCAAGCCGAGCTCGCCTATGCGGTCGCGCAGCTCGCGGCCATTCAGCGCTTGCGCAAGATGCGGACGACGCAGCACTGACCGACGAACCGACGCAAGGTCGGCTACGATGCCGTTCGGCCAACTCGCCGAACGGCATTTTCTTTTGGTGGGCTCGCCTGCGGGTTACCCTCGATGCGGGGGCCTGGCGCCGATGGCAGAATCTTCCCGGACGTTCGTGGTCTTGAAGGCTGCGAGAACCGCGGCATGAATTCGCGACAAGGAGAGAGGGGACGCCGATGGCTACACCGAATTCCGATAGTGGCGCGATCATCGCGCCTCAAGACGGGCTTTCCTACGTGCGCGGCTCGACCGACACGCCGCTCTCCGAAGCGACGATCGGCGAGTTTCTGCTCGATACCGTCCGACGTTTTCCGGATCGGCCTGCTGTCGTGTTCCGCGAGCAAGGCATTCGCTGGACATGGCGCGAGTTCGCCGACGAAGTCGATGTGCTCGCCGCGGGCCTGGCGTCGCTCGGGATCGTCCGCGGAGACCGCGTGGGCATCTGGTCGCCCAATCGGGTCGAGTGGCTGATGACGCAGTTCGCGACCGCTCGCATCGGGGCAATCCTCGTCAACATCAATCCCGCCTACCGGCTCGCCGAACTCGAATACGCCCTGAATAAATCGGCATGCACGGCCATCATTGCGGCCGAGCACTTCAAGACATCGAAGTACCTCGAAATGTTGCAGGCGCTGGCCCCTGAGCTGGCGGATGCCTCGGCGGGGCAGCTGCACGCGGCGCGCCTGCCACATCTGCGCTCGGTGATTCGCATGTGCGACCATGAAACGCCGGGCATGCTGACGTTCAGCGAGCTCGTCGAGATGGGGCGCATGGCGCTCGAGACGGTGTCGCTCGACGAGATGGCCGCATCGCTCGACGCTCGCGACCCCATCAACATTCAGTTCACGAGCGGCACGACGGGCAATCCGAAAGGCGCGACGCTCACTCATCGCAACGTCGTCAACAATGCGCGCTATATCGCGATGGCCATGCGATTGACGGAAGCCGACTCGCTTTGCATCCCGGTCCCGCTCTATCACTGCTTCGGCATGGTGCTCGCGGTTCTCGCGTGCGTATCGGTCGGCGCGCAAATGGTCTTCCCGGGTGAGGCGTTCGATGCGGCCGCGACACTTGCGGCGGTTTCGGAAGAGCGTTGCACCGCCTTGCACGGCGTACCGACGATGTTCATCGCGGAGCTCGATCATCCCGACTTCGACAAGTTCGATCTCGGCGCGCTGCGCACAGGCATCATGGCGGGCTCGCCATGTCCGATCGAGACGATGAAACGCGTGGTCGCGCGTATGCATTTGTCGGAGATCACGATCGCCTATGGCATGACCGAGACGAGCCCCGTGTCGTTCCAGAGTTCGACGACCGACCCGCTCGAAAAACGGACATCGACGGTCGGCCGCATCCAGCCGCACCTCGAGGCGAAAGTCGTCGACGAGACGGGACAGATTCTGCCGGTCGGCGCGACAGGCGAGCTCTGGACGAAGGGCTACTCCGTCATGTTGGGCTACTGGGACGACGAGTCACGCACGCGCGAATCGATCGTCGACGGCTGGATGCGCACGGGCGATCTCGCGACGATCGACGCCGAAGGCTACTGCAACATCGTCGGCCGCTTGAAGGACATGTTGATACGGGGCGGCGAAAACGTTTATCCGCGCGAGATCGAGGAGTTCCTGTTCCGCCATCCGAAGATTCAAAGCGTTCAAGTCTTCGGCGTACCCGACGCGAAGTACGGCGAGGAAGTCTGCGCTTGGATCGTCGTTCGCCCTGGCGAGCGAATGACCGAGGACGAAGTGCGCGAATACTGCCGCGGCCAGATTGCGCACTACAAGGTGCCGCGCTATATCCGCTTCGTCGACGACATGCCGATGACGGTGACGGGCAAGGTCCAGAAGTTCGTGATGCGCGAGCGGATGATCGAAGAGCTCAAGCTCGCGATGCCGAAGACCTGCTGACGTCTACCGTCAAGCCAACGTGCGCATGGAGCGCATCGAGCAAGCAAACGCCGGGCAAAAAAAAAGCGGGCCAGCGGCCCGCTAAAAACCACACGCTACGGGGTTAGCGCGAGGAGACCAATGAAGGAACTGACAGGTGCCGATCAATAACACCAACGACAATCGCACCTGCAACGGCTCCAACAGAGATGTTCCCAGAGAGGAATTCGTTGTTGCTCGCCGATTTTTTGATGCTCTTCATTGTGTTGCGAATTCGGCGATGAACGACATCTGTGTTGAAACCGTTGAGGGGCATTGTGGGCGAATTAGCCCGACGACGCGGTAACAAAGTGTTTCAGGATGTAACGCCACGCCGGACAAGGCTTCGCGGGATTTTTTGCCGTTTCTTATCTGCTGGAATGTCAATGTTTCCGATCCGACAGTTGTTTGAAATCGATTGCATGTAAGCAATCGAATAAACCGGAAATCATTTAATGCGAATATTCCCGTTCTATGCAACTGCTACTCGAAATAATAGCGAGAACGGCTCGCATCGAGATGAGTCGGCGGTGTTCGCCGGCAATCCAAATGTAAACGGGTTCCCTTCAGACACCGTGCCGCCGCGGCGCGAGGAAGTCACCGTGCGGTGCGCGAAGCGGCCTTGAATTATTTGAGCCACTTGTCGGAGATCGTCTGAAATTCGCCCGTTGCCCTGGCGAGGTGCAACCACTGGTCGACGTACTGCTGATAGACAACATCGCCGCGCGGCAGCATGTAGGCCTTCTCGCCATATTGGAACGGCTTGTCGGGATGGATCGCGCAAAGGCCTGGATTGAGCTTTTGCTGCAGCAGCGTCTCCGAGGCGTCGGTCACCATCACATCGGCCTTGCCGGCCAGAATCTGTTTGAAGATCGTGACGTTGTCGGGATAGACGGTGAGGCTCGCGTGGGGAAGGTACTGCCTCGCGAAGCGTTCGTTGGTGCCGCCCGGATTGACGATGACGCGCGTCGCCGGCTCGTCGATCTGCGCGACCGTCTGATACTTGTCTGCGTCGGCGCAGCGGGCGATCGGCGTTTTTCCATCGACCATGTAGGGCTCTGAAAAGAACACGCGCTTCTGGCGCTCGAGCGTCGTCGAGACGCCGCCGGCGGCGATGTCGCACTTCGCGATGAAGTCGCTCATCAGGTTCGGCCACGTCGTCTTGACGTATTCGGTTTTCACGCCGAGCGATTTCGCGAGCGACTCCGCCATGTCGATGTCGATGCCTTCGAACTTGCCGTCGGCGGCGAGGAACGAGAACGGTTTGTAATCGCCCGTGGTGCACACGCGCAACGTGCCGCGCGCGATGATCGCATCGAGTCGTCCCTCAACGGGGCCCGGCGCCACGGGCATTGCTTGCACGGGGCCTTCGGAATGGGAAGCGGCTGCGGCGTCGTTGCCACCCGGCACGACGTGGCTCGGAACCGAAGCCGGTTGCGACTGAGCAAAAACCCCGTGGGTGCAACTCAAAGCGAGGAAGCATACCAAGCCGGCAAGGCGTGCGAGGACGTTCTTTTTCATCGAAGTTGCTCCCGTTCAAGACAAGGCCTGTGTTCGCCTGTCTTCAATCGACAGGCTGCGGCATTTCCGCGCGATCGTAACAGGATCCGCTCAGCAAAACGGCGTGCCGCGCGGACGGGGCTGTCTGGTCCGGTAGAATGACCGCTCGCAACGCTTTGCCGCCCATTGCATCGAACCGTGGCCTCGACTCTGCTCAACGATACTTTTCTGCGTGCGCTGCTGCGCCAGCCGACCGATTACACCCCGATCTGGCTCATGCGCCAGGCCGGCCGCTACTTGCCCGAGTACAACGCGACTCGCGAGCGCGCGGGGAGCTTTCTCGGCCTTGCCAAGAACCCGGACTATGCGACCGAGGTGACGTTGCAGCCGCTTGCGCGTTATCCGCTCGATGCCGCGATCCTCTTCTCGGACATTCTGACGATTCCCGACGCCATGGGACTCGGGCTTTCGTTCGAGGCCGGCGAGGGGCCGCGGTTTGCCCGGCCCGTGCGCAGCGAAGCCGACGTTGCGCGTCTCGAGGTGCCCGATATCGAGGCGACCCTCGGCTACGTCGTCGACGCAGTTCGCGAGATCCGACGCGCGCTCACCGACGGCCAGGGCAGGCAGCGCGTGCCGCTGATCGGCTTTTCGGGCAGCCCGTGGACACTGGCGTGCTATATGGTCGAAGGCGGCGGCTCGGCCGACTTTCGCACGGTCAAGACCATGCTCTATGCGCGGCCGGATCTCATGCATCGCATCCTCGAGGTCAACGCGCGAGCGGTTAGCGCGTACCTCAATGCGCAAATCGAGGCGGGCGCCCAAGCCGCGATGATTTTCGATACCTGGGGCGGGGCGCTGGCCGACGGCGTCTTTCAGCAATTTTCGCTTCGCTACATCGAAGCGGTCGCGCGCGGCGTCAAGCGCGAGCACGACGGCGCGCGGATCCCGCTGATCGCGTTCACGAAGGGCGGCGGCCAATGGCTCGAAGCGATTGCCGCCACGGGTGTCGAGGCGGTCGGGCTCGACTGGACCGTCGACCTCGGCCATGCGCGGGAGCGAGTCGGCTCCCGCGTAGCGCTGCAGGGCAACCTCGATCCGACCGTGCTGTTCGCTCCGCCGGCGGCGATTCGCCGCGAAGCTCGCACGCTCGTCGAGCGCTTCGGCAATCACCCGGGGCACGTCTTCAATCTCGGTCATGGCATCTCGCAGTTCACGCCGCCCGATCATGTCGCCGAGCTCGTCGACGAAGTGCACCGCGCGAGCCGCGCCGTCCGGGCAGGACAAGCGCCGGCCGAGCCTGCTTAAAGATGAACTTAGTGTTGCAATGCAATGACGTGGGCTCGCGATCTAAGGGCTAACCCACCCCGAATGCGCCGCCGACCGGCGCTTCGGCAATTGTCAAGACTTGACTTATGCACATTCCCTTCGTTGCGGCGCGGTAGAGTTCAGGGCGGTTGACTCTGGCGTTCAAACGATGTAGCGGAACGCTGTTGGCCTTGTTCGACAAGGGTTTGCGGGCGACGACAGAAATGTGCGGTTGCCCACGGAAGGCCGTCGCGACGCCGTTCGATGGCTTTTGGCGCGGCACTTGTCAACAAAGTTATCCACAGAAGCGGCCTCCCGCTGAGCAATTCTCAACAAGATCGTGAACTTAGCGGCGAATCTCATGTATTACTTTAAGTCGCACTTGCCAATATTCGGGTCCATATCGCCGCCGCGCTGGTCTTTTCCGCGAGCGCGCATCGCATGAACGAGGTTTTCGTCCGCATCGCGCTCGATCACCCGCTGCCGACGCTTTTCGATTATCGCTGCGATCCCGCGCTGGCTCCCGAGCCCGGAATGCTCGCGAGCGTCCCATTCGGCAAGCGGCAAGTCGTCGGCCTCATCTGGGAGGTCGCCGCGACGAGCGAAGTCCCGGCCGATCGGCTGCGCGACGTGCGCGCCGTCTGCCATGCCGTGGCTCCGCTCGCGGGCGAATGGCTCGAACTCGTCACGTTCGCCGCCGATTACTACCAGCGCTCACCCGGAGAAGTGGCATTGCCTGCGCTGCCGCAGGCGCTGCGCGAGCCGGCCCGTTGGAGCCGGCTCGAAGAGCCGCCGCGGACTTTTCGCCTGACGGACGAGGGACGGACCGCGCTGCCGGACGCATTGCCGCCGCGTGCGAGCGCGCTGCGGCGGCTGGCGGCGGCGCTTGCGGAGCGCGCGGCGCTCGATGCCGCCGACGCCCGGGCGATCAATGCCAAGGCGCTGTCGGTGCTGACCGAGTGGGTTTCAAGCGGATGGGTCGAGACGATCGACAGGCCATCGGCCTCGGCGTTGCCGGCCGAGCGCCCCGTGCTGACGGACGAGCAGGCGCAGGCATACGATACGATCCGGGCCGCGCGCGGTTTCGCGCCGTTTCTGCTGCACGGTGTGACGGGAAGCGGCAAGACCGAGGTCTATTTGCATGCCCTCGACGCGCTCTTCACCGAACGGCCCGACGCCCAGGCACTCGTCCTCGTTCCCGAGATCAATCTGACGCCGCAGTTCGAGGCCGCGTTTCGCGCGCGCTTCGCGGCACTGCACGGACCCGCGTCGGTCGTGACGCTGCACAGCGGCATGGCCGACGGCGAGCGAGCGCGCAGCTGGCTCGCGGCGCATCGAGGCCACGCGCGCATCGTGCTCGGCACGCGCCTGGCGGTGCTGGCTTCGCTGCCGCGGCTTGCGCTCGTCGTCGTCGACGAGGAGCACGATCCCGCCTACAAGCAGCAGGAAGGACTACGCTACTCGGCCCGCGATCTCGCCGTCTGGCGCGCGAAGCAGCTGTCGATTCCGGTGGTGCTGGGCTCCGCGACACCGTCGCTCGAAAGCTGGTGGCATGCGGGGCAAGGCCGCTATCGCCGGCTCACGCTCGCGCGCCGCGCCGTGGCCGACGCCGCGCTGCCGGCGGTGCGGATGATCGACCTCGAAGACGAGCGCCGGCGCGGCAGGGCAAGCGTCGACGGGCTCTCCGGGCCGCTCGTCGGCGCATTGAAGGCGCGAGTCGAGCGCGGCGAGCAAAGCCTCGTCTTTCTCAATCGGCGCGGCTACGCGCCCGTGCTCGCGTGCGACGCCTGCGGCTGGGTGGCCGGCTGCCCGCGCTGCAGCGCCTACGTCGTGCTGCACAAGCCCGAGAGCGCCATGCGCTGCCATCACTGCGGCTGGGAAACGCGGATTCCGCGCGCCTGCCCCGACTGCGGCAACGTCGATCTCGCGCCGCTCGGACGGGGCACGCAACGCGTCGAGGAGACGCTCGCGGCGCTCGTGCCGGGGGCGCGCGTCTTGCGCATCGACGCGGACAGCACGCGTCGCAAGGGCAGCGCGCAGGCACTATTTTCCGACGTTCACGCGGGCGAGGTCGACATACTCGTCGGCACGCAGATGATCGCGAAGGGACACGACTTCAGGCGCGTCTCGCTCGTGGGTGTGCTCAATGCCGATGCGGCGCTTTTTTCGCACGACTTTCGAGCGGGCGAGCGGCTCTTTGCGCAGCTGATGCAGGTCAGCGGGCGCGCCGGACGCGCGGGCTTGCCCGGCGAGGTGCTCGTGCAAACGCGGTACCCGCGCCATGCGCTTTACCAGGCCCTTTCCCGTCACGACTACGTGGGCTTCGCCGACGCGACGCTCGGCGAGCGTCGCGACGCGCGCCTGCCGCCTTTCGTCTATCAGGCGCTGCTACGCGCCGAAGCGCGCACGCTCGAGGGGGCACTCGCGTTCTTGCAGCAGGCCTGCGTCGCACTCGCCGAAATCGGGACGGCCGACCGTGTCACTGTCTACGACCCTGTCCCGATGACGATCGTCAAGGTCGCGAACGTGCATCGCGCGCAGTTGCTCGTCGAAAGCGGATCGCGTGCCGCGCTGCTCGCGACGCTGCGTGCGTGGCAGCCGGCGCTGCGTGCGACGAAAGGCGCGTTGCGCTGGAGTCTCGAGGTCGATCCGCTCGATATCTGATCCGCCGGCCGGCCGGCGAACCGGACAAAGCGTTGCGCGCCGAGCCCGGGCGTTATCGCAAGCGGTTGCGCGCCGCGCGGGCGCGCGCGCGGACCCCGATCGCGTAGTTGGAACCGCAGGTACCGCTCGACGGGCCGCAGGCGACTCGTCTCGCGCTGGCTGGAGTGGCCGGCCGCCGCCGCTGCGGCAGTTGTCGACAATATCGCGCCGAAGACCGGCTTTCGTGGCAGCAAAGCATGTAAGCCTCGCGTGTTGCTTTTATCGCGCTTTTTGGCGCGCGGTGGTCTCGGAGGTCAGCGCTCACTGGCTACAGCAGTCTCTCGCGCGTTCCCCGCTTCGCGCAGCTTCAGCCGCCTTTCGCGCGAGCGCGCCATGGCGAGCGCCCGGTTGCGGGCCGGCGAAGCGCCGCGGATGAACAACGTGAGGCACACCATCACCAGGACCCAGATACCGCCGACTATGATCCACTTCTCCATTTCGCGCTCCTTCCCTTCGGCGCTCCGTGCGGTGGGGCGCTCAACTGGTTTACGGCAACCGGAAGCGCCTTCTGCAGCGGTGTTGTGAAGGAGGTCGCACGCACATACGGCCTCCGACTGACAGCGATTATTCGCGTCGGCGTGGAATGATGAAGCATCGATAAAGGCGGGGAAACTGCCGCAGTTCGCCCGATCGAGGCGCGACGCGGGTTGGATGCTGGGTCGAACCCCGCTCTAGGTCGCCCCGAAGCGGGCTCGACGCGCCGATCAGGGGCGTCGGAGCGCACCCGCCTCGACGACACCCATCAGGGAAAACACCGACCGCAACCGGCCGCGCCCCGCCTGTCGCGATTCGCCGGAAATCATTGGGCTGAAAGGCCGTAGCGGCGGGTGCAACCGATGCGGGTAATCGGTTGCACCTTTTAATTTGAAAGCGTACGATTCGGCCACCTTTTGGTCATTTGCCGGTGCTTGACCGGCGTCGAAGAAACATGGCGAGTACCACCCTTGGCGTGAAGGTCGACGATCTTCTTCGCTCGCGGCTCAAGGAAGCCGCCGCGCGTCTCGAGCGCACCCCGCATTGGCTCATCAAGCAGGCGATCTTCGCTTACCTCGAGAAGATCGAGCATGGGCAAGTGCCGCCCGAACTGTCGGGCGCCGCCGGTATCACCGAGTTCGCTGACGGCCATGCGGCCGACTCCGACGAGGAAGGCGCGCCGCATCCGTTTCTCGATTTCGCGCAGAGCGTGCAGCCCCAATCGGTGCTGCGCGCGGCCATCACGGCGGCCTACCGCCGCCCGGAACCCGAGTGCGTGCCGGTGCTGATCGGCGAGGCACGGCTGCCTGAAACGCTCGCGGCGCAAGTGAGCAAGATGGCGGCGGGTCTCGTCGAGACGTTGCGCGCGAAGCGCACGGGCGGCGGCGTCGAAGGGCTCATTCATGAATTTTCGCTGTCGAGCCAGGAAGGCGTCGCGCTCATGTGCCTGGCGGAAGCGCTTCTGCGGATTCCGGATCGCGCGACGCGCGATGCCTTGATTCGCGACAAGATCAGCAAAGGCGACTGGAAGTCGCACGTCGGTCACGCGCCGTCGCTCTTCGTCAACGCGGCGACGTGGGGCTTGATGATTACGGGCAAGCTCGTCACGACGAACAGCGAAGCGGGCCTGTCGTCGGCGCTCACGCGCCTCATCGGCAGGGGCGGCGAGCCCCTGATCCGCAAGGGCGTCGATATCGCGATGCGGCTGATGGGCGAGCAGTTCGTCACGGGCGAGACGATCTCGGAGGCGCTCGCGAACAGCCGCAAATACGAGGCGCGCGGCTTCCGCTACTCGTACGACATGCTCGGCGAAGCGGCCACGACCGAGGAGGACGCGCAACGTTACTACGCCTCGTACGAACAGGCGATCCACGCGATCGGCAAGGCGGCGGGCGGCCGCGGCATCTATGAGGGGCCGGGCATCTCGATCAAGCTCTCCGCGCTGCATCCGCGCTACTCGCGCTCGCAGCAGGAGCGCGCGATGAGCGAACTGCTGCCGCGCGTGCGCTCGCTCGCGCTGCTCGCGCGCCGCTACGACATCGGGCTCAACATCGACGCGGAAGAAGCTGACCGGCTCGAGATTTCGCTCGATCTACTGGAGGCGCTTTGCTTCGATGCCGAGCTCGCGGGCTGGAACGGCATTGGCTTCGTCGTCCAGGCTTATCAGAAGCGTTGCCCCTACGTGATCGACTACGTCGTCGATCTCGCGCGCCGCAGCCGTCATCGCATCATGGTTCGGCTCGTGAAGGGCGCCTACTGGGACAGCGAAATCAAGCGCGCGCAGATCGATGGGCTCGAGGGCTATCCCGTCTATACGCGCAAGGTCTACACGGACGTCTCGTATCTCGCCTGCGCGAAGCGGCTGCTCGCGGCACCGGACGCCGTCTATCCGCAATTCGCGACGCACAACGCGCATACGCTTTCGGCGATCTATCATCTGGCCGGCCAGAACTACTACCCCGGCCAATACGAGTTCCAATGCCTGCACGGCATGGGCGAGCCGCTTTACGAAGAGGTGACGGGGCGCGACAAGCTCAATCGCCCTTGCCGGATCTATGCACCCGTCGGCACGCATGAGACGCTGCTCGCGTACCTCGTCCGGCGTTTGCTCGAAAACGGCGCCAATACCTCGTTCGTGAATCGCATCGCCGACGAGACCGTGCCCGTCGCGTCGCTCGTCGGCGACCCGGTGGAGGAAGCCTCGAAGATCGCGCCGCTCGGCGCGCCGCACGCGAAGATCCCGCTGCCGCGCGAGCTCTACGGCGCCGAGCGCGTCAACTCGATGGGGCTCGATCTCTCGAACGAGCATCGCCTCGCGTCGCTCTCCTCGGCCTTGCTCGCAAGCGCTCATCACGGTTGGCGCGCGGCGCCGATGCTCGCCGACAATGCTCCGCTCGCGGCGAGTGCACGCGCCCCGGGCGCGCGCGAGGTGCGCAATCCTGCCGATCATCGCGACATCGTCGGCACCGTCCTCGAAGCGACGCGCGAGCATGTCGACACGGCACTGGCCAACGCTGTCGCCGCCGCCCCGATTTGGCAATCGACCCCCGTCGAGGCGCGTGCTGACTGCCTTGCGCGCGCCGCCGACTTGCTCGAAGCGCAGATGCATACGCTGATGGGTCTCATCGTGCGCGAGGCGGGCAAATCGCTGGCGAACGCTATTTCGGAGATTCGCGAAGCCGTCGATTTCCTGCGCTACTACTCGGCGCAGATCCGCGCGGAGTTCTCGAACGATACCCACCGGCCGCTCGGCCCTGTCGTCTGCATCAGTCCGTGGAATTTTCCGCTCGCGATTTTCATGGGGCAGGTCGCGGCGGCGCTAGCGGCCGGCAATACGGTGCTCGCGAAGCCGGCCGAGCAAACACCGCTGATCGCCGCGCAGGCCGTGCGGATTCTGCGCGAGGCCGGCGTGCCGCCGGGCGCCGTGCAACTGCTGCCGGGCGATGGGGAGACCGTCGGTGCGACGCTCGTCGCCGATGCCCGCACGCGCGGCGTCATGTTCACGGGCTCGACCGAAGTCGCGCGATTGATCGACAGGACGCTGGCCAATCGTCTCGACCCTGACGGCAAGCCGATTCCGCTGATCGCGGAGACGGGCGGGCAGAACGCGATGATCGTCGACTCGTCAGCGCTCGCCGAGCAGGTTGTTGCTGACGTCATGCAGTCCGCGTTCGATTCGGCCGGCCAGCGTTGCTCCGCGTTGCGCGTACTTTGTCTGCAAGAGGAGATCGCCGATCGGACGCTGAGGATGCTGCGCGGCGCGATGAGCGAGCTCTCCGTAGGCAACCCGGATCGCCTCTCGACGGACGTCGGCCCTGTCATCGACATCGATGCGAAGCGGACGATCGAAACGCATATCGCCGCCATGCGCGAAAAAGGCCGTGAGGTGACGCAACTGCCGCTCGCGGACGCCTGTTCGCATGGGACTTTCATCGCGCCGACGCTGATCGAGATCGACGGCATCGCGGAACTCAAGCGCGAGGTGTTCGGGCCCGTGTTGCATGTCGTGCGCTTTCGCCGCAGCGAGCTCGACAAGCTGCTCGAAGCGATTCGCGCGACGGGCTACGGGCTCACACTCGGGATTCATACGCGCATCGACGAGACGATCGCGCATGTCGTCGGCCGTGCGCATGTCGGCAACATCTACGTCAACCGCAACGTGATTGGCGCCGTCGTCGGCGTTCAGCCGTTCGGCGGCGAGGGTCTGTCCGGCACGGGGCCGAAAGCGGGTGGCCCGCTCTATCTGCAGCGGCTGCTCGCCAAGCGCCCCGCTGGCTTGCCGAAAGCGCTGTCGACCATGCTCGTGGCCGATACGCAGCCGAGCGACAAGAACGGCGGCATGAGCGGCGACGCGAGCGGCATGCCGACTCCGCGCGCGGCGCTCGTTGCGCTGCGCGAGTGGCTCATTGCCGAGCGCGAGCCAGCGCTCGCGGCGCGTTGCGACGGGTATCTGTCGAATCTCCCGGCCGGCGCGACGGCCGTGTTGCCCGGACCGACCGGAGAACGCAACACGTTCACGCTCGGCGCTCGCGGCACGGTATGCTGCGTGCCTTCCACGGCGAGCGGCGCCCGAGCGCAGTTGGCGGCGGTGCTGGCAACGGGCAACCGCGCTTTGTTCGCCGGTGCGGCCGGCGAGGCGCTTGTCGCCGCGTTGCCGGCGCCGCTCAAGCACTTCGCGAGCGCCCGGAACGGCGCCGACGCGCCGTTCGACGCGGTGCTCTTCGAAGGCGACAGCGATGAACTGCTTGCGCTCGTGAAGGAAGTGTCGAAGCGCAATGGGCCGATCGTGTCGGTGCAGGGCGTGGCGACGAATGCGCTCGCGAACGGCGACGAAGACTATGCGCTCGAGCGCCTGCTCACGGAGCGCTCGGTCAGCGTGAACACGGCCGCGGCGGGCGGTAACGCGAATTTGATGACGATCGGCTAAGCGACCCTCGGCCGTTGGTCTCAAAAAAGGAAGCGGCCTGGCGAACCCTGAAGCCGCTCCATTTCTTTGGTACCTAGGAGAAGCTATGCAACACAAGATGAAACAGCTCGCGGGCGCAGCGCTCGTTACGGCAATGGCGATGGCGGGGACGGCGCATGCGCAGCAGGCCGATGAGGTGAAGATCGGCTTCGCCGGTCCGATGACTGGTGCGCAAGCGCACTACGGGGCTGATTTCCAGAATGGCATCGTTCTGGCGATCGAAGACATCAACGCGACGAAGCCCGTGATCGGCGGCAAGCAAGTCCGCTTCGTGCTGGACGCGGCCGACGACCAGGCCGACCCGCGCACCGGCACGACGGTCGCGCAAAAGCTCGTCGATGACGGCATCAAGGGCATGCTCGGCCACTTCAATTCGGGCACGACGATCCCGGCTTCGCGCATCTATGCCAACGCGGGCATCCCCGAAATCGCGATGGCGACGGCGCCCGAGTACACGCAGCAAGGCTTCAAGACGACGTTCCGCATGATGACCTCGGACACGCAGCAAGGCTCGGTGGCCGGCACGTTCGCGGCGAAGGACCTCGGCATGAAGAAGATCGCCATCATCGACGATCGCACGGCGTACGGGCAGGGTCTTGCCGATCAGTTCGTGAAGGCGGCCAAGGCGGCCGGCGCGACGATCATCGATCGCGAGTACACGAACGACAAGGCCGTCGACTTCAAGTCGATCCTGACGAAGCTGAAGGGCAGCAATCCCGACCTGATCTATTTCGGCGGCGCGGATTCGCAGGCTGCTCCGATGGTCAAGCAGATGAAGTCGCTCGGGATCAAGGCGCCGCTGATGGGCGGCGAGATGGTTCATACGCCGACGTTCCTGAAGATCGCCGGCCCGGCCGCGGAAGGCACGATCGCTTCGCTCGCGGGACTGCCGCTCGACGACATGCCCGGTGGCAAGGAATATGTCGAGAAGTACAAGAAGCGCTTCGGCAAGGATGTCGAGACGTACTCGCCGTACGCGTACGATGGCGCGATGGCGATGTTCAAGGCGATGGAGAAGGCCAACTCGACGGATCCGGCGAAGTACCTGCCGCTGCTCGCACAAACGAGCATGCCGGCGGTTACGACGAACCACCTCGCCTATGACGATCGTGGCGATCTGAAGAACGGCGGCATCACGATCTACAAGGTCGAAAACGGCCAGTGGAAGGCATTGCAGAGCCTCGGCGGCAAGTAATCGTCGCCTGACAGCTCGAAGCGAGGATTGGCCGCGGCTGCGCAATCGCACCGCGGCGATCCTCGCTTTTTTCATCCCACCCGTCAGCCGAGCTTTGCCGGTTGGCCGCTCTTTCGGAAACTCCCCGGGTTCACGCGCGTCGTCGCGTCCGCGCGCGCAATCCACCCGCGAGGGCCTGGCTAGGGCTTTCCTTACGTCAGATTCCGTAAATCCTCACACGAATTTCTGTGCGCCGGCGGCCGTCGCGTTCCGTTAACTCAGCAGGCCCTGCCGCGAACACCATCCACTCGCTCCTTGCGCAAACGTTTGCGAATCCCTGGCAACGCCGGTTAGTTCGCGCGGTCCGGACAGGCGAGAAGTCGACAGCGAACGGGCCAGCGGGCGGCGGCACGCGCGTACACGCCTGCCCTTCGAGCACTTCCAGCCACCGGTCATCGACGGAGCGACGACATATGGACGATAAAAAGCACAACGAGCAACAAGCGGGGATTTCGCGGCGTACATTCCTTTATAGCCTCGGCGCGCTCGCGCTTTCCGCATGTGGCGGAGGGGGCGGCTCGGCCGATGCGGCATCGGTGAGCCGGTCCTCGACGACCAGCTCGACGTCGAGCGCGGCGCTCGCGCATGTCGCGACGGGTGCGACCGATGTCACGACGAGCGGAGCCTTCGTTCATCCGGGGCTGCTCCATACGCAGACCGATTTTGATCGGATGGCGCAGAAGGTCGCGGCGCAAGTGTCGCCTTGGTTCGATGACTGGAAAGTGCTGATCGCCAATAGCCACGCGAGCCTTTCGTGGACGCCGCGGCCCCTGGCCATCGTGTATCGGGGCGGCTCCTATCCGCAGAACTACCCGAACTTATACAACGACATTGCAGCGGCCTATGCCTGTGCGCTTCGATGGAAGGTTACGGGCGACACGGCTTACGCGGACAAAGCGGTGCAGATCATGAATGCATGGTCGTCCACGCTGCAACAGATCAGCGGCGACTCCAACGCCGACCTGGCGGCCGGCATCTATGGCTACGAGTTCGCGAACGCAGGCGAAATCATGCGCGGTTACTCCGGTTGGGCCGCGGCCGACTTCACCGCCTTCCAGTCGATGATGAGCAACATCTTTTACCCGATCAACATCGACTTCCTCAATCGCCATAACAACACGCAGATCACGCATTACTGGGCGAACTGGGACCTTTGCAACATCGCTTCGATCATGGCGATCGGCGTGCTCTGCGACGATCACACGAAGTTCGATACAGCCGTCAACTACTTCCTGAACGGTCCCGGCAACGGTGCGATCGCGCAGGCGGTCTACTACGTTCATCCGGGCAACCTCGGGCAATGGCAAGAGACGGGCCGGGACCAGGGGCACAACACACTTGGCATTGCGCTCGGTGGTGCCATTTGCGAGATGGCTTGGAATCAGGGAATCGACCTGTACGGCCACGACAACAACCGCTTCCTGATGGGAGCGGAGTATGTGGCGAAGGCCAATTTGCAGCAGGCCGACGGGACGTATCTGACGGTGCCTTACGTGACCTATTCGAACGTCGACGTCACACAATCGGTGTTCTCGACGGCGGCGCAAGGGACGATCAGGCCATGCTGGGCGCTCGTCTATAACCACTATGTGAACCGCCTGGGGCTTGCGGCGCCTTGGTCGCAGAGCTTCGCGGCGAAGATCCAGCCGGAAGGCGGCGGCGGCAACTACGGCTCGACGAGCGGCGGCTACGATCAACTCGGCTACGGCACGCTCACCTGCACGCGCGATGCGGTCGCGGCGGCCGTTGCGCCGAGCGGCGTGACCGCGTGGCCGACGGCGGGGCAGGTGGTGCTCTCCTGGTGGGGCGTGGCGAACGGCACGAGCTATAACGTCAAGCGCGCAGCGAATTCGGGCGGCCCGTATACCGCCGTGGCAACGGGCATCGCCGATCCGCTGACTTATACCGACGCGCCCGGTGCGGGCACCTGGTACTACGTCGTGAGTGCGCAGACGCCGGCGGGTGAAAGCGCGAACTCGAGCGAAATCGTGGCGGTGACCGCGGTGCAGTTGCATACCTATCTGACGTTCGACGAGTCGAGCGGCACGAACGCTGCCGATTCGAGCGGCAATGGTCATGCGGGTACGCTCGTCGGCGATGCGACACACGCGGCCGGTAAGATCGGGAATGCTGTTTCGCTCGACGGTTCGAGCGGCTACGTGAGCTTGCCGAACAACCTCATGGCCGACGTGTCCGATTGCACGATCGCCGCGTGGGTCAACTGGAATGGCGGCAATGCGTGGGCGCGCATCTTCGACTTGGGCGCGGGCACGGGCCGCTGGGTCATGCTGACGGCGAAAAATTCAGCCGGCGTGATGCGTTTCGCGACGACGGTCAACGGGTACGGCGATTCCCAAGTCGATGGCAATGTCGCATTGCCGACGGGCCAATGGGCGCACGTGGCGGTCACGCTTTCAGGAACGACCGCGACGCTTTACCTCAATGGTGCCGTGATCGGCACTTCGAGCAACGTCGTCCACGCGCCGTGGCGCATCGGACCCACCGCGCAGAATTGGATCGGACGTTCGCAATATTCGGCCGATCCGTATTTCAACGGAATGATCGACGACTTCCGCATCTATCGAAATGCGATGACGGCCGATCAGATCACGGCGCTCATGCAAGGGGCGTAGCGCGCGGCTCGCGGGGAGGTCCGGAGCGCGCGCGCTTCTGGAGTCCCCCGCGGGCTCAGCTCATGAACCCTTCAGGCCAAGTCAGCGCGGCGATCCAGCGCACGGATCGACGGGCGGTAGTCTGCCGCGCTATGGCGTCTCGATTTGCGACGGACTTAAGTCCGAAGGAAAGCAATGCGGGTGCTCGAATCCTACCGGCACTGAATTGGTGGCATAAATGATGTTGTCAGTCTTGTCCGGCGCTACGCCGCCCGGGATGCCGGCCAGACCCGCGAGCTTGCGCATGCGAAACGCGATGGCATGGTCGGCGCAAGCGCTGTCCCCGCTGACGCCGAGACCGCCGATGACTTTGCCCCCCAAGTACAACGCAACTCCGCCGCCGAACGTGACGACCCCACCGAGCACGCGTCCTTGGCCTGTTCCATTCGCGAGAAAGCGAGGGTCGAACGGATTCGTATTGTTGAGACCATAGAGCGAGCCGCCAGGCTGAGTGGGGGCATAGAGGTTCGCAGTCGACAGAGCGAGTGCATCGTTGCTGAATCCGTTGGCCGTGTAGGCCTTCGCGATCGCGATGGCTCGGCTTCCTGGCCAGGCATCGCCCGTCTTGATGACCGAGCAAAGGTGCCCATCCCGATCGACCACGGCGGACCACATGCGGTTAGGCTTGAAGATGCCGCCGTTGGCATCGCTCAAATTGACGACGACGGCGAGTTGCTTTTGCACGAGTGCGACGGTTCCCGCGGGCATCGTGCAGCCGACGAAGTTGCCGCCGTCATCGTCGGCGAATGCGGACGTCGCGCCAACGACGGTCAATAATGTGGCGAGCAACTTAATGCAGCGTTTCGCGTTCATGATGGATGGCCTCCAAAGATGGGTATCTCCGTTCGGCGATCGCCTAACGGTTCCGCGCCGCACAGCTAAAGTCGTGACTCGCGATAGCTCGACCTCAATCGTCGAATGAACGTCATACGCGAGACAAGTGCATTAGTTTTTGTTGTCGAGCCGAAAACGTCGACGAATCGAATCGCGGCTGCGGCTATCGACGAGCAGCGACGACACGCGCGCGAGGACCGCGCCAAAGGGTGCTTGGACGTTTGAAATCAAGATGGACCGAGTCGGCGCAAAGAGGGCGCACCGGAGTTGCCCGACAGTTACGCTTCAGGTCGTTTTCAATTGCATTGCACGACGGATCATAGGTCGCTGCCGCACATGGCGGCGGACAAATGAATGGCGGAATTTGACGCCGCCGGCCATGCCGAATCCGCTCACGAGGTCGCGTCTGTTGTTACCTGACGACGAGAGGGTGCCCCATGAAACCCGGCTCGCGAGCAGATACGCCCGAGCGGGACGATGACGAGGACAATCGAGATCAACGGGAAGAGCCGCACCGGCACCTCGTTCAGGTGGTTATGCAATGCCGGGTCCGCAGTAGCAAGAGCGCAGTTCTACAGGGCGACTTGTTCAAATTGGCCCTTGCCGGAGAAATTGTAGGGAACCTTGAATGCGGCTCCACCCTTGATTCCCTCCGACTGTTCGATGATCCGCGGCCACCAACGCACTAGGTTATGCGCCTTATCCCAGAACTGGTGGTTTGACCATCCTTTGTCTAGAAAAAAGACGATCAACCCAGCACGCCGCAACGCCTCCCGTTCGAGTCCCTTGTTCAGCTTGTCGTGGGTGATGACGGACCACCCCCGTTCGTTCGACAGTGCATCGATCCAGACGGAATCCCCCGTGTCTTGGGGGAACAGTTCTTTTAGATGAGCAACTGAATGCCCCAGCGGCTCGGACAACGCGTGTAATGCCCTTGCCAAGGCCGGTGGCAAGTTGTTGTCGACAAAGAACCTCACGTCGTTGCCAAGCTTTCTTCGAAGGCAATCGCTGCGTCGACAGCCGCAACCGGCACCTCATAAAGCTTCGCAACAAAATCCTTGTCGCCCTCCACGGCAAACGCGTCATAGAGGATCGAAGTCCTGACGGCGCCATCCGCGACGATCGGCTTTCCGAACGCGATTTGCGGATCGAGTACAACCGCTCTGCTCCGCGGAGACGGGTACCACCGAGCGGCCAACTGATTCCCATCGAACTCAATACCGCCATACAGCGACGGTTCGATGATTTTCCGGAATGCATACTGCCGCTGCACGAGATCGAGTAACTCCGTCTCCCCGGCTTCCTTCATGGCGGAGGCAAAAATAGTGCGGCCGTCAGTCCTGAATTTGCGGGAAGTAAACGGGTAGTCCGTGGCAAATAGTTCACGTGCTCGCTGGCTTGCCAGACGGATCGTCTGCAGGCTGACCCCATGCTGGCGAAATGCTCGCACGAACCGGACTTCGAGGAGATCGTGGAAGCTGATGCCATCTACCTCATCATCGAACTCAGTCTCCCAGAGGGGAGGAACTTCTACTGATGCTTCGCTCCTCTTGTCTCGGTAGGAGTAGCCGCACAACCACCGGCGCAGGTCTCGCAACGGGATCTTTGTAATTCGAGCCGCCTCATGGAAGGTGTATAGGCCGACGCCTGTAAGCTTCATGCGCACCTCCCTCCCAAATGTTGGCCGTATCCGATAGACGCACGATTTTACCTAATTCGGCCGGCCTCCTTCCGGCGAGTCGTCCAGTTGCAGTGCAATCAACCGGCGCGCGCGTCACTATGACGCAGCGCACGCAACTATGCGCGCTGCGCCGTTGCAGCAACCGCGAATCGGCTTACTTCGCGAACAGCGACTCCATGTTCGCAAACGCCTTCAATTCGAGTGCATTACCCGACGGATCGAGGAAGAACATGGTCGCCTGCTCGCCGACTTCGCCCTTGAAGCGGATATACGGCTCGATGACGAATTTCACGCCGGCGTCGGCCAGCTTCTTCGCGGCTTCCTCCCACTGAGCCATCGACAGCACGACACCGAAATGCCGCACCGGCACGCCATGACCGTCGACTGCGCTCGTCGCGCGATGGCCGACTTCCTCTGGCGCGTAATGGGCGACGATTTGGTGACCGTAGAAGTTGAAGTCGACCCAATCCTCGGCACTGCGGCCTTCGGGACAGCCGAGCAGATCGCCATAGAACTCGCGTGCCGCAGCGATGCTGTGGACCGGGAAGGCAAGGTGGAAAGGGGGCAGGCTGGTCGTCGAGTTCATGACAGGTCCGTTATCAGTAGGGGGCGCGCCGGCAGGTATGGCCTCGAGGCGGGGCGGTGCCGGCTTTGTCATACGTGGCCGTCGGGTCACGCGATCGAAAGCAGTTTACGAACGATGAAAGTAGTTTAAAAGCGATATATTTTCGACCTTAGCACCAAAGTTTTCGATCAATCGACACCATGCTGCGTGAGCTTCGTACCTTTCTTGCCGTTGTTCGCTATGGCACTTTCGCGAGCGCTGGCTCGCACATCGGCCTCACGCAGTCGGCCGTCAGCGCGCAGATTCAGCGGCTCGAAGAAGAGTTGGGATTTGCGCTGTTCGACCGTACCGGACGGTCGGCGACGCTCAATGCGGCCGGCCGGCAGGCGGTGGACGTTGCCGAGGAACTTCTCTCGGTCTACGCCCGGCTCTCGGATCGCGGCCGCGGCGCCGACCAGTCGGGACTATTGCGGGTCGGGTCGATCGCGTCCGCGCAGAGTTCGTTTCTTGTCGGCGCGATCCGGCGCTTCCGCGACAAGGCACCGGGCTGGCGCATTCGTGTCGTCCCGGGTGTGTCGCTGAACCTGCTGGCGCAGGTCGATTCGGGTGAAGTCGATGTCGCCGTGATCATCAAGCCGCCGTTCGCGCTGCCGACCGAGCTCAAATGGCGCACGCTGGCGATGGAGCCGTTCGCACTGCTCGTACCACGCGACCTGGCAGAGCGGCCCTGGCGTGAACTGCTGAAATCGGAACCCTTCATCCGCTACGACCGCAATTCGTTTGGCGGTCGACTGGTCGACCGCTTCCTGCGTCGGATCCGCGTGAGCGTGCACGACGTAGTCGAACTGGACGAGTTGCAGGGGATTGCGGGCCTTGTCGCGCAGGGCGTCGGCGTAGCGCTCGTGCCGCTGGCGGCGGGACTGTACCTGCCTAAGAGCACGATCGCTTTGCCGCTTGGCGATGATGCGTTTGCGCGCGAGATCGGTCTCGTCGAGCGCGGCGCGCGCGGGCGGCAGCCTGCGGCCGAGGAATTCGCCGACTGCGTGCATGCGGTCACGGAGGAATTGCGGGGGCGCTGAGGTACTTCCGATCCTATAGTCCGATTCGATCGGTAGCGAGGGCTACCGGGTCGATCGAGACTCGTTTATACGGGCATTCGCAAGTCGCGTCAGCCGCATGCGAACACGGCCAGTCACAGACTGGGGTGCATCGGCGGCCGATGCCAACTCGTCCACTTCCCTTGGTCCGAAAATTCCGACGCAGCTCAGTCGTAGCTAAGGGTACTGCTTACCGTGTAGCTGGGCCGACGTTCGACGAACGCCGGCCTTCACATGGCCGTTAACCGCAAACCAATACTTAGCGTGATAGCGATGATGACTGATTTTCAATTTGATATCGGCGAATCAAGTGAAGCTGCTCCGCCGGATGCCTTTGTGTTGTGCACGCCCAAAGGGTGGGATTCATATATTTCGCGCGAATTTCATGAGATTCACCAGAACCTGGCATCTCTTGGTTGGACGATGATGGTAGTCGACGAGACGGATGACGAGCGGTTGCTCGATGTAATTCGCCGAGCGCGGTTGGTGCTGCTCTGGGAATGCTATGAAATCCTAGAGCGCTTGGCCGATTCGTTCGCCACGCTCCCGAAACACATTAGACGCGTGGTCTTTTGCGACGATGTTCATTACTTCAACGAGCATCGGCGTGCTCAGCGACTGCGAGCTTTTCACTGGGCAGACTTGATTTTGGCCACTTATCCGAACAAATTGACCGAATGGTTTCCTGACGTAAAGAAGCGCATCAAATGGACACCGCATTCGGCCGCGTCCGCCTTTTCGCCCGTCTTCGCCCCTGTCTTTGATCGCGTCTTGTTGTCGGGATCGCGGACGTGGCCGTATCCCTTCCGTCAATTTTGCGCGGCGAAGCTACCGGACGCCGTATGCAACATCGTGGATCACCCCGGCTATCCCGGATATCCGGGTGACCGGACTAACCAGATGCGAGCCGATTCCAACGCGCTTGCGACTGTCGGGGGGCCACGTTATGCGACGCTGTTGCGCCGTCACCCAGCGATGCTGGTATGTGGCTCGATATTCAATTATCTGGTCGCGAAAGTGTTCGAGGGCATGGCGACAGGCTGTTTGGTCATTGCGGATCGGGAGTCGCTCGGAGCTCAACTCGCGGCGTTGGGATTCGTCGAAGGAGAGGACTACATCGGTACGAACATTTTTCGCGTCATCGAAGACGCGGCGGAGGTCCAGCGGCTATTCCTGAATGACGCCCGCCGCTGGTCGGCGATTGTTGAGCGCGCATCAATGAAGGTTGCCACGCATCACACGACGAATGTCCGTGCGAGAAATATCCATGCACTGTGCTTGCAAGAGGTGGCGAAATGAACGCCGAGCACTTGTTGAAAAAGTATCGCGAGACCGGGATTCTCTATCCTATGCCAGCACTTTCGGATGCCGAGATTCAGCAGGCTCAAAACGACTACTGCGGAATATGCGAGCCAGGGCAAATTGTACTTCATGGAGAACGGCGAACGTTTGGGCATCTGGTGCACCCATGGGTCGCTCAACTTGTTGCTCATCCGGCCGTGCTTAAGGTCGTACGTAGCTTGATCGGGCCAGACGTGCTCGTATGGGTGAGTGAATTCAATGTAAAGGCGCCGCGGACAGAAGGCTTCTTCTCTTGGCATCAGGATCTCTACTACTGGCGGCATCGCTACGCCGATTTGCCTACGATCCCCATCGTGACGGTCTGGTTGGCGATAACCGACGCAAACCAAGAGAATGGTGCGATGCGTGTCTTACCGGGTAGCCATTCAGCATTGATACGCCATGTGGATAAGCCGCATCAGCACAACATGTTGACACGAGGGCAGCAGGCAACGCACGAGGTAGACGAGCGAAGGGCTATGCACGTCAATTTAAATGCTGGCGAATTCTCCGTTCATCACCCGCTGCTGCTTCATGCGTCGGGGCCGAACTCGAGTGATTTGCCTCGCATCGGCCTCGTGACACGCTACATTTCACCTCGGGTCATCCCAGCCGTGAGACCCGCCTATACGTGGCTCGTTAGCGGCGAAGATTCGTCAGGCAACTGGGATCACGTTGCGCCGATCGATGTACTCACTGGTCCTGCTCTGCGTGAAAAGTGCATCAAAGCTGTTCAGGCTGCCACTGGCGCTTGCTTCAAGTGATCGTGAAGCGCTCCTTGTGGTTGCCATTCCTCGGCGGGCTATGTTCGATAGGGCCGGTTTCGATCGACATGTACTTGCCGGCGATGCCACGGATCGCCACGACATTCGGCGTAGCTCGCGGTGACGTTCAACTATCGGTCACAACTTACCTCGTGGGCGTACTCGTCGGACAGTTAGTTCACGGCCTCGCCAGCGATAGGTACGGTCGGAAGCCGCCTCTATGCGCTGGCTTGCTGATCTACAGTGTGTCGTCGATTGCTTGCGCATGCATTGAACGAGCTGACTGCTTCATAGCGCTCCGGTTCGCGCAGGGATTTGGTGGTAGCGCCGGGATGGTGATCGCAAGAGCAATGATTCGCGATCGAACTGATACGCATGAGGTTGCGCGCGCGTTCTCGTTATTGATGTTGATAGTGAGCGTCGTACCGCTGGCCGCGCCGTTGTTCGGCGCGGCTATCCTTGGATTGAGCGGATGGCAGGCAATGTTTGCGCTAATGGGGGCTTTGGGAGTCGCACTCCTTGCCGGGAGCATTGTTTCGCCGGAGACTCGCAGTGGCGATGCGTCCGTACCATCTGGCCGTAAGCGGCAGTTTCACGCCCTTGGCGGGATACTCGCTAGTCGGAGGTTTATTGCTTATACATTGGCAAACGGCTTGCTGCAGGGGGGAATGTACGCATACGTATCGATGTCCTCGGTCATCATCGTAGACGCGTATGAGCGATCACCGAGAGCTTTTGGCATCATGTTCGCCACGAACTCCGTAGGAATGGTGATTACCGCTCGGATCAACGCATGGTTAGTTCGGAGGTTTGCACTGCGGCGCATCATCGAAAGGGCGCTGTGGATTTCCGTCGCCACCTCAATCCCAATTGCCGCCGCACCAGAGCAGCCAACTCTCGCGATGCTACTTGCTGTTGTTTTTTTCTACACGGCAATGATCGGCTTCGTTGCACCAAATGCGGCTGCGATGGCCCTTGCCGACCACGCGGAGCACGCCGGTGCCGCGTCGGCGTTGCTGGGAACTCTCTTGTATGGTATCGGCGCAATCAGTAGCGTTGTAGCGTCGCACATAGTGCCAGGTACTCCGGTGCGAGCTTTGTTCGTAGTCATGGGCGCGTGCAGCGCATTGGCAACGCTGGCGTTGTATGTCGCGCCACCCGATCGATCGGTAGCCACAAATTCTCGGTGAATATCTGCACCCTTGGCTAATGCGGGCCTATTTCCCAATACAGAACCGACTAAAAATCACCCCCAGCAGATCGTCGGAGGTGAACTCCCCAGTGATCGAATTGAGCTCCTCCTGCGCGAGCCTCAATTCCTCGGCAAACAGATCGAGCGATCGATTCCCCAGTTCCGCATGCTCGGCCGCGAGCGAGAGATGTTCTCGCGCCGCTCGCAGCGCAATGAGATGCCGCTCGCGCGCGAGATAGACGCTTTCCGTCCCCGCTTGCCAACCGGCGATACGCAGCAATTCCGCACGCAGCAAGTCGATTCCTTCGGTCTTCTTGGCCGAGAGCCTTATCTCGCAGATCCCGCCATCACCATCGGCCGCAACTAGCCGATTGACCTCCGGCCCGATCTCGGTCAAGTCTGTCTTGTTCAATATCCGCACAACGGGCATGCCCGTCGGAAATCGCGCGGCGATCAGCGCATCTTCAGCCGTGACCCCTGTCCGGGCATCGAGGAGATGCAGGATCACGTCGGCTTTCTCGATTTCGCCCCAGGTGCGTGCGATGCCGATCTTCTCGACTTCGTCCTCCGTCTCCCGCAACCCGGCCGTATCGATGATATGCAACGGGATGCCCTCGATCTGTATGGTTTGCGCGACCTTGTCGCGCGTCGTCCCGGCGACCGGCGTGACGATGGCGAGTTCGGCGCCGGCCAGCGCATTCAATAGCGACGACTTACCTACGTTCGGCTGTCCCGCCAGCACGACGGACAATCCCTCGCGCAGCAATGCACCCTGCCGTGCCTCGATCAGGACGCGATCGAGCCGTTCGTGGACATGCGCGAGCTTGCCATGCGCGTCGGCGGCCTCGAGAAAATCGATTTCCTCTTCCGGAAAATCGAGCGTCGCCTCGACGAGCATGCGCAACGCGATCACTTCATCGACGAGCGCGCGAATATCCTGCGAGAAGGCTCCTTCGAGCGAACGGCCCGCCGAGCGCGCGGCCGCTTCGGTGCTCGCCTCGATCAGATCGGCGACGGCCTCGGCTTGCGCGAGATCGAGTTTGTCGTTGAGGAATGCGCGCCGCGTGAATTCCCCCGGCTCTGCGAGCCGCAACGCGAATGCCTTTCCCGCTTCCAGGCAGCGCTGCAATACTAGTTGCAGCACGACGGGTCCGCCGTGTCCTTGCAGCTCGATCACATGCTCGCCCGTGTACGAATGGGGCGCGGGAAAGTAAAGCGCGATTCCGCGATCGAGCACGGCACCGCCCCCATCCACGAACGCGACGTAGCTCGCGTGACGCGGCGCGAGCGTCTGCCCGCAAAGAGCCCGCATCAACGTCTCTGCGGCGGCTTCTCCACCGCGGCCGCACGATATCCGCACGACGCCGATTCCCCCCCGCCCCGGCGCGGTGGCAATGGCGACGATCGGATCGGAATCGATGGAAAGCATGACGGTGATAGCGGTGAATGCGGTCGAAAACTCGGCCGACGACTGCGCCAGCAAGGAGAATCGGCGGTGCGGCCAGTGAATCGGACGGAGAAAGTGCTTCCCAGACGGTAGACGCCCGGCATTGTAGCGCGCTGCGCCGATCGACTTCTCACGCCACCGTTCGCGGTTCACGGCGGCGCCTACCACAAATTCGATTTATCTCAATTGAGATAGTGTATTCTTCGGACGACGAGAAGGGGAAACCGCCTCGATCCAGCCACTGAGCGGCGGCTGGCTTGGTTTTCCGCTATCCAGGCGTGGTTCGCGATCCGGGGCAAAGGAGGCGCACACCCGCTAAACCGGTTCCCGAGTGGGCTAAACCTGTCCTGCCTGGTTGTCTCCTTCGCGTTGGCTCAATTGCACAATTTTGCGATGCCAACCGCCGAAGAGAAAGCGGCGTTCTCCGAACGCCTGAAGTTCGCCCTCCTGCGCAGCCCCGAAAAGGTGACGGGCGGGACGCAGCTTGCGTTGCATTTCAATTTGCGCCACCACGGCGAACATCCGGTGTCCCCGCAAACGGCACACAAATGGCTGACGGGGCGCACGATTCCAACTGATGACAAGCTGCAGACGCTGGCGGAATGGTTGCGCGTCGATCTGCATTGGCTCCACTACGGGCCGCCGCCGAACGCGACCGCGAGCGCGACCCCAAAACCGCTGCCGCGCGACGAGAAGTACCCGCTCACTCCCGAAACGATCGAACTGGCATCGAAGATCGAGGCACTCTCTCCGCACCATCGCTACCTGGTTCAGGAGCTGGTCGCGCAGTTCTACGGCGACCGATCGGAGCGCTGAGGCAGCGAGTCGGCGGCAGCCCTCAACCGATTATCAAAAGCTTGCTGCGGACGGTGGATGGCTCCGAGCCTCGGTCATTTAGGCGAAACCGCGCTCTGCCAATCAAGCGTTGGCTACATCTGCTTTTGGCGACTCTGCCATTTCACAAAATCGGAGGGGCGCAGCCCATATCTCGCTAACACTCCTTCATGCAAGCGGCGGAGTTCCTCAACCACTAGCGCCTCGACATTCTCGCGGTCGGCTCCGAGCTCATGCTCCGACAAGCATTTCCGGATAGCTTCGAGCGGATCGCGCTCGGGCTGGCGGACGGCTTCGCGAACGGCCTCTTTAATGACTTCCCGCCATGCCAGGCGCAACGGATCCGGTTCGGCCAGATCCTGCTTGATGGCGAGGTATTCCTGTGTAGACCGTTCATAAGCCCACAAATACAGATCGCGCAGCAATTCGACGCGCGTCAACTCATAGATACCGAGGATGGCGCGACTGTAGGCCTGCTCGGGCACATCAAGGAAGGTGAGGGGGCAAAGGTTGGCGCGGATCAACGGGAGATTTGCCGCGAGACGCGATGTGCGCTTGTTGACGTCCGCGAAAGGCTGCAAATATGGCAGGTGCACCATGACGAAGAAAGACTGCTCGAAAGGGTCGTTGATGCGGTTTGCTTTGTCCAGAATGAGGTCGAGTGTTTCCGCGAGCTGGGCGGGGACGGAAAGCGGACGATAAACGCTTTGGCCGATCTCCACACCATGCTGCCGCAGGCGCCCTTCGTCCGCAGGGTTGGGCAGCAAGTTGTACGAAAGCGCGCTATGAAGATTGAGCAGCGTGTATCGATTGAATCCCACGGTTTCGGCGTTGTCGACGAGCAGTTCGATGGCCGCCTTGTGGTTCAAGATCATTTGCGTCTCGCGGGCAGCCTTGCCTTGGGCGGCGCGGCCATGCTCGATCAACTCGCGAGTGTCGAGCCGGCTATAGGTGTTGCCTTCGAGGTGACTGGACGCCCAGGAGAGATCGATCAGCAGGCGGTTCAAGATCGCCCGGCCGTAGGTCCCCGCAGGCAGTTTCGCTTGGCCCGTGTCGCCCATCTTGCGCAACTGCCGTCGTATCGGCTCGGGCAAATACCAAGTCCGGTTGGGCTCGTAGGCATCGAGAAAATCGCGCTGATACCCGACAGGGCGCCGAGCCTCGATCGGCTGGTCGACGTAAGCGAGGACGTCCTGGCTATCAGCCGACAGCGGGATGTGATCCGGAGATGCATCCCGTGGGACTGCGGTCACCGGCGGACGCGATCCGCTGGCGACATAGCGGCGAGCCCGCCCGGCGCCCACGGGGCGAATTCGGCCGGACTCGGTGAGTTCAGTCAGCCAACGCTGGGCGGTGCGGCGAGCAAGCTCCGGATGTTTCGCCAGGATATCGGTGATGGAGACGCCCTCTGGCTGGGTCGCGATGCTGTCGAGCAGTTCGTCAGGTGTTTGCATTGTCGGCGTGTGGCGCGATTCGCCATGTCATTGGCGCGATTGTGGCGCGATTATGGCGCGAAAACGCGAATCGCGCCAAATCGCGCCATCCTTGTGGCGCGATTCCGGTCGCGAGTGCGGCACCCGGGCACGCCGCACCGGACAGGCAACCGCCTCGGTTCTCTTTGCCGCCGAAAAAGCACAACGCCCCAGTATCCACTGGGGCGTCAGTGCGGCAAATGAGCCTACGAGCTCAACGCTTCAGAAGCGTGGCCAAGGCGGAAGCGAGACTAGCGTCTTCTCGCCCCGACTCACGCCGGCTTGCTCTTCTTCTGCGTACCCATCATTCGCGTGATGTAGTACTGCTGAGCGATCGAGAGCACGTTGTTGACGACGTAATAGAGCACGAGCCCCGACGGGAAGAAGAAGAACATGACCGAGAATGCGATCGGCATGAACATCATCATCTTGGCCTGAACCGGGTCGGGCGGCGTCGGGTTCAGCTTCGTCTGGACGAACATCGAGACGGCCATCAGCACCGGCAGGATGTAATACGGGTCCTGTTGCGACAGGTCGTGAATCCAGAGAACCCACGGCGCACCGCGCATTTCAACCGACGACAGCAGCACCCAATAGAGCGAGATGAACACGGGAATCTGGATCACGATGGGCAGACACCCGCCGAACGGATTGACCTTCTCGGTCTTGTAGAGCTCCATCAGCGCCGCGTTCATCTTCTGCGGATCGCTCTTGAACCGCTCTCGCAGCGCCTGCATGCGCGGCGTGATTTCCTTCATGCGCGCCATGGACTTGTAGCTCGCCGCCGACAGCGGGAAGAACACGGCCTTGATGAGCAGCGTGAGCAGCACGATCGCCCAACCCCAGTTCCCGACGAAGCCATAGATCTTCTCGAGCAACCAGAAAAGCGGCTTGGCGATGATCGTGACCCAGCCATAGTCCTTCACGAGATCGAGGCCGGGCGCGACGCCTTCGAGGATGCGCTCTTCCTCGGGGCCCGCGAAGAGGCGTGCCGACACGTCGACCGATTGCCCCGGCGCGACCGTCGCGACGGGCTCCGTGATGCCGACGCGATAGAGCGTCGGATCGATCTTCTCGACATAGATGTCGCGCTTTGCGCCTTCCCGCGGAATCCACGCCGACGCAAAGTAGTGCTGCACCATCGCGATCCAGCCGCTCGTCGCGGATGTCGCGTACTCGGCCTTGTTCTTGTCGATGTCGCTGAAAGAGATCTTTTGGAAGTGATGCTCGTTCGTATAGACGGCCGGCCCGAGGAACGTGTGCGAGAAGCGCGGCGTGTCGACGGGCGTGCTGTCGCGCACGAGTTCCATATAGACGCTCGGCGTGACGGGCGCCGTGCCGACGTTCTCGATCTTGGTGTCGACGCCGATGACGAAGCTGCCGCGCGTGAACGTGTACGTCTTGACGACCTTGACGCCCCCCTTGACCGGCGACTCGAGACTGATCTGGAAGGACTTCTGATCGTCGGTGAGCGAGCGCGGGCCGGGCAACGCCGTGAAGACGTCGTTGTGATTCGGGAAGTCTCCGCCGATCAAGCCCGTTCGCGCCAGATACGTATGGTTGGCCGTGCGGTCGAACAGGGTGATGTTGAGGTCGCCTTGCTTCGGATCACTTTTACGCGTGAGGATGAGCTTTTCGAGCGTGCCGCCGCGCGTGTCGATTTCACCGTCGTAGACGTCCGTGCTGAAATGGATCAGCTGAGCCGCCGGAGCCGGTTGCTGAGCCGGCGTTCCCGGCGCGGTCGCCGCCGTTGCCGGCGCGGTGTTCGAAGCCGGCGCGGCGACCTCCGAGCCCGTGCCCGAAGCACCGGGCGCCGACGTGGCGGGCGCCGATGCGCTGTGCGTGGCCGCCGGGTTCGGGAAGAACATCGACTGGCGTCCGTGCTCGCGCTGCCAGTTGTCGAACAGCATGATCGCTGACACGAAGAAGATCGCCCATAGGACGGTGCGTTTGATATCCATGCGTGGTCTCGGAGTCGAGGGAGCGGCGCTTCAGCGCTTTTTCGCGGTAGGGGGCGGAACGAGATCGATCCCGCCCGCCGAAAACGGATGACAGCGACACAAGCGTTTCACCGCGAGGTAAGTGCCTCGCGCGGCGCCATGATACTGGATTGCTTCGCGTGCGTAGTCGGAACAGGAGGGATAAAAACGGCACCGGCTGCCGAGCAGGGGGCTCACGGCGACCTTGTAGAAACGCAGTAGCGCAATCAGTACCGTTTGCATGGCGGTTGATTCGGCGACGCAAAACCCCATATTCAGTCATGAGCCGTGCCGTTGTGCACGGGCGCCGACTGGCGGCGGGCGATCTCGCGCGCCGTTTTCGTGAGTAACTCCTCGATCTCGGTGCGGCAAAGCGCTTTCAACGGCGGCGACGCAGCGCTCGGAAACGCCGTCTTGTCGAAACGGGCGTGCAGACGCAGCAGGATGTCCCATCCGCCAAACTCGGCGCGGCGCACCCGAAAGGCCTCGCGCGCAATGCGCCGGACGAGGTTGCGCGTCGTCGCGCGCGGCGCGAACTTCTTGCCGATGACGAGCCCGAGCCGCGCTTCGTGGCCGGTGGGCCGCGCGTAGACGACGAAGTGAGCCGATCGGCGCCACGGGCGTAAACGAAAAACGGATGAGAATTCATCCGTCTTGAGAAGCCTCGCGGCTTTGGGAAAGGCGGCTTGCGCTCGCAACGGATCGAGCCCGATGGCGGCGTGCGGCGGATTGCGCGTCGTCGCGAGCGACGGCCGCGCCGTTTGCCCGTCCAGCCTGGTCTTCCGGCTTAGATGGCGAGGCGCTTGCGGCCCTTCGCGCGGCGGGCGTTGATCACTTTGCGGCCGCCGGCGGTCTTCATCCGCACGCGAAAGCCATGGGTGCGCTTGCGGCGCGTGACGGAAGGTTGGTAGGTACGTTTCATGTCTTTCTCACAGGAGAGGGGACCGCGTGCGCATTGGCTTGCCGACGGGGTCGAACAATGGTTTTCGCTTTCGCGAGAACCCGCTATTTAAACTGCTTTTCTCTTGGTCGTCAATACCTTAGAAGAGGACGGAGCGTGCATCGGCGGCATGGCGGAGGCCCTGCTGCACGCATGCGGTGCACGATCCGGCCCTGTGGATAACTTCCTGGCCGGGGTGTTTTGGCGGTAGAATCTCGCCTTGTCTCAAGAATCCTGCACGCCGCTCCGAGTCAGCCCTTCGTGCCTAAGTACTTGTCGCACAAGGGTTTCGTGGCGGGCTTGTCCGACCAGTCCGGGTCCTTGGCGCGGTGAGCGCGAAGGTGGCGGCGAGTGACCGTGCACTAAAAACGACGCCACCTTGATGAACGAATTCTGGCAACACTGTTCCGCACTGCTGGAGCGCGAATTGACGCCCCAACAGTTCGTGACGTGGATCAAACCGTTGGCGCCGGTCGCCTTCGACGCCGCCGCGAACACGCTATCGATCGCCGCGCCGAACCGCTTCAAGCTCGACTGGGTCAAGAGCCAGTTTTCGGGCCGCATCTCCGACCTTGCGCGCGATTTTTGGCACGCGCCGATCGAAGTTCAGTTCGTCCTCGATCCGAAAGCAACGATGCGCGCGGGCCCGCTGGGATCGAGCGTCAACGTCCCGCTGCCGCGCGGGCCGGCGTCGGCCGGAACGGCGGCATTGCCTGTGGAGACAGCGAGCGGCAAAAGCGCAACGTCTGCCGATGCTCAATCACGCGGCGCCGACAACAGCGCAAGCGCGGCGGGCGCGATGGACGACGGTGCCGATATCGATCTGCCGAGCGTCGACGCGACCGAGGCCGCGGCGGCGCGGCGGACCTGGCGCCCCGGCGCGATGGCGACAGGTGGCGCCGAGGCCGATTCGACGTACGAGCGCTCGAAGCTGAACCCGGTGCTGACGTTCGACAACTTCGTGACGGGCAAGGCGAACCAGCTTGCGCGCGCGGCCGCGATCCAGGTGGCGGACAACCCGGGCATCTCGTACAACCCGCTTTTCCTGTACGGCGGCGTTGGGCTCGGCAAGACGCACCTGATCCACGCGATCGGGAACCAGTTGTTGCAGGACAAGGCCGGAGCGCGAATTCGCTACATCCATGCCGAGCAATACGTCTCGGACGTGGTGAAGGCGTATCAGCGCAAGGCGTTCGACGATTTCAAGCGCTACTACCATTCGCTCGATCTGCTGCTCATCGACGATATTCAGTTCTTCTCGGGCAAATCGCGCACGCAGGAGGAGTTCTTCTATGCGTTCGAGGCGCTCGTCGCGAACAAGGCGCAGGTGATCATCACCAGCGACACGTACCCGAAGGAGATTTCGGGCATCGACGACCGGCTCATTTCGCGCTTCGATTCGGGCCTGACCGTGGCGATCGAGCCGCCCGAGCTCGAGATGCGCGTCGCGATCCTGATGCGCAAGGCGCAGTCGGAGGGGGTGAGCCTTTCCGAGGATGTCGCGTTCTTCGTCGCGAAGCATTTGCGCTCGAACGTGCGAGAGCTCGAAGGCGCGCTGCGCAAGATCCTCGCGTACTCGAAGTTCCATGGCCGCGAGATCACGATCGAGCTGACGAAGGAGGCGCTGAAGGACCTGCTGACGGTGCAGAACCGGCAGATCTCCGTCGAGAACATCCAGAAGACCGTCGCCGACTTCTACAACATCAAGGTCGCCGACATGTATTCGAAAAAGCGTCCGGCTAATATCGCGCGGCCGCGACAGATCGCGATGTATCTCGCGAAGGAATTGACGCAAAAGAGCCTGCCCGAAATCGGTGAGCTTTTTGGCGGCCGCGATCACACCACCGTGCTGCACGCGGTACGCAAGATCGCCGACGAGCGCGGCAAGGACGCGCAGTTGAACCACGAACTGCACGTGCTCGAGCAGACGCTGAAGGGTTGACGGGGTGCAACGGGGCGAGAGCGAGCGGGCGAGCCGCGCGCCGCTACAATGCCCCTCGCTTTGGCGGAAATCGTTTCTTTTTCAGGCACAATAGTGGTTTAGCCGCCCTGGCTGCGCGGGCGGTGGAAAGTGCAGGGCAGAAGGAAAAAGCGCGGAAAGATGCGGGGAGTCGACGGTTTCGTCGACGAATCTGCGCAGCGAGTCGGCAAGCGCGCCGTGACATCAACGAAGGAACCCTATGCAACTGGTCAAGACCGAACGAGACAACCTCTTGAGGCCGCTCTCAACCGTAAGCGGCATTGTCGAACGGCGCCATACGTTGCCGATCCTCGCAAACCTGCTGATTACGAAGAACGGCGCCGATGTGTCGTTTCTGTCGACCGATCTCGAGTTGCAGATCACTACGCGGGCGGACTTCGGCGTTGGCGGTGAATCGGTTGCGACCACGGTGGCGGCGCGCAAGCTGCTCGACATTTTGCGCGCGATGCCCGACGGGCAGGTGAGCCTGACGTTGGCCGACAAGCGGCTGACCGTGCAGTCGGGCAAGAGCCGCTTTGCGTTGCAGACGCTCGCCGCGGACGAATTCCCGACTGTGGCGCAGGCCAAGGATTACGGTGCGAGCTTGTCGGTGCCGCAAAAGACGTTCCGTCAGTTGCTCGGTATGGTCCATTTTGCGATGGCGCAGCAAGACATCCGTTACTACCTGAACGGGATGCTGCTCGTCGTCGATGGCGGACGGCTCATGGCTGTCGCGACCGACGGTCACCGCCTCGCGTTTTCGTCGATGAAGATCGACGGCGAGTTTGCCCGGCAGGAAGTGATCATTCCGCGCAAGACGATTCTGGAGTTGCAGCGGTTGCTCGAGGACATCGACGATCAGTTGAAGATCGATATCGCTTCGACGCAGGTGAAGTTTACGTTTGGCCAGGTGGAGCTCGTTTCGAAGCTCGTCGAGGGCAAGTTCCCCGATTTTCAGCGTGTGATCCCCAAGGCGCACAAGAACTCGTTCGTGATCGGGCGCGATGAATTGCAGCGTTCGCTGCAGCGTGCCGCGATTCTGACGTCGGACAAGTTCAAGGGCGTGCGCTGCGTGATCGAGCCGGGCCAGTTGAAGATCATGTCGACGAACGCGGACCAGGAAGAGGCGCAGGAAGAGCTCGAGATCGCCTATCAGGGCGACACCATCGACATGGGCTTCAACGTGACTTACCTCCTCGATGTGCTCGCGAACCTGAAGGTGGACATGCTGCAGGTGAGCGTGGCCGACGCGAGCTCGAGCGCGTTGATCACGATACCCGAGAACGACGATTTCAAGTACGTCGTCATGCCGATGCGCATTTGATCCAAAGCGGAAAAAACAAGAAGACCAAAGGGGGCGCAGCGCCCCTTTGGCGTTTCTTTAGTGCTCCGAAATTTCGCAAGCGGACTTTTCGGAAGCAGCGATAGTAGTACTCAGCAGTAGATGCGGAACCGGAACATATCCATGAGTGAACAGCACAACATGCAGCCCGACAACAGCTATGGCGCCTCGTCGATTCAGATCCTGGAGGGTTTGGAGGCCGTGCGCAAGCGACCCGGGATGTACATCGGCGACACGTCGGACGGCACCGGTCTGCATCACCTCGTATTCGAAGTGCTCGACAACTCCATCGACGAAGCGTTGGCCGGGCATTGCAACGACATTCACGTCATCATTCACGCGGACAATTCCATTTCCGTGACCGACAACGGCCGCGGCATCCCGACCGGCGTCAAGCTCGACGACAAGCACGATCCGAAGCGCAGCGCCGCCGAGATCGTGATGACCGAGCTTCATGCGGGCGGCAAGTTCGACCAGAACAGCTACAAGGTGTCGGGCGGCCTGCATGGCGTGGGTGTCTCGTGCGTGAATGCGCTGTCGAAATGGCTGCGCCTGACCGTGCGGCGCGATGGCAAGAAGTACTTCATGGAGTTTCACCGCGGCGTGACGCAAAACCGCATCATCGAGGAAGTGAACGGCGATATGGTCTCGCCGATGCAACTCCTCGGCGAGACGGAAAAGCGCGGCACCGAAGTGCATTTCATGGCCGACGAGACAATTTTCGGCAATGTCGAATATCACTACGACATTTTGGCCAAGCGGATTCGCGAGCTGTCGTTCCTCAATAACGGTGTGCGCATTCGCTTGACCGATCAGCGCACGGGCAAGGAAGACGACTACGCGTTCGTCGGCGGTGTGAAGGGATTCGTCGAGTTCATCAACAAGACGAAGACGGTGCTGCACCCGACGATTTTCCATGTCATCGGCGAGAAGGACGGGGTGGGTGTCGAAGTGGCGATGCAGTGGAACGACAGCTACAACGAGAACGTCCTTTGCTTCACGAACAACATTCCCCAGCGTGACGGCGGGACGCACTTGACGGGCCTGCGCGCCGCGATGACGCGCGTCATCAACAAGTACATCGCCGATCACGAGATCGCCAAGAAGGCGAAGGTCGAGACGTCGGGCGACGACATGCGCGAGGGGCTCTCATGCGTCTTGTCGGTGAAGGTACCCGAGCCGAAGTTCAGCTCGCAGACGAAGGACAAGCTCGTTTCGTCGGAGGTGCGCGCGCCCGTCGAAGAAGTCGTGGCCAAGGCCCTCGAGGAGTTTCTGCTCGAGACGCCGAACGATGCGAAGATCATCTGCGGCAAGATTGTCGATGCGGCCCGCGCGCGCGACGCCGCCCGCAAGGCGCGCGAGATGACGCGGCGCAAGGGTGTGCTCGACGGCGTCGGCCTGCCCGGTAAGCTCGCGGATTGCCAGGAGAAGGATCCGGCGAAGTCCGAAATCTACATCGTCGAGGGCGATTCGGCAGGCGGATCGGCCAAGCAGGGCCGCGATCGAAAGTTTCAGGCGATTTTGCCGCTGCGCGGCAAAGTGCTGAACGTCGAGAAGGCGCGGTACGACAAGCTTCTGTCGTCCGAGCAGATCGTCACGCTGATTACGGCGCTCGGGTGCGGGATCGGCAAGGAAGATTACAACATCGACAAAGTCCGCTATCACCGGATCATCATCATGACCGATGCGGACGTCGACGGTGCGCATATTCGCACGCTGTTGCTCACGTTCTTCTATCGGCAGATGCCGGAGATGATCGAGCGCGGGTATATCTACATCGCGCAGCCGCCGCTTTACAAGCTCAAGGCGGGCAAGGACGAGCGGTATCTGAAGGACGATGTCGAGCTCAACGCGCATATGCTGCGGCTCGCGCTGCAAGGCGCCGAGCTGTTGCCGAGCGAGGGCGCGCCGCCGATCGCCGGCGATGCGCTCGGCGAACTCGCGAGGTCGTATCTGCTGGCCCAGGCAGTGGTCGATCGGCTGAGCCGGCTTTACGACGCGAACGCGCTCGAGGCCGTCATGGATGGCGTCACGATCGATCTCGGCAGCGAGGAGTCGGCGGCGGCTACGGCGCGCGCCTTGGAAGTCGCGCTGCGCAACGATCCGTTGAAGCCCGAGGTCAGTGTGTATCCGATGTATGACGCGGCGCGTGAGCTGAGATCGCTGCGTGTCGAGCGGCGTCATCATGGCAACGTCAAGGTCTCAGTCATCGACGAAGAGTTTCTGCTGACCGCGGACTATCAGCAGCTCCTCAACACGGCGAATACGTTCAAGGGATTGATCGGCACCGGCGCGGTCATCAAGCGCGGCGAGCGCAGCATGGCGGTGACCGACTTCAAGAGCGCCATGCGGTGGATGATTTCCGACGCGGAACGCAATGTCTCCAAGCAGCGGTACAAGGGGCTCGGCGAGATGAACCCCGAGCAGCTTTGGGAAACGACGATGGATCCGAACGTGCGGCGTCTGCTGCGCGTTCAGATCGAGGACGCAATTGCGGCCGATGGGATCTTTACGACGCTGATGGGCGATGAAGTGGAGCCGCGGCGGGCGTTTATCGAGTCGAATGCGCTGCGGGCGGGGAATATTGATGTTTGATTGGGTAGGTAGATAGACGCATCACCGTTTTCTTGGTTTCGAGAAGCGCTCTACGGCTGCCCAGAGGCAGCTCGTAGAGGCGGGGAGCATCGGGCTTCACACTTGCGCAATCCCCCCATCATTCATTAAATCCGCGCCCGTCATATAGGA
The DNA here is from genome assembly GCF_040965455.1 of Trinickia sp. EG282A. NCBI lineage: Bacteria > Pseudomonadati > Pseudomonadota > Betaproteobacteria > Burkholderiales > Burkholderiaceae > Trinickia > Trinickia sp. EG282A. The sequence goes on along the minus strand of NZ_JBFRCC010000002.1, from coordinate 288,211 downwards.
ACTCTGCTCGGAAGCCAGGAAGAGCGCTGCATTCGCCATCTCCTCGGCCCGCGCAAGCCGGCCAAGCGGGACCATGCTCTTGTACATATTGATCACATGCTCGCGCGGCGCCGACTGAGCATCGAGAATCGGCGTGTCAGTGACACCAGGGCTGAGCATGTTGACTCGGATGCCGCGATCCCTGAATTCTGCGGCCCAGGTGCGGGTATAGGACCGCAACGCGGCCTTGGTCGCTGCATAGGCGGTATGTCCGGGAATGCCCATGAGGTGCATGGCCGACGACACCAGGATGATTGATCCACCGTCCGTCATCATGGGCAGCAGCTTCTGCACAAGAAACACCGGACCGCGCGCCATCAGATTGAACGCCTTATCGAAATGCTCGGGCGTGATGGTGTCGATCGTGGCCTGCTCCGTATAGCCCGCGTTCGACACGATGATGTCGACGACACCTTTTTCGGCCTTGACCGTCGCTGCGACGCGATCGAGGTCATCGAGATCCGCAGCATCAGCCCGGATCGCAGTGACGTTGCGTTCGATCAACCTGGCCGCTTCATCGAGCTGGGCCTGCCGACGGCCGAAGATAAAAACGTGAGCGCCTTCGGCAACGAATCGTTGCGCAATCGCCAAACCGATACCTGTTGTGCCGCCGCTGATGACGGCGACCTTACCTGCGAGCGTGGACATGAAATCCTCTGTCTCTTCATGGATGGAACAGGCATCGTAATTACGGCCCGGAAAAATGATAATCGCCGCGATTGTCATAGAATCTATTCGCCGTGGGAATATATCGCGGAGGACAAGCGCAATGGACCGGTTTCATGAATTGAGCGCCTTCATCGCCGTTGTCGAAGCGGGGGGATTTTCCGCTGCGGCGCGGAGAACCGGCGAGTCACAATCCGCCATCAGCAAGGCGATCGGCGCGCTGGAAAAGCGTCTGGGCGTGCTGCTGTTCAACCGGAGCACGCGCAGCGTGACCCTGACGGATCAGGGGCGGAATTATTACGAGCGAACGAAGCCGCTGTTTGAGGAAATCGAGGCGGCCGACAGCGAATTGACCAGCAGCACGCTCAATTGCTGCGGCCTTGTTCGTATCGCCTCTGCCGCGACATTCGGCCGCCTGCATGTGCTTCCGCTCATCCCTGAACTGCTCTCCCGCCATCCCGGTCTTCACGTCGATCTTGTGTTGTCGGATTTCGCGCGCGATTTGGTGGATGACCGGATCGATCTCGCGATTCGCTTGGGTGTTGTCAACGAACCGGATTCGATTGTGAAGCGAATTGCCAGCACTCCGCTGGTCTGTGTCGGATCGCGTCGTTATTTCCAGCAGCACGGCATTCCGAAAGATCCCTCGGAACTGGTCAATCACAATTGCCTGGTCTATGGCGGGTTGCTGGAATCAGCGCAGTGGCCATTTCACGGGCCTCGCGGCAAGTTCAGCGTCCCGGTGCGAGGCAACTTGTCGTCGAATAGCGTCGAGACACTACGATCGGCCGTGCTCGCGGGTGTCGGCATCGGTCTGTTCGCAAAGCTTTCTCTGGTCGATGAACTCGAGCATCCCGACGTCATGACCGTACTGGACGAATTCATTCGGGACACACGCGATGTCAGCATCGTCTGGCCGACGCGCCGTTTCGTGCCTCCGCGCGTGCGTCTGGTGACTGACTATTTTGCTGCCGAGATCCCGTCGCGTCTGTAAAGGCTCGATACCGCGACGCGCTTCAAACGCGGATCTTAGTGGAGCTTTTCCTGGTGCCATCCGTACCGACGTTCCCGTTGGCAGGTTGGGATGCGCGACAACGGTTACACGAGGGCGCTTCCTTGCGCGGCGCCAGCATCGCCGTCTTGCGACGCGGGTGGCGGCGCACGCTGCACGCGATCGCCAACGAAGGTGCGCACGCTCCCATCGGGGAATCGTATCGCCACTTGCTCGTCGGTCGACATGACCACTTCGCCGATGCCAAAGCGAGCGACCCGGACGCTTTCCCCACGTGTCCATCCATGCCGCTCCTCGGTCATGCGCTCCATGCGCCGGTGCGCGATCGCCACGGCTGAACGGGGCTCCGGCAGCGGCTCCACATGCGGCGGATGCATGCAATTGTCGCAAGTGCCGCAACGTTCAATTGTGGCGTCTTCCTCGTAGTAGTCCAACATCAGCCGCCACCGGCAACGCCCGCTCTGCGCATAGTCGATCATCTGCTGCAACGCCTTGTGGTCGCGTTCGCGCATGCGTTGAAACTGTTCCGCGGCAATGGGCACCGCATCTCGCAGTTCAGCCGTCGCCGGCCCTTTGCGCAGCCGGTAACGATGCTGCCGATCCCGCTGAACGATCCGCGCGTCAATCAACATGGCGAGCGCGACATCAACTTTGCCTGCCGCCAGGTCCGGCAGCATGCTCGCGAGCGCTTTCGCGGACACGGGCGTCCGGCCGGATGCGTCGGACCGCGACTGCCGTTCGTCGCGCGCCTCTTCCATCCCGCCCGCAATCGCATCGAATACCTGCAGCACCAGCGCCGTGTCCGGGTATCGCCCCGCCAGAAAGAACTGCTGAATACGGCGATCGTTGAGATCGAACAGAAGTACGCAATCCGCGGGCTCACCGTCGCGCCCGGCTCGTCCGGTCTCTTGATAGTACGCATCGAGGTTGCCCGGCACTTGATAGTGAATGACGAATCGCACGTCGGGCTTATCGATGCCCATCCCGAAGGCATTCGTCGCGACGATGAGACGTGAGTGCCCGTTCATGAACCGGTCTTGCTCCTCGCGGCGCTCGTTCGCCGGCAAGCGGCCATGATAGTGCGCCACGCTTTCTCCGGCCGCGGCAAGCCACGCACGTACGCGTTGCACGTCGCGCAACGTCGCGACATAGACGATCCCCGCACCCTTTAGTTCGCCGATCAAATCGAGCAGCTGTTGCTGCTTCAGCGCGAGCGCTCGAGCCGCTTCGCGACGGCCATGCCCAGCACCCGTATGCACGACGCGATACCGCAGGTTAGGTCTGTATGTGCCGGTGCGTACGATTGTTGGCTCACGCAGCCGCAGCGAGTGAACGATATCCGCGATGACCTCACGCGTGGCGGTTGCGGTAAGCGCAAGAACTGGCGGTGCGCCGATGGCCTCGACCGCGTGAGCGATGCCGAGGAATGCCGGACGAAAATCGTGGCCCCACTTGGAGACACAGTGAGCCTCGTCCACGACCACGAGCTCCACGGGGCGCCCGGTGCAGCCCGCCAGAACATCGACGAAAGTGGGCTGCGCGAGCCGCTCGGGCGTCACGAACACGATGCGTTTGCGGCCCTCTCGTAACGCATCGAGAACGGCCTTTTCATCCTTGTGCTTCAGCGTGCTGTTGACGAGCAGAGGCTCGAGGCCAATGGCCCGTAGTTTGTCCGCTTGATCCTTCATCAGCGAGATCAGCGGCGACACGACGAGCGTCATGCCTTCGAGATGCAACGCCGGCAACTGGTAGCACAGCGATTTGCCGGCGCCCGACGGCATCGTCGCGAGCGTGTCGCAACGCGCGAGCACACTACGGATGATCTCCTCCTGGCCTTCGCGCAGGCGTGCGATGCCGAATCGCTCGCGCATCGTCCTGCGCAGCTCGCGCAGCCGCTTATCCGCGGTCATATTCATCCCCGGTAGTCATGGCGACGACGCTTGCGCAAGGGCCATGCCGTGAGAGAGACGGCGAGACGGCGCACGGCGCCCACCGCCCATGCAATGCGCGCCGGGGCCAGCGTCCTGGTACCGTCCGTGGACTCCTATTCAGATGGCCATCCGGGACGACCGTCCAGTGGCAACCTCGGCGCGTTACTTGGGTCCGATGTACCCGGGCAGGTCGGCGGCGTCCTCTTCGCGCGCGACGCGCATCGCCTCGAGCAGCGCGAGGCTGAACGCGCCGGGAGTGTCCGAATCGATCTTGACACGATCGCGCATGTAGTTCGCCCAAACGAACGATATGTAGGCCCGCTTTGGCTTGCGGTATGCGCCGGCGCGGCGCGCCAAGGCCGCGAGGCTGTGGTAGGGATCGTCCTGCATGCCGTCGAGCGAGTTCGGCAGTGCCTCGAGTTCGCATCTCTGCCCGCGCTCATCGAACAGGTGCAGCCATCCATGTTTGCGCATCAATGCCCAGAAGTCGTTGCTGTCTATGTCGCGATAGTCTTTTTGCACGCGTACGGGCGCCTCGACAATGCCGAGCCGATGCCACGCAAACGCCCAATGGTGGTGATCGACGATGTAAGTGCCTTCGGGGCCGCGGACGACGCGAATGGCGTGATCGCGCAAGAACGGCTCGAGCGCAGTTCCCCCATGCCTTTGTGTGATGATCGATTTGACTTCGACGTAGGCGAAGCCGACCGTCATCTGCGTCGGACGTAGCGAGGACAGGAGCATGGTCTCCATTCGATTCCGCCATTGTGGTGAGATATCCAGCGCGAAGCAACGCGCATGCCGGTAATCGCCTGCTTCCCATAGACGCAGCGCGGCGCCGCTTGTCGGTGGGTCAGCACGGCGCCGCTTGTCGGTGGGGCAGCAGGGGCGCCACTTGTCGGTTAGGCAGCGCGGCATAGCGATTGCTCGTATGGCATTACCCGATGCGCACGGCGTATTCGGACGGAGATCCGCGATGTCGGGAGTTGGCCTGCAACGGTTCGGGACGCGCGCGCTGAACATGAAACCTGTTCGCCTCGCGATAAGCGCGGCCAAGGGCTTTTCGTCGGACCGATGCACGATGATGGGCGCGGGCATCGCCTTTTACTCCGCGTTTTCGCTGGCGCCGACGCTGCTCCTGGTGCTCGCCGTTGCCGGCTGGTTCTTCGGCGAGGCAGCGGCGCGCGGCCAGTTGTTCTCGGAGATCAAGAACGTCGTCGGCAGTGACGCGGCGCGTGCCATGCAGGACATCGTCACGCACGCGCATCACTCGGCCGGCGGAGGCTTCGCGACGCTGGCATCGATCGTCTTGCTGATCGTTGGCGCATCCGCCACTTTCACTTCGCTCAATACCGCACTCGATGCGGTGTTCGACACCGAGTCGCCGCCCGGCATCAAAGGGTTCGCGCTGTTGCTGCGCGCGCGGCTGATGTCGTTCGCGCTGGTGCTCGGCCTGGGATTCCTGCTCGTCGTGTCACTGGTGCTCGATACGGCAATTCAAATCGCCGCGCGCGCCATCTTCGGCGACAGTCCGGTCGTCATCATTGCCGCGATTCTCCAGTCCGCCGTCACACTCGCGATTCTGACGGTGGCGCTCGCCGCGCTGATCAAATGGCTGCCCGATACCCGGATACGCTACGGTCACGCGGCAATCGGCGCGTTTATCGCCGCCGTACTTTTCACGGTCGGCCGGCATCTGTTCGCGCTTTACCTCTCGCATGCGGGCACAGCGACCACTTTCGGCGCCGCGGGATCACTCGCCGTTCTGATGATGTGGCTGTACTTCTCTTCAGTCGTCTTCCTGCTCGGCGCAGAAGTGACGGCCGCGGTTCGCGCCGACCGCACGCACGCGTCCGACCGGGCGAGAGCGGGTGCAACGTCGAACAGGTAGACGAATCGCGGCCAATTAGCACGGCGTCCAATTCGTTGATGCGGTTGGCGCTGGGCAGTCTGGCACTCTTATAGTCATGGCTTCGCGCTATCATCCGGCTGCCAGGGCATTTTCGGTTCGTGCGCTCGATCAATAGCGGCCCGCTTCGTTAGAAAAACAACGTCATGAGAAAACTCATATCCATTGCGCTGTTCTGCTTGTCGACGACGATCACACACGCAGCGGGAATCAAGCTCGTGAATATTCCGCCCGACGCCAACGGCCCAGCATTAAAGGCGATAGTGTGGACGCCATGCGCGGCTGCGGCACAGGAAATACCGATCGGTCCGTACGTTCTATCAGGAAAACGCGACTGTCCGACAGTTGGCGAAAGATTGCCGTTGATCGTGATTTCACACGGTCACACCGGATCGTTCCTTAATCACCACGATATTGCCGAGAGGCTTGCCGACGCCGGCTTCGTCGTGGCGGCGATCAATCATCCAGGCGATTCGTTCTCCGATAAGAGCCGTCAGGCCGACATATCCGTATTCGTCGAGCGTCCGACCGACATCACGCGTCTCATCGATTACATGTTGAACCGGTCGCCGGACGCTGCGAAGATCGATCCCGAATCGATAGGCTTCTTCGGCTTTTCGCGTGGCGGGTACACCGGGCTGGTACTGGCTGGCGGTAACCCGGACTTCCTGGACGCCAACGTTCCATGCCCGGACCCTAAGCTCCCTATTTGCCAACAAATCGAGCGCAAAGAGGTTCCAGCGGGACCGTTGGCGCATGATGCGCGGATCAAAGCGTATGTGCTGGCGGACCCGCTCGACGAGTTTCCGACATCGGCTAGCCTGAAAGACGTGAAAGCGCCGATCCAGCTCTGGGCTTCCCAGTTCGGTGGAGACGGCGTGCTGCCCGAAACCATGCCGGCGCTTGCCCACGCGCTCCCCCAAAGCCCTGAATTCCACGTTGTCCCCGGCGCGGCGCATTTCGCTTTCCTCGCACCTTGCCCTACGGAATTGACGAAGGATGCGCCCGCGCTATGCGTCGACGCGAAGGGATTCGACCGCGTTGCCTTTCACGAGCAATTCGATGAGAAGGTGCTTGGCTTCTTTAAAGCCAAACTACATTGAGCGCCGATGACACTGAGGGAAAAAGGCTTTGACGTAAGCGCCCAGAGTAGACGGTTGACGCTGATCGGCGCTTTCGTCGATCAGCGGCGGCGCTGACCGGCACCGGAGGCATACTCGCGGCCCCGATCGCGTGACTGCGACGGAGCCGCGCTAGCTCATTTGCGCTTCAGCTGCGAGATATCGCGCACCGCGCCGCGGTCGGCCGAAGTCGCCAGCGCCGCGTAGGCCTGCAGCGCTTGCGACACCACGCGTTCGCGGTCCGTGGGCATCCACGCTTTGTCGCCGCGCGCTTCCATCGCTTGCCGGCGGCTCGCCAGTTCGTCGTCCCGCACCGCCAAGTGGATTTTGCGCTTGGGGATGTCGATTTCGATGACATCGCCGTCTTCCACGAGACCGATCGTGCCACCCTCGGCCGCTTCGGGCGATGCATGCCCAATCACGAGTCCTGACGAGCCGCCGGAGAAGCGGCCGTCGGTAAAGAGCGCGCAGCTCTTGCCGAGGCCCTTCGACTTCAAATACGACGTGGGGTACAGCATTTCCTGCATGCCGGGGCCGCCTTTCGGTCCCTCGTAACGGATCACGACGACGTCGCCCGGCACGACCTTGTCGCCCAGAATGGCTTCGACAGCCTCGTCCTGGCTTTCGAAGACGCGGGCGCATCCCGAGAAGACCCACTGCGATTCGTCGACACCCGCTGTTTTCACGATGCAGCCTTTCTCGGCGAGGTTGCCGTAGAGCACCGCGAGGCCGCCGTCTTGCGAATATGCGTGCGCCTTGCTGCGAATGCAGCCGGTTTTGCGATCGGTATCGAGCGACGCGAACGTCGCTTCCTGGCTGAACGCGACGGTCGTCGGGATTCCGCCGGGAGCCGCGCGAAAGAATCGCTGCGCCTGCTCGCCCGCGCCGCCGGCGATGTCCCACTTGGCAATGGCGTCGCCAAGCGTTCCGCTGTGCACGTTACCGCAAGACAAGTCGATGAGATCGGCCCTTGCCAGCTCGCCGAGGATACCGAGGATGCCGCCGGCACGATGCACGTCTTCGATATGGTACTTGTCGGTCGCGGGTGCCGCCTTGCAAAGGCACGGCACTTTGCGCGATATGCGGTCGATGTCGGACATCGTGAAATCGACACCGGCTTCCTGTGCGGCTGCCAGCAGGTGCAGCACGGTATTGGTCGAGCCGCCCATTGCCACGTCCAGCGCCATGGCATTTTCGAATGCCCGCTTGGTGGCGATGCTTCTTGGCAGCACAGAGCTGTCTTCTTCTTGATAGTAGCGACGGCAGAGCTCGACGACGAGGCGGCCAGCCTGCTCGAAGAGGCCCTTGCGCCATGCGTGCGTGGCGACAAGCGTGCCGTTGCCGGTCAACGCGAGGCCGATCGCCTCGGTCAGGCAGTTCATGGAGTTCGCCGTGAACATGCCGGAACAGGAGCCGCATGTCGGGCAGGCGCTGCGCTCGACTTCAGCCACTTCCGCGTCGCTGACTTTGGGGTCGGCGGCCTTGATCATCGCGTCGATCAGATCGATCTTCGCGATGACTTGGCCACTCTTCGGCGATGTGACCTTGCCCGCTTCCATCGGACCGCCCGACACGAACACCACCGGAATGTTGAGGCGCATCGCGGCCATCAGCATGCCCGGTGTGATCTTGTCGCAATTGGAAATGCAGACCATCGCGTCAGCACAATGCGCGTTGACCATGTACTCGACCGAATCGGCGATCAGCTCGCGCGAAGGCAGCGAATACAGCATGCCGCCGTGACCCATGGCGATGCCGTCGTCCACTGCGATGGTGTTGAATTCCTTGGCGACTCCGCCTGCCGCTTCGATCTCCTTGGCGACCAGCGCCCCGAGATCGCGCAAATGCACATGGCCCGGCACGAACTGGGTGAACGAGTTCACCACGGCGATGATGGGCTTGCCGAAATCGCCGTCTTTCATTCCGGTGGCGCGCCACAGGGCGCGGGCGCCGGCCATGTTGCGGCCATGCGTCGAAGTGCGTGATCGATAGTCGGGCATCTGTATTCCTTGGATATTGCTTGATCGAAACGGAGTCGCTCCCGGGTGAGCCGGTGGGCGTTGCGGGGTTGGCGGCACGCCGATAGCCTGCGCGTTGGCTCCCGGCAGGGCATGGCGTGCGCTTTGAGGTGTGAATAGTGCGAGAGCACCCGTCAGACGTCAAATATATTTTTCTGACGGGATTAGGTCGTAGAACATATCAATCGCACGGCTCGCCGCTGCCCCGAGACCGCTTGAGAGGTCTCGGCAAGCCCGTCGAACTCATCCGTTCTTGTTCCGTTCCTTGAGCCGCTTCCGATGAGCCGCAACTTTCGCGCGGTTGCCGCAAATCGCCATGCTGCACCACCGGCGCGCGTGACCGCGCGTATGGTCGGCGAACAGTAGTGTGCACCGGGGGCCTTCGCACGCCTTCACATGTGTAAAGTCCTCCTCGCACACGAGTTTCGCCAACGCCTCGGCGATCGGCGTCAGCAACGAGTCGGCGGTTTTCCAACGGCGGTTCCTCCGCAGCTCGAGTTCCGACTCGCCGCCGGAGCTGACCGCGACGAGTTCCTCGTATTGCTCGTCACGTTCCAGAAGCCGATTCAAGGGTTCCAGCTCACGCAAGTCCTTTGCGCCGAGCGCGCGGCCCTTCCTCTTCTGGACAAATCGCCTGAACCACTCGCGCAGCTCACGAGCCTCTGCGGCAACGGCGTCGAAATCGGCCGGCCCATATCGGGCGTGCAGCGCTGCAAGTGCCGAGGGCGGCACCATCCCCGCTTGTTCCAACCAATCCAGCAAGCCGCGCCCGTCGCTGATCCAGTCAACTTTTTCATCGACCGGGGTGGCTACCGAGTTCAGGAAATCGAGGCCTGGCGCATCGGCGACGAATATCGCGGGGAGCCGACGGTAGTTCATCGTATGACGAATAGGGAATAGTGATAGCTGGATCGTAACCAGAAAAAAAGCGGTTGACAAGTTACGCATCGCGTCTGTAACTTGTTTGTGCGCATTAAGAAGGTTACTTAGCATCGCTAAGGCGTGGTGCCGGTCGTGCGGCTGTGCTTCGCGTACTTGAATGAAGCGAGCCGCTTAACGAAGACGCTTGTTGTCAACGGGCCATGTCGGTCACCTAACCCCTTACCGCAGGAGAGACGCAATGAGTTCGATCGCCTACCGCCGCGCCGATGTCGACGGTTTCAACGTGTTCTATCGTGAAGCCGGCCGGCCGGGCAACAAGAAGCTGCTTCTACTGCATGGATTTCCGAGCTCGAGTCACATGTTTCGCGACTTGATTCCGTTGCTCGCCGACCGCTTCCATCTCGTCGCCCCCGATCTGCCCGGATTCGGGCAGTCCGACATGCCCGATCGGGATCGGTTTGCCTACACATTCGATAACATCGCCAACGTCGTGGACCGATTCACGGAGGTCATCGGATTCGATCGTTTTGCGGTCTACGTATTCGACTACGGAGCGCCGACCGGTTTTCGGCTTGCGCTCAAGCATCCTGAGCGGATTGCCGCGATCATTTCACAAAACGGCAATGCGTACGAAGAGGGATTGAGCGAGGGCTGGAACCCGATCCGGGCCTATTGGCAGGACGCGTCAACCGCGAATCGCGAAGCGCTTCGCGCTCTGCTCACGCATGAGACGACCGTCTGGCAATACACGCATGGTGTGCCTGACACGGCTTGCGTATCACCGGACGGATATAGCCTCGACGATTTCTACCTAAGCCGACCCGGCGCGCACGAGGTTCAGCTCGACCTGTTTCGCGACTATCAGAACAACGTCGGGCTGTACCCGGCGTTCCAGGAATATTTTCGCGCTCATCAACCGCGCTTCCTTGCCGTCTGGGGGAAGAACGACCCGTTCTTTCTGCCGGCGGGCGCCGAGGCATTCAAGCGAGACATGCCCGACGCTGAGGTCCGCTTCTTCGACACCGGCCATTTCGCGCTGGAGACGCACGCGAAGGAAATCGCCGCGGCCATGATGCATTTCCTCGCCAACTGACGCGAGGCAAAGACATATATAGGAAATGAGTGATTGCCACCGGGGCAAGCCAGGTTTTCGGTCGCTGGACCGCGTCGCATCACGCCATATCCGCTACGTTTCGAGCGGGTTCGGTGCGGGGCGGCTAAACCCGATACGGGGCGGCATATATGCGAGGCGGAATCCTGTGCGGGAGCGTTGCACAGGATCCGCATGTACCCGCGAGCATTACTTGCCGAAGTACGGATCACAGAAGGTCGCGGGACCGACACACGCGGTGTGTACTGCGATCCGCACTCGCGCACCCGAAGAGGCGGCGCTGCTTTGACCGGTACCGCCGACATCTTGCGTTGCAGGTTGCGGCGCATCTTGCCGCGCCGACTGGTTCGAGCGTTGAGCGGCGACTTTCGCTTCGGCAGCTTGGATGTCGGCCGGGTAGTTGGGGTCGTCAGCAAGTCCCGGGTTGTAGCCAGCCTGCTCCACCTGAATGAGCTCGGCACGGACCTGCGCGCGTGTGACCTGGCCATTCGATTGGGCGAAGCTGAGAGTCGGAGCGGCGACGGCCGCGACGGCGACGATGAGACCAGCAAGAATCTTCGACATGATTAGCACTCCTTGTTAAATATCAGTTATCCGATCGCATTAGTTGCCGAAGTACGGATCGCAGAAGGTCACGGGGCCGACACACTGCATATGCGACGCGATGTGCGTCGGCGAACCTGAAGAAGCGTTGCTGCTTTGGTTCGTACCGCCAACGTCTTGCGTTGCAGGCTGCATCGCGTTTTGCGTCGCCGATTGATTCTCGCGCTCAGCGGCGACCTTTGATTCCGCAGCTTCGATGTCGGCCGGGTAGTAGGGGTCGTTGGCGCGCGCCGGGTTGTAGCCAGCCTGCTCGACCTGAATGAGGTCCGCACGGACCTGTGCGCGTGTGACCGGGCCATTCGATTGGGCGAAGCTGAGAGTCGGGGCGGCGACGGCAGCGACGGCGACGATAAGACCAGCAAGAATCTTCGACATGATTAGGACTCCTTATTAAAAATCAAAGTTGACGGGCGAAAATGCCCAAGCTCGATGACGCTTGAAACCACTACTCACTTTCCTAGCGGTGCCGCTTCGTGAACTCACTCGCGAATCGGGTGGAAAGTCACTTCTCGATACCTGCTAAAGCTCGCTCACTTGTGATCATCGTAGTGGGTCGCTGCTGTCCGGAGACTGACGCGATGATTTCAAATTTGTCATGTTGACCTCGGCGATCCGTGAGCCGGCTCATTCCTTGAAAGCCCGATCGGGTACGGCTTGAAAGGGCTTCGGCTACAACGTGAGGCCAGTCTAGGGAGCGGGCTCCAACAGCGCCGTTACTCGGTCGTTACAAAAGAATGACAGGGGCAATCCGCGGCTGGCGCTTGGATATTGCGGGCGCGCTGAGTTCATCGAATCGTCCGTGTTCTCGCTGAGGCATTCGCCCGCAGCGGGACGCTCGAACGGGCTTCGTCATTTTTTTGTAATGACTGGGTAACCGCCTCGTTCGGGCGCGCTTCGTAGACTGGCCTCCAGTTGAACGACCATCCCCCTTCAAACGATGTCCATTCGAGGAGTTGCCATGCGTCTTCCCAAATTCTCTTCAGCCGTCGCGCAAGCAACGGCAGCCGTTTGTCTGTTCGCTTCGGCCGCAGCGCCCGCGCTTGCGGCGCCCATCAAGAACGTCGTGCTGGTTCACGGCGCGTTCGTCGACGGTTCCGGCTGGCGTCCCGTCTACGACATTCTCACGAAGGACGGCTACCACGTGTCGCTCGTGCAGGAGCCGCTCACGTCGTTCAACGACGACGTGACGGCGGCGAAGCGCGTGATTGACGGTCTGGACGGTCCATGCGTACTCGTCGGCCACAGCTACGGCGGCGCGATTATCACGGAGGCTGGAAACGACGATCACGTGAAATCGCTGGTGTACATTGCGGCGCACGCGCTTGATGTGGGCGAAACCGAAGTGGGTAACGGAAAGCGATATCCGAACTCGACGAAAGCGGTCGTCAGGACTGCTGACAATTTCCTTTACCTGAAACCGGCCGACTATCCGTCCGATTTCGCCGCCGACCTCCCGCGCGCTGAGGCAGAGTTCGAAGCGCATGCGCAGATGCCGACGGCCGCGTCCGTGTTCACGGCCCAGATTCCCGATCCCGCCTGGAAGAACAAGCCGAGCTGGTATATGGTCGCGAAGGCGGACAAGATCATCAATCCCGATCTCGAGCGCATGTATGCGGCGCGCGCTCACGCGCACACCGTGGAGATCGACGGCGCGAGCCATTCCGTATATGAATCGCATCCGCGCGAAGTCGCGGCGATGATCGAACAGGCGGCGCAGCAGTCGGGCCAGTGAGCAGCTGGTTCGCGGAGCGCGACGCGTCGCGGCGCGACAGGGTGTGGCTGATTCGGTTCAGCCTTGCCCTGCCGCCTCCATGCAGCCCAAACCGCGGGAGACGGCGAAATGAGAATCCTGGTGATCGAAGACGAAACCAAAACCGGCGAGTATTTGCTCAACGGTTTGACGGAGGCAGGCTATGTCGTCGATGTGGCGTCGAACGGCATCGATGGCCTGCATTTGGCGCAGGAGATGCGCTACGACCTCATCCTGCTCGACGTGATGATGCCGCAGATGGACGGCTGGACCGTCATGAAGAAGCTGGGTGCACGCACCAGCACACCTGTGCTGTTTCTCAGTGCGCGCGGCACGCTCGAAGACCGGCTCAAGGGCCTCGATCTCGGCGCCGACGACTACCTGGTCAAGCCCTTCTCGTTCGCTGAGCTGCTCGCGCGCATTCGCATCATCTTGCGTCGCGGACAGCCGCAGAAAGAGGAGGAAGAGGTACTCGTGGTCGGCGACCTGCGCATCGACGTGGCTAAGCGCCGCGTCGAACGGGATGGCGTGCGCATTACGCTGACGAACAAGGAGTTCAATCTGCTCCAGTTCTTCGTGCAGCATCAGGGGCAGGTCCTTTCGCGCTCACTGATCGCTTCGCGCGTATGGGACATGAATTTCGACAGCGACAGTAATGTCGTCGATGTCGCGGTGCGCCGGCTGCGCCAGAAGGTCGACGAGCCTTTCCCGGTGCGGCTGATCCATACGGTTCACGGCGTCGGTTACCGCTGCGAGCACGAAACATGAAACGGCTCTCACTGACGGCCCGCCTCGCGCTGCTCTTCGCGCTGACGGCGTTCGGCGCGATGGCGATGGTCGGCTTCATGCTTTATCGCCAGTTGGAATCGCAGTTGATCGTACGCGACGACGCGGCGCTCGTGACCCGCGTCGATCAGATTCGCACACTGTTGAACGACGCCGATGCACGCGAGCTGATTCGCGACAAGCCGCACCTTTTCGCCAACATGCTCGGCAATACGGAATCGCTGCTCGTCGTGCGTTTTCCGCATGAAGCGCCGCTGATTTCGGTCAATCCGGGCGATAGGGTGGTGCCGGATATGGCACCGGTGCCTGCCGACGTGCCGCTCACGCTCGGCGCCGTTCAACACATGCGCACGGCCGACGGCACGCCGTTCATTTATGTGGCGGCTGCGGCGCACGATGCGGCGGGGCCGCGCGATCTGCAAGTCATTTCAGGCCGCCTGCTGACCGAGCGTACGCATCTGCTGAAGCAATACCGCGACCGGATACTGCTTTGGGCGTCGGTTGTCGCGGCAATCGCAGCCTTGCTCGCATTCGGTTTCGTACGTCGCGGGATGCGTCCGCTGCGGCGCCTGGCGGCGCAGACGGCATCTATCAGCATGGGGACGCTTTCGACACGTATCGCGCAGCGGGACGCGCCACGCGAGCTCGATCCGCTGATCGACGCCTTCAATGCCATGCTGGACCGACTCGAGCGCGGCTTCACGCAATTGAAGCAGGTCTCGGCCGACATGGCGCACGACCTGCGCACGCCAATCGGGAATCTGCTCGGCTTGACGGAAGTGGGATTGAGTCAAGTCCGCGATATCGCTTATTACCAGCGGTTGCTCGGCTCGAACTTCGAGGAGTTGCAGCGGATGTCGAAGATGATCGACAACATGCTCTTTCTCGCGCGTACCGAGCACGCGGACAATGCGATCGAGCCGAAGAAGCTGCTGCTGGCAGACGAGTTCGAGCGGATGCAGGAATACTTCGAAGGACTCGCGGAGGAACGTAATGTCGGCTTCGAGTGGCGAGCAGAGGGATACGTGTGGGCGGATCCGCTGCTGTTGCGTCGCGCGCTAGCGAACTTGCTGGCCAACGCCGTGCGCTATGCGGATCCCGGAACCTCAATTTCGACGGTGGCCGAGCAAGGTCCGGACGGAACGGCCATCTGTGTCGAGAACCGCGGCCCGACAATCGAGCCGCATCATCTCGAACGCATTTTCGATCGGTTTTATCGAGCAGACGCCTCGCGTCATCGATCGTCCGAATCGAGCGGACTGGGGCTCTCGATCGTGCGAAGCATCATGTCGTTGCATGGCGGAACGTGGCGCGCTACGAGCAGCGCCGGCATAACGCGGTTTACGCTCGTATTTCCGCGGCGTGACGAAGAGGCGCCGGTTCCGGCCCGTATCGTGGCAACGCGTTGACTCCCTGCTGCCGAGCGTTTCGAAGGTTTCGCGTCTTGCCTGCTCGACGGGTTCGATGGCAAGCTGACTAGCAGCAAGTGGGCCTCGATCGCGAAATGCTCCCCGGATACCGCGCTGCGCGACATCAGCGAGCTCATTTCACATGGGGCGCTGCGAAGGTCAGCCGCGGGCGGTCGCAGCACGAGCTACGAATTACCCGGCCTGAAGGTTTAGGCAATCCGCGGCCTTTGGCGTTGAGCTGCATCCTATCCGATACGATGATGGCCGCAAACTTCCAATGTCATTGCCAGCATGCTTACCATTTACAGCACCGATCATCGTTTGCATCACGGCGTCGAACTGAAGGACGGCAAGATCGCCCCTTCCTTCGAGAAGCCGGAGCGCGCCGAAACGATTCTTGCCCGCGTTCACGCAATGGGACTCGGCAACGTCGTCAGCCCCGCCGTCTATGACGTCTCGAGCTATGTGGGCGCGCATTCGCAGCGCTACATCGATTTCCTCGCGACCGCATGGGACGAATGGAGCGCAACGGGAAAGACGCCCCAAGCCCTGCCGCTCGTCTGGCCAGTAAGAGGCTTGCCGAGCATCGCGGAGCCGACGTTCATCGATGGCAAGCTCGGCTTCTATTCGATGGACGCCGGCTCGCCGATCAACGCCGGCACGTGGGACGCGGTGCGCTCGAGCGCGAACTGCGCGCTGACCGGCATCGACGCGCTAGCGAGCGGCAAGCATGCGGCATTCGCCCTTTGCCGTCCGCCGGGCCATCACGCCGGCAGGGAATACATGGGCGGTTATTGCTATCTCAACAACGCGGCCGTCGCCGCCCAGCATTGCATCAACGGCGGCGCGAAGCGCGTGGCGATACTCGATGTCGACTTTCACCACGGCAACGGCACGCAAGATATTTTCTACGACCGCTCCGATGTCTTGTTCGTCTCGATCCACGGCGACCCGACGGTCTGCTACCCCTATTTCGCGGGGCATGCGGACGAACAGGGCGTCGGCGCGGGATCAGGGCTCAATCTGAATCTTCCGCTCGCACAGGGCACATCGTGGGACGGCTACAGCGAGGCGCTGCATCACGCGGGCAAGACGATCGCGCGGTATGCTCCGGAAGCCCTCGTCGTCTCGTTGGGCGTCGACACATTCGAAGGCGATCCGATCAGCCACTTCCGCCTGCGCACGCCGGACTATCTACGCATTGGGGAAACCATCGCAACACTCGAGGTTCCAACGTTGTTCGTCATGGAAGGCGGATATATGGTGGACGAGATCGGGATCAACGCCGTCAACGTCCTCCTTGGCTTCGAAGGCGAAGCGTAAAACGCGCCCTTAGTTTAGATAAGAAGACGCGAGATCTTCGTCCCTTCGAGCGACACGCCCGCCATGAGTCCCGCGTTCGTCAGCACGAAGGCCTCGACGGGATTCATGGCCGTGGACGTATCGATGTTGCCGTTCGCGCCGACCTTCACGACCGCGACGGTCGCGTCGACGCCGGCCGCCCAGCCCTGGCTTCGCACGAACTTGTCGAGTGCTTCCTGCGTCATGAACAGCATGATGATGGCTTTGGATTGCGCGCCGATTTGCAGCCCGAACGATGCGGCCGCGATGCTGTAGTAGCCCCGCGTCTCTTCTCCGACGCGCAGCGCGCCCTGGCCGTACTGGCCGCCGAACCAAAAGCCGGCCGAGATGACCGATGGGAACACGAGGACCCCACGCGCCTGCTGGACGAGCTCGCGCGAGCCATGAACCGTGTTGTAAAGGCGCGCGAGCGTTTCGTTGACATCGGCGTCGATCGATTGCCGTTTCCCGGCGTTTGCCTCGGCGGAGGAGCCCGACGAGATGGGTGTCGTCGTGCAACCGGTCAGGGACAGTCCTGCCGACGCAAGTGCGGCGCTGGTCATCGTAATGAATCGACGGCGTTGCATGGATTCTCCCTGTGATCGGTGGATGGCAAAGCATTTTGCCCCAGGTGCCGCGCGCAATGCGAAGGTTCGCGGGTGTTTGCGTTTGGTGGCACGCAGAAGCATATCGGGACAGTCGACGAAGCCGGCATTATTCGGGTTCTTTGTCAGACCTTGTTCGTTACCGCCGTAATTGACCGCCGCCGATCGGCGTTAGTTGCATAAGCGATGTAACCGCTGGTAAAAAAATTACAAGAGCGTCGGCATTCAGACACTCACGAGCGCGCTGACATCGCTTTGTCACGGGCGCGTCTTAGCCGCCCGGCAGGGGCGCGCCGACGCACGCTCCGCGCTGCGTCGACAAGTGCGCACTTTACCGACGGCTCCGACGACAACCTCCTATCATTGGTTTGAGTTTGCGCTGACCGACCGTATCCGTGGCAGTCAACCTGACACTACGAAGGAGCATCCGATGGCCAACATCACCGTAGCGGAGCAATTGGCGAAAACGCTCGAGCAAGCCGGCGTCAAACGTATTTGGGGCGTGACGGGCGATAGCCTGAATGGTCTCTCCGATGCGTTGCGTCGCATGAAGACGATCGAGTGGATGCACGTGCGACACGAAGAAGTCGCGGCGTTCGCGGCCGGCGCCGACGCGGCCGTCACGGGCCAGCTCGCCGTTTGCGCGGGCAGTTGCGGTCCCGGCAATCTGCATCTGATCAATGGTCTCTTCGACGCGCATCGCAATCATGTGCCGCTGCTTGCGATTGCGGCACATATCCCGTCGTCGGAGATCGGCCTCAACTATTTTCAGGAAACTCATCCGCAAGAGCTGTTCAAGGAATGCAGCCACTTCGTCGAGCTCGTGACGAATGCCGCGCAGATGCCGCATGTTCTACACCGCGCGATGCGCACGGCGATCGCCAAGCGAGGCGTCGCCGTCATCGTGCTCCCCGGTGACGTCGCCCTGCAGGAGGCGGCTTCGGTGGGCACGCGCTGGACGCCGCCCCTTCCCGCCAGCGTCGTGCCCGACGACGCCGAGCTGATTCGCCTCGCGAGCTTGCTCGACGCCCACGAGGCGATCACGCTGCTTTGCGGGAGCGGCTGCGCGGGCGCGCACGATCAGGTCGTCGCGCTGGCCGATAAGCTCGGCGCGCCGATCGTGCATGCGCTGCGCGGCAAGGAGCACGTCGAATGGAACAACCCGTTCGATGTGGGGATGACGGGGCTGATCGGGTTCAGCTCCGGCTACCAGGCGATGCTCAACTGCGATGTGCTGGTCATGCTCGGTACGGACTTCCCTTATCGACATTTCTATCCGGGCAACGCCAAGATCGTCCAGATCGATATCAACCCCGACGCGCTGGGGCGCCGTGCGCAACTCGAGCTCGGTATCGTGGGAGGCGTCGCTGAGACGATCGAGGCATTGCTGCCGAGGCTGCAGCGCAGGGCCGATCGGCGCTTTATCGGTGCGGCGCTCAAGCACTACGCCGATGCGCGTCAGGGGCTCGACGATCTGGCTCACCCATCGCCCGCGGGCCGGCCGATCCATCCGCAGTATCTGACACGTCTCGTGAGCGAGTTGGCGGATGAAGACACGATTTTTACCGCCGATGTCGGAACCCCCACTGTCTGGGCAGCGCGCTATCTGGAAATGAATGGCAAGCGCCGGCTACTGGGCTCGTTCAACCACGGATCGATGGCCAACGCGATGCCGCAGGCGCTCGGCGCGCAAGCCGCATTTCCGGGGCGGCAGGTCGTTTCGCTTTCAGGCGATGGCGGCTTCTCGATGCTCATGGGCGATTTCATCTCGCTCGTTCAGCTCGGCTTGCCCGTGAAGGTGATCGTCTATGACAACTCGACGCTCGGGTTCGTCGCAATGGAGATGAAGGCGAGCGGCTACCTCGATACCGGTACGGATCTGACGAATCCCGACTTTGCGGCGATGGCTAACGCGATGGGGGTACTTGGTCTGCGCGTCGAGCAATCCGAGGAACTCGAGGGCGCGCTGCGGCGCGCGTTTTCGCACGACGGGCCGGTGTTGGTCGACGTCGTGACGGCCAAGCAGGAGCTGGCGGTCCCGCCCGCGATCAAGCTAGAGCAGGCGAGAGGGTTCAGCCTTTACATGCTGAAGGCCATCATCAATGGTCGCGGCGACGAAGTCATGGAGCTCGCCAGAACGAATCTGCGGATTTGAGGGACCGGCGGCCTGTTCTTTACGTGCAACGCGGTGACGGAGCGGGCTGCCGCGAGATTGATCGTAATCCTCGTCAACCGGAGTGCCCCGCCCCTCGTTATGGGCATGTGAAGCGCCTCGTTTCACGCCACTAAGGAGGGGTTGGTCATGTTCAAACGATTTATCGCGGTAGCAATCGCCGGTCTGTTCATGGCGGGGATGGCCCATGCGCAAACGTCGGCATCGGCACCCGCCGCCACGTCGGGCAACACGGCCATGTCGGGCTCGAGCTGCGAGGCGAAGGCCGTCGACAAGAACGGCAAGCCGCTCGCCGGTGCAGCCAAGAATTCGTTCGTGAAGAAGTGCATGAAGACCGAAGCGAAGTCCAGCTGCGAATCGAAGGCCGTCGGCTCGAACGGCAAACCGCTCGCGGGCGCCGCGAAGGCCTCGTTCGTGAAGAAGTGTGAGGCGACGGCCGCGAAATAAGCCAATGCGGTGCAGAAGAACGAAGTAAAGACACACTTTGAACAGGCTGGCCTAGTCCAGCCTGTTTTGTCGTGTCTGCGAGCGGCCGCGCCTCCTCTCGTTTGACAAGCCCCCCACCGTCGCGTAAATTGCGGCCACGCGTCGGGAGAGCGCGTCCGCGACGGATTTTTGTCCGCCTGCGACGCCGCCGAAGGGGCACACCCACAAACTCTCAGGCAAAAGGACCGACCGCGTCGAAACGCTCCGTATTTGCTCGCGGCGTTTCGCACTCTGGAGAGCGGCAGTAGCCCGTCGGCCCGAATATTGGTCGAGGCGGCCCTTCGCAACCCACCGCGCAGAATGCGTAAAGGGATGCAAGGCCCGGGCAGGCTGCCCACCGAAGGGGCGCGCGTTCAATTGCGAACGACAAATTCGATCGTTCGCGGCAGCGCAATCTCTCAGGTACCGAGGACAGAGGGGCATGCATGATTTGCCGCCGCCACCCATCGGATTGGCGCGCAGCGTGATCGGCATGGCCCTTTTTTGTTTTCGCGATACCGTAAGCGCCGAGGCCCCGATGACCGATTTGAAACGCACCCCCCTTCACGCCACCCATCGCGCGCTCGGCGCACGCATGGTCGATTTCGGCGGCTGGGACATGCCCGTCAACTACGGCTCGCAGATCGAAGAACATCAGGCGGTACGCGGCGACGCGGGCATGTTCGACGTCTCGCACATGTGCGTCGTCGATTTCA
The DNA here is from genome assembly GCF_040965455.1 of Trinickia sp. EG282A. Taxonomy (NCBI): domain Bacteria; kingdom Pseudomonadati; phylum Pseudomonadota; class Betaproteobacteria; order Burkholderiales; family Burkholderiaceae; genus Trinickia; species Trinickia sp. EG282A. The sequence goes on along the minus strand of NZ_JBFRCC010000002.1, from coordinate 267,674 downwards.
CCGGCCCTCGCGCCCGCCCGTTTTTCGAATTCGCGCTCGCCAACAACGTCGCCAAGCTGCAAACGCCTGGCCGCGCCCTTTATTCTTGTCTGCTCAATGATAACGGCGGCGTCATCGACGATCTGATCGTCTATTACTTCGCCGACGATTTTTTCCGCGTCGTCGTCAACGCCGGCACGGCCGAGAAAGACATCGCCTGGTTCAATCGCCTCAACGCCGAACGCGGCTTTGCGCTCACCATCACGCCGCGGCGCGATCTGGCGATCGTCGCCGTTCAAGGGCCGCATGCCCGCGCAAAGGTCTGGCAAGCCGTGCCGGCCGTGCAGCAGGCCACGGAGGCGCTCAAGCCTTTCAATGCCGCGCGCGTCTTCGCGACGCCATTCGGCGATCTGACGGTCGCGCGCACCGGCTACACGGGCGAGGACGGCTTCGAGGTCATCGTGCCTGCCGCGCAGGTCGAAGCGTTCTGGCAGGCGTTGCACGAGCAAGGCGTGCGGCCGTGCGGCCTCGGCGCCCGCGATACGCTGCGCCTCGAGGCGGGCATGAATCTTTATGGGCAGGACATGGACGAATCGGTGTCGCCGCTCGACGCCGGGCTAGCGTTGACGGTTGATCTGTCGGCTCCGCGCGAGTTCGTCGGCCGTCCGGCGCTCGAAGCGGCCGGCTCCCGGCGCGCGTTCGTCGGGCTCGTTTTGCGCAAGGAAAACGGCAAGGCGGGCGGCGTGCTGCGCGCGCATCAGAAGGTGCTGACGGCGGCCGGCGAGGGCGAGATTACGAGCGGCACGTTTTCGCCGACGATGCAGGAATCGATCGCGTTCGCGCGCGTGCCGAAGGAAGTGCAGCCGGGCGACACGGTGCAAGTTGAGATCCGCGACAAAACGTTCAACGCAAGCGTGGTAAAACTGCCGTTCGTGCGCAACGGCAAGGTGCTCGTCGCTTGAGGGCCGACGCCGCTCGACGCGCGCGTCAAGCGTTTGTTTTACCGACGTATTTCTTCCATTCTCAGGAGCATCCGATGAGCAACGTTCCGGCCGATCTCAAATACACCGACGAACACGAGTGGTTGCGCACCGAAGCCGACGGCACGATCACGGTCGGCATTACCGATCACGCGCAAAGCACGCTCGGCGACATCGTCTTTCTCGAACTGCCGGAAGTCGGCAAAACGGTGACGGTCGGCGACGCGGTCGGCGTGGTGGAATCGGTGAAGGCCGCCTCCGATATCTACTCGCCTGTCTCGGGTGAAATCGTCGAAATCAACGAGTCGATTCTCGATACGCCCGATGCCGTCAACAACGACGCTTACGCGAGCTGGCTCTTCAAGATCAAGCTCGCTCCCGGCGCCTCGACCGATAAGCTGCTCGACGCCGCTGCGTACTCGAAACTGATCGACTGAATTTCCTTGTCACTGCCCGCGCGGCGCATTGCCTTTTACGTCTCGTTCGTTTCCGTTTCGCGCTCGTCGGAAACGGCTCCTCGAAAAGGCTGCCGCGCGCACTAAGCTAGAACCCTGCCAACATGAAGCTCGAACACCCGGATCGCCTGATGAATCGCACCCCCGTTTCGCTTGCCGCGCTCGAAGTGCATGACGCCTTCGCCGAGCGGCACATCGGCCCGGACGCTGTCGATCAGCAGAAGATGCTGGACGCGCTCGGATTCGCGTCGCGGGCCGCGCTCGTCGATGCGGTCATTCCGCCGGCGATCCGCCGCACCGAGCCGCTGCCGCTCGGCCTGTTCGCCGAGCCCAAGAGCGAGGCCGAGGCGCTCGCGGCGCTGCGCGAGCTCGCGAGCAGGAATCACGTGTTTCGCTCCTATATTGGCCAGGGCTACTACAACACGCACACGCCAACGGTCATCTTGCGCAACGTGCTCGAGAATCCGGCGTGGTACACGGCCTATACGCCCTATCAGCCCGAAATCTCGCAAGGCCGCCTCGAGGCGCTGCTGAACTTCCAGCAGATGGTGACGGATCTGACGGGGCTCGCGATTGCGAATGCCTCGCTGCTCGATGAGGCGACGGCCGCGGCCGAGGCGATGACCCTGCTGCAACGCGTCGGCAAGCCCAAGTCCAACGTTTTCTACGTCGCTGACGACGTGCTGCCGCAAACGATCGAGGTCGTGCGCACGCGTGCGCGGCCGGTCGGCATCGAGGTGCGGGTCGGCCCGGCGGACGCCGCGGCTCAATCGAACGCATTCGGCGTGCTTCTGCAATATCCGGGCGTAGACGGCCATGTGCGCGACTACCGTTCGCTCACCGAGCAGGTCCATGCGGCCGGCGGGCACGTCGTCGTCGCGGCAGATCTGCTCGCGTTGACGCTCTTGACGCCGCCGGGTGAGTGGGGCGCCGACGTGGCCGTCGGCAACTCGCAGCGCTTCGGCGTGCCCGTCGGCTTTGGCGGACCGCACGCAGCCTATCTCGCCGTGCGCGACGAATTCAAGCGACAAATGCCGGGACGACTCGTCGGCGTGACCGTCGACGCGCAAGGCAACCCGGCCCTGCGCCTCGCGCTGCAAACACGCGAGCAGCATATCCGCCGCGAAAAGGCGACGTCGAACGTCTGCACGGCGCAGGCGCTGCTCGCCATCATGGCGAGCATGTATGCGGTCTATCATGGCCCGCACGGTCTCAAGGCGATCGCGCAGCGCGTGCACCGGATCGCCGCGCTCTTTGCAGCCGGTGTCAGGCAACTCGGCTACTCCATCGTCAACGATACGTTCTTCGATACGCTGACGATCGAAACGGGCGCGCGCACCGCGCTGGTCCATGAGGCGGCGCAGCGTTCTTGCATCAACCTGCGCCGCGTCGGCGATTCGCGTGTCGGCGTATCCATCGACGAAACGACGACGCGTGCGGATCTCGCGGATCTGCTCATGGTATTCGCTAACGCGGCCGGCGCGATCGACGTACCGCATATCGATGCGCTCGACGCAGCGCTTTTCCGTGCCTCGGCAGAGGGCAGCCAGGGCGGGCGGGCCGGCGAGGGCGAAGCGACGCCGCTGCCCGAAGCGCTTCTGCGCACGAGTGCTTACCTCACGCATCACGTCTTTAACCGGCATCATTCGGAGACCGAAATGTTGCGCTATCTGCGCAGCCTCGCGGACAAGGATCTGGCGCTCGACCGCTCGATGATCCCGCTCGGCTCGTGCACGATGAAGCTCAACGCGACTTCGGAGATGCTGCCTGTCACATGGCCCGAGTTCGGTCGCATTCATCCGTTCGCCCCGGCCGCGCAAACGGCCGGCTATCGCGAGATGATCGATCAGCTCGAACAGATGCTCGTCGCAGCGACAGGCTACGCGGCGGTTTCACTGCAACCGAATGCGGGCTCGCAAGGCGAATATGCAGGACTGCTGATCATTCGCGCCTATCACGATTCGCGCGGCGAAGGTCACCGCGACGTCTGCCTGATCCCCGCGTCGGCGCACGGCACGAACCCGGCGTCGGCGCATATGGCCGGCATGAAGGTCGTCGTCGTAGCATGCGACGAAGAAGGCAATGTCGATATCGACGATCTCAAAGCGAAGGCCGCCGAGCATGCGACCCGGCTTGCGGCGATCATGATCACGTATCCCTCGACGCACGGGGTGTTCGAGCAGAACGTACGCGAAATCTGCGAGATCGTTCATGCCCATGGCGGGCAGGTTTACGTCGACGGCGCGAACATGAACGCGATGGTCGGTCTGACGGCCCCGGGGCAATTCGGCGGCGACGTCTCGCACCTCAATCTACACAAGACGTTCTGCATTCCGCACGGCGGCGGCGGCCCGGGCGTTGGCCCTGTAGCGGTCGGCCCGCATCTCGCGCAGTTCCTGCCGAATCAGACGTCCACCGGCTATCGCCGCTCGGAAAGCGGCATCGGAGCGGTGTCGGCGGCGCCTTACGGGTCGGCGTCGATTCTGCCGATCTCGTGGATGTATATCGCAATGATGGGCGCCAAGAATCTGACGGCGGCGACCGAGGTGGCCATCCTCAACGCGAATTACGTCGCGAAGAAACTGAGCCCCTACTACCCCGTGCTGTACTCGGGTGCTGGCGGCCTCGTCGCCCACGAATGCATTCTTGATTTGCGCGCGATCAAGGACACGAGCGGCATTACGGTCGACGACGTGGCGAAGCGCCTCGCCGATTTCGGCTTTCATGCGCCGACGATGAGCTTCCCGGTGCCGGGCACGCTGATGGTCGAGCCGACCGAGTCCGAATCGAAGGAGGAACTTGATCGCTTCATCGAAGCGATGATCGCGATCCGCGAGGAGATCCGCGCCGTCGAAGAGGGCCGCGCCGATCGCGAGGACAATCCGCTCAAGCATGCGCCGCATACGGCAGCCGCCGTGACGGCGAATGAATGGAAGCATGCGTATTCGCGCGAAACGGCGGCTTACCCCCTGCCGTCGCTCGTCGCGAAGAAATACTGGCCGCCCGTCGGCCGCGCGGACAACGCTTATGGCGACCGCAATCTCTTTTGCTCGTGCGTGCCCGTTGCCGATTACGCCTGACGGTCTTGCCGGGTGTCTGTCGTCCGCCGCGCCCCGCTCACTTCGCGTGAACCGGGCGCATTGGCCGTATGTTGCTTTTTTATGCGTTACGCGCCCCCAATACCGGCTAACATCTGTCACCGCGATGAAGCTAGAGAAGGAGCGACGCATGGTGCGACAGGTGCCGACGACGACGCGTAGGGTGAGCAAACCCGGCGAGCCGGCCCGATGGGAATCGAGCAAACGCGCATCGATCTGGCTCTGGTTCCTGGCTTGCGTGGCCGCCGCGGCGCCGGCCGGTGCGGCGCGTGCGGCGATGAACTTCTGCGCGGCGCCGGCGTTGCAGACGAGCGAACGGGCGAATGCGGCGCCCGCCGTCGCATCGCTGATGAAGCGCGTCGCGACGCGGCTCAACGACGCGCCGAAACCGCTCGCGCGATTGCACACCGAAGGCACGCTGCCGCATGAAGGCATCTACGACGAAAGCGTCGAAGCCGAGCAAGACCTCGACCTGATGCGCGACGCGGCCCTCGTCTGGCGCGCGACGGGCGACGAGCGTTACCTGAGGCTCGTCGATCGTTTCCTGAGCGCATGGGCTAACACTTATCGCCCGAGCTACGACCCGATCGACGAAACGCATTTCGGCGCGATGATCCTCGCGTACGATTTGACGGCAAGCGCATTGCCCGTCAAGACGCGCAACGCCACCGGCGCATTCATCGCGGCGCTCGCGAACGGCTATGTCGCACGAATCGATGCGCAGCCGCGTCCTCTTTCCGACACATACCGCAACAACTGGGAGAGTCATCGCGTCAAGCTCGTGGCGATGGCGGCCTTCACGCTCGACGATCGCAAGCTCATCGCCGCTGCTCAGCGTCTCTTCGTCGAGCAGATCACGAACAATGTCTCATCCGATGGAACGACGTTCGATTTTACCGAGCGCGATGCGCTTCACTACGTCGCCTACGATCTCGAACCGCTCGTCTACGCCGCCTTGGCCGCACGCCGACATAACCGCAATTGGCTGATGGAGCGAGGCAAGAACGGCGCTTCGCTCGCGCTGGCACTGAATTGGCTCGTGCCTTATGCGCTCGGCGAGAAAACGCACGAGGAATTCGTCGGCTCGCGCGTTCCGTTCGACGCCAAGCGTCGCGAAGCCGGCGTGCCGGGTTTCTCGGGGCAATGGGACCCGAAGGACGCGGCTGAGCTCTTTCATCTCGCGGCGCGGTTGTCAGGACGCTACGCGCCCGTTGCGCAGCGCTTGCAGCCGCAGCCTCCGGCGTGGCTCGCCGTCTGCTTGCCGTTGGCGGCGCGCTGAGCGAGCGTGGTTCGATGTTTCCGCCCTGAGCTTTGCGCCTTTGATTCTTTGATTCTTTGATTCTTTGATTCTTTGACTCTTTGATTCGAAACGGCAGTTTTCCGGAGCAGTAAATGGCAGTCAGCGTTTTCGATCTCTTCAAAATCGGCATCGGTCCTTCCAGCTCGCATACCGTCGGGCCGATGCGGGCCGCGCTCCTTTTCGTCCAGGCGCTCGAGCGCGACGGGCAGCTCGAATCGACGGCTTCGGTCAAGGTCGAGCTCTACGGCTCGCTTGGCGCGACAGGCAAGGGCCATGGCACGGATCGCGGCGTCATGCTCGGCCTCATGGGCGATGCGCCCGATACGGTCGATCCGGATACGATCGGCGCGCGGCTGGAAGCGATCGGCAAGTCGAGGCGTCTTGCTCTCATCGGCAAGCACGAGATCGACTTCGTGCCGAAAGAGGCCATCGCGTTCTACCGCCAGGCTTTGCCCGAGCATCCGAACGGTCTGAAGCTGCGTGCGCTCGACGCGGCCGGCGAGACGCTGCGCGAAGGCACGTACCTTTCGGTTGGCGGGGGCTTCGTGGTGACGGCAGGTGCGCCGAATACCAAGGTGCTGTCGGCTGTCGATGAGCTCGCCCACCCGTTTCGCACCGGTAACGAGCTGCTGGGGCTTTGCGCGTCGACGGGCAAGACGATCTCGCAATTGATGTGGGAAAACGAGCGTGCCTGGCATACGGATGAAGAGACGCGCGCCGGTCTGCTGAAGATCTGGAACGTCATGCAGTCTTGTGTCGCGCGCGGCTGCGGCATCGGCAATCCCGATGCCGACGGAACGCTGCCCGGGCCGTTTCAGGTCAAGCGCCGCGCACCGCAGCTGTACCGGGCACTGACGGCGAGTCCCGAGCAGAGCTTGCGCGATCCGCTTTCGATGGTCGACTGGATCAATCTCTACGCGATCGCCGTCAACGAGGAGAACGCCGCGGGCGGGCGAGTCGTGACGGCGCCGACGAACGGCGCCGCGGGCATCATTCCCGCCGTGCTGCACTACTACACGCGCTTCGTCGCGGGCGCGAACGAGCAGGGCGTCATCGATTTCCTCATGACGGCCGCCGCGATCGGCATTCTCTACAAGCTCAATGCGTCGATTTCGGGCGCCGAAGTCGGCTGCCAAGGCGAAGTCGGTGTCGCGTGCTCGATGGCGGCCGGCGCGCTCGCCGCCGTCATGGGCGGTAGTCCCAAGCAAGTCGAGAATGCGGCCGAGATCGGCATGGAGCACAACCTCGGGCTCACTTGCGATCCGGTCGGGGGGATGGTCCAGATTCCATGCATCGAGCGCAATGCGATGGCGTCGGTGAAGGCCGTCAATGCAGCGCGCATGGCGCTGCGCGGCGATGGCAGCCACTACGTTTCGCTCGATTCGGTCATCAAGACGATGCGCGAGACGGGAGCGGATATGAAGACGAAGTACAAGGAGACGTCGCGCGGCGGGCTGGCCGTCAATATCGTCGAGTGCTGAAGACTCAAGCTACCCAAACCATTCAGGAGGTTGCCGCATCATGCCGAACGCCGCCGATACCGCCACCATGTCGGGAGCGCGTCTCCTCGTCGATGCCTTGCTCACGCACGGCGCCGATCGTGTTTTTTGTGTGCCGGGCGAGAGCTTTCTGGCCGTACTCGATTCGCTCCACGACGTGAGCGAGCGCATTCAGACCATCGTCTGCCGCCATGAGGCGGCGGCGGCCAACATGGCCGAGGCGACGGGCAAGCTGACCGGCCGGCCCGGCATCGCGTTCGTGACGCGCGGCCCGGGCGCCACGCATGCTTCGATCGGCGTGCACACGGCGTTTCAGGATTCGACGCCGATGATTCTCTTCATCGGGCAATGCGCGCGCGACCATCTGGACCGGGAGGCGTTTCAGGAGATCGACTATCGCCGCATGTTCGGGCAGATGGCGAAGTGGGTCGCGCAAATCGACGACGCGCGCCGCATTCCGGAATATCTGAGCCACGCGTTTCATACGGCTTGCTCAGGACGGCCGGGACCCGTCGTTCTCGCGCTGCCGGAAGACATGCTCTCGGACCCGTGCCCGGCCGTTCCGGCTGCGCCCAGATACCGGCGCGTGGCGGCAGCCCCGGCGCCCGCGCAGATCGACTCACTGCGAGAGCTGCTCGAAGTGGCAAAGAAGCCGATGGCGATCGTCGGCGGCAGCGGATGGAACGAGCAGGCATGCTCCGATTTGCGTGGTTTTGCCGAACGGTGGCAGTTGCCTGTCGGCTGCGCGTTCCGCTACCAGGACACGCTCGACAACGACCATCCGAACTATGCGGGCGACGTGGGGCTGGGCATCAATCCCGCGCTCGCGAAACGGATCCGCGAGGCCGATCTGTTGTTGGTGATCGGGCCGCGTCTGGGCGAGGCGACCACCGGCGGTTACACCTTGCTCGATATCCCCAAGACGAAACAGACGCTTGTGCATGTCCATCAGGGTGCGGAGGAGCTTGGGCGCGTCTATGCGGCCGACCTGCCGATCGTGTCGGGCATGCCCGAGTTCACGGCTGCGCTGGCCGCGCTCGATCCGCGCGCGACGCCCGCCTGGGCGGGCAGCGCCGACGAGGCCCATCGCGAATACCTTGAATGGCGCGGTCCCCGACCGATGCTCGGCGACGTTCAGCTCGGCGAGATCATGGCGCAATTGCGCAAGCGGTTGCCGGCCGACGCGATCGTGACGAACGGCGCGGGCAACTATGCGATCTGGCTGCACCGCCACTTCGCCTATCGGCGGTTCAAAACGCAGCTCGCACCGACGAGCGGCGCGATGGGTTACGGCGTGCCCGCCGCGCTTGCGGCGAAAGTTTGCCACCCGGAGCGCATTGCCGTGGCCTTTGCCGGCGACGGCTGTTTCATGATGGCGGGGCAGGAGCTTGCAACGGCCATGCAGTACGGACTCAATGCGATTTTCATCGTCGTCAACAATGGGCACTACGGCACGATCCGCATGCACCAGGAGCGCCACTATCCGGGCAGGCCGCACGGCACGGGGCTGACGAACCCCGATTTCGCGGCGTTCGCCCGTTCGTTCGGCGCGCATGGCGAGACGGTGGAGAGAACTGCCGACTTTTTGCCGGCATTCGAGCGCGCAATCGAAAGCGGGCTCCCCGCACTGATCGAGATTCGCGTGCCGCAGGAAGTCAGCACGCCCAATGCGACGCTCGAGCAGATTCGGGAGCAAGCGCGTGCGGCGCGCGGGCAGTGAGAGCGGCTGATCTCCATCGCCCTCTGGAAGGTTCGTCGAGGAAATGCGTTGCTGCCCACTAAGCCGATCGTCGTAGACAATCCTGAGATTCGAGGCGAACTACCGAAGCCAATTCTCCAAGGGCAGGTTAGGTACGCGGGCGAACTCATCGGTGTTGTCGGTTACGAGCACGGCATCGATCGCCAACGCGTGTGCGGCAATCAACATATCGTTCGCGCCGATCAGCTTTCCACGCCGCTCTAGGTCTGCGCGCAGATGTCCGTAGTACCGATCTGCCTCGCCGTTGAGCGCCATGACCGTTAGGCTCGCCAGGAAAGTGTCGACGCGATCCGAGAGTGCCGGTGAGCCTTTCTTTTCAGCGCCAAAGCGTAACTCCGCGGCGACAACGATCGATGTGCAGAGGCGCTCGGGCGGCATTTCGCGGATGCGCGCGGCGCAGCCTCCGCGCGTATTGCGAATTGCGTCGAAGATGATGTTTGTATCGAGTAGGTAAAGGGTCACTATAGGTCCACCGGTTCCGCGGGAAGGTCTCCGATATCGGGGAAATCATCATCGAGCGGTTCCCACTGGGCCAGGAGCTCTCTCAGCGGAAGAGTCTTTATCGGTTCGATGATGAGGCATGCACCTTCCTTCCTGATGATGACCTCATCACCGGGAAGTTCGAGTTCACGCGGAATGCGAATGGCTTGATTGCGCCCATTGCGGAATATCCGGACATGCCGGCCTTCTAGTGTCGTCACGATAATCTCCTTGGCATATGCCTAAGCATCGGCCAAACCGGGCAGCGTTGCAACGCATACTTGAGACGTGGCGAAGCTTGCTTGGCAGCGTCGCCAAGCTGCTCGTTCAGCGCGGCGTTGAATGTGCATCGATGGTGTATGGGCGAGACAGCCGCTGGGCGGTGCCTGGGCAAAGAGCGGCTGATCGGTCTGCGGCAGTCCGTCACTCGCCAGCCGTACGCTCGCCGTGACAGGCCGACCGGCACTGTAGACAATCAATGCCCTCGATAAAGCTCGACCTGCATTTGCGACAACTGTGCGCGCCGTCGATCAGCGGTCGGCATTTGGAACATCCACCGCGGCTTGAGCGTCGTGAAAAACGGCGTATCCGATTGCTGAGATGCTCGCTGCGGCGGCGTCTCAGCCACAGCTAGCGTGCGGCGGTGCGTCCGCCGGACAGGATGCCTAGGCGCGGCCGACGCCGCGTGCTCGACAGGGCGCTTTCTCACGCTCGATTTGCTGGCGGCGGGGCGAGCAGGCGACGCGTCGTCGTCGCGAGCATCTTGCTCGACCGATCGGGTTGAACTTCTCGATGTTTCGTCCGCGCTGCGCGGCTCGCTCTCTGCGCTTTGTGAATTGGCAGCGGCCGCGGCAATTGTTTCGCATGCCGAACTATCTTCGCTGTTGCAGCTCTCCGAGGCGGCGCGCGTTGGTGCTGGTGCCGCCATTGCCTTTGCGGTCTCGTCTGGCTTTGCCGATGTCGTCGGCCCGGGTCCCGGCTCGGCGTCGCGCGCGATCGCCGGCTCCTGGGTTGCCGTCGGGGAAGCGTCTGTATGCGTCTGAGCCATTGGCGAAGTGAGCGGTCGCTCACTTGATGGAGAATGAGCCGTCGTTGTCGACCGCGGCTTCGCGTGCGCCGACGGCGGCGATCTGTGCTGAGCGCGTAGAGGCGTCCGAGATGTCGGTTGCGCAAGAGTCAACGCCGGCGCCGTGGGCGGAGCACTGGCTGGCTCGCCAGTTCGCTCGTTGGCGAGTAGTGAAGAAGAAGAAGGGGGCGAAGTGGGCGCTTCCATCGCCGCGATGATCGCCGTTGACGAGGCGCTGGCGATCGCCGGCGGTTTGGCCGTGATTGCTGCCTCGGCGGCCGCGATCGCTTCGGATTGCTGAGTTTGTTTGCTGAGTGCCGGCTTCGGTTCGTGCCCGGCCGTGAGGCTGGGGGGCGTTTGAGTCGGCACGGTTGCTCGCGCAGGTGCTGGCGTTCGGGGCGGTGCCGGCTCATGCGCGGAGGGCTTCGGCGCTTCGGCCAGTACCTGATCGCGCCGAGGCTGTGCCGGCGTTTGTGCAAGTGCGGGAGCGCTCGCCGCGGGCTTCGGCGTCTGCGCCAGTGCGGGGGCGCTCGCAGCAGGCTTCGGCATCTGCGCCAGTGCGGGAGCGCTCGCCGCGGGCTTCGGCGTCTGCGCCAGTGCGAGTTCGCGCGCCGAGGGCTTTGGCGCTAGCACTGCCGCCGACTCGCGCGCAGGCGGCTTGGGCCGCGCCTCGGTCGTGCTTGGCGCAGGTGCGGTGGGCAGCGGCTTCACGTTTGCTGCAAGCGGCGTCTGGGGCTGCGCGGGGGCCGGCGCGCTCGGCGGTGTCCGACGCTGCTGCGCGGTGGAACGGTTCGGGTGCTTGGAATCGCCTAGCCTCGTCGCATCGCTTGTATCGTCCGTGCGTGCGCTCTCGATCTGCTGCTGCAGCAGCGCGACGAGCGAGTCGGACGTCCTCGCCGGGTGAGGCGAAGCCGAGTCGTCCCGCGCTTCGTCGGTTTCGGGATTGCGGGCATCGCGGCTCGCTTGCTCGGCATACCGGCCTTCGACGTTGCGCCACATCTCCTGCGCATTCTCGTGTTCGGTGATGGCCACGTAGCTGCCGAACCCGGCGGCGAAGCCGAAAAGAATCACAGCCACGCTGGCCGAAACGCCCCAGCGTCGAGCGCCGTTGGCATCGGCGGGAGCGAGGCGTCGCGGCAGCGCCGTGCGCGTTCGCGCGGGTTGGCGTGCCGTCCGATGAAGCACAGGGAGACCCGGCGGTTCGCGCGTCGTCGCGGGCGAGTGCGAATCGTCTGAGATGGCAAGCCCAGCGTCGAACCGCAAAAGCACGCGCTGCCCGCATCGCGGGCAATTCGCGCTCGTCGCTGCCAACGCCGATCCGCAGCGCGGGCACTGCAACGGCTGTGCCTGCTTCGTCGCTTCCCTCTGCATAGGCCCTCGGGGATGAAGCCATCCCCAATATATGTGCCTCGTCACACGAAAGATCAATAAAGGATGGCGCGCGGATGTTCGCTACTTAACATACGAAAGCGAACGCGGTACCCCAAACGCGCTTTCCGTTGGGGACTTCCCCATCCTTGCCGTGTAACATCGTTTCCAAAGCCGGCCAATTGCGGCGGGGACCCCATGAGCGAAAGACGAATGCGCGCCCGGGTCGCGAGTATCGCGATCGCTTCGGCCGTCGCGTGGTCGTGCCATGCCGGGGCCGCGCCCGAAGCTTCCGCACCCGACGCATCCACGAGTCGTTGCTCCCCGGCGTTTTCCGAACGCGACGTGGAGCGAGGCCTCGTGATGCACACCAACTGTGGCTTGCCGGCGCCTGTCGTCGAGCGCCTCGTCGACGAGCCGAACCGTGCCGCTCAGCGTGCCGGACTTGCGAGCAATCAGCGTGCCGCGCTTGCGCGCGCCGCCAACATCATGCTTGCCGCGGTGCGCGAGGAAGCGCTCGAGAATGCCGCGCCGGTGCTGGCCGCGCTCGCGGCGATGGCGCAAAGCCATCCCGACGTCGATTTCGTTGCGGTGGCGCAGCAATGGAGTATGCGGTATCGAAAGCTGCTCCACGAGACATCGGTGACGCGAACGTCCGATCCGACCGAGCTCGATGTCGATCGTGCGGTCGGCCATTTGGAGCTCGGGGCCGCCGCCAAGCTTCTCGCGGGACAACTACGCGAGGACCAGGTCCCCTCCGCGCTCGCCGCGGCGCGCCGACACGAGGCGTCCATCGTCGAATGGCTCAGGTTCTCCCCCGAGCGCGCGCTCGGTTATGCCAAGGCGGCTCACGCGCTGCAGCCCGACGATATCGAGCTGTCGGAGACTTACGCCGACATGCTCGACGAGCTCCGCCTGTTCGAGCAGGCAGAGCCGATTTACGAGTTGCTGCTCGTCCGCTATGAGTCCCTCGCGCAGGATCGGCCCACCGTATGGCGTCCTCGAATCGGGCGGCTTTTTTTGAAACTTGGCGGTCTTTACGCGGCGCTGCAGTTGAGGAAGGATGCAGAGGGTGCTTACCTGCGCGCCCTCGGGATCTTCTGGGGACTCGCGCGCGGCGAGCCCCTCACGTACGGTCCGTCCGTCGCCGTCGCATTCGCCGATCTCGGCATGCTCTACCGCGATTCGGACCGGCCCGAAGACGCGCTCGAAGTCTATGGCGAAGCGCTCACGCTCGATCGCGCGCTGGCGCAACACGACAAGAGCGCTTACGACCCCGACGTTGCCGCGACGCTCAACGATCTCGGCGTGCTTTACCAGACGATGCATCGCAACGACGACGCCAACGGCGCTTATGGCGAGGCGCTGGCAATTGATCGCCGGCTCGTGAGCGAGAATCCCGCGGCCTACCGCCCGGTACTCGCGCGGACGTTGAACAATCTGGGCAATCTCGACAGCGACATGGGCAAGCGGGACGACGCGTACCAGGCCTATCGCGAAGCCTTGCAAATTCGACGTCAGCTCGCGCGCGAAAGCTTCGTGCTGAATGGCGGCGACGTCGCACGCACGTTGTCGAATGTGGGCGCGCTGTATCGGGCGCAAGGCCGCTCGGCCGAGGCGCAACAGACTTACATCGAGGCGCTGCGAATCTATCGAAGGCTGCGCGGCCGCGCGCCAACCGACTATCGGCCCGACGAAGCGCGCACGTTCAACAATTTAGGGGTCCTATACAGCCGGACCCATCGACCGCGCGAGGCCGAGGATGCATTCCGCCGATCGATCGCGCTTTACGATTCGCTGTCGAGAGCGGATCCCTCATCGCATCGCAAGGATTTCGCGCGCGCTTTGAACAACCTCGCGCAACTCTATGGTCGGACCGGCCGTCCGCAAGAGGCCGATGCGGCCAGACGCAAGGCCGCCAAGATGCTCGAGGCCGCCAGCGAGCAGTGATTGGCCGAGCGCGTCCTCTCGAGGCTTAACGACGCCTGCGCGGAGGAACGAAGCGCCACGTGCAGAGGACGAGCAACGCAAACAGTGAATAGGCCACTGTGAAGACCCAGGGCGGAAAGTCGTAATAGATCAGGCGTTGCAACCAGTACTCGACGAAACCTTGATTCGACGTCGCGCCGTGACGCAGCCAGGTCTCGAGCACGGTCAGCGGACAGGGGATGTCGGCGACGGCGAGCAGTGCGACGATACCGATCGCGCCCAGATGCAAAAGCCGGAAAACCGGATTGCGCACCCATTGCCAACCTAGCGCCACGCCGACCCATATCGCCGCGAAGCCGCCAACGATGAACGAAACGACGAGTGCATGAAGGATGAGGACGATGTCGGCCCAGGCGGTCATGGGCACAGTTTACCGTCTGGGCAGAGCCGCGATTCTCTCGGGGTTGGCGCTCGCGCGCTCCCGGATACAATTCGGCAGCACCGCATCCACTCGACACGAGGCGAATTGATCCATGCGTAATTCCGACCGGGCGTTCCTGCTCGGCCCGTTATTGAAAGGCGTTTCGCGTTCCTTCTACCTGACGCTGCGCGTGCTGCCCAAGGGCATGCGCGAGCCCGTCGGTCTCGCCTATTTGCTTGCGCGAGCAGCGGACACGATCGCCGATACGTCGTTGATCGAGCCGGCGCAACGGTTGTCTCTGCTGCACGAATTGCGTGAGCAAGTGAACGGCGCATCGGATGATGGCGCATTCGCCCGGCGTCTTGCCGGCGAAGTCGCGGCGCGGCAAACGCAATCCGATGAGAAGGTTCTGCTCGAATCGCTCGAGCCGGCGTTGCATCTCTTGGCGCAATCGAAAGAATCCGACCGTGAAGCGGTGCGCGGTGTCGTGACGACGCTGACGAGCGGGATGCAGTTCGATTTGCGCACGTTTCCAGACGAGCGCTCGGGCTCCCTCGCTGCGCTTGCGAAACCGGCCGACCTCGATCGCTACACCTACCTCGTTGCGGGGTGTGTCGGCGAGTTCTGGACGAAGATGACGTACGCGTATGCGCCGGGCTCGCTCGTGGGCGATCCGGCTCTGGCGATCGAGCGCGGGGTGCGATTCGGCAAAGCGCTGCAATTGACGAACGTGCTCCGCGATTGCGCAAAGGACCTCCGCATCGGCCGCTGCTATCTGCCGACGACGATGCTGAGCCGCTACGCGATCACGCCCGAGGATCTGAAACTGCCCGATGCTTCGGCGCGTGCACGACCGCTCATGCTCGAGTTGGTAGGCGTTGCCCTCGAACACTACCGCGCGGCGCTCGACTATACGTTCGCCATTTCCGCGTGGTCCATCCGCTTGCGGCTCGCGTGTCTCTGGCCGATATTCATCGGTCTCGAGACGCTGCAATTGCTCGTCGACAACGAAAACTGGCTCGATCCCGCCAAGCCTTCGAAAGTGCCGCGCGCTCGCGTCTACGAGATCATGGCGCGCTCCACGGCGACAGTCGCATGGAACGGGGCGCTGCGCGGATGGGCCGACGGCATCATCGCCGCGATCGAGGCGCGCATCCAAGCCGCTGAGCCATTGCGCATGCCGAGAGTCGAACCGTGAAATAATGGGCCGGTCCACACGCCTCGCGTCGAGGGAACTCACGAAATGCCCACATCCAGTTCACTGCTCGCGTTTGGCCTCGTCGCGCTCGGCATGGCGCTGACGCCCGGCCCCAACATGATGTATCTGGTCTCGCGCTCGATCTGCCAAGGCCGCACCGCCGGTATGATCTCGTTGGGCGGCGTGGCGCTCGGGTTTCTGTTCTACATGTTGGCGACGGCGTTCGGCATCACCGCCTTGCTTTTCGCAGTACCGCTTGCTTATGACGCATTGCGCTTCGGCGGTGCGCTCTATCTCGCCTACCTTGCCTGGCAGGCCCTCAAGCCGGGCGGCCGATCGCCGTTCCAGGTGCGCGCGCTGCCGCCCGACAGTCCACGCAAGCTCTTCGTGATGGGGTTCTTCACCAATCTGCTCAATCCGAAGATCGCGATGCTCTATCTGTCGCTGCTGCCGCAGTTCATCGATCCACATGGCAGCGTGCTCGCGCAGTCGATGACGCTCGGCAGCATGCAGATCGTCGCGAGCCTTGCCGTCAATTCCGTCGTGGCGATCATGGCCGGTTCGATCGCTTCGTTCTTTTCGGGGCGTCCTGCGTGGCTCGTCGTACAGCGTTGGCTGATGGGTACGGTGCTCGCCGGGCTTGCGCTCAGGATGGCGACGCAGGCGCGGCGTTGACTTCTATCCGGTAAGAAACGCGGGATGATTCGGCCTCCCGGGCCTTCATCGCGCATTGCACGGCGAATAACGTGCGATGTCAGCCGTTCGTCAGCCGCTCAAACGGGAATTGCATCGCACGCAAAGAGGCCGCCCCGACGGTTCGTTGGTTTATCTGTCCGGCGGAGTCGTTAGTTGTCCGAAGGATATTCGAGCTTAGGGTACCAATCGGTGCCGCGGCCCTCGGGCGTCATGTCGAGAATCGTCCAGATCGGCTGGATGTCTGGCGCGCCACGCGGATCCTGGCCGGGGTCGGCCGTCTCGGGCCCCATCTCGCCGGCCCAGAAGTGATGAATGCGGCCGTTCCTGCGCACAAAGACGTTGAACGCCGGGTTGTCTCCCGATTCGGGGTCCTCGTGCGCGTAGTCGACGTTGAATGCGTTCCCGCCCGACGAATAGAGCCGCAGATACCGCCAGCCGCGCTCCTGCTTGAAGGCTGTGAGACGCTCGATCGGCGAGCGCGCGATCACGGCGAATGCGACGCGCTGGAGGATGTCGGGCATTTCGCCGTCGAGGGCGCTCAGCAGCGATGTGCACATCGGGCACGGACGCTGGCGTTTGGGGCCGAACATCCAGTTGTAGGTGACGAGCGTGTCATGCTTGCCGAACATTTGCGCGAGCGCGGTAGGGCCTTGCTCGCCCTCAAAACGGTAATCCTGCGGCACGACTCCGCCCAGCGGCAATGCACGGCGCTTCGCCGCGACGCGCTCGATATGGCGGCGCAATTCGATCTCTTCAGCGAGCAGGGCGTTGCGCGCCTTGCGGTATTCCGCGCTTTCGTTTGGGAAACGAAGTTTTGACTGCGCAAGCAGGAACGCCGGTTTCAATGCCTGATCGGATGCTTCGGAATGGCTCATGAACTTGCCTCCTTGGGATCGACGGTAAGTGGGGCAGAACCGGATGCCGTACCGCGGAACGGCGGGCATGGCGCTGTCCCCGTTCCTACGACGAACGACCAGAGGCGAAATCGACACGACGGCGCAGCTCGTGATAGGTCGGGAGTCCGAACGATTGGAAGACCCCCGGCCGACGTTTGGCCAAGCGATCGCGGTGGCTTGCCTTATTCGCCGATGGCCCGCGCGGCGCCGTCGAGTTCCTGATTCAGCACGTGCTGCTCGTCTCCCGACAATCCGCCGCCGTGCTGAGTTGCCATGTCGTGCGCTTCCTGACGGATCACGTCGAGCCGGTGGTGCAGTGCGCCTCCCTGCGGGGGCGGATAGTAGCCCTGATTGACGTGCCAGTCGATGCGCCGGCTCAGGTTGTCGATGCGATCGCCAATCTGATCGAAGCGTTGCAAGGCGGCCTCCCGCGGATTCGGCCGCGGAGGGGGCGGGGCGCTCACTCGCTGCGGCGGCGGAGTCACCACGCAGGCCGCCAACGATGAAATCAATGCGGCGCACGCGAGCGCTCGGATCGTATGTGGCATTCCCATTCTCCTTGTATTGGCGTTGTCGTTCACGGTGTTGCTAGCGTTGCGATGCCCGCGCGCAGCGCGATGTCGCGATGTCGCATTTCAGGCGACATCGCAAAAACGGCTCAAGTGATCGCCGCGATGACATCGCGGTCGCGAAAGTTGTAACGGAGTCTTCGGCGGGCCCCGCCTTTCGTCGCGCGCTTTCAGGCGGTCTCGCGAGCGAACGTCAGACGTCGGCCCTCGCGCGCGCTGCGCTCGGCCAGCTCAATGATCGTCATGACGTCGACCGCATCCTGCGGCGTGACCGGGAACGGCGAGCCCTGCCGGATCGACGACGCGAGCGCTCGATAGAAATCGGCATAGGCACCCTCCTTCGTCGGTAGCGGGCGCTCGGTTTCCTGACCGTCCGAGATCACCCGCAGCGTGCCGGCCGCGTTGCCGCCGCCGAAGCCCGCGTCGCCCGGGCGCAGGCCGGCCTTCAATTGATCCTCTTGCGTATCGAGGCCTGCTTTCACGTAGCTGCCGAGCGTGCCGTGGATCGCGAAGCGCGGAGGCTCGAGGGCGGACAGCGCGCTTGCATGGAGCACGACTTCCTTGTCGGCATAGCCGAGCAGCAGGTGGACGTAGTCAGGGGCCGTCGCATGATCGCGGTGCGTCTTCACGCTCGCGTAGACCGTCTCCGGCGCCCCGAACAGCACGAGCGCCTGATCGATCAGATGGGGACCGAGGTCGAAAAGCAGTCCGCCGCCGCGCGATGCTTCCTCGCGCCAGCGTTGGCGGATCTGCGGACGAAAGCGATCGAAATGCGACTCGAAATGGACGATGCGGCCGAGCGCTTGGCTGTCGATGAGTTCGCGCACGGTAAGGAAATCGCCGTCCCAGCGCCGATTGTGGAAAGGCGCGAAGACGAGGCCGCGATCGCGCGCGAGCCGGGCGAGGGCGAGGGCGTCGGCTGCGCGCAGCGTGACAGGCTTGTCCACGACGACATGCTTGCCGGCCTCGAGCGCCTTTGCCGCCATCTCGAAGTGCGTATCGTTAGGCGTGGCGATGACGACGCACTCGACTTCGTCGAGCGCCAGCAGCGCTTCAAGATCGGGGACCGTCTTCGCCTGCGGATAGTCGGCGAGCGCTTGTTCCGGCTTGCTCGTCGCAATCGCCGCGATGCGTGCGATGGGTTCGCGCCGATCGTCCGCGGCATGGCCGCAGTGCTCGATGACAGGTGCGTGGAACGTCGCGCCGGCGAAACCGTATCCCATCAAGCCGATTTTCAGCGATGAAGTCATCTGGGCTTTCCGAAAGCTTTCAAGCGGGTTGGCGCATCGCAGCCTCACGAGGCTAGTCGTGCGCGAAGTCCGCATTTTGGCACGAGGCGACGCAAGAGAAGCGGTAGCCGCAGCGCTCACCTTGGTTGGCGCATGGAGTCGCAATTCGTTCGTGTTAACATCGCGCACTCGCCCTCAGCTTTCCATCTGGCTCGAATAAGCGCTAAAGCGCCCACTCGCCAACTCCACGAACAAGATGTCCGCAGCAATGAATGCCGCCCAAAGCGAGGCGGTTCGCTACTTCGACGGCCCGTGTCTCGTGCTTGCCGGCGCAGGCAGCGGCAAGACGCGCGTCATCACGCAGAAAATCGCCTATCTCATCGAGCAGAAAGGCTTCGAGCCGCGCCATATCGCCGCCGTGACGTTCACGAACAAGGCGGCGGCCGAGATGCGCGAGCGTGTCGGCAAGTTGCTCGAAGGCAAGACGCTGACGGCGCCCGGCAAAGAAGGGCGCAAGGTGCCCGTGAACCAGTTGACGGTCTGCACGTTCCACTCGCTCGGCGTGCAGATTTTGCGGCAGGAAGCCGAGCATCTGGGTCTCAAGCCGCAGTTTTCGATCATGGATTCCGACGATTGCTTCGCGATGATCCAGGAGCAGGTCGGCTCGACCGACAAGGGATTCATCCGCAAAGTCCAGTCGATCATCTCGCTTTGGAAGAATGGCCTCATCGATCCGGAGGCGGCGCTCGCTGGCGCATCGAATGAAGACGAACATCAGGCTGCGATCGTCTACCGCAACTATGTCGCGACGCTGCACGCCTACCAGGCCGTCGATTTCGACGACCTGATCCGGCTCCCCACCGAGCTTTTCGCGCAAAACGAGGCCGTACGCGACCGGTGGCAAAACAAGCTGCGGTATTTGCTCATCGACGAGTATCAGGACACCAATGCGTGCCAATACGAATTGCTGAAGCTGCTGGCAGGTCCGCGCGCGGCGTTCACGGCGGTGGGAGACGACGATCAGGCGATTTACGGCTGGCGCGGCGCGACCCTCGAAAACCTCGCCCAGCTCGGCAAGGATTTCCCGAAGCTTCACGTCATCAAACTCGAGCAGAACTACCGCTCGACGGTGCGCATCCTCACGGCCGCGAACAACGTCATCGCCAATAATCCGAAGCTGTTCGAGAAAAAGCTGTGGTCCGAGCACGGAATGGGCGATTCAATCACCGTGACCGGCTGCAACGACGAAGAGCACGAGGCCGAATCGGTCGTGTTTCGACTCTCCGCGCACAAGTTCGAGCGGCGCGCGCAGTTTCGCGACTATGCGATCCTTTATCGCGGCAATTTTCAGGCGCGGATCTTCGAGCAGGTATTGCGGCGCGAGCGCATCCCGTATGTTCTTTCGGGGGGCCAATCGTTCTTCGATAAAGCCGAGATCAAGGACATCTGCGCCTATTTGCGCCTCATCGCCAATCCCGACGACGACCCCGCGTTCATTCGCGCCGTGACGACGCCGCGGCGCGGCATCGGCAATACCACGCTCGAAGCGCTGGGCTCGTTCGCGGGACAGGCGAAGGTGTCGCTCTTCGAGGCGGTCTATATGGGCGGCATCGAAGCGCGCCTGTCGGCGCGACAAGTGGAGCCGCTGCGCGTGTTTTGCGATTTCATTCAGCGCATCGGCGAGCGGGCGACGAAGGATGCGGCGACCACACTGATCGACGATTTGATGGAGGCCATTCATTACGAGGCCTACCTCTACGATACGTTCGACGAGCGCCAGGCGCAGTCGAAGTGGCAGAACGTCCTCGAGTTTCTGGAGTGGCTCAAGCGCAAGGGGACCAAGCCCGAGCGCGAAGAGGCCGAAGACGGCGAAGCGACGGGCTACGACAACGCCGACGGACTGGCCGACGAGGGCAAGAATCTGCTCGCGCTCATTCAGACGGTAGCGCTGATGTCGATGCTCGACGGCAAGGACGAGGATCCCGATGCGGTGCGCCTGTCGACCGTTCATGCATCGAAAGGGCTCGAGTACCCGCACGTGTTTCTCGTGGGCGTCGAGGAGGGCATCATGCCGCACCGCGGCGGCGCGGACGACGAGCCGATCGACGATGCGCGCATCGAGGAAGAGCGGCGCCTGATGTACGTGGCGATCACGCGGGCGCAGCGCAGCTTGCATCTGAACTGGTGCAAGAAGCGCAAGCGCGCGAGAGAGACGGTGGTTTGCGAGCCTTCGCGCTTCATCGCCGAGATGGGGCTCGACGAGGCGCCGCCGCCCACGCCCGAGGAGGCGCCGATGACGCCGAAAGATCGGCTCGCCAGCCTCAAGGCATTGCTTCAGAAGTCCTGAACATCAGAGCTCCTGAATATTGGCCGTCCTGATTATTTCGCCGCGCTGACCATATAGTCGACGGCGGCTTTCACGTCCGCATCGGACGCCTGCGATCCGCCCTTCGGGGGCATGTTGCCCTTGCCGTGCAGCGCGTAGTTGTAGATCGTGTCCATCGGATCCTTGAGGCGCGGCGCCCAATCGGCCTTGTTGCCGAACTTTGGCGCGCCGAGCACGCCGGCCGCGTGGCAGGCCTGGCAAACCTGCTGGTAGAGAGCCTTGCCGGCCTGGTTCGCGTCGGCGCTCGCGGTGGTCGTGGCGGGAGCCGATGCGGGTTCGGCCTTGGATGCCGAGTTCAGCGCGGCCATCGCGGCGGCGGCTTGCTGACCTGCCGCTTGGGCGCTGGCGTCGGCTGGCGATTGTGCCGAGGCGCCCGACGCTCCCGGGGCGGCTTGGGCCGTCGCCGTTGCACTTGCGCCCTGCGCCGGTGCGGCCGGCTCGGGGAAATTCGCCCCGCCGTGATCGGCCATATAGACGACAGCGCGGGCGATCTCGTAGTCGCTGTAGTCGTCGGGCGACGTACCGCCGCGCGGCGGCATCGCGCCCTTGCCCGTCAATGCCGTGTGCAGCAACGTGTCATAGCCTTGCGCGATGCGTGGCGCCCAGTCCGCGCTGTTACCGAACTTCGGCGCGCCCGCGGCGCCCGTGCCGTGGCAAGTCACGCAGACCGCCTTGAAGACTTCCTCGCCGGTCTTGTAAGCGTGCGGCGCGTTGGCATCGCGAACCGTGACCTGCGCGATCGGGGCGATGCGCTTCGCGACGGCGGCATCGGCGAGCTCGTCCGTGCCGGCGCCCGTGCGGACCGTCTCGTTGACGTTATAGGCCAGCAGCCAGATGATCACGATCGGGATCGCGAACGCGGCGACGACCGCCGCAATCAGCTGGCCCGGCGTTTTGATCGGGGCTCCGTGTGGTGCTTCGCTCATGCTTGTCTCGTCTCCCGGTGAATATTTGTTCGTGAGCGGTACAGCGTGACGGCAACGACGACTACGGCAACGACTTACTTCATTCCATCGACCACGGACGATTATAGACGGAAGGTTTTGGCGTCGGCGAGATGGCGCTCGGATCGCGTGGGGCGCGTTTACCCGCAATGATTTGCGGTGGGTTTCCGCGGTAGCGGCGGTTGTTTGGAGGCGTGAGGCGAGGCAGGGCGGGCGTTGCTCGGTATTCGGGGGGGGATCGCGGGCGGGGGGAAGGTGGACGCGTCACGCGAAACAAGGTATTCTCTTCGTCTTGCTCGGCGCTGCGTCCCACCGGCCGCGGCGCCTTCGCATTGAAGCGCCCGTAGCTCAATGGATAGAGTACTGCCCTCCGAAGGCAGGGGTTGCTGGTTCGATCCCAGCCGGGCGCGCCAAGTCTGGTAAGGCATTCAGCCGTTCCGCTACCGCATCGTTTTCCTCGAGTACAGTGAAAATACAGTCAGCCGACAGCTAGATGCCCGTCGGGGGACTGCGTATGCGGCTGCACCCAGCGCGTCAGACGATCCGCTATTGCGGCGGCCACGGGCGACGACTCTGCGCTCTGCTGCGCGAGATCGTCGCGCAGACAGTTGGCGCATAACCGCTGCACCATCTCCAAAGTTCCCTATCCGCCAAGCTCTGTGAGCACTCCTAGCGGCGCTGCCGGATAAACGTACTAACAAGAATCCCTTGCGCTCTCGTTTTATTGTAAATACAATAAATCGCATGGAGATCGAATTCGACGCCAACAAACGCGACAAGACGCTGACCGAGCGGGGACTGGATTTCGCGCGCGCGGCCGAGGTCTTCGCCGGACACCATTTCACCGTAGAGGACGCACGTGAAAACTATGGTGAATTGCGATATGTCACGGTCGGCAAGGTGGATGGCCGGATGATCGTCATGGTATGGACTCCACGCGGCGAGGCTCGCCGCATCGTCAGCATGAGGAAAGCAAATGACCGTGAGCAAACGCGCTACGCATACCGAGTGGGTTGATCCGGACGACGCGCCGGAGCTGACCGACGAATTTTTCGAACAGGCGGACGAGTACATCGGCGATAAGCTCGTGCGCCGCGGACGTGGGCGGCCGGTAGGCAGTCACAAGACCGCCACGACTATTCGGCTCGACGACGACGTGCTCGAAGCCTTCAAGGCGACGGGGCGCGGTTGGCAGACGCGCATGAATGCCGCGCTGAAGGACTGGCTTGCGACCCACAAGCTGGCCTAGAAAAGAGCCGCTCCTACTAGGTTCCGCCCGAGGCCAGCGCAGTACAGTGAATCACTCGTGCAATTGAAGCTCGATTTCATGCGGTTGTACCAACACATTCAGCAACTCCGGCCGAAGGTCCAATAACTTCAGCAGATTGACTACGGCCGCCACGGGCATGGCTTGGCCGCTCTCGTAACGCGAGAACGCGTTGTGTCCGCCCCCCGTCAGGCGGGCGGCCTGCGCCTGGCTCAGATGCAATTTCTTGCGGATGCGACGAATCTCGTGTTGGGTGTGCTCGCGCGCCTTCAGTACCAGTGCATCGCTGGCCGCCGCATATTGCATTGCGCTTTGCGGATCGAACTCGACTTCCTCGCACGCGCGGCAGCGCCAGCCCGACAGCCCACGAACCTGGGTGGCAAATTCCTCGTGCCGGATCGTAAAGGTTTCATTCTCAAACCGCATCATGCCATTACGGGTGCCGCAGTTCACGCAGTTGCGATTCTTCATAGTCACTTTTCCTTGAACTGGATGACCGGTGCACCGTCGCTTCGCTCGAAAACCTTGACGTAGGCCACTTTGCCGTTTGGAGTATCGGCGTGATACACGTCTTGCCATACCTGTGATCCGCGTAAGTGGTCATGGACTTGAAGAAGTTGCCGCCGCGCCGGTGCGACGCGGAGCTCAACCTTGCTACGACGGCAAGCATCTCCGCACTCGTAAGCCCCATAGCTCGCCCGCCATCAAGAGCGGTCTTGGTGAAGGCCGCCGCCCCCAGCCGAGCAATGGTGGCTTGAATGGTGGTGAGCTTGTAATGCGGTGTGTTCTTCTCCATCTAGATATTACCCTTTGAGGGTAATATTGGCAGGACCGCTCTCGCCCCGGCAGGCGTATCCGCTCGCGCTTGCGATCGATTCGCCAGGACGCGCCGACACCACCATATCGAGCATTGAATCGCCGCACGCCGGGCAGAGATCACCGGTTAGGCGAGGAATCGCAGCCGACTCGCCGTTGTACGAGTAAGAGGTTTCTCGCATATCGCGGATCAGGCCGGCCGCACCGCAAGAGGGGCACTTCATATTCGTCACTCCTTAATCGCTTAAACAAGGCGATCAAAGATAGTGACTGCTATCGAACAGTGCTCGACCCACGGATTCGGACTACATGACCCCCTCTTCGCATCGCTGCAGGTTTGCGGGCTGCACCGGCGCATCGATGTGCCAACGCTGGGGCAACGGAGTCCCCATGACGCACGGATTCACGACGCACCAGAGCGGCGGTCGAAGATAAGGTGATCGGCTATTGCGGACATGCGTCGAATCGCACAAAAACCCCCGGTCGCGACCCATGGAAATCCCCCGTGTGGCGGGCCGGTTTCACTAAGCCTTGGCGTGAAGCACGCGATGGGCCATCGATACAATCACGCCTGCGACTAGCGCGAGACCTAGCCAAATCTTGCACCATACCTCGTAGCTGGCGGCGTCATACGCAGATTCTCCGTCGAGACCGAATTGTGCGCCCAGTACGCCTAAGACAAGGTGATCGAGGAGCGGGGAAGGCAAGCTGCGCAATAATACGGTTGTGAGGACGTTTATTGCAGCGGCGCCAGAAAGGACGGCGAACAGTATGCGAAGCTGCTTGCCTCTTAACTTGTTCGCCCGCGATGCGATGGCAATGCTGCAGAGAAGCAGCAGTATCAATCCGCCGCCGGTGTACAGATCTTCACGCGGCGCCGGCAGCAAGAGGATGAATGGCGCAACGTCGAATAGTGCCAGGACGCCAGCCAGCAAGCTGCTTGTAACGGGTGAATTTGGTTTGCGCATTGTGCCTTCGTTGACCCGAAAGTTTTCTTCGGCTGAGCCTAGAAGGTGATGGCTATTGCCCGATTCATGTGCTTATCGCAGCGTCTTTTGGCGTGATCGCCCTCCGTTTCGCTGGCGAGCGAGTACATCACCGCAGTAACTCAGCCACACCAAGCACGGCGCCCACGAACGCCGTCGCCCATATCACGGGATACCAGCGCGCGTCGCGTTGCAGCTTGGCCGTTTCGGCGCGAAGCTTCGCGCCTTCGTCAACCAACTTCATCGTCTCGGCCATCATCTTGGCAATGTTGGCCTCGATCATGGCGACGTCCAGTTTTCCTTCTTCCATCTTTCGATGTCCCGAGCATTCAGTGTTCGCGCCCTGAATGGGCGGCCGCGAGCATTGTGCATCGGCTTCACCGCGCGATTGTCAATCCACGGAGAAAAATCAGACACCGCTCCCGTCGTCCGAGAACCGCACAGGGCGGGCGGGAGCGGCTTCCCCCGGGACGCTGACGCGTCAAATGCCATCAGCAAGTTGATCGATCAAGACAGCTTGCCGATCATCGACGCCAGTTCGTTCTTCGTGAACGCGCGCAAAGACTGCGTACGCACGTTGCCGGCGGAGCCCAAAGCCAGACCGAAGGTCGTAAAGCTCTCGTCATCGGGAGCGTCGATAACCGCGACGATGTCATATTGGCCGAGCGTCCAGAAGACTTCCTTCATTTCGCAGCCAAAGCCCTTGGCCATTTCCGCTACCTGGCTAGCCCGTTGCGGGCTGTTTTTGATGTTGCGGATACCCTGATCAGTGAACTGCGCAAGCACGATATAAGTCGCCATGACGATTCCCCTTACGATTCGACGTGTCGGGACTTCCGCGCGAGCGCTGCCGCGCGGGTGCACGGCAACGGTCCGCGCGCCATTTCATTCTAGGCGACGCGAATCGGCCGTTTCAGCGCTATTGCAAGCACTGCGGCGCCAGGGGAATCGCCGCGATTTTGCTCCGGCAAAGCGAGCCGCGAGGAGACCTCCGAACTCAAGCAGTCCTGAATATGGCAACCGCCGCCGACAGCCGCCGAGCCTGATCCTCGAGCGAACTCGCCGCGGCGGCCGCCTGCTCGACGAGCGCGGCGTTCTGCTGGGTCACCTCGTCCATCTGCGATACGGCCCGGTTGACCTGATCGATCCCCGTGCTTTGCTCGATCGCCGCCGATGCGATTTCGCTCATGATCGAGCTCACGCGCGTAATCGCGCCGACGATTTCGCCCATCGTCGACCCGGAGCGCTCGACTAGCTGCGCGCCCGTCGTGATCCGCCCGGTCGACTCGTCGATCAACGTCTTGATTTCCTTGGCGGCCGCGGCGCTGCGCTGGGCGAGCGAGCGGACCTCGCTCGCGACGACAGCGAAGCCGCGCCCTTGCTCGCCGGCACGCGCGGCTTCGACGGCCGCGTTCAGTGCGAGGATATTCGTCTGAAACGCGATACCCTCGATCACGCCGACGATGTCCGCAATCTTGTGCGAATCGCCGACGATCGCCTGCATCGTATCGACGACCTCGCGGTTGAGCTCGCCGCCTTGCGCGGCGAGACTCGAAGCGCCTTGCGCGAGCTCGCTCGCATGCTTCGCGTTGTCGGCGGTCTGCTTCACTGTCGAAGTCAGTTGCTCCATGCTGGCCGCCGTCTCCTGCAACGATGCGGCTTGCTCTTCGGTGCGTTGAGAGAGATCGGCGTTGCCGGCCGCGATCTCGCTCACGCCCGTATCGATCGCCTGGGTTCCCTGCCGCACGACGTCGACCGTGCCGATCAGCGCTTCTTGCATCGTCCCGAGCGCCGAGGCGAGTTTGCCGACCTCGTTGTCGCTTTCCGCAGCAATGCGGCCCGTCAGGTCGCCACGCGCGATACGATCGAACTGCTCGATCGTGGCATCGACCGGATGCACGATCGCGCGCATCAATATCGCACGCGCGAACCAGGACAATACGAGCGCAAGCCCGATGCCGACAGCCACCGCGGCGCTCACGAAATGAAAGCGCGCATGCGCCTCGCGGTAGCGTTGCTCGCCGCTGTCGACATGCAGGCGTTCGAGCGCCTGCATCGCCTTTTCGTAGCCGTTATAGAGAAAGGGCAGCTTATGCGACTGCAGTTCGAGGAACGTATTGCGGTCTCCCGCTTTCAGCGCGGCCATTGCAGGCTCGACGCCGTCATGCAGGAGCGCATCGCGCTTGTCCTTCATGTCCTGCAAAAGACGCTGCACATTATCGTCGTCGCCCGCGATGCTCACATAGTGAGCAAGCAGCTTGTTCGACAACTGCAAGTACTTATCGAATCGCGTCAGAACCGCTTCGGCGCCCTTCTGATCGTTCAAATCGGTTAAAGACGCGTAAGTCGCAAGGGCAAGCCGCAGGCGCAGCAGCTGCCCCGCGCTGCCCTCGAGATCGGCGACGGCGGGGGTATCGATCGTGTACATCTGCTGTAGCGACTCGTTGCTCGCGCGCAGCGAGAGCAACCCCGCTGCGGCCCCGATCAGCAAAACGACCGCAAAAAAAGCGACTAACGCCGTCAAGCATGCGCGAATCGACAGCTTCTTCAACATCGGTTATCTCCCGTAATCTCTCAGTGGCCCCGGCAGGAAACACTGCCTCATGAATTACGGCAGATTCAGGAAAAACTTAACCGAGTTAAGGAATTTCCTACGATTACACGAGCTTGCGCACCCCTTCGGCTTTAACGTCGCGCTCCTCGACATCGAGCGTCCGATTGGGCTGCATCGTGAACGAAAGGACGATGCCGAGCGCCATCAACGCCATCGAAATAATGAACGGCAGGTTCCAGTTTCCGGTGCGGTCGATGAGGAAGCCGCCCACGACGGGGCTCACGATCGCCGCGAGCGCCGAGCCCGTGTTCATCACGCCGCTCGCAATTCCGGAGTGCTTTGGCGCGATGTCCATCGGCACCGCCCACATCGGCCCGATCGTCATTTCGTTGAAGAAGAACCCCGCGCTGAGGCAGCACGCGGCGAGCGTGATCGACAGATCGGACACGAACATGATCGGCGCGAGCGAAAGCAGAGTGAGGAACATGCAGATGCCGACCATCAGATTGCGCGCCATGCGCACGTTGCCGCTTTTCTTGAGGATCGCGTCGGTGAGGGAGCCGCCGAGCCAATCGCCGAGCACGCCGGCGAAGAAGACGCCCGAGGCGAAGATCGCCGACTTCGTGAGCTGCATGTGATAGTTGTGCAGGAAGTACTGCGGAATCCAGCTCAGGAAGAGCCACAGCACCCAGCCGTAGCAAAAGTAGACGGCGGTGACGGGCGCCATGCGGGCGAAGAGACGCCGCCACGGCGTCGCCGGGCGATTCTTCGCGCCCGAGTAGGTCGGCAACGCGGCGCATTCGTCTTCGGTGATGCGCGGATGCTCGCGCGGGTTGTCGCGGAAATACCAGATCCAGGCGATCGCCCAAAGGAAGCTCAAGATGCCGGTGATGATGAACGCGCCGCGCCAGTTCGTCGCGATCATGAGCCAGCCGATGATCGGCGGCGCGACGGCATTGCCGATGCGCGACGCGGCGTGCGTGATGCCCTGCGCCATGCCGCGCTTCTCGGGCGGCATCCAGTTCGACATCGCTCGCGTGGCGGTCGGGAACGTCGCCCCTTCGCCGAGACCGAGCAGCAAGCGCGCGACCAGCATCGAGGCGAGGCCGCCCGCGAGCCCGGTCAGCACCGTGGCGCCCGCCCAGATGATGCCGCAAAGGGCAAGCGTGCGGCGTGGGCCGAACCGGTCGCCCACCCAGCCGCCGATGATCTGAAACACGAGATACGGATAGGCGAACGCGGAAAACACGAGGCCGATCTGCGTATGCGACAGGTGCATCTCCGGACCGAACGCGCTCGCCGCGGTGCTGACGTTCACACGATCGACGTACGTGATGAAGTACATCACGCATAGAAGCAAGAGCACTCGCATCGTGGCACGACGAAACATCATGGTCTCCTTGCTAAGTAGTGCTGCGTTCATGAGCTTCAATTCAAACCGCCGAATCCGACTGCGACTACGACTTCATTCGTTGCGCTCGTCGCCGCACGCGCATTGCTTCAATCGTCCGGCAACGCCTGCGCCAGGATGCGTGCCACATGCAGTGCTTCCCTTTGCGCTCCGTCGGCGATTTGATGGCGACAACTCGTGCCGTCCGCGACGATGAGCGCATCGCCCGCTTCACGCACGGCCGGCAGCAGCGATAGCTCGGCCATTGCCATCGACGTTTGATAGTGCTCGGCCTCATAGCCGAAGCTGCCGGCCATTCCGCAACAGGACGATTCGATCGTGCTGACTTCGAGCTGGGGAATCCAGCCGAGCACGACCTCGGCAGGACGCAATGCATCGAACGCTTTCTGATGGCAGTGGCCATGCACGAACGCTTTCGCATGCGAGAGCGGCTTCAGATCGAGCGCGAGGCGCTGCGCGGCGTTTTCGCGAACGAGAAACTCTTCGAAGAGAAACGATGCGGCGGCAAGACGCTTCGCCTCGTCGCCGAAGCCGTAAGCGAGGAACTCGTCGCGCACCGTCAGCAGGCAAGACGGTTCGAGCCCGACGATCGGTATACCGCGGTCGATGTAGGGCATGAGCGCGTCGAGCGTGCGTCGCGCTTCAGCTTTGGCCTCGTCCACACGCCCCGCTGAAAGGAAGGTCCGCCCGCAGCAAAGCGGGCGCTCGCCGTCTTTCGTGTTGAAGTGCACCGTATAGCCGGCCGCCTCGAGCACGCGCCGCGCCGCCCGCGCATTGTCGGGCTCCATATAGTTGTTGAATGTATCGACGAAGAGCAACACCTCTTTGCCGCGGCTCACTGGCCGATTGCTTAGGACTGCCGACGAAAGGAACGGGCGAGTGAAGCGAGGGAACGCCCGCGTCGGGGCGAGGCCCAGCCGCCGCTTGACGGCGCGCGCGAATGCCGGCGCTTTCTCGATCGCGGCGACGAGCGCGGGCGCGCGGCTCGCGAGAGGTGCATAGCGCGGGAGGAACGCGACTAGCCGATCGCGCAGCGTCGTGCCGTGCTCCGCATTCCATGCGGCACGCGCCTCGATCTTGATCCTCGCCATATCGACGCCGGTAGGGCAGTCGCGCTTGCAGCCTTTGCAAGAGACACAGAGGTCCAGTACTTCCTTCACGTCGCGGCTCGCGAGCGCGTTGTGCCCATCGTCCGCGAGTTGGCCCGAGAGCGCGAGCCTCAGCGTGTTCGCGCGGCCGCGCGTCAGATGCTGCTCATCGCGCGTCACGCGGTAGCTCGGGCACATCGTGCCGGCGTCGAACTTGCGGCAATGGCCGTTGTTGTTGCACATTTCGACGGCTTTCGCGAGGCCACCGCTCGCGTCGCCGCCGGAGCCGGCCGGGCCTTCGTCGCCCGTGAGCGGATCGCGCGTGACGTTCCAGCGCGACCAGTCGAGCCGTGGCTGCCATGTGCTTTCGCGATAGCTCGGCGAAAAGCGGAACTTGACGGGATCGTCCATGCGCGGCGGATCGACGATCCGGTTGGGACTCATCCGGTTTTCGGGATCGAAGAGCACCTTGATCTCGCGGAACGCCGCGTTGATGCGCGGCCCATATTGCCAGGCCACCCACTCGCCGCGGCACAGACCGTCGCCGTGCTCGCCCGAATACGCGCCCTTGTACTCGCGCACCATCGCGGCGGCTTCTTCGGCGATCGCGCGCATTTTTCCGGCGCCGTCGCGACGCATGTCGAGAATCGGCCGCACATGCAGCGTGCCGACACTCGCATGCGCATACCAGGTGCCTTCGGTGCCGTGCTTATGGAAGACTTCGGTCAGCCGGCGCGTGTACTCGGCCAGATGCTCGAGCGGGACGGCGCAATCTTCGATGAACGAGACGGGCTTGCCGTCGCCCTTCATGCTCATCATGATGTTGAGCCCGGCCTTGCGGACTTCCCACAATGCCTTTTGCTGCGCGGCCTCCGGCATCTCGACGACCGAGCCCGGCAGGCCGAGATCGGCCATCAGTTCGACGAGGCGCGCGAGCTGCGTCAACTGTGCGGCTCTGTCATCGCCCGCGAACTCCACGAGCAAGACGGCTTGCGGCGAACCTCTCAACGCCTTTTCGATGACGGGGCG
Organism: Trinickia sp. EG282A; assembly: GCF_040965455.1. NCBI lineage: Bacteria > Pseudomonadati > Pseudomonadota > Betaproteobacteria > Burkholderiales > Burkholderiaceae > Trinickia > Trinickia sp. EG282A. The sequence continues at coordinate 236,271 of NZ_JBFRCC010000002.1, read as the reverse complement.
GAACGCATCGTTCGACATCGACAGGTCGATCATCGTGCGATCGACGAGCTCAACGGCCGACGGCCCGAGCCTCACGATGTGCTGCGTCATGTCCATCGCCGCGTAGAACGTCGGGAAATTCACGACGCCTAGTACTTTGTGCGTGGGCAGTGGAGCCAGCTTCAGCGTGAGCTGCCGGCTGAACGCAAGGGTGCCTTCCGAGCCGACGAGCAGATTCGCGAGATTCGGCTCGCCGTCGCGGCTGTAGGGCAGCGGGTTCTGGCAGTCGAAGAGATCGAGGTTGTACCCCGCCACACGCCTTAGCACTTTCGGCACGCGCTCGCGCAACTCGTCGCGCTCGCGCTCGGCGATGCGGCGCACGCCTGCAATCAGTTCGCGTGTGCGAGCATCGTTCGGCATCTTCGAGAGTGCGGCGAAACGTGTCTCGTCACCGTTGGCCAGCACGGCGTCGATCGCTTCGACGTTGTGCACCATGATGCCGTACTCGATCGAGCGGGAGCCGCACGAGTTGTTGCCGGCCATGCCGCCGATCGTGCATTGAGCGCCCGTCGAAACGTCGACGGGAAACCAGAGTCCGCAAGGCTTGAGCCATGCGTTCAGGTGGTCGAGCACGATGCCGGGCTCGACGGTGACGGTGCGCGCGTCTTTGTCGAAGTCGACGATCCGATTGAGCCATTTGCTCGTATCGACGACGAGCCCTTCGCCGACCGTTTGACCGCACTGGCTGGTTCCGGCGCCGCGTGCGAGTACGGCGGCCTTACTGTCGCGCGCGATTTCGAGCGCGAGGCGCAGGTCGGCCTGGTCCTTCGGGACCACCACGCCGATCGGCATGATCTGATAGATCGACGCATCGGTCGCATAGCGGCCCCGCGAGGCTCGATCGAACAGGACGTCGCCCTTCAGTTCTTTGGCGAGCCGAGCCGCGAGCGGCGTCAACGCGGCACGCGCGGAAGCGGGCATCAGTCGGATCGGTTGGACGAGTCCCGGCGAATGATCTTTGCGCATCGATATCGCGATCGGTTGAGTCAGGCGAGGGCCAGCTCGGTAGACATGACGATTACGCCGCGACCTTCAGCTTCGGCTTCGCGACATGCTTCACGAGGTAATCCATCGCCGCGGCCACGCCGCTGCCGGCGAGCTTCACGCCGGCCAGCTGCAAGCCCATTTCGCAACCGGAGAGCGTCGCCATCAGCGTGAGATCGTTGCATTCGCCGAGGTGGCCGATGCGGAACATTCGGCCCTTGACCTTGCCGAGCCCTGTGCCCAGCGACATGTCGAAGTGCTCGTAGATCAGCTTGCGCACGGCGTCCGCATCGACGCCCTCGGGCATGATCACACCGGTTAAAACGGGCGAGTAGACAGCCGGATCGGCGCACTGAATGTCGAGCCCCCACGCGGTGACGGCCGCGCGGCATGCCGCCGCGAGCCGCTGATGGCGCGCGAAGACGTTCTCGAGCCCCTCCTCGAGGATCATGTCGAGCGATTCAGACAGCCCGTAAAGCAGGTTCGTGTTGGGCGTATAAGGCCAATACCCCTGCTTGTTCATTTCGATGATCTCGGACCAGCCCCAGAACGCACGCGGCAACTTTGCAGTGCGGCTCGCTTCGAGCGCCTTCTTCGACACGGCGTTGAAGCTGATGCCGGGCGGCAGCATCAGGCCTTTTTGCGAGCCGGACACCGTCACGTCCACGCCCCATTCGTCGTGGCGATAGTCGGCCGATGCGAGGCCCGATATGGTATCGACGAGCAGCAGCGCCGGGTGCCGGGCCGCATCGATCGCGCGGCGCACGGCCGCGATGTCGGAGGTGACGCCCGTCGATGTCTCGTTGTGCACCACGCACACCGCTTTGATCGCATGGGCCGTGTCGCCGTTCAGGCGAGCTTCGATCATCTCGGCCTGCACGCCGCGCCGCCAACCCTCGATGCCGGGCAATCCGAGAAACTCAGGCTTCAGCCCGAGGTTTTCGGCCATCTTCTTCCACAGCGTCGCGAAGTGGCCGGTTTCGTACATCAGCACTGCGTCGCCAGGGGAGAGCGTGTTGCAAAGCGCCGCTTCCCACGCCCCCGTGCCCGAGGCCGGATAGATCACCACGGGCTGCGTCGTTTTGAAGATCGTCTTGATGCCTTCCAGGACCTTGCGCCCTAGAGCGCCGAACTCCGGCCCGCGATGGTCGATCGTCGGATAGCTCATCGCCCGCAGGATCCGGTCCGGAACCGGGCTCGGGCCGGGAATCTGCAGGAAGTGGCGGCCCGCGGGATGGAAGTCGAGCTTCAACATGGTGCAGGATCCTTTGAATTTTGCATGCAAAAAACTTTAGCCTACGATGGAGGGGAAGGAAAGCGATATCGGGCCTAGGGAAATCCCTGGCCGGATGCTGGTGCCCGCCAGTGCGTAAAATCGGGATCAAAGTAATCGCGGAGTTATGTATGCAAGAGGCGGATACGCTGCGCGACAAGGTCGTGGTGCCCTTGTTGCCGAAAGTCGAACGCCAGCGTTTGCACGACATGGTGGTTGAGCATCTTCGGACCTTCATCGTCGAAGGCGTGCTCGTGCCCGGGATGAAGCTCAATGAGCGTGAGCTCTGTGAGCGGCTCGGCATCTCGCGCACGCCGCTGCGTGAGGCGCTGAAGGTGCTCGCGGCCGAGGGGCTCGTCGAAATTTCACCGAATCGCGGCGCCACGGTATCGAGCATGACCGAGGGCGAGATTCGGGAAATGTTCGAGCTGATGAGCGGTCTGGAGGCGTTCTCGGGCGAGCTTGCCTGCGAGCGCATCACCGCGGCGGAGCTGGCGGCCATCAAGGCGCTTCATTACGAAATGCTTGCCTGCCGTGAGCAAAACGATCTTTCGGGGTACTACGCGCGCAATCAGGCCATTCATGATCGGATCAACGAGGCGGCGCGCAATTCGGCGCTTCGGCAAGTGTATGTGTCGATGAATCGGCGGTTGCAGGCGCTACGCTTCCGATCGAACTTTTCGACGGCGAAGTGGGACAGCGCGATTCATGATCACGACGAGATGATTCGGGCGCTCGAGGCCCGGGATGGGAAGCGGATGGGGGCGATCCTGCGCGCGCATTTGTTGGCCAAGCGGGATGCGGTGTTGGCTCAGGAGGCGGGGGAAGGGGGCGCGCCGCGATTTGCAGAATAGACCTATGTTCTCACGTTAATTCGCCGTTTAGAGCGCGACCGATCTGAACGATACTTGGCCCCATTGGACATTGCTCCAGCCCGACGGGGCGCCCAGGCGTTGCTTGCGCGTCCATGCGAAGCAAAAAAGCTGCACCAGACAATCGACGGCGACTGCATACCGCTTCGAAGGAGGCTCCGTCAACGGATGAAAGAGGCCCCCAATGACACGATCCTTCGACGGTATTGGCTACGACGATTTCCGTCGCATGGCGAGCGACGAGTCGCTCAGCCTGCATGAGCGGATCGGCTTTCCGGATTCCTACAGGGAAGGATACGAGGCTGCGATATTTGCCGATATCGCCAGCAAGCTTTCCAATCTAGACGGCGCTTCGAAGAAGATTCTCGATATCGGCCCGGGTTGCGCCGGCTTGCCCAGGTTGCTCATCGAGCACAGCGTTGCACGTGGACATGAGCTGGTCCTCGTCGATTCGGCGGAGATGTTGGCGCATCTGCCGGACTCCGACGGAGTGATCAAGGTGCCGGGCTTCTACCCGAATTGCGACGCGGCGCTTGATGAGTGGAAAGGAAAGTTCGACGCGATACTGTGCTACAGCGTATTTCATTATGTGTTCGTGGAGGCGGGCTTCTGGAAGTTTCTCGATTATTCGATCGAGCTGCTCGCTGAGGGCGGGCAGTTGCTGATTGGCGACATTCCGAATGTGTCAAAGCGCAAGCGCTTTTTCGCCAGCGAAGCGGGTGTTCGATTCCATCAGTCATTCATGAATACGGCCGACGTGCCCGAAGTCGATTTCCGGGCCGTCGAAAAAGACAGAATCGACGACGCCGTCATCCTGGGACTCATCATGCGCGCCCGCGCTCAGGGCTGCGATGCCTATTGGCTGCCACAGCCGTCGACGCTTCCGATGGCGAACCGCCGTGAGGACGTCCTTATCGTCAAGCCTTGAGAGGCCGCCATGCCCAATAGAAAACTCGTGATCGTCGGCGACTCCGCGTTTGCGGAAATTGCGCGCGAGTACTTCGACCACGATTCGGATTACGAGGTCGTGGCTCACGCCGTCGAAGAATCCTATCTCAAGCGACCAGAGCTGAACGGCCTGCCCGTCGTGCCCTTCGAATCCGTCGAGCGCCAATTCGCGCCGGCCGAGCACGACATTTATGTCGCCGTCACTTACGGTCAGTTGAACCGGCTGCGGACCCGATTGGCGGGGGCGGCGAAGGGGAAAGGGTATGCGCTCGCTTCATACGTGAGCTCGCGAGCGTTCATTTGGCGCAACGTCGATCTCGGCGAGCATGTGTTCATTTTCGAGGACAACACGGTCCAACCCTTTGTGCGACTCGGCGACAACGTCGTTCTTTGGAGTGGCAATCACATCGGCCATCATAGCGTAGTGCGCGAGAACGTCTTCGTTTCGTCGCATGTGGTCATTTCAGGCTTCTGTGATATCGGCGCGAACTCTTTTCTAGGGGTGAACGCGACGATTGCAAATAACGTCACGTTGGGTGCCGACAACTGGCTGGGTCCGAACACGACGATCATGAAGGACACCGAGCCCGGCGCGTTGTTCAAAGCGGAACATGATGCCGCGGCGGCCGTTTCCGCCTATCGGTTCTTCAAGGTATCCGCATGAAGTGGCTCAAGCACGGCGTGGTGTGGCAACCCTCCGGCGAAGCATGGTGGGCGCGCACTCATGCGACGTGTCCCACACCAATCTGGATCGACGAAAGAACGCTTCGCGTCTACGTCCAATGCCGCGACGAGGACAACGTCGGCCGCATCGGCTATGTCGATCTCGATCCGGAGGACCCGCGCAAGGTGCTCCGTCAGTCGGCGGAGCCGGTGCTGGACGTAGGGCAGCCTGGCGCCTTCGACGATAGCGGCGTTTTCCAGACGTCCGTCCTGCGCGTTCCCGATGGCCGGCTCTTCATGTACTACGTCGGCTTCGAGCTTTGCCGAAAGATCCGATACCGGCTGCTTACTGGCTTGGCCGTCAGCGATGACAACGGAGAGACATTCGTTCGAGTGCAGACTACGCCGGTCCTCGAGCGCGCGCCGGGCGAAGAACACTTTCGCTGCGGGCCGTGGGTCATGATCGACGACGGGCGCTTTCGCATGTGGTACGTCGCCGGCGGCTCATGGGAGCAAATTGGCGATAAGCGCATGCCCGTCTACGACATACGATACGTGGAGTCGGATGACGGCATTCAATGGCCCTCGAGCGGGCAAGTCACGCTGCCAGTGAATCTCGTGCACGAACACGGCTTTGGCCGGCCCGTCGTTCGCCGCGGGACCGATGGCTATCGGATGATCTACTCGATCCGTCGCCGGGATCCTGCTGCTTACCGGATGGGATACGCCATTTCGTCAGATGGCCTTCACTGGCAGCGCCGAGACGATTCAATTGGGATCGATGTATCCCGCGAGGGTTGGGATGCGGAATCGATCGAGTTCGGGGTGGACATCCAGACAGCCGGCAAGACGTGGCTGCTTTACGATGGAAATGACTTCGGCGGAACCGGATTTGGTATTGCGGAGCTTGTCGAGGCGTGATGAGAGCGCGTTTTTTTCAAGCCGATGACGCACTCCGCTGGGACGACTTTTGCGCGCGTTGCCACGGGGCGACGTTCCTGCATTCATACCGGTTTCTCTCCTATCACGGCGACAGGTTCGCCGACCGGTCGATCATCATCGAAGACGGGGAAGATTGGCTCGGCGTCATCCCCGCCGCGCGCCACCCTTTCGACGAAGACGTCGTCGTGTCGCATCCCGGCGTCACTTACGGTGGCATGCTTCACGACGGTCGCTTGCGCGGCGTGCAGATGATTGCCGCGCTCGATGCCGCGGCAGGACTCTGGCGGTCAGCCGGGTTCAAGCAATTGCGGTACAAGTGCGTGCCCCACATCTACCAGGCCGCGCCTGCGCAAGACGATCTTTACGCGCTTTTTCGTGTCGGCGCGGTCCGTTACCGCTGCGATTTGTCGAGCTGCATTGATTTGCGCCATCGTCTCCCCGTGAGCGGGCGACGCTTGCGCGCGCAAAAAAAGGCAAGCCGTGCCGGCATACTCGTCACGAGAGGCAACGAGCGTCTGCCCGAGTTTTGGGCCGTGCTCGAAGAGAACTTACTCCGCAAGCATTCGGCTAAGCCCGTCCATACGCTCGATGAGATCGAGATGCTGGCTGAGCGCTTTCCAGACCGGATCCGATTGATGGCGGCGACGCTGAACGGCAACGTCGAAGCAGGAATCGTGCTGTTCCTTTCGGAGACCGTCGCCCACGCGCAGTACATCGCCTCGAGCGAGCCAGGCTACGAGGTCAATGCGCTCGACGCTGTTTTTGAAGAATCGATCGAGCAAAGCCGCATGGCCGGCAAACGATTCTTCGATTTCGGGATCAGCACGGAGGACGACGGCCGTGTGTTGAATGAAGGATTGAACCAATTCAAGAACGAGTTCGGCGCCGGTGGCGTGGTCTACGAATTCTATCAATGGGACCTTCGGGGGAATGACAATGGCGCTGAATGACTGTCGAATAATCGAGCTGCCCAAAATCGCAGACCCGCGCGGCAACCTGACGTTCGTCGAGGGAAGCAATCACATCCCCTTCGAGATCCGGCGCGTCTACTACCTCTACGACGTTCCTGGCGGCTCCGACCGTGGCGCGCATGCCCACAGGCAACTGCATCAATTCGTGATCGCGATGTCGGGAAGCTTCGATATCGTCCTTGACGATGGCGATCGCCAGCGGCGATTTCATTTGAATCGCTCGTACTACGGTCTCTATATATGCCCGATGATGTGGCGTAAGCTCGACAATTTCTCTTCGGGCGCCGTATGCATGGTGCTCGCGTCGGAGAACTACAGTGTCGAGGACTACATACGAGACCACGATGAGTTTCTCGAACTGGCGCGCGCTCGCACCGGGCTGCGCTCAGTGCGGGGCAGCATCGGGAGTGGCGGGCCTGCAAACACATGATGGCAATCGATTTTCTCGATCTGAAGCGGGCCAACGAGCCGCACGAAGCCGCGATTCGCGAAGCGATGGAGCGGGTTGTAGCGTCAGGCCGCTATATCCTCGGCGAGGAGAGCGCGGCATTCGAGCGCGAGTTTGCCGAGTACTGCGGCGTCGCCCATTGCATCGGTGTCGGTAATGGGCTGGACGCGTTGCAACTTATTCTGCGTGCGTACGGCATAGGCAACGGAGACGAAGTCATCGTTCCGTCGACGACGTTCATTGCAACCTGGCTCGCTGTGAGTCAGATCGGCGCGCGCGTCGTGCCCGTCGAACCCGATCCGCGCACATGCAACATCGATCCCGCGCGCGTCGAGGCTGCCATCACGTCGCGTACGCGAGCCATCATTCCGGTGCACTTGTATGGGCAACCGGCCGATATGGAGCCAGTGAACGAAATCGCGCGGCGGCACGGCATACGCGTCATCGAAGACGCTGCGCAGGCGCACGGGGCCCGCTACCGTGGCCGGCGAACCGGGGGGCTTGCGGACGCGGCAGGATTCAGTTTTTACCCTGGCAAGAACCTTGGCGCGCTTGGCGATGGCGGGGCGATCACGACCAATGACGATCAGTTGGCCGCCGCAGTACGGAAGTTGCGCAACTACGGCTCAAGCGTCAAATATCGGCATGAGGTGGCAGGTGTCAATTCAAGGCTGGACGAACTGCAGTCGGCGATTCTCCGCGTGAAGCTACGACAGCTCGATGCCGAAAACGAGAGGCGGGCCGAACTCGCTTCAGCGTACATGAGTGCGTTGACGCCAGCGGGAGCGCTGCTGCAGCTCCCGCACGTCATAGCTGAATCGGCACCGGTTTGGCATCTGTTCGTGGTCAGGACGCCGAATAGGAACGCTTTGCAGGCGCGTTTGAGCGCGAGAGGCGTCGGCACGCTGATCCATTATCCGATCGCGAATCATCGCCAGCAGGCGTATGCAGGCGAACGATGGCCGGACCTTCCGATTGCGGATCGCTTGCAGAACGAAGTGCTCAGTCTGCCGATGGCGCCCTACCTGACGATCGACGAGATTCGAGTCGTCGCCGCAGAGGTGCTCGAGTTCTTTTCCTGACTGGCTCAGCGACAACAACGCTCAAAACGGTACGACGACCCTGAAGATCACGTGAAAATCACCACTATCATTCCTGCGTACAAGGCTAAGTACCTTCACGACTTGCTGATCGCTCTTTATCACCAGACGGTGAGGCCGGAACGCGTCATCTTCTCGGACGACAGCCCAGACCGCGCTTTCCATGCCGAGTTGCAAAGCGATGCCCTGAAAGCGGCGACAGCCGGCATGAACATTGAAGTCGTCGACGGGCCGCGCGCCGGAGCATTCGCCAACTGTCGGCACTTGTTGAAGGTATGGAACGGTAGCACCCCCCTCGCGCATTTGCTCCTGGATGACGACGTCATCTATCCGGACTTCTACGAGCGACACTTGGCCGTTCATGCAATGGGCGGCGTCGATTGCACGGTGAGCAGGCGCTGGACGGCGGTCGAATCGGGGCAGCCGGTAGGTCGGCTCCCGGTTCCCGAGCAGGTCCGTCTGCACGGTGAGCGGGCTTTTCTGCTCGCGCCCGAATTCCTTTTCTCGACGACGATCCCGACATGCAACAACTGGCTGGGGGAGCTCTCGAATGCCGTTTTCAATCACGACACTGCCGCATTGCTCGACGATCCGAGGCTCGCGGGAATTTCTTTTGAAGGTCTCGGCGATATCGGCCTTTTTCTTTCGGCGAGTCTGAAAAAACCCGTTGGCTTTCTGAATGAGCCACTGGGGTACTTCCGTTTGAGCCCGTCGCAAAACAGTCAGGTCAGGTCGACTCGCGACTTCAAGCAAGGGCGCCTCGCATGGATCGCGCTCGGGCTGGCTGCCTTGCGGTTGAACAAGCTCGGGCGCGACCAGGCGTCCCAGTGCTTTGGCACCTCAGCGGGTTTGATCATGAACGATTACGCTGGCGTCGAGGACATGGCGGCTTTTTGCGATCTGCTTCCTGGGCTGGTTCGCTGCGAGCCTGCCGCGTGCGAGCGTTTCGTGGAAATCTGGCACGCGTTTCTCGCAAGCCGATGACGTGCCGGAGCGCTACCGATGTTTGCGGCGACGCCCGGCTGACGTCCCGAATCTGGGCGTGAATCATCGGAAAAAGGCCCTGAAACACTCTGCTGTTCCACTGATTGCCGCGGCTTCCTTGTTGCTAACCTGCTAGCGCCCGCTCTGCCTCGGCTGCGCGTGCAGCCGCTGCGCAGCGCGAGCGCGCCTGCCGGCCCGATAGCCGTGGGGCGGTCCAACCATCGTACGTCAGTCAAGGAACAAGCCGCCTCATGGCAACCGTCAGCATTCTGATTCCGGCGCGCAGAGCCGATTATCTCGGCCGCGCGCTGATCAGCGCCCAGCGCCAGACGTTCGACGACGTCGAAATTCTCGTCGGCGACGAGACGCCCGATGCGGCATTGCAGCCGATCGTCGAACGCCTCGACGATGCTCGCATTAGCTATTTCCACCACGGCCCGGGCGACGCCCTGCGCAACGAAGAAGCATTGTGGGCACGCGCGAGCGGTCGCTACGTGAAATGGCTCGGCGATTCGGACATGCTGATGCCCGAGTCGGTGGAGCGGCTCGTCGATGCGTTCAGGCGCGCACCGGCTTCGGTGCTCGCGTTTCACGGGCGCGTCTTCGTCGACGCCAACGACTCGGTCGTCGACACACCCCGATCGCTCATGAAGGTGAACGAGCTGGGCCTTGTCGGCCGTGATTTGCTCGTGAGGGAAATGGTCGGCGAGTTGCGCAACTTCATCGGCGAGACGTCCAATGTGATGGTCGACCGGGAACGAGCCAGCGCCGACGATGTCTTCGCGTACCGCGGTTTCAAGCTCGACGGGCTCGGCGACGTGGGGATGTACCTTAACCTCGCGGAACGCGCGCCGCTCATTGCCGTCGGCGGATACTGGAGCATGTCGCGTCGCGATGCGAGCGAGCGGGCGCGTCGGCTACAGACGTACGAGAGTGCCGCCATTTATGAATGGGAGCTGTTTGTGCGAGGCGAAGCCGCATCCGGGCGCCTCACCGGAGCGGCCCTTGCCGAAGCAGCGGCGCGCCTGCAGCGAGTCTATTCAGCGCGCAAGGGCGATTTTCCAGAACTCGCTCGGCTGCTCGACAATCTCGGTGAGCTGACTACGATCGCGGCCCCCGAGCTATTCGATACGGAACGCTTTCGATCCGGCTACGCCTCGGCCCGTGCCGCCGTTGCTGCCCGGACGTCGCAAGCCGCATTGGGAGCGTCGCCGAATGGGCACGCTGCGGCCACGGCCGCACCGAGACACGCGGACAGTCCGACCGCGGTGACGGCCAAGCCGGTGAGGCTGGTGTGCGCGACCCGCGTTTCGCAGGAGCGGTTCATGACCGACACGGCGCTCGGCCGTTCTTTGTCGGCGCATCGATACGAGCAGGCGCCGGAGTTATTGCTCTACGCCAACAACTCGACGGGACTGCCGACGCTCTACAACGCAGCCATCGAGCAATCGGCCTCTCATCCGGCCATCCTTGTCTTCGTGCACGACGATGTGTCGATCGTCGATTTTTTCTGGGCCGAGCGTGTTCAGGAGGCGCTGCGGCACTTCGACGTAGTGGGCCTCGCCGGCAATCGGCGCCGCTTGCCCCGGCAGCCGGCCTGGGCGTTCGGCACGCCGGATTTCAAGTGGGACGACGCTGCGTTCTTGAGCGGTTCCGTGGGCCATGGCAACGGTTTTCCGAGCCAGGTTTCGCGTTTTGGTCCCGCTGGTGTCGAGTGCAAACTGCTCGACGGGCTCATGCTGATCGCGGACAGCGAGCGACTGGTCCAAGCCGGCGTGCGGTTCGATGAGCAGTTCGCGTTCCATTTCTACGACGTGGATTTCTGTCGCCAGGCCGAATCGAAAGGACTGCGCATGGGCACCTGGCCGATCAGCGTCGTGCATGAAAGCGGGGGCGCATTCGGCTCCGCCACGTGGCGCGCCGGATACGAACGCTATTTGCGCAAGTATGGCGAGTGACCAAAACCAGGCCCAGAACCGGCTCTTCAACGAAGCGATCGATGCCTTCGGCTCCAACGCCGAGGGCGTCGCTTCTTTGCGTCCCACACTGAAAGAAGAGCCCAGCGTTCGGTTCGTGACGCCGCCGGCGATTGCCGTTCGTCCCGCACCGAGCGCACTTTCGACGTCCGCTTCGGCATCGGTACCCGCGCACGATCCCGTATCCCGCGCGCCTGCGCCGATCGAAGCCGGTCTTGCCCATCAGCAAGCCGGTCGCTTTGCGGAAGCAGCAGCCATCTACGAGCAGATTCTCGCGGTAGACCCCGAACACCCCGACGCGCTGCATCTGCTGGGTCTCGTCGCTTATCACCTGGGAGACTATCCCTGGGCGATGGACCTGATCATGCGGGCACTTTCTCACCGCGAAAGCGAAGTCTTCTACGGCAACCTCGGCAACGTACTTGCCGCGCGCGGCATGAAGGCCGCCGCGATCGAGAGCTTTTGCCAGGCGATCGTGCTCAAGCCGGACTACGTGCCGGCGCAAAACAACCTCGGCAACCTGTTGCGCGAAAGCGGTCAATTGGCCGCGGCCGTCGAATGCTTCAAGAGCGTGATCCGGCTTCAGCCCGACTACGCCGAGGCTCACAACAACCTGGCCAATACGCTCGTCGATCTCGGCGAGCTCGACGCCGCAATCGATCACTATCGTCGCGCGATCGAGCTGTCGCCGTACCGCTTCGAGATCCGCAGCAATCTGCTCTTCATCGTTGCCTACCGCGAAAACCTCGATCAGGCAGAGTACCTCGCCGATGCGATGGCATTCGGTCGCGCCGTCGAGACGACGGTCAAGCCGCGAACCGACTGGTGCGTGCCGCTCGTGCGCGAGCGCGCGGGACCGCTGCGCGTCGGGCTCGTTTCGGGCGATCTCAAGGTCCATCCGACCGGGTTCTTTCTCGAAAGCATCCTCGAACATATCGACCGGCGGCGTATCGAGTTCGTCGCGTATCCGACTCGGCGTTTTGAGGATTTCCTGACCGCGCGCATCAAGCCTCATTTTGCCGAGTGGACGAGTCTCGCAGGGCTTTCCGACGAGCTCGCGGCGCGCCGCATCCGCGACGACCGAATCGACATACTCGTCGATCTCTCGGGACACGCAAATTTCAATCGCCTGCCGCTCTTCGCATGGCGCCCCGCGCCTGTACAGGCGACCTGGCTCGGCTATTTCGCGACGACTGGCCTCGCATCGATCGATTACATTCTCGGCGATCCTCACGTATTGCCGCCCGGATGCGACGATCAGTACACCGAAAGAATTTGTCGGCTGCCCGACAGCTATCTGTGCTTCACGCCGCCCGACTACGCCGATGTAGCCGTCGGCGAGCTGCCGATGCTTGCGCATGGCCAGGTAACGTTCGGTTGTTTCAACCACTTGATGAAGATGAACGACCGCGTCGTCGCCGTGTGGGCGCGGATTCTCCATGCGGTGCCGGGCTCGCGGCTCTTTCTGAAGGCGAAGCAGCTCGGCGACGAGCACGCGCGCGAGGCGACGCTCGCGCGATTTGCGGCCGTCGGCATCGAGCCGGGCCGGCTCATCCTCGAAGGGGCTTCGCCGCGCAAGGCGTATTTCGAGGCCTATCGCAATGTCGACATCGCATTGAGCCCGTTTCCCTATCCGGGTGGGACCACGAGCGTCGAGGGTCTCTGGATGGGCGTGCCCGTGCTTTGCCGCCGCGGCGATCGATTTCTCTCGAACATCTGCGCGAGCATGCTGAACTCGGCAGGACTCGAGGACTGGATTGCCGAAGACGACGATGACTACGTGGCGAAAGCTATCACATTCGCGAACGATCGCAATGTGTTGACCGAATTGCGCGCAGGGCTCCGCGCGAGATTGATCGCCTCGCCTCTGTGCGATGCGAGGCGTTTCGCGCGCCATCTGGAAGCGGCGTTCGAAGGAATGTGGCGCGAGCGTGTCGGCGAGCTCTCGAGAACATCGGCAATGGGCCCTGGTATTCCGCCATCGGAGCGGGTTCGATGAAGCCGCGAATCAACGCGCAGCAACAAAGCGCGCGCGGCGTTGGAGGCGGTGTGCAAGACGTCGCCCCTCTCTTGAACGAGGCGCTGGCCCATCACCAGGCGGGGCGCCTCGTCGATGCCAAGGCGCTCTATTCGCGGATTCTTGCGATCGCGCCCAAGCACGCCGACGCGCTCCATTTCATGGGGCTGCTGGCCTGCCAGATCAAGCAACACGACGCGGGACTCGTGCTCATGCGCGAATCGATCGCGATTCATCCGAGCCCGATCTACCACAACAACTTCGGTAATGCGTTGCGGGAGGCGGGCCGACTACCCGAGGCGATCGATGCCTATCGCCAAGCGGTGGCGCTCAAGGTCGACTACGCCGAGGCGCACAACAATCTCGGCAATGCACTGCGCGAAAAGGGTGAACCCCGAGCCGCGCTCGAAAGCTGCGTGCACGCGATCGAGCTGCGTCCGGGCTATGCGGAGGCTTACAACAACCTCGGCAATGCGCTGAAAGACTTGGGTGAGCTCGCCGCCGCGGCCGAAAGCTACGGCAAGGCCATCTCGTCGAAACCAGCGTTCGCCGAGGCGCATCTGAACCTCGGGCACGTGCGCAAGGCCCAGGGCGAGCTGGAGGCGGCAGTGGCCTCGTACCGAGCGGGCATTGCCTGCGCGCCGAATCTCGCCGCCGCGCACGATAGTCTCGCGACGCTGCTTCTGCACCGTGGCGATATAAACGGCGCCATCGAGGCGTATCGACGCGTCGTCGAACTCGAGCCGGCTTCGGCTGAAGCGCACAATACCCTTGGCAATGCGCTCAACAATGCGGGCCGCCCTGACGCGGCCGTGCCGTTCTATGAGCAGGCCATCGCGCTCAAGCCGGAATTCCCGGATCCCTACCACAACCTCGCGAACGCATTACGTCGGGTCGGCGTGCCGACGCGTGCCGTTGGGTTCGCCCGGCGGGCGATCGAGCTGCGCGGCGGCGACTCGCCGTCGTTTCACAACAACCTCGGAGCGATCCTCGCCGATCTGAATCAGTTCGGCGCGGCGCTACAGTCTCATCGCAATGCGCTCGCGATTGACCCGGACTTCGGCGAATCGCACACTTGCGTCCTGTTCGGACAATCGTACATCGCGAACTGGTCGGCCGAGACCCATCTGGCCGATGCGCGTTACTTCGGCGAGCGGATGGCGGCACGTGCGCGGCCCTATACGCAGTGGCCGGCGCTCGAGGCCATGAATCGAGCCGAGTCATGCGCGCCTGTGGAGTCGGGCCTGCCGCATCGGCGCGAAAAACGACCGCTGAAGGTCGGTTTCGTTTCGGCCGATTTTCGAAAGCACCCGGTAGGCTATTTCCTCGAGTGCGTGCTCGCGCAGCTCGACCGCACACGGATCGAGCCGATCGCTTACTCGAACGGATTGCACAACGACGAGCTGACGGCGCGCATCAAGCCGCGCTTCGCGACGTGGCGCCATGTCGCTGAGATGGACGATGCGGCGCTGGCCGAGCGCATCCATGAGGACCGCATCGATATTCTCGTCGACCTCGCCGGCCATACGGGGCGCAACCGTCTGCCGATGTTCGCCTGGCGCCCCGCGCCGGTGCAGGTGAGCTGGCTCGGCTACTTCGCGACGACGGGCCTCGCCGAAATCGACTACGTGCTGGCCGACCGGCACGTCGTGCCGCCGGGCGAGGAAGGGCAATACGTCGAGCGGATATGGCGGCTGCCCGATTGCTATCTCTGCTTTACGCTGCCCGACGACATGGCGCCGGTTTCGCCGCTGCCCGCGTTGAAGAACGACTACCTGACGCTCGGCTGCTTCAACAATCACAAGAAGCTCAACGACGGCGTGATTGCTGTCTGGTCGCGCGTGCTTCATGCGCTGCCGGACTCGCGTTTGCTGCTCAAGAATCACCAGTTGAGCGAAGCAACGATTCGCGATGAGACGCTCGCGCGATTCGCCGCGCAGGGGATTGGGGCGCAACGTTTGATCCTCGAAGGACCTTCTTCGCGCGAAGAGTATTTCGCGGCCTATCATCGCGTTGACTTCGCCCTCGACCCGTTCCCCTATCCCGGGGGGACGACGAGCGTCGAAGCTCTCTGGATGGGCGTACCCGTGCTCGGCCGGCGCGGCAATCGGTTTCTCTCGCATCTCGGCGAGATGGTCCTGCAAACGGTCGGTCTGCCCGAATGGATCGCGACTGACGACGACGATTACGTGGCGCGTGCCATCGCGTTTGCCGGCGAGCTGCCGGCGCTCGCCGCGCTGCGCTCGGGCTTGCGCGAGCGTGTGGTGTGCTCTCCGCTTTGCGATGCGCCGCGCTTCGCGGTTCATCTGGCGGGGGCCTTCGAGCAGATGTGGGAAGCGCGCGTCGAACAACATGCCATGGAAACGAGCCGATGAGCGATTTCACGACAGACCACGGCAGCGCTACAGGATTATTCGAGGCTGGCGTTGCCCATCATCGCGCCGGCCGCCTGGACGAGGCGCGTGGATTTTACGAACGCACGCTTGCGGCGATTCCCCAGCATGGCGACGCGCTGCACCTGCTCGGCGTGATTGCGATCCAGCGGCAGCAGTACGCGCAAGCGTTCGATCTCATCTGCCGTGCCATCGAAATCAGCGAGCAGGCGATCTACTTCGACAATCTCGGCTCCGCCCTCTTCGGTTGGGGCAAGCTCACGGCGGCCGCGGAAAGTCATCAGCAGGCGATCGCGCTCGACCCGCAGAGCTTTCGCGCCCATAACAATCTCGGGAACGTGCTTCACCGGATGCGGCTGCCGGCTGCCGCCGCGGCGAGCTTTCGTGCGGCGATCACCCTCAACGCCGATTTCGCCGAGGCGCACAGCAATCTCGGCAATGTACTGCGCGAACTGGCCGAGCCGGAGATGGCCGCCGAGCATTGCCGCAAGGCGATCGCGCTGAACCCCGAGTTTGGCGAGGCGCACAACAATCTCGGCAATGCACTCAGGACGCAAGGCAAGCTCGTCGAGGCCGCCGAGTGCTACCGTCGGGCGCAACGCCTGATGCCTGAGGAGGCACAGGTTCCGCTCAATCTTGGCATCGTCAGCCGCGAGATGGGAAAGCCTGACGAGGGCATCGCCTATTTCAGGCAGGCTCTTGCGTTGCGCCCATCATGGGCCGAAGCGTGGAGCAACCTGCTTTTTTCGCTGAGCTTTGCGGAGAACGTGACACCCGATGCTTATCTGCGAGAGGCGCTGACATTCGGGCGCATCGCGCGCGAAGCGGTTCGGCCGTACACAGAGTGGTCCATCGATGCCACACCCGGTGCACCGCTGCGCGTCGGTTTAGTTTCAGGCGATTTGCGCTCGCATCCGGTCGGCTATTTTCTCGAAGGCGTGCTCGCGCATGTCGATCCCGCGCGCGTGCGGCTTTACGCTTATTCGACTCGACCAATCGAGGATGCACTGACTGCGCGAATCAAGCCGCGTTTTGCCGTGTGGCGCACGCTGGTCGGGCTCAACGATGAGCAGGCGGCGCGCGCGATCCATGACGACGGCATTCAGGTGCTCCTCGATCTATCTGGACACACCGACAGCAATCGGCTTCCCGTCTTCGCATGGAAGCCTGCCCCGGTGCAGGCGAGCTGGATCGGCTATTTCGCGTCGACGGGCTTGGCGGCGATCGACTATGTCATCGGCGACGAATGGGTGTTGCCGCCCGGCGAGGCGGCCCATTTCGTCGAGCGTCCATGGCGTCTTCCGCACGGCTACCTGTGCTTTACGCCGCCCGAGCCGCCAGTCGAGATCGACGCATCGCGCCGAGAAGCGGATGCGGCGCCGACCTTCGGCTATCTGGGTGATTTTTCGAAAGTCAATGATGGTGTCGCGGCCGTTTGGGCGAAGATTCTTGGCCGTGTTCCCGGCTCGAAGCTGTTCCTCAAGGCCTTTCAATTCGGTAATGAGGCCGAGCGGGAGGCGGCGCGGGCGCGCTTTGGCGCGCTCGGGATCGACTCGGAACGATTGGTCCTGGAGGGGCCTTCGCCGCGTGCCGAGTATCTGGCCGCCTACAATCGCGTCGACCTCGTGCTGAGTCCGTTTCCCTATCCGGGCGGCACCACGACTGCCGAGGGCTTATGGATGGGCGTGCCCGTGCTGTGCAAGCGCGGTGACCGATTCCTGGGCCACCTGTGCGAGAGTGTGGTGAGAAGCGTGGGGCTCGACGATTGGATTGCCGCTGACGAGGACGATTACATTGCGAAGGCGATCGGGTTCATGCAGGACCGGCGAGCACTCGCCGCACTGACCGCCACGCTGCGAGCGCGCGTGCTCGCGTCTTCCCTTACCGATGCACCACGCTTTGCGCGCACGCTCGAGGATGCCTTCGCGGCAATGTGGCGGGCTTACGAATCCGCTGCCTAGGGTACTAGCGTAGCCGCTGTGTCTTCCGATAGAGGCGGGCCGCTTCGATGCCGCGCCGCGCTTCGGAAAAGCGCGACGAGCACATGTCGCGTGCTTCGCGCGCCTTCTCGATGATGACGGCGTTCATCGCTTGGATTTCTCGGATCATGGCGAGGTTCTCTTCGCTCTGACCGGCGGCAAGCGACATCAGGAGCGGAGCGCGCTCCTTGGAAACGTCGGCCGCGATCTGCCAGTCGCCCGCCTCGAGGGCGGCAATGATGGTCCGGCTGAGTTCGTACGCGCGAGCAAGCGCTTCCTGAGACATTTCGTTCGGTCCTTCGCGTTACTTGCTGTTCATCGAGCCCGAGAGGCCGCCGCCGCCGAAGAGCCGGTTCAGGTAGCTCGTTTCGTTCGTCGTCTGCGCCATGAGCGTATTCAACTGCGTGAACTGGGCCTGATACTGCGCGGTCAGCGTCTGCTCCCAGGCGGTGAGCGACGTTTGCGCCTGCGATTGTGCCGCGAGGTCGGCATTGAGCGACGACTCGCGTTGCGTGATCTGGCCCGTCGCCGAATCGGTATACGAACTGATGAAGGCGTTCAACTGCTCGCCGAAGCCGTTCGTGCCGTTGAAGATCGCCGAGACGGTTGAAGGCGATGTCGCGAGCGTCGAATTGAGCTTCGACGTATCGAGCGAGAGCGTGCCGTCGTGATTGAGGTTGATGCCGATCTGCGCCAGATCGTAGGTCGTGCCCCCCACCGTGATGCCGCTGCTCATGATGGATGCGATGCCGTTCACAGCGGAGTTCAGCATGGCGTCGCCAAGCAGCGGCCCCGCTTGCGAGCCCTGTGCCGCGCTCGCATTGAACGAGGAGAGCGACGTCTCGGTCGAGATCCACTGGTTGTACGCCGTCACGAAGCTTTGAATCTGATTAGAGATCGCCGTCGTGTTCTGGGCGATGCTCAGTGTCTGCGTAGTGCCGACGGATGCGCTCGTGAGCGCGAGGTTGACGCCCGTCAGCGCATTCGTGATCGTGTTGCTCGCGCTATCGATGGAGGTGCCGCTGACCGTCAGCTTCGCGTCTTGCGCCGTGGTGACTTGCGTGAAGTTGGCCGTCGCCATGCCCGAATCGACGCCGGCGCCGCCCGATACGGTGACGGTGTTCGCGGCGCCCGTTTGCGTCGACGTGAGCACGAGGTGCTGGCCGTCCGTGCCGGTGACGACGGCAGCCGTCACGCCCGGGTTGCTCGACGAATTGTTGATCGCATTGGCGACGCCTTGCAGCGTGTTGTTCGTCGAGTTGAGCGTGATCGACATTGAGCCGCTGCCCACGCCGATCGTCAGCGTGCCCGTGCCGAGCGTGGCACCGCTCGCGTAAGCCTTCGAGGAAATCTGGTTGGCCGTTGCGATCTGCGTGACGTTGATCGAGTAGCTGCCTGCGGCGGCGCCTGTCGTCGTCGAGGCGGTGATGCCGCTTCCGCTCAATGTTGCGCTGAGCGATTGGAAGATAGTGCCATCGACGAGACTACCGGCCTGGCCGGCCGTCGACGTTTGACCGGACAGCGCGCTCAGCACGGACGACAGCGCCGACTGCATGCTGCCGAGCGCCGAAAGCATCGTGTTGTCGCTCGAAATGGCGTTCGTGATCGTCTGTTGCTGCCCGGCGGTCTTTGCGGTAACGAGCGAGGAGACGAGCGAGCTTACGTCGAGTGTCGAGTTCGTCAGGCCGGACAGAATAGATTGCGCCGCTTGCTGGAGTAGAGAGCTCTCGCTGCTCGCAGTGCCGTTGACGCCCGTCGTCGTGATAGTGCTCATGTCATGCTCTCCACACGCTGCCGTTGTCTCTAGGGTTGAGTCGGTCGTTCCTTTGAGTCAGCGGTTCCTCAATGCACAACGGGAGGCATGCCTCCCGATGATCCGCCGACGATGGTGCGACAGGAGTTCGATTGCCGATGGCGCCTGTCGCACCGTGACGAACCGAACCGGTCCGTCACGCGAAGTGCGTAGCTTACTGCAGGAGCTTCAGCACTTGTTGCGGCAGCGAGTTGGCCTGTGCGAGCACCGAGATACCGGCTTGTTGCAGCACTTGAGCCTTCGACAGGTTCGCCGTTTCTTGCGCGAAGTCGGCGCCGACGATCTGCGATTCCGAAGCCGTCAGGTTCGTCGATTCCGTTTGCGTGTTCGTGATCGCGGCCTGGAACGTGTTCTGCGTTGCACCGAGCGTTGCCTGGAACGTCGAGATTTGCGACAGTGCGGCGTCGATCGCGGTGATAGCGTTTTGCGCGCCCGTGGTTGAGCCGACGTTCACGCCGGAGACGCCGAGGCCACCCGAGTTCCACGTGGTCGTGCCGAAGTTCGCCGTGATCGTCTGGTTCGCGCTCGCGCCGATCTGGAAGCTCACGCTGCCGCTCGAGCCGAGCTGGCCGCCGAGCAGCGTTTGACCGTTGAACGACGTTTGCTGTTCGACGCGGTCGATTTCAGCGAGACGCGTGCCGACTTCCGTCTGCAGGTCGGCCTGTGCCGCCGTGCCCAGCGAGCCGTCGCCCGATTCGACCGCCAGCTGGCGGATACGCTGCAGGTTCGAGACGATCGACGAGAGCGCGCCGTTCGCCGTTTGAACCATCGAGATACCGTTGTTCGCGTTCAGCACGCCTTGGTTCAGCGCGTTGATCGACGCGGTTTGCTGCGTGGCGATCGCGAGACCGGCGGCGTCGTCGGCGGCCGTGTTGATGCGGTTGCCCGACGACAGACGGTTGATGGCTTGCGACAGGGCGCTTTGCGTGCCCGACAGGTTCGTCTGCGTCTGCAGCGACAGGATATTAGTGTTGATGTTGAGCATTTCTTTCCTCGTGTGAAAACGTCCAGAAAACAAGGCCGTACGGGTTCGGCGTCGCGCTTCCACGATTGGCGCTGCCCGCCTGTCCTGGTTGTCGGCGAGGGCGGGAAGAAACTTTAGGGAAGGATTGACGAAATAGCCGACGAATGCATTTCGCGGCGATCGGACAGGCCGGCGCGACGGTGCGATGAGCGGTGCGCAGGCCCTCTTGCCGTCGGCCGATTACGGGCGGTTAACTTCAGCCTTGGGGGCAGGGGAACCGTCGGTATGCGGCGTGGGGTCATTCCATTGCATTCCATTGAATTCTTGTCATCCGTTGGTCATCGTTGCCGACATCTTCAACGGAAACCACGGCGGGCTAGCAATCGCCCCCAAGTTCTGATACCATCCACCGTTTCGTCCGTGTCTCGACGCCGACCGAGCGGGTTTTCCCAAAGGTGCGGGGCATGGGGGCGCGGCCTGTAAGGGAATCTGACGGAACCTTGCGAAGGGAACCGCCGCGCCGGCGGAAGCGGCGCGTGCGCGTCATGCCGCCCCACGCACTTGAACGTACCTGGAAAATAGATGACGACGATTTTGCTGAAGGAAAATGAGCCGTTCGAGGTGGCGATTCGCCGCTTTCGCCGCGCCATCGAAAAGAATGGACTGATCGCCGAGCTGCGCGAGCGCCAGACCTATGAAAAGCCGACGGCCGTGCGTAAGCGCAAGAAGGCCGCCGCGGTCAAGCGCCTGCACAAGCGCCTGCGCAGCCAGATGCTGCCGAAAAAGCTCCACTGAGCGAGCGTTGCCGCATGTCGGGCATGGCTCGCATGCGGAGGCTTCAGACAGATGGCGGTGCGCTCCGGAACGGAGCGGCGCCGCCGTTTTGTTTTGCACGATGGATTTCGTGAGGGCAACGGCGTTTGCGCAAGTTGCCGGCACGAGCCGCGGTGCTGGCGGCTTCAGGTGCCGTAGAACCTAGCGCTTAGCGTTGCGCCCCTCGGCATCCGGGTCACGGATCTGCTGACCTTTTGGTTTGGGGTTCTTCAGGCTTTGCGGATGTCGGCGTTGGTTATGCCGGCTTGTGTCAGGCCGACTTCTTTCTGCTGGGCTTCGCTTTGGCCAGCTTGGCGCACCGTGCTCGCCAGGCGCAACTCGTCTGGTGATCGTTGACCATGCCGACGGCCTGCATGAACGCATAGCAGATCGTTGAGCCGACGAACTTGCAGCCGTATCCCTTGAGCGCCTTGCTCAGTTCGTCCGATATGGGCGTCGAGGCGGGCGCGTGCTCCTTGTATAGCGCCCAGTCATTCTGAATCGGCTCGCCGTCGACAAACGACCAAACGAAGTTCGCGAGCGAGCCATGCTCGGCTTTGATGCGCAATACAGCGCGCGCGTTGGCGACGGCGGCCTCGAGCTTGGCACGATTGCGCACGATGCTGGCATCGCCCATCAGCCTCTCGATATCGGCTTCCGTATAGCGCGCGACAGCTTCGACGTCGAAATCGGCGAAGGCGCGGCGATACCCTTCGCGCTTGCCGAGGATCGTCGACCATGAGAGCCCCGCTTGCGCGCCTTCGAGCACGAGCATTTCGAAAAGATGCCGGTCGTCGCGAGACGGGACGCCCCATTCACTGTCATGGTATTGCTCGTCGGCCGGTGTTCTTACCCAATTGCAGCGCTCGGTCATTCGGAGGCTCCTCGTTTCGCGTTGGCGTCGGCGCGATTCGGATCGGTTTCGCCGTGCCTGGCCAAGAAGAATAACGGATCGGCGGCGCGAGGTAACTTGGCCGAATGGGAGATTGGCGGCGAACCGCGAAGCAGATACGCTTGCTCATCGGCGCGGTCCGGTGAGGCGCGATCGAAAGACGCGCAGCCTGCCGCGACCGGTCTCGGGCAACGTTCAGCCAGGCTTTGCATACCCACTGCTCGGAACCGGCCTTCAGGCGGCGGTTTCGGCTCGCAGCCTTGAAGGGCGGAGTTTTAAGCCGAGGCTCCTTTTACGGAAAGCGATATCCAGCACTTATGAGTATCGAAGAAAGAGCGCAAGCAGCGCAGTTCCTCGTCGGTGTAGACGGCGGCGGCAGCGGCACACGTGTCGTACTGGCGGACGCGACGAGCGGCAATGAGCTCGCGCAAGCCACGGGCGGCGCGTCGGCGCTCGCGCTAGGCGCCGAACGTGCGTGGGCAGCAATCGGCACGGCTGTCGCGCAGGCCTTCGAGCGCGCGGCGCTGGAACTCGAATGGTCGCGCTGCGCGCTCGGCTGCGGGCTCGCGGGCGTCAACAATCGCGACTGGCTCGCCGCATTCCAGGCGCAAGCGCCGCGACTCGCCGCGCTCGCCGTGCAGAGCGATGCCTACACGACCTTGCTCGGCGCGCATGGCGGATCGGCGGGCGTCATCGTCGCGCTCGGCACGGGCAGCATCGCGGCCGTGCTCGCGGAAGACGGCAGTTGCCGAATCGCCGGCGGCTATGGCTTCCCGTCCGGGGACGAGGCAAGCGGCGCATGGCTCGGCTTGCGCGCGATCGTGCATGCGCAGCAAGCGCTGGACGGCCGCGCGCCGGCGGACGAGTTTTCTGATGCGCTGCTCGCGCAAACGGGCGCGCATGACCGCGACAGTCTCGTCGTCTGGCTGTGCGCCGCGAATCAAGCGGCCTACGCGAGCCTCGCGCCGATCGTGCTCGCACATCGAACGCATACGGTTGCAATGCGGCTGCTCGCCGAAGCCGGACGCGACATCGCTCGGCTCATCGACGCGCTGGATCCCTCCGCACGCCTGCCTGTGGCGCTTTGCGGCGGCCTCGGTGAGCCGCTGCGCGCGCACATTCCGCATTCTCATAGCAACCGGCTCGTCGCGCCGCGCGCCGATTCCGCGCATGGCGCCCTCGAACTCGCGCGGCGCGCGGCCGGCGAGCAGCCGCCGCGCCAGCCGCACTAGCCACGTTAAAATGGCGGCCTCGCCGTTTCGGCCCGTTTGCCCTGAAGCCATGTATCAAGTCATTGCCACCGATCTCGATGGAACGCTGCTCAATAGCGAGCATCAGCTCGATCCTTTCACGGTGGCGACGGTGCGGCGGCTGGCCGAGGAAGGGATCCATTTCGTCATCGCGACTGGACGCCACTACTGCGATGTCGCGGGCATTCGCGATGTGCTCGGTATCCGCCCGTATCTCGTCACATCGAACGGCGCGCGCGTGCACGCGCCCGACGACACGCTGATTCACGCGCTCGATCTGCCGGCCGCGACCGTGCGAAAGCTCGTGCGCCCCGAAATTGCGGGCGAGCATCGACGCGTCATCGTCAATCTTTTTGCCGACGACGCCTGGCTTATCGATCGCGATGCCCCGCATCTGCTTGCGTTCCATCGCGACTCCGGATTTCGCTATGAAATCGTCGATCCGCTCGAGCATGACGGCCACGATATCGCCAAAGTGCTTTATATCGGCGAGCCCGACGATCTTGCGCAAGTGGCGGCGAATCTAGCGCGCGAATTCGGCGAGACGCTTTACGTGACTTATTCGCTGCCCGACTGTCTGGAAGTCATGAGCGCGTATGTTTCGAAAGGCCGGGCCCTGGAATTCGTATTGGCGCGCATCGGCGCGGACAATGCGAACTGCGTCGCTTTCGGCGACAACATGAACGACATCGATCTGCTCGAGACGGCCGGCCACCCTTTCATGATGAACAACGCGAATCCGCAACTGATGGCGCGGCTGCCGCAAGTGCCGCGCATCGGGAACAACTTCGAAGCCGGGGTCGCGCATCAGCTTCGCAAGCTCTTTTCGATCACCGACGAATTGACTTCCTGATAGCCGCGCCGGCCTCATTGGGCGGCTCAGTCGACTATAAGCAGGGCCCATGCGCCATGCGGCCAGGAGATTCGATGCATTCGACCTGCATCGGCTGCGAGCGATCCGGCATTACGCAATGACTGGCGCAACGCTCTAGCGAATTAGTGAATTCCCTGAATACGTCACGAACGGAAATATTTCATTGCGTTAATGTGGCATTACCCACGGTAGGCGCGGGCTCGAGAATTATCATATGATTTCCTGGTAAACCCAGGTGAATTGAGCATTGCCAGCTTTGCGCGTTCCGACTAACCTCCGGGCACGCATTGTTTTTTATCCAGGGAGACCACGATGTCCCAATACGCAGAACTCAAGGCACAGATTGCGAAGCTGCAGGCGCAGGCAGACGAGGTGAGGCGCGCCGAGCTTGCCGACGTCATCGCCGACATCCAACAAAAAATCGCCGAATTCGGCCTGTCGGCGCGTGACCTCGGTTTCGCGGAAGCGCCTCGTCGTGGTCGTCCCCGCAAAGGCAGCGCCCAGAAAGCGCCGCTGCCGGCGAAGTACCGCGATCCGAAGACGGGGGCGACGTGGAGCGGCCGCGGTCGGGTGCCCGGCTGGATGCAAGGCAAGAACCGCGACCGTTATCTCATCAAAGAGTGAATGCACTGTGATGCGCGCCGCCGAAGGCCTGCTGCTTCCGAGCCCCCACTGGCGCCGCGCAACGACCGTCGCACATCACATCAACCCGCCGCGACGCTGCGCAGCGCGGGGCGGCGAGCGGTGCGCTCGATCAGCGTTTCATACTTCTCGACATAGGCGCGCGCCATCGCCTGCGCGGTGAAGCGCCGCTCGAACTGAGCGCGGATTTCTTCGCGCGAGAGCTCGTCGAGCCGCTGTACGGCGGCAACGGCGCTATGTGTGTCTTCGACGATGTACCCGGTCACGCCGTGGTCGATCACCTCGGGCACCGAGCCGCGATTGAACGCGACAACGGGCGCCCCGCACGCCATCGCTTCGATCATGACGAGCCCGAACGGCTCGCACCAGTCGATCGGGAACAGCAACGCTTTCGCGCCCGAGAGGAATTCGGGCTTTTGCGTCTCGTCGATCTCGCCGATGAACTCGACATGGGCTTCGCCGAGCAGCGGCTCGATCTCCGTCTTGAAGTAGTCGCGGTCGACCTTGTCGATTTTTGCCGCGATCTTGAGCGGCAGCCCGCTCATGGCGGCGATGCGAATCGCGGTATCGACACGCTTTTCCGGGCAGATGCGGCCGAGGAACGCCAGATACTCGGGCTCCTCCTGCGTGCGCGGTGTCAGCAGCCCCGAGGGCAGGCCATGGTAGACGTTGCCGAGCCAATTGGCCTGCGGCAACGGTGTGCGCTGCGACTGCGATATCGAAATGACCGGTGCATCCGTGAACGTGTTGAAGACGGGCTGCAGCTCGGGCAGATCGAGCCGCCCGTGCAGCGTCGTCACGAACGGCGTCCCTGCGTTCGCGAAAAGGGCGAACGGCAGGTAGTCGAGATGGAAATGCAGCACGTCGAAGTCGGACGCGAGACGCCGCACTTGCTCGAGCAGCAGCATGTGCGGAGCGAGGGGATCGCGAATCGAGGGGTCGAGCCGCAGGGCTCGCGGCCACGCCGCTTCGAGCGTAGCCGAAGTCACCGAGTCGCCGCTCGCAAACAGCGTCACGTCGTGGCCGAGCTCGACGAGCGCTTCGGTCAGGTACGACACGACGCGCTCGGTACCGCCATAGAACTTCGGGGGAACGGCCTCGTAAAGCGGCGCGATTTGAGCGATTCGCATACGGGAATCTCCTTGCTTAAAAAGAGCGGCGCCGCTTTTCGCTGCTGCGCCGCATAAGGGCCTTGGTTGTCATTATCGGGACCGGACGCGCCGCTGATTAGCGCATTTTCAAACCCTTAACCCTTGTTACAGCCCGAAACAGCGGGGTCGCGAGCGGGCGTCGACGCTGCGCAAGCTTTTCGCAAGGCGCGCGCAACGTTCCGCGCGGCGTCGAGCGAGCGCACGCATTTATTGCAAAGCAGCGAGGGCCCTCCCTATAATCTGCCTGGGTGCCGCCGCGAAGCGCGCCGTGATTTCCCGCAGCGCCAACCCCGGCGCGGGTTCACGAGCGCTTGCCAGTCTCCGAAATAGCAAGAACGCGGCCCGATGTAAGAATAACTCCTACATGCATTCCAGATAGTTCCGACACGCCTCGCGGTTCTTCTTCCGATTTCCAGTCTTTTTACAATTCGACACAATTGCGCCAAGCCCAAGAAGGGCCGGCTCGCGCGCGGCGTTGGCGCCGCATCGGGCAAACGTTTCCGAATGACCGAGCACCGCATCGGAAGTGTGCGGCATCGAACGGGGGAATCATGGACGCAACCAGCGAAACGCTCAGCGAGATCAAAGACGTCAATCTGTCGTATTTGCTGCTTGCCCAACGGCTGCTGCGCGAGGACCGGGCAATGGGGATGTTCCGCATGGGCATCTCGGACCAGCTTGCCGACGTGCTGGCGAGCCTCACGCTCGCCCAGACGGTGAAGCTCGCCGCATCGAACCAGCTTTTGTGCCGCTTCCGCTTCGACGATCACGCGGTGCTTTCGTCGCTGGCCGATAAAGGCAAGTCGTCGGCGCTCTCGCATTCGCATTCGGCCATTCTGATGGCGGGCCAGCCGGCCGAAACGATCGGCTGACCGCTCAGGCTGATATGGCAACGAAGAGCGTAGTGCTCGAAGTCAAGGAAATTACGCTGGCGATCGAGCTGATCGAACTTGGCGCGCGTTTGCAGTTGCTCGAGGCCGAAACCAGCCTCTCGCGCGACAGGCTCATTAAGCTCTATAAGGAATTGAAAGGCGTCTCGCCGCCGAAGGGCATGCTGCCGTTTTCCACGGACTGGTTCATGACTTGGCAGCCGAACATCCATTCCTCGCTTTTCTACAATATTTACCGGTTCATGGCGCTCCATGGCCGCTGTGAGACGATTCAGAGCATCGTCAAAAGTTACCGGCTCTATCTCGAGCATGCGGCCTTGCATGGCGACGAACCGCTGCTTTCGCTCACGCGTGCCTGGACCCTCGTGCGTTTCTTCGAGTCGGGCATGCTCCAGATGACCGCTTGCGTGCGTTGCAAAGGTCAATTCGTCGCCCATGCGCACGATCCGCAGAACGGTTTCGTCTGCGGGCTCTGCCAGCCGCCTTCGCGAGCCGGCAAAACCAAAAAGTCCGCCGCGAAGACGGCCGTGACCGGCCTGGCCGAGGCGGCCTGAGCGTCCGGCCGTCTTTCGGCATGTCTGACCCGCTTCGAGGGAAGCCTTGCATGTCGACGCGCGTTCCGGTTCCCGCGGCGGACCCATACCGCCGCAATACTGCCGTTTACGCGCATTCGTCCTCAAAGTTTCGGCCCGCCTGCCGTAAACCTGATCAACGGCGGTCTCCGCCGACCATTGTGAGGACCCGGCAGTGCTGATTTTCGTTGGAACACTCGTGACTGTGCTGTCCGTCTTCGGCGGCTATGCGCTGGCGGGCGGACATCTGGGCGCGCTCGTGCAGCCGGAGGAGGCGCTCATGATTATGGGCGCCGGGCTCGGGGCGTTCATCCTCGGCAATGGGCTCAAGACGATCAAGGCGACGGTCAAGCTTTTGCCGACGCTCTTCAAGGGCTCGAAGTACACGAAGGATGTGTACATGGAGCTGATGGCGCTCCTTTACGTTTTGCTTGCGAAGGCGCGCAAAGAAGGCACGCTCACGCTCGAGGCCGATATCGACGACCCCGAGAAGAGCCCTATCTTCACGCAATATCCGAAGATCCTCGCGGACAAGCATATCGTCGAGTTCCTGACCGACTACCTGCGGCTCATGGTGGGCGGCAACATGAATGCTTTCGAGATCGAAAGCCTCATGGACGAGGAAATCGAAACGCATCACGCCGAAGGCGAGGGGCCCGCGCACGCGCTGATGCGCACGGGTGACGCGATGCCGGCGTTCGGCATCGTCGCCGCGGTGATGGGCGTCGTCCATACGATGGCATCGGCCGACAAGCCGCCCGCGGTGCTCGGCGCGATGATCGCGCAGGCGCTCGTCGGCACGTTCCTCGGTATTTTGCTTTCGTACGGGCTCATCGGCCCGCTCTCGAGCCTCGCCGAGCAGCGCGTGGCCGAGTCCACGAAGATGTTTCAGTGCATCAAGGTCACGATCCTCGCGAGCCTGAACGGCTATGCGCCGGCGATCGCCGTCGAGTTCGGCCGCAAGGTGCTCTTCTCGACCGAGCGCCCGTCGTTCGCCGAGCTCGAAGAGCATGTGCGCCGCGTGAAGGCGAAGTAAGCGCGGACGGCGAACCAACCTGGCAGGCGGCAAGGCACGACTCGAGGAAGCGCGCGGATGAGCAAGGGCAAGGACAAAGCGATCGTCGTCAAGCGCGTGGCGCCCGCAAGGAAGGGGCACCACGGCGGCGCATGGAAGCTCGCCTATGCGGACTTCATGACCGCGATGATGGCGTTCTTTCTGCTGATGTGGCTGCTGTCGGCCGCGACGCCGGTCCAGCTCAAGGGCATCGCCGAATACTTCCAACAGCCGCTCAAGGCGGCGCTTTTCGGCGGCGATCGCAGCGCCGATTCGTCGAGCATCCTGAAGGGCGGCGGCCGCGACATCTCGACCGACGCGGCCGGCGTCACGCGCCGCACCGAAGGCTCGACCGACAAGGCGACGCATACGACCGCGCAGAACGACGATCAGGCGATCGATCCGCTCAAAGGCTCCCTCGAGCGGCGCGAGCAGGAGCGCCTGCACGACCTGCAGGTGAAGCTGATGGCGGCGATCGAGGCGAACCCGATCCTCCGGCAGTTCAAGCAGCAGATCCGCATCGATTCGACGCTGCAGGGCCTGCGCATCGAGATCGTCGATACGCAAAAGCGGCCGATGTTCGCCACGGCGAGCGACGACGTCGAGCCCTACATGCGCGACATTCTGCGGGCGATCGGCAAGACGTTGAACGACGTGCCGAATCATATCGTCGTGCAAGGCCACACCGATGCCGTGCCCTATGCCGGTAACGGTCGCGGCTATACGAACTGGGAGCTCTCGGCCGATCGCGCGAACGCGTCGCGGCGCGAGCTCGTCGAAGGCGGCATGGACGAAGGCAAGGTCCTGCGCGTGCTCGGCCTCGCGTCGACACAAAACCTGAACAAGGCGGATCCGCTCGATCCGGAGAATCGCCGCATCAGCATCATCGTGCTCAACCGCAAATCCGAGGAAGCGGTGATGCGCGACGACAGTACAACAACGACGCTGTCCAACGACGCCGCCGGCGCGACCTCGTTCGCGCAGAAGATGCAGCCCCCGCTTCTGAAGGCGCCGGGCGAGCAGGCCGGATCGACGGGCAAGCAGTGAGGCACTCATGATCAGGGACATTCTGGCGATCGACGACTCGGCCGCGATGCGCGAAATCCTCGCCGCAACGCTGCGCGAGGCGGGCTACGAGGTAACCGTGGCGGCCGACGGCGACGAGGGGCTCGCGAGCGCGCTCGCGCATCCGCACCCGTTCGATCTCGTGCTGACCGATCAGTACATGCCGAGGAGAAGCGGCCTCGATGTGATTGCCGCGCTGCGCTCGCAGCCGGCCTACGAGGCCACGCCGATCTTCGTGCTGACGACGGAGGACGGCGATGCGTTCAAGGACGCGGCGCGCGCGGCCGGCGCGACCGGCTGGATCGCCAAGCCGCTCGATCTCGATACGCTGACCGAATTGATCGCGGCGCTGCCCTCATGATTCTTCGCGGTGACTGACGCATGACACTCGACATCACACAGTTTTATCAGACGTTCTTCGACGAGGCGGACGAGCTGCTCGGCGAGATGGAGCAGTTGCTGCTGAATCTCGACGTCGGCACGCCGGATCCGGAGGACCTCGCGGCCATTTTCCGCGCGGCCCACTCGATCAAGGGCGGCGCCGCGACGTTCGGCTTCGCGGCGCTCACCGAAACGACGCACATTCTCGAATCGCTGCTCGATCGCGCCCGCAACAACGAACTGACGTTGCGCAAGGACATGATCGACACGTTCCTCGAAACGAAGGACGTGCTCGCCGATCAGCTCGCCGCCTATCGCGCGAGCGCAGAACCCGACGCCGCGGCAGCCGCCGCGATTTGCGCGAAGCTCGAGCGCTTGCGCGATGGCGAGCCGGCGCAAGCTTCGGCCCCGGCGGCCGCCCCCGCGGCGGCGGTGGCGTCGGCTCCGGCGCCCGCTCCCGCACCCGCGGCGCAAGCGAGCGCCGCCGGCGGCGCGGCCGAAGGCATGGCGCCCGATCATGTCGTCGACCAGGCGATCGATGCGACGCACGGCACCGCAAACGCTGTCGTGCCAGATGCGGCGCAGGCGGGCCAGGCTTCAACGGATGCAGGACCTCACCTGAAAGTGACGCTACGGGGGGTGGGGGAGAAGGACCAGGCGCTGCTCATCGAAGAACTGGGCAACCTCGGCCACATCGTCGAACAGGCGAAGAGCGGCGGCGACTTGATCGTCTACCTCGAGACCGACGTGCCGACCGACGACATCACCGCCGTGCTGTGCTTCGTGATCGACGAAAGCCAGATCGTGATCGGGCGCGGCAAGGCGCCGGGTGCGGAAGGCGAGGCTTCGGCCGAGGCGGCGGGAGACGCGGCATCCGTGGCGCAGCCGGCCGTTGCATCGGCTTCAGCCTTCATGGCCGCGGCGACGCAAGCCGCGCCCGCACCGGCGCCCGCGCCCGCGGCGATGCCGGCCCCGGCCGCGGCGGCTCAATCGGACGCACAGCCGGAGGCACAACCCGAGCCGAAGCCGACAATGCCGGCTGCTGCTTCGTCGTCAGCTTCATCGGCATCCTCGCCTTCCTCCGCGAGCGCCGACGAGCGCAAGGCGCGCCCGGCCGCCGCCGCCGCGACGAGCGAGGGCGGCTCGATCCGCGTGGGCGTGGAGAAGGTCGATCAACTGATCAACCTCGTCGGCGAGCTCGTCATCACGCAGGCGATGCTGGCCGAGACGACGAGCACGTTCGACCCGGCACTGCACGATCGACTCTTCAACGGCATGGCGCAGCTCGAGCGCAACGCGCGCGATCTGCAAGAAGCGGTGATGTCGATCCGCATGATGCCGATGGACTATGTCTTCAGCCGCTTCCCGCGCCTCGTGCGCGACCTCGCCGCGAAGCTCGGCAAGGAAGTGGAGCTCGTCACGTTCGGCCAGGCGACCGAGCTCGACAAGAGTCTCATCGAGCGGATCATCGATCCCCTCACGCACCTCGTGCGCAACAGCCTCGACCACGGCATCGAGACAGTCGAGGCGCGCCGCGCCGCGGGCAAGGATCCGACGGGACAATTGGTTCTCTCGGCGGCGCATCACGGCGGCAACATCGTCATCGAAGTCAGCGACGATGGGGCCGGCCTGCGCCGCGACAAGATTCTCGCGAAGGCGGCCAAGCAGGGGATGCAGGTCAGCGACTCGATGACGGACGAGGAAGTCTGGAACCTCATCTTCATGCCGGGCTTCTCGACGGCCGACCAGGTGACGGACGTTTCGGGCCGCGGCGTCGGCATGGACGTCGTCAAGCGCAACATTCAGTCGATGGGCGGACACGTCGAGATCGCCTCACAGGCAGGCAAGGGCACGACGACGCGCATCGTCCTGCCGCTTACGCTCGCGATCCTCGATGGCATGTCGGTGAAAGTCGGCAACGAAATCTTCATCCTGCCGCTCAATTTCGTGATGGAGTCGCTGCAGCCGTCGGCCGACGATATCTACACGGTCGCGAACGGCGAGCGCGTCGTGCGCGTGCGCGGCGAATATCTGCCCGTGGTCGCGCTGCACGAGATCTTCTCGGTCGAAGGTGCGCGCACCGACCCGACGCAGGGCATCGTCACGATCATGCAGACGGAGGGCCGCCGCTTCGCCATGTTGATCGACGAGCTCGTCGGTCAACAGCAGGTCGTCGTGAAGAACCTCGAAACGAACTACCGCAAGGTGCACGGCATCTCGGCGGCGACGATTCTCGGCGACGGCAGCGTCGCGCTGATCGTCGACGTGGCGGCGTTGATTCGCGATTCGCGCGCCTCGCATGGCGCAATGAATTTTTCGTAATTCCCAACCGTGGTGGGGGCTAACGTGGCAGAACTCCAAGTCAGCAATACGAACAACGCGCTCGTCGCCGGCGGACGCCGCGACGCGCAGCAGGCCGACGCGAACGGACAGGAATTCCTCGTCTTCACGCTCGGCGCCGAAGAATACGGCATCGACATTCTGAAAGTGCAGGAAATCCGCGGCTACGACAGCGTGACGCGCATCGCCAATGCGCCCGAGTTCATCAAAGGCGTCATCAATCTGCGCGGCATCATCGTGCCGATCGTCGATATGCGCATCAAGTTTCATTTGGGCCGCGTCGAGTACGACCATCAAACAGTCGTGATCATCCTCAATGTCGCGCACCGCGTCGTCGGCATGGTGGTGGATGGCGTCTCCGACGTTCTCACGCTGACGCCCGACCAGATCATGCCCGCGCCCGAGTTCGGCGCGACGCTGACGGCCGAGTACCTGACCGGTCTCGGCACCGTGGACGGCCGCATGCTGATTCTGATGGACATCGAGAAGCTGATGACCAGCAAGGAAATGGCGTTGATGGACTCGTTCGCGGGATAAACACACGCGTCGCGCCCGTCATATCGCCGGGCGCGGCCGGTGCCGCGTTCGCCAGCAAGACACGGAGATTCGAGAAATGCTGCACAACTGGTCGATTCGCACGACGCTCACGGCGATGGGTGCGGTGTTCCTGGCGCTGACGCTCGCCGTCGGCGCGCTCGCGCTCACCGCGCTCTCGGGAGCGGGCCGCACGCTCGACGCGCTTGCGCTCGACGATTTGCCCGCGATCCATTCGCTCGACGATACGAGCGCCTATCTGCTGCGTTCGCGCATCGCGCTCGACCGATTTCGCGCGCTGACCGAAGCGAACAACGCCGATGAGGCCAAGAAGGTTCTCGATCGGGCGCAGGAGCTTTACGGGAAGGCGGGTGAAGCGTGGCAGGCGTTCCAGAACGCCCCGAAGGCAGGCCTCGATTCCGCGCTCGTCGCCGAACTCTCGGCGCGCTACGCCTCGCTCACGCATGACGGTGTCGATCCCGAGTTCGCCGCCGTGCGCGCAGGAGACATGGCCGGCTACCACGCGATCGCCGATACGAAAATCAGCCCCATGTTCGTCGCCTTCGACCAGACGGCGAGCAGCGTCGTGAAGGCACGCCAGCAGCACGTCGAGCAAATGCGCGCGGAGGCGGAATCGCAGATCTCGCTGATGAAGTCGCTCATCGTCGGCATCGGCGTGCTCGCGATCGTACTCATCGTCGTCATTCGCCTGGCGCTGCGCGGCCTCATCGTCAAGCCGCTCGACGATGCGATCGAGCACTTCGAGCGCATCGCCGAAGGCGACCTCACGCGCCGCGTCGAAGTGACGAGCAAGAACGAAGTCGGCCGCCTTTTCGCGGGCATCCGGAAGATGCAGGACAGCATCACGGCGATGGTGAAGGCGGTGGCGAGCGGCGCCGAGTCGATCGACGTCGGCGCGCACGAGATCTCGATGGGCAACACGGATCTCTCGCAGCGCACGGAGGAACAGGCGTCCTCGCTGCAGCAGACGGCCTCGAGCATGGACCAGCTCACGGGCACCGTGCGCCAGAATGCCGAGAACGCGCGGCAGGCGAGCCAGCTCGCCGTCAACGCGTCGGATATCGCGATGCGCGGCGGCGACGTCGTGAGCCAGGTCGTCACGACGATGCAGGACATCGCGACGAGCTCGAGCAAGGTCGTCGACATCATCGGCGTCATCGAAGGCATCGCGTTCCAGACGAACATCCTCGCGCTCAACGCGGCCGTCGAAGCGGCGCGCGCGGGCGAGCAAGGCCGCGGCTTCGCGGTCGTGGCGGGCGAAGTGCGCGGCCTCGCGCAGCGCAGCGCGGCGGCGGCCAAGGAGATCAAGGCGCTCATCGGCGATTCGGCCGACAAGGTGGCGAGCGGCTCCGAGCTCGTCGGCCGCGCAGGCTCGACGATGGAGGAAATCGTTCAGGCCGTGCGCCGCGTGACCGACATCATGGGTGAGATCAGCGCGGCGTCGGAAGAACAGTCGACGGGCATTGAAGGCGTCAATCGCGCGCTCGTGCAGATGGACGACGTGACGCAGCAGAACGCGGCGCTCGTCGAGCAGGCGGCCGCCGCTGCGGCCTCGCTCGAAGAGCAGACGCGGCAACTGAAGGCCGAGGTGAGCCACTGGCGCGTCAATGAGCATGCGCCCGCCAGCGGTGGCGGTAGGACGTCGATGCCGCACGCGGCGCCGGCGTCGCCGGCAGCCCAGACGGCCCAGACGGCCACGGTATCGCGCAAGCCGGCACTGTCGTCCGCGAAATCCGCGCGTACCGTGTCGCGGCCTTCCTCCGCCGCGTCGTCGCGCGCTACGCATTCGGCGGGATCGGCCGCCAACGCATCGCACGATTCGACGGCGCCGAAAGCAAACGTTGCGCAGGCCAGCGCACAAGCCGTGCAGTCCCATCACGAAGCCGCCGCGACGCCGCCGGCAACGGCGAACACCGCCTCGACGGTCGCGCGGCCATTGCCGACGAAGCCCGCCAAGCCGAGCGTCGCCCAGCCCGCGAAGCCGGCGCCAGCCATGGCCGCGGCGGTATCGACGAGCAAGTCTTCCGACGATGACTGGGAAACGTTCTGAGAATGAAGAAATGAAGATGAAGACGCAGCCCAAGACGATGGCCTGAACGCCCCGACGAAGACACGAAGCGACGAAGTGACGGAACGAAAAGAGTAGGACCATGACGATAGCGCGCGCATCCGAGCGGCCCGATGGGGTCGAGCCAAGCGGCCCCGGCCTCGCCGAGCGCGCCGGCTTTGGCGATCGCGATTTCGAGTTCACGTCGGCGGACTTCGCGCGCATTCGCGAACTCATCTATCGGCGCGCGGGCATTTCGCTGTCCGACCATAAGCGCGACATGGCGTACAGCCGCCTCGCGCGGCGCCTGCGCGCGCGCGGGCTCGACAGCTTTCGGCGCTACCTCGATCTGCTCGAGTCGGAGCAGGATGCGGCCGAGTGGGAAGCCTTCACGAATGCGCTGACGACGAACCTCACGGCGTTCTTTCGCGAGGCACATCACTTTCCGATACTGGCCGAGTTCGTCAAGCGCCGTCAGCAGCCGGTCTCGATCTGGTGCTCGGCGGCCTCGACGGGCGAGGAGCCCTATTCGATCGCGATGACGCTCGTCGAGGCGCTCGGCGATTCGGCCGCGCGCCAGGCGACGATCCTCGCGACGGATCTCGACACACAAGTGCTCGCGAAGGGCGAGGCGGGCGTCTACTCACTCGACCAGGTGAAGCCGCTTTCGACGGAGCGCCTCAAGCGTTTCTTCCTGAAGGGGACCGGCCCGCATG
This sequence comes from Trinickia sp. EG282A, assembly GCF_040965455.1. NCBI lineage: Bacteria > Pseudomonadati > Pseudomonadota > Betaproteobacteria > Burkholderiales > Burkholderiaceae > Trinickia > Trinickia sp. EG282A. The sequence continues at coordinate 200,663 of NZ_JBFRCC010000002.1, read as the reverse complement.
CGGGCCTCGTGAAAGTGCGGCCCGAACTGCGTGCGATGATCCGCTTTCAGCAATTGAATTTGACCGACGCCGATTATGGATTGCGCACTCAGTTCGACGCGATTTTCTGCCGCAACGTGATGATCTACTTCGACAAGCCGACGCAGTCGCAAGTGCTCGCGCGCTTCGAGCCGCTCGTGAAGCCGGGCGGCCTGCTCTTCGCCGGTCACTCGGAGAACTTCACCTATGTGACGCAGGCGTTTCGGCTGCGCGGGCAGACCGTCTACGAGCTCACGCGCGATACGGCGGCGGGCGCACGCGCGCAGGCGACGGGACGCGCGGCGGCGAGCGGCAGCGCGGCAAGACGCGGGCAGGAGGCTGAAGTATGAGCAGCCTGCCGATCGCAACCAATCATTACTTCGACAACCACTTCAATCGCCGTGGCGTGAAGCTGCTGCCGAACGAGTTCTATACGACGGGCGACGATATGGTGCTCGTGACGGTGCTCGGCTCGTGCGTGGCGGCCTGCATTCACGACCGCACAGCGGGAATTGGCGGCATGAACCACTTCATGCTGCCCGACGATGGCGAGCCGACGCAGGCCGCGTCGGAATCGATGCGCTATGGCGCTTACGCGATGGAAGTGCTGATCAACGAGCTCATCAAGATGGGCGGCCGGCGCGAGCGCTTCGAGGCGAAGGTGTTCGGCGGCGCGGCGGTGCTCGCCGGCATGACGACGATCAACATCGGCGATCGCAACGCCGAGTTCGCGCGCCGCTATCTCGCGCTCGAGAAGATCCGCATCGTCGCCGAAGACCTGCAAGGCGTGCATCCGCGCAAGGTCGCATTCATGCCGACGACGGGCCAGGCGATGGTCAAGAAGCTGCGGCTGCAACAGGAGCCGAGCGTCGCCGAGCGCGAGCAGGAACTCGCGAGGCAGGTGGCCGAAGCGCGCGCGGCGCGCCACGCGCGCGCCCGCGCGAAAGAACATGCCGAGTTGTTCACGTCGCACGCCACGCCGGGTGCCGCGAAGCCGCGCGCCGACTTCGCGGGACCGGCAACGGCAACGGCGGCGGCGCCGGCCAAGCCGCGCATCGAGCTCTTCGGCGCGGTGGGCGGTGTGCGCGGCGGCAGCAATAGCAACAGCCCTAAGACGGTAGAGGAGGCCTGAGCGCTGTGCAGAAAATCAAGGTTTTGTGTGTCGACGATTCGGCCCTCATCAGAAGCCTCATGACGGAGATCATCAACGGTCAGCCGGACATGACGGTCGTCGCCACGGCGCCGGACCCGCTCGTCGCACGCGAGCTCATCAAGCAGCACAACCCTGACGTGTTGACGCTCGACGTCGAAATGCCGCGCATGGACGGGCTCGATTTTCTCGAGAAGCTGATGCGCTTGCGGCCGATGCCCGTCGTCATGGTGTCGTCGCTGACGGAGCGCGGCTCCGAGATCACGCTGCGCGCGCTCGAGCTCGGCGCCGTCGATTTCGTGACGAAGCCGAAGGTCGGCATCCGCGACGGCATGCTCGAGTATTCAGAAAAGCTCGCCGACAAGATTCGCGCCGCCTCGCGCGCGCGCGTGCGTCAGGCGCAGCCGGCCCGCGCGGGCGGCGCGGTGCCGGGCGCGCCGGCGCCGATGCTGAACAATCCCCTCGTCAGTACGGAGAAGCTCGTCATCGTCGGCGCCTCGACGGGCGGCACCGAGGCGATCCGCGAGCTGCTCGAGCCGCTGCCGCCCGACGCGCCGGCCGTCATGATCGCGCAGCACATGCCGCCGGGCTTTACCAAGTCGTTCGCACAGCGCCTGAACGGGTTGTGCCGCATCACCGTGAAGGAAGCGGAGCATGGCGAGCGCGTGCTGCCGGGCCATGCTTATATCGCGCCGGGCCATGCGCATCTGCTCTTGGCGAGAAGCGGGGCCAACTATATCGCGCACCTGTCGGACGATCCGCCCGTGAACCGGCATCGGCCGTCGGTCGACGTGCTGTTCCGGTCCGCCGCGCAGCACGCGGGCAAGAACGCGGTCGGCGTGATCCTGACGGGCATGGGGCGCGACGGCGCGGCGGGAATGTTAGACATGCGAAATGCGGGCGCATACACTCTCGCGCAAGATGAAGCGAGCTGCATCGTCTTCGGCATGCCGCGCGAGGCGATCGCGCTCGGCGCGGCCGACGAGATTGCGCCTTTGTCGGAAATGAGCCGCCGCGTGATGGCGCGTCTGGCGGCGATGGGCGATCGGGTACAGCGCGTGTAGCTTCGGCCGACGGCCTGGCACCCGGGGGAGAGACGGGTGCGAGGCTCGACGCGGCGGCTTTCGTGCGGGCGAAATTGGGAACTAAGGGAACGAGATGGACAAGAGCATGAAAATTCTGGTGGTGGACGACTTTCCGACGATGCGACGGATCGTCCGCAACCTGTTGAAGGAGCTCGGCTATTCGAATGTCGACGAAGCCGAGGACGGCGCGGCCGGCCTGTCGCGCCTGCGCGGCGGCGGCTACGACTTCGTGATTTCGGATTGGAACATGCCGAATCTCGACGGCCTCGCGATGTTGAAAGAGATCCGCGCCGACGCTTCGCTTCAACACTTGCCGGTGCTGATGGTGACGGCCGAGTCGAAGAAGGAAAACATCATCGCGGCGGCGCAGGCCGGCGCGAGCGGCTACGTGGTGAAGCCTTTCACGGCCGCCACGCTCGACGAGAAGCTCACGAAGATTCTCGAGAAGTTGGGCAAGACCGGGAGCTGAAGTGGACCAGCCGACAAACCTCCTCAGCGAAGGCGCCGATCTCGCCGATCTGACGACCGATCGCATCCTCGCACGCATCGGTCAGCTCACGCGCACGCTGCGCGATTCGATCCTCGAGCTCGGGCTCGACAAGCAGGTAGAGCACGCGGCGCAAACGGTGACCGACGCGCGCCAGCGCCTCAACTATGTCGCCAATATGACCGAGCAGGCCGCTCAGCGTGTGCTCGGTGCGATCGAGATCGCGAAGCCGATGCAGGAGCAGATGCAAAGCGACGCGAAATCGCTCGATAGCCGCTGGGAGCAGTGGTACGACGCGCCGATCGAACGCGAGGAGGTACGAGCGCTGCTCTCCGAGACGCGGACGTTCCTGGGGGGAGTGTCGGAAGCGACGAGCGCGACGAATGCGCAGTTGCTCGAAATCATGATGGCGCAGGATTTTCAGGACCTGACCGGGCAGGTCATCAAGAAGATCATGGACGTCGTCTATTCGATCGAGCAGCAGCTTCTTTCCGTGCTGATCGAGAATATCGCGCCCGAGCGGCGCGAGCAGTTCGCGCAGAACGCGGCCGCGCTCGCGGCCGAGCCCGGCACTTCGTTCAGCACCAGCAGCGATGACGACGGGCTTCTCAACGGTCCGCAGATCAATCCGCAAGGCAAGGCGGACGTCGTGCAGGATCAGCAGCAGGTCGACGATCTGCTCGCGAGTCTCGGGTTCTGACGATTTCGGCGGCGATTTCGCAGTTTGTTTCGATTTTGAAACGGGCGGACTTTGATGGTCCCGCCCGTATTGTCGTTGCGGCTCGATGAACTTTGCACGATGCGACGCATGCGTGTTACGGAGTAAATCATCGGTGGCAAACGATTGCCGCGTGATGGTAGTTTACAAGACGAAAATCGAGATTTAGCGACATAACAGCAAATCGAGGGAGAGTCTTTCTCATGTTCATTCGTTCGATTCAGGGCACGTTGCCGGCTGTAGTTGCGGCTTGTGCGTTGCTTGTGGTCATGGCCCCCGCTCACGCAGCGCTCGGCGGGGCGCCGATGCAAACGCCATCAGGGGCGACCGTCGATAGGGCGTCGACAGTGGCCCATGCGGCCTCGTCATCTTCATCTTCTACGACGTCTACGAGCACCTATACGGTCAAGCAAACGACGCTCGAAACGGGCACCGTCGTGCGCGAATACATCGGATCGGACGGAAATGTGTTCGGCATCGCATGGCAAGGCGCTCAGATGCCCGACCTGTCGACGCTGCTCGGCAGCTACTTTCCGCAAGTGCAGAGCGCAGTCGCTGCGCAGCGGGAGCAGCGAGGCGGCGGCCGCGGGCCAACGAATGTCGAACAGTCAGGTCTCGTTGTGCATGTGGGCGGGCACATGGGCTCTTTCGTGGGCCAGGCCTATCTGCCGAGCGCATTGCCGAGCGGCGTAGCCGCCAGCGATATCCAATGAGCGGTCGACTACGAGCGGAGAAATCATAGTGCGATCAGAAAACAGATTTTTGCGCAGGATCTGCGCAGTATGCGTGGTCATTGCTACAGCATTGCTCACCGGGTGCGGCGGGGGCGGGTCCAGCGGTTCCGGTGGTTCTAGCAGCTCGAGCAGCTCGGGAAGCTCGAGTGGTTCGAGTAGTTCGAGCTCATCCAGTACGGCGAGCAATCAAGTGACAGTAACGGTCGCTAAGAGCGCGTTGACGTCGACGCGCACGCCCAATATTCCGACGGTGAGCGTGACCGTCTGCGTCCCCGGGACTTCGACTTGCCAGACCATCGATAATATTCAAGTCGACACGATGTCGTATGGCTTGCGGCTCGTGAATACGGCTGCTTCGGCGGTACTTGGCAGTCTGTCGGCCGAGACGGACAGCAGCGGAAATGCGATTGCCGAGTGCTCCGTATTCGCGGACGGCTATACGTGGGGCTCAGTGCGCAGGGCTGATGTAAAGATCGCCGGCGAAACGGCGAGCAACATTCCGATTGGGATCCTCGGTGATATGGACTCGACCATTGCGGCGCCGTCTAGCTGCACATCGCGAACGACCGGCAGTTCCGAGAATACGGTGAACGCGATCGGTGCGAACGGCATTCTCGGCATCGGAGTGGCGCCATATGATTGTCCGACTTGCGTGACCACCGCGAGCAATGGCACGTATTACAGCTGCGGCAGCAGCACCTGTAGTCAAACGACGATGGCATTGACGAGCCAAGTTGCCAATCCGGTCGCGAACTTCACGTCCGATAACAACGGCATTATTTTGACGATGCCGTCGATCGATACCTCCGGGGCGGTCTCGGCCACCGGTACGTTGACATTCGGTATCGGCACGCAGTCGAACAACACATACTCAGCGTCGCACAAGTTTGGAACGGATTCATCGGGCAACGTGAATAGCACCGTGCTTTCATCGACGAGCGCTTCGACTTTCGGATTCTTCGACTCTGGTTCAAACGGCTACTTCTTCGACGACAGCACGCTTGCGCAATGTTCCGGCGGCACTTGGTATTGTCCGTCGCCGACGACTACGCGCAGTGTGACGGTTTCGAACAAATCCGGTTCGGCGGCGTCCGCTAATGTGACGATGACCATCGCCAGCGAAAGCACGTTGAGTACCAGCAACTATGCGTTCAACGATTTGGCCGGCACACTGGGCCTCTCCAATGTGATGGACTTCGGCCTGCCATTCTTCTACGGCAAGACTGTCTACTTCGGGTACGACACAGCCACGGCAGGAACCGGCAGCCAATCGCCTTACGTGGCGTACTAGCCGAAGGTCGATACCTTTCCTTTCCTATCGCTTTGTGGGCGGGTGATATCCCCGCCCATAAGCGCTTTCCTTGGCCCGCCTGGCATTGCCCGGCGCATTCGAACCGCCGTCCCCTCCCGTCACCCGAATGACGGCCGTGATGCCCGCCACGCTTTTTTAGCGGCTAAAGCTTCGCCATGAGCAGCATATCGAACAACTTCCCGAGGTCCTGCCGGACGTCGACGATAAAAGCAATGTAGATCGTGTCGCCATCCGCCTTATAGATGATTCGGGTTTTGCCCGTAATCGCTTGACGCCAATCTTTGACGGCTGGCGTCTCATCGTCCACGAGCGTGCCCATCAATGGATACTGGCAGATGGTCTCGATCGTCCGCTCGATGGCTGCCTTGGTCTCGAGCCATGTTCGTTGACCGAATCGAGTCACGAGATAGCGGCGCAAAGTCTGGACGGTGATATCGGCGGTCGGGTAACGCCTGACTCGCATGGACACCGTCACTCGTCGGCCTTCGTACGTCCGAATTCGGCCCGATCGAGCTTATCGAGTTGTTCGAAGAGCTCCGAGATGTCGCCATGCTCACCGGCCCGATGATGTTGCTCGGCCAGCGCCAGCAGTTTGAGCATCTCTAACTTGTCTTGCAGCGCTTGATAGGAGCGGACATCCTGAATGACGAGTTTTGCTTCGCCGTTTTGCGTGATGACCATGGGCTGCCCGCTCTCCTCGAGGTCCCTCACGATTTGCGCAGCCTCGGCCCGCAGGTAGGTGATGGGCTTGATGTTCTCCAGTCGCATAGGATCCTCCACAGTTCGGTACGAATATATACCGAATTCGGTACGGCGCCAACCACACGACTGTCGGACAGAATCAAAAGCGTCAGCCGCGGCCCTCTCAGCCCCGCACCATCAAGCGAATTACACCCCTTTCCCCGCCCTTATCCGCCGATCGTCGATTGACGCCAGCGGGAATAATCCGTGTCAGTGAAAAGCGGCATTGCGCCGCGCGAAGAGCGGAGAAAGCCTGGTGGCAGAGGACAGCGACCTCGAGAAAACCGAATCAGCCACTCCCCGGCGCCTCGAGAAGGCGCGCGAGGAGGGGCAGGTCGCCCGCTCGCGCGAGCTCGCTTCGTTTGCATTGCTTTCGGCCGGATTCTTCGGCGTATGGGCGCTCTCGGGCCCGATCGGCCTGCATCTAGAGGCCATGATGCGCGGCGCGTTCATGTTCAACCACGCCTACGTCGTCGACACGAACCGCATGCTGATCGGCGCCGGCACGGCCAGCCGCGAAGGGGTGATCGCGGTCGCGCCCGTGCTCGCCCTGACCGCGCTCGCCGCGCTCCTCGCACCCATGGCGCTCGGCGGCTGGCTGCTCTCGAGCAACGTCTTGCAGTTCAAACCCGAGCGGCTTTCCCCCATCGCCGGCATCGGTCGCATCTTCTCGATCAATGGCCCGATCCAGCTCGGCATGTCGATCGCGAAGACGCTCGTCGTCGGCGTCATCGGCGTGCTCGCCGTCCTCCACCACAAAAACGAAATCCTCGCGCTGCCCTCGGAGCCCATGCTCAAGGCGATCGGCCATAGCCTCTCGCTCGTCGCCGTCTGCTGCGGAACGACCGTCGCCGGCATGTTCGTCATCGCGGCGATGGATGTGCCGTACCAACTCTGGTCGTTCCACAAGAAGCTGCGGATGACGAAGGAAGAAGTGAAGCGCGAGCACCGCGAGAACGAGGGCGACCCGCACGTGAAGGGCCGCATTCGCCAGCAGCAGCGCGCGATGGCCCGCCGCCGCATGATGGCGGCCGTGCCGAAGGCCGACGTCGTCGTGACGAACCCGACGCATTATGCCGTCGCGCTCCAGTACGCGGACGGCGAGATGCGCGCGCCGAAGGTCATCGCCAAGGGCGTCAACCTCGTCGCCGCCCGCATCCGCGAACTCGCCGACGAGCACAACATCCCGCTGCTCGAAGCGCCGCCGCTCGCGCGTGCGCTCTATCACAACGTCGAGCTCAATCACGAGATTCCGGGCACGCTCTACAACGCGGTGGCCGAAGTGCTCGCCTGGGTCTACCAGCTGCGCCGTTTCCGCCGCGACGGCGGCGACGTGCCGGCCGCGCCGACCGAGCTCGAGGTCCCCGCCGATCTCGACAAAGGGCCCGTCACGGACGAGGACGCGCTCGAAGAAGAGGAAGAGGCACTGGCGTCGGGGACGACGCGCACGAGGCGCGCAGCGGGGCGTGACGCCGGCACGGGAGCGTCGGCATGAACGCGCGCGTGCAAAGCCTCTTCGGCAAGGGCCCGCAGATGCTGGCCCAGGCCAATTTGCGCAAGGTGGCAGGGCCGGTCCTGATCTGCATGATCCTCGGCATGATGATCCTGCCGTTGCCGCCGTTCCTGCTCGATCTGCTCTTCACGTTCAACATCGCGCTCTCGGTGATGGTGCTGCTCGTCAGCATGTACACGATGAAGCCGCTCGATTTCGCGGCGTTCCCGAGCGTGCTGCTGTTCTCGACGCTGCTGCGTCTTTCGCTCAACGTCGCGTCGACGCGGATCGTGCTGCTCGAAGGGCACACGGGGCCGGCCGCCGCGGGCCGCGTCATCGAATCGTTCGGCCACTTCCTCGTCGGCGGCAACTTCGCGGTCGGCATCGTCGTCTTCGCGATCCTCATGATCATCAACTTCATGGTGATCACTAAAGGCGCGGGACGTATCGCCGAAGTGGCCGCGCGCTTCACGCTCGACGCGATGCCGGGCAAGCAGATGGCGATCGACGCCGACCTCAACGCCGGCCTCATCAACGAGGAAGGCGCGCGCAAGCGCCGCCAGGCCGTCGCGCAAGAAGCCGAGTTCTACGGCGCGATGGACGGTGCTTCGAAGTTCGTGCGCGGCGACGCGGTGGCGGGCCTCATCATCATGGTCGTCAACGTGGTGGGCGGGCTCATCGTCGGCGTCGCGCAGCACGGCATGGACTTCGCCTCGGCCGGCAAGACCTATACGCTGCTGACGATCGGCGATGGCCTCGTTGCACAGATTCCGTCGCTCGTGATCTCGACGGCGGCCGGCGTCATCGTTTCGCGCGTGGCCACCGACGAGGACATCGGCACGCAGCTCACGGGCCAGCTCTTCACGAACCCGCGCGTGCTGCTGATCACGGGCGCCATCATCGGTTTGCTGGGCCTCATTCCGGGTATGCCGCATTTCGCGTTTTTGGTGCTCGGCGCGGGCTTGATCCAGCTTGGCCGCCACCTCAAGAAGCGCGCCGAGGCCGCCAAGGCGAGCGCGGTGCTCGTCGAATCGACGCCGGCCGCGGCGCCCGTCGAGAACAACGAGGCGAGCTGGGACGATGTGACGATGATCGATACGCTCGGCCTCGAGGTCGGCTACCGGCTCATCCCGGTCGTCGACAAGAATGCCGACGGCGAGCTGCTCAAGCGCATCAAGAGCATCCGCAAGAAGTTCGCGCAGGAGATCGGGTTCCTGCCGCCCGTCATTCATATTCGCGACAACCTCGAGCTGCGTCCGAACGGTTATCGGATCACGCTCAAGGGCGTCGAAGTCGGCACCGGTGAAGCGTACCCGGGCCAATGGCTCGCGATCAATCCGGGGCAAGTCACGGCCGCGCTGCCGGGTGCGCCGACCAAAGACCCGGCCTTCGGCCTGCCCGCGATCTGGATCGACACGAACCTGCGCGAGCAGGCACAGGTGTACGGCTATACGGTCGTCGATGCGAGCACGGTCGTGGCCACGCACCTGAACCATCTCGTCGTTCAGCATGCGTCCGAGCTGCTCGGCCGGCAGGAAGTTCAGGCGCTGCTGACGCGCATCGGCAAAGATGCGCCGACGCTCGTCGAAGACCTCGTGCCGAAGATGTTCTCGCTCGCGACGCTGCAAAAGGTGTTGCAAAGCCTGCTCGAGGAAGGCGTGCCGATCCGCGATATGCGCACCATCCTCGAAGCGTTCGCCGAGCAGGCCGGCAAGCTGTCGGACGCGCACGATCTCACGGCCGCCGTGCGCCTGGCGCTCGGGCGTGCGATCACGCAGCAGTGGTATCCGGGCAGCGGCGAGATGCAGGTCATGGGGCTCGACGCGAATCTCGAGCGCGTGCTCTCGCAGGCCCTTTCGACGGGCGCGAACCCAGGCCTCGAGCCGGGTCTCGCCCATACGCTTCTCGCGGAGACGCAACGCGCGATCGTGCGTCAACAAAACACCGGGCTGCCGCCCGTGCTGCTCGTGCAGCACGCGCTGCGCGCGATGCTCGCGCGCTTTTTGCGCCGCAGCCTGCCGCAATTGAAAGTGCTCTCGTACGCCGAAGTGCCTGAGACACGCACGATCAAGGTCGTCAACCTCATCGGGGGTCTAGCTTGAATATCCGCAAATTCATCGGCGCGACGAGTCGCGACGCGCTGCGCCTCGTACGCGAGGCCCTGGGCGCCGACGCAGTCGTGCTTTCGAACCGGACCAACGATGACGGCAGCGTGGAAATCGTCGCGCTCGCCGATACGGATCTCGCCGCGATCGCGCCAGGTGCCGGCGACGGGGCCGGCAACAACGCGAACGCGAATGGAAATGGCCAAGGCGCCGCGGGTTCCTACGGCGCGGGCCTCGCCAGCCGCCCGCAAGGCGGGCAGGACGCCGACGGTGCACATGTCTCGATTGGCGCGCATGCCGCGGCGGGATATCCGATGCTCTCGGCGTCGATGTCCCAGACTTCGCAGCCCGCTCCCATGCCGGGCATGATCCCGGCCAACCCCTACGCGAACGGCATGCCGGACGTGTTCTCGGCCGTGTTCGGCGCAAGCGCGGAAGTCGGGGCGACGAACGCGGAAGGTAAGCCGGTCGAGACGTTCGCGCCTGCCGCGATTTCCGATGTCGGTGCGTTGACCACGGCTGCGGCCGGCGCGTCGGCTGGCAAGCTCGCGCCGCGCGAGCCGCGAGTCGAAATGAAGCCGTTGCATACGGCTGCCGCGAAAGCCGGTGTCACGAGTCCTGGCACCACGCATTCCGCCTCGCCGGCAGCGGCGAACGGCGCGGCCGCGGCCGGTTCGTCGGCGTCGCGTCCGCCCGAATCGTCGCCGACGATGGTCGAATCACATCCGTGGCTCATCGAGCACGCTCATCGCATCGCCGCGCAGCAGCGTGCGGCGCACACGGCCAGCCCGACAAGGTCGCACGCGTTGACACCGTCAGCGGCTGCGGCGAAGGGGCTCGGCACGCCGGGCAAGATTCTGTCGCCCGAGGAACTGGCTTCCGCGGAAGTGCCGGACTGGGCGCAAGAGGCGGCCGAAGCCGCTGCGCGCCGCGTGGTTCCGCGCATTGCACCGGCTTTCGAAGGGGTTGCCGCATCGACGAAGGCGCGCGGCGCCGATGGCGCCGGCACGTCCGACGGTGCCGCCGCCGTGGCCGACGCGGTCCGTGCGCGCATCGAGGAAGTCGTCAGCAGCACGGTGATGAACGAGCTTTCCTCGCTGCGCGGAATGATGGAAGAGCAGTTCGCCGGGCTGCTCTGGGGTGACCGGCAGCGCCGCAGCCCCGTGCAGGGCACGCTGACGAAGCAGCTCTTCGCGGCCGGCTTCTCGGCGCAGCTCGTGAGAATGGTCATCGACAACCTGCCCGCCGTCGAGAACGTCGACGCCGGCATGGACTGGATTCAATCCGTGCTCGCGGCCAATCTGCCCGTGCTCGAGAACGAAGACGAATTGATGGAGCGCGGCGGGGTGTTCGCGTTGATGGGGCCGACGGGCGTCGGCAAGACCACGACGACGGCCAAGCTCGCGGCGCGCTGCGTGATGCGCTTCGGCGCAAGCAAGGTGGCGCTGCTCACGACCGACAGCTACCGGATCGGCGGCCACGAACAGCTCCGCATTTTCGGCAAGATACTCGGGGTGTCCGTCCATGCGGTGAAGGACGCGGCCGATCTTCAGCTCGCCCTTGCCGAGCTGCGCAACAAACATATCGTGCTCATCGATACGATCGGCATGAGCCAGCGCGATCGGACCGTCTCCGATCAGATCGCAATGCTCTGCGGCGCGGGGCATCCCGTGCAACGCCTCTTGCTGCTCAACGCGACGAGTCATGGCGACACGCTCAACGAAGTCGTCCAGGCCTACCAGAGCGCGGACGGTCAACCCGAGCTCGCGGGTTGCATCCTCACGAAGCTCGACGAAGCCACGAACCTCGGCGGCGTGCTCGACACGGTGATCCGCTACAAGCTGCCTGTCCATTACGTGTCGACGGGGCAGAAAGTGCCCGAAAACCTCTACGTCGCCACGAAGAAATTCCTGATCAAGAGCGCCTTTTGCATTCCGCGCGACGGCTCGCCGTTCGTTCCGCACGACGACGACATTCCCGCCTTGCTGTCGGCGCTCTCGACCCGTTCGACCGCCGAGCTGCACGAGGTTCGCTTTGGATAAGCACGTCACCGATCAAGCCGAAGGTTTGCGCAGGCTGCTCGCGAGGACCGGCTCGCGCGTCGTTGCGGTGACGGGCGGACCGATCGGCGTCGGCTGCACGTCGACGGTCGTCAACCTCGCGGCCGCGCTCGCGGGTATCGGCAAGGACGTGCTCGTCATCGACGAATGCCTTGGCGCGAATTCCGTCTCGACGATGCTGGGCGGCGTGCACGGCGCGGGCAGTCTGCGCGCCCTGCTGCTGGGCGAAATCGGTATCGAGGAGGCCGCGCCGCGGCATGAGCTCGGCTTTTCCGTGCTGGCAGCCTCGCGCGAGAACTGCGCGGGCTACAGCGCGGCGCAGCTCGGCGTCATGCTCTCCGGGCCGGCCGACGTCGTGCTCATCGATGCGCGGCTCGATCGCAAGGGCGCGCTGTCGCTCCTCGGCGCGCAGGCGCATGACGTCATGATCGTTACGCGTGTGGCCGCGCAGGCGATCACCGAGGCGTATGCCTGCATGAAACGTTTGCACTACGAGCACGCGATCGGGCAGTTTCGCGTGCTCATCAATCACGTATCGAGCCTGGCCGATGCGCATACCACGTTCGAGAACCTCGCCGAGGTGGCGGGGCGTTATCTGACCGTTTCGATCGCACATGCCGGCTGCGTGGCGTCGGATCCGCTGATGGAGCATGCGCTCGAGCTCGAGCGCTGTGTCGTCGATGCGTTTCCGTCGGCGCCGGCCGCGCGCGATTACCGGCACGTTGCGGCGGAAATGCTTTATTGGCCGATGCGCGCGGCGCTTTCGCCGCGCGCGAGTGCGCTCGTCGGCACGGGGATGCCGGCCTCGGCGCTCGCTGACGCGCCATCCGCGCGCCAGCATGCATAACACGTAGGGGACAGGAGAAAAGGGGGCCCTCGATGTACAACGCTCAAGGGAAAATGTCCCAGACGGATGTGCTGACGCAGTACGCGCCGCTCGTGAGACGGCTCGGACTGCAGCTCGTGGCGAAGATGCCGGCAAGCGTCGATCTCGACGATCTCATTCAGGCCGGCATGATCGGTCTGCTCGATGCAGCGAGCCGCTATAAGGAAGATCAGGGCGCGCAGTTCGAGACGTACGCGAGCCAGCGGATTCGCGGCGCGATGCTCGATGAGCTGCGCAACAACGACTGGCTGCCGCGCAGCCTGCGCAAGACGTCCCGCGAAGTGGAATCGGCCGTGCATCAGGTCGAGCAGAAGCTCGGGCGCTCGGCGAGCGAGACGGAGATCGCCGACCATTTGAAGATGCCGCTCGATGCATATCAGACCATGCTGCAGGACCTGCACGGTTCGCAGCTCATCTATTACGAGGACTTCGATCGGTCGGCCGACGACGAGCCGTTTCTCGATCGGTATTGCGTCGATCACACCGATCCGCTCTCGGCGCTGCTCGATGAAAGCCTGCGCGCGGCGCTTGTCGAGGCCATCGAGAAGCTGCCGGAGCGGGAGAAGCTCTTGATGTCGCTCTATTACGAGCGCGGGATGAATTTGCGCGAGATCGGCGCGGTGTTGGAGGTCAGCGAATCGCGGGTTTGCCAGCTGCATAGTCAAGCGGTGGCGCGGCTGCGAACGCGGTTGCGCGAGATGGCTTGGGCGGGGGTGGATTGAGGTTCGCTATGCTTGGCTAGCTGGACGTGGGAATGGATGGGCCGCTTATCGAAGCGGCCTTTTCGCTTCCTGTTTCGTCACTATGGAAAGCAAGCGTGCCTCGCGAACGGCGAGGACTTTAGAGGCGGTGCATCGCCGATAGGCCACAACGGGCCGCGGAACGCCTAAACCGCCGCCATCCGGCCATCCGGCCCGTAGACATTGGCGGCGCCACCGCGCGTGGAGGTCGCGCCGCGCAAGACCGCGAGCGCTTTGTCGTTGTAGTTCATCCGCACGCGGATCATCATGCCGTTGGTCAAATTGGCGTGACGCGCACGCTGGACCACGCCCTGCAGCAGCTTCCACTGATTGGCCACGCGTGCGTCGTCGGCACCCGCGAGCTCCATCCCTTTCCAGCCGGCCGGCAAACCCATTTGGCGCAATTGCCCGTCTCGCTGCTTCTCGAGCGAGGCCAGCTTTTCAGTCAGTTCGGTTTTCTTTTCGATGATCGGAGGCAACTTTTCGAGTGGCGACGCGTCGGCTAGGGCCTTTTGCTCGTATGCCAGAAGCGACGCGAACGCTTCGAGCGTCGCATGTTCTTCGATGAGGGTGTTCAGTAGGACGTCTTTCATCGGTATCGCCAAAAGACGAGCGCATGCGCCCGATCGATCAAATCAATCCAATCGTGGGGCGACCAAAGGGAGTCCCTTCAAGGACGACCGAATGGGTCCTTTTAGGGACGACCAACGGAACCCCCAAAGGAGACTGTCTCGGCAATACCGACGCTAGCGCGTCAGCCGCCCGACGATTGAGTTGCTTGCAGCAGATTGCGAGCGGTCTCCAGGATCCCGTCCGCGATCTTTCCGGTGTCGATCATCAGCGTGCCGTCCTTGATGGCCTGCTTGATCGACTCGACTTGTGCCACGTCGATATCCGCCGCGCCCGATGTCGCCAGCGCGTGCAACTGCGACGACAGCCCCGACAAGCTGACGTTGGCGTCGCCGCCCGACTCGCCGCTCGTCGCCGGCGTATAAGCCGCACCGGCGTTCGCGGCGCCCGTGCCGCTTGCCGCGCCGCCCTGGCGCGTGCCCTGCACGCCGCCTTTCGTCGACGACAGGCTGGAACTGGTGGATGAATCGACTTTCACGATTGGCTTCCCGAGGATCTCGATTTGAGTGTGATATCGGCGCTCCTTACCGAAACTTTAGCGCAACCCGCCACCCCTTTGCCCGTCCTGTTTCCGCCTTTTCCCCATCCGCTGCCGATCCTTTCGCCGGCATTCATCCACTTTCGAATCACCTTTCAGTCGTCGTCAGGCCAGGCTCGCCCTTGTCCCGCCACAGTTAGGACCGCCCGAATCTCCGCTTCACATCTGGATTTCGACCGTCGAACCGTCCTTGACGATGCCCGAGATGATCTGCCCCCCGGGCGTCTTGACGCGCACTTGCTGGCCGGGCGACGCGTTGTTCATCACGCTGCCTTCCGACGAAATCGTGAATCCCGGGCCGACGGCGACGACGCGCACGGTCTGCCCGATCGTGACCGACGTCGCGCTGCGCAGCATGTCCTGCCGCAGCGGCATGCCGGCGCTGATGCGCGAGAGCGCGACGGCACCGACCGCCTGCGACGGATCGGTGACGATCTCGCGCGGCAGGTTCGATAAGTCGCCCTCGCGGGTCGTCAGGTCCGCCACCGTCAGCACGCTGCCCGGTTCGATCTGGCGGGCTGCCAGGTAGTAGGTCGCCTCGAGCGAGACGCGCGCCTGCAGGTAAAGCGTCCACGGGCGCTCGCCCGCGCAGCGAACCCCGACGGTCGTTCGTCCCCAGAGGCGAGCGCCAGGCGGCGTGAACGGCACCATCGTGGTGCAGGCGGCGAGCCCGCGCGCAAACGCGGGCGCGACCGTGACGGTGACCTTGCCAGGCAATCCGACCGTCTGCTGTTCGAGATAAGTCTGCGCGACACGGCGGATCGATTCGCCGTCCTGTTGGCCGGTGGGTGCGGACGCAGCTTGCCCCTGCGCAAGTGCCGCCGCAGGCGTCGCCGGCGCAACCGCCGGCGCTTGAGCGGGCGAGGGCGAGGCCGGCACGGAAGGCGCGGGGGCAGGCGGAACGACTTTCATCGACACCCGCGTCAGCGCACCGGTGCCCGTGCTCGCAACCGAGTTCGGCCCGAGGCGAGGCGGCTCACCGCGCGCCGCGAGGGGATCGATGCTGATGCCGGCGTCGTTCGCGCTGGCGGGCCGATCCACGACGATCGGCTGCGGCGCCCGAGCGGCACGCGCGGATGACGTGACGATGATAGGCGTGACACGCTGCTCGGCCTGACTCATCGTTTCGCGCCGCAACGCGACGCTAGTGGCCGGCGTTTCCGCCACGGCCACGGCCTGGCTTGCGTGTTCGCCGGGCCCCGGGATCACGATCATGCCGCTTGCGGCGTTTGCGTTTGCGTTTGCGTTTGCGTTTGCGTTTGCGTTTGCGTTTGCGTTGACGTTGGCGCCCGCGACAGCCCCCGCATTCGCGGCAGCCGCGGTATTCGCCGCCGACGCAACCGTCTCACCGGGACCGGGAATATAGATCTGTCCGCCGCTCACATGCTGCGCGTGAGCTGCCCCGATCGACAGCGCGCAGGCCGCGAACGCACTCACGGCCGCGCGCGTCCATGCGCGCACGCCGGAACGCGCGCGGCGTCGGGGCGCGCAAGCGGCCTCAAGCGGATAGGGCGGCGACAGCGGCGACATCAGTTCAGTTTCTCCATCGGACGGGCCCCGCGCTCATTGCAGCTCGCACTGCACGCTGCATCGCATTGCCTGAGCGCACGGACCCCATGACTGCTACGGCATTCTAGGAGTCCATCGAGTGGCGCAAACGTTGAATAGAGGGCTGCTTCCCCGGTTATTCGTCCGATTGCGGGTTGCGCCTCGCCCCTAATATGCATCCCATGTGAAAAAGCCTTCCCGGCGCGCATGCCGTACGCCTGTCGTTGCCCGGGAGCCGTCAACCGTCACTCGTCTCGCGCCGCGAGTCGAAGCCAAGCCTGGCTGGCAACGGAGAACGCTCGATGCTGGATCAACTCGATGCCAATTTCGCTTTCAACCGCGAGGCGCTCGATGTGCGCGCCTATCGGCAGGAATTGCTGTCGTCGAACATCGCGAACGCGGACACGCCGGGCTACAAGGCGCGCGACGTCGATTTCTCCTCGTCCCTCGCCGGCGCCCTGAAGAAGGCGGGCGCGTCGGGCAGCTCGAGCGCGACGACGATGGCCGGCACCTCGAACGCGGCGCCGCTGCCGATGGCGCAGCCGGCCGGCGTGACGGTGAGCATGTCGATGGCGGCGACCGAGGCCGGCCACATGTCGGGCAATGCGAAGCTGATCCCGGTCGGCGGCGACAGCGGAAGCTACGGCCAACTCGCGTACCGCATTCCGAGGCAGCCCGCGCTCGACGGCAACACCGTCGATCTCGACGCCGAGCGCGTGCAGTTCGCCGACAACTCGCTGCACTACGAAGCGGGGCTCACGGTCGTCTCGCAGCAGATCAAGGGAATGCTCGCGGCGATCACGTCGGGCGGCTGACGCCGACGCGCGCCCAAAACGATGAACGATAAGCGACCGATGAATTCGATAAAACGCTACGGGGTTAATACCAAAGGCCGCAAGGAGGCTATGCCGCCATGTCATTGATGAACATCTTCACCGTCGCGGGTTCGGCGCTTTCAGCCCAATCCGAACGGCTCAACGTCACCGCGTCGAATCTGGCGAACGCCGACAGCGCGACCGGCCCCGATGGTCAGCCTTACCGCGCGAAGCAGGTCGTCTTCGCGGTGAAGCCGATCGGCGGCGCGGCCACGAGCTCGGGCCAGCAGGTGGGCGGCGTCGAGGTGACGAACGTCATCGACGATCCGACGCCGATGAAGACGACTTACGACCCGAGCAACCCGGCGGCCGACGCCAACGGCTACGTGACGATGCCGAACGTCGACCCGGTGCAGGAAATGGTGAACATGATCTCGGCCTCGCGCTCGTATCAGGCCAACGTCGAGACGCTGAACACCGCCAAGAATCTGATGCTGAAAACCCTGACGATCGGCTCGTAAGGAGAGACCTGTTGAGCTCCACTTCCAGCACTTCCAGCGCGAGCAGCGTCTCGCAGCAGCTGCTCAATACGATGAACGGCACGTCGTCGTCGTCTTCGACGACGAGCTCGTCATCGTCGACGGGCTCGTCGTCCGCGAGCGATCTGCAGACCACTTTCCTGAAGCTGCTCGTCACGCAGCTGCAGAACCAGGACCCGACGAATCCGATGGACAGCTCGCAGATGACTTCGCAGCTTGCCCAGATCAACACGGTGTCGGGCATCAGCCAGTTGAACACGACGCTCACGTCGCTCGCCTCGCAACTGCAGGCAGGACAGAACGCGCAATCGTCGCTGCTCATCGGCCAAAACGTGCTCGTGCCGGGCACTTCGGCGATCGTCTCGAGCGGCAAGTCGCCGGGCTTCGGCGTCGAGCTCACTTCAGCCGCAACCGACGTGCAAGTCACGATCAAGGACTCCTCGGGCAACCTCGTCAACACGATCGACCTCGGTGCGCAATCGGCAGGCACGATTCCCGTCTCGTGGACGCCGACCGATTCGTCGGGCAAGACACTCAGCGACGGCACCTACACGATTTCGGCCGCGGCGACGGTCGGCGGAAAGACGAGCAGCGTCACTACGCTTTCCGGCGAGCAGGTGCTCTCCGTCATCCAGCAAAGCTCTGGCACGACGGGCCTGCGGCTCTCGGACGGCTCGACCGTCGACGCGACGAGCGTCGCTGCGATCCTCTAATCGAATTCCGGACTATCCGAACGGAGACCAGCAATGGGCTACCAGCAAGGTTTGAGCGGCCTGGCCGCGTCGTCGAGCGACCTCGACGTGATCGGCAACAACATCGCCAATGCGAACACGGTCGGCTTCAAGCAGAGCACGGCCGAGTTCGCCGACGTCTACGCGAACACGATCGCCACGTCGGTCAATAACCAGATCGGCATCGGCACGCAGCTCGCGAACGTTCAGCAGGACTTCGCGCAGGGCACGATCAACACGACGGGCACGGCGCTCAACGTCGCGATCAACGGCCAGGGCTTCTTCCAGATGTCGAACAACGGCGCGCTCGAGTACTCGCGCAACGGCGTGTTCCAGCTCGACAAGAACGGCTTCATCACGAACGCTCAGGGCCTGAAGCTCATGGGCTACGCGGCCAGCGCGGGCGGCGTCGTCAACACGGCGCAGACGGTGCCGATCCAGATTCAGACGGCGAACATCGCTCCGGTGGCGACGCAAAACATCACGGCGCAGCTGAACCTCAACTCGCAGGACACGGTGCCGACCGTCACGCCGTTCTCGGCCACGAACGCGCAGACCTACAACTACTCGACCTCGATACAAGTCTACGACTCGCTGGGCGGCTCGCAGCAAGTCAACATGTACTTCGCAAAGACGGGCTCGGGCACGTGGGATGTGTACGGCGGCACGAGCGGAGCGGTGACCCAGATCGGGACGGTCGGATTCAGCTCGTCGGGCGCATTGACGTCGACCACCGCGACGGGGACCGCCTCGACGTCAGGCACCGGTCTTCTGACGTTCCCGATCACGAACAGCGACGGCAGTACGTCACCGCAATCGGTCACGCTGAACCTGACGGGCACGACGCAATACGGCAGCACGGACGGCGTCAACAATTTGGCTCAAGACGGTTATGCAAGCGGCCAGCTGTCGAACTTCACGATCGGCGCGGACGGCACGATCACGGGCAACTACTCGAACGGCAAGACGCAGACGCTCGGTCAGATCGTGCTCGCCAACTTCTCGAACCCGAACGGCCTGCTGAACCTGGGCGGCAACGAGTTCCAGCAGACGTCGGATTCGGGCGTGGCGCAGATCTCGGCGCCGGGCAGCACGAACCACGGCACGCTGACGGGCGGCGCGGTCGAGCAATCGAACGTCGATCTGACGACGCAGCTCGTCGACCTGATCACGGCGCAACGCAACTATCAGGCGAACGCGCAGACGATCAAGACGCAGCAGACCGTCGACCAGACGCTCATCAACCTGTAACGGCTGACGCTTCGATCGATATCGCGGGGAGTTGAGCGAATGGACCGATTGATCTACACGGCGATGACGGGCGCGAGCCAGGCGCTCGAGCAGCAGGACGTCGTCGCCAACAATCTGGCGAACGCGTCGACGACGGGTTTCCGGGCACAGCTCGCGGCGTTTCGCGACGCGCCGCTCGCGTTCGGCGACGGCACGACGATCAACACCGATACGACGCGCACGTTCGTGCTCTCGTCGACGCCCGGTGCCGACTTCTCGCCGGGTCCGATCTCGCAGACGGGCAACCCGCTCGACGTCGCCATCGAGGGCCCGGGCTGGCTCTCGGTGCAGACGCCCGACGGCAACGAAGCGTACACGCGCGCGGGCAACCTGCATGTCGATCAGAACGGTCAGCTCGTCACGGCGAACAACCTGCAGGTGATCGGCACCGGCGGTCCGATTTCGGTCCCGCCGGGCGCCGATGTGACGATCGGCAAGGACGGCACCGTCTCGGCGCTGATCCCGGGCAACCCGCCCACGGCGATCGCCACCATCGATCAGTTGAAGCTCGTGAATCCCGATCCCGCCACGCTCCAGCGCGGCAACGACGGGCTCTTCCGCACGGCCGACGGCCAGCCCGCGGACGCAGACCCGACGGTGCAAGTGGCCTCGGGCGCGCTCGAAGGCAGCAACGTGAACTCGGTTGCGGCGATGGTCGCAATGATCACGAACGCGCGGCAGTTCCAGATGCAGACGAAGCTGCTTCAGACCGCCGACCAGAACGACCAGTCGGCCAACCAACTGCTGCAGTTCAGCTGATCCGCGCACCTCGTGTGAGCCGATCGATCTACCAGGAGAAGTTTTACCGTGAACCGCTCGCTCTATATCGCCGCCACGGGCATGAACGCCCAGCAGGCCCAGATGGACGTGATCTCGAACAACCTGTCGAACGTCAGCACGAACGGGTTCAAGGGCTCGCGCGCCGTGTTTCAGGATCTGATCTATCAGACGCTGCGCCAGCCCGGTGCGAACTCGACGCAGCAAACCGAGCTGCCGTCGGGCAGCCAGGTCGGCACCGGCGTCGAGCAAGTGGCGACCGAGCGTCTTTACACGCAAGGCAACATGCAGCAGACCGGCAACTCGACCGACGTCGCCATCAACGGCAACGGCTTCTTCCAGGTGCAGATGCCTGACGGCACCACGGCCTATACGCGCGACGGCGGGTTCCAGAAGAACGCGCAGGGACAGCTCGTCACGGCGAGCGGCTATCAGCTCATTCCGGCGATCACGATCCCGAACAACGCCACGTCGCTCACGATCGGCACTGATGGCGTCGTCAGCATTACGGTGGCCGGCTCCACGAATACGCAGAACATCGGCACGCTGCAGCTCGCCACGTTCATCAACCCGGCCGGCCTCGAGTCGAAAGGTCAGAACCTCTTTTCCGAGACGGCCTCGTCGGGCACGCCGAACGTGACGACGCCGGGCCTGAACGGTGCGGGCATGGTCCAGCAAGGCTACCTGGAGGCGTCGAACGTGAACGTCGTGCAGGAGCTCGTCAACATGATCGAGACGCAGCGCGCGTACGAAATCAACAGCAAGGCCGTTCAGACTTCGGACCAGATGCTGCAGACCCTCAGTCAGATGTCGGTGTAAGGGTTGGCCGTGTCGTCGTCGTCGAAGATCAGGCGGTAGAAAAAGATGTCGCAAACGAGCCCCATTCCGTTTCGCATGCGCACCCTGCGCGCGGCGCTCTCGCTGGTTCATGCGGGCGCGTTGGCCGGCATGCTCGCGGGCACGCTGGCCGGTTGCGCCCAGATCGAGCATCGGCAGCCGATCACGCAGCAGCCGATGACGGCCACGCCGCCCGTGCCGCCGCAGCTTCAGCCGCCGGGCTCGATCTACAACCCCGGCTTCGCCGGCCATCCGCTCTTCGAAGATCAGCGGCCGCGCAACGTCGGCGACATCCTGACGATCGTCATCCAGGAAAACATCAACGCGACGAAGACGTCGGGCGCGTCCGCGAATCGGAACGGCTCGACGGGCTTCTCGGCAACCGGGCCCACGGGCGTGCTGCCCGGTCTCTTCAGCCACTTGAACGGCTCGGGCACCGGGACCAACACGTTCTCGGGCACGGGCGGCGCGAACGCGTCGAATACGTTCAGCGGCACGATCACCGTGACCGTCACCAACGTGCTGCCGAACGGCAATCTCGTCGTGAGCGGCGAGAAGCAGATGCTCATCAATCAAGGCAACGAGTTCGTCCGGTTCTCGGGCGTGGTGAATCCGAATACGGTCACCGGCGAGAACACGGTTTATTCGACGCAGGTAGCCGACGCCAAGATCGAATATTCGGCGAAGGGCTACATCAACGAAGCCGAGACGATGGGCTGGCTCCAGCGTTTCTTCCTCAACATAGCGCCGTGGTGATCATGAAGACGGACTTCGCCCGACGCGTACACGCAGGGTTGCACCGCATCGCCGTACTGACGCTTGCCGCCGCCACGATCGCTTGCGGCGTTTTTGCCGGCGTCGACGCCGCGCACGCCGAGCGCCTGAAGGACCTCGTCTCGATCCAGGGCGTGCGCGACAACCCGCTCATCGGCTACGGTCTCGTCGTCGGCCTCGACGGCACGGGCGATCAGACTTCGCAAACGCCGTTCACGACGCAAACGCTCGCGAACATGCTCGCGAACCTCGGCATTTCGCTGCAAAGCGGCAGCGTGAACGGAGGCAACAATACCGCGCCGAGCAGTATCTCGAACATGCAGCTCAAGAACGTCGCCGCGGTGATGGTGACGGCGACGCTGCCGCCTTTCGCGCGCCCCGGCGAAGCGATCGATGTGACGGTCTCCTCGCTCGGCAACGCGAGCAGCCTGCGTGGCGGCACGCTGCTGCTCACGCCGTTGAAGGGTGCCGACGGTCAGGTCTACGCGCTCTCGCAGGGCAACGTGGCCGTGGGCGGCGCAGGCGCGCGGGCCAACGGCAGCCGCGTGCAGGTCAATCAGCTCGCGTCGGGCCGGATTCCGGCGGGCGCCATCGTCGAGCGCGCGGTACCGACGCAAGTTGCGCAGGCGGGCGGCACGATGCAGATGGAGCTGAACGACATGGACTACGACACGGCGCAGCGCATCGTGTCGGCGGTCAACAGCCGGTTCGGCGGCGACACGGCCACGGCGCTCGACGGCCGCACGATCCAGTTGCGCGCGCCGGTCGACCCGACGCAGCAGGTGGCGTTCGTGGCCGAGCTCGAGAACATCGACGTCAAGCCGGCCCAGGCCGCGGCCAAGGTGATCCTGAACTCGCGCACCGGCTCGATCGTCATGAACCAGATGGTGACGCTGCAAAACTGCGCCGTCGCGCACGGCAATCTGTCGGTCGTCGTGAACACGACGACGGCCGTCAGCCAGCCGGGCCCGTTCTCGAACGGAACGACCGTGGCGACGCCGCAATCGCAGATCCAGTTGAAGCAGGACAACGGGGCGCTCAAGTACGTCACGGCCGGCGCGAATCTCGCCGACGTCGTGAAGGCGCTGAACGCGCTCGGCGCCACGCCGGCCGACCTGATGTCGATCCTGCAGGCAATGAAGGCCGCCGGCGCGCTGCGCGCGGACCTTGAAATCATTTGATGCGCGGCTTACGGAGACGCAGATGGACTCGAATCTACCGAACGCCAACGTCGACTTGACGCAGCGCTTCGCGCTCGATTTGCAGGGCTTCGACAGCCTGCGCGCGCAGGCGGGGGCCTCGCCGCAGCAAA
Organism: Trinickia sp. EG282A; assembly: GCF_040965455.1. Classification (NCBI taxonomy): domain Bacteria; kingdom Pseudomonadati; phylum Pseudomonadota; class Betaproteobacteria; order Burkholderiales; family Burkholderiaceae; genus Trinickia; species Trinickia sp. EG282A. Next base: position 177,344 of record NZ_JBFRCC010000002.1, on the reverse strand, counting down.
GCCTGAAGACGGTCGCGAAGCAGTTCGACGCCGTGTTCCTGCAGATGATGCTCAAGAGCATGCGCGAGGCGACGCCAAGCGACGGACCGCTCGATTCGCAAGACGGCAAGCAATTGACCTCGATGCTCGACGAGCAGCTTGCGCAGTCGATGTCGTCCAAAGGCGTCGGCGTGGCCAATGCGCTCATTTCGCAACTGTCGCGCAACGCGGGGCTTGCCGGCAGCAATGCGAGCGCGGGCGGCGGCGCGGCCGGCATGCTCGGCGCGATGACGGGCGGCGGCAACGCCGGTGGCGCGGACGCGGGCAATACGGCCATGCTCAATGCGCTTGCGCGCGCCTACTCAAACTCGGCGGCGAACGGGGCGCTGGCTGGCGGCTCGGGCTACTCGGCGGCGAGTGCGCTGACGCCCCCGTTGCGCGGCAACGGCGAGTCGCCGAAAGTCGATGCGTTCGTCGAGAAAATGGCCGCGCCGGCCCAGGCGGCGAGCGCGGCGACGGGCATTCCGGCGCGCTTCATCATCGGCCAGGCCGCGCTCGAATCGGGCTGGGGCAAGGGCGAGATCAAGAATGCGAACGGCACGCCGAGCCACAACGTCTTCGGCATCAAGGCCACGAAGGACTGGACCGGCAAGACGGTCACGGCCGTCACGACCGAGTATGTGAACGGCAAGCCGCAAAAGGTCGTCGAGAAATTCCGCGCCTACGATTCCTATGCCGATGCGATGACCGACTACGCGAAGATGCTGCGCAACAATCCGCGCTACGCTTCCGTCGTCAACAATTCGCATGACGCGGCGAGCTTCGCGCGCGGGATGCAGCGGGCCGGCTATGCAACGGATCCGCACTATGCGCGAAAGCTGATTTCGATCATGCAGCAGATGGTTTGATCGAGCGGCAAAAAAAACGGGAAAAACTCACGCAACGCGCTGCGGCTATATCGAGTGCGACGGGGCCAAGCGGGAGAAAAGACGGTGAAGACCGGCCGTACGAAAGGCGGCCGGTCGAAACCGCAGTCGATGCCCAACCTGGGCGGTGTGCGCTCGTCGTCACGATTGCACCCAAAAAACAGAAAAATCAGTCAAACTATAAAAAATTTTCTGAAGGGCTACTAAACTTTGCACGTTTGATGCCGCTAATCAGATAGTCCCTGTTCGGATCGCTGTAAAGCATTCGAAAGCATGCGCGCAGGCGCCTTCGGGGCAGCGCGTTACTACGCATACGGCAAGACCATGGATACCAATCAGGCGAACGACTCGACTTCGGATGCCGCTCCGCACGCCGCTGAGCCCGAGCTCGATTTCGGCCGGCGCAACCCGCTCGAGATCGGCGTGCAGTTGCGCAACCTCGCCAATCGGGGAGACTTCCTGACCGTCCAATACAAGGGCGGCCAATTCGTGACGCGCATTCTCGAAGTCGACGTGCGCGCCCGCACGTTCCTGTTCGATTGGGGTGCGCTGCCCGAGCAGAATCGCGGCGCGCTCGCCTCGCCGGCGCTTACGTTCCGTGCCTCGCCCGAAGGCGTGCGCGTCGAGTTTTCGACGGCCACGCCGACGGAAATGCGCTTCGAGGGGCTTCCCGCATTCGAGGCGGCGTTCCCCGAGGTGCTCTTCTACGTGCAGCGGCGCGAGTACTTCCGCGTCGACGCGCCCGTGCTCGATCCTTACTTTTGCCGCGGCACGCTGCCCGAAGGCGACGCGTTTCGCTTCGAGATTCACGATCTCTCGCTCGGCGGCATCGGCCTGCGCACGACGGACGAGCGGGTCAGGGAGCTGCCGATGGGCGTCACGCTGCCCGAGGTCGAGGTCAATCTTTCCGGCCACGGCACGCTTTCCGTCGACCTCGAACTCGTCTCGATGCGCTCGACGGAGCTGCCCAACGGCCTCAAGCGCTTCCAGCTCGGCATGCGGTTCGTCTCGCTGCCGGGCAGCGCCGAGAACACGCTGCAGCGGATCATCACGCAACTCGAAATGAAGCGGCGCTCGCTCGTCAGGGCGTAGGTCAGGGCGTAGCCGGCGCCCAGGGGCGTAACACAACGAAATGCGCTCTCGCCCTTAAATTTTCTTACCGACGGCCGATATACATCTGTTGGCACTCTCTCAACAGGCGGCGGCACGCGTGCCGGCCGCCCTTCAGGATGAAGCATGTCAAGCAGCGATATCTTCGGCATCGGCTTGTCGGGCCTCGCGGCCGCCCAGTGGGGCTTGACGACGGCGGGCAACAACATCAGCAACGCGTCGACGGCGGGCTACACGGTCGAGACCAATGTCTACGCCGAGTCGGCGGGACAGTACACGGGTTCGGGCTATTTCGGCAGCGGCGTGACGACGGTCACGGTCCAGCGCAACTACAGCCAATACCTCAGCACCGAGCTCAATAACGCGAATTCAACGGGAAGCGCGCTGACCGCCAATTACACCATGGCGTCTCAGCTCAACAATCTCGTCGGCAGCCCGACGACGGGCATCTCGGCCGCGATTTCGGCCTATTTCACCGGGTTGCAGAACGTCGCCAATGCGCCGAGCAATCTCGCCAATCGCCAGACGGCGATCAGCGACGCCCAAACGCTCGCGTCGCAGCTCAATGCCGCCGGTCAGCAATACGATCAGCTGAGGCAAAGCGTCAATCAGCAGCTCACGCAGTCGGTCAACCAGATCAACAGCTATACGCAGCAGATCGCCCAGCTCAACGTTCAGATCAAGAACGCGAGCTCGCAAGGCCAGCCGCCGAACCAGTTGATGGATCAGCGCGATCAGCTCGTCTCGCAGCTCTCGCAGCAAGTCGGCGTGTCGGTCGTCCAGAATTCGGACGGCTACAGCGTCTTCCTCTCGAGCGGCCAGCCCCTCGTCGTCGCCAATTCGAGCTTCGATCTCGGGACGGCCGTGTCGGCGGGTGATCCGAGCGAGCTCGCCGTCACCTACAACGGCCTGCACGGTGCGGCCCCGGCGTCGACGACGAAGCAATACGTGTCCGATAGCACGCTGTCGGGCGGCACCTTGGGCGGACTGCTCGCGTTCCGCAGCCAGACGCTCGATCCCGCCGAGTCGCAGCTCGGCGCGATCGCCACGAGCTTCGCCGCTCAGGTCAACGCGCAAAACGCGCTCGGTATCGATCTAACCGGCAGCGCGGGGGGCAACCTCTTCACCGTGGCTGCGCCGACGGTTTATTCGAATTTGCAGAACACCGGCAACGCCACGCTCTCGGTTGCATTCGCGAATCCATCGACGCCGACAACCGACGACTACGCGCTTTCATTCGCGGGCGGCACGTACACGCTGACCGATACGACGACGGGCTCGGTCGTCGGCACCTCGGCGTCCATCGCGACAGGCAGCCCGGGCACGACGATCGGCGGCCTCGTGCTCACCATGCCGTCCGGCTCGATGAACGCCGGCGATTCGTTCACGATCCAGCCGACGCGCGGCGCGCTCAACAGCTTCGCGCTCGCGACGACGAACGCCTCGTCGGTCGCCGCCTCGTCGCCGGTGCTCGTCACTGCCTCGAGCACGAATACGGGCGCGGCGACGGTCACGCAAGGCACGGTCTCAGCCGGCTATTCGCTGCCGAGCAACGTCACGCTGACCTATACGGCCGGATCGCCCGGAACGATCACGGGTTGGCCCGCGGGCGAGCAGTTGTCCGTCAATGGCGGAGCGGCGATTACGACCACGGGGGCGACGTCGATCAGCTATGCGTCGGGCGACAGCTTCACGCTGAACGGCGTGTCGTTCACGATCAGCGGCACGCCGTCCAATGGCGACACGTTCACGATCGCCAAGAACACCGGCAATGACGACGGCCGCAACGCGCTCGCGATGTCGAACCTCGTGTCGAGCACCGTGTTCTCGAACAACACGACGCTCACGGGCGCCTACGCCAACTACGTCAACAACATCGGCAACGCCGCGAGCCAGCTCAAATCGGCGAACACGGCGCAATCGGCGCTCGTCTCGCAGATCCAGTCGGCCCAGCAGTCGGTGTCGGGCGTGAACCTCGACGAAGAAGCCTCGAACCTGCTCAAGTATCAGCAGCTTTATCAGGCGAACAGCAAAGTGATTCAGACCGCCGAGACGATGTTCCAGACGCTCATCGGCGCCATTCAGTAAAGGGTCCAGGCCATGCGCATCTCGACGGCACAGTTTTACAGCCAGAGCGTCCAGTCGATGGACAATCAGCAAGGCGAGCTCAATCAGCTCTACCAGGAGATTTCGACCGGCAAGTCGCTGCTGACGCCGGCCGACAATCCGGTCGGCGCCGCGCAGGCGGTGCAGCTCACGCTGACGTCGGAGACGCTCACGCAGTACACGACCAATCAGAACTCGGCGCTTTCGGCGCTGCAGCTCGAGGACAAGACGCTCCAGAGCGTGACGAGCGTCATGGCGAGCATCAAATCGCTGATCACGCAGGCGGGCGACGGTTCGCTCACGGACTCGCAGCGAGGGGCGATCGCGAAGACGATGGAGGGCTACCGCAGCCAGCTGCTGTCGCTCGCGAACACGAGCGACAGCAACGGCAGCTACGTCTTCTCGGGCTTTCAGTCGAAGACCGCGCCGTTCTCGAACAACGCGTCGGGCGGCGTGAGCTACCTCGGCGACAACGGCGTGCGCGAAGTGCAGGTGGCGAACACGACGACGATCGCGACGAACGACAGCGGCGCGAACGTCTTCCTGACGGTCCCGGGCCTCGGCACGTCTCCCGTGGCGGCAAGCTCGCCGTCGAACACGGGCAACGGCACCATCACGCAGCAACCGGTCATCACGGACCCGACCGCCGTGTCGAACAGCGACAGTTACACGATCACGATCGGCGGCACCTCGGCGGCGCCGACCTACACGATCGCGGACACCTCGCCGACGGGCGGCACGACGACGACGGGGCCGTTCACTTACACCGCCGGCGCGTCCATCGCGCTCGGCACCGGCATGTCCGTGACGCTTTCGGGCAACCCGAACCCGAGCGACACATTCACCGTGACGCCGTCGACGGCCTCGCAAAACAGCAGCCTCTTCACGACGATCGACTCGATCATCTCCGCGCTGCAGACGCCGACGACCGGCAGCGGGGCGGCGGGAGCGTCGCTGGCGAATGCGTTGTCGGCGGGGACCGTGCGCTTTCAGAACTCGCTGTCGGCCATCAGCGTCGTCCAGGCATCGGTCGGTGGGCGCGAGCAACAGCTCAACGCGCTGCAGACGGTGACGCAGACCAACTCGGTGCAGACGCAGAGCAACCTCTCGAACGTCACCGATATCGACATGACGTCAGTCATCAGCCAGTACGAGCTCCAGCAGACGTCGCTGCAGGCCGCTCAGCAAAGCTTCGTCAAGATTCAGGGGATGTCGCTGTTCCAGTATCTCTGACCCGCACGTCGATACCCGCCGGGCTAGCCCCGGCGTGCCAACCTGAGGAAGGCCCCTTGCTGTGCGAGGGGCTTTTTTTTCAACCGTTCAACGCATCCCCGCCGCGACGCGACCCATCGCCTCGGTGCCGAGATCGAACAGCCTCGCGAAGAACGGGATCATGTTGGGCAGCATCAGTTGCAAGAGCAGCAGGCCCACGAGCAGCGTCACCGAAAAGCCCACCTGAAAGATGCCGATCTGCGGCGCGGCGCGGTTGAGCACGCCGAGCGCGAGGTTCGCGATCAAGAGCGCGACGACGACGGGCAGCGCGAGCAGCAGCCCCGCCGAGAACACCGCGCCGCCCCATTGGACGAGCGCGTTGAATCCGCCTCGGCCGAGCATGTCGGCGCTGACCGGTATCGTCTGGAACGAGGCGGCGAGCGACGTGATCAGTTGCAGGTGGCCGTCGAGCGCCAGGAACGCGAGCATCGCGATGGTGCTCATGTAGCGTGCGACGACTTCGGCCGAGGCGTTCGAGGTCGGATCGAAAAACGTTGCGAACCCGAGCCCCATCTGCAGGCCGACGAGCGTGCCCGCCTGCTCGATGGCCGCGAACGCGAGCTGCATCGTGAGCCCGAGCGCCGCGCCGATCACGAACTGGTTGACGAGAATCCAGATGCCGGTCGCCGAGAACACCGTCGCCTGGGGCAGCGGCGCGAGCGTCGGCGAGACGACGAGTGTCAGGAACGCCGCGAGACCGATCTTGACGCGTGCGGGCACCGACGACTGACTGACGACGGGCGCCGTCCCGATCACGGCCGCGATGCGCGCGAACGGCCAGAGGAACGCTGTCATCCAGACGTTCAACTGCGCATAGGTGACGGTGAACATCGGGTCCGTGGGCGAAGAGGAGCGGGAGAGAAGCGGCGCCGGCCTACCCTGCCATCGAAGGAATGCTCGTCAGCACCTGGCGCATGTAGTCGAGCACGATCGAGAGCATCCACGGCCCCGCGATGACGAGCGTGAGCGCCACGGCGACGAGCTTCGGAATGAAGCTCAGCGTCGCTTCGTTGATCTGCGTCGCGGCTTGAAAGAAGCTCACGAGCAGCCCGACCACGAGCGAGATGACGAGCGGCGGCGCGGTAATCAGCAGCGCGACGTACATCGCCCGATGCGCGAGCGTGAGGACGGATTCCGGCGTCATTCTCTGCGACTCCTGGCGAATTTATGAGGCGAAGCTCTGAGCGAGCGAGCCGATCAGGAGCTGCCATCCGTCGACGAGGACGAACAGCATCAGCTTGAACGGCAGCGAGATCGTGATCGGCGAGACCATCATCATCCCCATCGACATCAGCACGCTCGCTACGACCATGTCGATGATCAGAAACGGGATGAAGATCGTGAAGCCGATTTGAAAGCCGGTCTTCAGCTCGCTCGTGACGAACGCCGGCACGAGCAGTGAAAGCGGCACATCCTCGGGCCCTTGCATCGGCGGCGCGTGCGAGATCCGCGCGAAGAGCGCGAGATCCGATTCGCGCGTCTGGCGCAGCATGAACGTCTTGAACGGCGCCAGGCCGCGCTGCACGGCCACGTCCATCGAGACCGCGCCCTCCGAGAATGGCTTGTAGCCGTCGTTGTACGCCTTGTCGAGGACCGGCGACATCACGAACAGCGTGAGAAAGAGGGCGAGGCCGACGAGCACCTGGTTCGGCGGCGTCGTCGCCGTTCCGAGCGCCTGTCGCAGCAGCGAGAGCACGATCACGATGCGCGTGAAACTCGTCATCATGAGCACCATCGCCGGCAGGAACGACAGCATCGTCAACACGAGCATCGTCTGCACGGTCAGCGAATAGGTCGTGCCGCCGTTCGCGCCCGGTGTCGCCGTGAGGGCGGGCAGGCCGGCCGCCTGTGCGAACGAGGAGGTGGGCGCGAGCGTAAGCGTCAGCGCGATCAGCGCGAAAGTGACGGACGATGCGGCTCGCGCGAGCCGCGCCGCCCGCGCGGTCGAGCACAACGACATTTACTTGCCTCCGCCCGAGGGCAGGAAAAAACGCTTCTTCGTCTCGGCCGCGAGCGCGGCGCGAAAGCGCGAGCTGAATGAGGTAGGAGACGCGGGATGCCCGCCGTCGGGCCCGCCCGAGCCCAATCCGCCGCCCGCGGCATGCGCGGCATCTTTCGAGCCCGCCGGCAGCGTATGGAGCAACCGCACGTTGCCGGGCGCGGCGCCGAGCACGAGCCAGGTGTCACCGATCTCGACGACGGCCACGCGCTCCTTGCCGCCGAGCGAGACGCCGCCGACCGTCCTCACGATGTGGCCGCGCGCTCCCGGCGCGAAGCCGGTGCGCCGCGCGACCCATGCGCAGGCGAGCACCAGGGCCACGACGGCGGCGAGGCCGAACAGCGTCTGCAAAACGGCGCCGATGCCGAGCGACGGCGCAGCGGTGCCGGCCCCGACGGCCGACGCGATGCTCGCGGCGTGATTGACGGCGTTCATGTCGGCGGCGAGCGCACTGCCGGGCAGCGCGAACAACGCGAACAACACGGCCAGCGCGCCGGCCGCGGGCCGACGCAGCACTTCGATCATCGGTTCAGCTTCCGGATGCGTTCGGACGGCGTGATGATGTCGGTGAGCCGGATGCCGAACTTGTCGTTGACGACGACGACTTCGCCCTGCGCGATGAGGCAGCCGTTCACGAGCACGTCCATTGGCTCGCCGGCGAGGCCGTCGAGCTCGACGACGGAACCCTGTGCGAGCTGCAGCAGATTGCGGATCGCGATCTTCGTGCGGCCGAGCTCCACGGTCATCTGGACCGGGATGTCGAGGATCATGTCGATGTCATTGCGCGTCGACGTCGGCGCGACTTTCGAGAGCGGCTGGAACACGCCGGCCGCGGCCGTCGGCGCCTCGTTCGAGTTCTGCTCGGCGAGCGCGCTCGCCCAGTCGTCGAGGCTCGCTTCGTCGCTTGCCGCGGCGGTGGCCTGGGCTTCCATCGCGGCGGCCATCTGGGCTTCGGCCGCGTGGGTGCCTTCGTTGGGCGTGGCGTTGAGGTCACTCATATCCAGCTTCCTTCATCGTATCGGCCGCGCTGATCATCTTTTGCACGCGCAGCGCGTATTGACCATTGAAAATTCCGTAGCCGCATTCCATGACGGGCACGCCATCGACCTTCGCCACGATGTGCTCGGGGATGTTGATCGGCAGCACGTCACCGGCTCGCATGTTGAGGATGTCCTCGAACGTCACGTCGATGGCGGCGAGCTCGGCCGTCAGCTCCACTTCGGCCGCCTGCACTTGCTGCGACAGCACGCGCACCCAGCGCCGGTCGACTTCGAGCGCTTCGCCCTGGATCGGCGAGGAGAGCACGTCGCGAATCGGCTCGATCATCGAGTACGGCATGCAGATATGGAGCGTGCCGCCCGTCGGCCCGAACTCGATCGAGAACTGTGTGACGATGACGATTTCGTTCGGCGTCGCGACGTTGGCGAACTGCGTATGCATCTCCGAGCGCACGAACTCGAACTGCAGCGGCCGCACGCTCTTCCAGGCCGTCGTGTAATGCTCGAAGACGAGGTTCAGCAGCTTGCCGATGATGCGCTGCTCGGTGGCCGTGAAGTCGCGGCCCTCGACGCGCGTATGAAAGCGCCCGTCGCCGCCAAACAGATTGTCGACGACGAAAAAGACGAGGTTCGGATCGAACACGAACAGCGACGTGCCGCGCAACGGCTTCACATGCACGAGATTCAAGTTCGTCGGAATCGGCAGGTTGCGCGTGAACTCGCTGTACTTCTGCACCTTCACGGGCCCGACGGAGATTTCCGCCGTGCGGCGCATGAAGTTGAAGATGCCGATGCGCATGAGACGAGCGAAACGCTCGTTGATGATCTCGAGGCCGGGCATCCGGCCGCGGACGATGCGCTCCTGCGTGGCGATGTTGTAGGGACGTACGCCCGATTTGTCGCCGTGCTCGGCAGCGGAGTCGGACTCGCCCGTAACGCCCTTGAGGAGTGCATCGACTTCCTCTTGGGACATGAACTCTTCGTGGCCCATCGCGCTTGTTCGTCCCTCGTTTGATGAGATCGCTCAGGTGGCGTCGGTTGGTGCCCGGTGTGTCATGTCATGCACCCGGGCGTGGACGCCGCTACTGGACGACGAATTCCGTGAACAGCACTTCCTCGACCTGCACGGGCGGCGCGCCCGCATCGGTCGGTTGCTGCACGAGCGACTGCAACTCTTTCGCGAGCGCGCGCTTGCCGTCGAGCGTCGAGAGATCCTCGGGGTGCTTGTTCGACAGGTCGAGCAGGATCCGGCTGCGCAGCTCGGGCATATGCTCCGTCAGGCGCGCTTGCATCTTTTCGTCGGCGAGCTTGAGCGTCAGGCCTACGCGCAGGTAATGCTGGCCGTCGTCGGAGAGCAGGTTCACCGTCATCGGCTCGAGGGCGAAGAAGACGGGCGGCGCGGGCGGAGGCGGCGGCGCCGGCTTGCCCGGGGCGCTCTTCGCCAAAAAGAAGTACATGCCGCCCGCCGCCGCGCCGGCCGCGACGAGAGCGATCAGGATGATCAGCACGATGCGCTTAACCTTGCCCGTGGTGGCGGGCGGGGCGACGTTCTGCTGAGTGGCTGCGGTCGTGGTGGCCATGAAAATGCGTTGCGTGTGAGCGGTAGGATGGATTGTTGGCCAAACGGGGCGCCAACGATAAGCCGAAAAGAAGGGACATTCGACGCCATCTCGTCCGTTTGGCGCGGGCGGGCGAGCGGATCGCGCCCGCGTTGACGTCGGCCGCCGGCGGCGCGCCCAAATGCGACTTTCTCAGAGGTGCGACGCCGACGGGCGCGTTCAGGGCGCGCCGCTCATGCTGATTGCCTCAGCGGCGACACGCCCCGATGCATCGTCGATGCTTCAAGCGAACGTGTCGACGAGGCCCGTCGTGCGGCGCGTGGGTAGCGTGCTCGTCGTGGTGACGGTGCCGTCGATCGCATCGTCGGCGCCCGCGCGCCGCGAGCCGTTCCGGCCTCCGCCGCCCGATTGATATTGCTGGTTCGCCTGGCGCGCGGAGCCGTCGCTGACGCTTGCGCTGCCGAGGCTCAAGCCGCCCGATTCGAGGGCGTCGCGCAGCTTCGGCAACGCCGCTTCGACGGCTTCGCGCACTTGCTGATGCTGCGAGACGAAGAGCGCGTGCGCATGGTTGTCGGCCACTTGCAGCACGACCTGCAGCGGGCCGAGCTCGGGCGGGTTGAGCGTGAGCTCGGCGCTTTGCTGATGCGCGTTCGACAGGAAAACGACCTTCTGGGAGAACGCGTCTTCCCACTCGTCCGTGCCGACGGTCGGCGCAAGCGAGGCGGCGCTTGCTGCCGCGCTGGCCGTCGTCGTCGCGCCGGCCGCGCTCGAGGCCTGAGCGGTCTGTGCGGCCTGCGCGGCCTGTGCCGTCTGGGCGTCCGTCAATGCGGCATGGGCCGCGTCGGCGACGCCCTTCAGCGCCGCGGCGTCCTGCGAATCGCCGCCGCTCGCCGCCACTGCTTGCGCGGCCGTCGAAGCGGCCGTGCCGTCTTGCGAGACGGTCGCGCCTTGCACTGCCTTCGCCGCTTCCGGCGTGCCCATCGCCGGCGCGCCATTGGCATTCTTGCCTTGGCCCGTGAGCGAAGCGAGCGCCTTCGAGGCCAGCGGGGAAGCGCCGACGCCCGTCGTCGAGCCGCCGCTGCCGCCGAGCATATGCGTGCCCGTGCTTGCTGCCGACGATCCGCTCGAGGTGGCGGCCATGCCGGCCGCGGTGGCCTGCGTGCCCATCTGCGCGGCGAGCGCGGCTTCGATCGCGTCGCGCACCGACTTCGGCGCCGTGCTTGCCGGCTTCGCGTTGCCCGTCGCCGTCACGCCGGCGAGAGCGGGGTCGCCGCCGTCGGAGCTTGACGACGTGCCGGCGTCCGTTTGCGTGCCGCCTTGTCCGGCGACATTGGCGGCCTGTGCCTGCGCCTGCGCTTGCGCTTGCGCGGCGGCGGCTGCCGCGACCGCCGCGGCGGCTTGGCTTGCCGCGTCGGCACCGGCGTTTTGGGCAGCGCTCGTCTGCCCGTCGCTCGATTTGCCGTTCGTCCCCTTGCCGGTGCCGCTTGCGCCGTTCGCGCCGTTTCCGCTCGCCTGAGTCGAGCCTTGCGCCGATGCGGAGCCGTCGCTGGCGCTCGTGCTGGCCGTGCTCGAGTTATCGCTCGAGCTGCTCGACGCGTTCGTGCTGCCCGCGTTGCTTGAACTGCTAGCACTGCTCGAACCGCTCGAGCTGCTCGAGCTGCTCGAGCTGCTCGATGCGGCCTGCGTGGACGACGAGGCATCCGACGAAGCGCCGGAACCGGCGTTGCTCGACCCGCTGCTTGGCGGTTGCGCCGCAGCCTGCTGCTGAGCGTCGATGCTTTGCTGCAAGGTTTGCGCGAACGACGTGCCGCCGGACGCGCTCGAGCTCGCCGAGCCATCGGCCGCGCTCGCCGGCGTGCCGGCGCCGACGCCCGTGAGCGAACCGAGGAGAGAAAAGAGCGACATGGGAAAAGTCCTCTGAAAGTCAGTTCAGCTGATCGCGGCGCTCCATGCGCAGCATTTTCGCGGCATGCTCGTCCGCTTCGCGCTGCTCGCGCCGCGCGGCGACGCGCGCCTCGGCGGCTTCGCCGCGCGCGGCCAGCACCTCGTACGAGCCGAGCTTGCGCTTCTGACGCTGCCACTCGGGCTTGGCCGCCTCGACGCGCGAGGTGGCCGCCGCGAGCAGGCGCCGCTGTTGCTCGATGGCGCCGTCGAGTGTGTCGATGAACGCCTGGAAGTTGCGCCAGTTGCCGGCCGGCATGCCCGATTGCGCCGCCGTCGAAAAGCTCGCGTGGTATTCGTCGCGATAGCGGATCAGCGCTTCCAGCTGCGCTTCGACATCGGCCCGTTCGCGCTGGACGCGACCGAGCTGCCGCGCGGCCGCGTCGACATCGTCCTGGGCCAGATCGATCAGCGTCTTGATCGGAAAATCGTTCGTCATCGCCGGACTCCTGGGTCTGCCTCGTTACTCGAACAACGCGCCGAGCAATTCGAGGCTCGGCGCGAACGGCGCACATTCGCGATAGCCTTGCTGCAGGAACGCTTCCATTCGCGGGTAGAGCGCGATGGCACGGTCGAGCAGCGCGTCGCGCCCGCTCGAATACGCGCCGACGTTGATCAGGTCGCGGTTGCGCTGGTAGCGCGAGAGCAACTGCTTGAACATGCGCACGCGCTCGAGATGTCTGTCGTCGATGAGTGCGGTCATCGCGCGGCTGATCGACGCTTCGATGTCGATGGCCGGATAGTGCCCCGACTCCGCGAGCGCGCGCGAAAGCACGATATGGCCGTCGAGAATCGCGCGGGCCGCGTCGGCGATCGGATCCTGCTGATCGTCGCCTTCGGTCAGCACCGTGTAGAACGCCGTGATCGAGCCGCCGCCCGCCGGGCCGTTGCCCGTGCGCTCGACGAGCGCCGGCAGCTTGGCGAACACCGAGGGCGGATAGCCCTTCGTCGCGGGTGGCTCGCCGATCGCGAGCGCGATTTCGCGCTGGGCCATCGCGTAGCGCGTGAGCGAATCCATCAGCAGCAGCACATGCTTGCCCTGATCGCGGAAGTATTCGGCGAGCGAGGTCGCGTAAGCGGCACCCTGCATGCGCAAGAGCGGCGAGACATCGGCGGGGGCCGCGACGACGACCGAGCGCGCCAGGCCGTCGCTGCCGAGGATCTGCTCGATGAATTCCTTCACTTCGCGCCCGCGCTCGCCGATGAGACCGATCACGATGACCTCGGCGCTCGTATAGCGCGCCATCGTGCCGAGCAGCACCGATTTGCCGACGCCCGAGCCCGCGAAGAGGCCCATGCGCTGGCCGCGCCCGACCGTCAGCAGCGCGTTGATCGCGCGCACGCCGACGTCGAGCACCTGCTGGATCGGCTCGCGCTGGAGCGGATTGATCGAAGGCGAGGAGAGCGGCGCATCGGCGCCGGCGTCGAGCTCGCCGAAGCCGTCGAGCGGCCGTCCCGACGCATCGACGACGCGCCCGAGCATGCCCCAGCCGACCGGCAGGCGCTTCACACCGGCGAGCGGATCGGCGACGGGCGCGCTCTCGCGCGGAAAGACGCGTGCACCGGGCAACAGGCCGGCGACTTCGGTCGTCGGCATCAGGAAGAGCCGGTCGGCGGCGAAGCCGACCACTTCGGCCTCGGCCATCGGCAGCGAACTGCCGGACGGCAGCTCGATCATGCATTCGGCGCCGACGCCGAGGCGCAAGCCCACGGCTTCGAGCACGAGGCCCGCCGCGCGCGTGAGGCGCCCGCACGACGAGAGCGGGCGCGCGAGCGCATTGCGCTCGCCGGCCGCGTTGAGCCGCGCGCGCCAGGCGGCGAGATGCGGATTGCCGGCGAGCGCCGGATCGGGAGCGGAAAGCGGCATGCGCAGCGACGGCGCGGCGGTTCGGGCCGTCACCATTGGCTCACCTTGCCGAGCGCGCCCGCCACGCGCTCCCAGCGTGTGGCGACGCTCGCGTCGATCTCGCCGCTCGCGGCTTGCGCGCGGCAGCCGCCGCGCTCGATGGCCGGGTCCGTGCGCACTTGCCAGCCGAGCGATTCGAGCTCTTCTTTCAGATAGGCTTCGACGACCGGCAAATCGGCCGGATGGACAATCAGTTGGGGCGAGCCGGTGAGGGCCGGCTCGGCGGCGAGCACCTCGCGCGCGCAGGCGACGAGCGCCGCCGGGTCATGCGCGATGTGCTGGCGGACGACTTGTTGAGCGATGTCGAGCGCGAGCGCGACGAGCGATTCGGCGAGCTCGCTTTGCACGCCCTCGAGCGCCGACTTGAAAACGCCTGCGAGCGCGCTGATCCGCGCGGCCTCGGCGAGCGCTTCTTGCTGGCCTTTTTCGAAGCCTTGGGCGTGACCCTGGTCGAAGCCGGCCTGATAGCCGAGCGCCTGACCGGCGACGTGTCCCGACGCGAACCCCTGCTCGTGTGCCGCTTCGCGCAGCCGCTGCAGCTCCGCCTCGAGCGCGCTTTCGGCGGCCGGGTCGGGCGGCGGGGGCGGATCGAACGAGGCCATCTCCCAGCGCTGGTACGCCGAGAGCTGACCTTTGTCCGAGCCGCGCGAATCAGACATAGGCATCTTCCGCCTTTCCGCCGATCACGATCTGCCCGCTCTCGGCGAGGTTGCGCACGATCTGGAGGATGCGCCGCTGCTGGGTCTCGACTTCGGACACGCGCACCGGCCCGCGTGCGTCGAGATCTTCGGCGAGCAGTTCGGCCGCGCGCTGCGACATGTTCGAGAGGAACTTCTGCCGCAGCGCGGGCTGCGCGCCCTTCAGCGAGATGATGAGCGCCTCCGACTCGACTTCCTTGAGCAGGAGCTGGATCGCGCGGTCTTCGAGGTCGAGCAGGTTTTCGAAGACGAACATCTGGTCGATGATCTTTTGCGCGAGCTCGGCGTCGTATTGCTTGATGTTCTCGAGCACCGTCTCTTCGTGAGAGCTCGACATGAAGTTGAGGATTTCCGCCGCCGTGCGCACGCCGCCCATCGGGCTGCGTTTCAGGTTGTCGCTGCCCGAGAGCAGACCCGTCAGCACGTCGTCGAGCTCGCGCAGCGCGGCCGGCTGAATACCGTCGAGCGTCGCGATCCGGAGGAGCACGTCGTTGCGCAGCCGGTCGGTGAAACAGGCGACGATTTCGGAAGCCTGATCGCGATCGAGGTGGACGAGGATCGTCGCGATGATCTGCGGATGCTCGTTCTTGATGAGCTCGGCGACGGCCGGCGAATCCATCCATTTGAGGCCTTCGATGCCGCTCGTGTCGCCGCCTTGCAGAATGCGGTCGATGAGCGCGCCGGCCTTGTCCTCGCCGAGCGCCTTCGTCAGGACCGAGCGGATGTACTCGCTCGAATCGAGCGACATCGCCGTGTGCTGCTCCGCCTCTTTGACGAAGTCCTGCAACACGTTCTCGACCTCTTCGCGCGTCACGTTCTTGAGCGCGGCCATCGCCGCGCCGATCTTCTGCACCTCGCGCGGCCCGAGGAACTTGAATACCTGCGCCGCTTCTTCCTCGCCGAGCGACATCAGCAGCAGCGCGCTTTTGGTGACCCCTTCAGCGCTCATCGGACACCCAATTCTTGACGACGGTGGCTACGATCTTCGGATCCTGGCGCGCGATCGTGCGCGCGTAGTCGAGATTCCGCTCGAATTTCTGTTTCTCGCTCTCGAACGCGAGCAGGTTGATCTCTCTGTCGCTGTCATGCTCGAGCGCCGTCGTGACGGGCGAAGAGTTCGCCGGCGAGCCGTCGAGCAGCACGGGCTCATCGGGCGAGCCGACGTTCGGGCGCGCCGCCTCGGTCGCCGCTTGCGGCGGCGGGAACGCGCGGCGCAGCACCGGCCGAACCATCATGAAATAGAGGACGAGGGCGACGATGCCGATGCCGATCCACTTGGCCGCCTGCATCGCGAGCGAGATCACATCGGGCTGGCGCCACCACGGCAGGTTTGCGAGCGGATCGACCTCCGTCTCGAATGCGCTGTTGACGATGTTGACCGAGTCGCCGCGCTTCGCGTCGTAGCCCATCGCGTCCTTCACGAGCTGCTCGACTTTCGCGAGCTGATCGGCGGCGAGCGGCTGCATCGTCACGTGACCTTTGGCATCGACCACGCGCTGATAGTTGATGACGACCGCCGCCGAGATCCGGCGGATCCCGCCCATCGGCTGCTCCGTATGCGAGACCCGCTTGTCGAGCTCGTAGTTCGTCGTCGCGTCCTTATGCTCGCTGATCGGCGTCGTGGCGGCCGTCGTCGCGCTGGTCCCGCTGGCCGCGACGATCGGCGCCGAGGCCGGCTGCGGCGGCGTGTTCGACAGCGCGCCCGGCACGCCCGAGGCGCCCGTTTGCCCCATCTCCGTCGACAAGCTCGTCTGCTGGCTGCGGATCGCCGCCTGCTGCGGGTTGCCGTTCGGACCGTAGCTCTCGGCCGTCTGCTCACTCTGCGCGAAGTCGATGTCGGCGCTGACCTGCGAGTGAGCATTGCCGGCGCCGAAGAGCGGGGCGAGGATCGCATCGATGCGGCGCTGCGTGTTGCGCTCGACCTGCTGCACGTACTTGAGCTGACTCGCATCGAGGCCCGAGCCCGTCGCCGGCTGCGTGAGCAGGTTGCCGTCCTGATCGATGACGGTCACGTTCTTGAACGGCAGGTCGGGCACGCTCGACGCCACCATGTGCGTGATCGCGGCGACCTGTCCTTCGTCGAGCGCGCGGCCCGGAAAGAGATTGACGAGCACCGACGCCGTCGGCGCTTCCTTCTCGCGCACGAAGACCGTCGGCTTCGGAATCGCGAGGTGCACGCGCGCGCGGCGGACCACCGAGATCGACTCGATCGTCCGCTCGAGCTCGCCTTCGAGCGCGCGCTGGTAGTTGATCTGCTCGGCGAACTGGCTGATGCCGAACCGCTCGTTGTCCATCAGCTCCATGCCGACGGAGCCGCTCTTCGGCAGCCCTTGCGAGGCGAGGCGCATGCGCACTTCGGCTACCTGATCGGACGGCACGAGAATCGCGGAACCGTTTTCGGAGAGCTTGTAAGGCACATTGGCCTGTTGGAGCGCGGTAATGATCGCGCCGCCGTCCTGATCCGACAAGTTGCTGTAGAGAACGCGGTAATCGGGGGCCCGGCTCCAGAGGACGAGGGCGGCCACGACGGCGACGAATACGGCCACGGCGACGATCAGCGCCGCGCGCGGGTTGCCGCGCACTTGCGAGAGCGACGACAGGCGCTGGGCGAAGCCGCCGAAATCGGCCGCCCCCGCGCCGGCGCCGCCGGCGCCTGCCACGGCGCCCGCGGCCGGCGCGCCCGGCTGCGCGCCGGCCGCGAGGCCCATGCGGGCGTCGGGGTTGATCAAAGAGTTGGCCTGCGAATCCATGCGTCGGGGTTCTCCGGGATGCGGGGGTGTCCGTCCGGTGCGGGTGCAGGACTACGTGAAACGTAGGCCAAGCCGGCACGGGCAGACACTTTCACGAGGGGGATTATCCATGCCGGGCTGACAAGCCATCAGTCGAATAGAACCGGGTTTACCCCCCAGTTTCGCAAGTTTGGGAAAGGCGGCATTGCTATGCTTATCGTCCATAACCGCTATCACGGTCACGGATGGGCGAGGCGGCCAAAGCGCCAGGCCCGGACAACAGAGCAGAGGGAGAAACGATGACAGTGCCAGTCAACCCGCTCACATCCGCGCTGCAGCAGATGCAGGCGATGGCGGCCGAGGCCGCCGGCGGCTCGAAGGCGTCCGCGCTCGGCGAGCAGGCGGGCGCGGCCAATGCCGGCAGCTTCGCCGCCGCGCTCAAAAGCTCGCTCGACAAGATCAGCTCCGACCAGAAAAAGGCCGACAACGAGTGGAAGGCCTTCGAAGTCGGCGCTTCGAACGTCTCGCTCAACGACGTGATGGTCGACATGCAAAAGGCTGGCATCGGCTTCCAGTTCGGCCTGCAGGTCCGCAACCGGCTCGTCACGGCTTACAACGAGATCATGCAGATGTCGATCTGATCGCGTCTCGCCGGCCAGGCTCCGCTCGGCGGCTCGCTGACGGCAGCCGCCCCCATGATGATTTTCCCCCGGGCAGGGAGTCGCGAAAGCGGGTTCCCTTCGTGCGTATTTCATCAGAAGATTAAGTGCAGCTTTCAAAATGTCATTTTTTGAAAGGTCATTTGCCCAAATTGCGCGTTATTACGACTAAAGCTTTCCTTTTGCGATCCGATAACCGCCTTATAAGCGAGGCATGTCCGGCGAGGCATGCCCGGGGCTGGCGCGGCCCCATGCTCGGCCTGCGGCGTGCGCGCGCCGCGGCGGGCAGGTCGCGCCTGGCGTTCACCACTGCGAACCATTGAAGAAGAAGGAGAAGCGCCGATGTTTTCCCAAGGCAACGCTGGAGCAAGCGCTTACGCGCGCGTCGGCGTCGAGACAGGGGTGATGGGCGCGGATCCGCATCGGCTGATCCTCATGCTTTACCAAGGGGCGCGCCAGGCGATCGCGCAGGCTCGCATGCATCTTCAGCAGGGCAATATCGGCCCGCGCGGTGAAGCGATCAGCAAGGCGATGAACATCATCGCCGGCGGCCTGCAGGCATCGTTGAAGAAGGACGTGGGCGGCGACCTCGCACTTCGGCTCGACGCGCTCTACAACTACATGGTTCGCCGCCTGCTCGACGCCAACCTGGAGCAAAGCGAGGCGATCCTCATCGAAGTCGATCGGTTGCTCGCGACGTTGGAGGAAGCCTGGATCGGCATCAGCGATCAAGTGGCAAAAAGAGCAGCGCAGGGAGCGCCGGACGCACAACGATGAACGCCAAAGCTGACTATTTCGCCCGCTACGAGGCGATTGCGGCCATTTCAGCACGCATGCTGACGGCGGCGCGCAAGTCGCTGTGGGACGAGCTTACCGAGCTGCAAGACGAGTATCGGGTGCTCGTCGACGCGCTTTGCGCGATCGACGCGGACGTCTCGCTCAACGAGAGCGAAAGGCTGCGCAAGTACGACCTCATCCGCCAGATTCTCGCCGACGATGCCGCCATTCGCGATCTCGCCAACCCGAGCATGGCGCGCCTGCAGGTTTTTTTTTCGGCGCCGCGTCCCGCTCACGTGTTGAAGGGGTTGTTCCGCGCGGGATAGCCGCGCCGTATCAGACGCCGCCAGCCGTCACTCCCTGCGCACGCCGGTGACGCGGCACACGAGGCCCGAGCATGACCGGAATCGACTCGACGCTAGGCTCGATGCTGACGAGCCGCCTCGACGCCCTCATCGAGAACGTCGGCGCCGGTGCGCGCACGGCCACGACGCAAACGGGCGCCTCCGCCGAGGCCACCGATACGAGCACCGCGCCCATCGGCGGCGCGATTCCGGTTGCCGACGCGCCGCCGCCGGCCTCGGCGCAAGCCATCTTGTCCGAGGTCGCGCTGACGCTCGACGCCATCTCGCGCTTCGGCGGCGAGGCTACGCAGCCCGTACTCGGCGAAGCGCCGATCTGGCCAGCGCCGCCCGCGATCGACGCGCAACCGGCCGCGGACGCTGGGCCGGTTGGCTCGGACGCCGCCGCGACGAGCGCATCGGGCGGCACCGCGATGTCGGGCGGGGCCGCCGCGTCCGCGAGCTCGACGGCGGCCACCGCCGCGACGTCGGCCGCGGCACTTCCCGTCGAAGCCCTCGCGGCCGCGCTCGAAAAGACGGTGGCCGAAACGGGCCTCTTCTACGAATCGCATCTTGCGCAGTGGCTCGCCGGCAGCTATCCGGCCGATCTGCTCGCCAATGAACCGCAGACCCGCCTCGCCGCGACGGCCGCCCAGCTTTCGTTCGATTGGGAGCAGCCGGCCTCCGCCGGCGCTGACGGCTCCGACGCGTTCTTCGGTGCGGCGCCAGCTTCGTCGCCCTTTGCATCGGCGGCAGGCGTCCTCCGGGATGGTGCCGCGCTGGCCACTGCCTTGCTGCAGCACGCGACAGGTTCGCAGTCGTCCGCGTCGCCGATGCTGCCCGGCGATCCGCGCATGTCGGCTTCGGCCTATGCCGGCGCGCGCCCATTTGCCGGACAGCCGGGGGCGGCAACGGCCTTCGGCAACTCGGCCGACAGCTTGCGCTCCGCGGCGACGGGCGCAGCCGGCGCATCGGCCCGCTCGGCGAGCGCGCTCGGCGCGTCCGGCGACCCCTTCGGCGGCGCGCCCGCCTCGGTCGCCGCGTCGATTCATCCGGCGACGATTCCGCTCGTGCGCCAGCAACTCGATCTGCTCGCGACCGAGCAATTCCGCTGGACCGGCGAAGTCTGGCCGGGCACGAAGCTCGACTGGACGATCGAGCCCGAGCCCGACCGTTATCGCGGCCCCGGCGACCAAGGGGCCGCGGACCAGCAGGCCTGGCGCACGCGCCTGACGCTCGCATTGCCGACGCTCGGGACCGTCGATGCCGATCTCGTCCTGAAGGGGACGAGCCTTGTCGTTCGCGTGCAGGCAAGTCCGGCCGGAGCGGCCCGGCTCGCCACGGGCGGCGAGGCGTTCGGCCGCCGGCTGCGCGCGGCCGGCATCGAGCTGACGGGGCTGACGATTCGGGAGGTCGGCGGAGCCGATCCCGCCGCGACGGCCGATGCCGTGCAGGCGGCGACAGCGGCCTACGCGCGCGCGGCGGCGGCCGCGACCGACGCGCAGGCGCACGACGCGACCGCCGCGCCGGACGCTGTCACCGCATCCGGTGCGGGAGAAGGATGGCGCGGGTCGCCGACGCCGCTCGAGGGTCTCTTCGACGATCCATTCGAATGGAGCGGCACGTGAGCCGCCCCCGACGCCGAAGCGCGGCGGCGCTTGCCTACGACGGCAAGGGCGAAGGCAGCGCACCACGTGTGGTGGCGAAGGGCTACGGCCTTTTTGCCGACATGATCATTCAGCGAGCGCAGGAGTCAGGGCTCTACGTGCATCGTGCGCCCGAGATGGTCTCGCTGCTGATGCAGGTCGACCTCGACGCGAAGATTCCGCCCGAGCTCTATCAGGCGGTGGCGGAGCTGCTGGCCTGGCTTTACCGGCTCGAAAGCGGGGCCGCCGATGGCCCGGCGCCGGCCGAGGCCGGCGCGCGGTCGGAGCCGGCCGGCCCGATTTCGTATCCATTGCTGCCTTCGGCGGAGTGATGGGCGAGAAGACCGGCGCTCCCGCGCCTCGCCAACCGGAGAGTGAAGACATAGGGCCTACGGAAGCGGCCGTTGCTCGAAAAGCCCGGCCGCCCGAGAAGCCATTGCCCGGAACCGGCCTTCAGGCCGGGGTCCCGGTTCGCCGCCTTGAAGGGCGGGGTTTCAAACCGAGGCTGGTTTTACGATGAGCGGGTGGTCCACGCTTTCCAGCACTTCGCTCCCTTTCCCGCGGGAGCCGATTCGGCAACGGCCGCATGCTGCACCGAAGGGTCGGACGGCAGCGGCGCATCGCCGACGACGCCGAAGCCGTCACCCGCCACACAAGCGGCAAAGCGCTTGCCGAACTCGTCGGCGAGCTTGCTCAGCCCCCCCGCCGAGCCGTTCGCCTGGCTCTCGGCCTGATAGGACAGTGTCGTCGACGCGTCCCCGTCGGCGTCGAGATGGACGCGCGCATTGCCGACGGCGCCGGCCTCACTGCCCGCATCGCTCTCGAAGCGTAGCGTGCAGGTGTGCGGCGGATCGGTGTCGAGCATGCGCATGTGTCCCGAGAAGCGCGCTCGGACCCCATCGACGGACAGATTGACCGCGAACGTGAAGGCGTCTTCGCCCTCCGCGCGTATCTGCTCGCATCCCGGGATCGCGGTGCGCAGGACTTCGGCATCGGTCAGCGCTTCCCACGCACGTTGCGGCGGCACGGGCAGCGTATAGCTTTGCGTCAATTCCATTGCGTTGTCTCCCACTTTGAAGGACGACCGACGACTGCCGATGCGACAGATCGCCGGCCAACATTCATTATGAACCTGGGATGACGAGACGCCAGCGAGACGCGCCGCCGCGGGCGACGCGCCCAAAAAGGGGCTGAAGACGTGGGCCGAAACGCTCAGCGCGAATTGACGGCGAGCAGCGAGCGACGACGCGAATAGCCGAAATAGACCGTCATGCCGATCACGAGCCAGACGAGGAACGCGATCCAGGTAATGGCCTGCAGGTTGACCATCAGGAAGACGCAGGCGGCGACGGCCAGGATCGGCACGACGGGAACGCCGGGGCAGCGGAACCCGCGCGGCAGATGCGGATGCGTGCGCCGCATGATGAGCACGGCGATCGAGACCATCGAAAACGCCGCGAGCGTGCCGATGTTGATGAGCTCGGCCAGCACGTCGAGCGGCACGAGCGCGCCGATGAAGCCGAAGAAGAGCCCGACGAGCCACGTCGTCGTGAACGGCGTCGCGAAGCGCGGATGCACGTTCGAAAGCTTTTTCGGCAGCAGACCGTCGCGCGACATCGCGAAGATGATGCGGGTCTGGCCATAGCTCATGACGAGGATGACCGTCAGCATGCCGAGCACGGCGCCGAGATCGATGAAGCCGGCCACCCACTTCTGGCCGGCCACTTGCAGCGCGTACGAGACCGGATGCGAGATGCTCGCGAACTGCGCCGACGGCACGATACCCGTCACGACGGCCGCGACCGCAACGTAGAGCACCGCGCAAACGGCGAGCGAGGCGATGATGCCGATCGGCAGGTCGCGCTTCGGATTCTTCACTTCCTCGGCTGCCGACGAGACGGAATCGAAGCCGATGAACGCGAAGAACATGACGGCCGCCGCGCCGAACACGCCGTGCCAGCCGTTCGCCATGAACGGGTGCCAGTTGGCCGGCTCGACGTGAAAGGCGCCGACGGCGATCACGGCGAGCACGACCGTGACCTTGATCGCGACCATCAGGTTGTTCACGCGCGTCGATTCGCGCACACCAACCGAGAGCAGCGTCGTGATGACCATCATGACGAGGAAGGCCGGCAGATTGAACAGCGTGGAGGCGCCGGGCACCGTGCCGGGCGCGGCCGTGAGCGCGACGGGCAGCTTCAGTCCGAAGCCGGCCAGCAGCGATTGCAAATAGCCCGACCAGCCGACGGAGACCGCCGACGTCGCGAGCCCGTACTCGAGCATGAGGTCCCAGCCGATGACCCAGGCGGCCAGCTCGCCGATCGTGGCATAGGAGTACGTGTAAATGGAGCCGGCGACGGGGATCGTCGAGGCGAACTCCGCGTAGGCGAGCCCGGCGAGCGCGCAGGCGACGGCCGCGATGAGGAACGAGACCATGAGCGCCGGGCCGGCCTGCACGGCGCCCGTGCCCGTGAGCACGAAAATGCCGGTGCCGATGATGGCGCCGATGCCGAGGAACGTCAGGTCGAGCGCGCCGAGCGCTTTCTTGAGCCCGGTGCGCTGGGCCCCGGCGATCATCTGCTCGACGTTCTTTTTGCGAAAAAGGGACATGGGAGGCGGTCTCCTACGGATTGCACCGGAACGGTGCGTGCCGGCCGTTGGGAAAGCCTTCGATTTTAGCCGATCTGAGTCGGCAAGCTTGCGCAGCGGTAGGAAACTCAGACATATCGCGCGTTCGGGCACCAAAACAGGGCGCGACCGGCAGGGGGCGTCGAGCTGCGCCGCCGACGTGGCGGGCGCGAGGTTCAGCTAGGCGAAGTGTCGATCGTCGCAGTGGGATTGAAGTCGATGAGGCGATTGCTCATGACGTAGAACGTCAGCTCGGCGTTGTTGCTCAGCTTCATCTTCTCGAGCAAGCGCGTGCGATAGACGCTGACCGTCTTCACCGAGAGCGAAAGCGTGTGGGCGATGTCGGTCAGCCGCTTGCCCGATGCGAGCATGCAAAGCGTCTGATACTCGCGATCCGAAAGCTTTTCATGCGGCAGCGGCTCATTCTCGATCGAGACATATTCGGCCAGCGCCTGCGCAAGCGCCGGGCTGACGTATTTGCGGCCCGCCGCTACCTGGCGGATCGCGTCGATCATCTGCGTGGCCGTCACCGTCTTGGACAGATAGCCGGCCGCGCCAGCCTTCAGCGCGCGGACCGCGTATTGGTCCTCGCGAAACATCGAGAACATCAGGACGGGCGTGCGGGGCGCGCGACGCTTCACGCGCTTGAGGACTTCGACGCCATTGATGTCGGGCAGTGAGATGTCGAGCACGATGACGTCGAACGGACGCTCGTCGTCAAGGCTCGCGAGCGCTTGCGCGCCGGTGTCAGCTTCGGCGACTTCGCGCGCGACATCGTGCGTCAGCAGTAGATGCCGCACGCCCTGACGCACGATCGCATGGTCGTCGACGAGCAAAATGCGCAATGACATAGCCCTAGCTCGCCGATGCGGCGTTGCCCCGCAGCGGTACCATGCGGCGTTGCGTGCGCGTCATGGCCGTCGTGCTGGTGTTGCCAGTGATGCTGGTGCTGCCGGTCGTGCTGGCCGTGCCCGCCGAGGTCCCGACGCGCTCGGCGAGTGCGCCGAGCAAGGCGTCCCAGGCGAAGCGGGCGCGCACCGTCGTCCCCGTCCCCATCCCGCCGGCTTTGGCTTTGCATTGCCCGCACGTGGTCACGCGCAGCGAGCCGCCGAGCGCCTCGCAGCGCGCGCGCATGCCGGGAAGGCCAAAGCCTGTCGCCGATTCGTGATCGAGCTTGCGCGCGCCGCGCGGCATGCCTCGGCCGTCGTCCGCGATGACGAGCGTCAGATGGCGCTTGTCCGTTTCGATGCGCACGTCGGCGCATGACGCGTTGGCATGCTTGGCGACGTTGCCGAGCGCTTCCTGCGCGACGCGAAAAATAGAGAGGGCCGTATCGTGCGGCAACTGCGTCAGCCGGACGTCGGCTGCGCAGACGAAGCTCGTCCGCAGGCCCGTGCTTTCCGTGAAGGTGAGCGTCCATTGCGACAGCGTGCCGACGATGCCGCCTTCGAGCTGCGGCCCGTGGAGGTCGGCCACGATGCGGCGAGTGGCCTCGCAGGCGGCTTCGAGGGAGCGCTGAGCGAGCGCGAATGCCTGTTCCGCGCCAGGCCACGCTTGCGTGCCCGAAAGGACGGCCCCCATGCTGGCCAGCGCGAAGCGCGCGGCCGTGAGTTCGGGCCCCACGCCGTCGTGCAGCTCGCGAGCAAGATGAATGCGGGCGGCTTCGCTCGCCGAGACGAGCTCGCCGGCAAGCTCACGCAGGCGAGCTTGCAGATTGGCCAGGCTTTCTTCGCTCATCACTGAAAAGGGCAGCTCAAACAGCGGATACGACTGGAGTGTTCCTGTTGAGCCGGCAGGAAAAACACCGACGGAACAGGTAACGAAATTTACATTTTGTAACTAAAGGATCACACAGTAGGAATCGATTCCGTCTGGTGACCGATGCGGCGGATCATATCTCAAAAACAGGAAATAGTCAGACGCAACAAGGCTTGCGGCGGGACCGCAAACGACCGCCGGCAAAGGCCGTCTCATCCTTTCGTAGGAAAAGCCTTACGATAAAACAAGGCAAGCGGTGTGGCGCGGATGTAACAGACGTAACAGCGCAGGCGAGCAATGTCGCAGCGCTGGGGCGGCTGGAAAGAAGACCGGAGCACAGCGGCTCCGATCGCGAGGTGAGTGTGGCTGTGGCTGTGGCTGTAGCTGCCAGCTCTCGGCGATTCGCCGCTCGTTAGCCGACGAACGCCTTCTCGACGACGTAGTGGCCCGGATCGTTGTTACTGCCTTCCTTGAACCCGAGGCTGTCGAGCAGCTCGCGCGTATCGCGCAGCATGTGCGGGCTGCCGCAGAGCATGACGCGGTCCGTCTCGGTCGAGAACGGCTGCATGCCCAGATCGGCGAAGAGCTTTTGCGTGTCGATGAGCTCGGTGATGCGGCCGCGGTTCATGAACGATTCGCGCGTCACCGTCGGGTAGTAGATGAGCTTTTCACGGACGATCTCGCCGATATGCTCGTGCGCCGGCAGATGTTCCGTGATGTATTCCTTGTAGGCGAGCTCGTCGACGAACCGGCACGTGTGCGTGAGCACGACCTTCTCGTAGCGGTCGTAGATGTCGGGATCCTTGATGATCGACATGAACGGGGCGAGGCCCGTGCCCGTCGAGAGCAGCCAGAGCGTCTTGCCGGGCAGCAGGTTGTCGGCCACGAGCGTGCCCGTCGGCTTCTTGCCGATGAGGACCTTGTCGCCCACCTTGAGGTGCTGCAGACGCGAGGTGAGGGGGCCGTCGGGCACCTTGATGCTGAGGAATTCGAGGTTTTCCTCGTAATTCGCACTGGCCATGCTGTAGGCACGGATCAACGGCTTGCCGTCGACCTCGAGGCCCACCATCGTGAACTGGCCGTTCTCGAAGCGGAACGAATCGTCGCGCGTGCAAGTGAAGCTGAAAAGCGTGTCGGTCCAATGATGGACGGTAAGGACGGTTTGCGGATTAAGGTTGCTCATGGGCTTCGAGAGTGCGACGCGTCTGGCTGACGCAGAATTCGCTATTTTAGCGCGCTTTGGACGGCCAGGCTTCGCGTCGCCGTTCCGTTCGCGCGCCGCCCGCCTCTCGAAGGCGGCGGGCCTTTGGTTGGGTCGTGAGTCGGGTCGTTAGTCGGGCCTTTATCGTCCGTTCCGTTCGATCGGGGTTCGATGTCGCCCCGTCGCGAGTCGCCGCTCAATCGTCGAGCCGAAGACGCGCGACATACGGCAGATGATCCGAGAGCCAGGCCGTTTCCTGTGCAGGCGGAATCCATTCGACGGGGCGCATGCCGCGCACGAACATCTTGTCGAGCGCGAGCGCCGGCGAGAAGGCCGGGAACGTGCGCGCGCTCTCGCCGAGCTCGGTCGCGACCTCCTGCAGACCGTGCTCCCCGAAAAGCGGAATCGAGTCGTTGCGCCAGTCGTTGAAATCGCCCGCGAGCACGAGTGGACCGTCGGGCGCTTGGCGCGCAATCCAGTGCGCGATCCAGTTCATCTGGCGCAGCCGCGCCGAACGCGTGAGCGCGAGATGGGCGCACAGGAGCGTGACCGACCGGCCGCCGAACATCGCGCGCGCGACGAGGAGCCCGCGCTTTTCGAAGCGGTGGGCCGAGATGTCCCAACGGCCGCCGAGGTCGAGCGGATGCGGCGACAGGATCGCGTTCCCATGCCGCCATGACGGCTTGAAGACGTTGGGCCCGAGCGCGATCTCGAGCTCGAGCGCCTGCGCGAGCTCCGTCGCCTGACAGTCCCACACGTCGGCGAGCGGCTCGTGGACCGGCGCGCCAAAGCTCGTCGCGAGCGTCGGTCCGGGCATGCGCCGCGCCATCGCCTCCTGGAGGAAATAGGCGTCCGCATGCGTCGATTGGACCCAGCGCTGCATCGCCTTCCACGCCGTGAAGCCGAGCGGCGAGCGCCCTTTGTGCAGATTCCAGCTCACCGCGACGAATTCCTTCTTCTCGCTCGCCGCGGCCGCTTGCACGAGTTCTTCGGGATTTCGCATGCCGAGCGGTTCCTGCTTCATTGATCCATATTAGTGCGAAGCGACGCTTGCGCGAACGCGATAGACGAGTGCCGGATGACTCTCGAGGATCGTCCAGTTCGTCCATTGGCCGCTCGGCACGACGAGCCCTGGATGCGAAGCGGTCAGGCGCCTCGGCTCGGGCGGCAGTGGACAGCCGTCGGGGGTGCGCTGCTCGGTATCGTCTTCGATCGTGTCTTGCGCCTCGATCGCGAGCGTGACGCCCGACGCATCGAGCCTGACCGGCGAGACCGTCAGCGAGCGCACGAGGTCGATGCTGGCGGCCGGCGCTTGCTTGCAGCCCACGCGGTGCACGGTTTCATGGTGATGCGTGGCCGCTGCCGCCTGGCCGATCGGCGTCGTGCCGTCGAACGTATCGATCGTGGTGCCATCGCGCACGACGTCGATCTCCCACGTCACCACAGGCGGCTCCGTCGTCGTTTGCGCGCAAGCCACAAACGAGACGCAACCGAACGCTGCCGCGATGACGGTTTTTGCTCTCATCCGCTGCACTCCTTTACTGCACCAATGCGTCGAAGCTTGAACCGCACATCTTACGCCTAACGACCCGCTCTCGCCGTATCGGGTGTTTACGCTGTCATTTGGCGTCGAGTTGCCGTGAGATGCATCGATTAGCGCACGTCGAACTATCAGCAGCACGGCACGCCGGCTGCTTGCTTTGCGCATGGAACTTGCATGGCTACACTTTGAATCGTGATGTCGAAATGAAGCGAAGTAGTGCGCGCCTTAGGCGCAGATGAGCGGGGTCGACCTGTGACCGAGTGGGGCGCTCGATTCGCGGGGTGAGGTGAGCAATGACAACAGCGATGGTGAAACAGGAACTCGCGGTGGCATCGTTCAGCAAGGTCTACGACCTGGATCAGGTCGAGACAGCGCTGAATGAACTGGGGGACAGTGCGAACGAAGCACTGCGCGCCACCTACGAGAAGATGCTGAAGGTCGGCAATCTGCGGTTTTGCGTCAAGCCGAACCGCATGCCGGCGATCGATGCACTGCTCGATCGGCTGCCGAACTTTTCCGAGCCGCTCGAAGACGTGCGACGACAAGTCGCACTCTGCATGGAGACCGAAGACCGGCTCGAGCTGATGCCGATCCTCTTGCTCGGCGATCCGGGCATCGGCAAGACGCATTTCGCGAAGGCGCTCGCGCGGCTCTTGGGAACGGCTTATCAATATGTCGCGATGAGCTCGCTCACGGCCGGCTGGATTCTTTCGGGCGCCTCGTCGCAATGGAAGAACGCGAAGCCGGGGAAGGTGTTCGAGACGCTCGTGAATGGCAGCTACGCGAATCCCGTCATCGTCGTCGACGAGATCGACAAGGCCAACAGCGATTCGCAATACGATCCGCTCGGCGCGCTCTACGCGCTGCTCGAGCATGAAACGGCGCAATCGTTCATCGACGAATTCGCCGAAGTGCCCATCAATGCCGCGCAGGTCATCTGGGTCGCCACGGCTAACGACGACCGGTCGATTCCCGAGCCGATTCTGAGCCGGATGAGCGTATATGAAATCACGCCGCCCGATACGGAAGGCGCGCGGCGGATTGCGCAGGCTATCTACGAGGAGATCCGCTCGGCGCATGGGTGGGGCATGCGGTTCCCGGAGGTGCTCGGCGAGGATGCGCTCGAGGTGCTCGCTCGGGCCTCGCCGCGCGACATGCGGCGCGCGATCCTGCATGGGTTCGGTACGGCGCGAGTCGATGGGCGCGATGAGATTCGCGGCGACGATATTCGGTTGGAGCGGGGGACCCGGCGGAGGCCGATCGGGTTTTGAGTACAATCCCCCTTGCACGTGAGCGGCGCCATACCGCGATACGAAACGTGCGATGAACGTGCGTTCGGGCAGCGCTAGCCGGAGCGTCCCGTCAACGGCCATACCGGCAACGACGCGCGGTCGCGGAGCCGCGACAGACAACCATGGATCAGATCGAATGCGTAGTGATCGGCGCAGGAGTGGTCGGTCTAGCCATCGCGCGCGCGCTCGCCGAGCGCGGCCGCGAGGTGATCGTGCTGGAAGCGGCCGAAGCCGTCGGCACGAGCACGAGCTCGCGTAACAGCGAAGTCATTCACGCCGGGATCTACTACCCGCGCGGCTCGTTGAAGGCAGCGCTCTGCGTGCGCGGCCGCGAGATGCTCTATGAATACTGCGCTGAGCGCGGCGTTCCGCATCAGCGCTGCGGCAAGCTGCTGGTCGCCACCGCGCGCAATCAACTGCCACAGCTCAAGACGCTCGCCGCCCGCGGTAAAGAAAACGGCGTGCTCGACCTCATGCCGCTCAGCGCGGACGAAGCCCAAGCCCTCGAGCCGGCGCTCGAGTGCGTCGCGGCGGTCTTCTCGCCGCAAACCGGCATCGTCGATAGTCATCAGCTCCTGCTGGCGCTCGAAGGCGATGCCGAGCGCGGCGGCGCTGTCTGCGCGTTCCACTCGCCCGTCGAATCGATCGAAGCAACGGCCGGTCGATTCGTCGTGAAGGTCGGGGGATCGTCGCCGACGACATTGAGCGCGGCATGCGTCATCAACAGCGCCGGGCTTCACGCCAACGCGCTCGCGCGCAAAATCCACGGGCTCGATGCGCGTCACGTGCCGCCGCTCTACTTCGCGCGCGGCAACTATTTCAGCATCTCGGGCCGCGCGCCGTTCTCGCGTCTCATCTATCCGATGCCGAACGAAGCCGGACTCGGTGTCCATCTGACGATCGATTTGGGCGGTCAGGCGCGCTTCGGCCCCGACGTCGAATGGGTCGATTCGATCAACTACGACGTCGATCCGCGTCGCGCCGAAAGCTTCTATGCCGCCATTCGCGAATACTGGCCGGGCCTCGCCGACGATGCGCTGCAACCGGCCTATGCCGGCATCCGGCCCAAGCTCTCGGGGCCCGGCGAGCCGGCCGCCGATTTCGTCATCCAAGGGCCGGCCGCCCATGGCGTGCGCGGGCTCGTGAACCTGTACGGGATCGAGTCACCCGGCCTGACGGCGTGTCTCGCCATCGCGCAACGCGTCTGCGAAATTCTTGGACGAAACTGAGGGGTGAGGGGCAACGGCTGCTGTCACGGCGCTCACTTCCTTCGGCGGAGCCCGCACGGCGAGCGCGAATACTCGTTATCCCGGCCATTGCGGAATTCGGCGGTGCGCCAAACGTTCTTCGTTGTATGCTCGGTCTTGCCGTTCAACGGTGGCAGACAAGGTCCCTGACAAACGGGCCCGATACAACACTTGGAGAGTTCCCCCAATGAAATCGTCTCGTCGCACGTTTTTGATTACGAGTCTCGGCGCCGCTTCGGCGCTCGCCCTCTCGCGCCAGTCGTTTGCCGATGCGCCGCACGTTGCCGAAAGCGATCCGACCGCCCAAGCGCTCGGCTATAAGGAAGATGCCACCAAGGTCGACAAGGCCAAGTACGCGAAGTATCAGGCCGGCGAGGTGTGCGGCAACTGCCAGTTGTTCCAAGGCAAGGCAGGAGACGCCTACGGCCCCTGCGCACTCTTCGGCGGCAAGCAGGTCAATGCGAAGGGCTGGTGTAGCGGCTATACGAAGAAGGCCTGACGCTCGCCCCCAAAAAGGCGCTTGCACTGGCAAGCGCCTTTGTCGCTTGTTAAAGATGGGCGGACAGGAACGTCAGCGTCCGACCGAGCGCGAGGGCGGACGAGCGCTGATCGTAGGACGCCCGATCCGTACAATTGAAGCCATGCCCCGCGCCAGGGTAAACGTGAAACTCCGCGTTCGTCTTCCCAGCGAAGCTCGCCTTGACGCGCTCGACGGCATCGAGCGGAATGGACCCATCCTTCTCGGCATAGTGGAACAGGATCGGCGCGCGAACCTTGCCGGCTTCGTCGAGCTTGTTCTGAATCCCGCCGCCGTAATACGCGACTGCCGCATCGACCGAACCTTGCGCCGCCAGCAGATAGGCGAGCTGCCCGCCGAAGCAGTAGCCGATCGCGCCCACCTTGCCGCCCGTCACCTCGGGCCGGCTTTTCAACGTGCGCGCGGCGGCGCCGAGATCGGCGACGGTCTTGCTGACGTCGGTCTTTTGCATCAGCGCGATACCCTTGTCACGGTCGGCGCCCTCGTAAGTGAGCTCCACGCGCCGCTCGCTGCGCCAGAAAATATCGGGTGCGAGCGCGACATAACCGGCAAGCGCGTATTGCTCCACGACTGAACGGATATGCCCGTTCACGCCGAATATCTCCTGAATGATGACGATGGCCGGGCCGTGGCCGGTGCGCGGCAGCGACAGATAGCCCTGGAAGCGCCCGCCGTCGTCGCTTTCGATGTCGATCCATTGCGAAGTCACGTTCATGGTCTTTCTCCACTCCAAGATAGATAGGCGAATCGGTCAGGCGCGACAGTTTGGCACCAATCGCGAACCGCTGCAGCGAGCCACCGGTTAGTGGATACGCTCGAACGCAAATTGAAAGGCGACTGAATCGTCCACCCATTCTTCCCAACCAATCGAGGTTGCACAAAAACGACGGCCCAAAACCCCCGATCGCCCAAGACCCGCGCCGGCCGCGCGTTCCGACGGAACCGGCCGGTCCGCCTCGACGTCGCACGAACATCCGGCATAAACCTATTAGTACTCCTCCCAACTATCTCAAAAAAATCCCAAACTTTAATTTGTTGCCCTACACTTCTCGCGCAGCACGGAGTGCGGCTTGTCACGAACTTGCCACTTTCCGTGCAAGCAAAGTGCATGACGATGCATTCCGGCGTGTACGCCCCTCGAGTCGATCGAAAAAGAAGGCGAAGACGGGGTTCGGGCGGTAACGTCGTTTTTGGACCGAAACTGGAGACTTACATGAAAATGAAGATGCACAAGGTGTTGCCGATCAGCGCGGCGGCGATGATGTTTGCCGCATTGGCAACGAGCGCAGTGGCGGACGAGGTCGTGAAGATCGGTCACGTCGCACCGCTGACGGGGCAGATCGCTCACCTCGGCAAGGACAATGAGAACGGCGCGCGCCTTGCTGTGGAGGAAATCAACGCTAAGGGTCTCACGATCAACGGCCAAAAGATCAAGCTGGAGCTCGACGCGCAGGACGACGCGGCTGACCCGCGCCAGGCCACGCAGGTTGCCCAGAAGCTCGTCGACGATAAGGTCGTCGCGGTTGTGGGCCACTTGAACTCCGGCACGTCGATCCCGGCGTCGAAGATCTACAGCGATGCGGGCATCGTCCAGATCTCGCCTTCGGCGACGAACCCGCAGTACACGCTGCAAGGCTTCAAGACGACGTACCGTGTCGTGGCGACGGACGCTCAGCAGGGCCCGGCGCTCGCGCAGTACGCGGCCGACAAGCTCAAGCTGAAGAAGGTCGCGATCGTCGACGACGCGACGGCGTACGGCCAGGGTCTCGCGAACGAGTTCGAGAAGAAGGCCAAGTCGCTCGGCATGCAAGTGCTCTCGCACGACGCGACGAACGACAAAGCCACCGACTTCCGCGCGATTCTGACGAAGATCAAGGGTGAAAACCCCGACGCGATCATGTACGGCGGCATGGATGCCACGGGCGGGCCATTCGCGAAGCAAGCGCGCCAGCTCGGCCTGCGCGCGAAGATCCTCGCGGGCGACGGCGTCTGTACCGACCAGCTCGCATCGCTCGCCGGCGACGCCACCGACAACGTCGTCTGCTCGGAAGCGGGCCGCTCGCTGCAAGCGATGGGCAAGGCCGGCGAAGAGTTCCAGGCCAAGTTCCAGAAGCGTTTCGGCGTGCCGATCCAGATTTACGCGCCGTTCACGTATGACGCTGTCTACATCATCGTCGACGCGATGAAGCGTGCGAACTCGACCGATCCGGCGAAGATCCTCGCCGCGATGCCGGCCACCGACTACCACGGCGTCATCGGCGAAACGACGTTCGACTCGCACGGCGATCTGAAGCATGGCGTGATCACGCTGTACGACTACAAGTCGGGCAAGAAGACGCCGCTGACCGAAGTGAGCATGTAATCGGCGTGGCCGGCCCGATGCGGGTCGGCCAAGCTCGTAGCCGGAGCGGCCTGCCTGCCTGATCGGCCGGCTGCGGCTTCAAGCGATAAACACGGGCGGGGCGAGCTTCTCGCAGTCCCGCGCGGCAGGGGAGCGGGCGTGCCTATGCGGGTACGCCCGTTTTTTTTGGGGGGGGTGGCGCCCGCCTCGCCTCAGACGTTGAGCCGCTTCAGAACACGCGGCCCGACGATCGCGACGAGCGCCGCGCACAACGCGACGACCCAGAGCCCGATCGTCAGATTCGTGACCTGGGCGACACCGCCGATCATGACCGGGCCGAACAGCAATCCGCAATAGGCGAGGCCGGCGACGTGCGCCATTCCTTCCGCCGCATGGATGCCCTTCACGCGCATCGCGGCCGCGAAGAGCACCGGCATCATGTTCGCGAGACCGATGCCCATCAGCGCGAAACCCGTCAACGCCGTCAGCGGGAATGGCAAGACGAGCGCGCCGACCATCCCCGCACAAGCGATCGTGGCACTCACGAGCACGAGCTGGACAGCGCCGAAGCGGGCGCGCACGGCGTCGCCGGCGAAGCGGCCCGCGGCCATCGCGCCCGAAAACGCCGCGTAGCCTGCGCTCGCGAAGGCGGGCGTCGCCCGGACGACGTCGCGCATATAGACCGTCGCCCAGTCGTACATCGCGCCTTCGGCCACGAGCGCGATCAGCGCGACGATCCCGAGCGCCCAGAGCGCGGGCGAGCGCCAGCGGTTCGTGCCGTGCTGCGGGGCGTTCGGATGCGCGTCGTGCGGAACGTGCGGCAGCACGGCCGGGCAAGCCCAGCCAAGCACGAGCGTGCCTAGGACGGCGACGAGCGCGAGATGAAGCGTCGGCGCCAATCCGAACGAGAGCAGAAGGCCGCCGCCGGCGGCGCCGGCCATGCCGCCGATGCTGAACATGCCGTGCAGCGAGGACATGATCGGGCGCCCGATCGCCGCTTCGACGGCGCTCGCCTCGGCATTCATCGCTACGTCGAGCGTGGCCATGCCGCCGCCGAATGCCGCAAGCACCGGCAGCAGCAGCCAATAAGAAGGCGTGACGAGGATCAGCGATGTACTCACCATCATGACGATCCCGCCGACGAGGCAGGCGCGGCGCGTGCCGACGCGCGCGATCCACTTGCCGTTGGCCGTCATCGTCGCGATCGAGCCGCCCGTCAGCGAGAAGAGGGCAACCGAGAGCCAGGCCGAATCGAGCCCGAACTTATCGCGCACGGTCGGGACGTGGACGCCCCATGAGGCGTACACCATGCCCGCGATGAAAAAGAGCGCCATCGTCGCGAGCCGCGCGCGGCGGCGCGCCGACATCGACAGATTGCGGTGGGCGGCGGGCAGCGCG
The DNA here is from genome assembly GCF_040965455.1 of Trinickia sp. EG282A. Classification (NCBI taxonomy): domain Bacteria; kingdom Pseudomonadati; phylum Pseudomonadota; class Betaproteobacteria; order Burkholderiales; family Burkholderiaceae; genus Trinickia; species Trinickia sp. EG282A. The sequence goes on along the minus strand of NZ_JBFRCC010000002.1, from coordinate 142,752 downwards.
GAGGTTTCGGCGGTCTGAGACACAGGGAGGAATGGCTGAATTTCGATGGAGAAACGCTACGATTAATGCAAGTCGTCGATTCTAACGGAGCGCTTTCATGCCTGCTCGGAGCCGGACGGTTTCCCGGACGTGGGGAACGCGGGGAAGCGTGCAGGCCATCGTGAGTCGCCCAACGCTGCGCAGTAAAAGGAAGGAGCCTCGCCCATGAATATCCCGAACCAAGCCCCACTCGATCTACTGCATCGCAGCCCGGTCGGGACACTGGCGACGCATCTGCGCGAGCCGGACGGTTTCCCCTACCCGACGATGCTGCCCTACGCGCCCGACGCTCGCCACCGTCCCGTCATCCTCGTGAGCGGACTGGCCGAGCACACGCGCAACTTGCAGGCCGATCCGCGGGCCGGGTTTCTCGTCGTCGATGCAGCGAACGCCGACGTGCTCGCCGGCGAGCGCGTCACGCTGATCGGGCGCTTCAGTCTGATCGAGCCCACGCCCGAGCTCGTGCGCCGCTATCTCCGGTACCACCCCGAAGCCGAGCGCTACCTGGCGCTGGGCGACTTCGCATTCCGTGCAATGGAAATCGACCGGCTTCGCTATATCGGCGGCTTTGGCGCGATGGGTTGGCTCAAGGGCGACGAGCTCGACCCGCTCGAGCCGCTCCCGGACGAAGACGAGAACGCGCTGATCGAGCTTTTCGAGAGCCACCCGGCACGGCCGGCGGGGCTCGAGTTACTGGGAATCGACCGTTACGGCGCCGACGTCAAACTACCGGGGGATACGCAAAAGGCCGCCGTACGCCGACGCGTTAACTTCAATGGTGCGAAGACAACCTTTGCCGAATTGAAGCGTTCACTTACGGATTGGATTGAGTCGACGTGAGAACCTCTCACGTCATGAAAGCTTTAATTGAGATAGCCGCATCTCATTTCATGATTTGATAGAGATCACGTGCATCTATGTTGAAACCATCAATAGCAGGCAAAACGCGCACTGGGTAAATCCCCGATACGCCGAAGCAGGAAAGAATCGCGAAAGGTTTCTTTACGATTTGTGTTTTTTGGGCTTTTCTCACGCTGCATTTTTGTGCTAATCTCCCCCCGAAATCTCCGAGGCACCAAGTATTCGAATGGCGAGCCGGCGAAGAGACCGGTGTCATTTAACGAAACCGCAAGGGAACTCATGTCTTCTTACAAGGAACTACTCGCACAGCGCGAAAAGCTCGAAAGGCAGATCGAAGAGGCGAAGGCGCGTGAATACGCCGAAGTGCTGAATGAGATCAAGCAAAAAATGGCCGACTACGGCATTACGCTCGCCGAACTCGGCGGCGGCCGCGGCAAACATGGCAAGGCTGGTCGTCCCCGTGCTGGCGTGGCTCCGAAATATCGCGATCCGATCTCGGGCGCGACGTGGTCGGGCCGCGGCAAGGCGCCCCGCTGGATTGCCGGCCAGAATCGCGACCAGTTCCTGATTCAACGATAACCACAGCGCCAAATCAGGCGCAAAACGCACAGACCCGTCTTTTCGGCGTTGCGGCAAATCAAAGCTCGGCGCCATCAGACGAATGTGCGAGAAAACCGCATGCCTTACGGTCGTGCGGTTTTTTCGTTTGTATAACGATATCTCTCAGTGGTTCGTAAGTGGAATGCTTCGGGAGTGGCCCAACGGGTTTGCCGGGCGGCAAACGCGCGATCTGAACGCAAATCGTTACTGTTCTCATAAGCAACTGATTTAAAACGGAAAATTCAAGCAAACGCCGGCATGGCGGCGTAAGGCTTGATAGAATTGAGATGTTTGCGAGCGTTCCTCGCCTCGTCCCTGTCCTCGGGTTCCCATGCGTTCCGAACTCCAATCTGAATCGGCCGTTAAGCAGACGGTTGCGCGCCGAAGCACGTTGGCGAGCGTTGCCGTCAACATCGTGCTGATGTCGCTGCAAATCGTCATCGGTTTTGTCGCTCACTCCCAAGCGCTCGTTGCCGACGGCGTCCACTCGCTCGCCGATCTCGTTTCGGACTTCATCGTGCTCATCGCCAATCGCGCGAGCGGCGAGAAACCCGACGCCGACCACAATTACGGCCATGCTCGCTACGAAACGGTCGCCTCGCTGTTTCTCGGTGCGCTGCTGATTGTCGTCGGCGTGGGCATGCTTTGGCGCGCGGGCACGCGCATCGCCAACCTCGGCGATATTCCGCCGGTACACATCAGTGCGTTGGCCGTTGCCGGGCTCGTGCTCGTCTCGAAAGAGGGACTATTTCGCTACATGTTGCGCGAAGCTCAGCGCGTGCGTTCCGCGATGCTGATCGCCAACGCCTGGCATGCGCGATCCGATGCCGCCTCGTCGCTCGTCGTCGCGATCGGCATTATCGGAAGCCTCGCCGGCGTGCGGCTGCTCGATCCGATTGCCGCCGCCATCGTCGGTTTTCTCGTCGCGCGGATGGGTTGGACGTTCGGGTGGAATTCGCTCCAGGATCTGTCCGATCGGGCGCTCGATGAAACGACGGCGTCCGATATTCGCAAACTGCTGGCTTCGACGCCCGGCGTGCTCGACGTTCACGAGTTGCGGACGCGGAAAATGGGCGATTTCGCACTCGTCGATGCGCATATTCTCGTCGATCCGATGATCTCGGTTTCCGAGGGACACTACATCGCCGAATCGGCTCGAACGCGCGTGATGACCGATAAACGCGTCCTCGATGCGCTCATTCACGTCGATCCTGAAAACGACGCCGTGACTCATCCGCCTGCCCGGATGCCGACGCGAGCCGCCGTCGCCGCGCTAGCCGATGCCGAATTGGCGAAACAGGGCCTACGCGCCGTCGGATATAACGTGCATTACCTCAGCACCGGACTCGACGTCGATATCACGCTTGCCGCCGATGCATCGGCCGATCGGGAGCATGATGACGATCTCGCGAAACGCATCGATCTCAGCGAGCTGAAAAAGCGGCTCGGCGCGCGCAACGTCACGCTGCAACGGCGCGTCGAGTCGACAGCGCATCTGGCCACCGTCGCCACGACACGGCCTATGTAGATTTGGATTGGAGGGTACCCCTCCGCGGGCACTGGCGCTCGATAAAAACGAGCTCGCCGCGCGGTTTCAAAGCGGCAATTGCGTATCGAATTTGATTTCGCGCAGCACGACGCTCGTGCGCACCTGAGCGACCGCCGGGATTTTGAAAATGCGCTCGTGCAGGAAAGCGTCATAGGCTTTGATATCGGGCGCGACGATCTTGAGGATGTAATCCGATTCGCCCGTCGTGCTGTAGCACTCCGTGACTTCCGGGCAGGTGGCGATCTCGCGCTCGAACTGCTCGACGCCGCCTTCCGTATGGCGAGTCAAATGGATATGCGCGAGCGCGCAGACGTGCAGACCGAGTTTTTCGCGATCGAGCAGCGCCGTGTAGCGCTGGATAATGCCCGATTGCTCCATATCCTTGATGCGCCGCCAACAGGGCGTGCTCGAGAGGCCGACCTGATCCGAGATCTCCTGCACCGAACGGCGAGCATCGAGCTGCAATAGACGCAGGATTTTCTGGGAAAACGTATCGAGTGACATCCGCGCCTCCGGTTCGGCCGCAACTTTTTTAATATTAGTGGCGGAAGAAACAAAAGGCAACCGAACGCGGGTTTAATGAGACAGATCGCCTAATTTGGCGGGCTCTCGGCGTCGTTTTGTCCTATCTCGTCCTGCTCGTGTGCTCGAGCTTCGGATTCGTCGGCCTTGCCGATCGGGGGTGCGTTTTTCTGCCAGATGCGCAAGTCGGCCAACATATTGCAGAAGAGCGCGCCTTGCTCGATGGCGTCGTCGAGCGCGATATGCGTGTGCGGATGATCGTCGAACCAATGCTTCGGCATCCGCGGTTTGATGCATTTGCGATAGGGCAGCCCCGTCATCGCGAACGCGAGCGTCTTGATATCGAGCGCCGACCACGAGAACGGGCACTTGCCCGCGAACCGCATCATGTACCAGAACATGAACGTGAAATCGAAGCCGGCCGGCATGCCGACGAACACCGGCTTGCCCGGCAACGCCTCGACCCACGCCACGTAGGCCTGCAACGCTTCTTCGGGCTTGCGCAGGTCTTGGCGACAGGCCTCCCACGCCTCGCGCTGCGTCTTCCACCAGGCCGCCTGAATCGGATGCGCCTCCGCGCCCGGCAACGTCTCCAGATTGGCCGAGAACGTGCCGATCAACTGCTTGTCTTCCGTGAACGCCGCCGAGGCGAAGCTCAGCATCGAATGCGGGCCGGGGATCGGGCCGTCCGCTTCGACGTCCGTGCTGACATAGATCTCGGGCGTGGGTTTCGTCGTCACGCGCGCACTCCGTCGGCCACGAACGGATTCGTGCGCCGCTCTTCACCGAATGTCGACGTCGGGCCGTGGCCGGGGACGAACGTGATGTCATCCCCGAGCGGCCAGAGCTTCGTGCGGATCGACGCGATCAGATCGGCATGATTGCCGCGCGGGAAATCGGTGCGGCCGATCGACCCCGCGAACAGCACATCGCCGACCAACGCGATCCGATGAGCGCTGCTGACGAAAACCACATGCCCCGGCGTGTGGCCCGGGCAGTGATAGACATCGAGCGACTCGTTGCCGAAGCGGACCGTATCGCCATCGACGAGCCAACGATCCGGCTCGAACGGCTCGGCCGGCGGAAAGCCGAAGCGCTGACTTTGCGTGGCCAACTGATCGATCCAGAAACGCTCGTCGACTTGAGGACCTTCGATCGGTACACCGTAGCGAGCCGCGATTGTCTTCGCGCCGCCGCAGTGGTCCAGATGGCCGTGCGTCAGAAAGACCTTCTCGAGTGTGACCTTCTCCTGCTCGATCGCCTGCAGGATCCGCTCGACATCGCCGCCCGGATCGACGACAGCAGCATGGTGCGTTGCTTCACAGACGAGCAGCGAGCAGTTCTGCTGGAATGGCGTGACAGGGATGACGAAGACCTTCATGGAAATTGGAGATGCCGTGGGGGCGAGGGCGAAAACCACGATTGTACCGGCCGCGTCACGACCGTGCCGCGACTGGCCGATCGAACGAGGCTCCCGTCTTCGGCTAAGCGCCACGGATACATATTGTTACATCCATTGCTTTAATTAATATGAAAGAAGCCCGCCCTGGCGGGATTCCACCGCACCTTTGCTATAATCCTGGTCATCGAGCGCGGAGATCCGCGCCGCCAATGGGCGACCGGGCTTGTTGAGTCACTTTCCGGTCGCTGTCATGTGGAGCGGTAGAAGACCGCTTCGCTCTGTATCGACAGTGTTCGATGCACACGTCTTTCCCGGCCGGGCGCCACGCGCCTGGAGCGGTCCTAGCCGGCCGCATGCCGGGGAGGCCTATGCCGCCGTTCCTCGCGTCGTGAAAGCGACGCAAGCGGGCGTGGTTTGGACGACACGTCTGACGGTGGCATCTGGGGTCTGGGAAGGCTGCTGGGGACAGTTGCACCAGACGTGAATACCAACCGGGCAAATTGCGGCCGAGTGTGGCCGCACCCGAGCTCCAATCGCTGGCCGCGTTCGCGCGCCCCGCGCGGTTGCTGCTTGGTTGCCAGAGTCGCTCGTACAAGCGGAGTGCTGCCTGCGCGACGGCTCGACACTGTGGCGTGCACGTCTTATGAAACGTCGATTACATCGATTCGTGGGGACACTGTTTGCTGCCGGTGTGCTGGGAGGCTGCGCGATGCCGCCGTCCCAAACCGGCGACGCGAAAGTGACGACGATCACCTCACGCACTGGCGCGGGCGCACCGCTCGCATTCGGCCAGAACAAGCCGGCGACGCCGGCTCCCGCCGCGTCGGATTCCAAGCTGGCGGACGCCAAGCCGATCGATGAGAGCATTCCCGACATTTCGGGGTTCCATCAGGTCGGCCGCGCGTCGTGGTACGGCCGCTGGTTCCATGGCCGCCGCACCGCGAGCGGCGAGCGCTTCAACATGCACGCACTGACGGCCGCGCACAAGACGCTGCCGCTTTCGTCGTATGTTCGTGTGACGAATACCGAGAACGACAAGACCGTCATTGTCAAGATCAACGACCGTGGGCCCTACGTGCGCGGCCGGATCATCGATCTGTCGTACGCGGCCGCGCGCGAGCTCGGACTGCAGCACGACGGCACCGCGCATGTGAAGATCGTCGGACTCTCGCAGGAAGAGGCGAGTGAGGTCGAGCGCGGCGAGAAGCTCGCATCGGCCGATACGCCGAAGAGCCCGCAGTAATGCGGTGTGCTTGGCGGGCTCGGTAGTCGAAGAGGGCTTGGGCTTGTTAGCCCAGGCCTCTCGAGGTCCGCTCGCGTCCTGCGGACGCTCAGTTTCTCAGTCTGTCAGCTTTCTTCTTGCTGTTTCTTGAGCTCGAGCGCGCGTGTGTAAAGCGTATTGCGCGAGGCGCCCGTAATCGACGCTGCGATACGGGCGGCTGAACTGACCGTCACCTCCTCCAGCAGCAATCGAAGCAATGCATCGTGTGCTGCTGCGTCTTCGTTCGCCCCATGCGCTTGCGCGGGCGCACCTTCCACCACGAGCACGAACTCCCCGCGCTGACGATTCGCATCCTCCTCCAGCCACGTTGGCCCTTCGGCCAGGGTGCAGCAATGCAGCGCCTCGTGTAGCTTCGTCAATTCGCGGGCAATCAGGATTCGCCGCTCACCCCCCAGTGCTTCGCCAAGCGCGCGCACCGTTTCGACGATGCGATGCGGCGCTTCGTAGAAGACCAGCGCATGCGGATGGGCGGCGAGCGGCTGAAGAAACGCCGCGCGTTGCTTCGCCTTGGTCGGCGCGAAGCCGAGAAACGTGAACGTCGCGGCCCAGTCTCCGGCAACGGAGAGGGCTGTCGCGACAGCGCTTGCGCCCGGCAAAGGAATCACGGGATAGCCCGCCGTGCGCACCGCATCGACGAGCTTCGCGCCCGGGTCCGAAATGCCCGGCGTACCCGCGTCCGATACGTAGGCGATGCGCTCGCCCGCTTGCAGATATTCGATGATGCGCTCGGCCGCCGCGCGTTCGTTGTGCTCATGCACGGCGACGAGCGGCTTCGCGATGCCGTAGCGAGCGAGCAATTGCCCCGTGTTGCGCGTGTCTTCGGCGGCGATGCGATCGGCGAGGCCGAGCAGGTGGAGCGCGCGCAGCGTGATGTCGGCGGCATTGCCGATCGGCGTTGCGACGATGTAGAGCGCCGAGCCCGGGTACTGCTGCCGTTGGGCGAGTTCGAGGAGGTCAGACATGGAACGAAGAACGCGGCCAAGCGAAGCGAGGAGGTCGCCATTGTGCCACGCGGGGCAGAACCGGCCTCGCGCAAGTGCGGCTGGGACCGCGATGCGGACGCCGGGCGATGCCGACAACTTTTCGACGCGCCGAGAGTCGAAGCGGCTCGGAGCCGTCTTCGAAGCGCGTGCGTGCGAGTATTTGCAGCGACAGCGCTTGCGCCTCGTCGCGCGCAACGTGACATGCCGCGCTGGTGAGATCGACCTCGTCATGCGAGACGAGGCGGGTGTGCTCGTGTTCGTCGAAGTGCGCGCGCGGGCCTGGCGCGGCTACGGCGGCGCGATGGCGAGCGTGGGGCATGAGAAGCGTCGCAGGATCGTTCAGGCGGCGCAGTACTTTCTCGCGACGCGCGGCGTGATGAATAGCGTGTGCCGCTTCGACGTCGTGGCCTTCGATGGGTGTGAAGTCGTCTGGGTGCGAGATGCGTTTCGCGCCGATGGAGTATAGGTTTTTGGCTGTTATTTGAAGATCCGAGGTGCCGTGCCGCATGAGGAGTGGGTTAAACTTGCGCGCGAATGTAGTGGTCGAAGTCAGTAGTAGCGGTGCGCGGATACAGTCGATAAGCTCGCGTGCCGAATACGTAGAGAAGCGATGTCACTCGAACGGATTCAACAGCATTTCCGCGATAGCGCCGCGCTCCAGCTCCAAGCGTTGGATGCGCTCTCGATGCCGATTGCCACGGCTGTCGACACGATGTTCGGCGCGCTGGCGAACGGCAACAAGATACTCGCTTGCGGCAACGGGGCTTCGGCGACGGACGCGCAGCGCTTTGCCGCGCAGTTGACGGCGCGCTTCGAGCGCGAGCGGCCCGGGTTGCCCGCGATTGCGTTGACGGCGGATTCCGCGGTACTGACGGCGTTGGCGGCCGATGGCCCGTTCGACGACGTCTACGCAAGACAGGTCCGCGCGCTGGGACATTCCGGCGACGTGCTGTTGGCCGTGACGGCGACAGACGATTCGGCCAACGTGCTTGCGGCGATTGGCGAAGCGCACGAGCGCGAGATGTTCGTGATTGCGCTGACCGGCAACGGCGCTGTGAGCGGGGCGGGCGGGGCGGGCGGGGCGAACGGCAGCGGCCCTAACGGTGGCAATGGCGGGGGCAAGATTAGCGAAGCGCTTGCCGATACGGACATTCATATCTGCGTGCCGTCCGAGCGCGTGGCGCGCATTCATGAGCTTCACTTGCTGACGATTCATTGCCTCTGCGACGGCATCGACGCCATGTTGCTCGGCGAGGACTAACTTCACCTTTCTTTCGATAAAGGGGATACGGCTGATGAACGCGAAGTGCGTCGCGAAGACGCTTGTGCGGGGGACGCTCGCCGCCGGATTGGCGGCATCGCTCGTGGTGACGCTGCAAGGGTGCGTGCTGGCCGTGGCCGGTGCGGCAGGGGGCGGCGCGCTGCTGGCGACCGATCGGCGCACGATCGGGACGCAGACCGAGGACCGCGAGATTCAAGTCAAAGGGTATTCGCAGATCGCCAACGAGTTGGGCGATGCGTCGCATGTCGATTTGACTGTGTTCAATCGACGGGTGTTGTTGACGGGGGAGGTGCCTGACGACAACGCCAAGCGCAGGGCCGAGGAAATCGTGCGCGGGCTGCCTAATGTCGATGCGGTCATCAATGAGTTGGCTGTCGGGCCGAAGACGGATTTTGGGACGCGGGCTAATGATTCTTATCTCGTTGCGCGCGTGAAGGGCGGGCTCGTGGCCGAGAAGGGGATTTCGGCGAACGACTTCAAGATCGTGGGCGAGAACGGGAATATTTATTTGATGGGGCTCGTCACGCAGGATGAAGGGGATCGGGGGGCGAGTGTTGCCGCTTCGGTGCCCGGGGTCTCGCGCGTGGTGAAGGTGTTTCAGTACATCTCGCCGCAGGATCAGCAGGCGGTCGCGGCTGCGGCGGCGACTGCGGCTAGTGCGCCGAGTTCGGCGCAGTCGGCGGAAGCCGCGCCGACGGTTGGGGCGGTGCCCTCGTCAGCGATCAGCTCGCAGCCGTTGGGGCAAGCGCCCGCGCCGGTGTCTGATTCGACCCAGGTTCGGCCGGGGAATGGTACCCGTAGTCAATGAGGGACGGGATGGTAGGGGTTTGGGCTCGTCGGGTTTTGGCTGCGGCTCGGGTTGGGGTGTTGGGGATTGTGGTGGTTGCTGGGTGGCCGGTGGGCGCGAGTGCCGCGGCGGCGCCGGCTGGGTTGGATGTCGCGCGTAGCAATGCCTGTCTCGGGTGTCATGCCATCGATCGGAAGCTCGTCGGGCCTGGATTTGCTCAGGTTGCTGAGAAGTACAAAGGTGATCCGCAGGCACAGAAACGGCTCGAAGCTAAGGTGCGCGATGGCGGGAGCGGCGTTTGGGGCGTGATTCCTATGCCCGCGCATCCGAGGATGAGTGACGCGGACATTAAGACGGTCGTGCAGTGGGTGCTCGACGGGGCGCCTTCCAAGTGATTCGACGCATCGCACCGGTGCTGCGGCCGCCCCCGCTTGCAATAGGCCGGACCCGGTGTGCTACAATCGCAGCTTCGTTGGGGCGGTAGCTCAGCTGGGAGAGCGTCGCGTTCGCAATGCGAAGGTCGGGAGTTCGATCCTCCTCCGCTCCACCAAATTGAAGTCTGGAGAAATCCAGCGAAGGCCGGAAGGTCCTTGTCCCCCAAGGCTTCCGGCCTTTTTTGCATCCAGGGTCGTCCAACACCGTCTGTTGAAATCTTGGCCCTTTTCGGGGCAGCATAAGGGGCATCGGTTCATCTTCTCACTCGAGGATGCCCCCATGCTCACCGACTTCGCTGTCAAGAATGCCAAGCCGACCGGGAAGACCCAGCGCCTCTGGGACGGCGGCGGCCTGTATCTCGAGATAACGCCTGCCGGGTCGAAACTCTGGCGCCTGAAGTACCGGTATGACGGCAAAGAGAAGCGGCTCTCGTTCGGCAAGTACCCGGACGTAGGCTTAAAGGACGCGCGCGCCAAGCGCGACGATGCGCGCAAACTGCTGGCCAACGACGTCGACCCGAGTGCGCACAAGAAAGCAGTCAAGGCCGCGCGGCTGGAGCGGGCGTCCAACAACTTTGAGGCGGTGGCCCGCGAGTGGTTTGAGCGGATGATGGCCGACAAGGCGAAGTCTCACAAAGACAAAATCATCGCGCGGCTCCAAAACGATATCTTCCCCTGGCTGGGCAAGCGACCGATAGCGGACATTACCGCACCGGAGGTGTTGGCCTGCCTGAGGCGAATCGAAGACCGCGGCGCGCGCGATACGGCGCACCGGGCGATGCAAAATTGCTCGGCGGTTTTCCGGTACGCCGTGACCATCGGCAAGGCGAATAGCAACCCCGCTGCTCACCTAAAGGGGGCGCTGCCGCCCGCTAGGCCAGGCCATTTTGCCGCCGTGACTGAGCCGGAGAAGATTGGTCCTCTGCTGCGCAAGATGCATGAGGTGAATGCAACTTTTCCGGTGAAGTGCGCGCTCAAGCTTGCTCCTTATCTGTTTTGTCGGCCTATCGAGCTACGGACGATGCGGTGGGACGAGGTCCACCTCGACGCAGCCGAATGGCGCTACATCGTGGGCAAGACTCAAACGCCTCATTTGGTTCCGCTCGCGGCGCAAGCCGTCGCCATCCTGCGTGAACTCCATCCGATGACCGGGCGATGGGACTACGTCTTCCCTAGCCGGCACCGCAAGAAACAGCCCATGTCGAGCAACACAGTCAACGTCGCGCTGAGGCGGGCGGGCATCAGCACCCGCGAAGAGCAGACGGGACATGGCTTTCGAGCGATGGCTCGCACCATCTTGCACGAGCGACTGGGCGTTAAGCCCGAGGTCATTGAGCATCAATTGGCGCATAGCGTGCCCGACCCACTAGGCACCGCCTATAACCGAACCAAGTTTTTGGAAGACAGGCGAAAAATGATGCAGGAATGGGCGGATTATTTGGATAAACTGCGCGAAAATTAGAATAAAGTTGCTAAAAGCCTGCAAAAATTAATTGACCGTGCGCATGCTCACCAGTAATACTTCCTCCGTCGTCACTGGACGACAGGTTGCTGGCAAACCCTGCTCCAGCAGCTTCCAGGAAAAATTGAGGCTGTATTTCCACGACCACGTCGTGGAGTGAGGACATATCTCCGAAGGGCTGTTTGCTTTACATGGAGATAGCTACATGCAAACCCTGCATGGCTCCGTCGTGCGCTCGACAAATGTCGTGGCGCTGTTCCCTGTTCGACGTCCGGTTGCTGTTGAGCGCGGCGCTCGCAGTCCGCTCACGGACCTTGCCATCAAAAAAGCCAAGCCTCGCAACAAGGTCTATCGGCTTTACGACACCAAGAGCCTGTATCTGGAAGTTACTCCCGGAGGGTCAAAGCTTTGGCGACTAAAGTATCGATTCGACGGAAAAGAGAACAGACTTTCGTTGGGCCGATACCCTGCAACCACGTTGGAAAAGGCACGGGAAAAGCGGGACGCGGCGCGCAAGCTGCTGGCCGACGGCGTCGACCCGAGCGCGCACCGGAAAGCGGCCAAGGCGGCAAGGCTGGCGAATGCCGCGAACACCTTCGAGGCCGTCGCCCGCGACTGGTTCGAGCGGATGATGTCCAAGAAGGCAAAGTCGCACCGAGACAGGGTCATCGCGCGCCTTCAGAACGACATTTTCCCGTGGCTGGGTAAGCGACCCATCGCGGACATCACCGCACCTGAGGTGTTGGCGTGCCTTCACCGCATTGAGAGCCGCGGCGCCAAAGACACCACACATCGTGTCAAGCAGAACTGCTCTCAAGTGTTCAATTACGCCGTCGCCTGCGGTCGAGCGCAAAGCAATCCCACCGTCTACCTAAGCGGCGCGTTGGCGCCGGCTAAGCCGGGTCACTTTGCTGCCGTGACCGACCCGGCGGACGTCGGACCGTTGCTCCGCGCAATGGACGCGGTCAGTGCGACCTTCCCGGTCAAATGCGCCCTGAAAATAGCGCCCTACGTCTTTTGTCGGCCCGGCGAGCTGCGGACGATGCGCTGGAAGGACATCGATTTGGACAAAGGCGAGTGGAATTACATTCCCGAAAAGCGGGAGGAGGGTGCTGGCACTTGCCCCAATTCCATTCTTCACTTGGTTCCGCTGGCGAGCCAGGTCATCGCCATCTTGCGTGAGCTGTATCCGCTCACCGGACGACATGAGTATGTCTTTCCTGGAGTGGCTGACAAGACAAAGCCGATGTCTGGCGGCACGGTGAATGCCGCCCTGCGTCGCGCAGGTTACAGCACCCGCGAGCAACACACTGGGCATGGTTTTCGGGCGATGGCGCGGACCATCCTGCATGAAGGTCTGGGTTTCCTACCGGAAGTGATTGAGCATCAGCTGGCCCACCGTGTTCCCGACCCACTGGGGGGCGCCTACAACCGCACGAGATTTCTCGCCGTCAGGCGACAGATGATGCAGCAATGGGCGGATTATCTGGACCGCCTGCGCGAAGGTGCCCACGATAAGGTGTTCGTCGACGTGGAAGCCGCCTGACCATCTGCACGGCGGCAGAGCCTGACATCCTTTGCCGCTAGTTGCCCGCAGTTGCCGGCAAGCCCGACGCCGACAGCTGATGGGAAAAATTCAAGCCGTATTTCCATGGCTTATCCGTGGATAAGCGACATCTGCACGGCCCTCATTTCTGGAGATAGTTTTATGCAAACTCAGCATGACTTACTTTTGCGCCTTCCGGCAGTGCCGGAGCTTGATAGTCTCATGCAACCCTCCCGTGACTCCCTTCTGCGCCTTCCGGCCGTACTGGCGCTTGTTCCGGTTTCCCGTGCCACCTGGTACGCGGGAGTGAAAAGCGGCCGCTATCCGCAGCCGGTTTCCCTTGGCCCTCGCTGCGTTGCATGGCGGGCCAGTGATATTCAGCAGCTTGTCAGTCAAGGCGCGTAAGCGCTTCTTGCTGAATAGCACGTCGTTACCGTAGACCTGCCAGTTCGAGCAGCTACGGTTTGTCCCAAGTCGCCTGGCGTGGCCTCAAGCATAGGGCTTGAGCGTCTGGGCGACCTTGGATTTGCACGCCCATGCTTTCGGAATGGCCAAGTATGGGTGCGGAATACGTTTTAACCCGCCGCATTTCAGCACGCGGAGGACACATTTCTTTACTGAGGGCAGCTATCTGGCTGAAGCGGCACACACACGAGGTGTGCCATGTGTTCTGTTTCGCCGACGGCGGCTCGCCGTCCCTCTCGCTCCGCAGCGTCCGCGACCCGCTTCGCTGAACTTGTCAAAAAGATTGAAACAAGTGCGATGCTCTCCACAAAGAAGCGAAGAACCAAGGCCCGCAAGAGACTGCTGGGAGCTATCGGGGAGCATCGCCGCCAAGCCAAAGCTACGCGCTTGCATGCCATCGCATTGACGCTGACGTTCGAGGACAACGGGGACTTCTGCCCCGGGGCATATCAGTGATTTCCTCGCTCGAGTACGCCAGGCCCTGAAGCGTCGCGGGCACCGGCTGCCGTGCACGTGGGTTCTTGAGCGCGAAGGTCGGCTCCATTACCACCTGATGCTCTGGCTACCCCGGGACTTCATCCTCGACAAGAGGAAGCTGGCGCAATGGTGGTCATGGGGCTCCACGTGGACCGCCTGCTGCAGGCACGTCAAGCGATGGGGCCGCTACATGGCCAAGTTCAACTGCATGACGCGCATCCCGAAAGCCGCTCGCCTTTTCGGCTACGGCGGACTGGATGATAGCGGTAGGGCAGCGGTACAGCGCGCGGGCCTCCCTCAATGGCTGCAGGCACTGTTGCCCAGCGGTAGCACCGTTCGCCGCTTCATGGGCGGCGGATGGGCCGACGCCGGAACCGGCGAGAGATTTGTTTCGCCCTACCTGTGGACACCCTGGGGGTGGGTGGGGCGACGTTCGGGTGCGGGCTGACGCCGGCGAGGTGACCATATCCCATGACTCACGACGGGTCCGATTCAGTCATACAGTGTGGAGGACTGGCACGCGTAAGGCGTCGCGCAGTCGTCTAAATGAGGAAGCCGGATGGGTTGACGCAGCAACGCATCGGAATACGGGATGCCGACGTGTTGCTTTACGGAGGTGATTTGCACAACGCTAACCCGCCCGCAATGGCACCGTCGTTACTCAGCGCTCGCGCACTTCCGACGTCATCAGCTAGTCTGCAGGTGTCGTCGAAAAGATTCTCGCCACCTGTTGATTTTCAGCGAATCACGACCGAGAATCAGCGATGCATAGAACTTATGCGCCATGCACCGCACAAGAGCTGCCCTGTCTCATTCGAGTAGCAGAGGGGAAAATGACACACCTGAGATGCCGAGTCGTCGACTATCTTCCCGGCGAGAACCATGCGAATTCGTTGGTAAGCAGTCAGGCGGTTAACGCGGCCAAGACGCCAGCATGATGAACGTCTACGACAGCACTCCTGCGCGGCTGCTACTTCAGTTGCATTCTGAGGCATCGCCATGGCAGCACGACAGCTATTGCGCGGGCTTCGAGATTAGTCAGTGGCGATGCTCAGCGCTCGCCGACCACATTATTGAATGGCTGCCAGACTATGCCCTGAAAGAGGACGAGCTGAACGTCAATCACGGCAACATCTATGTTCGACTGAAAGAAGCAGCCGCACGGGTCTACTCCACAAAGGCCTACAATAAGCGCGGGGAGCTTGGCGAAATTACGTTGCACGCAATATGCCGCGACTACTTCAAGACGATTCCACTCGCTCCACGTGTCTTTTATAAGACGGCGTCAAACGATGTTGTCAAATCCTTCGATATGGCGCACGTCAGATACGTTGATGACAGCACGTTTGAAATCTGGCTCGGCGAGTCGAAGTTCTACAAGAACGGGGTTTCGGCCATTTCCGCGGCAATCAAATCCGTGAAGGACCACATCGATGCAGGGTTCTTAAAACGTGAGAAGTTCATACTGGGCCCACAAATTTCGCAATCGCTACCCCACGCCGACAAGATTCGAAAGTTATTGGCGACTCAAACCTCGATTGACGCCCTTTTTCAGAATGCCGTTTTCCCTGTATGTATCGCATGCGATAGCGATGCGGTGAAAATGCACAAAGAACACACGGCCGACTATATTGAATGTGTATATGCTGAATTGACGGAGTTGCGCGAGAAGATTGAGCAATCTGGTCTGCCGAGTAAAATCAAGATGCATCTCATCTATGTGCCGTTGGCGTCGAAAGACCGAATCGCAAAAGCGTTCGACAGACGACTAAAGGGTTTGACCGTCGAGGACTAGCCATGCAAATCTCCAGCGAACAATGGAACCAGATTTCATCGCTCCGCGGCAACGATTTGAAAGGCGTAGTCTTCGATATCCTGAGAGGTGCGGCGAGCGCAATTCAACGCGAGGAAAGCGACGACCCGAGCACTCTGGATATCGTTCCGAGGCTCGCGAAGCTCATAGAGGACCGGCAGGAACTGGCATCGTACCGGGAGCCGTTCAGTGCGCTCGCCAGAGCGTCTGGGTTGTGGAACTACATCGACAAAGCGGTGGCGTCGGAGCCTGACCTCTTGTTAGCAGAGACGGTGACCGTACCAGAGCTTGACGGCATCACTCTTCACCGCGAACAGGTAGATGCGTTGAACGAGCTGCTTGCAGGACGGAATCTGATTCTGAGTGCACCCACGAGCTTCGGGAAAAGCCTACTTATTGACGCGCTTCTCGCATCCGGACGATACACCCGCGTCGCCATCGTACTCCCCACTATCGCGTTGCTTGATGAGTTTCGGCGACGCTTGCGTCGACGATTCGAGACTCGCTTCTCTGTCGTCATGCATCCCTCCGAAGAGGCGTCTGGAGATACACCGACAATCTTCCTTGGAACCCAGGAACGTCTGATTCATCGGAATGACCTTGGTAAGTTGGACCTCACCGTAGTAGACGAGTTTTATAAGCTCGACCCGAGCCGGAAAGACGACCGGAGCATCACACTGAATGCCGCGGTGTACAAGCTTTTGAAGCGCTCTCGCCAGTTCTTTTTCCTCGGCCCGAACATCGACGGCGTGCGATTCGCGGAGGGAGCGAAATGGAAGTTTGAGTTTTTAAAGACCAAATTTTCCACAGTTGCAGTCGATACCTACGACCTGCGAAAAATCGCGGACAAGGAGGAGCGGCTGCTTGAGGAAATCGGCGAAGATAGCAACTGGCCAGCACTGGTGTTTGTCTCGTCCCCAGACCGTGCGAACAAGATTGCGAGCAAGGCCGCGGAGGGGATGGCAGTATCGGACTACGCTGATGCTTTTGCGCAGTGGCTCTCGAGCAATGTTGGGGCAAACTGGTCGCTCATCGACACAGTACGTTTTGGGTTTGGCGTTCATCACGGACGGCTGCCGCGAGCGATTGCGTCCCAGATGGTGCGGCTATTCAACGAAGGTACGTTGCCGGTTCTGTTTTGTACCTCAACCCTCATTGAGGGCGTCAATACCGCGGCGAAAACGGTCCTGATATACGACAAGAACATCAACAAAGCTCCGTACGACTTTTTCACGTATTCGAACATAAGAGGTCGCGCGGGGCGTCTTGGCCAACATCATGTTGGGAAAGTCTTCTTGTTTAACGAAGCGCCGACGCATCAAGAGATGGAGGTGTCTCCAACATTGTTCGCCGACGAAGAAGACGCTCCGCTAGATTACGTAGTGCAACTGGATGAGCCTCCAGCTCAGACCACTGCCGATAGCCGAATCGTAGCGGTACGCGACTCACTTGCTCTGGACTGGCCCGACCTGCGCTTGGCTGCCTCGCTGGGACTTGATGCCGCGCAGCGACTGAAGACGAAAGTTCAGAGCGCCCTTGATGGAGGCGCTGCCCTCGTATGGACTGGCGTGCCCCGCTACCCGGAAATCAAAGCTGTTGTCGAAGTAATCTGCGCCGTTCGACCAGCCAGTGAATTCGGGGCTTATACAGCGAATTCGCTGACGTACTTCATCGGTGGATTACGGAAATCCAAGGGGATGAAGACCTTCTTAAATGAATACGATGCAAAATACAAGGGGTCAGCAGAGAGCTACGACAGTGTCTTTCGTTTTCTCAGGGCATGCGAATACGGTCTACCGCAATGGTTCTCGCTTGTCGAGGCTTTTGTGAAATCGGCGGGGTTTCACGCGGACTACAGCCTTTTTGTGCAGGCGTTGAGCAGGTGGTTTCTTGCGGAGGAGCTGAAGAACCTCGACGAGGAAGGGATACCCATTCAGATATCGGAGCGATTCCACGTCGGGGAAAGCAAGGCAGTGCTCACAGACCGCCTCGCAGCACTCGCACTATCTGGCTCTGCCGAACTCACTCCGTTTGAACGCGATTGGATTATTTCAGCACTGGAGCTTAATGAGTCTGACCAATAGTCCGATTCCAACGGGCCGTTACGCTTATTTGTGAATTTAAACGGCTAGCTTCCCTAACTAATTCAGGCTATCCGACGTTAGCGTGCAGGCCCGGTTTGGCCACAGCGGTCGTTGGTGTCGCGCGTGTACGCACTCGCGGCGAAACGTCCGCGCGTCAAATATCTCCCAGCTTTTCCATCATTCTTCGCGTCTGCGAGGCTGCGCAGGCGGCGCTGGGACGCCTCACACCTGGTGGCGCGTCCCGTCCGCGGCTCCCCCTATGGGCACAGAGTGACTAGCGTGTCGTTGTTGATAACGAACAACTGAACTTTCCAGAGAATGATTTAACCCGGGCCTACTTTTACCGGGCGACGGTGCCAGCAGGAACTCGCCATGGCGAAAATCTACTTGCTTGCAGGCGTGTCCGTTCGCCTCTTCCGGCCGCTCTTTAGGGGCGTTGGCTTTTCGTCGCGTTCTTGGAAGAGGTCTGCTTCGTCCACTCCAAGCGCCGCCGCCAACGATACGAGCGTGTCCAACATCAAGTTGGTGCGCCCACGCTCAATTTGACTGAGCTGAGTGCGATGTAAACCAGCACGGTCCGCAAGTGCTTCTTGGGACATGCCTTGCTTGCCGCGAAGTAGTTTGAGGTTATTTGCGATTCGCCCTCGGACTGCCTCTAGGCGCGCGTTCACGTTTTCTGCCATATGGGGCAGGAGCATCCCCGATTGCAGCATCTAAAGCTACAGTTAAGAAACTGTCTGTTTATAAACTGGCTGTCTTTACACTACACATTTTTCCATTTACACTGCGCTCGCACCGGGCCCGAGCGCCCGCTGGTATGCCGCGCTACCGTCAAAAGTCAACGTCCCGTGACGTACGTCGGCAGCAAACTTCATTTTCACAATCGCTGCTGCGAGGGGTGTGTTCGTCCTGCGGCAGGTCGATGACGGAGGATTCTTGGTGACTGCTCCTCGAGCACAGCGTCGTACACGGTCGGTTGAAAACTCGCCGGCAGTGCGCCGACAGGTCAAGTTGTTTGAACCCGTGGACACCGAACTGCATCCCAAGCCGCGCTTGTGGATGCTGAATGCCGGGCAAAACGACCTGTTCTCGCGATTCCCGCTCTTCTTTCGCGCGGTACACCATCCCGATTCGTACCCGGCAAACATCTCGCACTTCGGCATTCAATGCGGAGTCGGCTGGTATCCCATCATCGAAGCGCTGGCGCGCGACGTTGAATTTGAGCTACGTGCGCTCTGGCGCGAGCAGCTCCAGTTTCCGGAAAAACTCGCGGAACTGGATAGCGCGCTGGTGTCCGGCCGGGCCACCTACCCGGTGCTTCCCATTTGCACGGACATTGGGCAAGTCGCTGGTGAACTCAAGGTTGCGCTCATGCACGGGCATTTATGTCCCACAGATGTTTGGGTGCGCATTCGCTCGTACGTAGATAACGCTGAGGCAATTGCCCGGTGCATCTGCGAGAGCTGCGGCAATCCGGGCGAGTACCGGGAAGCCTATTGGCGTCGCGTCTATTGCGATGACTGTGTCACCCCGGGGGTCAACCTTAGGCAAGCGGAGTCGCGCGGTTAAGCGAGCTAGAAATGGAGACGACCTCTCAGCCGTCGAGCGTCCCTGATAGCTTCCCCCGTGACGCGACGCACGGCATCGTCGCCGGCGCCCAACAAAAGGTCTGTGCCGTCCTGTCTGACGGCAGGTATGTCGCCGGGCAAACGGCCCGCGAACGTGAGGAACGCTGGAGCATATGCGAAGACCTCGCGCAGCAGCTCGTGCCGAAGGCGGTGAAAGACGCAATGGCTCATCCGGAACACGACCGGGACGCCACCCTCGAACGCGTGCGCGCCGCAATCGCCCGAAAGGGATGGGTTTCCGAAGACGAACTGGCATGGCTCATATCCCGCCTGCGCGTACTGTTGAACTGGTAATCGTTTCTGGGATTGATGCACCTTTCCCGCTCACCATCTACCAAATGTCTCCAGCATCATCCACGCCGAACTCGACGCTCAGCCCGCTGGCACTGGACCTTCAAGCGCTCGGCCGCCTGATTAGAAATCAACGGCAACAATGCGAACTCAGCCCCCTCGACGCCGCTGACTATCTCTTCGTCGATGTCGCCGAATTGAGCCGTATCGAAGACGGATTGTCCGCCGGTACCGAGTCGCTGTTTAAAGTGCTCGCTGGGTTCGGACTAGAGATGCTCGTTATGAAACGAGATGACGCTGGCGACGCTATCAAGGCAGTCGGCCATACCGTCGACTGGTGTGAAGTGATGGAGCGGCGTTTTCCGCGGCGAGAACAGCCGAAGCCGGTGCCATTGGTCATGGACAACATGACGCCAACATTGTTCGTCGATTTCGACGGAACGCTCCACGTCGGCAACGCGTACATCGGCGAGGATGACGAGATAACCCTCGACTCTGGCCGCCCGCTGCTGGAGCTTGCGCCCACATTGGTAGAGTTGCTCGCGCCGTACCCCGACGTGAAGATAGTGCTCACGACATCATGGGCCCGTCGCTTGCCAGAGGAGCGCGTCATCGCGTACCTGCCGCCAGAGCTACGCACGCGCGTGCTCGGCACGACTAGCAACATCAAGCCCCAGCGCAGCTATGTGCTCGACGGTACTGAGCGCACGCATGTCATTACGAGCTACGTGTACGGCAAGCGCCTCAAGCACTGGCTCGCAATCGACGACGCAGTTTCTGGTGCCGAGCGGTTCGGCCAGCAACCAGGTGAGCTAGCGCGGCATTTTCTGCTACTCGACCCGACGCGCGGTATCAGCGACGAGAATTCACTGCAACGAATCAGGGAATGGCTGCTCGAGACGCATACCTAACACGCTCGCCCCCTCCCTCTACGAACTTCGCGGCGCCGAAAGTCATTGAAAGGAGCCAGTCATGACAGTAGAAGAAGCCGCTAAGCTTTTATTTGTCAGCCGCCCCCATGTTCACCAGCTCGTTAAGCGCGGAGCGTTATCGGAGGTTCTCCCCAAACGCCCCAACGACACCGTCAACATCGACCCGCTCTCGGCGCACGCGCTCCTGACAAAGCGAGAGGCAGCACAGCGCACATATCTCGATTCGCAAACCGAGGATGCCGACCCGCTAGGCTTGTGGCCTTGAACGGTCCAAGGCACGCTTGCGATGAAGTCCCGCGTCGTGCAACAAGCAGCAACATTTTTCCGATTAAACGCACTTTAAGCTTCAATGGGCAACTTCTTGCCGGTCGTTGCTAGCGTGTGCGCACGTCGTCGCCCTTCGAGGTAGGGATGCAAATCAATCGGACGCCGGCACGGACGCCGGAAGAGCAAGAAGAGCTACTCGGCCAACGTTTGAAGATGCTGCGAGTTCATAAAAACCTGGACCAAACGACTGTTGCGGCACGCGCGGGGATAAGCGTGCGCTCGCTGAGAAACCTGGAAAGCGGCAATGGTTCGTCGCTGCAAACTTTAGTCAGGGTGCTGCGCGTTCTCGGCCGCGAATCGTGGCTGGAGACTATTGCTCCGGTCCCGACTATCAATCCCGAGATGATGACGCGCAACGCGGTACCGCGGCAACGCGCCAGCAAATCGAGAAACAAGAAAATCTCGTAGAGCGCAGACGCGACCGTAGCAACGCAACACCCTATCTTGAACCAAGCGACTTCCCGGCCGACCATGAGTATTGCTGTCCATTGTGCTATCGTGGCTGCACATCACGCGCACCGGTCAGCCCGACTACCGTGTGCTAAGCAAAGACGAACCGGATGGATGAGAGAAAGCGCGAAAGCATCGTCGCCTACCTGCGACGCAGAATGGCCGAATTCAGTATCGAACCCGAGGACGTTGCTGCTTCGATTGCCGAGGACCAACGCCGCCAGCGTGCGGTGAGATATCGCGACGCGTTTGGCAACAGCTGGGATGGTGAAGGCGCTGCTCCGCAGTGGGTCGTCCAGGCGACCAGTGCCGGACAATCGCTCGAGCATTTCGCGGTCAGCACGATGCGCGAGCAAAATTCGCAGCAGCACCCGAGCGTCGACTGGCGCGACGACCCGTTCGCCGGAACCCGTTTGGCGACAAACAAGTTCGAGCATCTCGAATCTTTCTGAGCGTTCGCGCCTCGCGCAAGTGTCTACTTAGCGTTCGTGCTATTGATGTCAGCTCGGAACTTGTCGGCCGTATCCGCTAGCTCCGAGGTATTCGTGTGGTCAATCCTGCGTCATGCCCATAGAACCAATTACGACATCTCTAGCGTGCGAGGAACATGCATCGTCGCGATTCGGCTACGCGCGCGAGCACTTGCAGAGCTGAAGCCGCTTTGCAGTGTTGCATACGACAGCCTGACAAAGACCGGGTGTCGAGTACGACGCCCGGCCGTGCAGTCGGCTCACATCCGCGCGAAGGCGGAGTCCAGTAACGTGTGCACGAAGTTGCCGCCATCGGAGGGGCGCAGATGAGCGTAGTGTGCCTTTACCGTATCGACTTCATCGTGGAGAACGGCAGCAGCTGCATCCCAGGCTCCTGGTGCCTTTTTCAGCGTCGCAGTGCCGATGATGTAACGAAAGCCGTGCCCTCCGATGCCCGGACAGTCCCACAAATAGCGACGAGTGAGGTAGAAAATCCGTCGGTTCAAGGATTTCCATGCACCGACGTAGCCGTCTGACTGTTCTTCAGATGTAGACAAGAAAACAAAGTCCACCTTGTCTGCATCCGGCAACATCGGGCGATAGACATTCACATAGCGTTCAATGTCTCCCCACACTACGTGGTTGACGGGCATGTCGTAATCCCGGCTCTTTGCGGCTCCCTTGGCATTTTTGAAGGCACGTCTCTCAATTCTGATGAACCAACTGCCATCTGGACGACGATAGAGGTTGCCTGTGTTGTCAGCGCGATAGGTGAGCAACTTCATGTTCTTGGCGCGCAACGGATTCGACGTCATCAGTTTGACGAGGAGCAGGTCTCGCGCCCAAACAGCCTCGCTAATGCCGCCAGTGGTCGGTCGACAACTCTTCATTCGCGAAATCATGTCCGCTACCGCCTCCAGCGGGTCGTCTAGCTCCAGTACACTCTTGATGGGTGCCATTGGGTCTCTTGAATGCTCGACACCATCTGCCCGCAGATTCTTCTTCATCTCAGCGGCCCATGCGTAGGCTTCTTGGCAAGCGTCTTGCCAAACTCGGGGGCGGTTAGCCTCGGAAAGCCGCTCTCGGAGTTCGGGCATTTGGGTGAGGTAGCCATGCTGGGGATGGTTGAGCGCCCCAATCATCATTGCAAAGTGGACCACGCCCTCATGCACTATGTCTTCGGCGCGCTCAATCCGCCATTTTAGGTACCGATGAGCCATCCGTTTATTCGATAACCAGGCAAGCGTCTGGACATCGTCAGTAGTAAGCCCGGCTCCGCCAAGCTCTCGCGCGCGGTTGAGCCATCCAAGGTAAGAAGTCACATACGACCATGCAATGCCCGCCGACGGAACGTATTTACCTTTGATAAAACAATACCAGTTGCGGTCCGTTTCCCCCTCCGTGAATAGGTCTGTCGAGACCCACACGCCACGCGAAAATCGTCGAAGGTCTGGCAGTTTCTCAGTTTTGTGCGCGACGAAACTTAACCATTCCTGTGCCAAGGAATCGGAAACTTGCGTCAGGCGGTACGCGTCCTTCGAAGCCCTGGCTAATCTCTCCCGATAGGGAATTTTCATAGCCGGCTTGCTTTCCAGTCGTGTGAAATTGTGTCGCTCATATGCCAGGTCTATAAGTTTATTCGGCTCCAGAGCGAAGAACCGCTCAAGCCGTTTCAACGAAGGAACGGCGCGGGGATTCGGCAACGCTCCTTTGACCCAGGCGCCAAGTGTCGACTTAGAAATACTTGCCGCTCGCGCCAACCCTGCGACAGTCGTTTGGCTTTGGGTGAGCAGGTCGTTCAGCATCGACTGAAAGGGGGACATGCGGTTTGATGCTGCGGCCTCAATGCGGTCGAGATGCGTTACAAGTGAGCACCACTTCCCCATCAAGCTCTTTCGATTTGCGATGTAGCTCTTGTCGCGACCCTCGGCTTGTAACTGCTCGACGTGGAGGCGAAGATTTCGGTAGTACGAGCGGCGCAGCATCGAACCAACAATGCCCTCTTCGGAAGCGTCGAAGCTCGCTAGGAACGCCCGAAGGGCCGATTTCAAGTTGGGTAGCGTGGAGGCGGGCATTTCGCCATTCGCTACGAGCTGGTGCATCTTTTCCGAGAGTTCGCGGAAGGTTAGAGTTGAAACAGCAGACATACGTTTTTCCCGTTTGCCTGCCCGAACCGCCTGGATTGGTCGTCTCTGCGAGCTATTAAGAGTGACCGGTATGAGCAAATTATCCATCGTCGTAAGTCCTTGACGAAAAAGGACAATGCGAAGATTCTATCAAACGTACGCCTTACAAGAAGTGCGCTCTATTGTTCATTATTTTTTCCTATTCATACCGATAAACCGGAGTCGGGCAATGTCGTCTCGCCTTCGGTATAGCTCGAACAACAGGTGTGCGCCGTTAAGTGCGAAGTGTCCATCCGGCGGTAGTCGTTGCGCCCTTGTCTTTTTCGAGGAACGCGCCACAATGGCACATCGATTAAGCGCCATGTATGCGGCTGGCTGCGCATGACGGTCGAAAAACAGGATGTTGCGTTTCTCTTTTCGTCACTATGGAGCGCTGACAAATCGCCTTTGCTAATAAGGCAAATTTCCTCGACATACCTTGGTTTTCAAAAAGAATTGGCATTCAAGAGCGTCATCACCCGCCCACATACTCGCTTGCAATGACGCGCATCCTGTTCGCCGAGTCATCTCTGCGCCGAACAGCAGGGCCGTCTGTCCGTCGACGCGCTTCGGTGGTGTTCAATTGCGGCTTGCGTGGCGCCTTGTATCCACACCCTAGGGACTACGCGCTGAAGGTCATTAAAGTTCACGCCTCAGCGAACGAGACCTGCCGGCTTCCTCGACTCGGCCGTGCCCGACGTCCTCCTACTTTTGCTGCTGGCGCGGTCGAAGCCGCGTCGGCCTCCCTCCAACAACCCGGTCGTCACTCCTTGCCGAACACCCCGTCGGCGAGTTGGCGAGTTCCCGCCCGTCATCCGCAGGGTCGATTTGCCACACCCATTGACGTAACGGTCTGTTACATTTATATGATTAGATTGAGTCGTTTCGGCTGTGCACCGAAACGGCTGACGAGAGGCGCAGTAATTCCGAGATGAGGGTCTACGGTGCTAGCACCAGTGGCGGACAAGTGTTCAGCGGCTGACCAGTTGTGCGTCGAAGCTGCGCTCACGGCTTACTATTTGCATTCCGACGGCGGTTTTGGTGCCGGCGCGCTCCGGTATATCGACGCGTCTGAATCGCAACTGCGTGCGGCTTTGGGAATCGCACGTGATGCAGACCCCGTAAAGGTTCTGGCCGAAGCATGCGGTGGCCCGGCCGCGATGGCTGATGCGCTGGCGTATGGTCTCGTGCCATTCAAGCCAAGGCCGGGGCTACCGGGGTTTTTCCGGTTTCTCGTGATGACATGTGCGATTGTCGCAACTGCTGACAGCAACGACTCCACTCGGGATTTCGGTAAAAACCTCGCCCGAGCCTTTGGCACCCAAACCCCCTTTAATAACCGTTCCTCGTTGTCGGACCTTTGGCGCCGGTTGCAGGACTGGTGCAACGAGGCTCATGCCGCCGGCGAAGCAGTTCGACAGGTAATGCTTCCGCCTCCCGGGACGGGCAAGCACCTGGGCCTCACTAACGCCATAACCTTTCCGGCGTGGCGTGACGTGCGGCGATTACGTCAACTCCTGGACCGTCGAACGGAGTACCGCGCAATCGCCAGTCCGGCTGAAGCCGCAATTCAGCTTTGCCCCTTAGTCCAAAACGACACCAGCTTTTCGCCGGCAATGCGTCAGGCGAGCGGGGAGTACCGGCAGCTTTATCTAAAGAAGGCATCATTGCTGAGGTTGCATCGCTTCTGGGTAGCCTTGGCCGGTCTTCTGCGGGAACAGCATTCACCGGCATCGGAGCCAACCCTTACACCGCGCTTTGAGCTCAGATTCGGAGCGACGCTTGATGACGTTGAGCTGCGCGTCGTCCTGGCCGACAGGAAGGGCAATGTCGACCCGCTCCAGGTCCTGGAAGATTTCCCTGACCAGGTATTGGCGCGAACTGGGCCTTGGGCTACCCAGAAGGTCGGGAAAGGCGCAAGCGCAGCGCTGGTTTCGGCCATCAGCCGAGGCGGTATCCCGTTCGTCGAAGCCCATTTTGGCGTGTGGCATTCGAATCTGCTAGAGCCATCCATTCCCACGCGTTGCCTTCTACTCTTGTCGAAGCGAAACCGGGGTATCGCCAGTAAATGGGGGGTCGCAACCGAGCCGGTTGGAGATAGCTGGGTACTGGCCGGCCCCATCCCAGCCCCCGACTGCCGCTCCGTGTATCAATACATTGGGCTGGGTATCGAATCCCCCGGTTTGCCTTCCCAGGCCATGATGCTTGTTGGCGGACACAATACCGGCTCGGGATTTCTTGGCCGACAGTCGCTTCTTCCGCAAGTCAGGATTCCGGGCCCCGGAACCGTGACGCTTAGTCCCGCAGGGGACGATGGCTCGAAGTGTGTGCTCCACCGTGAATCTGACACCCTCTATTCAATCATCGCGGACACTTCGCTTGAGGGTGCCTACAAGCTTCGTCTCGATGAGAACATGATTCCGTCGGCGGAGCATCTCGCCATCGAGACGCCCATCGTCTTTTTCTCCGACGCGGTCGAACACGTCAAGCTCGGAGATATCGACGAAGCGACGTGGCGACACCGTGAGGAAGCTCGTGTTCGCTCGACATGCGGACCGATTGTCCTGGCAGCTATCACCGATGACTCTCCACCCGCGGACAGCGAGCAGTCCGCACGATTCCAGGACTGGCTGGAGGCGTTGTACGCGGGTGGCCGCGCTGGCTGGTCTGAACAAGAACTTGTACCGACAATCCGCACCGTCCTCGGAGAGGACGCGCCCCCCGTATGGGACATACTGCGCGGATTGATGGAGTGCGGCTGGCTCACGCCAACTTTCAACGTCAGATGGCGGGCTCGCCGATGGTGGCTCACGCCGCCTTCCCTCCTCAATGTCAGGAATGCGGAGGGCGTCGAAGGCTTACTGCTCGTTGGAAGTGCTCCCGCGAACATCCGGCGCCGCTTTCGGCAGACCGCTGAAGCCGCAGGCTGTACTGTGCTGCAAAGGCCCGGGGCGAGTGAATACACGGCGTATATACAGCTCGCGAGGGGACCTGCCCTGGGCGAGGTCGCGGAAGAACTCGGATGGGCGGTTGCCGAACGGGGGATATGCACACCCATGGCTGCGCCAGAGTGCTGGCCATCAGAGAACGTCGACGAGTCACGACATCGGCGCGTGGCGAGGTGGGACTGGGACAACGGCGGTTTCCGAAGCCGGGATACCACGAATCCCGGGTCGGTAAACCTTGAACGTTTCCGACGAGAACGGGGCGACCGGGACGACATCTTCGTTGTCACGGGCCCCGGCTCGGCGCGGTATGTGACCACTTCCCGGACATCAGCAATCATCGAGGCGTATCGCCGCGCGCGAATCGCGATGTTCAGATGGGACGGCGCCCGTCTCGTCCGAAACAGCGAGGACGGCCATCTCGTCGAGCCACTTGCGAATCTCGCGATGCTTTCATCCTGCCGAAGTCCCGGTCCGGCATTGGTGGATGGGCGCTGGACGTATGTCTACAACATGACTGCAGACTGCGTTGCCTGGATACGGTCCGTGTTCGGCCATGCGTTCGTCGAGGACAAGTCGACGCTTAACCCGAAGGTAAGTGGCCTGTCAGCAGAAGCACTCGGATGGTCCCGAAGTAGGAACGTGTTTCGGGTTCAGGAATTGATGCCGCCCCCTGTTGGGCGTCGGTAAAAATAAGGGTTACGGGGTTGTGATGGACGACGAGTTGTTCTTGGGAAAGGTCTTTAGAAACGAAGCGAGCTGGGCACGGATGGAGCCCCTCGCGGTGCGAACCGCAGGGCAATGGAAAAGAATCGAAAACGCTGTGGAGAGGTTTCCCACGCAAGGGAAGATATTCTCGGCGCGCCCCCTGCTTAACGCCCCGATAGACAGCTTGTGGACATTCACGCAGCGTCCGAACGAGCGACGTGACCTAAATGGTCCAGACCTCCTGCTCGCAGAGGACATCGTGCGGGCGACTCCGATTGTCGACTTGTCGTCGATGTCGCTGGAGATGGCACGACGAAGGCTCTTCAATCAGGGCGTCGACCTCCCGCTTGAATTCAGCTCGGTGACTGCGGTCATTCTGCTGCTTGATGACCTATTCTGTGATGTAACCCTCACGCGCTCGGCTGATGGTCTTTGGCGGAGCAACAGCCTCTCCCGGCCTGTGCAATTGAAGGAAATGCCCAGCGGCTGGAAATCATCGGTGGACTTCAACGGATTACAGGTCATTCCAGCTCAGGCCATTCCGCATACGCCCGTCATCAAGACAGTCAACTGGTGTAGCGACCAAGATTTTATCGAGCGCGTTATCGACCGCTTCCGCAAGTTCATGCAGGGTGTTGGAGATACGCCTTACGCGCGGCCGTCACGAGATGCCGTCAAATACATCTCTCGCGCGCTCCGGCAGGCCGACCTCATGCCGGGAGAGGACAACGACATTCTGCTTGACATGGAACGGCTCCGGGTAGACTGGCCGATACTTGAAGCACGACTGGATGCCTCCGAGGCACTCAGTTCGCTGGTACTCGACCTCAAGAGTACCAAGGAAAAAGTGCAGGCCGCGGCCGAACTGGCGACCCGTCGTTCTCTCGAGGAAGCGCGGCCCAGCCTTGAACGTCAGGTGAGAGAGGAAATCGAGGCATCCCTTACCGAATCACGACGCCAGCTCGAGGAACTCTCGGGAGAGGTCCTGAATTTAGAGCAGCGTCGCACCCGGGCTTCGAGCGACCTCGCAGAGCTGGAAAGACTGTGTAACGAGAGTCACGAGCAACAGAAGGCGATTTCGGATGGCTTGTCGGCGATTGCCTCAGAATTGCGCACCAGCCTAGCCCAATGCCCCGGTCAAGGGCATCCCGCCCTGTCGTTCATTGCCGAACGACTTGAGGGCATGCTGACTCAGCATGGTTACCATGGGCCGTCGCTTATTCCACCGGTCATGCCGCCTTGGGGAACCGGATTGCCGAGTGGCGCCTGCAACGAAATTGGATATGGCTCCTTGACCGCCGTCATTGGCGAGGAAGCGAAGCGCCATGGAATCGACGAAAGCGCGCTGCGACTGACTGACATTTTCGCGCGAGCGGGTGAGTTGATATTGCTATGCGGCCCGCAGGCCGAACTCGCCCTCCGGGCGTACGCGCGTTGCATCTCCGCCGGTGTTTATCGAACGATGGCTCTGGACCCCAGCATCATCGGGCTTGACGACCTCTGGCGGGCACCCGGGACGCAAACACCGACCGCGTTTGCACATGCCTGGCAGGCAGCCTTGGGCGCACCCGATTGCTTTCATATTCTTTGCATGCGAGACATTGATGCCGCGCCCTACCGGCTATGGCTCGCGTCGTTTCAGACCGTCCTCCAGAGTGCCTCCCGTCCGACCAACCTTTTGGTATTCGCGACGACCACGGGCCGAAGTGACGCGCAGCCTGGCGTGGGGTCTCCCGACGATAGTTGGTCCGGATACCTGGTTCCAGTTTTTCCCGGCGTGCATGAGGCCGGCGCGGTCGCCGCACTGGCGAGCGCCGTTGCGCCCGTCCCGCCGCCTAGCCGCCTGTCGGTTGCCCCGGATACCGTCCCGACCGGTTCCATCGCCGGCGACTGGCTGACACGGGTCGTCACATTTGATTTGCCTCCGGGCGTGCTCGCCCGCCTCGCAAGATTCAGAAATCAGTTCATCGGCGACGACGCCGAGCACCTCATGACAGCCGTTCAAGGATGGGGACAGTTTCTCGGCTCCAGGGATGCAACAAGCCTCCCGTCGACACTGAGAGACGGTTATGCGTCGATGACGAATTGAAGACACAACAATCACGGTAAACCACATGCTCGACCCGATAGGCGCTACCAATAGAATCCGGGAATTCTTCCTCTCGTATCTGGAAACCGCTTTCCGGATTCGCGACCAGTCCGTCTCAGCGGCACGGCGAGAACTGCTAACCCGACACGGCACTCTGACGACGGAGCCCTTCCTCG
The DNA here is from genome assembly GCF_040965455.1 of Trinickia sp. EG282A. Taxonomy (NCBI): domain Bacteria; kingdom Pseudomonadati; phylum Pseudomonadota; class Betaproteobacteria; order Burkholderiales; family Burkholderiaceae; genus Trinickia; species Trinickia sp. EG282A. The sequence goes on along the minus strand of NZ_JBFRCC010000002.1, from coordinate 112,983 downwards.
AGCCGGTGCCACGCTATGAGCAGGTGGCGTATTTCCTGCAGGACCTCGTCCTGCTCGACTCAGGGAATCCGTTGCGCTCCTTTTCGAGCGCGGCCCGGCGCGCATTTGTGGAACTGGCACTGTCCGGATTGTTTCCCGGCGAATCGTCCGGCAGGGACGATGTGCGGCGAACCAGCAATGTGCGCTCCTACCTGCATCAATGGCAGATGCTCGAACGCGGAGTGGGTCGCGGTACGCCTGGAATCGTGACGTCCGGAACCGGCTCGGGAAAAACCGAATCGTTCATGCTACCCATCTTCGCGAGCATCGCGCAGGAGGCTGTGCGGTGGCCAGCGCCACATGGCGAAAAGCTCTCGAACGAATGGTACAAAGAAGCTGGGCAGGAATTCGTCGCACAACGGTCCAAGGAAAGTCCCGGCCGACCCAAAGCGGTTCGCGCGTTGCTCATCTATCCGATGAACGCGCTGGTCGAAGACCAGATGACGCGACTACGCCGTGCGCTCGACTCCGACGAAGCCACATCCGTGATGGATGAACGATTCAGCGGAAATCGCATTTTCTTTGGCCGATACACTGGCGCCGCTCCGGTCACCGGCCACCTCAATCATCCTCGACGGGCCAACACTGCGCAGGAAAAGCGCAAGCGGGCGCGACGCATGGAGACGATGCGAAGCCGGATGAGCGACCTGGCAGCCACGCAGACACTTGCGCGCGAACATGATGCCCGCGAGCTTGCCGATGCACACGCGGCTGGTCGAGAAGCCCCCGAGCCCACGAGGTTTTTATTTCCCTCGCTCGATGGCGCGGAAATGGTCACCCGCTGGGACATGCAGGCAACCCCGCCGGATATCCTGATTACCAATACGTCGATGCTCGCGACGATGCTCGTGCGCGAGGTGGACGAGCCAATCTTCACATCGACTCGCAAATGGCTCGAAGAAAACGACGATGCCTATTTCTTTCTGGTCATGGACGAGCTTCACCTGGTTCGTGGCTCGGCCGGAATGGAAGTCGTCGGCCTCCTGAGAAGCCTCTTCGCCAAGCTGGGTCTCGACAGACCGGAGCATCGGCACAAGGTCAGGATTCTGGCGTCGAGCGCCTCATTGCCCGATGAGGGGCTCGACTCCGAGGTCAGTCTCCAGTATCTGTTTGATTTTTTCGGTAGCTTTGGCTCAGCCCGTGAACCCGGCGACGCTGGTTTTCGCACACCCGCAGACTGGCGCAATGCAATCGTGCGTGGACGGCAACTCACACAGCGGTTCGACGGGACACTGCCGCTCGCTACAGAGCCGTTCGTGGAGCTCGCCGCTGTCCTGGAGGTCAACGGGGCTGATTTTGCTCCACAAGTAACCGCGCGCACTTCCGAGCTCGACGTCGCCATCGCGCGTGTCGCGAGGTCGTTGGGAATAGACGCAATTCCGACGGATGTTGCCGCGGCGCTGCCCAAAGTGATTGCCGCCGCATCATCCGCAATTGTTCATGCGTGCACGACCGGCGATGAAACGTCCGCAGTGCTGCGCGCCACCGCGGTCAGTGAAATCGCTCAGCGACTTTTCGGAAGCGATGGCGTCGACGCCGAGAAAGCCGTTCGAGGGTTGTGCATCCTGCGCGGGCTTGCCGATACGGTATCAACGCCCGAACTCTACGGCATTGCGGTTCCGGACGGACTTCCAAGTGTCCGCCTTCACTCCTTCTTCCGGAGTATCGAGGGCATGTTCGCCGCACCCTATCGGGACAGCGGCGGAAAACTGCACTTCGACGGGCTCTCGGTTGAGCGCGGTCACACGCACGCTCTATGCGATGACGGCTCGACCAGGCGACTGTTCGAGCTCGTGTACTGCGAAGCGTGCGGCGAACTGTTTGTCGGTGGACGTCGAAACGCCGACGACAATTTGGGGGCAACCGAGCTGCTGACGACGGCGCCGAACTTGGAACACCTACCCGAAGCTGCCGCGATTACCAACTACGAAAATCTCAGCTATAACGAGTACGCCATTTTCTGGCCGCGGCGCGACGAGCCGAAGGACGGTGAAACCAGGCACGAACAATGGCCGGATGCGTCTCTTGATACGCGCAACGCGATGGTCACGCCCGTTGCCTCATCCGACAATTCGCGTCTCGCGGGACGGCTCTTCCACATGAATCAAGCGGACGACCTGGCCAGGAGGCCCGGGTCGGCTTCACCGCGCTGCTGCCCCGCTTGCGGGACCGACTACAGCAGGCGCAGGCCAGGGATGGGGGCCATGTCGCCGTTGCGAAGTTTTCGTACCGGTTTCGCGAAAACGTCGCAGTTGCTCGCGACCGAGCTGTTTTCGGCCTTGAGGGTGAGCGGTCGAACTCCCAAGTCCGTGGTCTTTTCCGACAGCCGGCAGGATGCTGCCCGCGCCGCACTGGATATCGAGCGTCGGCACCATCAGGATACCCGCAGGCAGATGCTCATCGAAGCGCTGAAGTCGGTCGTTGCTGCGCGGCCGAATGGCGAAGCGCGCGAAGAGAAGAAGAAACAGGCCGACGAGGCACTCAAGAGGGGCGACTTCCTGGAACTGAAGCGGCTCTCCGATGAGCTGGCAAGGTTGCAGCTTGCGACCGACCCGTCACGGGTTGCACTTGCCGAAGTAATAGAACCGGTACTGCTGACTTCGAACGAACTGCGCTCCTACCTGCAGCGACATGTCGAGCTTGGCATTCATCCGACGGACGCCGCGGGTATCGGCTTCATCCGCAACGAGCCGTGGAATCACTGGGTCGTCCCCGCTGGAGCAAGCGGGAAGCCGGAATGGCCCGCACACAGCGACAGCGGGGAGGCCGGGGAGGCTCGCGCCGAAATTCGCGAGGACCAGCGTCCGCTGACCTACGAAGTGCTGTTCGCGAAGACCTACTTCGCCCTTGAGGAGACGGGTATTGGCTATCCGTCGATGACCGCCAGCCAGACCACTGATTCGAACCGGCTCGATGCCTATCTGCGGGTATTCGCAGATGCGTATCGTGTAGCGGGAAACCGTTGGTCCGACGATGCAGCCCATGTCGACCATGCGCAGGAGTTTGGCCCAAGGCACCGGATTTTCAAGTTCGCGCGCGCCAGCGTACCCGCGGCGCCCATCGTTGAACTGGACGACGTGCTCGAGAAATTCAGGGGCCTCGAACACGCGCACGGTATCGTGGAGCTCAGCAAACTCTACGTCAGGCTGAGCCAACGGGGAGACCCTTACTATCGTTGCAGGAACTGTGGCCGCGTTCACCTGCACCGAGGAACCGGCGTATGCACGCGTTGCCTTGACCCATTGCCCGCCGAGCGGGAAGGCAATGTCGAACAGCTGTGGGATTCGAACTTCCTGGCACGGCGCACGACGCGTTCCGAGCAGGGCAATGAATCGGCGTTCCGGCTGCATTGCGAAGAGCTCACGGGACAGACCGGCTCGCCGGCTGCCCGGCTCAGAGCCTTCAAGGGAATTTTCGTCGGAGAAAAGCAGTCGCCTGAATTTGAGCTCTTCAAGCGCATCAACGAAATCGACCTGCTGTCGGTCACGACGACGATGGAGGTTGGTATTGATATTGGTGCGTTGCAGGCCGTGTATCAGGCGAACATGCCGCCGCAGCGATTCAACTATCAACAGCGCGTCGGTCGCGCGGGTCGGCGCGGTCAGGCATTTTCAATGGTAGTCACCTTATGCCGGAGCCGAAGTCACGACCTCCACTATTTCCGCAATCCCAAGCGAATAACCGGTGACGTGCCGCCTCCGCCGTTCCTGACCACGGGACATGTCGTGATTGTCGAACGGATTGTGCGGAAGGCCTGGCTGGCTGCCGCATTTGCACGCCTGCGGGATGAAGACGGCCCCGCTTATCCAGGAGATGACCTGACGGATACGCATGGTGAGTTTCCGCCCGCGTCCAACTTCTATGCCGCCACTGGTAACTGGCGGAGTCGGCTCGAGGGCGCGCTGGCCGCCACGCTGGCAACGCGGGACCGGGTCATTGATGCACTGTTCGACAAGGACACGGCCCAAGCCAGGGCCATGAAAGATGCAATGACGCCGCAACACCTGACGCACCAGGTCTGGTCCCTTGCCGGAGAAGGAGCGGGCAGTCCACTGCCACTGGCACAGTTTCTTGCTGAGCAGGGTTTGCTGCCCATGTACGGTATGCCGACAAGGGTACGCGACCTGTACGTGGGCATCGAGAACAACGAGGAAAAGACTCCTGAATTTGCAACTATTGACCGGGACCTTGACATCGCGGTCTACGAGTTTGCACCGGGTCGTTCGCTCGTGCGCGACAAGAGGAAGCACGAGTCAATTGGCTTCTCGCCGGCGCTGCGCGAACCGGACGTGCAACCGAATCGCGCGACTTCATTCGGGTCATGGAAAGCAGAAATCCGATACATCGCGTTTTGCGAGTCCTGCGGGGCCGTGTCGAGTCTGGCCGACCTCCCGGTGGAACAGGTCCGATGCGTGGATTGCGAATGTGAAATTCCCAGCGAAAGATTCGCGAGATATACCAGTCCGGTTGCTTTCACCACTGATTTCCGGCCTAAGTCTGTCGAGGAAGGAGAACTGGCGCCCGTGTTCCGGCGCGTAACGACAACTGAGGCCTCCAATGTATCTCTCGACAGCGTGCCCGGTTCGAACATGTCGGTTGGCACGACAGCGGACGCACGCGTTCTTCGACTCAACGAAGGCAAGCTCGATGATTCCGGTGCGGCCCAGCCGTTCGCTATGGTTCCGACCAAGGACCACCGGGTGCCCGCACCGGGGAATCGGAAATGGTCGTTGGACGGTCAACTCCTTACCGAAGAAAAGTTCGCCGAACTGGACATGCGCGGCGGTGCGCGACGCAACACGGACTTGACCGACGAAGCGGTCCGGCTGATGGCCCGCAAGAAGACGGACGCCGTGTATCTCACTCCGGTCCGGGTTCCGGAAGGGCTGGATATCGGCCGGGTCGGTCGTGACTTCGGGGACACCTCGGTCCGCGCGGCGCTGATTAGCGCGACTCATCTGTTGATGCAGCGGGCCTCCCTCGAACTGGACATCGCACCTGACGAGTTCGAGGCTCTGGAGCCGCGCCTGCGCAACGGCAAGCCGTTGCTGCAGATTGCAGACTTCCTCGTGAACGGTGCCGGATTTTCAAACCGCCTTGCCAAGGGGAATCCTCCGCTAGTCGTCAGGCTTGCGAAGTCCATGGTCGATGCCCCGCTTTTAGACAGCCTCGTTGCCCCGTACTTTCACGAGACGCATCGCGGTACGTGCTCGCAGGCTTGCTACGAGTGTATGCAGCGGTATGGCAACCGGGCCTATCACGGTCTGCTGGACTGGCGACTCGGACTGTCGATGCTTCGGGTATTTCTCGACGCGTCGTCGATGACGGGTCTGGACGGCAACTGGGCCGCCTCCCCCGAACTCGCCGACTGGCCGGATTTGGCCTGGCGCTCGGCGGAAGAGATTGCCGGACTCAGCCCTGACCTATACGACCTGAAGCGCGTTGGCCCCCTGCGGCTGCCGTCGATAGTGGAGCGCAATACGACGCGTCGATACATAGTCGTTCATCCGTTCTGGTCGAGAAAGGCCGTGCTGGAACAATGCGCAGACGGGTTTTCTGGGACAACGCTGTTGATTGACACATTTCAGGCGGCAAGGCGTCCGCAGCGAGTCCTCTTCGCGGCACGTGAGCATGCGCAGAAGCACGGACTGACGTAAGCCTTCCTCCGCGAGCAGCCAGGCGCTCACGGCTTCGCAACCGCCGAGCGGGAGCGCCGTTGATGCCATGGGTGCTGCCCTCGCCTGGTGTTCCCTACACGGGCGCGCTGGGTTGCGGCGCGTCGACCGTCTGCATGTGAAGCCCGCAATACCCGCTAAAAATCCTCGAGGCCGTTGGCAAACTCGAGTATCCTTCCGAGTGGCGCATTCCTGGGTGAAGGCGCCAGAGAAGTGCGACTCGGTCCCGGCATGACGTTGCGCACGCGACCAGAAATAGCGACAGATTAAAAATGAGATTTGCAGGACTCTTTGCCGGAATCGGCGGATTCGAGCTCGGCCTGGCGGAGGCAGGTCACCGCACAGGGCTACTCTGCGACGTCAATGTAGCAGCCGAAGCAGTGCTAAAACGCCACTTTGCCGACGTGGCTTACCACTCCGATGTAACGACGCTGAGGTCCCTGCCGTCCGACATCGACGCAATCTGCGCCGGCTTCCCGTGCCAGGACTTGAGTCAAGCCGGTCGCGGTGCGGGGCTTGACGGCCAGAAGTCCGGGCTCATTGCGGAAGTCTTCCGCCTGTTGTCGCGACGGCGAATCCCTACCGTTGTAATCGAAAATGTGCCGTTCATGCTACAGCTGAACGGCGGCGCAGCCATGCGGGCTATCGCTGACGAATTCGAGCGCCGCGGCTATCGCTGGGCATATCGCGTCGTCGATACGTTTGCGTTCGGCCTGCCGCAGCGGCGGGAACGGGTCTTTATGGTGGCTTCGCGCGAAATCGACCCGGCAGGGGTTGTTCTTGCTGACGAGAATGTACTGCCCCGTCCGAAAACCGACGTCGGTCGCATTGCGCATGGCTTTTACTGGACCGAGGGACTCACGGGCCTCGGATGGGCGGTCGACAGCGTTCCGACGCTCAAGAATGGCTCGACGATTGGCATTCCCTCGCCACCGGCGGTGTTGCTGCCAGATGGACAAATCGTCAAGCCGAGTATCCGTGACGCGGAAAGATTGCAGGGATTTCCACCGGGCTGGACTGAACCCGCCGAGAATGCCGTTCGAGCATCGTTTCGCTGGAGTCTCGTAGGAAGTGCCGTCAGCGTTCCCGTTGCCCAATGGCTGGGGCAACGGCTGGCCAATCCAGGGGCCTATAACAGGCAATTGGACGGCGAGTTTCCGGCGTCTGGCCGGATTCCGCGGGCCGCGCGCTTTGACGGCAAGCGCAGATATCAGGTATCCATAGGCGTTGACCCCTTAGGACACCGGCCACCCTCCCTGTCGGATTTCTTGCTCGACGAGGGTGACCCGCTTTCCCTCAAAGCAACACTGGGCTTCCTGACCCGAACCCGCCGCGCCAAGCTCAAGTTTGACAACGCCTTCATAGCGGCGGTGGAGCGCCATGTCGAGCTGCTAGGCGGCGAGATTCCGCCCCGGATTGAAAGACAGTTGGAACTGCTGCCGGCCTGACATTGACGTCGAGGGGCGCAGCGCGTGATACGGAACATTTCAGATAAATTACCATGGCAACGACAGCACGAAACCAGCTCCGCTTTATCACGGAAGAAGACAAAACGGCAGCTGAAGCGCAGGTTCGTGAGCTGCAAACTGACGTCGACTATGAAACCAAGGAATACACGGTCGAACTCATAGTGCAGAAGTATCTCGAAGGAGAGCCCGAGGACGCCAACGAACTCTTCGTTCCGGCCTACCAGCGCGACTTCGTATGGAGCCCCGACCGTCAAAGCAAGTTCATCGAGTCGGTGATGCTGGGGCTCCCGATACCTTACGTGTTCACGGCTTCCCTCGCGAAAGACATCGATTCGGACGAAGGTCGCGTCGAAATCGTCGATGGTTCGCAACGCATTCGCACGCTCGCGGCCTTCCTAAACGACGAGCTGATTCTCGATGGCCTGGAGAAGCTGTCCAAATTGAACGGATTCAGCTTTTCGGACATCGAACTCTCACGGCAGAGAAAGTTCAAGCGGCGCCCTATCCGTGTGATTGAATTATCGGAGAAAGCCACGGAATCGGTCAGGCGCGACATATTTGAACGCATCAATACAGGCAGTGACGAGCTCAGAGCGATGGAGAAACGTAAAGGCATCTTTACGGGGCCTTTCTATGATTTCATCGCGGAATGCGCCGCGCTTCCGCTGTTTAACGAAGTGTGTCCGATATCGTATCGCAAGCAGCGGAGGGAAGAAGCGGAAGAAATGGTACTTCGTTATTTCGCGTATGCCGACCGCTATGAGCAATTCAACCACAGCGTTCGAAGCTTCCTTGACGGCTATCTGAAGGAACACCAGAACGACTTCGATAAGGAGAAGTTGCTCGCCCGCTTTGTAACGATGCTTGAGTTCGTTCGCGACAATTTCCCCTTTGGCTTTCGGAAATCTCCCACAAACTCGTCCGTTCCACGAGTCCGTTTCGAAGCAATTTCTGTCGGCGTAACGCTCGCGCTGCTGAAGAACCCTGAGCTCAATGCGTCGAAGCAGGATATTGCCGACTGGTTGGCGTCAGATGAATTTTCGAAACATACGGTTTCCGACGCGAGCAATTCGCGACCCAAGGTGAAAGCCCGCATCGAATTTGTTCGAGACCAACTTCTGCACGTATAAAAATGCACTCCGTTCGAGCCGACTACGACAAACGATGTGCCGAAATCAAAGACTATCTCGACTGGCTTGAAGACACCGAATCGAAGGACCACGGCATCCCCAAGGGACTGCCGCCTACGATGAAGGCGGCCGCGATGCTGTTGCTTTACAACCTGGTTGAGTCGACCATGACCAACGCGGTAGAGGCCATATTTGACGAGTTGCAGACGAGAAAAGTGGCTTTCGACTCACTGAGTACCAGCCTCAAGGTTGCCGTACTTGCGAATGTCAAAAACGTGGCTGCGGACAAGCTAACGGATAAGCTGGTTGCCATCACCACCGACATCATTGGCTGCACGTTCGACAAGGCCAAGGTGTTCAATGGAAACGTGAATTCGAAAAAAATACGCGAAAAGCTGACCGAATTCGGGATTAAAACAACCAATGCTTACAAGGAGGAACGTCTTAACGCCATCATGGTGGCCAGAAACCGGCTGGCACACGGCGCGGAATCATTTGGTGACTACGGCAAGGACCTCACTGCGGGCGAGCTAATTCGCGACTATGAGCGCGTAAGTACCTTGCTAGCTTCTGTGCTCAACGACGTAGAAGAATTTCTCAATCACCGTCACTATCTGTCCGTGGTTTGAATCGCTACACGTATCCGGCTCACGCACCCTGTGAGGTCCTTTTTGACTTCATGCTCCCACAAGCGTACAACGCGCCACCCGGCCGCAGAAAGTTTGCTATCGACCTGTTGGTCCCGCTGCTGGTTTCGCGTGATTTTTTCTGCCCAGAATGACACATTAGATGCCGGTCTAGTGCCATGTAGCGGACATCCATGCCAGAAGCACCCGTCGACGAAAACAGCGACCTTGACGGAGGGGAATACAACATCCGGTCTCCCCGGCAGGGAGTTCGCTGCCTTCAGCCGATATCGGAGACCTGCCGCCCAGAGCGCGCGTCGCAATCGCAGCTCTATGCTTGTTCCCGTTTGGCGCACCCGCCGCATACGGGCGCTCCGCTGCTCCGCCGTAAGAATGTCGACCATCGAAATACCTTTTTGAACCGCCATTTCTCATAGTTACAGAATAAACCACAGCGCGGCAACACGAATCGTGCGGCGTGGGCTCAAGTTCTCCACGGGTGCGTGAACCCCGGAGAAAGCGATGACCGCTCGAGGCGTCGAGATTCGCTTCGCCCCGCTCAAGGACAACGAGGTCGCTACAGCGCAGAGGTGCGAACTGCTCGGTAAGGCACCGCGACGCTTTTGCTGGCACCTTCTCGCAGACCGCACGAAACGGCCTGCGTGACGACATAGGTTCGGTCGGCGCCAGTCAGCACATAGCGATTCAGGGGGGCCGTCTGGGCATCCATCGTTGTTTCGCGTTCCCTATGAATGGGCGCGGCCCCGACGCGGCTGTCTTTGTCCTTCCCGTCAGCCTCCAGTTCTTTTTTGTTGAAAAAACGAGCTATGGGGAAGCGTTTTCGTCGGTCGCATAGCCACAGGTCCCCACCCCAATTGAGGCAAGTGAACTGCGCCGGCCTCGTGCATATCCCGGCCCGGAGTGCCGGCTGACCAGGCGAGGCACGTGACAACTGCCGCCCATACTCTGACATGAGCACGGCGAAGTTATGGTATAGAAGCGGGCAACCGCGGGCGGCGACATCGTTGAGCCCAGATGGCGACAGGCCGCCCGTCCTGGTAAGCAGCAAAATCCACCAGGCGCGAAGGTCTGCGTCGCCGCCGCAGGCTGCATAACTCTTCCCCGGGTGATGGCGAGTGAAGCGAGCTGATTTAGCTTTGAAATATCATCGCCTAGAAATCTTTTAAAGATGTATTGGCCGCTTCAATCCCCCAAAAAGTCCGTGTAGTTAGGCTGAGTATTCCTCCACCCCGGTTCCACAGGTCCCTCGCGCGGTAGCCACAGGTCCCTTCCTGCCGGCCACAGGTCCCCGTCGCAACAATTCATGGTTCATCTTCCGACGTATACTGTCTGCCGTCTGACGAGCGGCCATGTAAACCTGACAGGAATGACAATGACCGCGACGCAGAACAGCACGCTGACAGCATGGCCGAAGCTGCCACTTCCCCACGGCCTGGGTAAGAACTTCGTTACCGCGCACGCGCTCGCCCGCAGTGCCATCTTCAGCACGCAGTCATACTGCAAGAAGGCCCCTCGTCCCCAGTATTCGTCGAAGACAAAGCTGGGGGCGACTGAAACGAGCGGAATCGAGGTCTTTCAGGCCGCCGGTCAGGGGCTAGACCAGGGCGACGCGGAGGTCTTTTACGAACTTCTTAGGCGCGTCTTCAACAGCGGCCACGAAATGCATCGTGAAGCGCACGTATGTTTCAATCGAGGCGAGTTAATCAAGGCGCTCGGACGTGCCGCTGGCGGAAAGACGAGAAAGTTGCTCGACGACTCGCTCGACCGTCTCTTTCACGCCGAGTTCGAATTTTCGGTCCCTGGCATTTTTATTGGCAAATCCAGGCTGATTCTCAAGATGTACCGCCGTGAGTGTAAGTCGACAACAGAGTACGACTATGACGTTCTGCTCGATGTCGAGCTGGGTAGGCTCTTCGAGAGCGGGCAATGGACGCTGCTGCGGCGGTCGGAGCTGCAATCGCTCAGGGGCAATCCGGTGGCACAGGGCGTGTACGCCTATTACTCGACACACAGGTCCCCGTATCCGATGCGGCCGGCAACCCTTCAAGTCTTGATGGGGCGGGATATGCAGTTGAGCAAGTTCGTCAAGGTACTGATACCTGCGCTTGCCATGGTCAAGCAGGCTACCGGCTGGACCAAATGTGAATTGGAGCTGACGGGGAAGAACGCAGGAAAAGTCGTCGTCGAGAAAGGCGAACGGGTTAAGGCACCGGCGTCGGCAGGGAAGACCAAAGTGCCAGCGCCTGTTGCGGGCGAAGCTTCATGCGGCCCATATGGGGACATTTAGGTCCGACACGCAGTGCCAATCCAGCTGGAGTGTCGGCTGCTGACGCGTTGGACCATGCAGCGCACGTGTCCCTGTGCCGTCAATGCCAGCCACCGGCCGCATGGCAGGCTCGAAAGAACGGAGTTTCCAGTTGCGTGAGCTCAGCAGCGTTAGTTGTACACGCGTTCGAGCGAGTACGCTCCGTTGGCCAATTGACGGGCGGCGAAGTCACGACCTGCGTACGAAGCTAGGTCAACGCCTCCGAATAGTACGCCTCGACCGAAGCTTATGCCGGGGCCCATCGTGACACCGTTGATTGCAACAGGTACCTTCGGGGAAAAGCTTCCGTCAGCGTTGTGCGCAAAGAGGTCGTCGAAGTGAACGCGGGTCAGCCCGTCACCAGACTGCTGCTGGGGCGCTACAGTCGCCGGCTGTTGCGCGTAGTTGACCGACGCCGCGGGCGCTTGTTGCGCATCGCCGTTCTGGTTCGCATCCGGTGTAGCGGGGGCGGGCGCCGCAATTGCCGCAGTGGTATCGGACGCAGCATTCGCTACGGCGGTAGGTGCGGCATCCTTGTGGCAGCCGGTGGCGAGAACAACAGCAAGCACGACTGGCGGCAGCGCGAATTTCTTGAACAGCATGAACAGGCTCCTCTTATAAATGGCCTTCACGCTATATCGGACGAGCCGCCACAAATTTTAGAATCCAGCATGAAAAAAACCAGTGCGTATTAATGGAGTTTTCGGTGCTGCTATCTCCGCTCAGGGCCCCGAAGTGTGGTTGGCGTCCGAGTGAATCGTCGGTCGGTTGTTTCCCGCCAAACTGAGCCGTTAGTTGCGCTAATCCAAAAAGCGTGATGCATCGGGAGACACGACCCTCGAGAAACGTGTGTTTCGCTCTCCTTCGAGAGCGGGGCTGCGGCGACGCGCAGCAAATCCTTATCGGGCAACTTGCCGCCACTGGCTTGGCAGTGTCGATTTGCGAACGGAATTGGGCGCATGAGGCGGGCAGACGAGCACATCGAAGCCGGGGTCTGGCCCAATCCACCTCGGGGAGCCCTCAGGACAAGAGCCCCTTATGTTGAAAGTCCGAGCGGTAGAACTAGAATTCGGGATAATTAGCGAAGTCGCGGTGTGCCCTCTGCCGCCGTGTTGCAGTTTCTGCGGTCCGACTTTCAGGCCGGATTTGCAGCCGCATCGTCTTTGGGGCACATTCTGGGGCAAGCCGAAAACGCGCGGACAAAAAGTCCGTTTATGCTTTTGGCGTTTTTACAACAGTTATGTGGGCCTCCGCTCAACGACGTCGATCCCGAGGCATATTGGAAGAGACGCTACACGGGAACGGCGTCCGGCACATCGTATATGTTCTGGGTGACCTCGCTAAGCAGACGGTGATCAAGCAGGACCTGCAAAATCGTGCGTGCGGTCTGCTCGCAGGGGATGAGCTGGTTGGTGTGCGCGTCGAAATTCAGCCCCCAGCCGCGTGCGTTGCTGACTGCCTGAAGGGCTGGCAGAAAGTTCGGGTTCGCGTACAGTGCTTTCTGCTCGACCACGGCCATGCGTCGCAGCTGTATGGAGTTTGTGCCCACGTAGTCGACAAGCGGCTGCATGTTGGTGAACAGCCGCGAGAAGGTAGCATCCCGCTGCAGCTCGGCGAACGCGCGGACGTAGGCCTCGCGGTGATTCATCGCCGATTCGAAGGCGCGCTTTGCGGCGACAAAGATAACGCCATCCAAATAGTGAAAGTCGAAGTTCCTCTCGATCGAGAAACTCCTGTCCTCCACTGCCGACAGCTCGCCATTGTGAAAGATCATGTTGATATATTTGGCCGGATACTTCGTCTTCCATGTCGCAGACGAGCGCTTCACGGCGTAGACAGTCCGGCCTGCGTGCACGAACTTGACGACGTAGCCCTCCGCGCCGGTCAGGTCCTGGACTGACCGTGCGCTGCATTCCGGCTCCGGTCGGTCGACCTGCGCCTTGAGGAACTCGAAGTCATCCCCTGCGGCAGGCAGGGCAAGGCAACTGCTCTCGTTGGTTTCGGCGAGATAGGTGTAGGGTGCGAACTCCGTAATGCGAGTCATCTCCGTGACGATGACTTCCCGGAGCACGCGGTTCAGATTATCGTCCGTGCGTACGTAATACGCTGAAAATCGGCGGACGGTCGTACTCCGCTTGAAGACCCAAAGGTGGATGTCCGCATCTGCAAACTGAAAAGCCCTAAGGGCGTTGAAGGTCTCCTGCATTCTCAATCCCCGGCAACGTAAAAGTCCTGAATTGTTTCTGCGCGCTGGGCGCCGGCGTCAAGCTGCCCCTTCTTCAATATGCGGACCTCTCGCTCGACGCCGTTGATGACGATCGTTGCTTCGTGCAAGCGCCAGCCGAAGACGATCAAAAGCGGATTCATCAGAATTTGCCCCGACCGGTACGTAATCGCAAACATCCACAGCAAAAAGACGACGAAGCCGAGGAGCTTTTGCGAGTCGGCGTAGGTGATGCCCATGAACGACACAACGTACGGAAATGTATAGTTAATCAGTTCGTTAGAAATGGCCTTTGCGTGCGTGACCTGAATGGCGAACCTGAACGAGATCCGCCTTAGGAAGTGCCGGGTGGCCGCGACGGCGAGCATTGAAATGCAGGGGAATGTGAGCGCAAAAGCCGGGTGGTCGAATGGCAAGAAAACGCACCGGCCGTCGAGCAGTGCCTTCCTGCTGCAGAGCGGCTGCGCCCACCAGGACTGCGGGATGTCCTGCACGGCCAGGATGATCGTAAGCGGGAAGTACGATCCGATAAAAATGAAAAACCCCGTCAGTAACCTGAATTGCATACGTAGCTTTGTTATGCGCGCGATTAGAGCTGTTCGGCACCTACGTCGTTTGCGACGTTCAATCGAGCGTTCCTGCCTGACAGTGTGAATCTCGCCAATTTCTGCGGTAGCGCAAGCCTCGTTCGCGCGATTGCGAGGTCTCGTGCAGCTTATACAAGAAACGGAAGATATGCCAACGCTTGGCGATTATTTGCCAGCAAGCGGCACGGGCGCCAGCGCCGCTCGAGGAGGTCTAATTAGTCTAGAAAACCGTCCTGTAGATTTGCGCAGGCTGACTACACTACCGCAGTCACCCATACGAGGGGATGGCCGTTGCTTTTTGGCAACTGTTCAAAGCGGGCGGAGCACGTTCCCTTCGCCAAACGATATGGTGAAAACCGTCCAGCTTCGGGTGATCGGCGAACTGCTTGGTGGCATGTCCGTTCAGCCATGAGCGCCTCGCGCACGGGTTAACGTGTGTCCGCCTTTGAAATATATTGCCCCGCGCACCACCAGGGCCACTCCGACAATTGCTTTTTAAGCGGGCGGTTCATATAGCCCAAAGCGTCACGCATTTTCCTGAGCGACGCTTACCGGCCGCCCGTTTTCAACGCGGGCGGCCCGTCCGTCAAAACGTCGATCCGGTTAACTCCGTAGAACCCCACGAATTCTCGCGGTTGCTACGTCACAATCTCTAGACTAATATCCGCTAGCGCTTGCAAACTTTGGTAAGAATCGGTCGACCGCGGGTGCCTTTACGACGACCGACTCGGTTCGATCAGGCCCTGAAATGAAATCCCAGATGGTCGATAGCGTCGATGCTGCTTCCGCCTCGATGCAGCTTGGCGATACCGCCAAAGGCGACCTATTGCGGCTTCGGCCTGCCCAAGAGCACGATCGTCCTTTTCTGCAGGCCGTTTTCGAAACCACGCGCGCCGAAGAATTCGCGCAAATCGGATGGAGCCCCGAGCGCATTGCCTCGCTGCTGGCCGAACAATTTTCGATGCAGGACAGGTATTACCGCCAGCATTATCCCCACGGCCGCTTCGACGTGGTGACGTTGGGTGAAACCGCGGTAGGCCGCCTTTATCACTCGTGGCACGGCAGCGAAGCGCGGTTGATCGACATCGCGCTCATGCCCGCTCATCGGGGTGCGGGCATCGGAGGCCGGCTCGTGCGTGCATTCGTCGCGCAGGCGGCGCGCAAGGCGATGCCGGTGGTGCTTTATGTCGAGAGGAACAACCCGGTCCAGGGGCTGTATCGCCGGCTGGGTTTCGAGACGATCGGCGAGAGCGGCGTGTATTGGCAGATGCGCCGCCCCGCCGTGCCGTACGTCGATCCGAGCGAGGAGCCTGTAGAGGGGCTCGCGCCGGGCGACGCGAAGTAGCGCCGCGCGCGGCCTAGGCCGCCGCGGTTTGCGGCTCCCTTCGGTGAGAGCCGCCCGAATAAGGTTGCAACAACATAGACCAAGGCCGGCGGTGCCGGCCGCCAGCATAACGAATAACGAGAGGGGGCTTGCTTGCGGTCCATCCCTACCCATGAAGAACTGATCGAAGCGATCGGGGAAAGCTTCACGTTCGGCCTGGCCGACGGGCAAACCGTCGAGGCGGTGCTGTCGCACGCGCCGGCCGGCATTCCCATGAATGACAGCTTCGTCTGCTATGCGGCCACCTTCGAGTTGCCCGCGGGCGTTTTTCTTCCGCAGGAAATCTATCGAATCGGCTCGCCGGCCGGGCGAGCGTGGGATCTGCTCGCGACGCCCACGAAACCCACCGATGACGGGCGGTCGACGCTCACTGTCGTCGTGCATACGCGTGCCGCGAATTTCGCGAATGCCGCCGGTTCGCGGGACGTGACGTAAGGCATTTGTTTGATTATCGACAGGAGGCGTTAAAAATGAGTGATCCGTATGTCGGCGAAATTCGCATGGTGGCCTTTAACTTCGCGCCGCAAGGTTGGGCGCTATGCCAGGGCCAATTGCTCGCGGTCGCGCAAAATGAGGCGTTGTATTCGCTGCTCGGTACGTTTTACGGCGGCAACGGCGTATCGAACTTCCAATTGCCGGATTTGCGAGGCCGTACGCCTGTGGGCGCCGGTCAAGGCCTGGGGCTGTCGAGTATCAACCTCGGCGAGCAAGCCGGAACCGAGAACGTCCAATTGACAATCTCGAACATGCCGTCGCATACGCACTCGGCGACGGCCCAGCCCGGCACTGCGACGGGATCGGTCGCGCTTCCGGCAACGACGTCCACGGCTTCTGAGAACGAAAGCGGCGTACCGGGACCCAACGCTGTCTTGGGACCGGTCAGCTCCAGCGGCCGCCCGCTCGGCCTCTACAGTACCGCGACCGACAACGTGACCACGCTTAAGCCGTTCAATGTGTCGCTGCAGACGAGCGCCCCGGCGATAACCAACAGCCCCACGGGGAGCAACACTCCCGTCCCGGTGCGCAATCCGTACCTCGGGATCAACTTCTGCATCGCACTGCAAGGCGTCTTCCCGCCGCGCGGCTAAGAGCGTATGTGTGCCGCGCGAGCGGCACGCCTTTAAGGACACGAAGCGATGAAACTCGCCGCCCGCCTTTCGAAGATTCGCGCCGCGCTACGTGCGTCTCGAACGACATCCCGAAGGGAAGTCGCCGCGCTGCCGGCGCCGCTCATCGTCGCGCTCGAGCCGCGCATCGTCTACGACGCATCGGCTGCCTCGATCGGTGCGGCTGCCGTCGCGGCACCGCACCACGCGGACGCGCAAGCGCATGCGGCGAGTGTCGCGCGTGAGCCGGGGCAGAACGCGGGGGCGGCGTTCGGTATTTCGCCGGCAGCATCGACCGACATCGCAAACTCGTCCAATTCGTCGACGACGACGCGTGCCGTGCATGGGTACACGCCTGCGGTGGCCAACGAGACGGCGGCCGGGACGGGCGACGCACCCGCGATCCGCGCCATCCACGGCTTCACCGATACGGCAGCGCGCTCGACGGGTTCGCAAGTCGTCTTCGTCAATTCGAACGTCACCGACTATCAATCGCTCGTCGCCGGGCTGCCCCAGGGCACGCAGGTGGTCGTACTTGATTCGATGAAGGACGGGCTTGCGCAGATCGATCAATATTTGCAGCAGCATCCGGGTGTCAGTGCGATTCACCTCGTCTCCCACGGGTCCGACGGCAACGTGCAGATCGGCAGCACGTGGCTCAACGAAGGGGATCTATCGGCGTATAGCGCGCAGCTTGCGCAGATCGGCGCGGCGATGAAGCCGGGCGGCGACTTTTTGATCTACGGCTGCGATGTCGCCGAAAACGCGGACGGCAAGGCGCTGGTGCAGCAGATCGCCTCGATCACTGGATTGAACGTGGCGGCGTCGACGGATGCGACCGGTGCGGCCTCGCTCGGTGGGGACTGGGCGCTCGAATACGATGTCGGCACCGTCCGTACGCCGGTGATTTTTTCGCAGGCGGCGGAGCAGCAATACAGCGAGTTGCTGGGCGTCGCCGATGAAACCTACGACAGCCAAGTCGGCTTCGTGACAAGCGGCGGGGCGGCCGGCGTCACGTCGTTCACGCTGGACGGCATCACTTACACGATGGATCAGGCTTCGGAGTTCGCGGTCGACACCACGACAGTCAACCAATTCGGACCGCCGCCTCTGAGCACAAGCGCAACCGATGGAGTGCTGTTCGGCAACGTGCAAGGCACCTCGTTGAAGTCGATGACGATGACGCTGGCGAACGGCGACAGGATGGCGGTGGAGAATTTCGACATCGATATCAATTCGCCGTCGATCGTGGCAGTTGAGGCGCTCGACGGCGCCGGGAATGTCATCGACAGTGTCACGCTCGATACGTCGCAGAACGGAAACAGTTCGGTGTTTCATGTGGACCTGTCGAGCAAGTCTACGTTTGCCGGCATCAAGAGCCTAAGGATCATCGAGACGGATTCCGCGTTTCTCACCCCAACGCTCAACAACTTCAGCTACGTCGATCTCTCTTCGCCGCCGGCCTTGACGGCCAGCGGCGGCAGCACCGCTTTCGTCGAAGCCGACAACGTCGCATCCACGCCCGTTACGGTCGATGCCGGAATCACTTTGACCGATAGCGTCGCGGGCGCTGCGAAGCAGGGCACGGTCATGATAACGAGCAACTTCGCGAGCGGGCAGGACGTTCTGAGTTTCTCGAACACTAGTGCCTCGACATTCGGCGATATCAGCGGCACATACAACGCTTCCACTGGCGTGCTGACGCTGACGTCGACGAGCGGTACCGCCACGATCGCGCAGTGGCAGAACGCATTTCGTGCGGTGAAGTACACGGATGCGGCGGTGACGCCTAGCACGTCGACGCGCACGGTCAGCTTTACGCTGACGGACGACGCCTACTTCTCGAGCAGCAATACGGTGACGAAGAACGTGACCGTCACGGCCACCGATCAAACGCCGATCGTGACGACGACAGGCGGTACCACGACGTATTCCGACGGCGCTTCCCCCGTGACGATCGACAGCGGCGTCCACGTGAGCGACTCGGACAACACGACGCAATCGTCGGGGACGGTGTCGATCAGCGCGGGCTTTCATAGCGGCGACACGCTGACTTTCACGAACAACGGTTCGACGATGGGCAACATCGTAGGCTCGTACAACGGGGCAACCGGCGTGTTGACCTTGACGTCGTCGGGCGCGTTAGCCACCGATGCGCAATGGGCGGCTGCCTTGTCGGCGGTGTCGTTCTCGAGCACGGGTACGCCCTACGGCAGCCGCACGATTTCCTTCGCGACGAGCGACGGGACCAAGACAAGCACCGCGGCGACGGACACCGTCAACGTCGTGAATCCGGTGCAACTGACGACCGATTCCGGCTCGGCCGGTTTCGTCGCCGGCGACAACACGGCCTCGACGCCGGTCGCGATCGATGCGGGCATTACGCTGAGCGATACGGCGACCGGTACGCTATCGACGGCGACGGTGGCGATCACGGGCGGCTATGCCGCCGGCGAAGACGCGCTCGCGTTTACGAACGACGGCTCGACGATGGGCGACATCAGCGCGTCCTACAACGCGGGAACGGGCGTGATGACGCTGACGTCGGCGAGTCACACCGCAACGATTGCGCAATGGCAGAGCGCGCTTCGGTCGGTCACCTACACCGATACGGCGGTCACACCCAACACCGCGACCCGCACGATCGGTTTCTCCATCACGGACAGCCTGGCCAACACGAGCTCCACGGCTACGCGGACGGTGACGGTGACGGACACGGACCAGACGCCGATTGTTACGACGACGGGCAGTACGACGACCTATGTGGGCGCGTCGGCGGGGGTGACGATCGACGGCCACGTCACGGTGTCCGATCTGGACAACACGACGCAGACGTCCGCCACGGTGGCGGTCACCACGGGTTTCCATGTCGGCGATGTACTCAGTTTCACGAACGACGGCGCGACGATGGGCAACATCCAGGCGTCCTACAGTTCGGGGTCGGGCGTGCTGCTGCTGTCTTCGATCGGCAGCACCGCCACGAATGCACAATGGGCCAGCGCGCTGAGCTCGGTCACGTTCTCGAGCACCAGCACGACATACGGCGATCGCACGATCTGGTTTCAGGTGAACGACGGTACCAAGAACAGCACGCAAGCGGCGGATACGATCCACATCACGGCGCCGCCGAAGATCACCACGGATTCGGGGTCGGCCGCGTTCGTAGCCGGCGACAACGTCGCCTCGACGCCCGTCGTCATCGACTCGGGCTTGACGGTGTCCGACGGTAGCGCCACGACGTTCAGCACGGCCACCGTCGCCATCACGGGCGGTTTCCATTCGAGCGAAGACGTGCTCGCGTTCACGAACGACGGTGCGACGATGGGCAACATCGCCGGTTCGTACAACGCGGCAACAGGGGTATTGACGCTGACGTCGGCAAGCGACACCGCAACGCTGGCGCAGTGGCAAAGCGCGCTGCAATCCGTGACGTACACCGATACGGCCGTCACGCCGGACAATACGACGCGCACGATCAGCTTCACGGCGGTGGACACCGCAGGCAACACGAGCGCCACGACCACGCGCACCGTCTCGGTGACGGACACCGATCAGACTCCGGTCGTGACGACGACGGGCGGCACGACGAACTATGTCGCCGGTAGCGCGCCCACGACGATCGACGGCGGTATTTCGGTTACCGACCGCGACAACACGACGCAAGCGTCGGCGACGGTGTCGATCACAACGGGCTTCAATACTAGCGACGTGCTCACGTTCGCCAATACGAACTCGACGACGTTCGGCAACATCGTCGGCTCGTACAACTCGACGACAGGCGTGCTGACGCTGACGTCGTCGGGTGCGGTCGCCAGCGACACACAGTGGTCCAACGCGTTGAGCGCGGTAACGTTCGGGACGGCCGGGAATGCACCCCCGGGCAACCGCACGATTTCGTTCACGACGAGCGACGGCACGAAGACGAGTGCGGCAGCGACCGACACCGTTGACGTGCTCGGGCCGCCGACGATCACGACCGACTCGGGCTCTGCGGCGTTCGTCGCCGGGGACAACACGGCATCGACGCCCGTGGCGATCGATTCAGGGCTAACTTTGACCGATGGCGTGTCACCCACGCTGGCTTCCGCCACCGTCGCGATCACGAGCGGTTTCAACAGCGGCGAAGACGTGCTGGGATTCAGGAACACGAGCGCGGCGACGTTCGGCAACATCGCCGCGTCGTACAACGCGGCCACGGGCGTGCTGACGCTGACTTCTTCGGGCGCCTCGGCGACACTTGCACAGTGGCAGGCGGCCCTCGATGCCGTCACCTACACCGATACGGCCGTCACGCCGAATAATGCGACGCGCACGATCAGCTTCGCCGCGGTCGATACCAGTGCCGTCACGAGCAACACGGCGACGCGCACGGTGACGGTCACCGACACCGATCAAACGCCGATCGTCACGACGACGGGCGGGACGACCAACTATGTCGGCGGCACGTCGGCTGCGACGATCGACGGCGGTATTTCGGTTACCGACCGCGACAACACGACGCAATCGTCGGGGACGGTGTCGATCACATCCGGCTTCCACAGCGGCGACACGCTGACGTTCGTCAACACGAGCTCGGCGACGTTCGGCAACATCGTCGGCTCGTATAACGCGGCGACAGGCGTGCTGACGCTGACGTCGTCGGGTGCTGTCGCAAGCGACACGCAGTGGTCCAACGCGTTGAGCGCGGTGACGTTCTCGGCGGGTTCGAGTGCGTCCCCGGGCAACCGCACGATCTCGTTCACGACGAGCGACGGCACGAAGACGAGTGCGGCGGCGACCGACACGGTAGATGTGCTCGGGCCGCCGACGATCACGACGGACTCGGGCTCTGCAGCGTTCGTTGCCGGGGACAACACGGCATCGACGCCCGTGGCGATCGATTCAGGGCTGACTTTGACCGATGGCGTGTCACCCACACTGGCTTCCGCCACCGTCGCGATCACGGCCAACTTCCATAGCGGCGAAGACGTGCTGGGATTCAGGAACACGAGCGCGGCGACGTTCGGCAACATCGCCGCGTCGTATAACGTGGCCACGGGCGTGCTGACGCTGACTTCTTCGGGCGCGTCGGCGACGCTTGCGCAGTGGCAGGCGGCGCTCGATGCTGTCACCTACACCGATACGGCCGTGACGCCAAACACTGCGACGCGCACGATCAGCTTCGCCGCGGTCGATACCGGTGCCGTCACGAGCAATACGGCAACGCGCACAGTCACAGTCACCGATACCGATCAAACGCCGATCGTCACGACAACCGGTGGAACGACGAACTATGTCGGCGGCACGTCGGCTGCGACGATCGACGGCGGTATTTCGGTTACCGACCGCGACAACACCACGCAATCGTTGGGGACGGTGTCGATCACATCCGGCTTCCACAGCGGCGACACGCTGACGTTCGTCAACACGAGCTCAGCGACGTTCGGCAACATCGTCGGCTCGTATAACGCGGCGACGGGCGTGCTGACGCTGACCTCGTCGGGTGCGACCGCCAGCGACACGCAGTGGAACCACGCGTTGAGCGCGGTGACGTTCTCGGCGGGTTCGAGTGCGGCCCCGGGCAACCGCACGATTTCGTTCACGACGAGCGACGGCACGAAGACGAGTGCGGCAGCGACCGACACGGTGGACGTGCTCGGGCCGCCGACGATCACGACGGACTCGGGCTCTGCGGCGTTCGTCGCCGGGGACAACACGGCATCGACGCCCGTGGCAATCGATTCCGGGCTGACCTTGACCGACGGCGCGGCGCCGACTTTGGCTTCCGCCACCGTCGCGATCACGCAAAACTTCCATAGCGGCGAAGACGTACTGACATTCAGGAACACGAGCGCGGCGACGTTCGGCAACATCGCCGCGTCGTACAACGCGGCCACGGGCGTGCTGACGCTGACTTCTTCGGGCGCCTCGGCGACACTTGCACAGTGGCAGGCGGCCCTCGATGCCGTCACCTACACCGATACGGCCGTGACGCCAAACACTGCGACGCGCACGATCAGCTTCGCCGCGGTCGATACCAGTGCCGTCACGAGCAACACGGCAACGCGCACGGTGACGGTCACCGACACCGATCAAACGCCGATTGTCACGACGACGGGTGGGCCGACGAACTATATCGCCGGCACGTCCGGCGTGACGATCGACAGCGGCATTACGGTCAGCGATCGAGACAACGGGACGCAAGCGTCGGCGACCGTCTCGATCACGGGCAACTTCCACAGCGGCGAGGATGTATTGGCGTTCACGAACGGCAACGCCGCGACGTTCGGCAACATCGCCGCTTCGTACGACGCGGCCACGGGCGTGCTGACGCTGACTTCGGCCGGCGGCACAGCCACCGATGCCCAGTGGGCGAACGCCCTTAGCGCCGTTACATTCTCGACCAGCGGCACGCACTTCGGCGACCGCACGATCTCGTTCACGACGAGCGACGGCACGAAGACGAGCGCCGCGGCAATCGACACGATTACCGTGCTCGACAAGCCGCACGTCGTCACCGATTCGGGTTCAGCTAACTTCGTAGCAGCCGATGGCACCGCCTCGACGCCGGTCGCCGTCTCGCCTCATCTCACGCTCTCCGATGCCAGCAGCGCGACGTTGACGTCGGCCACCGTCGCCATCACGGGCGGCCTCCATTCGGGCGAAGACGTGCTTGCGTTCAAGAACGACGGCGCGACGATGGGCAACATCGCTGCTAGCTACGACGCGACGACGGGGGTGATGACGCTGACGTCAGCCGGCGGCACCGCCAAGCTCGCGGAATGGCAAGCGGCGCTCGCGTCGATTACCTACACCGACATGGCGGTTACGCCCAATACCGCCACGCGCGTCGTCAGCTTCACGGTGACGGACGGCAATGGCGCGGCCAGCGACGCGCAAACGCGCAACGTGACGGTGACGGACACCGATCAAACGCCGGGCTTGAGCATCGGCGGCAATGTGACGTTCACCGCGAGCGGGATCGGCTCGACGCCGGTGGCCGTGGCCCCGCAAGTCACGCTCAGCGATCGCGACAACACCACGCTCGCGTCCGCGCAAGTTTCTATCGGCAGCGGGTTCGACGCAGGGAACGACTTCCTCGTGCTCCTCGACAACCCGGCGACGATGGGCAACATCAAGGCGAGCTACAACGCTTCCACCGGGGTGCTGACGTTGACGTCCGCCGGAGCGACGGCCTCGCTCGCACAATGGCAGAACGCGCTGCAATCGGTCGTGTTTACCGATGTATCCCTTAGCGCGGGCAGCAGCCGCACGGTGACGTTCACGATCAGCGACGGGGTGAAGACGAGCGCGGTCGCGTCCAATACCATCACGATCGTCAACCAGCCGCAGTTCCCGCCGATCTTGCCGCCGCCCACAACCACGACCGACTTGCCGGCAACGACGACGTCGTCGTTCGACGGCTCCGATGCGACGTCGCCGCCGGACGTGCTCAACGAGTTCGCTCGGCCGCAGCCGATCGGTGCCGTGCCGCTCGTGCAGACGATGACGTTCGCCGATCCGAACGCGCCGGCCGGGACCTATTCGCTCTCCGGCACGACGGTGCCGGGTTTCGACATGGCCGGCTTCGACGTGGCGCTCGCGGCCGCGCCCGGAGTCGCGCCTGCCGATTCGCCGATTCCACTGCCCGACATCTCGTTCGACATGGCGCCGGACGACCCGTTCTCGATCAGCGTCGCGACGCTGCTGCCGCCATCCGAAGCGATGCAAGGCGGCTCCGACGTCACGGTCCAACTCGCCGACGGTCGATCGCTGCCGGGATGGATCCATTACGACGCGGCGAACGGGGTATTGCGCGGCAAGCTGCCGCCGGGCGCGGAGAACGTGCGCATTGTCATCGAGACGCGCGATGCATCGGGCCATGAAACCCGTCGAGAAATCGTGCTCGCTCCGCATGACAGGCATGGCGGCTCGCACCACCACCAGCGCCATGTTTCCCATTCGAAGGCACCCGGCCACGCCGCGCTGACCGAGACGACGCGTACTGTCGCCAATGCGGCGCGCCCCATGGGCAAACCTTCACTCGATCAACAATTCGCGCAGGCGCGCGCGGCATTGCACGTGTCGCGTCCCGGTGACGCCGCGCATCGCGTATGAGTTACCGTCATCCCTTGAGACCAATGAGACTCCAACCGTCAGTTGCCGAAGCGATGCCTTCGCCCGCCTTTGCGCCCGCCGCACCCGCTGCAACCGCCGCGCGCGAGGCGCATTCCAAGCGAGCCTTTCGCCCCTCGTTAATCGCCGCGTCCGTCGCCTTGCTGTGGCTGTCGGGGTGCGCGATCAAGCCGACGCCGTTTACCGATGCCGAGCGTGCGCAGAGCGCACAGACGACGCGCACGGCGATGTTCGCGGACCAGCCACCCATTACCGGCCCCGTCACGCTCAAAGAGGCGATGGCACGCGCGATCCGCTACAACCTCGATCATCGCCTGAAGATGATGGAAGAGGCGCTCGCGCAAAAGCAACTGGATGTGGCCAACTTCGATATGCTGCCGCGCTTGACCGCCGCGGCCGGCTATACGTATCGCGATCACCCGCTCGCGTCCGAATCTATCTCGCTCCGGACGCACCAGGTGTCGTTGGAGCCGTCGTTTTCGACGGATCAGAACGACCGCACGGCCGACCTCGCGTTCTCGTGGAATTTGCTCGACTTCGGCGTCAGCTACTACGAGGCCAAAGAGCAGGCCGATCGCGTGCTCGTCGTCGAGCAGCGCCGCCGCAAGGTCGTGCAGCTGATGATGCAGCAAGTGCGCGAGGCATACTGGGAAGCAGTAGGGGCACAGCGTCTCGAGACGCGCATCGGCCCGCTGCTGGCGCAGGCCAAGCAAGCGCTCGACGAATCGCGTCGATCGCAATCGGAAGGGCTGCGTTCGCCGCTCGATACGCTCGGCTATCAGCACGCGCTGCTCGACATCATGCGTCAGCTCGAGGCCGTGCGCGATCAGCTCGACGAAGCAAAGCCGCGGCTTGCCTCGCTGATGAACGTCGCGCCCGGCACCGACATCACGCTCGCACCGCCCGAGGGCTTCTCGGTGCCGACGTTCGATATGCCGATGGAGCGCATGGAAGAGACGGCGCTCGAGCGTCGCCCTGAGCTCGTCGAAGCGAGCTACGACGAGCGCATCAGTATCAACGAGACGCACAAGGCGATGGCCAAGCTGTTGCCCGGCATCGAGTTCCAGCTGGGTACGCACTACGACAGCAACAGCTTTCTCGCCTATCACGCGTGGCGTGCGGCCGGCATCAACGTAAGCTGGAATTTGCTGAATGTGCTCAATGCCAAGAACATCCGCGGCATGGCCCACGCTCAGCTGGAAGTCTCGCATGCGCAGCAGCTCGCGCTATCGATGGCGGTGCTGACGCAAGTTCACGTCGCGCGCACCGAGCTCAGCGCGAAGCAGCGGCAGTTCGACCTGTGCAAGCAGATCAACGACGTCGACGGCCAGATCCTGGAGCATACGCACAACGCCACGATGGCCAACGCGCAAGGCAAGCTCGAAGAGATCCGGGCGGCCACTTCCGCGATGATCTCGGAGCTTCGCCTCTATCAAAGCTATGGCGAACTCGAAAGCGCCTACGGCCAGATGCTGGCGACCCTTGGGCTCGATCCGGTGTCGGTCGACGCAGGCAAGGGCGATTTGAAATCGATCGAGCAGTCGATCGACAAGGAGCAAACGCGGTGGGCCGCCTTCGGCCGCGCGGACGGAGCAAAGACGCAATGAAACGATGGTGCAGGGCAGGGCTGCGCAGTGCGGCCCTAATGGGGGTGGTCTTCAGCTGTTCGGCCGTGACTGTGCAAGCCGCGGGGCCTCAAGTCCAACCCGCCGCAACCGCAACTGCAACGGCGCAGCGTGCGATGTCCCCTGCGCCGGTATCGTCGCTATCGTCGGGCGCACCAGCGCCACCGGCCGTTTCCTCGGCGGGGCGGGCAGACGACGACGGCCGCATCCGCATTCAACTTGTCGCGCGCGATCAGGTCGATCTATCGAGCGAAATCAGCGCGAAGATTGCGTCGATGCCGCTGCGCGACGGCGACGCATTCCATACAGGGCAGATGCTCGTTTCGCTCGATTGCTCGCTCTACGCGGCGCAATTGCACAAGGCGCAGGCCGAAGCCGAAGCCGCCGTGCAGCTGAAGCGCGTCAACGATCGTCTGGCCCAGTTGCATTCGATCGGCCAGATTGAAGTGGACGAAGCGGACGCCAAGGCGAAAGCCAGTGCGGCCGAAGTCGCCTACATGCAGGCGACGGTGCACAAGTGCGGTATCGCGGCGCCGTTCGACGGCCGCGTCGTCAAACGCAGCGCATCGGCCCAGCAGTTCGCCGAGCCCGGCAAGCCGCTGTTGACGATCGTCGATACGAGCCACCTCGAACTCAAGATGATCGTGCCGTCGAAGTGGCTGTCCTGGCTCAAGCCCGGCCATCCGCTGACGGTCAATATCGACGAGGTCGGCCGGGCCTATCCGGCCACCGTTGCTCGCATCGGCGCGCGTGTCGATCCGGTGACGCAGACCGTCGACGTGACGGCGGCGCTGTCCGGCCGCGCGCCTGAGCTCTTGCCCGGCATGAGCGGCTGGGCGAAGTTCGCCGACGCCGGCCGCTAGGCGCATCATGAACGCCCCGTTGCACGTCGAAGCGAGCGCACTCGCGCTGCTATGGCAATTGTCCGCGCGCGCGAGAGAGGCCTCGAGCGAGGAGACGCTCGGCTTCGTCATCGTCAACGAATCGCTCTCGCTCGTGCCGTACCGTCAGGCCGCATGGTGGCGCGCGCCGGCCCCCGTGCCCGGCGCGGTCGCGGCCGTCTCCGGGCTGCCGCAGAGTGATCCGGGGGCGCCATACGTGCAGTGGCTCGGCGAAGCATGCCGCGTGCTCGAAGGGCGCTTCGTGCAGGCCAGGGCCGCTACGTCGTCGGAAGCCGTCGACCCTGCCGCCAAAACGAGGCCGTACGCCTTTACAGCGGACAGCCTACCCGAACCGCTTGCCGCCGATTGGGCCGCCTGGTGGCCGACGCATGCCCTATGGGTGCCCCTCGCCGACCGCACCGATCGCTCGCTGGGCGGTGTCGTCTTTGCGCGCGAAGCGCCATGGACGCACGTCGAAGAAGCGCTGCTCGCCGAGCTCGCGCGTGTCTGGTCGCATGCGTTGGCGGCGTTTTCGCCGCGGGCTTCGTGGATCGAGCGCGGCAAGCTCGTGTTGCGTGCGGGCAAGCATCGGCGCCGCGTCATTGCCGCCATCGCGGTGGCGCTCGTCGTGCCCGTGCCGTTGACGGTGCTCGCACCGGCCGAAGTCACACCGAAGGATCCGTTCGTCGTGCGCGCGCCGCTCGACGGAGTCATCGATCGTCTCTACGCGCAGCCGAATCAGCGCGTCGAAGCGGGCACGCCGCTCTTCGCACTCGATTCGACGACGCTTGCCTCGCGCTATGCGCTAGCCGACAAGAACTACGCCACGGCGCAGGAGGAATATCGCCAAACCGCGCAGCTTGCCGTCACGGACGACAAGGACCGGCTCGACATGGCGCTGCGCAAAGGCAAGCTCGAGCAGAGCGCGGTCGAGCTCGACTACACGGCGCGCGAGCTGGCACGTGTGCGCGTGAACGCGCCGCGCGCGGGGGTGGCCGTGTTCTCCGATCCGAACGATTGGAACGGTAAAGCCGTCTCGATCGGCGAGAAGGTCATGCTGCTGGCCGATCCTGCCCGCGTCGAGCTGACGGCGTACGTACCCGTCGCCGACAACGTCGACGTCGTGCCCGGCGCCACCGTGACGCTCTATCCGAAAAGTTCGCCGCTCGCCGCGTACGATGCGCGCATCGATACCGTGGCCTATCGTGCGGAGCCGACGCCCGATGGCGTCGTCGCCTACCGGGTAAAGGCGATGTTCGTCGGTAGCGTCAAGCCGCCGCTCGGCGTGATGGGCACCGCACGCATTCACGGACACTGGGTGCCCCTCGCTTATTATTTGCTGCGCCGCCCGCTCGCCACGGCGCGGCAGTGGCTCGGCTGGTAGACCATGCGCCATGCACGGTCCCTGCCTTCATCTCACGTAGCGCGTCGATGTCTCGCCTGCCGCCCCTTCGCCAAGAACTGACGCTGACGCCCGGCCCCGCGACGCCGGAAGGCGCGCCTACCTGGATGCTTCACGATCCGGCGGGAAACCGTTTCTTCCAGATCGGCTGGCCCGCCTTCGAGATGCTGGCGCGCTGGCCGCTCGACGATGCTGAGGCGATCGTCGCATCGGTGAACGCCGAGACGACGCTGCATTTGACGATGGACGACTTCGAATCGCTCGTGCGGATGCTGCATCAGCAGCATTTGCTCGTGGCGATGAGCGCCGCCGACACGGGGCGGCTTGCGAGTGCGGCCGCGGCGGGCAATCTTTCGCACGCCATGTGGCTGCTCAAGCACTACTTGATGATCCGGGTGCCGCTCTGGCGGCCGATGCCGTTTCTGAAGCGCTTCGCGCGCTATGCCGAAGTCGCTTACCGTCCCCCTTTCTGGGCTGGCGTCGCGCTCGTCGCCCTAACGGGGCTCGTGCTCGTCTCGCGCCGCTGGGACGAGTTCATTCATACGTTCCACGGCTATGCCGATTTGCGCGGGCTGATCGCGATCGGCGTGGCCATTGGCTGTGCGAAAGTGCTGCACGAGTTCGGGCATGCATTCACGGCGCATCGATATGGCTGCCGCGTGCCGACGATGGGCATCGCGTTGCTCGTGATGGTCCCGGTGCTTTACACCGATACGACGGAAGCGTGGAAGGTGCCGGGGCGTGCCGAGCGATTGCGCATCGGGGCGGCCGGCATGCTCACCGAGCTCACGCTGGCCGCGTTCGCGACGTTGGCTTGGAGCGTGTTGACCGACGGCCCGCTGCGCGCGGGGGCCTTCCTGCTCGCCACGACGACATGGATCGGCACATTGACGATCAATGCGAGCCCGTTCATGCGCTTCGACGGCTACTTCCTGCTCTCGGATTGGCTCGACATGCCGAACCTGCACGATCGCGCATTCGCGTTCGGCCGCTGGTGGATGCGCGAGCGCCTGTTCGGGTTCGGCGATCCGCAGCCCGAGCCGTGCGCGCCGCGGCGCCGGCGCTTCCTGATTGCATTCTCGTTCGCGACGTGGCTCTATCGGCTCGTCGTGTTCTTTTCGATTGCGCTCATCGTCTACCACGCCTTTTTCAAGGCGCTGGGCATGATGCTGTTTTGCGTCGAATTCGGATGGTTCATCGTGCGGCCGATCGTGCGCGAGATCACCGCTTGCTGGCGTCGTCGCGCGGCGCTGCGTTGGTGCCGCCAGACGCGGCGCAGTGCGATCATCGCGGCGGTGCTGCTGGCCTTCATCGTGCTGCCGTGGCACGGCGGCGTCGGCGCGCCGGCCGTACTGGGGCCGTTGCGCGCACAGGGGCTCTATGCGCCCGAGGCCGCTTACGTGACGGGCGACGCGCCGCTTGCGCACGACGGCCAGCGCGTGCACGCGGGCGATGTGCTTGCCGTTTTGGCATCGCCCGATCTTGTGCATCGCCTGCGAGCGGCCCAGGCCGACGAAGCGCTGTTGCGTTGGCAGGTCGACCAGCAGTCGTTCGACGATCGTCTGCTCGAACAAGGCGTGGCGCTGCGGCGTCGCTGGGATGCGGCGCGCGAAACGGTGGCCGGCCTGACGGCGCAAGTCGCGCAACTGACGCTGCGCGCGCCGTTCGATGGCGTCGTTCAAACGGACGATGCGTTGGCTCCTGGCACTTGGCTGCCGCGCGGCGAGCGCGTGTTCGACGTCGTCGGGCCGACGGGCGTGAAGGGCGAGGCGTTCGTCGGCGAAGAGGATGCGGCGCGCGTGGCGACGGGCGATCGCGTCAGCTTCGTCGCATCGCTGCCCGAGCTCGGCGCGGTGCAATGCCGCGTGACCGCCATCGATCGCGTCAACGTCGCCACGCTCGACGAGCCGTCGCTCGCCAGCGTCTACGGTGGCCCGCTGCCCGTACAGACCCAGCCCGGCACGCACCAGCTCATACCGCTCGCGGCACTTTACCGGGTGCGGATCGGCGATTGTCCGGCGAACGAAGCATGGCCGCGCGAAATCGTCGGCACGGCGACCATCGGCGGCGCGCGGCAAAGCTTCGCTTGGCGCGCGCTCAAGCGGCTCGTCTCTGTTTTCCAGCGTGAGAGCGGCGCATAGGGCTGCGGCGCGCGCGCGTGGGCTCTTCTAGCACCACGCGCGCACGCAAATGAAAGCTGGCGCCCGGGACAACTCCCGATAAAGCCATTCCGAGACCGTCTTCATCTCCGGCAGCGGCAGTGGCTCGACGAATCGATCGAGCCGCCACCCAGCGTCGATCAACGCGTTCAAGATATCCGAAAGCGGCCGCCGATAAGCCTGCACGTAGGGCTTCGGCTCACCGAATCCGGACCAGTAAAACCCGAATCGACTCGTATCGAAGTACGTCCCGTCACCACGAGTTCGCTCGTCCGTCCAATCCCGCATCGGATGAGCCATCGAAAACACCAGCGCCGCTCCGGGGCGCGCCACTCTGCGGAATTCACTGAGCGTTGGCCCGAGGTCTTCCACGTAGTCGAGCGCGAGCGAGCACAGAATCTTGTCGAACGCCTGATCGGGCAGCCACGATAGCGGAGCGGTGAGATCGCCAGTCACCACTTCGACTGGCAGGCCGGCACATCGAACGCGCGCGAGCTCCACCATCTGCGGCGTGACATCGAACGCATGCACGGACGCCCCGCCGCGAGCGAGATGTTCACTACAGATACCAGGTCCACATCCAGCGTCGAGTATGTGCAAGCCGCTGACGTTCCCGAGCAGCGACATCGTCGCGGGACGCTCGTAAAGGGCGTTATGTGGTTTCGTCGGCGCGATCGCGGCATAGCGCTCCGCAAAGTCCGCGTATGCGTTGCCGCCGATGGCTTCGTTTGCGGTATTCGAATCGCTCATGTGCTGGTCTTCTGCTGACGAGGGGGAGTGGTCATTGTGCCTCAAGCCAAGGGCGGCAAGCGAGGATGAAGTCGCAGCGCAACGCTTCGCTGACGGGGCGGGTTGCCGGTGTGCTCATGCGCACGTGATACCGTGCATGACCCACCCCGGCGATGCAGCCGCCTATCTGCCGGCGGACCTCTCTATCGGCACAAGAGGTCTTGATCTGCCAATCGCACTTCAATTGCGTTGGCGACCTTCACGTGCTCGGGGTTGTCGACGGAGAAGACCTCGTTGGCGACGCTGACGACGATGGTGCCTTGCTGCGTTTCGCCTTCCATGACCGGCACGAGGTCGGCCGCTTCGGGCAAGTCACTGGCGGTGATTACGTGCGGAAGATAGATCATCCAGCCCGCTCCCGGCCTTTGGGGAAAGACTTGAAGCGTGGTGAAGTACTTCAGCGGGCCGACTTCGATTACCGAGGCGCCAGGCCATATGTCTAGCAAGCCAAAGATGAATCGCTGCATGTTCTCGGCGTCGTTGAGCTGCTCAATATCATACAGTTGGAGCCTGAACACACAGATTGGGTTACCGACATCAGAGGACAGCGCGAGAGAGAAGATGGCCCGCGTGCCCTTCATCCTGCCGCACCAGATGCTCGTTATTCGGTAGTTGATTGTCGAGTCCCTCGCGTCTTTCGCTGCAAGTATCTCCACGGCGGCCGGTGTCGGGCTGCTATGGTCGAAAGCGGGGTTAGCGAGGGACTTTTTCGGTGTGCCGGCGGCGGACGGATACCACTTCTCAATGGGGAAGCCAAACGGCTCGAACAGTTTCGCGACGCGCCAGAGATAGCGAAGATGCTCTTCCGGAGAAGGGAGTTCGCTTCGTTGTAGCCGGAAAGTGAGAATTACCTTCATATCATGGATCCAGAAAGGATTGGATCGCGAGTCCCTCGGATTGGAATTCGCGGGAGAAATAGGTGTAAGAGATCGGCTGCATGAAATGCCACGTCAGCTTTGCTGGCGGGTTACTCCTTACGATGTCGCTTTGCTTGCGAGCTTGGTCGAGCATGTCTCCCACTCCACCAAAAATCACAAAGAAGTCTTCTGGAAGACCGGTTTTTGAGTCAAAGAACTGATCGTACTTTCCCCTCGCTTCTTGCAAGCGACACTCCTGCGGGCGGAAGCCGTCAAGCTCGATTTCGAATAGCCATTCCGTGTACGGTTGGAAACCGGTGATACGGGCCTGGTACTCACGCGAAATGTCGGACATGCTCCACCTGCGTATCACTAGCCGCCCCCGAGTTGGAGGGCAGTGTTCTCGAGACGCATCGGGTATAGGTAACGCGTGCGTGGTCGACTTCGCTTTGTCTCGTTCGAGATCGTCCGAATCAGTCGATGCACGATCGGAGGTCCCACGAACAGCGCTATCCACGGCGACGGCGGCAAGCAATGCCGCGAGGGCGATGGCGGCGGCTTCAAGACCGGAGAGAGGTATCGTTGCCATTAGTGATCCTCTCTGCTTAGTACAAGCTTCTTCCGAAGCACGGCGAGCAAGTCCTTGAAACGGTCGTCGACCGGAGCGCCCGGCTTTTCGAGCCAGTTCGAGATCGCGGGCTGCCCGTAAAAGCCTGGCACCTCCGTTTCGAGCCATAGGAATTCCGCAAGCAGTTCGTCCTCTGTAAGCCCCATGCGTTTGCCTTCGTCATATGCCATGGTGAGCCGGTCGAGCAATTCGGGATCGTCGCCGAGTTTCGGATGGGCGCTGACAATGCTGTCTCGGACGGCTGTGACGAAGCCACGCTCGTCGCTATTGAGGAGGTCGTTCAGTTGTTGATCGGTTTCTTCACGCATAAATCGAGATGTGTAAGTGTTTGCCTTCCGCCTGTCGCACCGTCGAGCGGCATGACAAACGGATCGTTCGCACGAGGACCGGCGACGGCGAGGGCGTCGCAATCGCTGCGGTCCGGCGGACATTCTTCAAGCGCAACGGCGGCAGCGACTCTTTTGAGCAAAGAATCAGACCAACGGACGCCGGCACGATCCAGGCAGTCAGTGCACTTGCGACGTATCCGGATTGGTTACACTTGGCGGTTGTGTAGCGAGTAGGGGGTGGCGTTGCTCGCCGCGATTTCGGAATCGCGCTCGCGCCGGCACGCGTTTGGCAGCATTCGATTGCACCCACACCACGATAAGCACGACAACAAACGAACGATGAACGAGCTCTCCCATTTCCACGCTCATGCGGGCCTGCTGTTGCCGACGCTGCAGACGCTCGATGTGCGTACGCTATTCGGCATCGCCGCAGCGCTCATACTCGGTGGAATCGTGAAAGGCATCGTCAGCATCGGCGTACCGATCATCGCCATGCCGATCCTGAGCCAGTTCATGCCGATCAAGCAGGCGGTGCTGCTGCTCTCGATGCCGGTGATTCTCGGCAACATTCCGCAAGCGCTCGAGGGCGGCGAGCTGTTGCCAACCGTGCGCCATATCGCGGCACCACTCGTGGGTACGGTGCTCGGCAATCTCGTCGGTGTCTCGGTGCTGATATCGCTCGAGCCCCACCATGCGCAGATCGTGGCAGGCGCGCTACTGGCTTTCGCGGCCGCGCTGCTGCTCATTTCGCCGCGATTTTCGCTGGCGCCGCGTTGGGTTAAGCCGGTGGGGTTCGTGCTCGGCTTTGGGGCTGCGATGATGGAAAGCATCGCGTCGATTCCCGGGCCGTTGCTCGCCATCTATCTGATCGCCTCGGGTGCGCGTGGCAAAGCGTTTACGAAGCAGATGGCGGTGATCCTGGTCGTATCGGTCATCACGCTGCTGATCGCATTCAGGGGCGGCGCACAGGCGAGCGGCTTCGATCTGCTGATTTCAGCCGCGGCGAGTGTGCCCGTGATCGCCGGAATCGTGCTTGCGCGCCCGCTGCGCGACAAGCTGCCGCCGCACGCGTTTCGTATCATCGTGCTTTTGTTCGTGCTCGTGGCCGCGGCGCAGATGATTCGTAAGGCGGTGGGGTGGTAGCGGCAGCAAGATTCCAGACGTAGTGACCGACGGGATCGTCGGGCGCTTACACTACGGTTTCAGCGCAAGTTGTTGACTGAAAATATTCTTTACAGCTGTTGTCGATTCTCCTCCTCCCCATTCGTTCGTATTGATGCTGCGGCAATCCTGCCGCGGCTACATCTAAAGGACCAAGCGATGAGCAAGCTGATCTTCGTTAACCTGCCAGTGACAGACCTGAAGCGGTCGAAGGCGTTCTACGAGGCAGTGGGCGCGGTCAACAATCCCGCGTTCACTGACGATACCGCAGCGTGCATGGTGTTCTCCGATACGATCTTCGCGATGCTGCTCACACACGACAAGTGGCGCCAGTTCACGAGCAAGCGGATCGTCGATGCGCACGCGGACGCGCAGGTGTTGCTGTGTCTGTCAGCGGATAATCGCGAGGAGGTGTCCAGCATGGTCGATAAGGCGACTGGTGCCGGCGGCAAGGCAGACCCCACCCCTGTGCAAGACCTCGGCTTTATGTATGGCCGCAGCTTCGAGGATCCGGATGGCCATATTTGGGAAGTGATGTGGATGGATCCCAAAGCTGTGCCGCCGCACGGCTGATATTCCTCGAACGAGAATCGTGGATCGCCCCGAGGTTCAGCCCGTTTTTGGCGATGCCCCCGGGCGATCGCAGGCGAGGGGTCTTGCTATCGGCACAAGAGGTCTTGATCAGCCAAGCGCACTTCGATCGCGTTAGCGATCTTCACGTGCTCGGGGTTGTCGACCGAAAAAACCTCGTTGGCGATGCTGACGATGATCGTGCCTCTCTGCTTGTCGCCTTCCATGACCGGCAACAATCCGGCCGCTTCCGGCAACTGCTCCGTTGTGACGATCTTTGCAAGGTAGAGCATCCAGCCAGCACCTGGCTTGTTGCGGAAGACCTTACGCGTCGTGTAGTACATCAGAGGTCCAACTTCAATCTCAGAGGCAGCGGGCCATACGTCGAGCAAGCCGAGCATGAGTTGTTGCACCTTCTTCGCATTGTCGAGCGTCTCCGGATTTTGGAATTGAAGTTTGAAAACACAGATGGGGAAGTCGCTGTCGGTGGAGAACGAGACGTAGAACGCGCTTCCCCCGGCTTTCTGTTTACCGTTCCAGACGGAAGTGATTCGATAGTCGGTTGTCCGATATTTTTTGTCTTCCGCTCGGAGCATTTCCACGGCGGCAGGCGTTGGGCCATCGCGGTCGAAGGCTGGAGTCTCGAGGGACTTCTTCGGTGTCGCCGCGGGCGGATACCACTCTTGCATGGGGAATCCGAACGGCTCAAGCAGTTTGGCGATCTTCCAAAGATAGCGAAGATGCTCCACCTGCGACGGGAGCGCAGCTTGTTGTAGTCGAAAAATCAGGGTTACCTGCATGTCTATGTCACGAGTGGAGTAACGATTCGATCGAAAGCAGTTCTCTCGAAAATAGCTCGAGGTGCGTTCTGTGGTTTATTTCAATCATGACGCCGTGGCGCCGCCAATGGCGCCGAACGGCGAGCCCTGATTCGATTCTTGATGTTGCTTGCTCAGCTCGTTACTGAGGCAAGAGGTCCTGATCGGCCAAACGCACTTCGATCGCGTTCGCGATCTTCACGTGCTCGGGATTGTCGACGGAGAAAACCTCGTCGGCGACGCTAACGATGATGGTGCCTTTCTGTCCGTCGCCTTCCATGACAGCCACAAGCTCGGCCGCTTCTGGCAACTCCCGTGCGGTGATCGCCTTTGCAAGGTAGAGCATCCATCCCGCTCCCGGCCTCTTGGGAAATACGACTCGCCTTGTGTAGTACATCAGCGGCCCAACTTCGATGACAGACGCGTTCGGCCAGATTCCAAGCAAGCCGAGCACGAGTCGCTGCATGCCGGTCTTGTTTAGAAGCGCCTCGACATCGTCGAATTGGAGGTAGAGCACACATGTTGGGTTGCCGGCATCAACGGACAACGAGACGGAGAAGGCGCTGCCTCCCTCCTTCTGTTTGCCATTCCAGACCGCAGTGATTCGATAGTCGGTTGTTTTTTCTTTCTTGTCTTCAGCTCGAAGCCTCTCGACGGAGGCAGGTGTCGGGCCGTTGTGGTCGAAGGCGAGGGTCTCGAGGGACTTCTTCGCTGTTGCTGCGGGCGGATACCAGTTTTCAATGGGGAAGCCGAACGGCTCCAACAGTTTTGCAACCTTCCAGAGGTAGCCGAGATGCTCGTGCTGGGAAGGGAGCACGGCTTGTTGTAGTCGAAAAATTAGCGTTATGTGCATGTTAGGCATGAAGCAACGATTCGATCGGAAGAGTTTCGCTCGCGAATTGCCGCGAGAAGAACGCATGGGAAATGGGCTGCATAAAGTACCAAGTGAGCTTTGCTGGTGGGCTGTTCCTGACGACAGCGCTTTGTTTTCGAGCTTGCGTTAGCATCCGCGACACTCCGCGGGCCTCAAAGAAGGCCTTCGGATAGCCTGTCTTCGGATCGAAGAACTGGTCATACCGAGCCTTCGCTTCTTGCAACCGGCATTCGATCGAGCGGAAGCCGTCAAATTCGATCTTCTCGAAGAGCCATTCGGTGTACGGTGCGAAGCCGGTGACGCGGGCTTGGTGAGCGCGTGAGATCTCGGACATGCGCCATCTCCGCGTGACGAGCCGTCCCTGGTCCGCAGGGCAGCGGTTGACGGTTTCGCCTGGAATCGGAATCGCGCGCGCAATCGACTTGGCTTGATCTCCGAGTTCGTCGGCATCAGAGGCTCCGCGAACAACGCTGTCGACGGCGACGGTAGCGAGCAATGCCATCAGCGCGATGGCTGCCGCTTCGAGACCGGAGAGAGGGATCGTCGCCATCAGCGATCTCCTCTACCGTCCTCGGTCTTCTTGCGAAGCACGTCGAGCAGGTCCTTGAAACGGCCGTCGATCGGAGCGCCCGGCTTTTCAAGCCAGGTCGAGATCACGGGTTGACGATAAAAGCCCGGTACTTGCATTTCGAGATACAGGAATTTCACGAGGAGCTCGTCCTCTGAAAGCCCAATGCGTTTGGCTTCGTCATATGCCGACGCGAGCCGGTCGAGCAACGCGGGGTCGGCGCCGAACTCGGGATTCGCGTTGACGATGTTGTCTCGGACAGCTCTGACGAAGTCACGCTCGTTTCCGTTGAGAAGGTCGTTCTGTTGTTGGTCTGTTTCTTCACGCATAAGTCGATGTTTGAAAGCGTTTGCCTCCCGTCTGCTCGCGCCGACGAGGGCGCGCCAAACGGATCGTTCGTACGAGGACCGGCAACGGCGAATGGCTCTCGGTTGCTTTAGTCCGGCGATGATTCTTGACGCGGGGCGGGCTGCAGCGGCCCTTTTCGGGAAAAAATCAGACCAACGGAAGTCGTTTCCGGGAGCCAAAGGGTGAGGGAGGCGTGATGCATCGGCTCGTTAGCCATTCGGCTATGTTCCGCCATATGTTTTTGAGACACACACGGTGATAGGCTTAAGTAATTCTGAGCAAGCCCGCAATGGCGAGCTGCCATGAACGATTTAGGTCTTCGAGCATGGAATTTTCACAGCGCTTATTTCGGTTACGCAAAGCACGCGGGCTATCGCAACAGGCCCTGGCCGACCTGATCGGCGTTACCGTGTTGCAAATTCACCGTTACGAGAAGGGGGCGTCGCAACCCCCCTTTGCCGCAATTCGGAGGCTAGCAATCGCGCTGGGTGTCAGCGCCGATGCGCTCGTGTTTGATCGCGACGAGCGCCGTCCCGATGACACATTGCGGTACCACTTCGAAACGATTTCGCGTATGCCGGAGCACGAGCAGCAGATTGTGCGCGAGCTACTGGACGCCCTGATTTTCAAGAGTCACGCGGTCAACGAGCAAGCAACGAACTCGTATGTACGCAGCAGGAGGTAAAGAAGGCAAGCGGTAAACGAAGCGCGGGCCGAGAGTGTTACGAGCACTCACGACCCGCTAACCACAACCCACTCTTCACAGGAGAGCAGATCATGGCTGACGCCAATCATAAGTCACGTACTGTCGTCTCGGAACGTTTTGTCACCGTTCAGGAGTCGAGGCGCTACCAATCGTCGTGGAACAAACCTCCATACCGATACCCGGCGCCGGTGTTTTATCCCCTGAAGCTTGCCGGTCGATGGATCGAGCATGCGGGGTTCCGGCCCGGGCAACGCGTGAAGATCGCTGTCGAAGTCGGCAGGCTGATCATTACCGCTGCTTGAATGTGGGCAGGGCCGTGCCGCGGTTCTGCTCGCGGGTGGCAGT
This sequence comes from Trinickia sp. EG282A, assembly GCF_040965455.1. Taxonomy (NCBI): domain Bacteria; kingdom Pseudomonadati; phylum Pseudomonadota; class Betaproteobacteria; order Burkholderiales; family Burkholderiaceae; genus Trinickia; species Trinickia sp. EG282A. The sequence goes on along the minus strand of NZ_JBFRCC010000002.1, from coordinate 74,242 downwards.
CGCCCATACTTAGGACAAACGAAAGCGGCCACCCGTCTTCACGTCCCGGAAGCTAGCTTCCGTCCAAAGCGGGGGCTAAGCCGTAATTCAAGCGCTCACGCCGAAAACGACGAGACCTACGCGCGCTGCCAATGGGTGGGCATTGGCAGACCGAACTGAAGGTGCCGGCGTGAGCTAACTGTCTGGAAATGGCTTCAGGAAGGCCCGGGTGCAGCCGTGCTCTAAGGCGACTGCCGAGTTTTATCTATATTTGGGTATAATTCGATGTCTGGAACGATCAAACCGCTGTACTGGGTGGGCTCGGCAAAACGGGACCTGCGTGCCATGCCCGAAGAAGTGCAAGACACCTTCGGCTACGCCCTTCATTTGGCCCAAGCGGGCGGCAAGCATAGCCGAGCCAAGCCTTTGAAGGGTTTCGGTGGGGCGGGTGTGCTCGAAGTGGTGGAAGACTGCCAGCGCGACACTTATCGCGCTGTTTATACGGTACGGTATGCGCGAGCGGTGTATGTGTTGCATTGCTTCCAGAAGAAGTCGACGAGAGGGATTACCACGCCGAAGCCGGAGATGGAATTGGTCGAGCGGCGATTGAAAGTGGTGGCTGCGTTGGAAGAGGAGCAGGGACATGAGTAGGATAGCGATCGTTGACGGCATCGCCATTGAGCGAGGCAGCGACAATCCGTATGCGGACTTAGGCTACCCGGCGGCTGACGAAATGCTCGTCAAAGCGGGGCTGGCGCACGAGATTGGCGAAATTATCAAGAGCCGGCATCTGACGCAGCAGCGGGCGGCTGAGTTGCTCGGAATGCCGCAACCGAAGCTATCGGAAATGCTGCGCGGCAAGTTCCGAGGTATCAGCCAGGCAAAGATGATCGAGTGTCTGAATCGGCTGGGGCGCGATGTCGACATAGTGGTGAGGAAGGCCAAACGGCGCGCGATGGGGCATACGCACGTAGTCTTGGCCTGAGGAGCCGCAACAAAATTAGTCGAGGGGTGGTCGGCCACTACCGATTAGTACCCCGGGCTTGTGCGCTGATGCACGCGGGAATCCCACTGCCGATCATCCCATGCGCGATATTGTTCCTTTTGCTGCAGCGGTGTCACATCGAAGGTCTCGTCGCCGGCGCGGTAAAAGCTTGAGTCACCGCGGCGGAGACGAGTCTTCGTCCTCAAAGAATCCTGAGCTGGCGAATCTTCCCGATCTGCGGTGACCGCTTGAGAATCATGTCGGTGATGTACTCGACCAGGAGCGCGCGCGGCACATTGTCCGGCACCCCCTCCACAAGCTGTGTCGGAACGTGAACGATGAACTCGTCCGGTTTGCTCTTGAGACTGTGCTCGTAACTTACGCGGTAATCCATGATTTTGCCTAACATTGGTGCGGCTATTGCAGCGCTGATTCTACCGGTCCCGTGAATCTCGGAGGGATAGAACACTGGCCGTGGGTGCGCGATCCCTCACTTCGGCTGAAATGCAATAACAGCCATGCCTCCGACGGTCAAAGCAACGCCAAGGCAGTCCCACCCCGTGGGGCGGACACCTTCGACAATCCATAGCCACAAAATAGCGACAGCGATGTAAACGCCGCCGTACGCGGCGTAGGTCCGGCCAGCCGCCGCCGGATGCAGCGTGAGCAGCCAGGCGAATGCCGCCAGACTGACGGCTCCCGGCACGAGGAGCCACGCGCTCGCCCCTTCGCGAAGCCAGCGCCATGGCAAATAACAGCCGAGTATTTCGGCGACGGCGGTGATGGCGAAAAGCGTGAACGTCTTCACGCTCAATGACAGTCCTTCGCGCCGGACCCGCCACGAGCGGACGCGTGCTGGTCCGCGCACTCGTCGTGCTCGATCTGCACGGTGACGTGATCGATATTGAACTGCGTCGCCAGCCGGCGCTGAACCGCCTTCACGACATCATGCGGATCGGCCTCGACCGCGGGATGTACATGCAGCGTCAGCATATGCTGCTCGCCTGTCATCGACCATGCGTGGATATGATGCGCATCGCGCACGCCCACGACGTTTTGCTCGAGGTCCGCTTTGATGTCGGCCAGGTTCACGCCCGCAGGGGTGCCTTCGAGCAAGATATGCGCGGACGACTTGACGATACCCCATGCGCTCTTGAGGATCACGAGCGCAACGAAGATCGACAGAATCGGGTCGATGGGCGTCCAGCCGGTAAAAAGAATGACGCACGCCGCTACGATGGCTGCCGCCGAGCCGAGCATGTCGCCGAGAACATGCAGCCAGGCTCCGCGCAAATTGAGGTTCTCGCGGTTGCCGCCGTGCAGAACCGCGAACGCGGCGATGTTCGAGGCAAGACCCGCGATCGCCACGATGAGCATCGTCTTGCCGACGACGGGTACCGGTGACGCAAATCGCTGGATGGCCTCGATCACGATCCACGCGGCGATGACGAACAGCGCACACCCGTTGACGAATGCAGCGAGGATCTCGAGGCGCTTATAGCCATACGACAGTTCGGCCGTGGCCTCGCGCCGGCCGTAGTGAATCGCGAACCAACTGAATCCCAGCGCGGCGGCATCACTGACCATATGGCCCGCGTCGGCCAGCAGCGCGAGCGAGCCCGCCATCAGGCCGCCGACGATCTCGACGACCATGAACACGGCGATGATGATGAATGCCCACCCGATGCGGTGCTGATCCGTTACGCCATGCAGGTGATCATGGCCGGCATGACTGTGCCCTGCATGACCGGGGCCGGCGTGGTCATGTCCCGTATGGTCATGGGCATGTTCGTGGCTCGCATGCGAATGACCTCCACCATGGTTGTGGGCCGCATGGCCGGAACCGTGGTCGTGATTGTGTGCCATCGGACTATCGCTCGGCTGGATCCTGGATGGGCTATTATATACACATATAAGTATGCGTTAATGTGAAATATCGGAGGCGAGATGCGGCCGTTCGAATTGAGCGACGACCAGGTCACGGAGTTGTCGGAGATGTTTCGGCTGATGGGCGACCCGACGCGCCTGAAAATCATTGTCTCTTGCCTGAGCGCACCGATGTGCGTCACCGACATTGCGGCGAAGCATGGTCTGTCTCAGCCGCTCGTCAGCCATCATTTGCGGCTGTTGCGCGCGGCTCGCGTGCTGCGGGCCGAGCGCCGCGGGAAGCAGATTTTTTACGAGGCGGCGGACGAACACGTTAAGCGCGTCATCGGCGACATGGCAGACCATGTTTGCGAGCATCCGGGCTCGGAATTCGAGGAGTCGGCGAAGGAAGCCTAAGCTTCTGGCAGGCAAGCGTTGGAACGCGCGCCCACGCCCGCGCCCGCCAAGCGGAAAGACGCGTCGTCGTTCGGGGATGAAAACAACCGTAAGTCCTGCTCAATCATCCTGTAGCGGATGCAAAAGGCCTTTCGGGCCAACATTGAAACTGGCCCCGCGCCAGACCACGCGCGTCGAGAAGAAACTCGCGACCAGTATCGCGACCGAGTAGAGGTCCCGCAACGGCAGCAGCCATAAGTCGCGGCGTCGCTCGTGCACTGCAGCGTCAGCGACTAACTTCAGCGCGACGCGCGCCAGCAGCGCGACGATCACGAGCGGCCATGACCATATCGCGCCGCCGGACAAGCCGGCGGCGATCAGCGCGAGCGGGAACGGGTGCGTGAGCACTGAGCCCAGATGGCCAAGCGGATCCATGATGCGCAGCGAGCGGCTCCAGCGAAGCTCGTGCGCAGTCAGTGCGCTGAAAGTCGATTCAGCCGAAGTATGGGAAATGACGATCGGCGGGATGGCGGCCTGCTCGCCCGCGCCCCGCACTGCTTCGCCGATAGCGTTGTCTTCGACGAGGATGTGGCCAAAGCGCGCGAAGCCGCCGATCTTGGCGAGCGTCTCGCGCCGCGTCGCGATCGTCTGCCCGAAGCATGGCCGCGCGATCCTTAGCGCAAGCCCCGTAACGACGCTCGGCAGGAAGTTGTAGTTGATGCCCTGCGCCGATAGATGCGGCCAGAATCCCGGCGCCGGTCGGCCGCGGTAAAGGCAAGTCACGAGGCCGACGTTCGGTTTTTGCAACTCGCCGATGACACGCCGGAGATAGTCAGGAGCGACTCGGATGTCGCTATCCGCAAATACGAAAATATCGTGTACTGCGTGCGGCATCATATTGATGAGGTTGCTGACCTTCCGATTCGGGCCATGCAGGCGCGGATCGGCGACGACCGTGATATGCGCTTCCGGAAAAAGCTGCTTCAATTTTTCGACGGCTTTTAACGCGGGGTCTTCGCTTTGCTGGACGCCGAACAGGAATTGGATGGCACCCGCATAGTCTTGCCGGCAGAAGCTTGCGAGGCCGTCGAGAAGCCCCCATTCGGCGCCGGATAGGGGTTTCACGATCGTGACGGGCGGAAAGCACGAGGGTTCGGCTTTGGGTTTCTTGAAGAATCGCCAGACCAGTGCGGTCGCCGAGAACGTGTACGCGATACCGACCGCTGCACATAAGGCGAAGAAAGCCGCTAACGCTGTAAGAAGGATGTCAGCGGCTGCGGGATCGATGCGGTCGATACCTTCCAATGCCGCTGGAGTGCCGACCAGACAGGCGAGCCATATCACGTACCTCATTCACCGAGCTTCCAAAAATTGCCGCACGCGGGCCGCAGCCCGGCTTACGAGGTAGGTCTTGCACACGCGCGCCCGCGTGCCATACGACAGTCCTCCATTTACCTCCCGCATATTTCCTGCCACGGCCTCGGATACCGCGGTGGTCCTGCATCAATGTCGATCAGAGGGTCGCGCCGCCAGCCTCCGGACGTTAAACGGAGAGCAATACACCGATAGCCTTCTTCGCTTAGCACTGCCAAGTAGCTGCAATCAAACGGTCATCAAGCGCCTCTAGGGTAGCGCGTGGTTCACCTGCTGGTCCGCCTCAGAACAAATCCACTCGATTCCCCTGCGGAGACTCCAGAATGACAACGACGTCCCTTCGTCCGACAAATCATCGCCCGTTGCAAGCCGGGCGCGCTTCGCTTTTCGCGCTGACCTTGATTGCCGCCAGCCTCAGCGCACACGCGGAGCAGTCCGACTCGCACCGCGACAGCCATTTTTATCCCGGCATGTTGGTAGTCAGCCGGAGCGTTTACGACAACCTTTCGAGCAACGTTCAAACCGGGGCAATCCTGCCGCCGAACTGCGCCAGCACCAAAGGCGGCTGCGGCGCGGCGACCGGCGCACCCTACGACGGCACCTACCCGTACGTCTGGAACAACGATCTCTATGACGGGAGCTTCGGCATCACGTCGCGAATCTTCCTCGATCAAATCACCCCCGGCGGGGCGCTCGTCAGCACGCTCGAGGTGCCGAACAGCTTGCAGAGCGGCGCGGCGCACGACGAGCTCGTCACGAGCTTCAGCTCGAAGTCGGAGCTCTCGCTGCACCTCTCCACGAACGGCAAGTACCTGACGTTCATGGGATACGTCGCGCCCGTCAACACGCTCGACGTATCGAACTCGAACACGCCTGGCGCGGTCGATCCGACCAATCCCGTCGGCCAATCGTTCTATCGCGCTGTCGCGCGCATGGACCGCGAAGGGCATTTCCGCTTCACGGAAACCAACGCCTACAGCGGCAACAACGGACGCAGCGCGATTCTGAACGACCGCGACGGTGATGACGTGTTTTACACCGTCGGTAATGCCGGCAATGGGGCGAACCCGCAACCGGACGGCGTGATCCTCGGCGCCGGCGCGCAGCTCGTCGTTCCTTCGCACGAGTCTGAAGCGAAGCAGAGCCCCGGTACGCCGACGCCGGTCGGCAGTTTCTCCGTCACTGAGCTCGGTGCGAAGGCGGACAAGATCGGCAAGGACGACAACTTTCGCGGCATGACGGTCTTCAACAACGTTCTCTACTTGACGAAGGGCAGCGGCGGCAACGGCGTCAATACGGTGTACTTCCTCGATACGACGGGCAACGCGTGTCCGTCGGGCGTGGGTGTGCCGGCGCCGAACGCAAAGCTTCCGAGCACAGCACTCCCCTATGACGCGGCGACGCTGCAAAGCTCAGGACTGCCGAACAATCTTTGCATTCTGGCCGGCTTCCCGTCGACGCCGAACAAAACGGCTACCAAGCTTTCCTATCCGTTCGGCCTCTGGTTCGCCGATGCCAATACGCTCTATGTGGCCGATGAAGGCGACGGCTACGTGGGTGGCGCGGATCTCGACACGCATGCCGCGGCGCAAGGGATGGCTGGCCTGCAGAAGTGGGTGTACAACGCGGCCACGAAGACGTGGACGCTCGCGTACACGCTCCAGGCTGGCCTCGACCTCGGCAAGCCGTACACGGTGCCGGGCTACCCGGCCGGGTACAACTCGGCGACGGGCCTGCCGTGGGCGCCGGCGACGGATGGCCTGCGCAACCTGACGGGCCGCGTTGATGACGATGGCACGGTGACGATCTGGGCCATTACGTCGACGGTCAGCGGCAATGGTGATACGGGCGCCGATCCGAACAAGCTCGTGGCGATTCGCGATGTGCTCAAGAACACGAGCGCCGCGGGGGCTGCGCACGAAAAGTTCGTGACGCTGCGCACGGCGGGGTTCGCGGAAGTGCTTCGCGGCGTGTCGTTTGCGCCGGGAACGGATTTCGACCGGCGGTTCTGATGTCGATGTGGAAGTCGCGGATCTGATTCGCGACGAGTGTCTCGGGTGGCACGGCGCAACGCTCTCTCTTGCGGGCACGGGCTCATCATCGGGCCCGCTCCGCAGCCTTGCCGCCTCGCAATGCCGCCTGAGCGCATCGCGCCAGGCGGCCCGCCGAATCAATAAACCGGATGTCCGCTGATGAGGCTGGGCAGCCAGGTCGAGAAAAACGGCAAATACGTCACGATATTGATCGCACTGAATATCGCGAGGTAATACGGCCACGCAACCTTCGTCGTTTCCCCGATCGACACATTGCCGATCGCGCATCCGACAAACTGCACGGACCCGATCGGCGGATGCACGAGCCCGAGCGAGCAGTTGAGCAGCAGCATGATGCCGAACTGCACCGGGCCCACGCCGCAAGCCATCGCGATCGGCAGGAACAGCGGCGTCGTGATCAGGATGTGCGCCGCCATGTCGACGAAGGTGCCGAGGAACACCTGCAGGACGTTGATGTAGAGCAGCATCAGCCAAGGCGCGGCGCTCGATTGCTTCAGCAACGCCTCGATCGCATCCGGAATCTCCAGATACGACATCTGGAAGCGCAGCATATTGGACACGGCGATCAGCAGCAGAACAACGCCCGTCGTGCGGGCCGCGTGCGACAGGGCGCGCCACAGCTTCGCCCGATTGAGCGTGCGGTAGACGAAGGCCGTCAGCACGAGCGAATAGACCACGGCAATCGCGGCGGCCTCCGTCGCCGTCGCAATCCCTTTCGCGACACAGACGAGAATGATGGCAATCACCATGAGCCCCGGCACGGCGCCCGCAAAGCTGCGCGCGACGGCATACCAGCCCGGAAACTTCGGCAATTCGCTCGACCCATCGGCGCGACGCGGATAACCGTGACGCACGGCCTGCCAGTAGGCAGCGGCAAGCACGAAGCCCATCACCCACAGCACGGGCAACAGGCCCGAAAACAGCAAATCGCCGATCGACACGCCGCTCACCGAATGCCCGTTGAGCATGCCCGTAATGCCCTGTGCGGCGAAGGCATAGATGATCATGTTCGTTGACGTCGGCATCAGCGCGCCGGCCAACGACGCGTGCGTCGTCACGTTGACCGCATAGGCTGCGCTATAGCCTTCGCGCTTCATCAATGGAATGACCACGCCGCCCATCGCCGAAGTATCGGCCGTCGGCGAGCCTGAAACGCCGCCGAAGAGCGTGCAAGCGACGACGTTCGCCATGCCGAGACCGCCGCGGAAGTGGCCGACGGCGGCCTGTGCGAACCGCAGGATCCGGTCGGCAATGCCGCCGTGCAACATCAGCTCGCCCGAGAAAATGAAGAACGGCACGGCGAGGAACGAGAACGCATTCATTCCCGACACCATTGACTGCATCGCGGTCGCAATCGGGAGGCCTTCCGCGAAATAGGTGGCCACGCACGAAAGCCCGAGCGCGAACGAGACGGGCACGCCGAGGACGAGAAACAGCAGAAAACTGCCAGCGAGGATCGCAAGTTCCATGACTTTTAACGGTGTTCGTGACTACGGAGCGCAAGCAAGTGCTCGAGCGAGAAAAGGATCATCGCGATGCCGGCCGGAAGCGCGATCATGTAGCGCAGTCCCTCGGGCAACCCGAGAATCGGAATGCGGTCTTCCATCGTCGTGCTCGCCATACTCCCGCATCCGACGATGATCGCGATGGCAAATCCGATCAGGCACAGGTGCTGGAATGCGATCGCTACCGTGCGAGCCTTCGGCGATAAGCGCTGCACGAACGAATCGAGGCCGATGTGGCCGCCGTCGCGAACTTTCAAGGCGGCGCCGAACATCGCGATCGTGACGACGAGCAGCAATGCGATGGGCTCGACGAAATCGGGCGCGTTATCGAAGACGTAACGCATCACGACGCCGTAGAACACGAGCACGGTGAGTGCGATGAGACAGACGGACGCAACGATGGCGAGCGCCCGAAAGAGCGCATCGTTCGAGCGCTTGAGGAGCTTCATGACTTCGGTCCTTCAACGAATACCGCCCGCCTCGCCGCCGGCCATCGGCCGGAGGACGTGCGGGCGTTGCCTGATGAACGCGCGTCGCGCGTCGTTACTTGATCGCCTGGATTTCGTCGACGATCTGCTTCATCTCCGGCGTCTTCTCGTACTTCGTCCAGAGCGGCTGCATGGCCTTCACGAACGCCGCGCGGTCGACTTGCGCCGCGGGGATGATCTTCGCGCCGCCCTTCGTCACGGTGTCCTGCGCCTCGGCTTCACGCGCGGTCCACAGTTTCTGGTAGTAGGGCACCGAATCGGCCGCCGCCTTCTTGATGGCCGCCTGTTCCTGCGGCGTCAGCGTATCCCACACCTTCTTCGAGAACACGAGCACTTCCGGCGTCATGGCGTGCTGCGTTTCCGAGTAGTCCTGCGCGACCTCGAAGTGCTTCGTCTCTTCGTAGGACGGCAAGTTGTTTTCCGCTGCGTCGACGAGCCCCGTCTTCAGACCCGTGTAAACCTCGGCGAACGGCATCGGCGTCGGCGTGCCGCCCATCGCCTTGATCTCGTCGACCATCAGGTCCGACGGCTGCACGCGCACTTTGAGGCCCTTCATGTCGGCGGGCGTACGCACCGGCCGCTTCGCATAGATCGAGCGCGCGCCGCTCTCATAGAACGTCAGCGCGATCATGCCCTTCGCTTTGAAGGCATCGAGGATCTTCTGGCCTTCGGGGCCGTACATCACCTTGCGGAAATGATCGATGTCGCGGAACAGGAACGGGAACGACGGAATCAGCGACTCGGGCACGATCTCGTTGAATGCGGCACCGTTCGCGCGAACCATGTCGATCGCGCCGATCCGCACCTGATCGATCGTGTCCTTCTCGGAGCCGAGCGCGCTGTTGCCGAACACCTTGATCGAATCCTTGCCGCCCGTCTCCTTCGAGAGCTCGTCGCTCATGAACTTCACGGCCATGTTGGTCGGGAAGTTGTCGCCGTGCACGTCCGCCGAGCGGAAAACGCGTGCCTGCGCGGACATGGCGAAGCCGGCGAGCAGCGCCGCTGCAAGCGCCACGCGGGAGCGTGTGAATGTCTTTTTCATCGTCAGTTTCCTGGTTCTAAAGCCCGTCTCCGAAGATCGTACATCGTACGACGCGTTGCGCGACTTTACGGATATGCGCTTGTTCGCTCACTCGGTAGTTACCCTTAGGTGCGCGGAATGAGGGCGCCACGGTAGGATAAGCGGGCCGTCGTGCTGCGACTCGGTAAGGCAAGGCATTCGAAGGAAATTCGAAGGTTTCTCGAAAACGGAGAATTGTCGCGCGCGATACTCGCGATCGCCCGATGGCTATTTCTTCCGCCGCGCTTGCTGGCGCCGTATGTTGTAGGACGACTGATGACGACGATCGCGTACGAAGGGGGAGGCCCGCTCCTTGTCTCGTACCGCCGCACCGTCCCGCGGAGGGGGCGGTGTCGAGTTGCCCCGATCTCGTCTGCTCCACAGAAAAAACCAACCGGCATCGCCTTTCAGCGAGGCCACGACACGGAGACGCTCGTCATGACATCCCGCTTTCCCGCTTTAAAGAGAAGATCGAGGCCCCTTGGCCTGTTCGCGGCGCTATTGGCCGCCGCCGCGACGTTGGCCGCATGCGGCGGCAGTGGCGACGCGCCGGTCGCAGCAGCCGCGACACCGACGGTCAACAGCGTCTTCCAAGTCGGCACGACGACGTTCGATGCAAATTTGCCCGCAGAACCGACGCTGCCGACCGACGCCCAAGTTTGCAGCACGCTCGAAGCAAGCAATTCGCTCGTGAGCCGGCCGGACGGCTCACTGCCGCCGGAAGCGGATCCTTCTATCGTGGGCGTGGGCAAGGCGGTCTCCACGGCCACCGCGAATCCGGACCAAGCTCGTATACAGGCGGCACTCGATGCTTGCGGGGCATCCGTCGATGCCCAAGTTGGCACAACGATCGCGGCTGCCGACGCCGCGGCGACCGCTTCCGAGGTGGCGGCCGCGGTTCCCAACGTCAACATCTCCGGCGCGTCGGGTGAGGAACTGGCCAAATCGAAGTACCGCGCCAGCAAGTTCGCGGTGCGGCTCGTCGTGAGCAGCACGGGGCCGGGCAACAGTTTCATCAGCGGTCCGTTGACGCTGCCCTCTGGCGTGACGCTATGGATCGACAAGGGCGTTACGCTCTATGCATCGCGCGACGTCAAGGCTTATTCGCCGAACGTGGCGGGGCCGTATTGCGGCAATACCGCCGTCAGCGCGACGAAGGCCGGCAGCTCGTCCAACTGCCTGGCGCTGATCACCGGGACGGACCTCGTGAACTCCGCCGTGGTCGGCGACGGCCGCATCGACGGACGCGGCTATGCGGAGATCGTCACGTCCGACGCGAAGTATCCGTTGATGAAGGTCGATCTGACGTGCTCGAACACTTACGCGGCCTACAAGACCGGCACCGTTGCAGCCGACGGCACCGCTTGCGATGACGGCGGCACGATCGTCGATTCGAAGTCGCCGGCGCGCAACATGACGTGGTGGGACCTTGCCTATCTCGGCAACATGGTCGACAACGGCACGACCGGCGTCGGCTCGCAGTCGAACTTCCGTCTGATGGTGTTCAACTACGCGAAGAACCTGACGCTCTATCGAATCACGCTGAGCAACAGCCCGAATTTCCATGTCGTGCCGAGCGGCGTCGACGGTTTGACCATATGGGGCGTGAAGGTGCAGACGCCGAACCTCGCCGCGTTCGCTAATCCCGCGGGCAATGGCAACCCGCTTTATACGGGGCAGACCTTCAATCGCGACAACGTCAAGAACACCGACGCGTTCGATCCGGGCTCTGCATCGAAGGCCATCTCGGCGACGCTATCGACGGGCAGCACGACGACGTCCGCGAGTCCTATCTCTTTCGACGGCTATCTCAAGAACTTCGTGTTCGCGTACAACTACGTGAGCACGGGCGACGACGATATCGCGCTCAAGGGGAGTGCCAATCCGTCGCCGGCTGGCTCGGGGCTCTTCGGCATCGACGGCAACCGCGACGTGAGATCCGATCGCAAGTGGGGCGTCGTCATTGCCCACAACCACATCTATTGGGGGCATGGGATTTCGATCGGCAGCGAAACGAATGCGGGCGTCACGAACGTGCAGGTCTTCGACAATTCGTTCTGGAATTCCGAGGAAGGGCTGCGTATCAAGTCAGACTATGCGCGCGGCGGCGAGGTCAGCCACATTCAGTACTCGAACATCTGCATCCAGGATGCGACGAACGCGTTGTTGTTCACGCCGTACTACAGCACGAAGGCCGTGCCGTCGACCGGTCCGCTGTATCCGAACTTCCATGACATCTCGCTCAACAACGTCGTGATCATGGGCAATGCCGGCGTGAAGCTGCAGGGGTTCGAGGCCAACACGGGCGGCTTCGGAGAGCCGGCCTTTCCGCTCGTGATGTCGCTGACGAACGTCGTGGCGGATACGCCGACGGGGATCTCGCTGATCTCGTCCGACGCCAATCTGACTGTCGACCACGTAAATCTGCCTATTGCCGCGTCGACGGCGAACCGCGTCGTCGTCAACGGGACAGTGCAGGAGAACCTGCCGACGAGCAGCGTGCTTGATTGCAGCAAAGCGTTCGTCGACTTCCCCGGAATCGATCAATCGAGCATCTTCGGGACGACATGGGCGTCTTTGCAGTAGCGGTTTGATCGCGGCGACTCTCGAGCGGGGCTCGAGGGTCGCCCGAAGCGGCGTAAGGACGCGGTGTTCTTGATCGCTGCGCGCGTGTCGGCTATCCTCGGCTCAAAAGTTAGACAAAAGAGAGGGCCGAGTGAGCAACACTTATCGATATGGCATACACGAGGGGCTGACGCCCGCCGAGCTGTTTTTCCTCGTCGTGCTCGACGAAACTTGCAAGCAAACCGGCATCGAGGACCTTGTCAGCGTCTCGATGATTTTGCTTGGGCAGCGTTTTATACCGACGAGGGGAAAATTCAACGGCGCAGTCAAGGGCACGTCAATCGCCTCGGTCGTCTCGCGAAGGCTCCTTCCATACGAGATCAAGCGAAAAGTGCTGCCCACCGTTACATCGTTCACTAGCTTGGTGACGCTGCGACTCAAGTTCACCGGCAACCTCGGCGTCTTTGTCGGGCGCGCGATACCGGGGGTAGGCTGGGTGCTATTTGCCTCCGACGCGTCAATGATCATTTTCCGTTCTGTCAACGCGTACAACCGGATGGTGAAGCCGGAGGATAGACTGTAAATGCCCGAATCAAACGAGACATGGGTACAGCTCGTGAGATTCTTCGAGCCAAGGCTTGCGAAACCGATCTTTGGCGAGAACCGGCTCACGAGGAATACCGATCTTTACCACGACCTGGACATGGAGCCGGACGAGATTGAGCAGGTACTGCGCGAATGGGCTACTGCGTTCGACGTCGACATGTCCGCTTTCGACCTTGGGCACTATTATCCGGCCAGTGAACTCAATCGGAAGGACTTCTTTGTCACGCTGCTCAAAGTGCCGTTCAGCAAGCGGGCTCGAGAAACGCTAGGCGGGTGGCAACTCACGCTGGGGATGTTGGAAGACGCTATGCGCAGCGGCAAGTGGGTGATCTAGCGCCTGGTTCCGACAAGCGCGGCAGCGGCACTGACGCGCCGCGCCTCAAACCGTGGGTAGCTGCTCGAACCCGTTGAAGCGCGGAAACGGCGGCGCGATGTCGGCAATCTCCATTTCCTCGACCAAAGCGGTCGGCATCCCGTCCTCCAGCCACTCGCACATCTCGGCAACCTGCTCGGTCGATCCTTGCAACATCGCCTCGACCGATCCGTCCATCCGATTGCGCACCCATCCGCTGATGCCCAACGCCCTTGCGTGCTCGACGCACGCATCCCGATACCCCATACCTTGCACCGTTCCGCGTACGCGCACGAGTCGGGTCTCAAGCATGCTCTCGTAGGATTCCATCGCGATTTCCCTCCACGCGAAGTCCTGCCTAAGCTTGCAACGCTCTTAGCGCCCGCTCCACAGCCTCCGAATCGCGCTCGGCGAACGTACTATCGTGCCTGCGCGAGATCCTGTATAGCGCAATGTCAGGCGGGGGCTGATGCGCGAGTCGGTGGATCGAGCAACCCGTCTGCGCGCGCAACGCCTCCACCATGAACGACGGCACCAGCGCCCACGCGCCCGGACGCTTGAGCAACGGCGCAAGTAAATGGCTCTTATCGGCCGAGTTCAGCGGCCTGAGCAGCCCGCGCTTCGTGCGCCACAAATCGAACTGCCCCGACCAGGGCAGGTAGACCTCGCGCGAGTAATCAAAGCTCGTCAAATCGGCGCACTCCTCGATCTCCTGCTCTCCGTTTTGCGGCATGTAGGCGATCCGCATGGCGTAGCTTCGAATTCGAGTCGATACGAGATCGGCATGGTCGGCGGGCGACAAAGTAAATGCGGCGTTGAGGTGTCCCGATGCGACTCTGTTTGCCAGCTGCCAGTACCGCCCGCTTTCCAGGTGCAGGCGGATCGGCGGATCTTCGCGCGATAGTTCGCTCACGAACGGCGGCAGAACGTGGATCGCAACGGCATCGACAGCGCCAATCGCCAGATAGCGATCGCTTTCCATTTTCAACTGCTCGGCCTCCATCTCGAGGCGCTTCCACCGCTCGGCGATGTCAAGGAACCGCTCGCCATGCGGCGTAAGCGCGATTCGTCGGGAGCCGCGCGATCGCAGCAGCAACGAATGGCCGATCCGTCGTTCGAGCGCCTGAATGCGATAAGAAACCGTCGACTGCGTCGCGCAGACGATCTCGGCCGCTTGCAACAGGCTTCCGGTGCGTACAACCGCTAGAAAGGTATTGATCTCTTCGCTGAACAACATATCGATCCCTTCGATATGACGTAAATAAAGAACGACATTGACCGATATTTAACGCGTCTCTAGCCTTGATGCAAGCGGATGAGAAGAAGCCGCCTCTACCCCACACGTAAGCATCGGGAGCCCCACCATGACAGAGAGACGTGTCAGCCTCGACGAATTGCCTACCAGTCGCTTTCATCGACGCGTCGCGCTCGTCGCCGCCGGCGGACCGTTTTGCGACGGTTACTTGCTCGGGATCATCGTTGTAGCGTTGCCGCTCATCGCGCGCGATTTACATCTGAGCGCGGCCCAAGCGGGGCTGATCGGCGCGGCGAGCTTGCTTGGTATGTTCGTCGGTGGAATCGTGTTCGGTCCGATGACGGACCGGTTCGGGCGCCAATCGATGTATGTGCTCAATCTAGCGGTGTTTGTCCTCTGCTCGATCGCGCACCTTTTCGTCACGGGTGCGACGGCGCTCTTCGCGCTGCGCCTCGTCATGGGGATCGCGCTCGGCGCCGACTATCCAATCGCAACGGCGCTTGCCTCCGAGTTCTTGCCAAGGCGGCTGCGCGGGCCTGTTCTGTCGAGCCTCGTGCTCTGCTTGTGGGTCGGCTACACGCTGAGCCTTGCCACCGGGCTGTTCGTCCATACCGGCGATAGCAGTACCTGGCGTTACGTGCTGGCCAGCGCGGCCATTCCATCCGCGATCTTCCTCGTGCTTCGGCTGAACATCCCCGAATCGCCGCGCTGGCTCGTGTCCGTTGGACGAATCGACGAGGCGCGACGGATCGTCGAAACCCATCTCGGGCGGCAGGCCGACTTCGATCACCTGCTTACGCATACTTCGCGGAGCGCGCCGCGCACCGGGCTCGGCTTGTCGAGCATTCGGGAGTTGTTTGCGCGCGGTTACGGCCGGATGGTGTTTTTCTGCTCGGTGTTCTGGACCTGTCAGATAGCGCCTTCATTCGCCATCAAGACATTCCAGCCGCTGCTGCTGAAATCGCTCGGCGTGACTCACGTGCTCAGCGGCACGCTCGTGATCATCTCATTCGCGATCGTCGGCACCGCCCTCGGCATGCTCGTGATCAACCGCATCGGCCGCCGGCCGCTGCTGATTGCGTCGGGCACTATCGCAACGCTCTCGTTGTTCGCACTAGCGACGCCGCTCTCGGCGCTGGCTGTTTTCGCCATCGCGCTGTTCATCGTTTTCACAATCGCCGAAGCCGCCGGCTCGGCGCTGCAGTTCGTCTATCCCAATGAGGTGTTCCCGACGGACGTTCGTGCCACCGGCATGGGCCTCGCGATGTCGGTGAGCCGCATCGGCGCGGCGGCCGGCACATTCGTGCTGCCGATCACGATTGCGAAGTGGGGCGCGGCAAACGGGCTCCTGATCGCAGCCGGCATTGCTGCACTGGGCTTGCTGGTGTCATACCGGATGGCACCGGAAACACGCAATCTGCCGCTTGCGGACTCCGAGCCGCCTCAAGCGCGCGAAAAAGTTTCTTCTGTGAGCAACAACGAGGTGCATACATGACGATTTCTTCTCCCCGCGTCCTGATTGTCGGCGCAGGCATCATCGGCGCCATTCTTGCCTACGATTTCTCGCGTCGCGGCGCGCGCGTCACCGTGCTCGACCGCAATGAGAGAGCGAGCGGCGCGACGGCGGGATCATTCGCCTGGATCACGAATCAGACGAAGTTTCGCAATGCCGATACGCTCAGCGAGGCCGGCGCACGCGACTATTTCAATCTTCATCGGCTCTCGCATCTGCGTTGGCGCTATTTGCAGGACGAGGTGAAGGCGAAGCTGCCGCTCCGCTGGTGCGGGTGTCTGCAACTGGCGATTCCAGGCACTCAGCAAGCGACGGAGCTCGACGCGGAACTGCAGCGCCGCCTGAGGTGGGGGAGTCCGACGTTCAAGGTGAGTGCCGCCGAGGCGCGCGAACTCGAACCGGCCCTGCATCCCGGTGACGAGACATTCATCACCTACACGCCGGACGAAGGCATGATGGCGCCGGTGCAGATGACCGCTGCGATGCTTGACGAAGCGATTGCGCTCGGAGCCTACTACAGTGCGAACGATGCATTCGCGAGTCTGCAACGAACTGCGGGGGGATATACGGTGACGAGCGCCAAGGGCAAGCGTGAGGCCGATATCGTCGTATTCGCGGGCGGGATCGCCAATCCGGAGTTGGCCGAACAGGTTGGACTGAAAGCGCCGCTCGTTCATAGCGTCGGCAGTGTCGTTCATCTGGCGCCGCTGCCCCCGCTCTTCGATAAAGTCGTGCTCGGCTCGCACGTGCACGCCATCCAGCGCTTCGACGGGCGTGTGGTCATCGCGCAGCATTTCTCGGGTTCACCCGTTGGCGACCCGAGTGCACCCAATCCGGAGCAACTCGTCGAAGTTGCCGCGGCGATTCTCCCGGGATTGAAAGGCGCGAAGGTCGAAAAAGTCACCGAAACGCGCCGCGTGATCCCAGCCGATGGTCTGCCCGTGTTCAGCGGCACCGGCGATGAGCCCGGAATCGCGGCCATCACGACGAATGCCGGCGTGAGTTTGGGAGCGATTCTTTCGCAGTTGATCGTGACTGAAATGATCGAAGGTGTGCGCGTGAAGCTGCTCGATCCGTACCGCGCGGAACGGTTCACCGCTTAAGGGCGGAACTCGTAAGATCCTGGCGCGCGGCTGACTGCGCGCCTTTCTCATTCATAATCCCACCGCAACGCTTGCTGGTATTCACTTTCCAGGTTTAACCAATAGTCAGCGGGCATGCCCAGCGTCCTCTCGAACTTGAGGGCGGTTTCAGGTGTAATCGACGACTTCGCTTGGACGACCGAGACAATGTAGTTCGGACTCAGACCCGTCCGCTTTGCGAGCTCTTGCTGAGTCATCCCGCGTACTTCCAGTTCCTCGCCAAGCACTTCGCCTGGCGCGACGGCGTAGTCAGGCCGAAATTCGTTCCCATGCGTCTTGACCATCGGCTTCTCTTCGTTGAGTTGCTCGCACAACAGCGCCTTGTTGGCGAAAGTGATGCCCATTCACGTTGAAGACTGAGACTTCATTGACCTGTGAGGTTAGCATTTCTTGCGGTGGTTTCCGAGCACGATGTCAGTTCCTGCATCGCGTCCCGAAAGCGCGCTGCCGTGCCCCGATTTTCCCGAGCGACCTTGAGTCCAATGCTGCCTTAATATGTATGCCGGCTTGCCGCGGTCCGGAGCCGATCTCTTCGAAACTACCCTCGGTCTCTGCGACGGGCCGTCGCTGACCGGATTCACAAGCACGTTAATGGAGTCCCGTTTGACCTCACAAACGCTTCCCGCCGGGCTGATGCTGGTGCATGGCAACCGGCCCGAGCGGCTGCGCGAGCTGATGATCGAATGGATCAAGCAGTACCCGCTGGCGCCGTTGGAGAATGAAGTGATCCTCGTGCAGAGCAACGGGATCGCTCAGTGGCTGAAGCTCGCGTTCGCGGCCGATGCCGAGGAGGGCGGCTGCGGGATCTCCGCCGCGCTCGATTTGTCGCTACCCGCGCGGTTTCTCTGGCAGGTCTACCGCGCGGTGCTCGGCGCCGACGCCGTGCCGGCTGTCTCGCCATTCGACAAGTCGCGGCTCGTATGGCGGCTGACGCGTATCCTGCCGGCGCTGCTCGAGCTGCCGGAATACGGCCCGCTCAAGCGCTTCATGGCGCACGACGACGATCAGCGCAAGCGGTTCCAACTCGCCCAACGTGTGGCTGAACTGTTCGACCAATACCAGCTGTATCGTGCGGACTGGCTCGCGAGCTGGGCCGCGCACGACGACGTGCTGATCGATGCCCGCGACGCGCGCACGCCGCTGCCCGACGAGCATCGCTGGCAGGCGGCGTTGTGGCGCGCGTTGCTCGACGATGTCCGCGCGCACGGCCCGGACGGCATCGACGCGGCGAAGGCCGGCCGCGCGGCGGTACACGACGCATTTCTGCGGCGCGTCGCCGCCATGGGCGACGGTGAGCGGCCGCGCGGGCTCCCGCCGCGCGTCATCGTATTCGGAATCTCGAGCCTGCCTCGGCAATCGCTCGAAGTGCTCGCCGCGCTGGCAAGCTTCACGCAGGTGCTGATGTGCGTGCACAACCCGTGCGCGCACTATTGGGCCGACATCGTCGCCGACCAGGATCTGTTGCGGGCGCAGCGCTCGCGCCAGCGCCGTCGTCAAGGCGCGCCCGCGATGATCGACGAGGCGGAGCTTCACCTCTACGCCCATCCGCTGCTCGCGGCCTGGGGCAAGCAGGGGCGCGATTTCATCGGCTTGCTCGACGAATTCGACAGCGACGCCGCCCGCAACACGTATGCGTCGCGCTTCGCGAGCATCGGCCAGCGTATCGATCTGTTCGAGAGCGACGGCACCGCCACGATGCTGCAACAGTTGCAGGACGACATTCGCGATCTGCGGCCGCTCGCGGAAACGCGCGAGCGCTGGCCGGCGGTGGACCCTCGCGCGGATCAATCGATTCGCTTTCATATCGCGCACAGCCCGCAGCGCGAGGTCGAGATCCTGCACGACCAACTGCTCGCCGCATTTGCAGCCGATGCGACGCTGCGCCCGCGCGACGTGATCGTCATGGTGCCCGACATCGAGGCCTATGCGCCGCATGTCCAGGCCGTGTTCGGTTCGCTCGATGCGGGCGATTCGCGCCACATCCCGTTCAGCGTCGCCGATCGGGGCCAACGCGACTTCGACCCGCTGCTCGGCGCGCTCGAGACGCTGCTTGCGCTGCCGCAATCGAGAACGACCGTCAGCGATGTGCTCGACCTGCTCGAAGTGCCTGCGCTGCGAGAGCGCTTCGGCATCGCGGCCGACGATGTGCCGACGCTGCACCATTGGATCGGCGGCGCGAACATTCGCTGGGGCCTGCACGGCGAGCAACGCGCGAGCCTCGGTTTGCCGAAGGCGGGCGACGACGATGCGCCCAATACGTGGGCCTTTGGCCTGCGCCGAATGCTGCTCGGCTACGCGGTGGGCGACAAATCGGACGCGTGGTCCGACATCGAGCCGTATGCCGAAATCGGCGGGCTCGACGCGGCGCTCCTCGGACCGTTGACGCGCCTCATCGACGCGCTCGACGAGACGTGGCGCACGTTGCGCGAGCCGGCCACCGTCGACGAGTGGTGCAGGCGCCTGCGCAAGATCAAGGGTGCATTCTTCGCGCCCTCCGATAGCGACGATGCCTACACCCTCGATCGTCTCGATGCCGCGCTCGAAGCATGGCGAGACGAGTGTGACGACGCCGCGCTGACCGAGGAGCTTCCGCTATCGATCGTGGCGGATTACTGGCTGTCGCAATTCGAAGGAGGCAGCCTGTCGCAGCGATTCTTCGCGGGCGCGGTCACGTTCGCGACGCTGATGCCGATGCGCGCGATTCCGTTTCGCCGCGTATGTCTGCTCGGCATGAACGACGGCGACTTCCCGCGCACGCGCACGCCGCTCGACTTCGATCTGATGCGGCAGAGCTACCGGCCTGGCGATCGGTCGCGCCGTGAGGACGATCGTTACCTGTTCCTCGAAGCGCTGCTCTCGGCACGTGAGCATCTGCATGTGTCATGGGTCGGGCGCAGCGTGACCGACAATACGCCGCGTCCGCCATCGGTGCTCGTGGGACAGCTGCGCGAGCATCTGTCGGCCGGCTGGCGCCTGGCGGGCGACGAGAGCGGCAAGCCCGACGCGCTCATCGACGAACTGACGATCGTTCACCGGCTGCAGCCCTTCAGCGCCGACTATTTTCCCGCCGATCCGCACGCCTCGAAGCTATTCACTTTCGCGAGCGAATGGGATCAAGTAGAGCGGGGGAGCGACGCAATTCGCCGCGCCGTGACGAAGTTGCCGCCCATCGAACGCGAGGAGCCGTTGTCGGTTCGCGAGCTGGCCGCCTTTTTGAAGGATCCGGTCAAGTGTTTCTTCCGCCAACGTCTGCGCGTGGCGTTTGAGGCCGATGCGACGGCCAGCGAGAACGACGAACCGTTCGCCCTCGATGGGCTCGAAACGTGGCAACTTCAAAACGAGTTGATCCGCGCGCAGACCGCGGCGCTCGAGCGCGGCGACGAAGATCTGATGCCGACCGCGCTTGGGCGCCTCGAGCGCATGTACCGCAGCGGCGATCTGGCAAAAGGGGGTTTCGGCGAGCTCGTCGGCGAGGAACTGCTCGCGCCGATGCCGGACCTCTTCGAGCGTTATCAGGCCGCGCTCGCACGTTGGCCCGAGGCGCTCGAAGAGCAATTCGAACTGCGTGTCGAGGCGATGCTCGATGACCGCGCGCGCTCGATCGAAGACTGGATCGGCGGTCTACGCGGCCGCCCGGACGGCGGACTGGGCCGCGTCATCCTCGATGCGAGCACGCTCGTCAAGGACAATAAGTATCGCCGCGATAGAGGCATCGCATTCTGGGTCCCGCACTTGGCCGCACAGCTCGCGGCGGGCCCGGTTACGACGGTGGTGATCAGTAAGGTAGGCGGCATCGAGCTCGCACCCGTGGCACCGGATGAAGCGCGCGCGCATCTGCTCGCATTGCTGCGCGCGTGGGACGAGGGTATGCGCAGGCCGTTGCCGCTCGCGGTCAACACGGCGTTCGCATGGCTCGGGAAGCGGCGCAACGGCGACGGCAACGGAGCGCGCGAGGGTTCGCCGGACGCCGAGGAAACGCAAGCGCGCGACGCTGCGCGCGCGGCCTATGAAGGCACGTCGTGGCAACCGGGCGAGCGCGACATGAATGCTTACTTATGCCGCGTCTACCCCGATTTCGACGCACTCGCCGCGAGCGGCGAGTTCGAGGCGCTGGCCGTTGAGTTACTGCAGCCGCTCCATGTTGCGATTCCCGCGACGGCAAGGGGGAAGAACGATGCCAAAAACGGTGGGGAGTCCTAATTGACGAATGATGCACCCGTAAGTGATCCGATTGCTTCGGCTGCCGTGGTGTTGGACCCGCTACGTTTTCCGTTGCGCGGCAGCAGTCTTATCGAAGCGAGCGCGGGCACCGGCAAGACGTTCACGATTGCGATGCTCTATGTGCGACTCGTCTTGGGTCATGGCGGTCCAGAGCAGCGCACGCAGGCATTGACGCCTCCCGAAATCCTCGTTGTGACGTTCACGGATGCGGCGACGAAGGAATTGCGCGAACGGATCCGCGCGCGTCTCGTCGAGGCCGCCGCGTACTTCCGCGCGGATCCTGCTGACGTTGCCGGTCCGGCGGGCGACGACCTGCTGCACGCGTTGCGCGCCGAGTATTCACCGGATGAGTGGCCCGCCTGTTCGCACCGCCTCGAACTAGCCGCCGAATGGATGGATGAAGCAGCCGTCTCGACGATCCACGGATGGTGCAATCGGATGTTGAGCGAGCATGCGTTCGATAGCGACAGCCTGTTCTCGCAGACGCTCGAAACGGATCAAAGCGCGTTGCGCGCGGAGGTCGTGCGCGATTATTGGCGCATCTTCCTCGCGCCGCTCGATGCGCAGTCGGCGGGCGAGGTGCGTCGATGGTTTGCGAGTCCGCACGCATTGCAGTCGATGATTGGCGGTCTCATTGCGCACGCGGAGCTTCTGCCCGAAGCGCCCGCGCCGGAACAAGCGCTGCGCGACGCGCGTGAAAGGCTTCGCGCGCATCTGGCACGCCTCAAGGAAAACTGGACGATATGGGCCGATGAACTGCAGGCGATCCTCGACGATGCACGCGAGAAAAAGCTATTCAACGCGCAGCGCCTGAATCGGACGAATTGCCAGAACTGGCTCGACAAGATGCGTGCATGGGCCGCCGATCCGGAGATGATCAAGCCGGCGTTCGCCGACGATGCGGCCGTCTGGATGCGCTTGACACGAGACGGGCTCGCCGAGATCTGGAAGACCGGCGATCCGCCGTGTCACCCGGCGCTCGACGCGATGCAGGGCCTCCCCGCCGCACTCGCGGCGCAGCCGACGGCCTATCGTGAACTGCTTTGCCACGCGGCTCGCTGGGTTGCCGAGCGCTTCGCCGCCGAGGAGAAGAAACGGTCGCAGATGGGCTTCGACGATCTGCTGACACGCCTTCGCGACGCGCTGCGCGCACCGAACGGCGCGCGCCTCGCCGAGATCATTCGCCGGCAATACCCGGTGGCGCTCATCGACGAGTTCCAGGACACGGACCCGGTCCAGTACGACATATTCGACTCGGTCTATCGAATTGCGGAGAACGACGCAGACACGGCGATCATCCTTATCGGCGATCCGAAGCAGGCGATCTACGCGTTTCGCGGCGCGGACATCTACACGTACCTGACGGCGCGCCGTGCCTGCGCGGGGCGTCTCTTCACGCTGAAGAAGAACTTCCGCTCGACGGCCGCGATGGTGGCGGCCGTCAACCGCTGCTTCGCGGCGGCGGAGGCGCGGGCGGAAGGGCAGGGTGCGTTTCTGTTCCGCAACGCCGCGGATGGAGACAACCCGTTGCCGTTCGTCCCCGCCGACGCTCAAGGCCGTCCCGACAAGCTTCGCGAGAACGGAGATGACTTGCCGGCGCTGACCGCATGGTGGCTGCCGCCCGCCGAGGATGGCAAGCCGCTCGGCAAAGAGGCTTATTTGCGCGCGATGGCGGCCAGTTGCGCGACCGAGATGGTTCGTCTGCTGAACCTGGGCCAGCGAGGCGAAGCGGGGTTCGTCGGCCCCGAGCGGATGGCGCCGCTCGAGCCCGCTCACATGGCTGTACTCGTCAACAACGGCGAGGAGGCGCGCACGATTCGCGCCGCGCTCGCCGAGCGCGGCGTGCGCAGCGTCTACCTGTCCGACAGGGACTCCGTCTTTCAGACCGAGCAGGCAGCCGAACTGCGTCATTGGCTCGCGGCCTGCGCCGAGCCCGATGACGGACGGCTCCTTCGCGCCGCGCTCGCGACGGCGACACTCGGGCTCGATTGGGCCGCGCTCGATGCCCTCACGCACGATGAAATCGAGTGGGAATCGCGCGTGCTGCAGTTTCGCGGTTACCGCGATTGCTGGCGCAGCAAGGGCGTGCTGCCGATGCTGCGCCGGCTGCTCAACGATTTTCAGGTGCCGCGAAGACTGATCGGGCAAGCGAGCGGCGCGTCGACGAACGGCGAGCGCGTGCTCACCAATCTGCTTCATCTGGCCGAGCTGCTGCAACAGGCAAGCACGCAACTCGACGGCGAGCACGCGCTGATTCGCTACCTCGACGAGGAGATTGCGGACGACGCGGGCGGCGCAGTCGGCGACGCGCGGCAGCTGAGGCTCGAAAGCGACGCGGGCCTCGTGCAGGTCGTGACGGTTCACAAGTCGAAGGGGCTCGAGTACCCGCTGGTGTTCCTACCATTCGCGTGCAATTTCCGGCGAACATTGCCGACCGATATGCCGCTGAAGTGGCACGACGAGACCGGTGGGCTGCAGGTGACGCTCGGTGACGCAACCGTCTTGCCGCAAGTCGATCGCGAGCGTCTCGGCGAAGATCTGCGCAAGCTCTACGTGGCGCTCACGCGCGCTCGCTACGCGACATGGATCGGCATGGCGCCGATCCAATGCGTCGAGTCGAGCGCGCTCGGCTATTTGCTCGACGGCGGCAAGCCGATTGCGCCGCATGCGTTCGGCGAGCTGCTCGAGCGGCTTGCCGAAGGATGCGAGCAGATCAGCGTCGGACAAGCCGTGACTCCGAGCGACGAGTCTTTCATGTTGCGCGAATCGCAAGTCAGGCGAGGCGCCGCGCGGACGTTGCGGCAGGCCGTGAGCGAACGCTGGTGGATCGCCAGCTATTCGAGCCTGCGCAAGGTCGACGGAGTGATCGGCGGCACGGGCGCTCATTCGCATGGGGGTGACGCGCATGCCGCGCCCGACACGCGTGGACAGGACGTTTTCCACGAGCTCTCCGAAGCCGAGGTGCCCGACGAGCCGGACGTGAACTGGCCGCCGACGGGCGCCGCGACCCGCACGTCGGAGCAGCCAGACGGGGCGCTCCACGATTTTCCGCGCGGAGCCGACGCCGGCAGCTTCCTTCACGAGTTGATGGAATGGGCGGCGACGGAAGGGTTCGAGGAAGTGGCCAAGCGCCCCGACGTGCTGCGCGATACGGTCGCGCGCCGCTGCAGTCTGCGCGGTTGGGCGCGCTGGATCGAGCCGCTGACCGCTTGGCTGCTGCGCCTTTTGCACGAGCCGTTGCACTTGCCGGCCCACGGCGGCGAGCCGATGCGGCCCGTTATGCTGCGCGCAATGAAGTCGTATCTGCCCGAGATGGAGTTTTGGGTAGGCGCGCATGCGGTCGATGCGCAAGTGCTCGACCGCATCGTCTGCGAGATGACGCTCGACGGCGCGGCGCGCCCCGCGCTCGAGCCGGCGCGGCTCAACGGCATGCTCAAAGGCTTCATCGACCTCGTGTTCGAGCATGAAGGCCGCTACTACGTCGCGGACTACAAATCGAACTGGCTTGGGCCCGACGATGCGGCGTACACGCCGGCGAGAATGCGCGCCCAGATCCTGCATTCGCGCTACGAGCTGCAGTACGTGCTGTACCTCTTCGCCCTTCATCGGCTGCTGAAGGCGCGTCTGCCGGATTATGACTACGATCGCCATGTCGGCGGCGCGGTGTATTTGTTCCTGCGCGGCAGCCACGCGCCGAGCCAGGGCCTTCACATCGATCATCCGCCGCGCGCGCTGATAGAGCGACTCGATGCGCTCTTCGCGCATCGCGTGAGCGAAGAAGAATGGGCGGGGGACATCGCATGACGACTCCAGTCACTCGTCCTATTGAAGCGGCCGCGGACACTACGACGCACCGAGCCGGCGACGACGCGCGCGCGGATGCGCGGCGGATGCTCGCCGTGCTCGACGATTGGGTCGAGCGAGGCTGGCTGCGTGCGCTCGATGCGGCATTCGCGCGCTTTCTGTCGCGCGAAGTGCGGGAGGCGCCGCCGCTGCTGATCCTTGCGGCGGCGCTTGCCAGCCACCAACTGGGCCGCGGCCATGCCTGCCTGGATCTGCGCGCGACGCTCGACGACCCGGCGTTCGCGTTGTCGCTGCCGCCGGACGGACCTCCCGAGTGGTTGGCCGACGCGCCAGCCTGCGCGCCCGCCGATCTGCTGGCCGGCGTCACGCTCGCCAGGTGGCTGGCGGCGCTCGACGAGCGGATACTCGTGAGCCCGGGTGCAGGCAATACGCCGCTCGTGCTGGTTGGCACGCGCCTGTACCTGCGTCGCTATTGGCAATACGAACAAGACGTGCGGGCCGGCATCGAACGACGATTGCATGCGTCGAGAGAGCAGGCGGTGCTGTTGAATACCGATGCGGTGCGGGCTGCACTCGACATGCTGTTTCCTGCGCGGAAAGCCACGACGCCCGGCGCGGACTGGCAGAAGCTCGCCTGTGCGCTGGCGGCGCGCAGCGCGTTCAGCATCGTCACGGGCGGCCCGGGCACGGGCAAGACGACGACGGTCGTTCGCCTGCTAGCGTTGTTGCAAGCGATCGCATTGACGAATGATGCAGCTGGCGCAAACACGGCTCGGCGTGCCCGACCGCTCAGAATCAAGCTCGCGGCGCCGACCGGCAAGGCGGCTGCGCGACTCAACGAATCGATCGCGGGTACGGTGGCGCGCCTGCCGCTAGACGGCTTCGCGGACGGCGTGGCGGTGCGGGAGTCGATCCCGACGGCTGTCAGCACGCTGCACCGCGTGCTCGGCACGCGTCCTGACAGCCGGCGTTTCCGTCATGACGTGGCCAATCGGCTGCCGGTCGACGTGCTCGTGATCGACGAAGCATCGATGGTCGATCTCGAAATGATGGCGGCCGTTCTCGACGCGTTGCCCGAATCGGCAAGACTGATTCTGCTCGGCGACAAGGATCAGCTCGCCTCGGTGGAAGCGGGCGCCGTGCTCGGCGAGCTTTGCGGCCGTGCGGCCAAAGGACATTACACGTCCGAGACGCTCGACTGGCTACAGGCGGCGACCGGTGAGCGAATCGACGACTCGATGCGCGACGAGCATGGCACGACGCTCGATCAGGCGATCGCCATGCTGCGCGAGAGCCATCGATTCTCGTCCGATAGCGGCATCGGCGAGTTGGCGCTGTGCATCAATGAAGGAGATGCCGCGGGTGTCATGCGCGTGTTGAGTGAGCGGCGCGCCGACGTGGCGTTGCTGAGCTGTTCGGCGACTGAAGATGCGTCGTTCAGATCGCTCGTGGTCGATGGGCGGGGTGCCGCCGATCCTGCTTCCTGCGATGCGGCGGGAGCGGCGGTAGCGGCGCGGCAAGGCTACCGCCACTATCTGGAGACGATGGCGCGCTGCAAGCCCGAAGCAGATGCCACGCCGGAAGCGTTTGCCGCATGGGCCGCGCAAGTGCTGAAAGCGCACGGCGCGTTTCAGTTGCTCTGCGCGGTGCGCCGCGGCCCGTGGGGCGTCGAGGGGCTGAACAAGCGAATCGCGCGCCTTCTGCACGAAGACGGTCTGATCGACGCGCGCAGCGAATGGTATCCGGGGCGGCCGGTGCTCGTGACGCGCAACGACTACGAGCTCGGGCTGATGAACGGTGACATCGGGATCGCACTCGCGGTGCCCGGCGGCAAGGACGGAGCGCGGGCATTGCGTGTCGCATTTCCGTCCGCCGATGGCGCGGGCAGCATCAAATGGGTCTTGCCAAGCCGGCTCCAGGCGGTGGAAACGGTGTTTGCGCTGACCGTGCATAAGTCTCAGGGCTCCGAATTCGAACATGCGGCACTGGTCTTGCCGGACACGTATAGCCCGATTCTGACGCGCGAGCTCGTCTATACGGGTGTGACGAGGGCGCGGGCGTTTCTCACTTTGGCCATGCCCGAAGGGAAGACCGTCCTCGAGCAGGCCGTGACCGCGAAAGTGCAGCGGGCGAGTGGGCTTCTGGCGGGGTTCGGCGAAGGCGGCCGGTCGCAAGACGAGTCGTCGGAAGCGCTTGGCTGGCCCAAATAGGATAGGCCGCTCGTGTGAGCGGCCATTCAACTACTGCCGAATCTCGGCCTCCACCAACAAGGCGAGCAACGCAAGCGACTCCTGCCACCCGAGATAGCACGCTTCGGCGGGAAGGACTTCCGGAATGCCTTCCTGCACGACATGGAGCTCCGTTCCGAAGATCACAGCCCTTAGCGACACGGTCGTCTGCATGGTCCCCGGCAAGTTCGGATCGTCGAACTGCGCTGTATACCGAAGTCGCTCATGCGGCACGAGCTCGAGATACTCGCCGCCGAAAGAATGGCTATCGCCCGTCGTGAAGTTCGTGAACGACATCCTGTAGCGCCCCCCCACCTTCGCATCGAGCTCATGAACCTTGCCGGTGAACCCATTCGGCGGAAGCCACTTGGACATTGCATTGGCGTCGAGGAATGCGCGATAGATGCGTTCGGGCGTGGCGCGAATGACTCGATGCAGACGGACGGTCTGTGTAGACATGATCGACTCCCGGAGTGAACGGAGGATGAGTCTCCGATCCTACGCGACGATCGAGGCTGGGAGAAATCGACAGCGCGCATGCGTGCTAGCATGCCCTCTCGTCGCGCCTACAGAACCTGCAGAATAGGACAACTCGAGTGAACGCATCATTGACCACCGACGCGCCGCTGATCGTACGGCCCATCGAGGAACGCGATTTCGACCGTTGGCTCCCCCTATGGGACGGCTATAACCGTTTCTATGGCCGTTTCGGTGATACGGCCTTGCCGCGGGAGATCACGGACCTGACGTGGTCGCGGTTCTTCGAGGGCTATGAGCCCATGCACGCGTTCGTCGCGCAGCGCGGCGAGGCCCTCGTCGGCCTCGTGCATTTTCTTTATCACCGCAGTACGACGCTCGCCGGCCCCATCTGCTATCTGCAGGATCTCTTCACGCTCGAGAGCGAGCGCGGCAAGGGCGTCGGCCGCGCGTTGATCGAAGCGGTCTACGCCGAAGCGCGTGCCGCGCGCGCCGAACGCGTCTACTGGCACACGCACGAAAGCAACCACACCGCAATGCGCCTCTACGATTCCGTAGCGGACAAACCGGGTTTCGTGATGTATCGACGATCGCTCTGAAAACCAGCGAGCGGCCCGGCCGACTTCGAAGTTCTTCTGAACCCGTTCACGCTTCAGTGCTTGAGGCCAAAGCACGCCTGCACCGCCTCTTCCGGCGTCAGACCGAACCGGAAGTACTGATGCATACGGGTCAGCACCTCAGCCTCGGGCTGATAGGGTTCCTCGACGTAGTTGGCCGAAAGCGCTTCTTCGTACCAAGCCTGCGTCCATTCGACGAGCTTGTTCATTTCGTCGAGCGCGAGATATTCCGATGTCGCGAACATGGCAACCTCCAATCGTTTCAAATGCCGCCGCCGGCCTCCGGGGCCGCTGCTGCCGTATCCGGAACGGCGCCGACTGTTGCTACATGAAACCAGTCTAAAAGGCGACATCTCACGAATAAATACGCGGCATCTGAAATCACTGCTATGCGCGCGTGAACAATCCGCGTCGCTCAGGCCGCGCCCAACCCCGGTACCGCCACACCGAGCGTCTGCAACACGAGCACGACGTTGAGCACGACGATCAACGCGGTCGCCCCCACGGCGGCAAGCCGCACCGTGCCTGTATTGGCGAAAGGCCCCATGATGTCGCGCCGATTCGTCAATACGAGGAGGGCGATCATCGGAACCGGCAGCGCGAGGCTGAGCACGATCTGGCTGTAGACGAGTGCTTCGGTAGCATTGGCGCCGAGCGCGACGACGATGATGGCCGGCACCATCGTGACGAGGCGGCGCAGGCCGACAGGAATCCGGAAGCCGACAAAGCCCTGCATGATCATCTGCCCGGCCATCGTCCCGACGACGGAGCTGGACACGCCCGACGCGATCAACGCAATAAGGAACACGGCAGCCGCGCCGGCGCCGAAGAGGGGCACGAGGCTGTGATAGGCGGTCTCGATCTGCGCCACGTCGGCGTGCCCGTCGTGAAACGCGCCCGACGCCATGACGATCATCGCCATATTGACGAGCCCGGCGACCGAAAGCGCGATGACCACTTCCCAATTCGAAAAGCGCAAAAGCTTGAGGCGACTGGTATTGTTGCGCGCCGGCGCGCGGTTCTGCGTGAGTCCGGAATGCAGGTAGATGGCATGCGGCATGACGGTCGCGCCGAGCATCGCCACGGCGACCGACAACGCCCCGGCGCCCTGCAATTGCGGCACGGTGGCGCCGTGCACGGCTTGTTGCCAGTCCACATCGACGATCGAAAGCTCGATCACGTACGAGAGCGCAACGGCGGCAATCAACCCGCCGATGATGAGTTCCATCGGCCGAAATCCGCGCTTTTCGGCCGCGAGGATGCCATACGTGACGATCCCCGTCACGATCATGCCGGCCCACAACGGCAAATGGAACAGCAGCGAGAGGCCGATCGCGCCGCCGAGAAATTCGGCGAGGTCGGTGGCCATTGCGGCAATTTCGCTGACGCCCCACATTGCGTAGACGACGGGCCGAGAAAAGTGCTCGCGGCTCATTTCGGCGAGATTGCGGCCCGTGACGATACCGAGCTTGGCCGAGAGCGCCTGAAACAGCATCGCGATGACGTTGGCCACGGCGACGACCCAGAGCAGCGAATAGCCGTACTGCGATCCGGCCTGGATGTTGGCGGCGAAGTTGCCCGGATCCATGTAGGCGATGGAGGCGACGACGGCGGGGCCGGCGAAGAGCAGCGCCGAGCGCAGGCTCGTGCCGCGCGGGGCGAGCGCGGCGCCGATTGCCTGCGTCGTTCTTTCCGTCATTCCCAGCTGTAATTGTGCTGTCGTCATCGCACACCTCGTCGTCGCGCTTTCGTTGCTTCAACCCTGTTACGACGAATGGTGCCGTGCGCCGCGCAAAAAGAACAATTGAACGTTCGCATCGCGGCGATAACGATGGGTGCCTATCGATGCGATAGCGCACCTAGATGCGGGGCAAGAACGAGGGAACGGTATTCAAGCGGCGTTCATCGCGCGCCGAAAGCCGAGCGGGGAGGCGCCCACGGCCGCGCGAAACCGGTGGCCGAGATGGCTGGTATTCGCATAGCCACATTCGGCCGCAACCCGATCGAGCGCAAGCGTCGTCGAGCGCAGCAGCGCCCGGGCGCGTTCGATGCGTTGCTCGGCGATCCACGCATGCGGCGGCATGCCGAACGATGAGCGAAACATGCGCGAGAAGTGAAATTCCGACAGGCAGGCCACGTCGGCGAGTTCCCCGAGCGTGACCGAGCGCGACAGGTGAGCGTCGATGTATTCGCGTACGCGGCGGCGCGTCGCCGGGGCGAGCCCGCCCGTGACGGGTGCGTCTTCGCGGCGCACGGCCTGGCCGCGCAGCAAGAGGCTCAGGATCTCGTGCGCGGCTTCGTTGGCGCGCAGCCGATCGTCGGGGTCGTCCCACGGCGCGACGGCGAGCGATTGACAGAGCGCCGCCAGCCGCGCGTCCTCGAAGTAAGTCCGATCGGCGAGCGTGAGCTCGCGCGGTTCGCGGTCCAGCTCGCGGATGGCCCGGCGCGTGAAATGCTCGGGCAGGAAGTAGAGATGCACGAAATGCATGTGCCCGCGTACCCACCAGCGCGATTCGTGATCGCTCGGCAGCGCGCAAAGCCGCTGCGGCGCGCCATACCGTCCCGGCAGCTTTTGTCGCTCGGTCCGATGACCGCCGTCGAGGTAACACGAGAGCGTATGGTGGCCTGGATTGTCGTAAGCCGTTTCCGCTTCGACGATGTCGCGCCGCCAGACAGCTGCCGCGAGCCGATCGCCGAGCCAGGCGAAACGCTCGAGCGTCGCGTTGGCCTCGGCGAGCGTGCGGCCGATCGAGTGCATCCCGAACGGCGGCTCGTCCACGCGCGCACCGGCCGCGACGGCGGCGTCGGGCGCGGCGCACGCCGAAGGTGCGCCGGCGCGATCGGCGGTAGTCAGGAACAGGCTCGCATCCACGGCAAAAATGCAATTAGTGACGATCAATCGAGGAGTTCCGAGTATAGCGAGCCACCGCGTTCGGCGCCTTTCTGTCCCGAAAAAACCGCAAGGCTGGACAACGCCGGGACCAGCCGGCGATGCATAGTCGGACTCGATTTCGCCGTCGGTCCGCCCGAACGCGCGTTTGCGTGCGGCTGGCGAGCTTCCGGCCAAAAGACAAATCGGACTCGAACATGAATCTCTTGCTTTATTTCGCCACCGTATTGATCTGGGGCACGACCTGGATCGCGATCAAATGGCAGACCGGCGTCGTCGCGCCCCCGGTCTCGATCGCCTTTCGCTTCTGGCTCGCGGCGCTCGTCATGCTGGCGCTCGTGCGTCTCATGCGCCGCCCGCTGTTGCCGCCGCGCAAGGCCTGGCCGCTGCTTTTCTCGCAGGGTCTCGCGCTCTTTTGCGTGAATTTTCTCTGCTTCTACTACGCCGAGCAGATCGTCCCGAGCGGGCTCGTGGCCGTCGTTTTCTCGACGGCCCCGCTCTTCAATGCGATCAACGGGCGCATCTTTATGGGCCGTACGCTGCAGCCAAGCGCGATCGTCGGCGCCGTGCTCGGTCTGATCGGCATCCTGTGTCTTTTTGCGCCCCAGGTGGTCGGGCATGCGAACGATCATGCGATGTGGGTGGGGCTCGTGATTACGCTCGTCGGCACGATGTCGTTTTCGGCCGGCAATCTCCTTTCGAGCCGCATGCAGGCGATGGGGCTGCACCCGACCGTGACGAACGGCTGGGCGATGCTGATCGGCGCCGCGATCCTGACGGCCGGCAGCTTCGCGGCGGGTCTCTCTTTCGAGCCCGAATCGACGGCCCGCTACCTCGGCGCGCTCGTCTATCTGGCCATACCGGGCTCGGTCATCGGCTTTACGACCTACCTGACGCTCGTCGGACGCATCGGTCCGGAGCGGGCCGCCTACTGCACGGTGCTGTTTCCGTTCGTCGCGCTCGCCGTCTCGACGGTGTTCGAAGGCTACCGCTGGTCTCCTTCAGCCGTCGTCGGTCTCCTGCTCGTCGTGACGGGTAACCTCATTGCCTTCAACGTGCTGCGGCGCTTGCCGTTCGTGCGCAAGCGCGAGCGCACCGCCCGTGTGTGAGCGCGCCGGGAAGCGCTGACGCGACAAAGACCGGCGCGGCGCCGATCAACGCTCGTTCGTCGCTCCTTCGTCGCTCGCCGCCCGCGCCGCACACTGAGCGATCGTCCTACCTTTGGGCATTCTCTGTTACATCGCTGCTCGACTTGGCTAGCGTAGCGGCCTCTCACTCGCTACGCTAGCGGCGCCCAGTTCGAGGCGCCATAAGGACTTCGCGCCGATGAACCGAAAACGCTCGTGGTCGCGCAGGCTGGCCGCATGGCGCAAGCGCCTGCGCCGGTCCGCCGAAAACGCATCGCTCCCCGGCCTCTACGATCGCACGCTGCTGTTCGGCGGCGGTGCCGTACTGACGCTTTCGATCCTCGCGGCCGCCATCGCCGGCATCGCGCATCGTTATACGCGCTGCATCGACGACTGGCGTGCCGGCTTCCTCGCGCAGCGCGACTTCGTCAACGCGTCGGTCGAGCGCAATCAGGCGCGCTTGCGGCATACGGTCGAAACCTACGAGGCGCTCAGCGCCGTGCACGAGCGCGATGTCGTGCCTGTCGACCGCTATTCGCGGCTGCTCGCGCAAAACGGCGGCATCGTCGTCACGGGGCAGGACCTCGGTGCGGCGCCGTTCACGATCGTTTCGACGCTGACGGCGCCCGATGATCGCGAGCGTCTCGCCGGCCTGCTGCGGCTCGTGCGCGAAATTTCGCCGCGCTCGCTGTTGAGGCGGCACGAAGCGGCCGACGACATCGGCGGCTTTCTCTATACCGAGGATCGGCGCTTTCTGGCGGCCTGGCCGCCGCTGCGCAACGAGAGGCTCATGGGCGGCGCGCACGCGGAGGGAACCGAGGCGCCCACGCCCGCGCCAGGGCGCAACGAAAACGCGAGCGTGGCCGCGCGGCCCGCCTCGGACGGCATCCAGGCCCTCATCGACCGCTATGTCGCCCACGTCGACGCGGAGCTCGGCAATCACGCGGACGCCTTGCTGCGCCGCGATCGGGTGTTCTGGGTCACGCTCCACGACTCGGACATGTACGGTGCCCTCGTCAAGCACTACGCGGCGCCGATCTATCGCGGCGACGAGCGCCTGGCCGTGCTCGCCGTGACGCTGCCGGCCAGACAGATCCCCCGGCTCTTCCAGCCGGCGGTGCACGATCCCGATTTCTTCATGGTGTCGCGCGATCGCCGCCATCTGATCGGCATCGACGAGTCGAGTCCGCGCGGCGAGCGCTGGATGCGCGCATTGGCTGCGAAACCGTCTGTCTTCGAGGTCGCCGACGAGCGCGTACGGCTCGTACGTCGCGGCGGCGATTTCTTCATCATCCAGCGTATTGCCGGGCCCGAATGGATCGCGGTGTCGGCCTTCGATTGGCGCATGATCGCGGCCAATCTCAAGGGGCCGATCGGTTGGACCGTCGCGCTGACTTCGGTCGTGCTCGCGGTGCAGTGGGCGTTCGTTCTGCTGATCGACCGGTTTGTGCTCGCGCCGCTCCGCCTGCGCGCGCAAAGCGTCTTCGAAAGCGAGGCGTTCAGCCGCACGGTGCTCGCCACCGCACCTGTCGGCCTTACCGTATTCGATCCCGCGACAAGCCGCATCGTCTTGCAGAACGACATTGCGCGCGCATTGCTGTCAGCATCGACCGACGAGGCTGGCTTCTACGCGCGGCTACTCGAGCCCCGTCCGCGCAGGCGCCGCCGCGCACGCCGAGGGCGCCGACGCGCCACGCGAGCGGCATCCGGCAGCGGGTCCCGCGGTGCGCGTCACAACGGGCTCGTCGATGCGTCCAGGGGGGCGCGCTCGACGCCCACCGGCGCTATTCGGAGCGCTGAGGTGTCCGTAACAGGGGCCGATGGCACGCGCCGCGAACTCGCCGTGGCATTTGCCCGGGCGCGCTATCGCCTGCAGGAGGTCGTGCTTTGCAGCCTCACGGACATCAGCCGCCAGAAGGAAACCGTCCGGCTGCTGCGCCGTGCGCGGCAGGCCGCCGACGAGGCGAGTCGCGCCAAGTCGATGCTCGTCGCCACGATCAGCCATGAGCTGCGCACGCCGCTTTATGGCGCGCTCGGCAATCTCGAGCTGCTGTCGATGGAGGCGCTGACGCCTTCGCAGGCCGCGCGCGTCGGCTCAGTCAGGCGCGCGTTCGATTCCTTGCTTTCGCTCGTCGACGATGTGCTCGATCTGTCGAAGGCCGAGGCGCGCGAGCTGCGCTTGCACCTCGAGCCGTTTCGGCTCGACGAAGTCGTCGAGCGTTGCGCGCAGACGCTCGCGCCGGCGATCACCGGCAAGGGGCTGCGCTTTCTCTGCCTCATCGATCCGTCGATCGGCGGCAGTTGGAACGGCGATGGGTTGCGCATCGCGCAGATCGTGACGAATCTGCTCGGCAACGCCTGCAAGTTCACGCAAAGCGGCTCTATTACGCTGCGCGCGACGGTGGCGCAAGCGGCGGGCGGCGACGAGATGGTCGTGCTGTCCGTCGCCGATTCGGGCATCGGCATTCCGGCAAGTCAGCTCGCGCGCATCTTCGAGCCGTTCGTGCAGGCCGACGGTTCGATCGGGCGCCGCTTCGGCGGCACCGGTCTTGGGTTGTCGCTGAGCCGGCGTCTCGTCGATCTGATGGGTGGCCGCATCGACGTGAAAAGCGTGGAGGGGCGCGGCGCCGTCTTCGCGGTTCGTCTGCCGCTGTCACGCGATCCGACTGCGAAGACCTGCGCGGCCGCACCGATCGATGAGACGCTGGAGTTCGATGCGATCGCCGTCGCTTGCGACGACGCCGCCTGGCGGGCCACGCTCGTCGCCCGGTTGCGTCACCGGTTCGGTGGCGTAGCCCGGATCGAAGAAGCACGCCCCGATGCGCCTCTCGCGGCGACGGACGTGCGTACCCTCATCGTGCTCGGCTCTCATGACGACGACATTCCGCCGGCCTGGCGCGCGGCGCTTACAGCGTATGTCGACGTCGTCGTCGTTTCCGAGCGCGGCCCGCTTTATCCGCAACGTCGCGCGGGCGCGCTGCACATCACTTCGCTTTGCTGGGCGAAGCTCGAGCTGGCCGTCGTCGCTTGCGGGAGCGACGGGGCGGTGCCCGGCCCAGACAGGAGCCGCGATACCCATTCGCCGCCAAGCTGTGAACATCCCGGCGCGCGGATCCTCGTCGTCGACGACGATCCCGTCAGCCGCGCGCTGCTCGCCGACCAGCTCGACGCGCTCGGCTATCGCCAGGTCGCCGTCGCAGCCGACGGGCAGCAGGCGCTTGCCGCCTGCCAGCGGCACGCTTGCGACGTCGTCGTGGCCGATCTCTGCATGCCTCTCATGGGTGGCCGCGAACTGCTCGCGGCTTTGCGCAAAGAAGGGATGACGATGCCCGTGATCGCGCATACCGCCGCGCCGAACGCGGCCGCCGACGCGAGGCGCAGCGGTTTCGCCGCGCTTCTCATGAAGCCGCTCTCGCTCGAGCGGCTGCAGGAGGCGCTCGACATCGTGCTCGCGTCGTCGCAGCCGCCGTTGCGCGTGCCGCCCTCATCGGTGCCGCCCTCGACGCCCGGCTTTCCATCGATGAATTTGCTCGTCGCGCCGCAGGCGGGTGCCCCCAGATCGCGCGCCGCAATGCTGCACGCGGTGTTTGCCGCATCCTGGCCCGAGGACGATGAGCGCTTGTGCGCCGCCGCAAAACGTGGCGACACCGAGTCGTTCTTACAAGCATTGCACCGAGTGAACGGCGCGCTGCTCGCGCTCGGCGAGCGCGAGGCGAGCCGGCGCTGCAGCGCGTTGCGGGACCGGGTTTGCGCGAAGGGAATCGCTGGTAGCGCGCAGGCGCTCGCAGCGTTTCGGCGCGGTGTCGCACGGATTGCGGAATCAGGCACTGCGATGATGGCTGACGATGGAGAGGCGACTCACGAGTGACGGGCGAGCGGCCGGCGATGCGTGCCATGCCGCGCCATGCCCCGGCGCTTCCTGGGCACCGAACTTGCAGCGCTGGGCGGACCGGCACCAGGCGGTTCGTCCGCGCGCCGGAGTCTTCTTGCGGCTCGAAGTCGCCGGCATTCAATGGTCCCTGGTGCAACGGCTTTCGGAGGATCGACGATGAGTACGCCCAGAGAGGAATTACACGCCACCATCGATGCCCTCGTGCAGGAGGGCAAAGGGCTGCTCGCAGCCGACGAGAGCGGCCCCACGATCGCGAAGCGGTTCAAGACGGTCGGCATCGAGTCGACGGAAGAGAACCGCCGTCAGTGGCGCAGCCTGCTGCTCGGTGCGCCGGGGCTCGGCGAGTTCGTGAGTGGCGTGATCCTATACGAGGAAACGCTCGGGCAAAAGGCCGACGACGGCGAACTGCTGCCGCGTCTGGCTGAGCGCCAGGGCATCGTGCCGGGCATCAAGGTCGACAAAGGCAAGATCCCGCTCGTCAATGCGGCCGGCGACGAAATCACGCAAGGGCTAGACGGGCTCGCCGAGCGACTCGCGCGTTACAAGGAGCAGGGCGCGCGCTTTGCGAAGTGGCGCGCGGTCTACAACGTGTCGGACACGTTGCCGAGCCGGTTG
The DNA here is from genome assembly GCF_040965455.1 of Trinickia sp. EG282A. NCBI lineage: Bacteria > Pseudomonadati > Pseudomonadota > Betaproteobacteria > Burkholderiales > Burkholderiaceae > Trinickia > Trinickia sp. EG282A. The sequence continues at coordinate 37,231 of NZ_JBFRCC010000002.1, read as the reverse complement.
GCGATCGAGACGAATGCGCAATCGCTGGCCTGCTACGCGGCGATTTGCCAGGAGGCGGGCGTCGTGCCGATCGTCGAGCCGGAGGTGCTGATCGATGGCGATCACTCGATCGAGCGCTGCGCCGAAGTTACCGAAGCGGTCTTGCACGAGGTGTTTCATGCGCTGCACCGCCATGGCGTCGCGCTCGAGTTGATGTTGCTGAAGCCGAGCATGGTGCTGCCGGGCAAGGAACACGCGAAGCAGGCGAGTATCGACGAAGTCGCATCGAGCACGGTGACGGTGCTCGGCCGTACGGTGCCGCCCGTCGTGGCCGGCGTTTTCTTCCTGTCCGGCGGCCAGACGCCTGAGCAGGCGACCGCGCATCTCGATGCGATCAATCGCACGGGGCGGCGCCCGTGGCCGCTCAGCTTCTCTTATGCGAGGGCGCTGCAGGAGCCGCCGTTGAAAGCGTGGCGCGGCCAGTCCGCGAACGTCGGGGAAGCGCGTCAGGCGCTGCTCAAGCGCGCACGGCTCAACGGAGCCGCGGCACGCGGATCTTACGACGCCGCGGACGAGAAGAAGGGCTGAACCGGACCTGGCGTTGGGAGCTGGACCGCTGCCGCACGATGGCGATCATCGAGCGGCAGCGGCCGGCGTGTGCAGTTGCTCTGGTCAATGCACCGCGAGTTGCACGACCTTGAAGACGACGAGCCCGACGGCGATCACCAGATATCCGCGCAACGCGGCCATCCATACGCGCGTCGAAAGCGTCAGCTTCGGCGGCGGCAATTCGTCGATCGGCGGCATACGCCATGAATCGCGCTCTGCGTGGGCGTCGTCAGTCCCGCGTGCCGGCTTATGTTCCCCGCCGAGGACTGGCCTCGCGACCCGGCGCTGCGCGATGAGCGTCCCCAGGTACCCGACGACGAAGAGGACGATCCCGCCGGTGAGGATCTCAACGATCGTGGCGCCGGTGATGTCGGGGAAGACCGTCGCGGCCGTCAGGATGATCGAGAGCACGACGAGGACCGCGATCACACTGCCCGTGAACGCGTTGAGCCGCTTCGAGTTGACCCATGGGCCGAGCACCGCCTTGTCGTTGCAAAGCAGCAAAAGGAACACCGTCGCGCTCGGCAGCAGCACGCCGGCGAGCGTTTGCACGGCTTCGGTCAAGAGGCCGAGCGGGGTGCCCGGCAGCAGGACGAGCGTGGCGGCAAGCGCGATGATCGCGAAGTAGACGAGATAGAACCCCTTCGCGTCGGACACGCCTCGATGCAGCGAATGACGGATCGCGAACACGTCGCCGATCGCGTAGGCCGTCGCAAGCGAAACCGCGGCGGCACCGATGATCGATGCGTCGAGCAGCGCCACGGCGAAGATCGTTGCCGACGTCTTGCCGACATATTGGTGCAGCCCCGCGATCACGCCGCCGGCGTCGGTGAAGTTGCCGGACTCGGGGCGGCCGGAAAAGAGCGCGGCCGTGAACGCCATCATCGCGACAGCGCCGACGATCACGAAGACGATCCCGATCCAGAGGTCCGCCTTTTCGTACTTCATGAAGCGCGGGGTGATGCGCTTGTCGATCACGTAGCTCTGCTGGAAGAACAATTGCCACGGGGCAATCGTCGTGCCGACGATGCCGATCACGAGCAGCATGACGTCCGAGAGCTTCGCACGATGCGGCCAGCCCGGCACGGCGAAGTCGTGCGCGATGACGCCGACGGGCGGATGGATCGATACGAGCACGGGCACGAGCAGCAGGCTCAGCACACAGAGCACGATGGCAAAGCGCTCGAATCGACGGAAGTCGCCGGTGCTGACAGCGGCCATCGTCAGCACGGCGGCCGCGCAGACGCCGAGGATCTTCGGCACGCCGAGAAATTGCAGCGCGAACGTGATGCCGATGAATTCGGTGACGATCGTGAGCGCATTGAGCAGGAACAGGTCGATGACGCTGAAGGCGCCCCAAAACCTGCCGAAGCGCTGGAAGATGAGACGCGCGTGGCCCACGCCCGTGACGGCGCCGAGCCGCAGCACCATCTCCTGGTTCACGTAAAGCACCGGAATCAGGAGGGCGAGCGTCCAGAGCAACGTCGTGCCGTAGTTCTGGCCCGCTTGCGTGTAAGTGCCGAACGCGCCGGCGTCGTTGTCGCCGACCATGACGATGAGGCCCGGGCCGAGGATGGCGAGCAGCGTGCGCAGGCGCGCCATCCACGTGCGGCGCGGCGCCACGTCGTGATGGGCGATGGTGCCGAACGCACCCCTGATGTCGCCGATGTGCGCGTCGTCGAGCACGGCGCTACGTGCTCGGGCCAGGTTCGTGATGTTTGCAGGTGTGGACATTTCGCTTCTTCCGCTGATGATGCCGGTTATTGGAGCGACGACTCGGTCCGCCGGGCGTTTGCGCATCCGCGCAGCGACGGATCGTGTTCGACGATTCGCTTTTCGCCCGCGCTACGCGCGGACATGTTCAACCACGCGCGGCCAGTACGGCCGGCCGCGCGAACGAATGGCGCACGAACCCGCCAGGCCCGTGCGCACCGAACCATCGAAAACGGACGTGCGAGCGGAAACGGCCATACCGGCCATACGCACGCGTTCCGTCCCGATGGCGGAACGGCCATTCGAAGCGATGCGCGAGTGATGTCAGAGAAAGAAGACTACGAAGCGCACCGTCTGCCTGCTGGCTAGACGGCGGCGAAGAGGGGAATCAGCGCGGACGTCCTGCCGGTCAGGCAGAAAAACTGTTCGAAGGTCGACTACTGCAACCGTCCAAGGGATACACCCCACTTGTTGAGATATTGAAATTGTAGTTTCCCGGTGAAACGACGGTCAACCGTTAATTTCGGAGTCCTGTGCGTTTTCAGCCACTACGGTCGCGAGCGAGCGTTGGATAGGAGTGCGAACCATTTCGAAAGCGGGCCGGGTCGCATTGAACTGCTTTCGGACTACTGGGCGTTCCGGTCGCGGGCGAGCGAATCGACGAGCGCGCGCATACGGCTCCAGTGCGAGCCTTCCCAGAAGATGCGCTTGCAGACGTCGCAGGTGACGAACCGCGTTTGCCGTTCGAAGACGCCATCCGGTACGCGCCCGAGCGCCTCGGACCGCTCGAGCGAGCGCAGCGGCACGTTGCAGGTCAGACAAAGGCGGAACGGCCTGAGGCTTCGGATCAAGTCGAGTCTGCCGACGATTTCGCGCAATTGTTCCTGCGGCTTCAACGCGCGCACATAACAGCCGTGCGTGATCGTACGGCGCTTGAGCAGCTCGCGATCGCGCGAGAGCACGATGCGTCCCTCGGCGGCGGCGAGCGCCTCGATTTCTTCATCGGCGTAATGATTGTCGTAGAGCGTATCGAAGCCGGCGAGGCGCAGCAGATGGGCGAGGCCGCCGAGATGGGCGTCGGCCACGAAGCGAATGACGCGCAGCGGCGCCGGCCGCACGCGCAGCATGGGCGTGATGTCGAGCGCCTCGAACTTCGGATAGACGGCGACGCGATCGCCTTCTTCGAGCACGCGATCGAACCCGACCGATTCGCCGTTGACGAGAATGAGCTCGACTTCGGTATGCGGCACGCCGAGTGCTTCGATCATGTGTTTGGTGGTGGCCGCCCGCGCGCAGACGCAGCTGATCTCACGCCGACGCAGCGGCGGGGCCAGAAAGTCGTTCAGCTCTTCGTAAAAGCGAAAAGTCGCGGTCACGGGCGGCATGAATACCAGTATCGCATAGCGGGCATGACCCCGAGGTTTGCCGAGTCGGCTGCAAGCGCCGGACGTTCGTGCTGTACTAGGCGCCTTTCGGCAAGAGCCGTTCGTCAGAAGGAGCGATAGATGGACATCGGATTTATCGGCCTCGGCAGCATGGGCCGGAGCATCGCGGAAAACATCCTGAAAGCCGGCCACGGCGTGCGCGTCTGGAACCGCTCGCGCGAACGGGCGCAACCGCTTGAGGCGCTCGGCGCGAAGCTCGTCGATACTCCGGCCGATGCGTTTTGCGGGGACGCCGCGTTCTCGATGCTGGCCGACGATGCGGCCGTGCGCGAGGTCTTCGCAACGGGCCTGCTAGATAAGGCGCCGCGCGATTTCGTGCATGTGAACATGGCGACGGTCTCGGTCGCGTTCGCCGAAGCGTTCGCGCGCGAGCACGAGGCGCGCGGGATTCACTATGTGGCCGCGCCGGTAATGGGGCGCCCGGACGTCGCCGCGGCCGGCAAGCTCACGATCATCGCCGCCGGCGCGAACGCCGCGATCGATCGCGTGCAGCCCGTCCTCGATGCGATTGGTCAGAAAACCTGGCGGATCGGCGCGACGCCGCAGCATGCGAACGTCGTGAAGCTCGCCGCCAACTTCGCGCTGGCATCGGCCGTCGAAACACTCGGCGAGGCTTCGGCGCTGCTCGCCGGGCACGGTGTCGCGATGACGGATTTCCTCGACGTCATCACGAATAGCGTATTCCCTGGCCCCGTCTATTCAGGCTATGGCAAGCTCATTGCCGAGGATCGCTACGAGCCCGCGCAGTTCAAGGCGCGGCTCGGTTTGAAGGATGTGCGGCTGGCGCTCGCCGCCGCCGAGGCTTGCTCGACGCCGCTGCCCATCGGCAGTGTCGTGCGCGACAGCCTGCTCGACGCGATCGCGCATGGCGACGGCGAGAAGGATTTCGCCGTGCTCGGCAAAGTGGCGGCCCGGCGCGCGGGGCGATAGGCGGTCATTACGAACCGTCGAACCGTCGAGCCTTCGAGCTTGTCCCGCCGCGGCCATCATCGCTGGCGGTTGCCGGCAGCGACGGTTCGCCAACCATCCTAATCGCTGGCCCCCCGAGCCAATCCGAGCGCGAGCGCGGTGCCGGCGAATGCCAACGCGACGACGGTGACGCCTGTCCAGTCTGCCCACGCCCAACCCAAGCCGCCGAGCGACGCGCCGAGTGCGCCGCCGACGAAAAAGATGCCGACGAAAAGACCGTTGAGCCGGCCGCGAGCGGCGGGATTCATCAAGTTGATCGCGCGCCGCCCCAGCGTCTGATCGGTGACGACGCCCGCATCGAGCGTCGCCGCGCTCGCGACGAGCAACGCGAGCGCCCATCCGCGATGCGCGGTTACAGAAAAGCCGAACCATCCGGCGCCCGCGATGCCGCTCGCGATCACGGCCACGACCATGCTCAGGTGGCCAATCGTGAGTGCCGCCCTGCCGTGACCGAGATCGCCGGCGCGGCCGGCGAGCGGCGTGGCGACGACGCCAGCGGCGCCGGCGAGCGCGAAGATGCCGATCTGGTAGAAGTCGAGTCCGAACGGCGCTTGCGCGAGCTTCAGGCCGATCGCCGTCCAAAAGGCGCTGAACGAACCCATCGCCAACGCGGCGGACAACGCGCGGCGCTGCAAGGTCCGCTCGTGCCGCAGCAGCGTCCATAGCGACCCAAGCAACTGGGGATATTGTGTGGCGACCTCCGGTGTCCGTTTCGGCAGCTGTGTCGCGAGGACGAACGCGATTACGACGTCCGCCGCGGCCGCGATGCCGTAGAACGCGCGCCATCCCACCGACCCCGCCACGACGCTCGCGAGCGGCCGCGAGAGCAGTATCCCGAGCATCAGGCCGCTCATCACGTTGCCGACGGCGCGGCCGCGATGGCTCTCGGATGCCATCGACGCCGCCATCGGCACGAGCATCTGAATGACGCTCGAGGTGGCGCCGGCGAAGAAGATCGCCGCGAGAAAGAGCGCCCCGGAGCGCGTCAGCAAGGCGACCCCGAGCCACGCGGCCGCGGCCGCGAGCGTGCGCACGATGAGCCTGCGGTTTTCGACGAGATCGGCGAGCGGCACGAGCAGCACGAGCCCGAACGCATAGCCCAGCTGCGGCAGCATGGCGACAGCGCCGGTGAGGCTCGCGGGCAGCGCGAGCGAGCGGGCGATCGGGCCCGTGAGCGGCTGTGCGGCGAACAGATTGATGACAATGATTCCGGTTGCCGCGGCAAAGAGCAGCGTGAGCGCGGTCGTGAGCGTCTGGGGTGCTTCGACCTCGATGCTGTCCGTCACCGTGGCGGGGCAAGTGTCGGCGGGCCGGTTCATAGCGACTGGGTCCACGAACGAGTGAAGGAGCGTTCATCGTAAGTGCCCGGCTTATATGCGACAATTGAAAGATATCGATACTGATTATGCGTAACTGTTGTGAACACTCGTGACCTTCAGGCGTTCGTGGCGGTCGTCGATAGCGGCTCGATGGTGCGCGCGGCGACGCGGCTGCATCTGACGCAGCCTGGCCTTACGCGTCGCGTGCAGAACCTCGAAGCGATGCTCGGCGTGCCTTTGCTCGACCGTCAGAGCAAGCCGCTGAAGCCCACGAGCGCGGGCAGGGAGGTATACGCGCTCGCGCGCGCGGTGCTGCGCTCCGTCGACGATCTGCTCGCCGTTGCGGCGCCAGGCAGCGAGCCGACCGGCGAACTGAGAATCGGCGTGCCGCCGTTCTTGTCCGAGCTCGCGCTCGAGGCGCCTGTCGACCGGCTGCGCGCGGCGTTTCCGCGCTTGACGCTGCGCGTGATGGCCGCGTGGTCGCCGGCGTTGCTCGAGCGCCTGACGCGCGCGGAGGTCGACGCGGCGGTCGTCCTGATGCCGGCGTCCTTCGAGATGCCGGACTCGATCACGTCGACGTTGCTGGCTGTGCACCCGACGCTCGTCGTAGCTTCGCGTGCGTTCGAGTTGCCGCGCCCGCCACGCGGCAAGGAGGCGGCTTCGCTGACGCTCGAGCAACTCGCACGCTACCCCTGGGTGCTCAACCAGGACGGTTGCGGAATGCGTTCCGTGTTGAACCGCGCGTTGCAAGCGGCCGGACTTCGATTCGAAGTCGCCGTCGAAGCGTTCGGGTCGGACTTGCAGCTCTCGCTCGTCGCGCGCGGCCTCGGCCTCGGCGTCGTCACGCCGCACGTGCTCGCGCGCAGCCCGTATCGAGACGCGTTACGGCCGATCGATGTCCCGGGCTTCGACGGGCGCCTCAATGTCTGGCTCGTGCACGGAGCCTTGCCTGGCCGGCTCGTGCGGCCGATCGAGCTGTTGCGCGACGCGCTGACCGAGCTGCTGGACGACGAGCGCTCGTAGTGCGCCGCCGCCGCGCCGTGCACGCAGCTTGCTCGCCTTACAACGTAGACAGGTGGGCGGTCCACGATCGCCGTTCGGGCCGCGCCGTCGAGTGAATGCCGTTTATGCCAACGGGAAGCGCGATGCAGAAAAATTTTGCCAATCTGTGAGAAAAGGCTCTATTTTTAGCAGGGCGCTCACGATCGAATGCGCTTTTGGACTGTCAAAGACGTTTAGGACTCCGGAGCGATCGATTGGGCAAGGGCGGTAGTCGACAGGAATGCGAGGTGAGCTTGACTTCCTCTGACGCAAGTCAAGGACGGGCCATGACGAACACGATGAAATCGAACTCACCGGATACCGGTCGCGTCGCGGTGGCGACGCCGGGCCTCCATGCGAGCCAACAACCTGATCTCGGCACCGCGAAGACCGAAGCGATGCAGCACAAGTGCGTCCTGATCGTGGACCGCGACGCCGAGACGCTCGCGGGCCTGACGTTCCTGCTCGAATCGATGGGCTACGGCGTCGTCGCGACCTGCGACAATCGCGAGGCCCTCGAAATCGCGCAACGGCGGCTGCCCGACGCGGCGTTGATCGACGTCGGCGCACCGCAGCTCGAAGGGCTAAGCGTGGCGCACGCCTTGCGCGAAATCGCCGGCAAGCGTCCTCTCTTGCTGATCGCGCTGACGGGATGGGGCCAGCCGCAATATCGCGAAATGGCGCTCGAGGCAGGGTACGACGTCCATTGGGTCAAGCCGATCGGCGCGGATCAGGTGAATTTTCTGCTGTCGATGACGCTCGTGTGACTGTTGTCGAAAAGCAACGAATCGCGTCCGAATTGGACAGGTTGTTGCAACGCACCAAGGTCTTTGGTAAAGTAGGAACTGTCTCCTCCATGTCTCCTCTGATATGGATTCAGCCCGCCAACAGGCGGGCTTTTTTTTGCCTGTCGCGCGCATCCAGTGCAGAAACCGCCGATTGACAGACTGACCGCGCTGATGGTCCGCGACGGCCGTTTGCCCGATCGAGCTGGGCCGGAAGGCCTCTTCGCCGTTCCTCAGGCGGCCGAAGGAGGTTCCCTCGACGCGGCGAAACCTTGTTACATCTGCTTGAAAAGGCCTGCGCAAGCACGGCTGACCGGCAGAATGTCTCCGCTTCCGCGCAAATGGATGCGCTGGCGACCAAGTAGATCGCGTTCGATGTGGTCGATCGCCGCATAGGCGACGATCACACCGCGATGCACTTGTGCGAAGCGCTCTGTGTCCAGTCGCTGCAGCATCTCCTTAAGCGGAGTGCGGATCACGTGCCGCTCGCTCGCCGTCACGACTTCCGTATATTTGTCCGCAGCCTGAAAATACAGCACCTCGTCCACCGAGATGAGCCGGGTCTTGTCCCGGAGGCCCACAGTTATCCAGCGAATTGGCGCTGCATCTCGCTGCTCGCCCGCATTTACCAATAGCGCGGTGTCAGTCGGCGCGTGGCCACCGCGCTGCAGCTTTACGATACAGCGGAGCAGGCGATCATCGGTCACCGGTTTCAGCAAATAGTCGATCGCCGACTGGTCGAATGCCTGAACTGCATACTCGTCATAGGACGTCACGAACACGACGTGCACGTGCGGTACGAGGCCGGCGATTTTCAGACCGTCGATACCGGGCATCCTGATGTCCAGGAACGCGAAATCGGGGCGCTTCGCATTCAGCTCGGCGAGCGCGTCGACGCCGTTGCGCGGCATTCCGACGATCTCGAGCTCGGGCCAGAGTGTGCTGAGACGTGCGGCAAGCTCCGCGGATAGGTTGGGTTCGTCGTCTGCGATCAAGGCGGTCGGCATATCAGGCGATCGGAATATGCAAGGTTGCGGTCACGCCCCGCATGGCGTCGGCATTCGCGGCGACCGACACGCGGCCGCGCTCGCCATAAAGCCTTATCATTCGGGCACGAACATTCGCGAGTCCGACGCCACCGTGCAACTTCGTGCCGCGGTTGCCGAGCCCCACACCGGTATCGGTCACGCTCAGGACGAGCAGGTCGCCGTCGCGGCTGCCGCGAATGAGCACTTCACCGCCGTCGACCGACGGCTCGATGCCGTGCAGCAGTGCATTCTCGACGAGGGGCTGTAGCAGGAGTGGCGATAGCGGCAATGCCCTCAGCGCAGCCGGCACGTCGACCGCATAGCGCAGGCGTTCCTCGCCGAGCCGGATCGTCGCGATGCTCAGCAGCGCCTCAACGAGTTCCAGTTCTTCGTCCAACGTGGCCGTAGCCTTGCGCGTGCGGCCCAGGCTCGCGCGGAGATAGCGGTTCAGGCTGTCGAGCATTGTCGTGGCGCGGGTCGGATCGCGTTCTATGAGGCTTTGCACGTTCGCGAGCGTGTTGAACAGGAAATGCGGCTCGATCTGAGCCTGCAGCAGCGCGAGGCGCGCAGCCGTTTCGGCCTGGCGCGCCTCGGCGGCCTCTCGTCGCTGCGTCTCGAGCGAGGTACGCATGCGCGCGGCCTGAACGAACACCGACACGAACGCGGACGCCGCACCCGCGACAATGAACGACGAACCGTAGGCCAGCCAAACCTTCACGCCTGCGTGTCCGATGAGATGCGGAACGGGCCCGATCGTGGATGCCGCGACCTCGAAACCGATGAATACGCTGGCTGGTGCGACGATCAGGATCTTGGGTACCAGCGCCAGCTTGCCGCGTACGAGTCTGTCTGCGGCGACGCTCAGCAGTGACGCGCTGAAACCGATGCCGTTCGCGACGACGAGATATGGCAGCAACGCCTCGTTGCGGCGCGTGGTCCAGAAGATGAGCCCGACCACGGAGTTGAAGCAGAACAGATACAGGAGGGATCGGCCTCGATGCTCGCGGCTGGCATGGGGCGCGGAGGACAGGACAGAGAAGTGCGGCGCGCGGCGGGCCCGATCGCTATAGTCGCTGACATAACCGCTGCTTGCGGCGCTCAGGAACAGGTACGTCATGCCCCATCTCCCGACCTACGTCTACGTGTTGTTCGGCTTGCTCGTTTATATCGGCGTAAAGCGCTGCTTCGCGCGCGAAGTCCGGCCGGTGCGTCCGATCCTGTTTCCGGTCTTGTTCGTCGGTCTCGGCATGTCCAGCCTCGACCACCTGTTGCCACGGGCGGGTGCCGAAGCCTTCGCTGCGGCTCTCGCGATGCTCGCGGTCGGCACGGCGGGCGGCTGGTTCCACGCGCGCCGCTGGCGCCTGCAGTTCAGGACCGGGCGGGAAGGCATGTTCGTGCGCCTGCCGGGCGACGCGAGCCTGCTCATTACGTTACTCCTAACGTTCGTCGCCGAAACGTTCATTCACTACGCGATCGCCACATCGCGGCCGTGGGCGGCCACCAGCGCCTTCGCGGTCCTGTCGTTCGCGGTCTGGGGCGGCCTCGTCGGCATGCCGCTGGGACGCGCGATCAACGTGGTGACGCGCTGCGTCCGTCATGCGAACGGTGCATCGGTGGCAGGCGGCGCGTCCACGTTCGAACGCGCTGAATAAGGCACGATTGCCCGCGAGGGCGGACGTTGCCCTCCGTCGCGATCCTGGCGAGCCGAATGGCGCGCCGTCCGCTTCCGCGTGATCGCGGCCCGCCCACCATAACGCCGTGTTCCGCAACTGACGCCGTACATCCGCCCCCTGCTTCAAAACTTATAAGACAAGGCGAGGAAGGTAATCAGCGGGTCCGCCGTGAGCTTCCCTTTAGTCACGCCGAGCACCGTCCCATCCGCGGCCTTGACGATGACCGACGACGTCGTCTTGAGCGGGATATAGGTCAAGTTCGCCGTCAGCCCCCAGTGCTTCGTGAGGCTGTATGCGGCTCCCACATTGAAGACCGGGGCCCACGAAGGCGACGCCTTGGCCTCGACGCTCGTCGGTCCCGGCTTGTTCGCGCCGGCTGCGAGCACGGCGCCGAGATTGTTTTGAGTCGAGGTGACGAAGTTCGGGTTGAGCTGAATGTCGGAGTACCAGTTGTACGACACACCGATACCCAGATATGGCCTGAAGCGCGCCGTCGCGGATCCGAAGTAGTAGTGCAGCAAGACGGCCGGGCTCCATTGCCGCACGCTCTTCACGATCGGCTCGTTCGACGGATCGTCGAGATTGACGGTGCCGAGCGCCGCCGCGGGTCCCGGCGGCACGATCTTGCCGCGTCCATACATCTTGAACGTCGGCGGCACGCCCGCCACCGTCGTGAGGGCGATATGGTCCGTGAAGAAGTGGCTGATCACGAGCCCGGCCGTGTCGGCGTTCGTCGTCGATAAACCCGTACCCGGCGAATTGAACGAACTCGGCAGCCGCAGCGGCGTATCGATCGGCTGCGGTGCGACGCCGGTCGTGAGCGTCGTGCTCGAATCCTGGGGCATGACATGGAACCAGCCGAGCGAGATCACGTTCGCGCCGGCCGCCTGCCCGTGTGCGACGCCGGATAGGGACAAAGCGAGTGAGGCGGTTGCCGCGATTTGAATGCGTTTCATTTTTTCTATCTCCCTTAGCTGCGTTTTCCCGCAGCGTTCTTATCGGTCTTGCGTCCCGCGCCGTCCGGCTCGCAGCGAGCCGCGCGACGGCGCGGTAGCGCACGCGGGGCAAGCTCGCTTCGCTACTGCACCGGCTGCTGCACGAACGCGTTGATCAGGAAGTACGGCGACGACGCATTCGATTGATCGAGATAGCCGAACACGCCGCCCGTAAAGATGAATTTCCCGGTCGGCGTACTCGAGGACGCACTCGCCGGCCACGACGTGACGACTCCGGGCACACTCTCGGCGAAGCTGAGATCCAGCGCCGTCGCGAGCGAGGCCTGCGAAGGCTGATACGGGTCGAGCATCGTCGCCTGCGTTCCTTCGAGCGCCGTCGCGCGGTAATTGAATTGGCTATCGACGCCGATGTATTGACCGTTTTGCGAGTTCACCGAGACGTTCGCTTGCGGCGCGAGGATCGAGATGCCCGACTCGTCATCGGCGACGAGCGTGTTCGGATTCGCATACCCGTTGCGGATCAGGATCGGCACGAGCTGATTGTTGAGCTTGCCGACGATGAGATAGCCCGTGCCCTGCGGCTGCGCGGCGAGCGTCGGCTTCGCCTGCCCCTGGAAGTGATCCGTCTCGAACGTGCCGCTGCCGTCCGTGGCGGGTTTCCAGTTATCGCCGGGTTGCAGGCATTTGCCGGCGTTGACGCCCGTGTTGTCGCATTCAGTCCATGTGCCGTCGGCATTGATCTTGATCGTGGCGTCGACGGCTACCGGCTTGAAGTTCTGCGACGGCACCTGGTGATAGCCGAGCTGATTGTAGGTGCCGGCCACATCGGCGAAGTTCGAGTCGAGCGTCGAAAATCCGATGAACGGGTAGAACGGAAACTTGGTGTCGGGCACCGCGCCCACGCCGGCCATGCCGTTGTATTGGATCTCCTTGCCCGGAATCGTGCCGCCGAGTACACCAAAGCCGACGAAGATGCGCGACGGCCGGCTCGCATCGAGGCTTACGTTGTTGCCGCTGCTATCGGCGAGGTAGTACGCGCATTGGTTCTGCTTGTCGGTCGGCAGCTTCGTTTCCTGCACGAGCTTGCCGCCTTGCGTGGTGCCGGCGCGCGTCGGCGTGACCGTGCCCGTCGTTTGAGGAACGGCTGACTCGACATAGGTGACCTGCCACGTCATATTGGTCGTGTCGATTTGCATCTTGACGAGCTCGCCGTCGCCGCCGCCACCCGTGAAGACGGTGCTGTAATCGAGCGAAGCGGGGCAAAGCCTTTGCACCACGGGCGGCGGTGGATCGCCGCCGCTGGCGGCACTACCGCCGCAGCCCGCAAGAATCACAAGCGACGCCGCTAGCGCCGGCGTCATAAGGCCGTTCAGGATTGCCCGAATCATCATGTTTCTCCCTTCGCTCGTTTATCGTTATCGGGCGGCCTCCTCCCTGTCGGTCCGCCCTTTTGATTTATTTCGTACTGCTAACTTCTCCTCCCTTCATTGCCTGACGAATTCCTGACGACTTCAACTCGCCGAAAGTCTTCTCTTCCTAACGTGGACCGGCAAACGCACCGATGCCGAAATAAGGCGCGGAGCTCGTCGTTTGCCCGACGATCGCCGAGGATGGCGTAATGCCTCCGTTCTCGGTGCCTTGCAGCAAGATCGCGTAGAGCCCCCCTATCGTCGAGGTCGGCGAAAAACCTGTCGCGATCGCGTAGCCGGAATTGCCTTGATCGTCCTGAACCGAGAGCAGACCGTGGTTCGACGACGGGTAGGTCAGCGTGAACCTGCTCTCGATCGTGTTCGTCGGTGGATCGACGAACTTGCCCGATGCGCCTTGGATGATCGTCGCGGTGTACTTGAAGTTCGAATCTGCGCCGGCGTAGCCGCCATCGATCGCGCCGGATGCGATCGGGCTTGCGGCGGCGAGCATCGCGATGCCCGATTCGTCGTCGACGGCGAGCGAGAGCAGGTTCGAGTTCGCGTAACCGGTTCGCACGACGATCGGCACGATCGAGCCGTTGAATTGCCCGAGCACCATGTTCGCGTGCGCGCCGCTGCCGAGCGTTGTGCCACCGACGATCGCGGGCGGGTTGCTGCTCGTGAAATAATTGCCCGAGCTGCTCGCGGTCCATGCGCTGCCCGTCGTCTTGCAGTTGCCCGATGTCGAGGTGCAATTGCCGCTCGCATCGAACGTTTCAGTATCGTTCGTACCGACCGCCGCGTAGTTATCCGACGGTTGCTGGTGATAAAGGAGTGCGTTATAGGTGCCTTGCAGATCCGCCAGACGAGTGTCGACTTGCGCAAAGCCGATGAACGGATAGAAATCGAACTTTCTGTCAGGGACGGCGAAGAGCCCGGCCACGCCTGAGAACTGAACCTCCGCGCCCGGAATGCCGCCGCCCGCCACACCGCCTTCGCCGATGAAGATCGTCGGCGGGTTGCTCGAATTGAAGGTTGCGGAAGTCGAGTAGGAGGATCCGCCTGATGTGGTGCCTGTGCCCGGCTCCAGAATGAACGCACAGCGGTTTTGCTCGGCCGTCGGCAAGTTCGTCGTGTGCTGGACGGCGCCCGTTATTGTGATGCCGGCACGCGTCGGCATGACCGTTCCCGCTTGCAGCGGAATCGGTGATTCGAGCCACTTGATCGTGTAAGTCATCGCCGTGGCGTCGATCCGCAGGCTCACGATCTCGCCGCTACCCGCGCCGCCGAGATAGGTGTTGCTGGAAATGGCAGCCGCCGTCGGGCACAGCGATGCAGTCGGCGCCGACGTCGGCGCGCCTTGCGTGCCGCACGCGGCCCCCGAGCATTGCGAGGCGCTTGCCGCGGGCGCGCCGTCGCCGCCTCCGCCTCCGCCTCCGCAGGCGGACCATAATGGGGCGCTCGCAACCGCCAATAGCAAGCCCCATGACATGACACGTGAGGACATGCCTTCGTCTCCCTGATCTGATCTCGTTATGCGGCGTAATTTCGCCGTGCATTTCTGCGCTGTCAATTGAAAGAGGTGTCTAAATTTCCGAATTCAAACAGGGATGCATGTTGAAAATGCACATTGCATCGAGCGATCGAGGGCAAATTGAAACGCAAACCGCGTTTCAATCGGAAGTGCGACAAGATGTAACAGAACGCATTGACGGGTTGCCGCGCGCGGCAAGGAGGAGGGTAGGCAGACGAGGGTCGCCAGACGATGCAGCGCAGATAGAACGATCGAAGATTCGGCGTCCTTAAGCGGAAAGTAATTCCGGCCGAGTGACGACATTCGCTAAAGGCGCTGGCTGATCTTTCCGATTGTGATCACTATCTCGCCGGTGCCAGTTGAAATCCCAATATCTGAGGTTTTGCCTCACGATCAGCGCCAATGAAAAAGCCGGCTGAAGCAGCCGGCTTGATCGATCGCGGATTGTCGATTGCCGAATGGCGTTCCGCGCGGAAAACGATTCGGCGAACTCGCCGATGGCTTCGTCAGCGCACGAGCCCGGTATCCTCGGCCGCGCCGATGCTGAGGTTCATGCATTGGATCGCCGCGCCCGATGCGCCCTTGCCGAGATTATCGAGCCGCGCGACGGTCACGAAGCGCTCGTCGTTACCGAACACGAAGAGGTCGACGCGGTTGGTGTCGTTGTTGGCCTGCGCATCGAAGAACCCGCCGTCGAGATTCTCGTCCGCATCGAACGGCGCGACGCGCACGAACGCTTCGCCGGCGTAATACTCGGCGAAGAGCGCCTGGATGTCGCGCGGCGTGGCGTGCTTCGCGAGCTGCTCGGGCGAGAAGTACGTCGTGACGGCAAGACCTTTATAGAAGTTGCCGACGATCGGCGTAAAGATCGGCACGGACTTGAGCCGCGCATGCGCGGCCATCTCGGGCAGATGCTTATGGCCAAGCGCGAGCGCATAAGCGCGCGGGCTCGCGAGCTTCGCGGCGGGCGGGCTCGCCTCGTAGTCGGCGATCATCTTTTTGCCGCCGCCGCTGTAGCCTGTCAGCGAGTACGAATGGGCCTGGAACTCGGGTGCGACGACGCCGGCCTCGATGAGCGGACGCATGGCGAGCACGAACGCCGAGGCATGGCAGCCCGGCACGGCGATGCGCTTCGACGTCCGGATCCGCTCACGCTGCGCGCGCGTGAGCTCGGGCAGACCGTAGGCCCAATCGGCGTGCGTCCGAAACGCCGTGCTCGCATCGATGACGACGGTCCGGTCGTTCTCGACCAGGCTTGCCGATTCGCGCGAAGCGACGTCGGGCAGGCAGAGGAACGTCACATCGGACGCATTGATGAGCCGGCGCCGCTCGTCGATGTCCTTGCGCTTTGCTTCGTCGATCCGCAGCACTTCGACGTCGGTGCGTCGCGACAGGTATTCGTAAATCTTGAGACCTGTCGTGCCTTCCTGTCCGTCGACAAATACTTTCGTGCTCATTTCGCTCTCGTTGAGTGGGCCGGATTGACGTGGTGGCGCGCAGGCGGCGCCCGAAACCGTGATTTTAAGGCTTTGTCGCGATTTGTGCGGATTTCGCCGCGAATGCCGACGTACCCGGCCTGATCTGTCGTGATAGTGCGACATCGGCCTCCGTCCGGCTGGCCGGCGGCCCGTTCAGCGCCCGTATTTCACCGTGATGCTCGCCTTGCCGAGGATCGACGTGCCGATTTCATGATCGAACATCGGCGCAGGCTGCCCGGGAGCGAGCCGCAGATCCGACGTGCCGAGCGCGTAAACGGTCACGACGTATCGATGCGTCTGACCCTGCGGCGGGCAGGGGCCGCCATAACCGGGCGTGCCGAAGTCGTTGCTTGCCTCCACCGCGTGGATGCGCTTGAGAAAGCCGGACGCGCTCGCATTCGACGGCAATTCGCGCACGTCGGCGGGTATTTCGGCGACAGCCCAATGCCACCAGCCGGCGGGGCCGGGCGCATCGGGATCGAACATCGTGACGGCGAAACTCTTGGTGCCGGCGGGCACGCCGCTCCAGCGAAGCTGCGGCGATATGTTCTTGCCGCTGCAACCGTCGCTGTTATAGACGTGTTGGAGACCGACCGCTTTATCCGGCGCGAGATCCTTGCTCGTCACCGAGAATGTGCCCTGCGCAAGGGCGGGCGCCGCAACGCCGAGCCATGCCGAGAACGAAAGTGCCACCGATGCAACGACCGACCATCGCGTGCTCATGAGCCGATACTCCTCGCGGGATGGCGAAATGGGAACTCGCGCCGATTGCCGGCCCGAATGACAGTTGGGGCCGGAATCGAGTCTAACATTGCATTTTTCGCCGGTGGCGGCAGCTGCACGATCGGTGCGCACGGCCGCCGGCGCGAACCCGTCAACGATCGCCTGCGGATGAACCTATTGTCGGAATATGAGACGCCGGAGAAGCCGGAAACCACGGCCAACGGCCCAAGGACTCGCGTGATCGTCGCGGACGATCACCCGGTCATTCTGCTCGGGGCGCGGCACGCGCTCGCGCGATTTCCGGACATCGAAGTGGTCGGCGAGGCCCGCCAATCCACGGAGCTCGTCAGGGCCCTGACGAATGCCCCGTGCGACGTGCTCGTGACCGATCTGGCGATGCCCGGCGGCCTGCATGGCGATGGCCTGCCGCTCATCGGCTACGTCAGGCGGCATTTCCCCGCGCTGCCGATCGTCGTGCTGACCATGCTCGAAAACCCCGCGCTGATCCGTCGGCTCGGCGAGATGGGCGTCACCGCCGTCGTCAGCAAGTCGGACGATCTCGCGCATATCGGCCTCGCCGTTCGCTACGTCATGTGCGGCGTGCCTTACGCGGGTCCGTCGGTGCGCGCCGCGCACGAGGCGCTCGGCAAGGGCGCCCCCGCAAAGCCCGCCGACAAGCTGCTTTCCCAACGCGAGGTCGAAGTCGTGCGGCTCTATGTCTCGGGAATGACGATGAAGGAGATCGCCGCGCGCCTCAATCGAAGCATCAAGACGATCAGCACGCACAAGATCGCGGCGCTGCGCAAGCTGGGGCTCGAGCGCGATTCGGAGCTCTTCCAGTATGCGCAAAGCGCCGGTCTAATGAACCTCTCGTCGCCCAGTTACTGAGGCGCGGCCGTCGCCCCGCCGTGCGCGGCCGACCATTCGGCGGGCGCATGCAGGAACTTCTCGACTTCATCGAGCGTTTTGGTATCGAAGTAGCCCGATGCCTTGGCGACGCGCAGCACGTCCCACCACGTCGCGAGCGCGTGCAGGTCGACGTCGATGTCTTTCAGGACCGACACGCTCTCCTTGAAGATGTTGTAGTGAAAGAGGACGAAGCAGTGGTTCACGCGCGCGCCCGCGGTGCGCAGCGCATTGATGAAGTTGATCTTGCTGCGGCTGTCCGTCGTCAAGTCCTCGACGAGCAGCACGCGCGAGCCTTCCTGCAGAAACCCTTCGATCTGCGCGTTGCGGCCGAAGCCCTTCGGCTTTTTGCGCACGTACTGCATCGGCACCATGAGCCGATCTGCGAGCCAGGCGGCAAACGGAATGCCGGCCGTCTCCCCGCCCGCGACGCCGTCGATCTGCTCGTAGCCGACATCGCGCAGAATCGTCGTTTCGGCCATGTCCATCAGCCCGCGGCGCACGCGCGGAAACGAGATCAACTTCCGGCAATCGATATAGACGGGGCTCGCCCATCCCGAAGTGAAGATGAACGGTTTCTCGGCATTGAAGTGCACGGCCTGCACTTCGAGCAGCATCTTGGCGGTCGTGTCGGAGATCGTTTGGCGATCGAAGCCTGTCATGGGCGAGTCCTTGCGGTAGGGGGCGAAGGGCGGCGAAGAAGGCGCCGACATCGTCGCCAAGCGCCGGGGGAGCCGCCCGAGAGCGAGAGCCTGCCTCTCGCGCGTAACCGCGTATTTTACCCGAGTCGCGGCGCCGGCAAGCGGGATCGGCAAGTCACGCGCGCTACGCGCCAGGCCGCGCCTCCCCTGGGGCTGCCGCTTGCCATCCCATGCGGCATCAGCAGGTGTACACTGGCACCCCCCGCTAAAACGCTTCCCGCCGCCCTTGCTATCCGCCGAGGCACGGCGCTGCGCCGAACCGGCGCCTCTCGAGCGTGCAGGATCATATTTATTACGTCGCGTAGGTCAAATATGGACGAACAACTGAAGCAAAGCGCTCTCGCCTATCACCAGAATCCAAAGCCCGGCAAGATCTCCGTTACTCCGACGAAACCGCTCTCGAATCAGCTCGATCTGTCGCTCGCGTATTCGCCCGGCGTCGCCGCCGCGTGTGAGGCAATCCACGCCGATCCGCTCGATGCGCAGAAGTACACGTCGCGCAGCAATCTGGTCGGCGTGGTGACGAACGGCACGGCCGTGCTCGGTCTCGGCAACATCGGCCCGCTCGCGGCCAAGCCGGTCATGGAGGGCAAGGGCTGTCTCTTCAAGAAGTTCGCAGGCATCGACGTGTTCGACATCGAACTGGCGGAATCGGACCCCGACAAGCTCGTCGACGCCATCGCGATGCTCGAGCCGACGCTCGGCGGCATCAACCTGGAGGACATCAAGGCGCCCGAGTGCTTCTACATCGAAAAGAAGCTGCGCGAGCGGATGAAGATCCCTGTCTTCCACGACGATCAGCACGGCACCGCGATCATCGCGTCCGCGGCGATTCTCAACGGCCTGAAGGTCGTGGGCAAGCAGCTCGAGAACGTGAAGCTCGTCTGCTCGGGCGCCGGCGCCGCCGCCATCGCCTGTCTGGACCTGCTCGTGAAGCTCGGCCTCCAGAAGGGCAACATTCTCGTCATCGACTCGAAGGGCGTCATCTACGAAGGGCGCGGCAATCTCGATCCGTCGAAGGCCGGCTATGCCGCGCATACGGACGCGCGCACGCTCGACGACGCGATCAGCTCGGCCGATGTCTTCCTCGGCTGCTCGAGCGCCGGCGTGCTCAAGCCCGAGATGGTCATGAAGATGGCCGACAAGCCGCTCATCCTCGCGCTCGCGAACCCCGAGCCCGAGATTCGCCCCGAGGACGCGAAGGCGGTACGGCCCGACGCCATCATCGCGACGGGCCGCTCGGACTATCCGAATCAGGTCAACAACGTTCTTTGCTTCCCGTTCATCTTCCGCGGCGCGCTCGACGTCGGCGCGACGACGATCACCGAGGAAATGAAGCTTGCCTGCGTGCGAGCGATCGCCGAGCTGGCCGAGGAGACGGACCAGGGCGACGAAGTCGCGAAGGCCTATGAAGGACACTCGCTCGAGTTCGGTCCCGAGTACCTCATTCCGAAGCCGTTCGACCCGCGTCTCATCATCAAGATCGCGCCCGCGGTGGCGCAGGCCGCGATGGATTCGGGCGTGGCGACGCGTCCGATCCAGGACATGGACGCCTACCGCGAGCAGCTTGGCGCGACCGTCTACCGCACGGGCATGGTGATGCGTCCGGTCTTTGCGGCGGCGAAGCAGACGGCCGCCCGCATCGTCTTTGCCGAGGGCGAGGACGAGCGCGTGCTGCGCGCCGCCCAGTTCGTGCTGACCGAAAAAATCGCGAAGCCGATCATCATCGGCCGGCCGGCCGTCGTCGACATGCGCCTGAAGAAGATCGGCTCGCGGCTGAAGGCCGGCGTCGATTTCGAGGTCGTCAATCCTGAAGACGATCCGCGCTATCAGCAATGCTGGCAGGCCTACCATGAGCTCGGCGCGCGCGAAGGCGTGACGCCGGAAATCGCGAAAGCCGCGCTGCGCAAGTTCAATACGTTGATCGGCGCGGTGCTCGTGCGTCTCGGCGATGCCGACGGCATGATCTGCGGCCTCATCGATACGTACCACAGCCACCTCAAGTACGTCGACCAGGTGCTGGGCCGCTCGTCGAGCGCCGAGCACTATGCGGCGATGAACCTGCTGATGCTGCCGGGCCGCAACCTCTTCATCTGCGATACCTACGTCAACGAAGTGCCGAGCGCGGAGCAGCTCGCCGACATGGCGATTCTCGCCGCGTCCGAGATCGAGCGGTTCGGCATCGTGCCGAAGATTGCGCTGCTTTCGAGCTCGAACTTCGGTAGCTCGCGCACGGCTTCGTCGCAGCGTATGGCGGCCGCGCGCAAGCTGATTGCCGAGCGCGCGCCGCAACTCGAAGTCGACGGTGAGATGCACGGCGACGCCGCGCTTTCGGAGATTGTCCGCAAGCAATCGTTCCCCGGCACGACGTTGACGGGCGAGGCCAACCTGCTGTTGATGCCGAACGTCGAGGCGGCGAACATCGCCTACAACCTGTTGAAGATGGTCGGCGGGGAAGGGGTGACGGTCGGACCGTTCCTGCTCGGCGCAGCGAAGCCCGTGCACATCCTCACGCCGGCGGCGACGGTGCGGCGGATCATCAACATGACCGCCGTTGCGGCGGCCAATGTCCGCGTCGAATAAGCTGGCTGTCCGCCGCAAGGCGGATACGCAAAGCCGATGAGGCGATAAGCCGATACGGAAGGCAAAGCAAGAGGCGAAACAAAAGGCAGCTGTCCTAAAGGGCAGCCGCCTTTTCTCTTATCGGCGCGCGGATGCTTACGCGGCGTGCCGCGATGCCCCGCCCGGCGTGCGCCAGCGACCGAGCAGCTCGTTCCACTTCGTGCGCACGGCGCGCAGGTTGTTTTCCTTCACGTGTCCATAGCCGCGGATCCCATCGGGCAGGCTCGCGAGCTCGACGGCGAGCGCAAGCTTCTCGGGCGTGAGTCCGCCGATCAGCTCGCGCACGAGCGCTTCATACTCGCCGATCAGCGCGCGTTCGGTGCGACGCTCCTCCGTCTTGCCGAACGGATCGAGCGCCGTGCCGCGCAGGAACTTGAGCTTCGCGATCAGCTTGAACGCGGACAGCATCCAAGGGCCGTACGGCTTCTTGATCAAATGACCGTTCGCATCCTTCTTGGCGAAGAGCGGCGGCGCGAGATGGAAGTTGAGCTTCCAGTCGCCCTCGAACTGGCTTTGCAGCCGGGCAAGGAAGGCCCGGTCCGTTTGCAAGCGGGCCACCTCGTATTCGTCCTTGAAGGCCATAAGCTTGTGCAGATTGCGCGCAACGGCTTCGGTCAGCGGCTCTTGCGCCGCGTCGCCGTCGAGCGCGCGCTCGGCCTTGCGCACGTCGTCGACGAGCGCGCGGTACCGCTTCGCATAGGCCTCGTTCTGATAGGCCGTGAGGTAAGCGACGCGCTTCTCGATCAGCGCATCGACGGCCTTTTTCGTATGCAGTGCGATGACCGTCGCCCCCGGGGCGTCCCCGCGTGCCTGCTCGGGCGTCGCGGCCCGCTGCACGCTCGCGAGATCGTAGGCGGCGCGGCGACCCCATTCGAACGCGGCGATATTCTTTTCGACTTGCACGCCGTTGAGCTCGATCGCCCGGACGAGCGAGCGATGCGTGAGCGGCAGCCATCCGCGCTGCCACGCGTAGCCGAGCACGAACGGGTTCGTATAGATCGCGTCGCCGAGCAGTGCGACGGCGAAACGATTGGCATCGACGAGGTCGACCTGATCGCCGGCTGCCGCGCGCACATCGTTTTCAGTGCTCGAGCCCGGGAACGACCAGTCGGGGTTCCGGATGAATTCGGCCGTCGGCGTCTTCGCGCTGTTGACGACCACGCGCGTATGGCCGTGCTTCATCCGCGACGTGCACTCGTCGCTTGCGGTGACGATCGCGTCGCAGCCGATCACGAGCTCCGCTTCGCCCATCGCGATGCGCGTCGCATGGATGTCGGCGGGCGCTTTCGCGATCTGCACATGGCTCATGACGGCGCCGCCCTTTTGCGCAAGGCCCGTCACATCGAGCACCGTCACGCCCTTGCCCTCGAGGTGGGCCGCCATGCCGAGCAGCGCGCCGATCGTGACGACGCCCGTGCCGCCCACGCCCGTCACGAGCACGCCGTAGGGCCGGCCGATCTCGGGCAGCGTCGGCTCCGCGACAGGCGGAAGATCGGCTGCCGCTGCCGCGCCCGCCGCCTTCGGCTTGCGGAGCTGGCCGCCTTCGACGGTGACGAAGCTCGGGCAAAAGCCTTTGAGGCAAGAGAAATCCTTGTTGCAGCTCGACTGGTTGATCTGCCGCTTCGTGCCGTACTCCGTCTCGAGCGGTTCGACGGACAGGCAATTCGATTGCACCGAGCAATCGCCGCACCCCTCGCAGACGGCTTCGTTGATGACGACGCGGCGGGCCGGGTCGGGAAACTCGCCCTTCTTGCGACGGCGGCGCTTCTCGGTTGCGCAAGTCTGGTCGTAGATGAGGATTGTCGTGCCCGGCACCTCGCGCAGTTCTCGCTGGACCGCATCGAGCTCGTCGCGGTGATGGACGGTCACGCCTGCCGCGAGCAGCGTCGTGCCGTGGTACTTCTGGGGCTCGTCCGTGACGACGACGATTTTGGCGGCGCCTTCGGCCGCGAGCTGATGCGTGATCTGCGGCACGGTCAGCACACCGTCGACGGGCTGCCCGCCCGTCATCGCGACCGCGTCGTTATAGAGAATCTTGTAGGTGATGTTGACCTTCGCCGCGATGGCGGCGCGAATCGCGAGCAACCCCGAATGGAAGTAGGTGCCGTCGCCGAGATTCGCGAAGATGTGCTTCTCGCTCGTGAACGGCGCCTGACCCGTCCAGGGCACGCCTTCGCCGCCCATCTGACTGAACGTGCTCGTCTCGCGGTCCATCCAGAGCGACATGTAGTGACAGCCGATGCCCGCCATCGCGCGCGACCCTTCGGGCACGTTCGTCGATGTGTTGTGCGGGCAGCCCGAGCAGAACCACGGCTTGCGTTCGGCCGTCACGCGCGGCTTCGCGAGCGCCTTTTCCTTCGCCTGGATGACGGCGATTCGCGCTTCGATGCGCGCACGCACGTCCGAGGGCAGCTCGAACTTCTCGAGCCGTGTCGCGATCGCCTTCGCGATCAGCGCCGGGGACAGCTCGTAATGCGCGGGCAGCAGCCAGTTGCCCATCGGCACCGACCATTCGCCGCCCGCGCCATCCTTCTCGTCGAACTTGCCGAAGACGCGCGGCCGTTGCCCGTCGGGCCAGTTGTAGAGCTCCTCCTTGATGGCATATTCGAGGATCTGGCGCTTTTCCTCGACGACGAGAATCTCCTGCAGGCCGCGCGCGAACGCCTGCGCGCCCTGGGCCTCGAGCGGCCAGACGCAGCCGACCTTATAGAGCCTAATGCCGATGCGCGAGCAGGTTTCATCGTCGAGGCCGAGGTCGACGAGGGCCTGCCGCACGTCGAGATAAGCCTTGCCGCCCGTGATGATGCCGAAGCGCGCGACGGGCGAATCGATCTCGATCCGGTCGAGCTTGTTCGCGCGCACATAGGCGAGCCCAGCGTACCACTTGTAGTCGAGCAGCCGCGCTTCCTGAACGAGCGGCGGGTCGGGCCAGCGAATGTTGAGCCCACCCTCGGGCATTTCGAAGTCGGCGGGAATGACGATTTGCGCGCGATGGGGGTCGATGTCGACCGACGCGGACGATTCCACGACGTCGGTCACGCATTTCATCGCGACCCAGAGACCCGAATAGCGGCTCATCGCCCAGCCGTGCAGGCCGAAGTCGAGGTATTCCTGCACGTTCGAGGGGAACAGCACGGGCAGCCCGCAGGCCTTGAAGATGTGCTCGGATTGATGGGCGAGCGTCGAGGATTTGCAGGCGTGGTCGTCGCCGGCGAGCACCAGCACGCCGCCGTGCCTGGCCGAGCCGGCCGAATTGCCGTGCTTGAACACGTCGCCCGAGCGGTCGACGCCGGGCCCCTTGCCGTACCACATCGAGAAGACGCCGTCGTACTTGGCACCGGGGTAGAGGTTCACCTGCTGGGTGCCCCATACGGCCGTCGCGGCGAGATCTTCGTTGATGCCGGGCTGAAATACGACTTGATGGCTCGCGAGGTGCTTTTTGGCCTTCCAGAGCGCGAGATCGAGTCCGCCCAACGGAGAGCCGCGATAACCGGAAACGAATCCGGCGGTATTGAGGCCGGCGGCTCGGTCGCGCGCCTGCTGCAGCATCGGCAGCCTGACGAGTGCCTGGATGCCGCTCATATAGGCGCGGCCGTGTTCGAGCGTGTATTTGTCGTCGAGCGTGACGGAAGCCAAAGCGGCTTCCAGCGAGGCTCTCTGGCCTGCGTCTAGCGGGGCATTCATTTTATGGAACTCCTCCAACCCGGTTTGGGATCACCAAAACATCGCGAGCGTCGGCATCTTGTGGATGCCTTCGCGGACCCGCCATAGTGACGGTTTTTTCCAGATCGTAGCACTGGTAAAAACCCGCCGCACTTTTACAAAATTCGCCGCTCGCAGCCGCTCGCAGCCGCTCGCAGCCGCTCGGCCGGGCCGGCGTGTTGCGCTCTTCGCCTTGCCGGCCGGGCTCGCCGCAGGCCGATCGCCGGCCGCGGGCACGCTCGTATCGATCTGTAACGGAGGGTAACGTGTTGTTGACCTGGTGGAACCGACGGGGGGGCGATGGTCTAATTCCGTTCTCGCGCGCCGGCTGCCGGCTTTCGCGCGAGTGCCGTGAATCACGCATCGCGGCGGTAAGCGATGCGACAGATATAGGAGTACAGATGGATACACGACATACCCGAACCTTCCTGATGATTTCCGCCGCATTTTTCGCGATGAACATGCCCGTTCGCGTGACGAGCGCCGCGACGCCGTCCAGGCTGGCCGCAGCGGTGTCGCACACGGCGCGCATGGCGTCGGCCGGTGTCGGCGGCGAGCTCGAGGCAGCCAAGCCGTGATCAGGTAATGGATCGTTCGCGCCGCGCTTCGAATGCGCGGCGCGTCAAAGCGATCGCGCGAACATCAAACGCAAATCAAGCCTTGTCTTGAACCACCCCGCGGCGAATCTGATCGAGCTCGATCGATTCGAACAGCGCCTTGAAGTTGCCTTCCCCGAAGCCTTGATTGCCCTTGCGCTGGATGATCTCGAAGAAGATCGGCCCGATCTGGTTCTCGGTGAAGATCTGCAGCAGCAAATCGTCCTTCGCGCCATCGATGAGAATCTTGCGCTTCTTCAGTTCGGCGAGCGGTTCCGCGTGTCCTGGTATGCGTCGATCGACGAGCTCGTAGTAGGTATCGACCGTATCGAGCAGTTTGATGTCCGTTGCGCGAAGACCGTCGACGGTTCGGTAAATGTCGTTCGTGCCGAGCGCGATATGCTGAATCCCTTCCCCGTGATAAGCGTCGAGGTATTCCTGGATCTGGCCCGCGTTGTCCGAGCCTTCTTCGTTGATCGGGATGCGGATCTTGCCGCACGGCGACGTCATGGCCTTTGACTTCACGCCCGTCACCTTGCCCTCGATGTCGAAGTAGCGGATCTCACGGAAGTTGAAGAGCCGCTCGTAGAACGAGGCCCATTCGCGCATCGAACCGCGGTGCACGTTGTGCGTCAGATGATCGATATAGGTGAGGCCGTGTCCGACGGGCGCGGTGTCCGCTCCTTCGATCGGCTCGAAGTCCACGTCGTAGATGTCGATGTCGCCGACGGTGCCGGGCGCCGCGCCGTTCTTGCCGCGCCAGCGATCGACGAAATAGATCAGCGAATCGCCGACGCCCTTGATGGCCGGGATGTTCAGCTCCATCGGCCCCGTCTTGTTGTCGAACCCCCAGGCGCCGAGCTCGAGCGCATGACGGTAGGCTTTGGCCGCGTCCTGCACACGAAAGGCGATGGCACAGATCGATGGACCATGCAGACGCGCGAAGCGTTGCGCGAACGAGTCCGGTTCGGCATTGACGATGAAATTGATGCCGCCTTGCCGATAGAGCGTCACGTCCTTATGACGATGTTTGGCGATAGCGGTGAAGCCCATTCTTTCGAAGAGCTTGCCGAGCGCCTTCGGATCGGGCGCCGTGTATTCGATGAATTCGAACCCGTCCGTGCCGACGGGGTTCTCCCAGGTTTCGACCTTCATGCCCTGTCTCCTTCAGATTCTGTTCTGCCACGGGGCGATTCGCGCCATTCGCCATGCTGCATCGATAGGAGCAAGTGTATGGCGCCAATACCGAAAAAATCTTGCGAGATCGGGTGCCGGCTCCTACGATGGCGCAATTTACTGCCAGCGCTCACGCGATCGGATGAGAAAAATGGCCGAGATCGAATTGGACGCCGTCGACCGGCGTATCCTCGCGATCCTTCAGGAAAACGGGCGCTTGTCGAACCAGGAGATCGCGGAGCGCGTGAACCTGTCGCCGAGCCCATGCCTGCGCCGGATAAGGCGGCTCGAGGAAAGCGGCGTGATCCGCGGCTACGTTGCGTTGCTCGACCCGCAAAAGCTCGGTCTCGGCCTGCTCGCTTTCGTCAACGTGCGACTCGAGAAGCGCGGCGGCGCGACGGGCCATGCGGGAACGACGCATGCCGATTTGTTTCGGGCCGCCGTCCAGGCATGGCCGGAGGTGGTCGCCTGCCATGCGATGACGGGCGAAATGGATTACCTGCTGCGGGTTTTCGTGACGGACATGGCGCACTTCTCGCGCTTCGTGCAGGATCAACTGCTGCACCATCCGTCGGTGGTCGACGTGAAATCGAGCTTCGCGCTCGAAAGCTTCAAGGAGACGACGGCGCTGCCGATTCGATGATTGGCACTAGGCCGTCGTCGCGTGGGGCGCTGTTACGCGGTTACGTCCGATTCCGATTCGGACGGCATCATCGCCTCGATGATGCGCGTCGTGCGTTGCACCTGACGCTTGATGGCGTAGTCGAACACTGCCGCTTGCTCCTGCAGCATTTCAGCGATGATGCTGGCCTGATCGGCCGGCGGCAGCGTCAGATAGGCATCCGCGCTGCCATAGGCGTGCTCGATCCGCATGCCGGCCTTCTTCGCGATATGCATCATCGTCGTGTTGCGCGACAGGCAGTACATGTAGAGCGTCGAAACGTGCGTGTTGCGGCAGCGGATCGTCGCCCGCTCGAAAAGCTGGGTGCCGATGCCCTTGCCGCGCGAATCCTCGAGCACGGAAATGCCGAGCTCGGCCGTACGCTTGTCCCCATCGGCCGGGAGGTAAGCGAGATGGCCAACACCGACGAGCGCGAGGTTCTCGTCGAACACGCCGAACACCGCGTCGCGCGAGAAATCGATGGTGCGTACGTAGTTCTCGATCACGTGATCGGGCACTGCCTGGCCGAAACGCAGCAGGCGGTCGTCCACGTGGAGCGAGAGGAAGTGGGCGAGCAGGCGCTCGCGGTCTTTTGCTGTCAGTTCACGGATCAGGGCCGGCTCGCGACCGTTCGCGTGCGGGCGCCGATCGCTCATCGCGTTCGAAGCGGTGGCCCGGGTTCGGTGCTGGCTCATGGCGGTTCTCCTTTTCGTGCCGCGTCCTGTGCTGCGACGCAGTACGAATTCTACTTGAAACGCCTGTTTGAGCCTAGGGAAAACCCGTACTGATGCGGTCGGGTCGCGCTCGATTGCTTGCTCGTTTTATGTAATTACTTGATTTTTATCGAAAAGTTCATGCTGTTGTTTTTGCGTCAACTATGTGCTTATCACTGCGTCGAATGCGCGCGGCATGCTGCATTGCAATGTCTTCGCCGATGGAAGTGATCAACCGCTCGCGAGCCCCCGCTCGAGCACATCGACGACCTGCTTCGCGAAATCCTCATAGCGCAGGCGGCCGCCGGGCTTGAGCCAAGTGAAGGTCCAGTTGATCATGCCGAAGACCATCATCGTGACGGGCGTCTGATTGTCTTTCGAGACGCGGTCCGGATAGGCGCGCGAGAGCTGGCGCGCGAAGGCCGCGACGATGTCGCGCTGGCGGTCGAGGATGATTTCCCGCTGTGCCTCGACGAGATACTTGACGTCGTTCAGCAGCGCGACATGCCGGCTATGCGACGTTTCATACTCGGCGAGGAAGGCGCGGACGAGCTCGGCGAAGGTCTCGCGTTCGGACAGCCCGCGCCGCTGGCTCGACCCTTCGACTTCGGCGATGATCAGCATGAGCCGCTTCGTGTGGCGGTCGAGCAGGTCGAAGAGAATCGCCTCCTTGCTGTCGTAATAGTGGTAAAGGCGGGCCTTCGAGGTGCCGCTCGCCGCGGCGAGATCGGCCATCGACGTGCTGGGGTAGCTGGTCTGAGCGAACTTCTCTGCGGCGAGTTCGAGGATCTGGTCGCGTTGCGATTCGTGATCGGGTGCTCGGGTGCGGGCCATGACGCTGTGGTTGTTGGTTGGCGGCGTAGCGTTGCCAGCGACGTGAGGCGACGCGATCGGATCGCGCCTGCGCGGCCGGATCGAACGCCTCGCCCCAATGCGTGGCGCGTGCGGCGCTAGTCTACGCGAAAGCCGCCGGGCGAACGGCGGCTCGCTGCGGCGGCGATTCGCGCTTCAGCGCTCGTCGTAGCTGACGACGACGCGCTCGCTGACCGGATGGCACTGGCAGGTCAGGACGAAGCCGTCACGGATTTCATGCTCTTCGAGCGTGTAGTTCTTCTCCATCCGCACCTCGCCTTCGAGCACCTTGGCGCGGCAGGTACAGCAGACGCCGCCCTTGCACGCATAGGGCAGCGCGAGCCCCGCATGCAGCCCGACGTCGAGCAGACTTGCGCCCTCATAAGGAAGGCGCAGCTTGCGCCGCTTGCCGTCGAGGACGATCTCGAGCTCGGCGGCAGGCGTCGTCTCCGTGATGTCGATGACGGGGGCTCCGGCCTGGGGCAGCGGCGTGCCGAAGCGCTCGACGTGAATCCTTGTCTCGTCGACGCCCGCCGCCTTCAGCGCGGCTTCCGCCGCGTCCATCATCGGCGCCGGGCCGCAAATAAACGCCTCATCGATCTCGCCCGCCGGCACGAGCGTTTCGAGAAAGGCGGCGCATTTCGCCTGATCGAGCATTCCGTTGAACAGTTCGGCCTCCTGAACATCGTCGGAGAGCACGTGGTAGAGCATGAAGCGGCTCATGTACCGGTTCTTCAGATCCTCCAGCTCTTCCGCGAACATGATCGAATCGACGTCGCGATTGCCGTAGACGAGCACGAACGTGCTGCGCGGCTCGAGCTCGAGCGTGGTCTTGACGATCGCGAGTACCGGCGTGATGCCCGAGCCGCCCGCGAACGCGACGTATTGCTTGCCGTGCTCGGCGTTCAGATGAGTGAAGAAGCGGCCGTCGGGCGTCATGACGTCGATCGTATGGCCCGGCTTCAATGTGTCGAACGCGAAGTTCGAGAAGCGTCCGCCGCGCACACGCTTGATGCCGATGCGCAATTCGCCGTCGCGATCGTAGTCGGTGACGCCGACGCAGATCGAATAGGAGCGGCGCGTTTCCACGCCGTCGACATGCGCTTTCAGCGTCACGAACTGGCCTTGCGTGAACCGATATTGCTCGCGCAGATCGGTTGGCACTTCGAACGAGACGGTGACGGAGTCGGCCGTCTCGGGGCGCACGTCGCGGATACGCAGTGCATGGAATTGCGGAGTCGCCATGGCCGGATGTCAGTAGGGTTTGAAATAGTCGAAAGGCTCGCGGCAGTCGAGACAGCGGTAGAGCGCTTTGCATGCCGTCGAGCCGAATTGCGCGAGACGCTGCGTGTGCACTGAGCCGCATCGTGGGCAGGCAGGTGTCGCGCCCGAGCCATTTGAAGCGCTCGAGTTGCTCGCGCGCGGCGCGAACCGGATGGTGTGCTCGACGGCGACGCTTGGCTGGGACGCCGCGTCGTTCACGCCGCATCGGCCCGAAGGCGGCGCGATGCCATACGCGCGCAGCTTTTCGCGTGCGGCCTCGCTGATCCAGTCGGTCGTCCAGGCCGGTGCCAGCACGGTCTCGATGCGATAAGGGCCGATGTCCGCGTCATCGAGCGCATGGGCGATGTCTTCCGCGATTTGCGCCATTGCCGGGCATCCTGAGTACGTCGGCGTGATGACGACCTCGAGAACGCCATCGACGGATTTCCGCACGTCGCGCAAGATACCGAGCTCGCGAATGGACACCACGGGAATCTCGGGGTCCGGTACGGACTCGAGTACCGACCACGCTCGCATGAGCGCTGGGTCGGCCACTCGCGCCGGTTTCGCGGCGGCGGTGGTGGAAGCTGTGTGCGTCATGGTCGATTGATTCGTTGTCCTGAACATATGGGCGAATGTCGTCGCGGGTTTTTGCCGGCTTGCGCACTCGGCGGGGCCGGCGTCCCTATCACCAGGTAGCGCCGGGATGCTGCCGCGCGACGCTTTGCATCTCGGCAAGCAGATAGCCCATGTGTTCTGAATGCTCGCCGAGCTTGCCCGTCGTCACGTGTTGCACCGGCTCGGGCAGCGCGAGCGTCGCTTCGCTGAGCGCGCCTTCGACTTCCGCCTTCCACGCTGCCTCGAAGTCGGCCGCGCGCACGCCGATGCCCGAGGCGGCAACCGCGTCTTCCAGCGCGTCGAGGGCAAAAAACTCGCGCGTATAGGGCATCAGATAGTCGAGCGCCGCCTGGGCGCGCCGGTGCGATTCATCGGTGCCGTCGCCGAAGCGCACGAGCCAGTCGCGCGCGTGATGCAGGTGATAGCGCGTCTCCTTGACCGACTTCGACGCGATCGCCGCCAGTTGCGCGTCATTCGAAGCTTCGAGCGCGGGCCAGAGCTGGACCATCAGCGCCGCGTAGAGAAAATTGCGTACGATCGTCACCGCGTAATCGCGATCGGCTCGCGCCGTGCCGCTGAGCGGCCCGACGTGCGGCAGTTCGACGAGCGTGTAATTGGCGAACTCGCGCTCGGACCGGAAGTATGCGTAGTCGTCTTCGGTCTTGTTCGCGCCGGTCGCCAAGGCTTCGAGTGTGGCCGCATGGGAGTAGAGCAGCCGCGCCTGGCCGATGAGATCGAGGCTCATATTGGCGAGCGCAATGTCTTCTTCCAGTACCGGGCCGTGCCCGCACCATTCGGCGTTGCGCTGGCCGAGAATCAGCGCGTTGTCGGCCAGGCGCAGCACGTAAGCGAGGTGTTCGGACGTCGTCATCTTGGCTCGCTCACATGTGATTGACTTCATCGGGCAGCGTAAAGAACGTCGGGTGCCGGTAGATCTTGTCGCCGGCCGGCTCAAAAAAGTCCGCCTTATCGTGCGGATCGGAGGCCGTGATCGCCGCTGCCGGCACGACCCAGATGCTCACGCCTTCCTGCCGCCGCGTGTAGACGTCGCGCGCCATGCGCAGCGCCATCGATGCATCGGCCGCGTGAAGGCTTCCGCAATGCTTGTGGTCGAGGCCTTGCTTGCTGCGCACGAACACTTCCCAGATCGGCCATTCTTTGTTCATCGACATCTCCTCGAATACATCAACTACCAGCGAACGAATA
The DNA here is from genome assembly GCF_040965455.1 of Trinickia sp. EG282A. Taxonomy (NCBI): domain Bacteria; kingdom Pseudomonadati; phylum Pseudomonadota; class Betaproteobacteria; order Burkholderiales; family Burkholderiaceae; genus Trinickia; species Trinickia sp. EG282A. The sequence goes on along the minus strand of NZ_JBFRCC010000002.1, from coordinate 5,554 downwards.
GGGAGCGCGAGTGCAACTGCCGCTCGCCGCCGGGCCGGCGTTAAGCCGCCTGTTGCTCCGCGCGCCGACGCTGCTTTTCGCTATAGGCGAGGGCGGCTTCGCGGACCCATGCGCCGTCTTCATGTGCTTTGACGCGCGTGGCGAGCCGCTCCTTGTTGCAGGGGCCGTCGCCATTGACGACGCGCCAGAATTCGTCCCAATCGATCACGCCGTAGTCGTAGTGGCCGCGTGCCTCGTTCCATTTGAGGTCGGCATCGGGCAACGTGACGCCGAGCACCTTCGCCTGCTCGACCGTCGCATCGACGAATTTTTGCCGCAGATCGTCGTTCGAGATGCGCTTGATGCCCCACTTCGCCGACTGGTTGCTGTGGACGGAATCCTTGTCGCTCGGGCCAAACATCATGAGGACCGGCCACCACCACCGGTTCACGGCTTGCTGCACCATCTCGCGTTGCGCCGGCGTGCCTTTCATCATCGCGAGCAGCGCGTCGAACCCCTGGCGCTGATGAAACGATTCCTCCTTGCAGATACGGATCATCGCGCGCGCGTACGGCCCGTAGGTGCAGCGGCAAAGCGGAATCTGGTTCATGATCGCGGCCCCGTCGACGAGCCATCCGATTACGCCGACGTCGGCCCAGGTCGGAGTCGGGTAGTTGAAGATGCTCGAATACTTGGCGCGGCCGCTGTGCAAGGCATCGACGAGCGCGTCGCGCGAGACGTTGAGCGTTTCCGCAGCGCTATAAAGGTATAGACCGTGGCCGCCTTCGTCCTGCACCTTCGCGAGCAGGATCGCCTTACGCTTCAGGCTCGGCGCCCGCGTGATCCAGTTCCCCTCCGGCAACATGCCGACGATTTCCGAATGTGCGTGCTGCGAGATCTGCCGCACGAGTGTCTTCCGATAGGCATCGGGCATCCAGTCCTGCGGTTCGATCTTGCCGTCCGCGCCGATCACCGCATCGAAGCGCGCCTCGTCGGCCGAATCGGTTCCGGCCTCGGCCGGCGCGACGTTGCCGGGAATGTCGAGCGATTGCGTGTACATAGGACAGTCTCGTCGTTAGTCGGGCGTGACGAGATTATAAATCAACCGACCGGTCGGTTGATGAATTTTGGCTATGATCCGGGCCAATCGCTGGGCGAACTCCTAACCCTGCGGCAAGCGCCGCATGAAGTCGCGGATAAGCGCGGCAACCTCGTCCGGCTGCTCGTCGAGCGCAAAGTGGCCGGCATCGATCACATGTATGTCGGCTTTGGGAAGATCGCGACGATAGGCGGCCGCCTCCGCCACCTGGAACGACGGGTCATAGCGTCCCCAAACGACGAGCGTCGCCGGTTGCGTCTTCCTGAGCCAGGCTTGCCAATCCGGGTAGGACGCCACGTTGGTCCGGTAGTCGTAGAAAAGATCCGTCTGGATCTCTTTCTGACCGGGCTGACTGAGGAACGCGTATTCGTCGGTCCACAGATCCGGGTCATACCGCTCGGGATTCGGCGTCGATCCCACATGACGTTGCTTCGTCGCTTCGAGAGAAAGGAAATTGCGCTGCAACGCCGCCTCGTTCGCCTCGCGATCGGCCCAGAAGGCGCGGCGCTTTTCCCAGAGCGGCCCGAGCCCATCCTCATGCGCGACGGCGTTTTGCACCACCAATCCGGCAACGCGTTCCGGATGCGCCATCGCAAGCCGGAAGCCGACGGGGCCGCCGTAGTCCTGCACATAGAGCACGTAGCGCCGCAGGCCGAGCGTTTCGACGAAGTCGTCGGTCACGGACGCGATGTGATCGAACGTATAGGCGAAGTCCTTCGGTGAGGGCGCGTCGCTATGACCGAAGCCCGGGTAGTCGAGCGCAACGAGATGGAATCGGTCGGACAGTCTCGCGAAGAGCGGCTCGAACATGCGTGACGAGGAGGGAAAGCCGTGCAGCAGCAAGATCGTCGGGGCGTCGCTCGGGCCCGCTTCGCGGTAGAAGATGTCCAGGCCGTCGACTTTGATCGTTCGATAGGAGGTCGGATAACGCGCAGCGTTGCCACGCGCGGGGATGCTTTCGTTTGCCGCAAACGCGACGGACGCAGTGAGTGCCGCGGCCAGCGCGAATAGACTCTTCCTGTTCATGACGGGCTCCGGTGAATTTGCGACCCGCACGACGGTGCGGTAATCGTGGAGCCGAGTCTAGGGCTGGGTCCGTTCACGCGGAAGCCGCCGATGGCTCGAAACAGTGTCCGCTTTAACAGGACAATCCGCCCGGCAGTGTTTGGTTGTCGGGCGCGCCAGGGCCGGCCCGCTTACTGCGAAACGCCCCAGGAGACGAGCACGGCGTGGATGCTGCGCGCATATTCGTCGCGCAGCTTGGGGGTCTCTGAATGGAAGGCGCCAATTGCGCGCCAGGTGTTGCCGTAGCGAACCATTTTCTGCTTGATCATCCAGGCGGCAACGTAGGTGTTGATGCAGCCGTCCTTGAGCGCGCCCGGCGGGATACCGTTGCGGCGCAGCTCATTGAAATGAACCGAGTTGATCTGGGCCTGGCCCACGTCGATGCTTCCGTCCGCGTTGCGGTGGACGGCGTTGGGATCGCCCTTCGATTCGAACCACGCGATCGCGCGCAGGATCATCGGGTTGACGCCCTGATAGGCCCCAGCTTGCGCAAAACAGTCGATGTTGTCCGCGTAAGCGGGTACGCAAACGATTGCGCAAGCGGCAGCGAAAATCGCCGCAACGAGAGCGCGAGGAGTCTGCGCGATGAGCGCAAGTCGCGAGCGTAACCGCGCGGGCTGGGTTCTTTTCATGGGGGCCACCGCTATCGATTGGATGGGAGAATGCGGCTCAGCGCGCCATTGCGACCGAAGCGGCGTCGAGCGTCACATGCACGCTCGACGCGCCGCCTTGCAACACGGCGTCGAGCTTGTCCGACACCGACGCGAGATAGGCATGTGAGTCGGGGCTGACGACGACGCGGACCGTGGTCTCGGCCGCTTTACCGGGCCGCGGGGTCACGCGGGCCATTTTTTTCGAATGACGCGTCGTGCGCGGCGGCGACGCGCTGGAGGAATCCGTCACCTCCTGTGCCGAAGACGGCGGCAGCGACGTGAGCGGTGGCAGTGGCGGCAGGACCTGGTCCGGCTGGGCGCTCACGGGCTTGCTCGCGAGCGCTGTCGTGGAGCCGGCCGCGGCAGCCTGCGCGTCGGCCGGCGGCGCGGCGAGGAGCCACTGCGAAGCGGCGAAGAGGGTAACGGCGGTGGCGAGTCGAAGCATGGCTTTCTCCGGTCATTCGGTCGGCTTGACCTGCACGCTGTACGGCTGGCAACTGCCCGTCGTCACGTTCTCGATATTGACGATGTTGCCGTGCCGTGCCGGGATCCCGCGCTGCACAGCCTGATTGAGATAGGGAAAGTCCTGCGCCAGCGCGGCAATGACGACCGTGGTCGATTGCGGCTGTTTCGCGGCGAGCGTTCCCACCTTGCCGAGCACGTCGGTCAACTGCGGGTCGCGCGCGCCGAGCGCGTCGGGCGGAATGACGAAGTCGACGATGCTCGTCGACGCCGGTTGTGCCGGTGGTTGGCCGTGGCGGTTGGCGTCCGTCTGCAACTGGGCGCATCCGGCCAGGACGGCGACTGCGAGGAGGCTGGCGAGCAGTTTCACGATTCTGATCCCATGACGAGACTTGCTTATCGGCAGCCTGGGGAAATGATTTACCCCTGGTTAACGACGACCCAGTAACGGCGGGCTTTTCGCGGCACTCGCGACACGAGCCGAATTCCGTAAACGCTGCATGTGCGCGGCGGCTACTGTAGCTCATAATTAGGGCTTGATCGCGATGCGCGAGGAGGGCGCCGGGGCCACTCACGGGGAAGGCGCCTGCCGTAGGGTAAATAAAAAGGGGTAGATCGTCTTGCGACCGTGCGACCCGGCGGATAGGGCAAAATCGGCGTTTTTCCATTGCGCCGACTTACATGGGCAATCGTCTTCGACTCTGGGCTGGGCTCATCGGAATCCTTCTGGGCGCCTTGGCGATGCCATGCGCTTCGGCTGCCGCCGGCGCGCCGACCACGGCTGCTGAACAGTGGGTGACGTCCTGGGCGACCGCCCTGCAGGCGATCCCTGAACTGCGCGATCCGCCTCCGCTTTACCGAGCGCCGGACGTCTCGGACCGCACCGTGCGCGAGATCGTGTACCCGACGCTCTCGGGCCGGCGCGTCCGCATCACGATCAGCAATGCATACGGGCGCGCGCCACTCGCCATCGACGACGTCGTGATGGCGCAATCGGCCGGCGGCGCGGCGGTTCGGCCGGCCACCGCCGTGCAATTGACGTTTGCTGGACGCACGTCGATCGTGCTCGAGCCCGGGGATGAAGTGGACAGCGATGCGGCCGAGATGGAGCTGCACGCGGGCGAGGCGTATGCGATCAGTGTGCACGCCCGTCATGGTCAGACGATGACGGCATGGCATCGCGTCGCCAACCAGATCAACTATGTTTCCTCCGCTGGCGACCATGCGGCGGATACCGAAGGATCGGCTTATACGACACGCTTCACCGAGCACGCCTGGGTAACGGCCATCAGTGTGCCGCGCGCGTCGTCGGCGGCGATTGCCGCGATCGGCGACTCGATCACGGACGGATTGCGCTCCAGCCTCAACCAGAATCGCCGGTGGCCTGACGCCTTGACGCGAAGGCTCGCCGGAGCGGGCGGCGCCTCGACGGCAGTCCTCGATCTCGGTATCAGCGGCAACCGCTTGCTCAGCGATTCCGCCTGTTACGGGGAAGCGCTCGAACGACGCTTCGCGCACGACGCGCTCGGACCGGCTGGCGTCAAGGCCGTCATCGTGCTGATCGGCATCAACGATATCAATTTCGCGACGATGCCCCGGCGCTCGGGGCTCGACTGCGACGCGCCGCATACCGTGGTGACGGCGCAAGACCTCATCGAAGGCTACCGTCGGCTGATCGATGTGGCGCATCGGCGGGGAGTGCGCGTCTTCGGGGCGACGTTGACGCCGGCGGGCGCGCCGCCCGCGCGCGAAGCGATCCGCCTAGCCGTGAACACATGGATTCGGACGAGCGGCGCCTTCGACGGCGTAATCGACTTCGATGCCGCGCTGCGCAACCCGGCCAACGCGGACCGCTTGCGCCGCGACTACGACAGTGGCGACGGCATTCATCCCAACGACGCGGGCTATGAAGCGATGGGGGCGGCGATCGACCTGGCCGCGTTGACGAGCGCCACTCACCGGCACTGAAGCGGCACTGAAGCGGATTTGCTACGGAGCTTTGCTGCCGTGAGGAGGCCGCCCTGAAAAAAAGCTCGTCACGACCTTGTCACAGTGCGTTCGGTGGTCTACTATTCCGCTCCTTCGAGAGGCGGGAAGCAGTTGTCGCGAGTCGAACAGGTTTTTGGTTTTTAAGCAGTAGCATCAAAAACCCGTTGACGATCTACGAAAGACGCTGCATAATCTCGCTTCTCTGCTGCTGATGCAGCAACGCAAGACGGCGGTGCCGAAGGGTAGTGGTGGTAGCGGCGCCGAGGCGGTTGAGCGAACGATCTTTAACAATTCACAGCCGATAAGT